>NZ_AP025667.1:285000-1536454 GCF_022846655.1 Streptomyces seoulensis
AGGCCAAACCGTATACGTGTGAGACCCGGCAGGGGTTGCGTGTACGGGGTTGTGGGATCTCTCTTCTGTCGTCTGCCGGCGACAGGACGAGTCAGAAACCGTTGATGTAGGCGAAGGACATGCGAAAGGTCCGGCGTAGAGGGTAAGACCCCCGTAGTCGAAACATCAGCGGCTCGTTTGAGAGACACCCAAGTAGCACGGGGCCCGAGAAATCCCGTGTGAATCTGGCGGGACCACCCGCTAAGCCTAAATATTCCCTGGTGACCGATAGCGGATAGTACCGTGAGGGAATGGTGAAAAGTACCGCGGGAGCGGAGTGAAATAGTACCTGAAACCGTGTGCCTACAAGCCGTGGGAGCGTCGGATATGTGCTTGCACATATCTCGTGACTGCGTGCCTTTTGAAGAATGAGCCTGCGAGTTTGCGGTGTGTTGCGAGGTTAACCCGTGTGGGGAAGCCGTAGCGAAAGCGAGTCCGAATAGGGCGATTCAGTAGCACGCTCAAGACCCGAAGCGGAGTGATCTAGCCATGGGCAGGTTGAAGCGGAGGTAAGACTTCGTGGAGGACCGAACCCACCAGGGTTGAAAACCTGGGGGATGACCTGTGGTTAGGGGTGAAAGGCCAATCAAACTCCGTGATAGCTGGTTCTCCCCGAAATGCATTTAGGTGCAGCGTCGTGTGTTTCTTGCCGGAGGTAGAGCACTGGATAGGCGATGGGCCCTACCGGGTTACTGACCTTAGCCAAACTCCGAATGCCGGTAAGTGAGAGCACGGCAGTGAGACTGTGGGGGATAAGCTCCATGGTCGAGAGGGAAACAGCCCAGAGCATCGACTAAGGCCCCTAAGCGTACGCTAAGTGGGAAAGGATGTGGAGTCGCAGAGACAACCAGGAGGTTGGCTTAGAAGCAGCCACCCTTGAAAGAGTGCGTAATAGCTCACTGGTCTAGTGATTCCGCGCCGACAATGTAGCGGGGCTCAAGCGTACCGCCGAAGTCGTGTCATTGCAGCAATAAGCCCCAACGGGTGCTGTGATGGGTAGGGGAGCGTCGTGTGCCGGGTGAAGCAGCCGCGGAAGCGAGTTGTGGACGGTTCACGAGTGAGAATGCAGGCATGAGTAGCGATACACACGTGAGAAACGTGTGCGCCGATTGACTAAGGGTTCCTGGGTCAAGCTGATCTGCCCAGGGTAAGTCGGGACCTAAGGCGAGGCCGACAGGCGTAGTCGATGGATAACCGGTTGATATTCCGGTACCCGCTGTGAAGCGTCAAACATCGAGCATCGTGATGCTAAGGCCGTGAAGCCGTTCCGGACCCTTCGGGGAAAGGAAAGTGGTGGAGCCGCCGGCCCAAGCGGTTAGTAGGTGAGTGATGGGGTGACGCAGGAAGGTAGTCCAGCCCAGGCGATGGTAGTCCTGGGGTAAGGGTGTAGGACGTTGTCCAGGTAAATCCGGGCAACACATAGTCTGAGACCTGATGCCGAGCCGATTGTGGTGAAGTGGATGATCCTATGCTGTCGAGAAAAGCCTCTAGCGAGTTTCATGGCGGCCCGTACCCTAAACCGACTCAGGTGGTCAGGTAGAGAATACCGAGGCGTTCGGGTGAACTATGGTTAAGGAACTCGGCAAAATGCCCCCGTAACTTCGGGAGAAGGGGGGCCATCACTGGTGATCCGATTTACTCGGTGAGCTGGGGGTGGCCGCAGAGACCAGCGAGAAGCGACTGTTTACTAAAAACACAGGTCCGTGCGAAGCCGTAAGGCGATGTATACGGACTGACGCCTGCCCGGTGCTGGAACGTTAAGGGGACCGGTTAGCTCTGTTTCGACAGGGCGAAGCTGAGAACTTAAGCGCCAGTAAACGGCGGTGGTAACTATAACCATCCTAAGGTAGCGAAATTCCTTGTCGGGTAAGTTCCGACCTGCACGAATGGCGTAACGACTTCTCGACTGTCTCAACCATAGGCCCGGTGAAATTGCACTACGAGTAAAGATGCTCGTTTCGCGCAGCAGGACGGAAAGACCCCGGGACCTTTACTACAGTTTGATATTGGTGTTCGGTTCGGCTTGTGTAGGATAGCTGGGAGACTGTGAACTCTGGACGCCAGTTCAGGGGGAGTCGTCGTTGAAATACCAGTCTGGTCGTGCTGGATGTCTAACCTGGGTCCGTGATCCGGATCAGGGACAGTGTCTGATGGGTAGTTTAACTGGGGCGGTTGCCTCCTAAAGAGTAACGGAGGCGCCCAAAGGTTCCCTCAGCCTGGTTGGCAATCAGGTGTTGAGTGTAAGTGCACAAGGGAGCTTGACTGTGAGACCGACGGGTCGAGCAGGGACGAAAGTCGGGACTAGTGATCCGGCGGTGGCTTGTGGAAGCGCCGTCGCTCAACGGATAAAAGGTACCCCGGGGATAACAGGCTGATCTTCCCCAAGAGTCCATATCGACGGGATGGTTTGGCACCTCGATGTCGGCTCGTCGCATCCTGGGGCTGGAGTCGGTCCCAAGGGTTGGGCTGTTCGCCCATTAAAGCGGTACGCGAGCTGGGTTTAGAACGTCGTGAGACAGTTCGGTCCCTATCCGCTGTGCGCGTAGGAATATTGAGAAGGGCTGTCCCTAGTACGAGAGGACCGGGACGGACGAACCTCTGGTGTGCCAGTTGTCCTGCCAAGGGCATGGCTGGTTGGCTACGTTCGGGAGGGATAACCGCTGAAAGCATCTAAGCGGGAAGCCTGCTTCGAGATGAGTATTCCCACCTCCTTGAGAGGGTAAGGCTCCCAGTAGACGACTGGGTTGATAGGCCAGATATGGAAGCCTGGTAACGGGTGAAGTTGACTGGTACTAATAGGCCGAGGGCTTGTCCTCAGTTGCTCGCGTCCACTGTGTTGGTTCTGAAACCACGAACAGCATCCATGTGCCACACATGGGTTTTGGCTGAAACAGTTTCATAGTGTTTCGGTGGTCATAGCGTGAGGGAAACGCCCGGTTACATTCCGAACCCGGAAGCTAAGCCTCACAGCGCCGATGGTACTGCAGGGGGGACCCTGTGGGAGAGTAGGACGCCGCCGAACAAATTTTATGGGAAACCCCCGCACCATTTGGTGCGGGGGTTTTCTGCGTTCCGGACCTTTTTCAGAAACTGGCGTCCGCTGTTTCCACGACGCCGGCCTCGCGGCCCGGTGCGCTGTGGAACTTCCAGTACAGGTTGGTGTGGGCGATGACCTTGTCCGGGGTCGGGGCGCCGAACTGGGTCAGGTCCTCGGTCGTGTGGGCGTCGGTGACCAGGGTGGCGTCGTAGCCCCGGGTGATCGCGCCGTGCAGCGTCGAGCGGATGCAGATGTCCGTCTGGGCGCCCGCGACGACGATGCGGCCCACCTTGCGGTCCCCGAGTACGGACTCCAGGTCCGTGGCCTCGAAGGAGTCCGGGTAGTTCTTGGGGACCAGGGGCTCGTCGTCCTGGCGCTTCAGCTCGGGGACGTACTCCCACTGGGCGCTGCCCTGGGGCAGGCCCTCGTCCGAATGCTGAATCCAGATCACGGGTACGGCGGCCGTGCGGGCCTTGTCGAGCAGCGAGGCGATGTTCGCGATCACCTGGTCGCGGTTGTGGGCACCCGCCATGACCCCGTTCTGGACGTCGATGACGAGGAGGGCCGTGTTCGGGCGGTCGGGGAGGGTTGTCATGAGGGTCACTGTAGGGGCGTACTACCGTGGGGCGCATGGGAGTTGTGGTTGGTCAGGGGTATGTGGTCCGGGCGGTACGGGAGCAGGAGTGGGGGGATGTGAAGCGGTTGCGGCTGGATGCCCTGCGGGACCCGGTCGCTCATCTCGCGTTTCTGGAGACGTACGAGGATGCCGCCGCCAAGCCGGATTCGTTCTGGCAGGAGCGGACCGCCGCGGCCGGCACCGAAGGCAATGGTGTGCGGCAGTTCGTGGCCGAGGCGCCCGGTGGAGGTTGGGCCGGGTCGGTCACCGTGCTCCTGGAGGAGGGCGGCAGTGAGGACTGGGCCGGGCATGCGGTCGAGCGGAGGCAGGGGCATGTCGTCGGGGTGTTCGTGCGGGCCGAGCACCGGGGGAACGGGCTGATCCAGGAGCTGCTGGACGCGGGCGTGGCGTGGGCCTGGGAGCAGGAGGCCGAGCGGGTGCGGCTCTTCGTGCACGCCGACAATCCGCGGGCTCAGGGGGCCTACCTGCGGGCCGGGTTCAAGCCGACCGGGCTCGTCGTGTCGTTCTCGAAGAACGAGGACGAGCGGGAGCTGGAGCTCGTTCTAGACCGGTAGGTCCTCGTGTGGCCAGCGGGCGCGGCCCTGTTCGCGGGAGCGGAGCAGGGCGAGGGTGGGGAGGCCCTGGGCGGTACCGCTGCTGAGCAGCTCGGGGAGCTGGGGGACGGGGGCCACCGCGGCGATGTCGTCGAGGACCAGGGTGAGTGGTGGGTCGAGCCGACCGGAGGATGACCGTTCGGCCATGCGCCGGCCGTGCTCGACCACGCTGGAGACGAGGGCCGTCAGCAGGGGCATCGCGCCCGGCCGTGTCCTGGGGTCCTCGATGGGTTCACCGACCACATAAAGCGTGCCCCCTTCGCTGACGAAGGAATCCAGGGCGATCGTGTCGGTTCGGTGTGGGGTGCATGACTCCCGGATGTTGACCGTGAGGAGCGCGGACAGTGCGCGGCTCGTCAACTCCTGGGCGATGTCCCGGCGTTCCGGGTGCGAGGTGAGCGCGGCCTCGAGCTCGCCCGCGGAGCCCGGGGCGGCCTTGGGGTGGGTGCGCAGGGTGCGTACCGCGTCCTGGATCTGGGTGCCCTGGGCCCAGCGGTGGACGTGGCGGACGGTGCGGCCGTCCAGCGCGGCGGCGTGCAGGTAGCTGCGCAGCAGGGTCGTGGCGGTGTCGGTGACGGCCTGGTCGATGCGGGCTGTGGGCCGGACGGGGGCGAGGAGTGCCGTCGCCCGGCTCAGCGCCGTGGGCCGGTCCTCGCAGCCCGCCGTGGGGGACCAGTGCAGGCGGGCCGGGGTGTCGCAGCGGTGGGTGGGGTCGTAGAGGAGGACGGGGCCGAGCTTGGCCCGCGCGTCCTTGGTGTCCTGCCACAGGGCCGGGTTCGAGGTGACGACCAGTGCGGGGCCGGGGGCGTCCTGGAGGGCCGTGGTGGCGCGGGCTTGGCGGGTCTCGGGGGCGCCGTAGAGCAGCGGGCCCTGGGCGGCCGGAGGTTCGGCCGGGACGTGTTCGACTGCGGGCTCGGGCGGTGCTGCCGGGGCCGGCTGTTCGGTGCGGGGTTCCGGCACCTCGTGCTGCCGCTCCGGCTCCGGCTTCGGCTCCGGCTCCGGCTTCGTCGGCTCGGGCGGCGCGGTGACCCGGCGTACCCGGCCCGCGCGCCAGCGGGCGATCGTGCCGAGGACGAAGACGGTCAGGACGAGCAGGATCAGCAACTGGCCGATGAACAGGCCCCAGAAGAGGCCCCAGCCGGGGAGCTGGGCCGGTGGGGTGTCGGGCCAGGCGCCGGCGATGTCGTGGGGGCGGCCGATGAGGTGGCGTATGGCCAGCGGGGTGCGGGTGAAGGTGAGCGGGGCGGGCCAGCCGCCCCGGGCGAAGAGGGCGGCCAGGCCCGTGGCCGTCCACACCAGTACCGTCATGCCGAGGAGGAAGCCGAGCAGGCCGACCAGCAGGCCGTCCGGGATTCCGCCGCTCTGGCCGGCGCTTCCGGATTCCCGGCCGCCCCGCTCGTCCGCTCGCACCCGCTTCTCCCTATGCCACCGTCGACTCTGAGTCGCCCAGATGCTGTTCCACGAAGGCCGCGGCCCGCTGTTCGGCCTCCAGCTCGGCGGCGCGCAGGGCGTCGTCGGCCGCCAGGTCGTCGGAGGACTGGGTCATCGCCCGGTCGGTGAAGACCAGGTTGCGCTCCGTCTCCGTGACCAGGTGTTTGACCACCTGGACGTTGCCGTTGACGTCCCAGACCGCGATGCCGGGGGTGAGCGTCGGGATGATCTCGACGGCCCAGCGCGGCAGGCCGAGTACCCGGCCGGTCGCTCTGGCCTCGTCGGCCTTCTGGGCGTAGATGGTCCTGGTGGAGGCCATCTTGAGGATCGCGGCCGCCTCCTTCGCCGCCGCGCCGTCGACCACGTCGGAGAGGTGGTGGACGACGGCGACGAAGGACAGGCCGAGGCGGCGGCCGAACTTCAGCAGCCGCTGGAACAACTGGGCCACGAACGGGCTGTTGATGATGTGCCAGGCTTCCTCGACCAGGAAGATGCGCTTCTTGCGGTCGGGCCTGATCCATGTGTGCTCCAGCCACACGCCGACGATCGCCATGAGGATCGGCATGGCGATGGAGTTGCGGTCGATGTGGGAGAGGTCGAAGACGATCAGCGGGGCGTCCAGGTCGATGCCGACCGTGGTCGGACCGTCGAACATGCCGCGCAGGTCGCCGTCGACCAGCCGGTCGATGACCAGGGCGACGTCCAGGCCCCAGGCGCGTACGTCGTCTATGGCGACGTTCATCGCCTCGGCGGACTCCGGCTCGGGGTGGCGGAGTTGCTCGACGATGTCCATGAGGACGGGCTGGCGGTCGACGATGGTCTCGTTGACGTAGGAGTGGGCGACCTTCAGGGCGAAGCCGGAGCGTTCGTCCAGGCCGTGGCCGAGCGCGACCTCGATGATCGTGCGGAGCAGCGCGAGCTGGCCCGTGGTGGTGATCGCGGGGTCGAGCGGGTTGAGGCGGATGCCGTGGTTGAGGGCGGCGGTCGGGTCGAGCCGGATGGGGGTTATCCCCAGCTCCTCCGCGATGAGGTTCCATTCGCCGACGCCGTCCTCGCCCTGGGCGTCCAGGACGACGACCTGGCGGTCCTTGAAGCGGAGCTGGCGCAGGACGTACGTCTTCTCCAGCGCCGACTTGCCGTTGCCGGACTCGCCGAGGACCAGCCAGTGCGGGGCGGGGAGCTGCTGGCCGTACAACTGGAAGGGGTCGTAGATGTAGCCCTTCCCGGAGTAGACCTCGCGGCCGATGATGACGCCGGAGTCGCCGAGGCCGGGGGCGGCCGTCGGCAGGTAGACCGCCTGGGCCTGGCCGGTGGAGGTGCGCACCGGGAGCCGGGTGGTCTCGACCTTCCCGAAGAGGAAGGACGTGAAGGCGTCGGTGAGGACGGACAGCGGATCTCGCATGGAGAGCCTCTACCTTCGGATGCCGGTGGCGAACGGGAGGGTGTTCACGAACGCGCGGTGGTGCTCGCGGTCGCACCACTCCAGCTTCAGGTACGACTTGCCCGCCGAGGCGCGGATGGTGCGCTTGTCGCGGTTGAGCGCCTCGGGGGAGCGGGCGGAGACGGTGATGTAGCCGACGAGGTTGACGCCGGCGGCGCCGCTGGCGAGGTCCTCGCCGCGCTGGTCGAGGCGGGAGTTCGCGGCGACGTCGCGCGGGTCGACGGTGCGGTTCATCTTGGCGGCGCGGGACGCCTCGGCCTCGTCGTTGGTCTTCTCCGTCAGCATGCGCTCGATGGCGACCTCGGTGGGTTCGAGGTCCATGGTGACGGCGACGGTGCGGATCACGTCCGGGGTGTGGACGAGGAGGGGGGCGAGGAAGTTGACGCCGACGGGGGTCATCGGCCACTCCTTCACCCAGGCGGTGGCGTGGCACCAGGGGGCGCGGGTGGTGGACTCGCGGGTCTTGGCCTGGAGGTAGGTGGGCTCCATGGCGTTCAGCTCGGCCGGCCAGGCGTTGCGCTGGGTCATGGCCTGGATGTGGTCGATGGGGTGGTCCGGGTCGTACATGGAGTGGATCAGGGAGGACAGGCGGCCCTGGCCGAGGGGCTGGCGTACCCGGATGTCGGCTTCCTGCAGGCGGGAGCAGATGTCGGTGAGCTCGCGGGCCATGACGATGGCGAGTCCGGCGTCGCGGTCGAGCTTGCGGCCGGCCTGGGGGCGGGCGGCGCGGGCCATGGCGTGGGCCTCGGCGGCCAGGTCGCGGCTGTAGCTCATGCAGGCCACGAGGTAGGCGCGGTGCTGCTCGCTGCTGGTGGACACCATGGACTGGAGCTGGTCGTAGGAGCTCTGGAGCCACTCGGGGGAGCGGCCGTCGCCGCGCAGTACGACGTCCTTGGCGTGGGCGTCGGGGTCGGCGGGCAGGGTGCGGGCCAGCATCTGGATGCGGGTGACGAAGCCGTCGCCGTTGGCCACGTGCTTGAGGAGGGTGCCGAAGCGGTCGACGAGGGCTTCCTGGTCCTCGGAGTCGCGCAGGCCGACGCCGGGGCCCTCGATCTCGATGGCGGCGGTGACGGTCTTGCGGTCGGCGTGCAGCAGTACGGCGATCTCGTCGGGGCCGAAGGGGGCGGCGAGCCAGGTGATGCGGCCGATGCCGGGGGGCGGGCCGATCTCGACCTCGCGGCCGTCGAGGCGGATGCCGGACTCCATGACGGGGGAGCGGTAGACGGCGGCGCGCTTGACGGTGCGCTTGTAGGAGCGGTTGATCTCGAACCACTTGTAGAAGGTGCGGCGCTTGTACGGCACGTAGACCGCGGCGATCGCGAGCATCGGGAAGCCGCTCAGGAGCGCGATGCGCAGGGGGAGGGCGGGGACGAGGAGGCCGCACATCATGCCGAGGAACGCGCCGACGACGATCAGGGCGATCTCGCCGGACTCGCGGTTGCGGCCGATGATCGCGTTGGGCCGGGCGCGGCCGATGAGATACGTACGGCGGGGCGTGACCGGATGGGACATGTGGGCCTCGGTCGTCAACGCCCTTCACCTCCAGAGCGGTTGGTGCTGCTGTTGCGGGTGTTGCTTGCGTGCGGGGTGTTGGCGGGGCTGGGGGCGCGGGGCGCGGGGGCGGCGGTGCCGCCGCTCTGGGGGGTGCGGCCGCTGTGGGCGGCGACGCCGCCGCTGGCCGGGTTGGCGGGGCGGGGGGTGCTCGCGCTCTGGCCGCCGCCGCCCGCGTTGCTGTCGGCGCGGGTGCTGTGGGTCTTGATGCCCTGGGCGACGAGGGTGGCGGGGGAGCTGATGACGGCGGCGGCCTTGCCCTCGGCGCCCTGCATGATGCGGTTGTTGCGGGAGCCGGCGATCTCGTCGCCGAAGCCGGGGACGAAGCGGTAGATCATCGCGCTGGCGAAGATGGCGAGCAGGATGATGGAGAGGCCGGAGACGACGGCGCCGAAGGCGTCGGGGCCGTTGTCGCCGGAGAGGGCGCCGGCCAGGCCGAGGACGATCACGATGACCGGTTTGACCATGATGACGGCGATCATGATGCCGGCCCAGCGGCGGACGTGGCCCCACAGGTTCTTGTCGACGAGGCCCGCGTAGACGACGGTGCCGAGGAGGGCGCCGACGTAGAGCAGGGCGGCGCGGATGACCAGTTCGAGCCAGAGGACGCCTGCGGCGAGGATGCTGACCAGGGAGACGACGATCAGCATGATCGGGCCGCCGCCGATGTCGTCGCCCTTGTTCAGGGCGGCGGAGAAGGTGCCGAAGAAGGTGTCGGCCTGGTCGCCGGTGGCTTTCGCCAGTACGTCGGTGACGCCGTCCGCGGCGGAGACGACGGTGTAGAGGATCAGGGGGGTGAAGGCGGAGGCCAGCACCGTGAGCCAGAGGAAGCCGACGGCTTCGGAGATGGCGGTGGTGAGGGGGACGCCTCGTACCGCCCGCTTGGCGACCGCCAGGAGCCACAGGACGAGGGTGAGGATGGTGGAGGCGGCGAAGACCACGGCGTACTGCTGGAGGAACTTCGGGTTCGTGAAGTCGACGTTCGCCGTCTCCTTCACCGCGTCACTGAGCTTGCCGATGGTCCAGGACGCGGCGTCCGCACAGCCCTTGGCCAGGGAGGAGAGGGGGTCGAGGGAGGAGGTGAGGGGGTTGTCGGGGGTGAGGCCCTTGCGGGAGGTTCCGCCGCCGCTGCTGTCCTTGTCGCAGAAGTCGCGCGCCGCGCCGTGGATCAGGTCGCAGGGGTCGTTGCTCTTCGTGGGCTTCGGGCTGGGTGCCGCGAAGGCCCGGGTGGCCGTGAGGACGGCCGCGGTCTGGGCGGCGCCGACGATGCCGGCCAAGGTGAGTACGCGGCGATCAGCGCGCATAGGTGAACCCTCCGTACTCCTCGACCGTCTTCGACATGTCGTCCGCGCTGGAAGCCTTGTCGTCGCCGGGGACCGGTGCCGGTCCTTCCGTCTGGGAATGCGTGATGATCTTCCAGTCACCGGCTGCCCACTGGAGCTTCATCGTGATGGTGAACCAGCTATTGGTGACCGGGTTGGTGGACTTGCTGCCCGCCAGCCCCAGCAGCCCGCTGCACCAGACCGCGACCGTGGCGGTGTCGCCGCCGGACTCGGTGACCTTGGTGCCGATCGGGCTCGTGCGTGAGACGAAGGTGGACCCGTTCGGGGCGGCGCCGTCGGCGCTCAGGCCGAGGCTCTGATTGAAGGCGGTCGTGTATGCCTGGTCCATCTCCGCCTTCGAACTCGTCACCCTGGACGGGGTCATGACGGTCTGGAGGACGGAGTCACGCCGGGCCTTGTTGAACATCTCCGCCGACCCCAGCGCCACCGCATAGTTGGCCGCCGCACTCTCCGCCCCCTGTTTCGTGTGGGGGAAGTTCGTCGGGATGCCGTTCTGCTTGGTGGGTACCGGGGTTTCGCCCGAGGCGGCCGTGGGGGCCGCGGCCGCGTGTTCGGGGCCCTTGGCGGGGCTTTTCGCCGCGGGGGAGTTGTCGCGGTTGGCGAAGGCGATGGCTGCGATGAGGAGGACCACCACGCCGACGACCGTGATGAGGCTGCGGGAGGAGGAGCGGGGGGTGCGGCGGGGGGCGCCGCCGTAGGGGTCGCCGCCGGGCAGGTGGGTGCGGGTCTGCCCGGTGTCGGGATAGCCGTGCTCGCCTGAGGTGCTCATGCCGCGTACGCCCTCTCCGCCTCGTGTTCATACGACGGTAGCCGGGCTGGTTCTCGCGCGGGCGCGGTGTGGTGACTCGACATCAGGGAAACGCAACCTCAGCCGGTGGACACGACGGACGGGTGGGGGACGGGGTGTCAGACAGCCATGCCGTACACGATGGTGAACAGCGTGCCGAGGGAGCCGATGATGAAGACCCCGGTGAGACCCGCGATGATGAGTCCCTTGCCCTGTTCCGCGCTGAAGGTGTCCCGCAGTGCGGTGGCGCCGATGCGCTGTTTGGCCGCGCCCCAGATGGCGATGCCGAGGCAGAGCAGGATGGCGACGGCCATCACCACCTCGATCATCACCTTCGCTTCGTTGCCCAGGCTGCCGAAAGGCCCCCAGTCCGGAGCGATCCCGCCGATGATGGTGTTGATGTCTCCCTTGTCGGCCGCAAAGAGCATGTAAGTCACCGCCCCTGGTGGGTAGTTGTGCCGCTCCTCTGCGGTGTGCAGAGGTCAGGACTCATTGTCGCCGACAACGTCGCCTTCGTATGTCGACTTGGCGGCATTCACTGGCGGGTCTCGTGCATTCGGCGCGTACGGTCACTCTGTGTATCACGGCAGGTCACGCCGGGCAATGACGCGGGAGCGAAACCTGTGGCGTGGTTCCGTCGTTGGGCCCTCTTACGGCCCTTCGGCTCCCGGCGCGGTTTCTGACGGCCGGTCGGGTGAGACGTCGAGACGATGTTCTCACGCGGTGTCAGCGGGGCTTGAGTCCGTGCAGCAGCAGGTGGACGTGGGTGTCGAGCCCAGCCAGGGCCTCCTCGGCGTCCAGGGCGCAGCCGGCGATGAGCGCGGCGAGGCCGTGCAGGCTCGCGGCGGCGACGAGGGTGATGCGCTCGGGGTCGCCCCGGACGATCTCGCCGCGCTCCTGGGCGTCGGCGAAGGTGCGGGTGAGGGCGCCGAAGGACTGGTCGACGGCGGCGGCGAGCCGGTCGGAGCTGTCGGGGTCGTGCTTGCGCGCGAACATCAGCTCCAGCAGTTCGGGGTTGTCCACCGCGAAGCCGAGGTAGGCGCGGGCCAGGGCGGTCATGCGCTGCTCGAAGTCCGCGTCGTGGCCGTCGGCGCCCGCCGCGGACAGGGCCTGGTCGAGGCGCTGGTAGCCGTCGAGGGCGAGGGCATCGAGGAGGGCCTGCTTGTCCTTGAAGTGGCGGCCGGGAGCGGCGTGGCTGACGCCGGTGGCGCGGGCCAGCTCGCGCAGGGAGAGGGCGCCGGCGCCCTTCTCGCGCAGCGTGCGTTCGGCGCTCTCCAGGAGGGCGGCGCGCAGGTCGCCGTGGTGGTACGGGCGGCTCGTGGGGATGCGCGGCATGGGGGTCATCGTATCCCGATGTTGTCGGCGCCAGCTTTGTTTACGGTGGCTGCATTGTTGTCGTTGACATCATTGTTGGCGTTGCCTACATTGTGGTCATGGCCGAGACGAGCGGAGCGCGCGCTGCGCGCCAGTGGAATGTGGACCGTATGCCCGCGCTGAGCGGCCGTACGGCCGTGGTGACGGGCGCCAACAGCGGGATCGGCTTCGTCGCCGCCGCCGCGCTGGCCCGGGCGGGCGCGCACGTGGTGTTCGCGGTGCGGGACCTGGCGCGGGGCGCCGCCGCCGCGGGGCGGGCGGGCGGCAGCACCGAGGTGCGCCGGCTCGACCTGGCGGACCTGGACTCGGTGCGTGAGTTCGCCGAGGGCTGGGACCGCCCGCTGGACCTGCTGGTGAACAACGCCGGCGTGATGATGCTCCCCGAGGGGCGGACCAAGCAGGGCTTCGAGACCCAGTTCGGCACCAACCACCTCGGGCACTTCGCCCTGACCAACCTGCTGCTGCCCCATGTCACCGACCGCGTGGTGACCGTCTCCTCGGGCCTGCACCGGGGCGGCGACGGCCGGATCAGCTTCGACGACGTGAACCTGCGCGGCCGCTACACCCCGACCCGCGCCTACGCCCAGTCCAAATTGGCCAACCTCCTCTTCACTCTTGAACTCCAGCGGCGTCTGGCCGAGGCGGGTTCGCCGGTGCGCGCCCTCGCGGCCCACCCCGGCTACGCGGCCACCAACCTTCAGAGCCATGCCGCGAGCCCGCTGGCCCGTGCCTTCATGGGCATCGGCAACAAGGTGTTCGCCCAGGACGACAAGGGCGGCGCTCTGCCCACCCTGTACGCGGCCACCGAGGACCTGCCCGGCGCTTCCTACGTCGGCCCCGGCGGCCTCGGCGAGATGCGCGGCGCCCCCGCGCTGGTCGGCCGCAGCGCGGCGGCGAGCGATCCGGTGGCGGCCCGGCGGCTGTGGACGCTGTCGGAGGAGCTGACCGGGGTGACCTGGGGGCTCACGGCACCCGCGACCGGGGACGTTGACAGGGTGTGACCGCCGGGCGGGCGGAGCGTGACCGGCGCCGCTAGGCTGGACGGCACTTCGGCCGACCGTGGCTGGCACGACGGCGGTTCGTACGGCAGTGGTGCGCACCGCAGTGGTTCGTGCGGCAGCGGTTCGCAGGAGAATCCCGGCGAGGTCCGGGCAGGTTTCTCACCCTGGGCGGAGGGAGTGAGGACTGATGAAGCGCGGATCGGGCGACCCGGTCAGTTCGCGGCCCGCACTGCTGGGCGCGGTGGTGATGCTCGCCCTGACCTCGGCCTCGGTGGCGGCGGCCGATGACGGCCGCGGCCCGCTGGAGGTGACCGTGACGGCGTCCGCCGACGCGCGGACCGCACGGGTCGGCGCGCTTTTCGGCGCGGACGGCGCCGGACGGCCCGAGCACGGCCACTTCTGCACCGCCTCGGTCGTGCACAGCCCCGGCCGCGATCTCCTCGTCACCGCCGCGCACTGCGTGACCCGTGCCGACGGGAAGCTGTTCTTCGCGCCGGGCTACCGGGACGGCAGGGCGCCGTACGGGATGTGGCCGGTGCGCGGGCGGGTGGTGCCCGCGGAGTGGACGGCGGACCGGGACGAGGACAGTGACGTGGCCTTCGCGCACGTCGCCGAGGTGGACGGCAGGCGGGTCGAGGACGTGGTCGGCGCGAACCGGTTCACCAGCGGGACCGTGACCGGCGCGACGGCCGTCACCCTCGTGGGTCAGCCCGACGCCCGTGAGGCGCCGGTCATGTGCACCGACCGGCCGGTGGCGCGGGGCCGTACCCAACAGCGCGTGCACTGCCCCGGCTTCACGGCCGGGACCAGCGGCAGCCCGTGGGTGAACGGGGCCGGGCAGGTGGTCGGGGTGCTCGGCGGACACGAGCAGGGCGGTTCGACGGCGGACGTCTCCTACAGCGTGGTGCTGGGGGGCCGGGCCGCCGCGCTGTACCGGACGGCCATCGGGTCCTGAAAGGGCGTCGGACCGGTCACGGATAGGCCGAATTGTTGGCCTGCGGGGCGGGCGCGGGTCCAAAGGTGCCTTGAACCGGCCGGTTATGGGGGAGGGTTGACCCGTGCGCAAAGTATGGGTGGCCGGGGGCGCCGCGATCGGGCTCGGCCTGAGCTTCGTGATGCTGCTCGTCGTCGGGGTGTACATCGTCGCGGGCAACCTCGCCGGCGGTGTCGCCGCCGGCGGCGTCGGGCTGGCCAAGGGTGCCGTGCCGGCGGCGTACCAGACGCTGGTGCAGAAGTGGGGCAACCTCTGTCCCGCCATCAACCCCGCGCTGCTGGCGGCCCAGTTGTACCAGGAGAGCGGGTTCAACCCCGGTGCCCGCAGTCCCGCCAAGGCGCAGGGGATAGCGCAGTTCATCCCCGGCACCTGGGCCACCCACGGGGTGGACGGGGACGGCGACGGGGACCGGGACGTGTGGGACCCCGACGACGCGATCCCCTCGGCCGCCTCCTACGACTGCGAACTGGCCAAGTACGTCAAGGACGTTCCCGGTGACGTCTCGGCCAACATGCTGGCCGCCTACAACGCGGGCGCGTACGCGGTCATCCGGTACGGGGGTGTGCCGCCGTACCGGGAGACCCGGAACTACGTGAAGACGATCACGACGCTCTCCAAGAGCTTCGCCGCGCCGGTCGCCCGGGTCGACCCCTCCCGGCAGGCCGCCGGGGCCATCGCCTACGCGCAGAGCAAGCTCGGCACCCCCTACCTGTGGGGCGGCACCGGTACGGCCGCGCAGAGCGGGCGGTTCGACTGCTCGGGGCTGACCCAGGCGTCGTACGACAGTGTCGGGATCAAGCTGCCGCGCGTGGCGAACGACCAGTACAACGCGGGTCCGCATCCCGCGCGGAACGAACTGCTCCCCGGTGACCTGGTCTTCTTCTCGCACGACCCGGCCGACTCGCGGGCCATCCACCACGTGGGCATCTACGTGGGCGGCGGCTACATGATCGACGCGCCGCGCACGGGCGCGGTGATCCGGTTCGACCCGATCGACGGTGTCGACTACTTCGGTGCCACCCGGGTCACCGAGGATGGCGCGAAAGCGCTCCCCACCCGTGTGTAGCGGAGCGTCAACCCACCCCCTGAGCTGCGCGTACGGGTATCTCTTCGATAACGTCTGAGTGATCATTCGGTGGAGGGTGGAACGTATTCACAGGTGCTGTGCGTTCCTGTTCACGTAGCCGAGCAGACGTCAGTGCGCCAGTGCAACGGAAGCGGATCTACGACCCACGGGGGGTTGGCGCGACGCACACTGGGTGCGTCCGGTAAGACGACGAAGGGGCCGCAGCACCATGGCTGTACTCGCCGAATCCGGATCTAACCCCGACGTCGAGCTGCTCTATGACATCAACGGCCTGGCGAAGGCCGCTCCGCACTGGTTCGACCGGGTCATGGAGTTCGTCGGCGAGTACGGGCTGCCGGTCGCCATGGTCCTGCTGGTCCTGGCGTGCTGGCTGACGGTCAGGCGCAAGGGCGGTCCCGACGCGGTGTCCTCGGTGACCGCGCTGGTCTGGGCGCCGCTCGCGGCGGCCGTGGCCGTACTGGTGAACGTGCCCATCCGGGGCTTCGTGGAGCGGCCCCGCCCCTTCATGGACCACCAGGGGCTCGACGTCCTCATCGCGGGCAAGAGCGACTACTCATTCGTCAGCGACCACGCGACGATCACCATGGCGCTCGGTGTCGGCCTCTTCGTCGCCAACCGCCGCTTCGGCATCGCCGGTATCGCGCTCGCCCTGCTGGAGGGCTTCTGCCGGGTCTTCATGGGCGTGCACTACCCGACCGACGTGATCGGCGGCTTCGCCCTCGGTACGGCGGTCGCGCTGCTGCTGTCCCCGCCCGCCACGGCGCTGCTCACCCCGCTGGTGCGGGCCATCGCCCGTTCCCCCCGCGCGGGGAGGCTGGTGAGCGCCGGTCCGGTGGGCGGTGAGCGCGGCGACGCGCTGTTCTCCGGCGGGCGAGAGCCGGCCGGGTCGGGGGAGAAGGACCTGGCCGCCTAGGGCCCGTTGATCCTGGAGAAGGCCGCGGCGACGGGTTCGCCGCGGCCTTCTCGTGTGTCACAGCCCCTGCGGACGGCCCTGTCTCACAGCTCCTGCGTCAGAGCCCCTGTGTCACAGCCCCTGGGCGTAGCCGAAGAAGCGGTCGGGGTCGTACCGCTTCTTCACCTCGCCGAGCCGGGCGCCCGCGCTGCCGTAGTAGGCCCGGCGCCAGTCGGTCAGCGCGGGGTCGGTGTAGTTCTGGTAGGCGGCGCCCGAGGCGTGGGGGCGCATCGCGGTGTGGGTGGAGGCCAGCCAGGAGCGGGCGGCCGTGCCGGAGGTGCCCGCGTCCCAGGAGGCGAGGTACTGGGCCAGCATCCGGGAGCGGCGGTGCACGAAGGCGGTCGCGTCGGGGGAGACCCGGTTGACGGCGCCGCCCAGCGCGGTGAGCGCCACACTGCCCGCGCCGCCGGACATCGCGCCGACCCGCTTCAGCAGGGTCGCGACGCCCGCCGCGGACAGTGAGCGGTCGAAGAAGTCGGAGCGGGCCGCGTAGGTCTCCCGGCCGAGGGCGCCGCGTGGGGAGCGGCCGGGGGCGGTGCCGGGCAGGTGGCACTGGGCGTCGGTGGCGAAGGCCGAGCAGCCGGCGTAGACCTCCATCGCCTCCTCGTAGCCCCGGCTCCGGATGCTGACCGCCGAGGCGTCGGCGCCCGCGCGGTGGGCGAGGCGGTCCACGGCGTTCTCCAGGTCGCCCCGGGTGCCGAGCGAGAAGCAGGAGACGGAGACGGTCGGGGTGCGGCCCCGGTCGCGTTCCAGGTGCAGCGCGGACCAGATCTCGTCGGGCTGGGCGGGCCCCCACTCCTGCCAGGCCCGGAGCACCGCCGCCGCCCGTGCCGACGGCCAGCGCAGGGAGGCGGTCACCGCCCGCGGGGCGGGGTGGGTGGTGAAGCGCAGCTCGGTGACGACGCCGAAGTTGCCGTTGCCCGCGCCACGCAGCGCCCAGAACAGGTCGGGGTGTTCGCGGGCGTCGGTGGTGAGGGTGCGGCCGTCCGCCGTTACCAGGGTGGCCTGGGTGAGGTTGTCGCAGGTCAGGCCGTAGGCGCGGGAGGCGACGCCGTGGCCGCCGCCGAGGACCAGGCCGGATATGCCGACCGTGGGGCAGGAGCCCGCCGGTATGGTCGCGCCCTTGGCGGCCAGCGTCCGGTACACGTCGATCAGCTTGGCCCCCGCGCCCACCACGGCGTGCCCGCCCGAGGCGCTCACCCGGTTCAGGGCGGACACGTCGACGATCAGGCGGCCGTCGCCGGAGGAGTAACCGGCGTAGGAGTGGCCGCCGTTGCGGATGGCCACCTTGATCCGGCGGGCACGGGCGTACGCCAGCAGGGTGCGGATGTCGGCCGGGTGCGCGGCGTAGGCGACGGCGGCGGGGCGCAGGGTGTCGAAGCGGGTGTTGTAGAGGCGGCGGGCCGGGGTCCAGGACGCGTCGCCGGGGCGGACGAGGGTGCCGTCGAGGTCGCGGGCGAGGGCGGCCCAGTCGGCGGCGGCCTTCGCGGACGCGGTCCGGGTGGCGGTGGTGAGCTGCCGGGAGGCGGACCCGGAGCTTGAGGGGCCCGGCCGGGCGGAGGCCCCGTCGCCCGGTGCGCATGCGGTGAGCGCGGTGAGGGCGGTGGCGCCGCCCGTGAGAAACGTCCGCCGGTCCATGTCCGTCGCCCTTCTCGGCCGTACCGGGCCGGGTGGCCCTTCCTGGAGCCAGACGGCGGGTTGGGGGCCGGGGTTCCGGCGAGGGGCGAGAACGCGTCACGCGCGGGCGCGGGCCGGGACCTGAGCGTGTCCTGGCCGTGAGCGTTCCGTCACCTCACCGGGCCGACGGCAGGGGTTCACCCCTCGTTCACTTCGGGCCATCGGCGGCTTCACCTGTTCTGCCTAATTTCGGCCGTAGCCGGTGCGGAGTGCGGACAGGATGCACTCGCGTACCAACCCGACATCGCACGCCGCCCTTCGCGGCGGCTCCTGGAAGGAACTTCCGAACGTGAAGCTTCAGCGCAAGAACCGGCTGCGCGCCCTCTCGCTCGGTGCGGTCGCCGTCTCCGGTGCCCTGGCCCTGACGGCGTGCGGTTCCGACGACACGGGCACGAAGACGGGCGGCGGCTCGTCCTCGGCCGCCGCCGGGTCGGTCAAGTGCGACGGTGCCAAGGGACAGCTCCTGGCCGACGGCTCCTCGGCGCAGAAGAACGCGATCGACGCGTGGGTGAAGAACTTCTCCCAGGCGTGCGGCGTGCAGATCAACTACAAGGGCGCCGGTTCGGGCGCCGGTGTCACGTCCTTCAACCAGGGCCAGATCGCGTTCGCCGGCTCCGACTCCGCGCTGAAGCCGGAGGAGGTCGTCGCCTCCAAGAAGGTCTGCAAGGGCGGCCAGGGCATCGACCTGCCGATGGTCGGCGGCCCGATCGCGCTCGGCTACAACGTGCCCGGCGTCGACGACCTGGTGCTGGACGCCCCGACGCTCGCCAAGATCTTCGACAGCAAGATCCAGAAGTGGAACGACCCGGCGATCAAGAAGCTGAACCCCTCGGCGAAGCTGCCCGACCTGAAGATCCAGGCGTTCCACCGCTCCGAGGACTCCGGCACCACGGACAACTTCACCAAGTACCTGATCGCCACCACCCCGGACAACTGGAAGTACGAGGGCGGCAAGGCGTGGCAGGCCAAGGGCGGCCAGGCGGCCTCCGGGTCGGCCGGTGTGGCCCAGGGCGTCAAGCAGAACCAGGGCGCGATCGGCTACTTCGAGCTGTCCTACGCCAAGGACATGACCACCGTGGCCATCGCCACCGGTGCCAAGACCCCGGTGAAGCCCTCCACCGACTCCGCCACCGCCGACATCGCGGCCGCCAAGGTCGTCGGCACCGGCCAGGACCTCGCCCTCCAGCTCGACTACAAGACCAAGGCCGAGGGCGCCTACCCGCTCACCCTGGTCACGTACGAGATCGTCTGCGACAAGGGCAACAAGCCCGAGACGCTGGCCGCGACCAAGGCGTTCCTGCGCTACCTCGCCAGTGAGGACGGCCAGAAGGTCCTCGTGGAGAACGACTACGCGCCCATCCCCGAAGAGATCATCGCCAAGGTCCGCACGACCGTCGACGGCCTGAGCTGACCCGATTCCGAGTGTGCGCACCGGCCCCGCTCGTGGGGGCCGGGCGCACCGTCCGGTGCACCGCCGCCCGGAGCCGTACCCCGCGTACGGCTCCTGCGAGCCGCCCCGCGCGGCTCAGCAGACCGGAGAACCCGATGGACATATCGACGACAACCGACGTACCCCCGCCCGCACAGCGGCCGGACGCCGAGCAACGGCGGACGGCCCGCGGCGTGACCCGCCCCGGTGACCGGATCTTCCTGGCCCTGTCCCGCGGCTCGGGCATCCTGCTGCTGGTGATCATGGCCGCGATCGCGGTCTTCCTCACCTACCGCGCGTGCCTGGCGATCAGCGCCGACCACGGCAACTTCCTGACCACCTTCGAGTGGAACACCAACACCGAGCCGCCGGTCTTCGGCATCGCGGTGCTGGCCTTCGGCACGGTCGTCTCGGCGGTCGTCGCCATGGCGCTGGCGCTGCCGGTCGCGGTCGCCATCGCGCTGTTCCTCACCCACTACGCCCCGCGCCGGCTGAGCGGCCCGATCGCCTACGTGATCGACCTGCTCGCCGCCGTGCCCTCGATCGTCTACGGCCTGTGGGGCGCCCTGATCCTGGTCCCGCACATGCAGGGCCTGTACGGCTGGCTGGACCGGTTCCTCGGCTGGACCGGGATCTTCGCCTGGAACGGCGGCGCCCCGCGCGCGATGCTCACCGTCGGCATCCTGCTGGCGATCATGATCCTGCCGATCATCACCAACGTGAGCCGCGAGGTCTTCCGCCAGGTGCCCCGGATGCACGAGGAGGCCGTGCTCGCCCTCGGCGCCACCCGCTGGGAGGTCGTCCGCATGGCGGTGCTGCCCTTCGGGCGCTCCGGCGTGATCTCCGCCGCGATGCTCGGTCTCGGCCGGGCGCTGGGCGAGACGATGGCGGTGGCCACCGTGCTCTCCCCGAGCTACGACATCCAGGCCAGCCTGCTCGACCCCGGCGGCGGCACCTTCGCCCAGAACATCGCCTCCAAGTTCGGCGAGGCGTCCGTGCAGGGCCGGGACGCGCTGATCGCCTCCGGTCTGGTCCTGTTCGTCATCACCCTGCTGGTCAACGGCGCGGCCCGCGCGATCATCGCCCGCCGCAAGGAGTACTCGGGGGCCAACGCATGAGCACCGCACTGAATCCCCGCGACGGCGCCGGTGTGCGGCGCGGCGCCGGGCTGCCGAAGTGGTCCCTGTGGGCCGTCGCGGCCGGTTCCGTCGCCGCGGCCGTGGGCATCGGGCTCGTGGCCGGCCTCACCAGCCGCGTCCAGTGGGGCCTGATCGCCGCGCTGCTGTTCGTCCTCGGCACCTATGTGGTCGCCGCCCGCGCGGAGGGCCGCCGCCAGGCCAAGGACCGGGTCGCGACCGCACTGGTCTGGGTGGCGTTCCTGCTGGCCGTCGTCCCGCTGGTGTCGCTGGTCTGGACGACCGTCTCGCGCGGGGTGAAGGTCCTCGACGGCTACTTCCTCAGCCACTCCATGGGCCTGGTCGCCGACTCCGAGCCCGGCGGCGGCATCTACCACGCGATCCTCGGCAGCCTGGAGCAGGTGGGCCTCGCCACCGCCATCGGCGCCCCGATCGGTGTGCTCACCGCGATCTACCTGGTGGAGTACGGCCGCGGCCGGCTCGCCCTGGCGGTGACCTTCTTCGTCGACGTGATGACGGGCATCCCGTCCATCGTCGCGGGCCTGTTCATCCTCAGCCTGATGCTGATCCTCGACCTCCAGCCCTTCGGGTTCGCCGGTTCGCTGGCCCTGGCGATCCTGATGATGCCGGTGGTGGTGCGCTCCACCGAGGAGATGCTGAAGCTGGTCCCGAACGAACTGCGCGAGGCGTCCCTGGCGCTCGGCATCCCGAAGTGGCGGACCATCCTCAAGGTGGTCCTGCCGACCTCGCTCGGCGGCATCACGACCGGCGTCATGCTGGCCGTCGCCCGGATCGCGGGCGAGACCGCGCCGGTGCTGCTGCTGGTGTTCGGCAACCCCTTCATCAACGCCAACCCCTTCGAGGGCGCCCAGGCGTCGCTGCCGCTGTACATCTACCAGCAGTACGCGCAGAGCGCGGGCGCGGGCGCGGCCTACGACCGTGCCTGGGCCGCTTCGCTGACGCTGATCGCGTTCGTGATGATCCTCAACCTGGTGGCCCGCGGCATCGCCCGCTGGAAGGCCCCCACGACCGGTCGCTGACCGCGGCCCCCCTCAGTGACCGACTGGAAGTGAAGCAATGGCCAAGCGAATCGATGTGAGCGGACTCACCGCCTTCTACGGCTCACACAAGGCGATCGAGGACATCTCGATGACCGTGGAGCCGCGTTCGGTGACGGCGTTCATCGGCCCCTCCGGCTGCGGCAAGTCGACGTTCCTGCGCACCCTGAACCGGATGCACGAGGTGACCCCCGGCGGCCGGGTCGAGGGCAAGGTGCTGCTCGACGACGAGGACCTGTACGGCAGCGGCGTCGACCCGGTGTCGGTGCGGCGCGAGGTCGGCATGGTCTTCCAGCGCCCGAACCCGTTCCCGACCATGTCCATATTCGAGAACGTGGCGGCGGGCCTGCGCCTGAACGGCGGGTACCGCAAGAGCGAGCTGGACGACGTGGTGGAGAAGTCGCTGCGCGGCGCCAACCTGTGGAACGAGGTCAAGGACCGGCTGAACAAGCCCGGCTCCGGCCTCTCCGGCGGCCAGCAGCAGCGGCTGTGCATCGCGCGGGCCATCGCCGTGCAGCCCAGGGTGCTGCTGATGGACGAGCCCTGTTCCGCGCTCGACCCGATCTCCACCCTCGCGATCGAGGACCTGATCGGTGAGCTGAAGGAACGGTTCACGATCGTCATCGTGACCCACAACATGCAGCAGGCGGCGCGTGTCTCGGACCGTACGGCCTTCTTCAACCTCGCCGGGGTGGGGCAGCCGGGCCGGCTGGTGGAGATCGACGACACCGAGCGGATCTTCTCCAACCCCTCGGTGCAGGCCACGGAGGACTACATCTCGGGCCGCTTCGGCTGAGCCGGTGAGCCCCTCGTGGTGTTGCGTGGCGGTGCCACCGCGAGGATGCGGGAAGGGCCCGCTCCCGGTGATCCGGGGGCGGGCCCTTCTGCGTCGGCGGGGCGGTGCCTACAGCACGGCCAGGTTGACCAGCTCGAAGGCGCCCGCCGCGACCAGCGCGGCGGCCGGCATGGTGATGAACCAGCCGAGCACGATGTTCTTGGCGACGCCCCAGCGGACCGCGTTGACCCGCTTGGTCGCGCCCACACCCATGATCGCCGAGGTGATGACGTGGGTGGTGGAGATCGGCGCCTTGAACAGGAACGCCGTGGTGAACATGATCGACGCGCCGGTCGCCTCGGCGGCGAAGCCCTGCGGCGGGTCCAGCTCGATGATCTTGCGGCCCAGGGTGCGCATGATGCGCCAGCCGCCGGCGTAGGTGCCCAGCGACAGCATCAGCGCGCAGGAGATCTTGACCCAGACCGGGATCGGGTCGCCGAAGGTCTCGTTGCCGGAGATCACCAGGGCGAGCACCACGACACCCATGGTCTTCTGCGCGTCCTGGAGACCGTGGCCGAGCGCCATGCCCGCCGCCGACACCGTCTGGGCTATGCGGAAGCCGCGCTTGGCCTTGTGCGGGTTGGCCTTGCGGAACATCCACAGGATGGCCGTCATCACCAGGTAGCCGCCGATCAGACCGACGACCGGGGAGAGGAACATCGGGATGACGACCTTCTCGACCACCCCGCTCCACAGCACGTCGATGCCGCCCGCCAGCGCCGCGCCCACCATGCCGCCGAACAGCGCGTGGGAGGAGGACGAGGGCAGGCCGAAGTACCAGGTGGCGAGGTTCCAGACGATCGCGCCGATCAGCGCGGCGAAGAGGATGCCCATCCCCTTCGAACCGTGCGGGGTCTCGATCAGGCCCTCGGAGACGGTCTTGGCGACACCGGAGCCGAGGAAGGCACCGGCGAGGTTCATCACGGCCGCCATCGCCAGCGCCGCGCGCGGGGTCAGCGCGCGCGTCGACACCGAGGTGGCGATGGCGTTCGCGGAGTCGTGGAAGCCGTTCGTGTACGTGAAGATGAGCGCGACCCCGACGGTCACGATCAGAGCGAAGGTGTCCATCGACGCCTCAGGACTCCTTGACGGCGATGGTCTCCACCGTGTTCGCCACGTGCTCGAACGCGTCCGCCGCCTCTTCGAGCACGTCCACGACCTGCTTGAGCTTCAGCACCTCGATGGCGTCGTACTTGCCGTTGAAGAGCTGGGCGAGCAGCTTGCGGTGGATCTGGTCCGCCTGGTTCTCCAGACGGTTCACCTCGATCCAGTACTCGGTGAGGTTGGACATGGTGCGCAGGTTCGGCATCGCCTCCGCCGTCAGCACCGCGGCCCGTGCCAGCACCTCGATCTGCTGCTCGACGCCCTTCGGCAGCTCCTCGATGTTGTAGAGGACGACCAGATCGACGGCCTCCTCCATGAAGTCCATGATGTCGTCGAGCGACGAGGCCAGGTTGTAGATGTCCTCGCGGTCGAACGGCGTGATGAAGGAGGAATTGAGCTGGTGGAAGATCGCGTGCGTGGCGTCGTCACCGGCGTGTTCCGCGGCCCGCATACGCTCTGCGATCTCGGCCCGGGCGGAGGAGTCCGCCCCGAGCAGTTCCATCAGGAGCTTCGAGCCCGTGACGATGTTGTCCGCGGACGCGGCGAACATGTCGTAGAAGCTCGTCTCCCTGGGGGTCAGACGAAAGCGCACGTGTGGTCCTCGGGATGCTTTGGTTTCGGTCAGGCTGATGCTAGGCGCATCATCCGGCCACGGCTATCGGGCCATCCCCCAGTGTCGCCCATCGGGCACAGTGCTCGGCACGGGGGACCTTCGACCGGTCCGCTACCCCGCGAAGTTCGTTACGATATACCCACCAGGGGTATGCATCCCCGTCCGTCCCGAGATGGAGGCCCGCGATGACGACGACCGAGGCCGGCGCCACGCACGGTTACCACCACCAGAAGGACGAGCACCTCAAGCGCCTGCGCCGGATCGAGGGCCAGATCCGGGGGCTCCAGCGCATGGTGGAGGAGGACACGTACTGCATCGACATACTCACGCAGGTCTCCGCCTCCACCAAGGCCCTGCAGTCCTTCGCGCTGCAACTGCTGGAGGAGCACCTGCGGCACTGCGTCGCGGACGCGGCCGTCAAGGGCGGCGACGAGATCGACGCGAAGGTGGACGAGGCGACGAAGGCGATCGGGCGCCTGCTGCGCACCTGAGCCGGACCCGCGCCGTCCCGGCTAGGCGGCGGCTCCGCGCTCCTCGGTGACCCGGAGCACCTCGTCTATGCTCGCCAGGCTCAGCCGGTCCTCGGCGGCCGAGGCGGCGATGATCAGCTCGCCGCACAGTTCTATCTCGGCGAGGGCCACGTGGTCCTGCACCGCCGTACCGCCGACCGGAGCCACGCGCGTCACCTCTTCCTTGCCGGTACCGGCTTCCTAGAGTAGGGATCGCGCCACGCGCCGCGCATGGCACGGACGGGCTAGTCCACGCGTGACGGGCCTGACTAGTCGGCCGGGACCCCCTCGCCCTCCGCGATCCGGCCCGCGTAGATGTCCGCGGGGCGCGGGAGCGTCACCTCGACACGGGTGCCGAAGGCGTGCAGCAGGGTGGTGGAGGCGACCGCCACGGCCGCCGCCTGCCGTCCGTTGACGAAGCTGAAGCGCTGGCGGAGCTTGCGGATGCGGCCCTCGTCGTCGAGATAGGCGTCGAACGGGACCTCGGCCGTGGCGAACCCTTTCGCCGCCGCCGCGAGCGGGCCCCGGTTGTCCGCCGAGGCGGCACGGGCCGCGCTCGCCAGGTCGGCGGTGCCCCGGTAGTGCCGTACGGCGGTCCCGCCGACGCTCGTGCGGCCCACGAAGGTCGCCGTACGCGTCCCGCGCAGCACCTCCACCGCCGCGTACGGGTCGGTCGCGCCGCCGGTGACCAGGTTGCCGTCGGCGACCGTCGCGGCCTCCACCCGGACCCATTTGTCGGCGGGCACACCCGCGCCCCGGTTCTTCATGAACAGGGCGCCGGGGGCGAGGAGTTCGGTGATGGGCCGGTGTTCCGGGGTGCCCGTGGGGTCCGCCGGGAGGATCACCGTCAGACGGCCCAGACGGCGCCGGAAGTCGTAGACCCCCCGGCCCCGGATGGTGACCCGGGTGCCGCCGGTCGCCATCTCCATGGAGGTGGTGGCCCGCGCGCCGCCCGCCTCGCGCAGGGTGTCGGCCGCCTGCCGGAGCACGGCCACCGGCTCGCCGCCCGCGCCGTTCACCCCCTCGGCGGCGACCCCGCTGCCGGAACACCCCGAGGCGCCCGCCCCGAGTCCGACCGTGAGTCCCATGATCCCCACCGCGACGCCCGTCCTGCCCGCGCGCGTGTGCTGCCACCGATCCATGGCCCGCCTTACCCCCAGCCGGTTATGTCCGTCACTGGCCCCCTGTCTTCCCGGTTAACGACGGGTAGGGAGTGCCGTCACGCGCTGTCCGGTCCCCGGAGGACCGCCGAGGCGGGGACGAGGGGCTCCGGACACGCCCCGGCGCGCGGCCGGTAGCGTGGCGCCGTGGCGTCGGAGGAGGGCCCCCAGGGGGCGCGGGAACACCGCACGGAGACGGCCGAGCAGGGACGCTTCTGCGTGGCCCGGTGCAGTTGCGGCTGGCGCGGTCCCGCACGCCGGGCGCGCAGCCAGGCAAGGACGGACGCGGAGGGGCACCTCGGGGGAGTGTGAACGCTCCGGCGTGCGCTCCCCGTGTTCTTTGCCCGGGCTTTCAGTGGTGTTCGAGGCGCTGGGTGAGCGCGTCGAGCAGGTCCCGGTCGCGGGGGTGGGTCAGCCGGGTACGGGCCTCGGCGGGCGGCAGCCACAGCACCCGGTCCACCTCCGAGCTGGGCACGAAGGCCCCGGAGACGGCTTCGGCGGCCCAGTACCGCACGTGCTTGGGGCGCCCGTCGACCGGATACCGCAGCGTCGGCAGCTCGGCCCCCGGGTCGGCCGCGTGGCCGGTCTCCTCCCTGACCTCCCGTACGGCCGCCGCGAGCGCGCTCTCGCCGCGCTTGAGCTTGCCCTTGGGGTGCGACCAGTCGTCGTAGCGGGGGCGGTGCACCAGGCACACCTCCAGGGCGCCGGTGCCGGGTGCCCGGCGCCAGAGGACGCAGCCGGCGGCGTGGATGGGTTTCGGGGTGTCGTTCACGCGGGCTCCCGGGGGCGGGCCGGCACGGCCCGGCTGGGTCAGGGGGTGTGCTGCCAGGTCTGCTGGAAGGTGAATCTCGCCGCTTCCACCTCGTGGCGCTGGTCGGCGTGGAGGACGCCGAGGGCGTAGGCGGTGGCCGGGGTGATGCGGGGGGTGCGGGCCGCCTGGGCGGCCTCGGCGGCGGCCTCGGCCGCGTCGCGGTGCCGGGTCAGGGCCTCGGCGGCCGGGCGGAGGCGCGGGTCGGGGAGGGCGGTGCCGGGGATCTCGCGGGCGTAGCGGTGCAGGCGCAGCAGTAGGCGGACCTGGTGCCAGGGGCCGTCCTGGGGGTGCGGGGCGGGGTCGGGGGAGAGGCCGTGGACCAGGGCCTGCGCGTTGTAGGGGTCCCCGGCGGTGACCAGGGGGAGGGTGGCGACGGCGCCCGCGAGGCGGTCCTCGGCCGCGGCGGCCAGGGGGCCCAGGCCGGTGCCGGACGCGGCAGGGGTGAGCGGGACGTCGCTGGCGAGCAGGGCGACCCGGTCGGCCACGGCGTGGAAGCGGGCGGAGCCCAGCGCCTCCAGCGCGGCGGAGTGGGCGCGGGTCCGGGCCAGGGTGAGCCTGCGCTCCAGCAGGGCGCCCGCCTTGGCCGCGCCCACGGTGAGGCTGCCGCGCTCGGTGCCGGGCGCGGGGGCGCCGGTGCGCGGTGCACCGGCGTGCGCGACGGCCCGTACCGCCGGCGGAGTCGAGCCCGACAGGCGGTGCAGTGCCGGCAACAGCCGGTCCAGCCGGGCTCCTTGCGCGTGCTCCAGCGCCAAGGTGCCCGACACCCAGGCGAGTTCCGGGCGCATGGTGTCCGCCCAGGCGGGGTCCAGCAGCGCCCGGAAGGTGTGCAGGGCGGCGCTGATCCGGCGGGCGGAGCGGCGCAGCGCACGCCCCGCGTCGACGGCACCCTCCGCGCCGCCCAGCCCGTTCCCGGTCTCCCGGTGTGACCGGAGCGCCCGCAGGAACTCCGTCGCCTGCGACCGGAGATACCCGGCGAGGTCGTCCCCGGTGGGGGCCGGGACCTGCTCCGGGCGGGGCGGGTCAGGGTGTCGTCGTGCCACGCCGGCGCCTCCGGGCGTCAATGAGCATCTCCTGGATGTTGCGCAGGGGGTGTCCGTCGGCGTCGGTCGCGTGCCGGGTCCACTCGCCGTCGGGGCCCAGGTGCCAGGAGGCGGTGGTGTCGGACATGCCGGTGTCCAGCAGGCGGTTGAGGGTCGCCCGGTGGCTGGGGTCGGTGACCCGGACCAGGGCCTCGATCCGGCGGTCGAGGTTGCGGTGCATCATGTCGGCGCTGCCGAACCACACCTCGGGCTCGCCGCCGTTGCCGAAGGCGAAGACGCGGGAGTGCTCAAGGAACCGGCCGAGGATCGAGCGGACCCGGATGTTCTCCGACAGCCCCTCGACACCGGGCCGCACCGCGCAGATGCCGCGCACCCAGACGTCGACCGGCACGCCCGCCTGGGACGCCCGGTAGCAGGCGTCGATGACGGCCTCGTCGACCATGGAGTTGACCTTGATCTTGACGAAGGCCGGACGGCCCGCCCGGTGGTGCTGGATCTCCTTGTCGATCCGCGATATCAGGCCGTCCCGCAGCGACTTGGGGGCGACCAGCAGCCGGCGGTAGGTCTCGCGGCGGGAGTAGCCGGAGAGCCGGTTGAAGAGGTCGGAGAGGTCCGCGCCGACCTGGGGGTCGGCGGTGAGCAGGCCCAGGTCCTCGTACAGCCGGGCGGTCTTCGGGTGGTAGTTGCCGGTGCCGACGTGGCTGTAGCGGCGCAGGACGTCGCCCTCCTGGCGGACCACCAGCGACAGCTTGCAGTGGGTCTTCAGGCCGACCAGGCCGTAGACGACGTGGCAGCCCGCCTCCTCCAGCTTGCGCGCCCACTTGATGTTGGCGTGCTCGTCGAAGCGGGCCTTGATCTCGACCAGGACGAGGACCTGCTTGCCGGACTCGGCGGCGTCGATCAGGGCGTCCACTATCGGCGAGTCGCCGGAGGTGCGGTACAGCGTCTGCTTGATCGCCAGCACGTCCGGGTCCTGCGCGGCCTGCTCCAGGAACGCCTGCACGGAGGTGGAGAAGGAGTCGTACGGGTGGTGCAGCAGCACGTCCCGCTGGCGCAGCGCGGCGAAGATGTCCGGCGCGGACGCGGATTCGACCTCGGAGAGGTCGCGGTGGGTGCCCGCGACGAACTTGCGGTACTTCAGCTCCGGCCGGTCCAGGCTGTGGATGCGGAACAGGCCGGTGAGGTCGAGCGGGCCGGGCAGCGGGTAGACCTCGGACTCGGAGATCTTCAGCTCGCGGACCAGGAGGTCGAGCACCTCGCGGTCGATGTCCTCCTCGACCTCCAGGCGGACCGGCGGCCCGAAGCGGCGCCGCATCAGCTCCTTCTCCAGCGCCTGGAGCAGGTTCTCCGCGTCGTCCTCCTCCACCTCCAGGTCCTCGTTGCGGGTGAGCCGGAAGGCGTGGTGCTCCAGCACCTCCATGCCGGGGAACAGCTCCTCCAGGTGCGCGCCGATCACGTCCTCCAGGGGGACGAACCGGCCGGGGCTGCTCTCCAGGAAGCGGGACAGCAGCGGCGGCACCTTGACGCGGGCGAAGTGCTTGTGGCCGCTGACCGGGTTGCGCACCACGACGGCCAGGTTCAGCGAGAGGCCGGAGATGTACGGGAAGGGGTGCGCGGGGTCCACGGCGAGCGGGGTGAGGACGGGGAAGATCTGGTGCCGGAACAGCGTGAAGAGGCGGGCCTGCTCCTTGTCGGTCAGCTCGCTCCAGCGGACCAGGTGGATGCCCTCCTCCGCGAGCGCGGGGGCGACGTCCTCGTGGTAGCAGGCGGCGTGCCGGGCCATCAGCTCGCGCGAGCGGGCCCAGATCATCTCCAGCACCTCGCGCGGCTGGAGCCCGGATGCGGAGCGGGTGGCGACGCCGGTGGCGATACGGCGCTTCAGGCCGGCGACCCGGACCATGAAGAACTCGTCCAGGTTGCTGGCGAAGATCGCGAGGAAGTTGGCGCGCTCCAGCAGCGGCGTGGTGGGGTCCTCGGCCAGCTCCAGCACGCGTTCGTTGAAGGCGAGCCAGCTCCGCTCCCGGTCCAGGAAGCGGCCCTGCGGCAGCGGGGCGCCACCGGTTTCCCGCTCCTCGTACACGTCCAGATCGGCGTCGAGATCGGGCTCCAGGTCGGAGACGGCCGCCGCGACCGTGTGCGGGCGGTGGGCGGCGATGGAGCCCACGGGGGGCTGCGGCCGCAGGGCGGTGTCGGAGGACGGGTGGGCCGGTACCTGGGCTTCTCGCTGGCTCATGAACCCATTCTTCCGCGCCAGGGGCGTTACGGCAGCGTCTGTTTTCAACTGGAGCGGGTGAACGGACGCGCCGCCCGCGGCCCTCTCGGGGCGCGGCTCGGAGTCGGGGGCCACGGGTTCCATCGCCCGAGGGTCGCAAGCGGTTCTGAATCAAGGGTTACGGGCACATGACGTCCGGGAAATCGGGGGGCGGCCCGCAGGGGACCGCCCCGCCGGTCAGCCGGTACGGCGCCGCAGCACCGCGAAGCAGGCGACGGTGAGCAGCGCGGTCACGACCAGCAGGAGGGCGCTGGTGGTGAGCTGGAGGGGCCAGTAGTGGGATTCGGGGTGGTAGCTGTTGTAGAAGCCTGTGCCGCCGCGCTGTTCGTAGAGGCGCAGGCAGGCGTCCCCGCTGGTCGCGCGGCACTCCGGGGTGGGAATGTGCGCGCCGGTGCGGGTGACCAGGCCGTACGAGAGCTCGACACCGGTGAACAGGCCGGGATAGCCGTTCCGGAACGGCGCCACCTCGGTCACGGGCGTCTGGAGGTGGGGCATGAGCCAGTGGGCGCCGCCGAGCAGCACCGCCGAGGCGGCCACGGTGATGCCCAGGGCGGGCAGCGTGCGGCGGACCAGCAGGCCGGTCAGTGCACCTGCGGCGAGCGCGGTCAGGCAGGCGGTGACGGTCGTGGGGCCGTTGGCGTGGAAGGTGAAGGGCTCCCACCAGCGGCTGTAGGGGCCCGTCCGGTCCTCGGGCGCCGCCCAGGCGTACCGGTGCAGGACCACCAGCAGCGTCGCGCTCACCGTGAGTACCCCGGCGGGCAGCGCCAGCCGGACCGCCAGCCAGCGCACGGGAGTGACTCCTTGGGTCCAGGCGATCAGCGCGGTGCCCGACTCCAGCTCCCGCGCGGTCAGCGTGGCGCCCGCCCATGCCGCCACGAGGATCGGCAGCAGGACCACGGCGGCGGTCATGAAGCCGTACATGGCCTGGAACATGCCCATGTCGACCATGCACCTGCTGAGCTTGCTGCACGCCTCTGCTTGCCGCCAACTGCGGTCGGCCTCGTCCGCGAGCGGGCCCGCCGTCCACAGCAGCAGCCCACCGATCGACACCACCAGGACGGCCCAGACGACCACCGCCCACCGATGCAGACGGAACGTCCAGCGGGCGGAAACGGTCAGGGTGCTCACGCGGCGTACTCCTCGGTCATGGTGAGCGCGGGCGCGCCCGGGCTGCGCAGGTGGGCGAGGACCAGGTCCTCCAGGGTGGGCGCCTCGGTGCGCCAGTCGCCCGGGACGGGCCCCGTCGGCCGGATCAGCGCGGAGAGCTGGCGGCCGGTCGTGCGGGACTCGACCACCGTGTGCCCGGCCAGTCCCTCGGTCCCGGCGGAGCCGGAGACGCGGAGGTGGGCGGCGAGCAGCTCGTCGATGTCGCCGGCCAGCCGGACCCGGCCGGAGCCGATCAGCAGCAGGTGGTCGCAGGACTCCTCGACCTCCGCGACCACGTGCGAGGACATGGCGATGGTGGTGCCGTGCTCGGCTGCCGTGCCCATCAGCACGCCCATCAGGTCGTGCCGGGCGAGCGGGTCGAGGTCGGCCATCGGCTCGTCCAGCAGCAGCAGTTCGGGCCGCTTGCCGAGCGCGAGGGCGAGCGCGACGCGGGTGCGCTGGCCGCCGGAGAGGGACCGTATCCGGGCACCGGGGTCGAGCTCGCCCCCGGCGACGATCCGCTCCGCGCCGGCCGCGTCCCAGTGGCCGGGGTTGAGGTCGGCGCCCATGCGCAGCGTCTCGGCGACCGTGAGCTGCGGATACAGCGGCTTGGCCTGCGCGACGTAGCCCACGCGGGGCCGGGCCCCGGCCGGGGAGGTGCCGAGGACGCGCAACTCGCCCTCGGTCGGCCGCAGCAGGCCGGACGCGATGGCGAACAGGGTGCTCTTTCCCGCGCCGTTGGGGCCCACCACGGCACACACCCGCCCGGCGGGCAGCCGGAACGCGCAGTCGCGCAGCGCCCAGCCACCCCGCCGCCCGTACCGTCTGCCGAGGCCGACGGCCTCGATCGCGGTGTCGCTCATGAACGTTCTCCCTGGAAGCTCTTGTCGAGTACGGCCGTGAAGAGGGCCGCCATGTCGTCCCGGTCCCACCCGGTCCGGACCGCGCGCTCCGCCCATTCCTCCAGCTCGGCCCGCAGCGGCGAGTCGGCCGGGGCGGCGCCGAGGGAGCGGCGGACGAAGGTGCCCAGGCCCCGCCGCGCCTCCACCAGTCCCTCCCGCTCCAGCTCGCGGTACGCCTTCAGGACGGTGTTGGGGTTGATGGCGGTGGCCTCCACGACCTCGCGGGCGGTGGGCAACTGGTCGCCGGGGCGCAGCAGTCCGAGGCGCAGCGCCTGTTTGGTCTGCTGGACGATCTGCACGTAGGTGGCGACCCCGCTGTGCCGGTCGATGCGGTATTCGACCACGCGCTGAACCACCCTTTCACTAATTGAGTAGTGGAAGGGTGGTGTAGAAGAGGGGCGCCCGTCAAGTCCGGACGCCCCTCAACTCAGCGAACAGGGACCAGGGTTCACGTCTCCGTGCGGTACATCAGGTCGGTCTCGTGGGTGGTGAAGCCCAGGCGTTCGTAGACCGAGACCGCCGCCTTGTTGTCCGCGTCGACGTAGAGCATCGCGGTGGGCAGGCCCTGGCCGGCCAGGTGGCGCAGGCCGATCGTGGTGAGGGCCTTGCCGAGGCCGTCGCCCTGGCGGCCGGGGCGCACCCCGAGGACGTACACCTCGCCGAGCCCCTCCTCGGCGTGCGTCTTGGTCCAGTGGAAGCCGATCAGTTCGCCGTCCTGCTCGGCCAGGAAGAACCCGGCCGGGTCGAACCACGCCTCGGCCTCCCGGTCGTCCAGGTCGCGCCGGGTGAGCGAACCCTGCTCCGGGTGGTGGGCGAACGCGGCCGCGTTGACCGCGAGCCACGCCTCCTCGTCCCGGCCCGGCTCGAAGGCCCGTACCGTCACGCCCTGGGGCAGCACCGGGTCGGGCAGTTCCAGGCCGGTCAACGGGCGCCGCATCTGCCGGAGTTCGCGGAACAGGGTCAGCCCCAGCACCTGCGCGAGATGCCGGGCCGCGGGATGCCCGCCGTGCGCCCACACCCGCAGCCGCTTGCCGGAGGCGGCCAGGAGCGCGGTGCCCAGCGCCCGCCCGTGTCCCCGGCCCCGGTGCGCGGGACGCACGACCAGCTCGGCGGCGGGCGCCTCCACCGGGTCGGTGTCCTCCAGTTGCGCGTAGCCGACCAGATCGTCCCCGGAGTACAGCAGCAGATGGGAGACGCCCGCGCGGGCGCCGCCGCGCAGTTGCAGCCGGCCCTGCTCGGACACCGGCTGCTGGCCGTCCTCGCGGGCGGCCTCGGCGAGGACGGCCAGCACGGCCTCGGCCTGACCGGGCGTGAGTGCGGCGTGCGTCTCGATGGAGCGGGCGGGGAAGGACCGTACGGAGTCGTCGCTGCTCATGCGTACGAGGGTACGGCGCGCGCCCGGCGCCGGGCGCTGAAGGAATCTCGTTTCCGCCCGGCCGGGTCGAGCGGGGAGAATGCGGGGCATGGGACATCTGGACGTCGCGCATATCGAGTACTACCTGCCGGACGGGCGGGCGCTGCTCGGTGATGTGTCCTTCCGCGTCGGCGAGGGCTCGGCCGTCGCGCTGGTCGGGCCGAACGGCGCGGGCAAGACGACGCTGCTGCGGATCATCGCGGGCGAACTCGACGCGCACGGCGGCAAGGTGAGCGTCAGCGGCGGACTCGGGGTGATGCCCCAGTTCGTCGGCGGCGTCCGGGACGAGTCGACCGTGCGCGACCTGCTCGTCTCCGTCGCCCCGAAGCGCATCCGCACGGCCGCGAAGGCGGTCGACGAGGCCGAGCACGCGATCATGACCGTGGACGACGAGGCCGCGCAGATGGCGTACGCCCAGGCCCTCTCCGACTGGGCCGAGGCCCAGGGGTACGAGACGGAGACCCTGTGGGACATGTGCACCACGGCCGCCCTCGGCATCCCCTACGACCAGGCCCAGTGGCGCCAGGTGAACACCCTGTCCGGCGGTGAGCAGAAGCGGCTGGTGCTGGAGTACTTCTTCCGGGGCCACGACGAGGTGCTGCTGCTGGACGAGCCGGACAACTACCTGGACGTGCCCGGCAAGCGCTGGCTTGAGGAGCAGATCCGGGCCACCCGCAAGACGGTGCTGTTCATCTCCCACGACCGCGAACTCCTCGCCCGCTCGGCCGAGCGGATCGTCAGCGTGGAGCCCGCCGAGGGCGGCGCCGACGTCTGGGTGCACGGCGGCGGCTTCGCCACCTACCACGAGGCCCGCCGCGAGCGCTTCGCCCGCTTCGAGGAGCTGCGCAGGCGCTGGTCGGAGAAGCACGCCCAGCTCAAGAAGCTGGTGGTCACCCTCCAGCAGGCGGCCTCGGTCAGCCATGAGATGGCCTCGCGGTACGCGGCCGCGCAGACCCGGCTGCGCAAGTTCGAGGAGGCCGGGCCGCCGCCCGAGCCGCCCAAGGAGCAGGACATCCGGATGCGGCTGCGCGGCGGCCGTACCGGGGTGCGCGCGATCACCTGCGAGGCGCTGGAGCTGACCGGGCTGATGAAGCCGTTCGACCTGGAGGTCTTCTACGGCGAGCGGGTCGCGGTCCTCGGCTCCAACGGCTCCGGCAAGTCGCACTTCCTGCGTCTGCTGGCCGGGGCAGAGATCGCGCACTCGGGGCTGTGGAAGCTCGGCGCGCGGGTCGTGCCGGGGCACTTCGCGCAGACCCACGCCCACCCCGAGCTGGTCGGCCGCACCCTGCTGGACATCCTGTGGTCCGAGCACTCCCAGGCCCGCGGCCCGGCGATGTCGATCCTGCGCCGGTACGGGCTGGACCGGCAGGCCGAGCAGAACTTCGAGCGGCTGTCCGGCGGCCAGCAGGCCCGGCTGCAGATCCTGCTGCTGGAGCTCGCGGGGACCACCGCCCTGCTGCTGGACGAGCCGACCGACAACCTCGACCTGGAGAGCGCCGAGGCCCTCCAGGAGGCGCTGGAGGCGTACGACGGGACCGTGCTGGCCGTCACCCACGACCGCTGGTTCGCCCGCTCCTTCGACCGCTACCTGGTCTTCGGCTCGGACGGCCGGGTCCGGGAGACCCCGGAACCGGTGTGGGACGAGCGCCGGGTGGAGCGCGCCCGCTGAGCCCTACGCCTGGTGGGTCTCCGGCGGGGGCGTCGGCGCACCCGGCAGCCGGACGGTGGCGACCGTGCCGCCGTCCGGGGCACGGGTGAGGGTCACCTCGCCGCCCGCCTGCTGGACCGTGCGGGCCACGATGGACAGGCCGAGGCCCGAGCCGGGGAGCGCGCGGGCGCTGGGGGAGCGCCAGAACCGGTCGAAGACGTAGGGGAGTTCATCGGCCGGGATGCCCGGACCGTGGTCCCGTACGGTCAGCACGCCGTCGGTCAGCCGGACCTCGACCGTGCCGCCCTCGGGGCTGAACTTCACCGCGTTGTCGAGGATGTTGACCACCGCGCGCTCCAGCGCGGAGGGCTCCGCCCGGACGAACCAGGGCTCCAGGTCCGCCGTGATCGTCAGCTCCGGCCCGCGCAGCCGGGCCCGGCGCAGCGCCTCCTCGACGGTCTCCTGGAAGGAGAACACCTGCACCCGCTCCCCGCGCTGCCCCTCGGAGCGGGACAGCTCCTGCAGATCACCGATGAGCGCGGCCAACTCGGTCATCTGCGCCTTCACCGAGGCCAGCAGGGCCTTGCGGTCGGCGGCCGGGATCGGGCGGCCCGTCTCCTCGCTACGGGTCAGCAGCTCGATGTTGGTGCGCAGCGAGGTCAGCGGGGTGCGCAGCTCGTGCCCGGCGTCCGCGATCAACTGCTGCTGGAGGTCGCGGGACCCGGCCAGCGCGGTCGTCATCGAGTTGAAGGAGCGGGAGAGCCGGGCCACCTCGTCGTCGCTGTCCTCGGCCACCGGGATACGGACGGCCAGGTCCTCGGTGCGGGCCACGTGCTCCACGGCCTCGGTCAGCTTGTCCACGGGCCTGAGGCCCGCCCGCGCCACCGCGAGCCCGGCCGCGCCCGCGCCCACGACCCCGATCCCGGAGACGAGCAGCAGGATCAGCGCGAGGTCGCTCAGCGTCCGCTGGGTGTCCTTCAGCGAGAAGGCCACCATGACGGCGACCTCCGGGTACGCCTGCGAACCGGGTGTCCCGCCCACGGGTACGGCGCTGGTCATCACCCGTACGTCGTCCCCGTCGGAGTCCACACCGTCGCGCAGGGTGCGCCGGCCCAGCGTGGCGTTGCGCGCTGCGGCCACGTCCGCCGCGGTGACCTTCACCGTGCCCTCGGAGTAGGGGGTGACGCAGGTGCGGCCCTCGGCGGTCACGATCTGGAGGTAGAGGAAGGAGGGCGGGCCCTCGTCGACGCCGGGGGAGCGCGGGCAGGTCAGCAGCAGGGTGGTCACCTGGTCGGGGCTGAGCGGGCGCCCGAGGCTCTGCAGGCGCTCGTCCATCTCGCTGTAGAGCTTGCCCTGCACGATGAACCAGCAGGTCACCGACACCGCGGCCACCGCGAAGGCGACGGCCGCCGCGACCAGCATGGCCAGCCGGGCCCGGATCGGCAGCGCCCGGTAGTGGCGCATCAGCTTCCTCACTCGGCGCCGCCTGGCCGCAGTGCGTAGCCGACGCCCCGGACGGTGTGCACGAGCCGGGGCTCGCCGCCCGCCTCGGTCTTGCGGCGCAGGTACATCACGTACACGTCGAGGGAGTTGGAGGTGGGTTCGAAGTCGAAGCCCCACACCGCCTTGAGGATCTGCTCGCGGGTCAGCACCTGGCGCGGGTGCGCCATGAACATCTCCAGCAGCGTGTACTCGGTGCGGGTCAGCTCCACCGGCCGTCCGCCCCGCGTGACCTCCCGCGTGGCGAGGTTCATCCGCAGGTCGCCGAAGGTGAGCGCCTCGTCCTCGCGGGCCTCGGCCGACACGCCCGACGCGTACGAGCTGCGCCGCAGCAGGGCCCGGATGCGGGCGAACAGCTCGTCCAGCTCGAAGGGCTTGACCAGGTAGTCGTCGGCGCCGGCGTCCAGCCCCGTCACCCGGTCCCCGACCGTGTCACGGGCCGTCAGCATCAGGATGGGGGTGGTGTCCCCGGTGCTCCGGATGCGGCGGGCGGCGGTCAGACCGTCCATGCGCGGCATCTGGATGTCCAGCACGACCAGGTCGGGCCGGTAGGCCCCGGCCTGCTCCAGCGCGTCCGCTCCGTCGACGGCGACCCGGGTGTCGTACCCCTCGAAGGCGAGGCTGCGTTCCAGGGCCTCGCGCACGGCCGGTTCGTCGTCGACGATCAGGATGCGCTGGGGGTCACGGTCGCCTTCGGCGGGGCTCATCGCTCGCGGTACCTCTTGGGTGCGGTGGGTCGTGGACGGGGCGCTGCTCAAGCCTCGCACGTTTCGGCTCCGCCGCGTCCGAGGCCGGGGGTCAGACCCCGGCCGGGGTCAACCGGGTCAGCGCGGTGAGCCGGTTCAGCGGCACCTTGCGGCGGTGCGGGCGGGCGGCGGAGGTGCGCAGGCCCATGAGCTGGGGCGCGGGGGTGGACAGTTCGGGCAGACGGCGGGTGGGGTCGGGGGTGTGCAGCTCGTGCGCCACCTCGAGGGCGACGGCGACGTTCGCCGGTCCGGAGACAGGGGCCTGGTGCGAGACGTTCTTGATCATGACGTTCTCCCTGCTGCTCGGTGCTGCTCGGTGCTGCTCGGTGCTGCGCTGCTCGGTGCCGCGTTGCGCTCGAAGACGTGCTGTCAGCTCGTGGAACCTGCCCGCAGCTTCGCCAGGTCGGCCTTGACGGTGTCGACCGGGATGGCGAAGCCGAGCCCGATGCTGCCCGCGTCGGAGGACGAGGAAGCCTGCGAACCCGAGGAGTACATGGCGGAGTTGATCCCGATGACCCGGCCGGAGGCGTCGATGAGGGCGCCGCCGGAGTTGCCGGGGTTGAGCGAGGCGTCGGTCTGGATGGCCTTGTAGGTGGTGGTGGAGGAGCCGGTGTCGCCGTTGAACTCACGGCCGCCGAACTGGAACGGCCACTGCTCGTCGCCGCCCTGGCCCTGGCTGCCCCGGCCCTCGTCGGTGGAGACGGTCACGTCCCGTGCGAGCGCGGAGACGATGCCGCTGGTCACGGTGGAGGTCAGCCCCTCGGGGGAGCCGATCGCCACGACCGTGTCGCCGACCTGGACGCCCGAGGAGGTGCCGAGCGGCGCGGCCTTCAGCCCCGAGGCGCCCTCCATCCGCAGCAGCGCCAGGTCCTTGGAGCTGTCGGTGCCGACCACGCGTGCGGTGCGGCTGGTGCCGTCGCTGGTGCGCACCTTGACCGAGGAGGCGCCGGAGACGACGTGGTTGTTGGTGACGATCTCGCCGTCGCCGCTGACGATCACGCCGGAGCCGGTGGACGAGCCGGTCGCGAGGGTCGCGTTGACCTCGACCACACTCGGGGTGAGCGCCGCGGCGATGTTCGCCACGTCGCCCTTCTTGCCGGCCGCGACCACCGGGGTGGCCGTGTCGGTGGCGGTGGTGTCGTGCCCGGTGAGCTGCTGGATGGCGTAGGCGGTGCCTCCGCCGACCGCGGCCGCGACCAGGGCGACCGCCGCGAGCAGGGTCACCGGCCCGCCGGGACGCTCGCGCCGCCGCCCGCTGCCTGTCGCGGGTGCGTGGGCCGGCGGGGGCGGCCACTCGGGGTGCACGTCAGCCGCGAGGGGAGCCGCGTACGGCTGAGCGGGACTCCCCTGCGGATGCTCGTACTCGTGGCCGCCGGTGCGGCGCGTGCTCTCGGTCATACGAGGAGCATGTCCCGCGACCATGAGAGCTTCCTGAGCCCCGGCTGAGAACCCCGGCAGAACCTCGTTCGGTTCCGATGAGACCTGCGGTGACCTGCGGTTCAGCCCACGCAGCCGCAGCTTCCGCGGACCTGGAGGCGGGAGGGGAAGGTCTTCAGCCGCTCCCGGCGGGAGCCTGCCACGCGCAGGCCGTCGTCCAGCACCAGGTCGACCGCCGCGCGGGCCATCGCCGGGCGGTCGGAGGCCACCGTGGTCAGCGGCGGGTCCGCGAGCGCCGCCTCCTTGATGTCGTCGAACCCGGCGACCGCCAGCTCGCCCGGCACGTCGAGGCGCAGCTCGCGGGCGGCCCGCAGCACGCCGATGGCCTGGTCGTCGGTGGAGCAGAAGATCGCGGGCGGGCGCCGGGGCCCGGCCAGGATCTCCAGCGCGACCTTGTAGGCGTCGTAGCGGTTGTAAGGGGCCTCGAAGAGGCGGCCCTCCGTCGACAGGCCCGCCTCGGACATCGCCCGGCGCCAGCCCTCGACGTGGTCGGAGACCGGGTCGCCCACGGCCGGGGTGTCGGCGGTGCCGCCCATGCAGGCCACGTAGTCGTGGCCGTGCTCCAGCAGGTGGCGGACGGCGAGCTGGGCGCCGCCGAGGTCGTCGGTGACGACGGCGACGTCGTCGATGGCCTCCGGGCGCTCGTGCAGCAGCACCACGCGGGCGTCCCACGCGTCGATCTCGGCGGCGGCCTGGTCGTTCAGCGCGTGTGAGACGAGGATGAGACCGGAGACCCGCATGCCGAGGAAGGCCCGCAGATAGTGGACCTCGCGTTCGGCGATGTAGTCGGTGTTGCCGACCAGGACCATCTTCCCGCGCTCGGAGGCGGCCTGTTCGACCGCGTGCGCCATCTCCCCGAAGAAGGGCTGGCGGGCGTCCGGGATGATGAGACCTATCAGGTCGGTGCGCCGCGAGGCCATCGCCTGGGCCACCCGGTCCGGGCGGTACCCCAGCTCCTGGATGGCCGCGAGGACACGCTCGCGCGTGGCCGGGGCGACCGGCCGGGGTCCGTTGTTGATGACATAACTGACCACGGCGGTGGAGGTACCCGCCAGCCGTGCCACGTCATCCCGAGTCACCTTCGCCACGCGCGGAGTCTACGCGGATTGACCCGCTCTGGGCAGGGCATTCGTGGCGCGGATGCGAGGCCGGCGGCAGCCGGGGATGCCCTCGCCATACCCCGGCCGCCCGCGTCCTACGCGTCCGCCGCGACCCCGCTGCCCTCGCGGACCGCGGAGGCGTCCCGTTCCGCCGCCTTTGCCCGGCCGGACGCGGCCCGCTTGGCCTCGGCCCTGGCCTCCTCGGCGGCCCGGTCGGGCTTCTCCGGGGTGACGAAGCGGTATCCCACATTGCGGACGGTGCCGATCAACGACTCGTGCTCCGGGCCGAGCTTGGCCCGCAGCCGCCGTACGTGCACGTCCACGGTGCGGGTGCCGCCGAAGTAGTCGTAGCCCCAGACCTCCTGGAGGAGCTGGGCGCGGGTGAAGACGCGGCCGGGGTGCTGGGCCAGGTACTTCAGCAGCTCGAACTCCTTGAAGGTCAGGTCGAGCACCCGGCCCTTGAGCTTCGCGGAGTAGGTGGCCTCGTCCACGGAGAGGTCGCCGTTGCGGATCTCCATGGGGGAGTCGTCGCCCACGAGCTGCTGGCGGCCCATGGCGAGCCGGAGCCTGGCCTCGACCTCGGCCGGGCCGGCGGTGTCGAGCAGTACGTCGTCGATGCCCCAGTCGGCGGTGACGGCGGCGAGCCCGCCCTCGGTGACCACCAGGACGAGCGGACAGCCCGGTCCGGTGGAGCGCAGCAACTGACACAGGCTGCGCACCTGGGGGAGGTCGCGGCGGCCGTCGACGAGGATGACATCGGCGCCGGGGGTGTCTACGAGAGCGGGACCCTCAGCCGGGGCGACCCGCACGTTGTGCAGCAGCAGGCCGAGAGCGGGGAGCACCTCCGTCGACGGCTGGAGGGCGTTGGTCAGGAGCAGCAGAGAACTCATACGTCTGGTTCCTCCTCGGTCCCTGCGAGGACGTGTGCCGGTGCGGTACAGCTCTGCGATCCCGTCGGCCCCGTACACCGGCGTGGCCCGCCTCGTATACAACGCGTCCAGAAGCACAAAAGGACCCGGGGGCAACGCTGCCCGAGTCCTCTGCCAAGCAGAATAGCCCACATGAGCAACCGTCCGGCGGGTCATGCGCCACGTTCCACCATTCGTCCGAATTCCGAGACGGGCCAAGACCCCACTGTCCGGACTTTTCTCCGTACGGCCGACGGAATTGCGGTCGATTCCGTATACGATCCCGGACCCGCCGTATACGAAGAGGGCCCCGCCGAGACCGTGTTCGTGGTCGCGCACGGCTTCACCGGGGACGCGGACCGGCCGCACGTGCGCCGGGTGGCCCGCGCGCTGGCCGCGTACGGGGCGGTGGTGACCTTCTCCTTCCGGGGCCACGGTGCCTCCGGCGGGCGGTCCACGGTGGGGGACCGCGAGGTGCTGGACCTGACGGCGGCCGTGGAGTGGGCGCGCGGCTTCGGGCACGCGCGCGTGGTGAGCGTCGGCTTCTCCATGGGCGGCTCGGTGGTGCTGCGGCACGCGGCCCTGAACCCCGGCTCGGTGGACGCGGTGGTCTCGGTCAGCTCACCCGCCCGTTGGTACTACCGGGGCACCGCGCCGATGCGCCGGCTGCACTGGCTGGTCACCCGTCCCGAGGGCCGTCTGGTCGGCCGCTACGGCTTCCGCACCCGCATCCACCACCGCGACTGGGACCCGGTGCCGCTCTCCCCGGTGGAGGCGGCCGCCCGGATCGCGCCCGTCCCGCTGCTGGTGGTGCACGGCGACAGCGACGGCTACTTCCCGCTCGACCACCCCCGGATGCTCGCCGACGCGGCCGGTGAGGCGGGCGAACTCTGGCTGGAGCCGGGCATGGGCCACGCCGAGAACGCGGCCGGGGACGAGCTGCTCGCCCGGATCGGCCGGTGGGCGCGGGAGCGCGCCGGGCGGGGGACGGACTAGCCTTGGCGGCACCGTCTTAATCTTTCTATTTCCCGCCGTCACACGAGGAACGAGATGCCCAAGGTCACGGTGCGCTACTGGGCCGCCGCGAAGGCCGCGGCCGGGATCGCCGACGAACCGTACGACGCCGACACGCTCGCCGAGGCGCTGGCCTCCGCGCGCGAACGGCACCCCGGCGAACTCACCCGCGTGCTGGCTAGGTGCGCGTTCCTCGTCGACGGCGCTCCCGTCGGGACCCGCGCGCATGAGACGGTACGGCTGGCCGAGGGCGGCACGGTCGAGGTGCTCCCGCCGTTCGCAGGAGGATGAGGCGTTGAGCGACCAGCAGTCGTACGAGGGCGGCCCGTACTCGGGGTACGACCCCTACGGGCAGCAGCAGGCACCGGGGAACTGGGCCCCCGCCCAGGGACAGCCGCAGTACCCGAACCCCTACGCCGACCCCTACGGGACCCCGCAGGCGGCCGCCGGGTACGACGCCCAGCCCGCCCAGCAGTGGCAGGGGCAGACCTGGGACACCCAGAACCACGCGCGGGTACCGGTCGCGGAGCAGCCGTACCCCGCCCCGCAGCCGGCGCAGGCCCCGCAGCCGGCGCAGGCTCCCGCCGACCCCGCCCAGGCCGCCGGCCTCACCGCCGCCGACCGGGCCCGTCTGGAGGGCCGCCCGCAGATCGTCGAGCCCGGCATCCAGCCCGCCGCGCTCACCGCGCTGCTCGGCGCGCTGCTCGCGGTGGCCGCGCCGTTCGGCTCGTACGCCCTGGTCGTGCCGCTGGTGCTGCTCCAGGCGGTGACGGCGGCCGGCTGGTTCCGGCTGAACGGCATGTGGCCGGCCCGTCAGGGCATCGCGCTGGCGTTCCTCGGCGGCCTGGTCGCCGACGCGGCGGTGCTGGCGGCGGGCCGTGAGCACGCCCCGGCCGCGATCCTCGGCCCGCTGGGCATCTGGGTCCTGCTGTCCCTGGTGTTCCAGCTCCGCTCGCACGCCTCGCCGGACGAGCGGATGTACGGCCTGATGGTCACGGTCGCCTCCTCGGCGCTCGCCATCCTCGCCACCGGCTACCTGGGTGCCTCCGCGCACGCGGTGTCGGTCGGTGCGGCGGCCGTCGCGGTCGCCGTCCTGGCCCGCGCGCTGCCCATGCCGACCCCGGTCTCGGTCGTCGTCTCCCTGCTCGCCGCGGCCGGCACCGGCATCGCGGTCGGCAACCTGACCGGCCTGGGCACCGAGGGCGCGGCCCTCGGCGCGGGCGCGGCGGTCTGCGCGCTCATCGGCCACCGGGTCGCCAGCTACGACTACCCCTCGCGCTTCGTCCACTTCACGGCCGGCGTCGCCCTCCCCCTGGCGGCCGCGGCCCCGGCGGTCTGGCTCCTGGGCCGGGTCTTCGCCTGACCCGCGTTCCCCGGCCGGGAGGCGAATTCCGGCCGGGGTTTCCGGAAAGCGCCGCGGGCAAAGGCGGGAAATGCCGCAGTCCGGCGCCTCCCCGTCACAGGTGATCCACAATTCCCGCTGGACCGGCTCCGGCGGGGCTACGGTGGCCGCGCCGGAAACCGAGTCGCCGTCCTCTGGGGAGAACATGCGCGCCCTGCGAATAATCCTGATTCTCGTCGTGATCCTGGGCGGGCTCTTCGTGATCGCGGACCGGGTGGCGGTGCATTTCGCCGAAGGCGAGGTCGCGGACCGGGTACGGGCGCGGCAGAACCTCGCCTCGACGCCGGACGTGGACATCAAGGGCTTCCCGTTCCTCACCCAGATGGCGTCCGGTTCGCTGGACGACGTGGCGCTCGGCATCAAGGACTACGCGGCGCCCACCGGCACCGAGGGCCGCACGATCCGCATCGACGACCTGAAGGCCGACCTGAAGGACGTGAAGTTCTCCAGCGACTACTCCGCGGCCACCGCCGCCACCGCCGACGGTTCCGCGACCATCGCCTACGACCAGCTCATGAAGGCCGCCAAGACCGAGCCGACCGAGCTGGCGCCCGGCGTCACCGCCCAGATCACCGGCCTCGGGGACGGCGGCAACGGCAAGATCAAGGTCTCGGTGAAGCTCGGCATCCCGGCGGTCGGCATCGAGCGCACCATCCCCGTGCTCAGCTCGCTGGAGGTCAAGGGCGGCAAGGTCGGGGTGCGCGCGGACTCGCTGCCCGTCATAGCGGGCGCCAACCTGGCCGAGGGCACCTTCCGCCGGATCACCGACTTCCAGCAGGCGCTGGACCAGTTGCCGGGCGGTATCGCGGTGGACAGCGTGCGGGCCACGGCGGACGGCGTGCGGATCGGCGTGACGGGTTCGGACCTGAAGCTGGCCGGGTAGGGACCCGCGAGAGCTTCGTACGCCTGTCCGACTGGCGAGACGCGCCGTCCATACCGCAGATGTGCGGTGGACGTGAAGACCGACGGGAGCGCCCGACGGCCCGGAATCCGGGCCCGAGGGCGCTTTCCGTGTCTCCGGAGGTCCCCGCGCGGACCACCATCCGGACGATCGCGTCTCACCATTCGACACGTCGGTGACACGTGCGCCCGGACCTCCTTACGATCGACGTCATGAAGCGACAGGCGGATCTCACGAAGCGGCGGGCAGTGGACCTGTGCCGCGTTGCCGCCATGCTCTGTCGCCCCTTCTGAGCGGAAGTCACCGCACTCCCGCATCTCCCGGCCGCCCTGCTGGAAGGGCATTCGTGCGCCGCCGCACCCGTATGCGCGCGCACCCGTCTCACCGCACGCCACCGTGACTGCCCCGGAGGAGAAAAGCATGAGCCGCAGCGACGTCCTGGTCGACGCCGACTGGGTGCAGGAGCACCTCGACGACCCGACCATCGCCCTCGTGGAGGTGGACGAGGACACGTCCGCCTACGAGAAGAACCACATCCGCAACGCGATCCGCATCGACTGGACCAAGGACCTCCAGGACCCGGTCCGCCGCGACTTCATCGACCAGGAGGGCTTCGAGAAGCTCCTGTCGGACAAGGGCATCGGCAACGACACCCTGGTCGTCCTCTACGGCGGCAACAACAACTGGTTCGCGTCGTACGCGTACTGGTACTTCAAGCTGTACGGCCACGACAACGTCAAGCTGCTCGACGGCGGCCGCAAGAAGTGGGAGCTGGACGCCCGCGAGCTGGTGCCCGGCGACGAGGTGCCCGAGCGGGCGAAGACCGAGTACCAGGCCAAGCCGCAGAACACCGCGATCCGCGCCTTCCGCGACGACGTCGTGGCCGCGATCGGCGCCCAGAACCTGGTCGACGTGCGCTCGCCCGACGAGTTCTCCGGCAAGCTGCTCGCCCCGGCCCACCTCCCGCAGGAGCAGTCGCAGCGTCCGGGCCACGTGCCCAGCGCCCGCAACATCCCGTGGTCGAAGAACGCCAACGACGACGGCACCTTCAAGTCGGACGACGAGCTGAAGGAGCTGTACGCGGCGGAGGACGTCGACCTTGCCAAGGACACCATCGCCTACTGCCGCATCGGCGAGCGCTCGGCGCTGACCTGGTTCGTGCTGCACGAGCTGCTGGGCGTCACGAACGTCAAGAACTACGACGGTTCCTGGACCGAGTACGGCTCGCTGGTCGGCGTGCCGATCGAGCTGGGCGCGGCGAAGTAAGCAACCCGACCGACCTGCTGGTCAGACGCGTAACGGAGAAGGACATGTGTGGAGCGAAGGCCGGCGGCCCGGACGCTGCGACGATCAAGCCCGGTGAGACCACGATCCAGGGGCAGGTGACGCGGGACGGCGAGCCGGTGACGGGCTACGTCCGCCTGCTGGACTCGACGGGCGAGTTCACCGCGGAGGTCCCCACCTCCGCCACGGGGCAGTTCCGTTTCTACGCCGCCGAGGGCACGTGGACCCTGCGCGCGCTCGTGCCCGGCGGCACCGCCGACCGCACGGTCGTCGCCCAGCAGGGCGGCCTGGCCGAGGTCGCCATCGCCGTCTGAGACGTACGCGGCCGTCTGCGGCCGGGGCAGGGGCCGCGCCCACCGGGTTGGACACCTGGGGCGCGGCCCTTCCGGCGCTCCGGCCCTACTCTGGACACATGTACGCACGGCGGCGTCGCTGGTACTTCGTGATGATGGGGGTCTGCGTCGTCCTCTTCGTCCTCGCCTGGTCGGTGGTCCGGATCTGGTCCGTCCCGGCGGCGGTAGGGATGTGCCTGTTCGCCATGGTCATCCCGCCGGTGGCCGCGATGGTCGCCAACCGGCGGGGCCCCGAGGACCGCTGGTGGGACTCCCCGTCCGGGGACAAGCAGTCCGACGAGTGGTGGGACGAACTCGACGGCAAGAAGCCCCCGCGTTCCTAGCGGGTGCCGCGGCCGTCGGGGAGCCGGTCAGGCGTGACTCGTGTCGATGACGCAGAAGCGGTTGCCCTCGGGGTCGACGAGCACCACGAAGTCGGCGTCGTCGGGGTAGAGGTCCCAGTCGACGCGCCCGGCGCCCAGCGAGACGAGCCGGGCCACCTCGGCCTCCTGCCCGGCCCGGTCCTCGGCGTACAGGTCGAGGTGCACCCGCGGCCGCTCCTGCGCGGGCGAGGTGCTGAGTCCGAGGGCGATGCCGGGTCCCTGCCCGTCGGCCGGCACCAGCACCGTCCAGTCGCCGTCCACCTCGCCGTCACGCGGGACGTACCCGAGGGCCCGCCCCCAGAACTCCGCGGCCCGCCGTACGTCGGCGGCTCCCATCACGATCGTCCCCAGTCGCAGCATCCGCCGATTCTGGCAGGCGGACGATCAGTAGACGAGGGCCTGCGTCCCGTCGGCCATGATCTCCTGCAGGAAGACCTGCGCCCCCGCGATCCGCACGCCCTCGATGACGTCCCCCTCGCCGATGTCCCGCCGCACCGCGCACTGCGTGCACAGCGTGACCCGCCCCGCCGCGAGCACGGACTCCAGCAGATCCTGCAACGGCGCCGCGTGCGGCAGCTCGAACTCGGCCGCCCTGCCCGGCAACGCGAACCACGCCGACTCCCCGGTCAGCCACACCGAGACCTCGACCCCACTGGCCACGGCCACCCCGGCCACGGTGAACGCCTGAGAACACCGCTCCGGCGCGTCGGCACCGGAGGTCACCTTGATCACGAGCTTGTTCGCCATGTCGGCGATCGTAATGCGGCGGCCCGTGCGGGCTCCGGCACCGGGGCCCTCGCCAGGAGACTCCGACCCCGGCCGCGTAAGCTGGGCGCGGCTCTGTCGTACGTCCACTTTCGCTCAAGGAGCACACCCGTGGAGATCTTCTTCGAACTGCTGCTGGTCCTGGTCTGCGTCGGCGTGATCGCCTTCGCCGGACTGACCGTGAAGAAGCTGTACCAGGGCCAGCGCTGAAGTAACGCCCCAGAACCGACCAGGAACGGCCGCTCATGATCGAGATCCCGTCTGACCTGCACAAGGACCTCGTCCCCCTCGCCTTTCTGCTGGGCAACTGGGCGGGCGCGGGTGTCCATGACTTCCCCGGCTCCGAGAAGTGCAACTTCGGCCAGGAGGTGAACTTCTCCCACGACGGCCGGGACTTCCTGGAGTACCAGTCCCGTACCTGGGTCCTCGACAACGAGGGCAACAAGGTCCGCCCGCTGGAGTCCGAGGCCGGCTTCTGGCGGATCGACGCCGAGCGCAAGATCACGGTCACGATGACCCGTGACGACGGCGTGGTGGAGATCTGGTACGGCGAGCTGGCGGACAAGAAGCCCCAGATCGACCTGGTCACGGACGCCGTCGCCCGCACCCCCGAGTCCCCGGCGTACACCGGCGGCAAGCGCCTGTACGGCTACGTCAAGGGCGACCTGATGTGGGTCGGCGAGAAGCAGACCCCCGAGGTCGAGCTGCGCCCGTACATGTCGGCCCAGCTCAAGAAGGCCGTCACCCCCGAGGACGTCGAGCGCTGGGCTAAGGACCTCCCGGAGGACATGCCGGACGACGGCATCGCGTTCTTCAAGTAGGCCCGCGCCCACGGCCGCACGGCGCCCCGTTCGAGCGGGGCGCCCGGCCCGCTGGGCCCTACACTTCCAGTGTGGTGAGCACCGACTGGAAGAGTGATCTCAGGCAGCGCGGTTACCGGCTGACGCCGCAGCGGCAGCTCGTGCTCGAAGCCGTGGACGCGCTGGAGCACGCGACGCCCGACGACATCCTCGTCGAGGTCCGCAAGACCGCGTCCGGGGTCAACATCTCCACCGTGTACCGCACGCTGGAGCTGCTGGAGGAGCTGGGGCTGGTCAGCCACGCCCACCTCGGCCACGGCGCGCCCACCTATCACCTCGCCGACCGCCATCACCATCTCCACCTGGTCTGCCGGGACTGCGAGAACGTGATCGAGGCGGACGTGGAGGTGGCCGCCGACTTCACCGCGCGGCTGCGCGAGCAGTTCGGGTTCGACACCGACATGAAGCACTTCGCGATCTTCGGCCGCTGCGCGGACTGCACGATGAAGAGTTCAACCACCCCGTCGTAGGCTGGCCCGTATGAAGAGCCCCCTGCTGTCCCTGCCCGGCGCCGTTCCCGCCGAGGGCGCGGACGAAGGCGTCGCCGCCCACTACGGCGACCTGTTCCGCGAGCAGCGCGCCCTCGCCGACGGCACCGGTTTCGTCGACCTCTCCCACCGGGGCGTCGTCGCCGTCACCGGCGCGGACCGGCTGAGCTGGCTGCACCTGCTGCTCACCCAGCACGTCAGTGACCTGCCGGTGGGTGAGGCCACCGAGGCGCTGGTCCTTTCCGCCAACGGGCACATCGAGCACGCCCTGTACCTGGTGGACGACGGCACCACCGTGTGGGCGCACGTCGAGCCCGGCACCCAGAAGGCGCTCATCGCCTACCTGGAGTCGATGAAGTTCTTCTACCGCGTCGAGGTCGCCGACCGCACCGCCGACTTCGCGGTGGTCCACCTCCCCGCCGGCTCCATCGCCGAGGTCCCCGAAAGCGCGGTGGTCCGCGAGACCCCGTACGGCCGTGACCTCTTCCTGCCGCGCGAGGAGCTGGAGGAGTTCGCCGCCCGCTCCGGCCCGGCCGCCGGCCTCCTCGCCCACGAGGCGCTGCGGGTCGAGCAGCACCGGCCCCGCCTCGGCTTCGAGACCGACCACCGCACCATCCCGCACGAGCTGGGCTGGATCGGCACCGCCGTCCACCTCCAGAAGGGCTGCTACCGGGGCCAGGAGACGGTCGCCCGCGTGCAGAACCTCGGCAAGCCGCCGCGCCGCCTGGTCTTCCTCCACCTCGACGGCAGCGACGTCCACCTCCCCCCGCCCGGCACCGAGATCCGCCTCGCGGACGACGGCCCTGACGGCCGCAAGATCGGCCTGGTGACGACGTCCGTACGCCACCACGAACTCGGCCCGGTCGCCCTCGCGGTGATCAAGCGCAACGTCCCCACCGACGCGCGGCTCCTGGCCGGAGACACGGCGGCGGCACAGGAGACGGTGGTCGAGCCGTAGGTGAGCGGCAGACCTGTGCTGCGGCACATCGGGGCGATGCATCTGAGCGGCTTCGTCCTGATGTGCTCGTTCGTGGTATTGCCCGCCTGGCTGATCGAGATGGCTTAGCGCCCGCCTAGACCTCGATCAGCACCGTGAACGGGCCGTCGTTCACCAGGGACACCCGCATCTGGGCGCCGAAGCGGCCCGTGGCGACCGTCGCGCCGAGGGTGCGGAGCTGGGCGACGACCTCGTCCACCAGGGGTTCGGCGACCGCGCCGGGGGCGGCCGCGTTCCAGGTGGGGCGGCGGCCCTTGCGGGCGTCGCCGTAGAGGGTGAACTGGCTGATGACCAGCAGCGGGGCGTCGATGTCGCTGCATGATCTCTCGTCGGCCAGCATGCGCACCGACCAGAGTTTGCGGGCCAGTTGGGCCGCCTTCTCCTTGGTGTCCTCGTGGGTCACGCCGACCAGGACGCACAGGCCCTCGCCCTCGATCGCGCCCACCGTCTCGCCCTCCACGACGACGCTCGCGCCGTCCACCCGTTGCACCACCGCACGCATGCGCCCCATCATGCCGTGCGCCGGGCGCGCGCTCGTCCAGGGGGCCCACAATCGATCAATACCCCCCATCCAGGGCCGTTCGGGGGCAGTCGGTCACATAGCGGCCACCGGGGGTGGCACGATGCTCCCACAACCGGTCGAGGGGACGGTCCGCAGCACATGAGCACACCGAGCACCAGTGATCCGGTCACCCACCGGCCGCCCGCGCAGCGCGCCGACAGCCCGCCCGGCCCACTGCCCGGGCAACCCGCTCCGTCCGCCCTGGCCCCGCTGAGCCTGTCCGAGCTGCGCGCGCTGCGCCGGGACGCCCAGCGCGACGAGGCGGACCTGAGCTACGTACGACGGCTGCTCCAGGGCCGGATCGACATCCTGCGCGCCGAGCTGGCCCGGCGGGGCGGGGCCCGCGTCCCGGAGCCGGCGGACGGGTCCGTGGTGGACCGGCTGTCGGAGATCCTCGCCGACGGCCCGGCCCGCCACCGCTCCTCCGCCCGCCACGTCACCCTGGGCACCCCGCACAGCGAGGAGTACGGCAGGCTCGCGGCGGAGATGCTCGCCGAGGTCGAGCTGTCCGACCTGACCGCCCGCACGGACGACGAACTGGCGGACGCGATGGGCAGGTTGACCCGGTACGAGCAGGAGATCTCGCACCGCCGCCAGGGTCTCCAGCGCACCGCCGACGACTGCGGGGGCGAGATCGCGCGCCGGTACCGGGCGGGCGAGGCCCAGGTGGACGATCTGCTGGCCTGACCTGCCGGGGCCGGGGCGAGAGAAATGGACGCGACACGCGCCGTCCCCGCGCCTACCGTGGCCCCATGATCGACGTACGCCCCGCGGCAGAGGACGAGTTCGACAACTGGCACCGCGCCCTGGACACCGGTTTCCTGCAGGAACCGGTGCTCACCGCCGAGCAGCGGGAGGCCCGGCGCAGGCAGTTCGAGCCGGGACGCCTCCTCGGCGCCTTCGACGGCGGCCGCTGCGTGGCCACCTTCCGCTCCTTCGCGCAGGAGGTCACCGCGGTCGGCGGCGCGTACGTCCCGTCGAACGCCGTCTCCAACGTCACCGTCTCCCCGACGCACCGCCGCCGCGGTCTGCTCACGCGGATGATGCGCGAGGACCTGGCGGCGGCGCGGGAGCGCGGTGACGTGATCGCCACCCTGATCGCCGCCGAGTACCCGATCTACGGCCGGCACGGCTTCGGCCCGGCGACCTGGGCGACCAACTGGACCGTGGACGTGACGCGTTCCGGGCTGGACCCGCGCTGGGCGGGCCCGGAGGACGGCGGCCGGATCGACCTCGTGGACGGCGCCGAGGTGCGCGCGCTGGGCCCGAAGCTGTCCGAGCGGGTGCGCGCGGTCACGCCGGGCGCGCTCGGCCGGGACGAGCTGTGGTGGGACGCCCGTACCGGTGTGGCCCGCTTCGGCCGGGACTGGACCGAGCCGTTCTTCGCGGTGTACCGCTCGGCCTCCGGCGAGGTCGAGGGCATGGTGTCCTACCGGTGCGAGAGCAAGTGGGAGGGGCAGCAGCCGGACAACGCGGCCAAGGTGGAGTGGCTGACCTCCGCGACCCCGGCGGCCGAGGCCGCGCTGTGGCGCTACCTCTGCTCGATCGACTGGATCGCCCACGTCAAGAGCGGCTGGCGGGCCCCCGACTCCCTGCTGCCCTTCCTCCTGCCCGACGTGCGCGCGGCCCGCGTCGAGACGCACACGGACTGGCTGTGGGTGCGGCTGTTGGACGTCGTACGGGCGCTGGAGGCGCGGACCTACGAGCGGTCCGGGTCCCTGGTGATCGAGGTGCTGGACGAGGACGGCACGGCGGGCGGGCGGTACCGGCTGGAGGCGTCTCCCGAGGGGGCCTCGTGCACCCCGGCGGGCGGTGCGTCCGCCGATCTGACGCTGCCGGTGGCCGAGCTGGCCACGGTGTGGCTGGGGGACGGCTCGCTGACCCGGCTGGCGGCGCTCGGCCGGGTCCAGGAGGGGCGGGAGGGCGCCGCCCGTGCGGCCGACGCCCTCTTCCGCACGTCCGGGCGGCCGTGGTGCCCGGACTCCTTCTGACCGCGCTCGGCGGTCGCTGCCGGTCCCTTCTGCCGTGCCGGTGGCCGCTCATCCGTAGCGTGCCGTTGACGTGCCGGTGTTCGGTTGTGGCTGTGCGCTGACGTTGTTCGGTTGTGGCTGTGCGGATGTTCAGTTGTGGCTGTGCGTTCCCGTGGCCGCCTACTGCCGGGCTCCCGGCTCCCCTCCGGAGGGAAGCCCGGTCGGCCAACCGTCGGAATGTTCGACCAGGTCGGCCGAGTTGGCTGCCAACTTCACTGTACTTATCTCCGCATGGAAGCGGCTCATAACCACCTTCCCGCGAACTGCCGCAAGATGGCGGGAAGTTGTAGCCTTTGTCCGTGGACCCGGAACACGTCTCCGCCACTGGACCGAAGAGGTCACCACGGTCACGGCAGTCACGCGTCACACCTCGCGTGGTGGCCGACACCCTGCGCACCCGGATCGACTCCGGCGTGCTGCGGCCCGGCGAGCGGCTGCCCACCCAGGCGGAGCTGGCCCAGGAGTTCGGGGTCGAGCGCGGCACGGTCCGTGAGGCGCTGCGCATCCTGCGCGTGGAGCGGCTGCTCACCGGGACGTCGCAGGGCAGCCCGGCCACGGTGGCCGTCCCGCCCGGCACGGCCGGCCCGGCCGCGCCCCCGCAGCCCACCATGGCGGGGCTCGCGCCGCGCGTCGCCGCGGCCTTCGCGGTCCCGCACGTCCGGATCGACGCCCTCTGTCTGACCTCCGTCTCGCTCACCCTGGCCATCGGCGAACCGCTGCGGCAGATCCACGCGGGGCGGCTGGAACCGGCCAAGATCGACGTACGGCTGCTGCTGCCGAGCCGGGACATCACCCTCGCCTTCCCCGCCCCGGTGGACGTCGCCGACACCGCCCTGCTGCACCGGCGCTGGCTGGCCCAGCGCAACGCCCAGGGCCAGGTGCTGCGGCACAACCTGATGGCGCTGCGCACCACGCACGGCATCGACGTCCAGGTCCGGTTCCGGGCGCTGCCGTTCACCCCGCCGGTCAAGCTGTACCTCCTCAACGGCGCGGAGGCGCTGTTCGCCTACTACACGCTGGCCCGGCGGGAGCGGGACATCGGGCCGGAGCATCTGGCGCTGTACGACGCCGAGGGCACCCGGTCGATGCTGTTCGCCTTCGCGCGGGGCGCGGGCGCGCGGGACACCGGGTTCGTGACGCAGTCCCGGCTGTGGTTCGACGCGCTGTGGGAGACGATCAGCTCGGAGCTGGTGCTGACGCCGTAGCCGCCGCAGAGGGCCGGTCCGGCGACGAGGAGCGACCGAGTTGGCAGCCAACTCTTCCTTTGTTGTCCTCACTTGGCGGTTACTTCCAAACAAGGTTGCGACAACTGCCCGTAGATGGAAGGAGGTTGTACCGTTTGGTCGTGACCCAGGAGAACGTGGCAGTGAACGGCAGACGGTTCACCGCCCAGGAGATCGCCGACGCCCTGCGCGCGCGCATCCGCGCCGGCGACCTCAGGGCGGGCGAGCGGCTGCCCACCCAGGCCGAGCTGGCCGAGGAGTTCGGCGTGGAGCGCGGTGCCGTGCGCCAGGCCCTGCGGGTACTGCACGACGACGGCCTGCTCAGCGGTGTCACCAAGGGCAGCCCGCCGCGCGTCGCGGAGCCCGCCCCCGCGCAGGACGGCCCCCAGCCCACGATGGTCGCCCTCGCCGCCCGGCTGGCCGAGGCGTTCACCGCGCCCCACGTCCGCGTCGACGCCGTCTGCCTGACCGCGCAGAGCCTGATCCCCGCCCTCGGTGAGCCGCTGCGCCTGATCCACGAGGGCCGGGTCCGCCCCGAGCGCATCGACGTACGCGTCCTGCTGCCCTCGCGCGACATCGACCTCGCCTTCCCGGTCCCGGTGGACCCCGCCGGTGACGACGCCGACCCGGTGCACCGGCGCTGGCTGGCGATGCGCAACGCCCAGGGCCAGGTGCTGCAGTACAACCTCAACGCCCTGCGCGCCACGCACGACATCGACGTCCACGTCACCTTCCGCGCCCTGCCGTTCACCCCGCCGGCCAAGCTGTACCTGCTCAACGGCGCGGAGGCGCTGTACGCGTACTACATGGTCACCCGCCGCGAGGAGTCCACCGACGAGGGCACCCTGGAGATGTTCGACACCCTCGGCTCGGAGTCCATGCTCTTCTCCTTCGAGAAGCGGTCCGGCAGACGCGACGCCTCTTTCGTGGAACAGTCCCAGAAGTGGTTCGACGCCCTCTGGGAAACCATCACCACGGACCTGACACTCTCCTAGTGACTTCTGAGACGACGGAGACGGCGCCGCACGAGCCGGTGGCGACCGAGACGGCTGAGGAAAAGACCGCGTACGAGACCGAGAGGCTCCGGGAACTGACCGGCGCGCGGGTCGTCCTCTGGGACTTCGACGGCCCGGTCTGCCGGCTGTTCGCCGGGCACAAGGCGGAGGAGATCGCGGCCGGGCTGGTGGAGTGGCTGGCCGGGCGCGGGCTGCACGGGCTGCTCAGCGAGGACGAGCGCGCGACGCTGGACCCACAGGTGGTGCTGCGGGCCGTGGACCGCCGGCATCCCGGCAGCGACCTCGTCACCGAGCTGGAGGAACGCCTCACCCAGGAGGAGCTGCTGGCCGCCGCCTCCGCCTGGCCGACCGAGTACGCCGACCCGCTGATCCGGACCTGGGCCGCCGTGGGCTCCCGGCTGGCCGTCACCACCAACAACTCCCCCCGCGTGGTCGGCGCCTACCTCGCCGGCCGGGGCCTGACCGGCTGCTTCGCCCCGCACATCTACGGCCGCACCGCCGACCTGCACCACCTCAAGCCCGACCCGCACTGCCTCAACCGGGCCCTCGCCGCACTGGGCGCGGACCCCGGCTCCGCGCTGATGATCGGGGACTCGCCCTCCGACCTCGTCGCCGCCGACCGGGCCGGGGTGCGCTTCCTCGGCTACGCGAGCGGCGAGCGGCGGGCCAAGGTGCTGCGCGCCTCGGGCGCCGACACGGTCCTCACCTCCCTGGAGCCCCTGCTGCTCGCCCTGCGGGGGTAGCGGCCGGCACGCCTGTGCGACCCGTAGCCGGTACGGGGGAACCGGCCCGGAGTCGTGGGGCCGTGACCGGTTCCGGAGCCTGTAGCGTGCTGCCACTTCCGCCCCCTTCGGCAGGGCGCACGGCGAGAGAACGGGCCATGTCCCCCGAAACGGTTTCGATTGCTCGGCAGAACGCCGCCGAGGCGAGCGGCGACGACAAGGTGGTCGAAGGGCCGCTCCACGGGTACCACCACGAGACGTACGTCTTCCCGCTGGCCGACGAGGCCGGACGGCTCCATCCGGGGCGGTGGAAGTGCCGGGAGCCCAGGGACGGGCTGCTCTGGTTCGACCGGCGCTGCTTCGCCTCGGAGGAGCGGCTGCTCACCGCGCTGGGCGACCGGGTGCCGCGCGTCCCCGGCCTGGTGGAGGTGGGCGGGATGCGTCTGATGCGGTTCATCGAGGGCACCACCCTCGGCACGCGCCACCCCTCCGGCACCGAGGTGCCGGAGGCGCTGTGCCGCCAGATCACCGAGCTGTTCGGGAAGCTGGCCGCGATCGGCCCGGAGGCCGTCACGGCCGAGCGGCGCTGCGCCGCCGAGGACCGCCCGGCGGACGGCGACAGCGACGGCTTCCTGGAACGGCTGGTCCACTTCACCGAGCACCGGGTCTACCGCCGCAACCTCGACCGCTTCGAGTCCCTCTTCGCCGAACTGGGCCTCACCGAGACCTCGTTCAAGCATCTGCGCGCCCATGTGCACGGCCTGGCCAGGCGGCCGTTCTGCCTGCTCCACGCCGACCTGCACCGGGAGAACTTCATCGTGGACCCGGTGGACCGGCTGTGGACCATCGACTGGGAGCTGGCCATGGTCGGCGACCCGCTCTACGACCTCGCCACCCATCTGCACCTCATGCGCTATCCCGTCCCGCAGGCCCGCGAGACGGCCGCCCGCTGGCACACCGCCGTCCGCGCGGTGCGCCCCGGGAGCGTGCGCGGCTGGGCCGACGACCTGCCGCCGCTGCTCGCCTACAAGCGTGCGCAGTCCGTCTTCACCGACGTCATCCGTTCCGCACTCGCCCTGGAGAGCGCCGACCCGCCCCCGGTCCTGCCCCTCGCGGTGAAACTGCGCGAGATCCTGGCCGCGGGCGCGCTTCCCCTGGGCCTGGTCGACGTCCCGGCCCCCCGGCGCGTGGCCTCGGCCCTCACCCGCTGGCACCGCGTGCACGGCACCGGGCGGGACGTGAGCTGAACCGCCGCCTTCCTGGCCCCGGCCGCGCGGATGCCCGATGCTGAGGGGTGATGCTGCTCTTCCTCGACATCGACGGCCCTCTGATCCCCTTCGGCGCACCGGATGCCTCGTACCCGGTGTTCGAGCGGGGAGTCGGCGTGCTGCCGGGCGAGAGCGGGCATCCGCTGCTCTGCCGGGTCGATCCGGGGCTCGGGGCGAGGCTGGTGGCGCTCGGGTGCGACCTGGTGTGGGCGTCCACCTGGATGGACGACGCCAACGCGGTGCTCGCGCCCTGGCTGGGACTGCCGCCGCTGCCGGTGGTGCCGTGGCCGGACGAGGACGAGCCGCCCGCGCTCATCCACTGGAAGACGCGGCCGCTGGTCGACTTCGCGGCGGGACGGGCGTTCGTCTGGATCGACGACGAGATCACGGAGGCGGACCGGGCGTTCGTCGCCGTCCACCACCGTGCCCCGGCCCTGCTGCACCGCGTGGACCACGCCTACGGGCTGACGGAGGCGGACTTCACGGCACTGCGGGAGTGGCTCGGCAGGCACCCGTCGGACTGACGCTCAGGCGGCCGAGCGCTCCCCGGCCCACCGGCGCCGCAGGTGGGACTCGGTCAGGGCGGGCGGGGCGTACTCCATGTCGAGGGCGCCGACGTCCGTGCCGGGCGGGACGACCGCGTCGACACGGTCCAGGATCTCGTCGGACAGGGTGACCTTGTCGCCCGCGAGCAGATCGTCCAACTGCTCCATGGTGCGCGGGCCGATGATCGCGGAGGTGACGCCGGGGTGGCTGATCACGAAGGCCAGCGCGAGGTGCGTCAGCGAGACCCCGGCCTCCTCGGCGACCGGGATCAGGCGCTCGACGGTGTCGAGGCGCCGCTCGTCGCGCAGGTACCGGAAGCCGTAGGTGGAGCGGTGGGTGTCGGCGGGCCGGTCCTTGCGGTAGCGCCCGGTGAGCATGCCCCCGGCCAGCGGGCTGTAGATCAGCGTGCCCATCCCGTACCGCTCGCACACGGGCAGGACCTCGCGCTCGATACCCCGGTTGAGCAGGGAGTACGTCGGCTGTTCGGTGCGGAAGCGCTGCAGCCGGTGGTGTTCGGCGACCCACTGCGCCTCGACGATGTCGGAGGCGGGGTGGCCGGAGGTGCCGATCGCGCGGACCTTGCCCGCGCGCACCAGGTCGGTGAGGGCGGAGAGGGTCTCCTCGATGTCGGTGTCCGGGTCGGGCCGGTGGACCTGGAAGAGGTCCACATGGTCCGTACCCAGCCGGCGCAGCGAGTCCTCGAGCGCCCGCGTCAGCCAACGCCGGGAGCCGCCCTGCATGTTGGGGTCCGTGGTGCCCGTGCCGGCGTCCATCGGCAGCCGCGCCTTGGTGGCGAGCACGACGGAGTCCCGGCGCCCCTTGAGCGCCTTGCCGACGATCGTCTCCGACTCCCCGTAGGAGTAGATGTCGGCGGTGTCGACGAAGTTGATCCCGGCGTCCAGCGCCTTGTGGATCATGCGTACGGAGTCGTCGTGGTCCGGGTTGCCGATGGCGCCGAACATCATCGCGCCCAGGCAGTACGGGCTGACCTTCATTCCGGTCCGGCCCAGCGTGCGGTACTTCATGAGTCTCCTCCAACCCGCGGTGGCCGGGGCCGGCCGCGGCGCGTTACGCTCACGAAAACGGAACAGTGTTCCGGGAAGAACGATACGGAACGCTGTTCCGGTTAGCAAGTGGAGGTCTGGCATGACCGACGCCGAGCCGTCCCGCCCGCGCCTGAGGGCCGACGCGCGGCGCAGCATCGACACGCTGCTCACGGCCGCCGCCGAGGTGTTCGCCGAGTCCGGCGTGGACGCGCCCGTACGGCAGATCACGGCCAAGGCGGGCGTCGGCGCGGGCACCCTCTACCGGCACTTCCCGCAGCGCTCCGACCTCATCGCCGCGGTCTTCCGCCACGAGGTCGACGCCTGCGCCGACACCGCGCCCGCGCTCGCCGCCGAGCACGAACCCGTCGAGGCCCTGCGCCTCTGGCTCCTGCGCTTCACCCACTTCATCGCCACCAAGCGCGGCCTCAGCGCCGCCCTGCACTCCGGCGACCCGGCCTACGACAGCCTCCCCGCCTACTTCCAGCTCCGCCTGCTCCCCGCCCTGGAGGGCCTCCTCGGCACGGCGGCCGAGGCGGGCCGCATCCGCACCGACATCGACCCCGAGGACCTCCTCCGCGCCGTCGGCAACCTGACCCTCCCGGCCCAGGACGACGACGGCCACACCACCCGCATGCTCTCGCTGCTGATCGACGGGCTGCGGTACGGGAGCGGGGCGGCGTGACGACGGAGCACCGACGGGCGCTGCGGGAGCGCTATCTGGCCGCGCCCGTGATGCCGGCTCCGCCGCCGTGGCGGCCGGTGGGCGACGGCCCGGTCCCGGTCGGCGGGCTGCTCGGCATCGGCTTCGCCGCGCATCCGGAGACCGGGCGCGACCTGGTGATGGTGGTGTCCACCAGCGGGCACGGCCTCTTCGACGCGGTCACCGGCGAGCGGATCGCCCGCGACCACGACCCGGACCCCGAGACGGACACCCCGGACATGTCGGCCGACCTCACGTGTCCCGGCCTCGGCCCGGTCGCGGACACCCCGGTCCGCATCGCGGGTCTCTTCGGCGGCGGCCTGCACAGCGGCTCGGGGACGGGCTGGACCGTGAGCGTGGTCAGCCCGGACTGGCCCCACGACCGCGTCATCCTCTCCGCGTCCGGCGGCGTCAACACCGGCCCGCCGGGCGGCACATGGTGGCACGTCCTCCACTCCACCCACTCCGAGTTCCGCGCCGCCGGCTTCTCCCCGACGGGCCACACCCTCGCGGTGGCCACGAGCAGCGACCTGACCCTGTGGAGCACGGACGGCCATGACTGAGGAACGGCTCGACGCGGAGTGGGTACGGGCCTGGTGCGCAGGCATGGAGGCGGGGCCGGGCGGCAGCGGGCTCGTCCGGGCGACCGAGGAGAGCCACCGGGCCACGGACGCCCTGGTGGAACTCACCCCGGTCCCCTCCGACCTGACCACGCTGTACTGGGTGCTCGCCGAGGCCCGCCTCCCCGACGGACGCTCCGTCCACCCGGCCGCGACGGTCGCCGCCCGCTTCCGCGAGCACGGCGAGATCGGGATCCCGGGCGAGGAACCGGCCCTGCTCTTCGCCACGACACCCGACGGCCACGCCTACGCCCTGTCCAGCTCCGGCCGGGTCTGGCGGGCCACGAGCCCATCGCCAACAGGGCAGTTCGATCTGGAGGCAAGCAGTCTCCGGGAGTTCCTGGAGTTCAGAAGGTGACCAGGACCTTGCCCAGCAGTCCGCCGGCCTCGAACCGCTCGTGGGCGGTGCGGATTTCGGTGAAGGGGTGGCGGGCGGCTACGCGCAGGCGCAGTTCGCCGGTGTCGACGAGCTCGGCCAGGTGCGCGAGGTCGGCCGCACTCTCCTGAACATAGCTCTTGCGGGCGTTCGGCAGGTCGGGCAGGGGCTCGTCCGAGATGGAGACGTAACGGCCGCCGGGAGCGAGGGCGGTGGACGCGTCGACGCCTGCGGTGTCGAGGACGACGTGGTAGTGGCCGGCGGGGAGGTCGGCTGCCCGGTGCCACGCACGAGCGGCTCCCAAGTCAACTGCTGACGGCTCGTGTTCCGGTCGGGAGACGAGGGCGTCGACCTGTACGCCGGTGTGCCGGGCGAGTTGCACGGCCAGACCGCCCACGCCGCCGATCGCGCCTGTGATCAGGACACGTTCACCGGGAGCCGGTCCGGCGGCACGCAGGGCTTGGAGCGCGGTGGTCCCGGCCAGGGGGAGTGCGGCGGACTCGGTCAGCGGCAGGCTCGTAGGTGCCGGAGCGAGCAAGTGCCCAGGCAGCGAGACCAGTTCTGCCCAGGTGCCACGTCCGGTGGCGATCTGCGCCGACATGCCGATCACCTCGTCACCCACCCGGTGCCCGGGATCTGCGCTGGCGACGACCCGCCCCGCGAGATCCCATCCCAGCGTCGCGGGCAAGGGTGGGCCGACCTGCCAGGCGCGGGTCTTCCAGTCCACCGGATTGAGGCTGGTGGCGGTGACGGCGACGAGGACTTCGCCGTCGGTGAGGGCAGGCCGGGCGATCTCGCGCACGGTCAGCACTTCGGGTCCGCCGTGATGGTCGATCTGCACGGCGCGCGTGGTCAGGGGGAGGTTCTCGCTCATGCCCGGACGGTAAACTCTCACACCCATGTGAGAGTCAAGGGGAGTTGCCCGTGCGCATCGGAGAGCTGTCCCGCCGGACCGGCGTCCACGAACGGCTGCTGCGCTACTACGAGGAGCAGGACCTCCTTCACCCGGAACGCCTCCCCAGCGGCTACCGCGAGTATCGCGAGGGGGACGTCCACACGGTGTCCCGTATCCGCGGTCTGCTCGCGGCGGGGCTGAACACCGCCACCATCGCCACGATCCTGCCGTGCCTGCGGGAGGAGACGGACCGCCTGGTACCGACCTGCCCCGACCTCCTCCTGCACCTCTTCAAGGAACGCGACCGCATCACCCAGGCCATTCAGGATCTCCAGACTTCCCGGGAGGCCCTGACGCGGGTGATCGAGGCGGCCCCGGCGGAGGTGGCCCGCAGCTCTGTCGGCCCGGTGGAGCCGGACGTCAGCCCCACACGCTGAGCGGCTTCCGCGCGGCGTCCCTACGGTGCCGCGGGCGTGAAGTCGTACGCCGCCCAGTCGGACAGCGGGCGGTAGCCGAGGCGTTGGTAGAGGGCGTTGCTGGTGGGGTTGGACCGGTCGGCGAAGAGGACGACGTCCTGGGCGCCGGCGGCCAGGGCGGCCCGGCTGACCTCGGCCGCGACGGCACCCGCGTAGCCGTGCCCGCGCAGGTGGGCCGGGGTGTAGACGATGTCGACCTGGATCTGGCCGCCGATCAGCGGGTTCATGCCCGCGACGGAGACGGGGGTGCCGTCCGGGGTCTCCCAGAGGGTGTAGCGCTTGTCGGCGTAGCGGGTGCTGAGCCAGGTGTCGGCGTCGACGGTGACGTCCTCCCCGACGGCCTTGGCGAACTCGCCGCACCAGAAGATGGCTTGGTCGAGATCCTGCTCGCCCAGCACGCGGGCCCGGCCCGCCGGGAGTGGCTCGGGCGGGGTGAGGGTGCCGAGTTGGTACAGGCGGACCCGAACGTCGCGGAGCTTCGCCGCCGCGCCGGTGTGCCGCTGCCACGCCTCGGCGAAGGCGGTGGCGGTGTCCTGGTCCCCGCTGACGGAGGTGGGGGAGTGTCCGAGGCCGGCGAGGTGGGCGGCGAGGGAGTCGGCCTGCTCGGGCGTGAGCGGGGAGAGGCCCAGGGCGTGCGGCGGGAGCCGGTAGAAGGTGCCGGTGACCTCGCCGTCCTGTTCCAGCACGCCGAAACCGGGCGTCTGCGCGAACGCCGCCGCGCCCCGCACCCGCACCCGCTCGGCCCAGGTGAGCTGCATCAGATGCGCTCCGGGCCGCGACCGCAGGAAGCCTCCGGCCCGGGCGAGGAAGTCGTCGACGTCGTCGGTGAGGTACCAGTCGGTTGAACGCATGCTTCATGCTTCCGCAAGCGGGGGAGGTGGCGGGTGGTTTCACGCCAGGTCATGCGTCCCCTTGCCGCCCACTCGGGCGCCCGTAGACTCGCGCGCCATGGAAACGATCTTCAGGCTCGGCGAGATCAGTTGTCCCTCGGGAACCCTGGTCGTCGTGGACGGCGGACATCTGGGTCTGTGGAGCGGGGAACGGTCACCGGCGGAGATCGACCCCGCTCTGCTCGGCGCCGATGACCCGGAGACTGCCGAGGAGGTGGCCGACTCGGTCGACTTCGCCGTGGTCGGCCCGGACGCCTCGGCGGCGGCCCGGAGCTTCGGTCGCCAGCCGGGCGCCATGCTGCACGACATCCCTGCCTCACGGGCGGCGGAACTAGAGGGGGTGTTCGGGGAACACTGCCGGACCGGCGGCCTGGACGCCCGCCTGGAGGCGCTGCCGAGCCGTGAACCACATGCCCGGCGCGCACGCCGCACGGCCGCCGAGGGCGGCGGGAGTTTCCTGATGTTCGGGATCCCCGTCGTCGCGGTGGAAGGCGTCCCCCGCGACCGCCGCCTGCCGGTGCTGGCCACGCGAACCGGGAACGGGCCGCACTGGTCGGAGATCACGGTCCGTACGAGCGAGGCCCCGGCGGAGACGTCCGTACCGCTCGGCCACATCGGCGTCGACTGGGCCCGCGTGCTCTTCGGCGACGTCGACGCCCTGAACACCTGGCAGCACGACGAGCCCGTGGACGGCCTCGCCGACGTCGCCTTCTGGGGCGCGGCGGCGGACGAGGCCGCCGCGGTCTTCGCGGCCCCTGAGCTGGGCGAACCCGGCGAGCCCGGCATTCGCGGCTGGACCGGACTGGCCGTGGCCGAGGCCATGGAGAAGGCTCACGCGGTCCAGAGCTGGGCACGGGAGAACGGCCGCCGCCTGATGGTGGACTTCCGGCCCCACTCCCACCACTGGCAGGTCATGCGCCGGATCCGCGCCTCGGAACTCGAGTCCGGAACGGTGGACATCGGAGCGGCCCGACTGCTCTGCGCGATGACGACCTGGGGAGACGGCTACTTCCCGCTCTCGGCGGACCTGGACGCGTCGGGGGAACTGGTCGCGGTGCGGCTGAGTTTCCTGGACACGGTCGCGGAGCCACGCTGCTGAGGCCGAGGGCGGTCTCCGGTTCCTCCTGGGCTCGGGAGGACCAGGGCGCGGAACGTCGTACACCGGGCGGCAACCCCCCGTCACACCCCCGGCACAACACTTTTGCAAGCAGGTGCTTGCAAAAGTTAGCGGGAGTGGGCATGGTGGAGGCATGGCATCGCTCAACGTCGGCAATCTCGGTGAGTATCTGCGCGAGCAGCGGCGCAACGCACAACTGTCGCTGCGGCAGCTCGCCGACGCCGCCGGGGTGTCGAATCCGTACCTGAGCCAGATCGAGCGCGGGCTGCGCAAGCCCAGCGCGGAGGTGTTGCAGCAGGTCGCCAAGGCGCTGCGGATCTCCGCCGAGACGCTGTACGTCCGCGCGGGCATCCTCGACGCCGAGCGGGACCGGGACGAGGTCGAGACGCGCGCCGTCATCCTCGCCGACCCCTCGCTGAACGAACGGCAGAAGCAGGTCCTGCTCCAGATCTACGAGTCCTTCCGCAAGGAGAACGGACTCGGTGGCGAAGGCCCCGTACGACCCGAGGAGTCCGAAGGTACGGAAGCGCAGCCGAGCGACACCCCCGTGAGCGGCACCCGCACGGACGACGGCAGTGATGCCGGTCCGCGGCGGACGGCCGGATGAAGCCGGACCAGGGCTCCGGCCACCGCACGCGGACCACACCAACCTCAGCCGAACGCGAATCCGGGAGGACCATCACCATGGCCATCACCGACGACCTGCGCAAGACCTTCAGCGACCCGACTCCGCTCTACTTCGCCGCCGGTACCGCCGATCTCGCCATCCGGCAGGTCCGCAAGGTGCCGAGCCTGGTCGAGCAGCTCCGTGCCGAGGCCCCGGCCCGCATCGAGCAGGTGCGCGGCACCGACCCGAAGGTCGTGCAGGAGCGGGCCACGGCGCGCGCCAAGGAGGCGCAGGAGACCATCCAGACCAAGGTCAACGGGTTCATCGGCACCCTCGACGTCGACCTCAAGAAGGTCGGCGAGACCGCCCAGGACCTCGCCCTGCGCGGCGTCGGCGTGGCCGCCGAGTACGCCGTCAAGGCCCGCGAGGCCTACGAGAAGGTCGCCGAGCACGGCGAGCAGGCCGTGAAGACCTGGCGCGGCGACGCCGCCGAGGAGATCGAGGAATTCGCCATCGCGGTCGAGGGCCAGCCCGAGCCCGGCACGGTCAAGGAGGCCCCGAAGCCGGCCACCGCCACCGGTCCGGCCGTCGCCAAGCCCGACCCCGCCGCCAAGAAGCCCGTGGCGAAGAAGCCGGCTCCGGCCGCCGCCCGCAAGGCCCCTCAGCCGAAGAAGCCGACGCCGCCGGCCAAGTGACGGCGGACGGCGCGAGAAGTACGGGCCGGGCACCATCGGGGTGCCCGGCCCGTTCTGCGGGTAGCGTGACCGCGTGGCACGGGTAGGCGATCCAGAAGGCAAGGGGCGGTGGACAACATGCTGATGTTGGGCTTCGAGGGGTTCATGGGAATCCTGAAGATCGTCCTCATGGCGCTGGCCGCGTTCGGTCTGCTCGACGCCGCCTTCCGGCGGGAGGACGCGTTCCGCGCGGCCGACAAGCAGAACAAGATCTTCTGGCTGATCGTCCTGGCCATCGCCCTCGTGGTCAGCTACCTGTTCTCGATCCTGTCCATCCTGCCGATCGCGGGCGCCATCGCCAGCATCGTCTACCTCGTCGACGTCCGCCCCGCCGTCAAGCAGCTCTCCGGCGGCGGCCGAGGTGGCTGGGGCCGCGGCAAGGGCCGGGGCGGCAGCAGCAGCGACGGCCCGTACGGTCCGTACAACGGCGGCCGCTGAGGGCTCCGCCGGTTCGGCGGGGCCGGTGGCCGGGCCCGGGGTTCCCGCCCGCGGCGAGCCGCTCTGCCGGGCTGGACGGGCTGATGACGGAGGGCGGCGCCGGTAGGGCGTCCGGGACAGGCGGGCGCGGCAGCAGCCGTCACCAGGCCCCCCCCGGCCGACCCGGCGACGAACCCCCTACGCCACCCGGTCCAGCAGGACCACGGCTACGTCGTCCGTCAGCTCGTCACCGTTGAGGTGCCTGACCTCGCTCACCGCCGCACGCAGGAGCTCCTCACCCCGCAGCCCCTCGGAGAGCTGGCGGTGGATCATCTCCACCATGCCGTCCTGTCCGAGGCGGGGGCCGCCGGGGGAGATACGGCCCTCGATGAGGCCGTCGGTGTAGAGCATGAGGCTCCACTCGGCGCCGAGCTCCACCTGGGTGCGGGGCCAGCGGGCGTTGGGGAGCAGGCCGAGGGCGGGGCCGTTGTTGTCGAAGGGGAGGAGCCGGGGGACCGGGGTCGCGCCGGGGCGTATCAGGAGCGGGGCCGGGTGGCCGGCCAGGCAGAGGCCCGCACGGCGGCCGTCGGGCGCGATGTCCACCGTGCAGAGGGTCGCGAAGATCTCCTCGTCCGAGCGCTCGTGCTCCAGCACCTCCTGCAGCGTGCCCAGCAGCTCGTCCCCGCACAGCCCGGCCAGGGTCAGCGCCCGCCAGGCGATGCGCAGCTCCACGCCGAGCGCGGCCTCGTCCGGGCCGTGGCCGCAGACGTCGCCGATCATGGCGTGCACGGTGCCGTCCGGGGTGCGGACCGCGTCGTAGAAGTCGCCGCCGAGCAGGGCGCGGGAGCGGCCGGGGCGGTAGCGCGCGGCGAAGCGCAGCGCGGCGCCCTCCAGCAGCGGCGTCGGCAGCAGCCCGCGCTCCAGGCGCCGGTTCTCCTGCGCGCGCAGCCTGCCCTCGGCCAGCCGCCGCTCGGCGGTGTCGGAGCGCTTGCGCTCCACGGCGTACCGGATGGCGCGGCTGAGCAGCCGGCTGTCCAGCTCGTCGCGGAAGAGGTAGTCCTGGGCGCCCACGCGTACGGCCTCGGCACCGCGCTCGGCGTCGCCGGAGGCGGTCAGCGCGATCACGGCCTGCCTGGGCGCAAGCTCGAGGACCTGACGGAGCACGGCCAGCTCGTCGGCGTCCTCGGCGTCGGTGCGGCCGGTGGCCGGGAGGGCGAGGTCGAGCAGGATGCAGTTCACGTCAGGGGTGAGCAGCCGGCCGGCCTCGGTGAGGTTGCGGGCGGTACGGACGCGGATCGGCCGGCCGGCCGAGTCCCGCAGCTCCGGGACGAGCGCGCCGGACGGGTCGTCCTCGACGAGCAGCACGGTGAGCGCCACGCCGAGGGCGGCGGTGTCGCGGTGCGCCTCTTCGGTGAGGGCTACGGCGGAGACCTGCGCCGGACCGCACTCGGCGGCCGGGACTGCTCTCTGCCGCGGTACGGGTACGGGCATCGTCCTGGTTCCTTCCCACCCCCCGAGGGCATGGCGGCGTCGAGGGTCCTCGGGCCGCCGACCGGTGACCCTAGCGGTACCGGCCGCCCGGACGGAATGGGGCGGGCCGTGGCCGGGTCGTGCAGACCCCTGTCATATGCCTTGTCCCGTACCGCAGTTGGACCGCCGAGGTGGGGGCGGGGGATGACGAAGCTCACTTGGTTCCGCCCCGCCCGCGTGTAGTTGGTCACAAGGCGGGGCATCGTGTGGCGCGGGTCACGCGTCGGGGCGTACGACTCCCAGGATCGGCATGGTGCCCGCGCCCGTGACGGTCACCCAGCGGCCGGGGCGCGGGGCGTGGATGATCTTTCCGTCGCCCACGTACATCCCGACGTGGGTGGCGTCGGCGAAGTAGATGACGAGGTCGCCGGGGCGCATGTCCGTCACGTCCACGTGCCGGAGCCGCTTCCACTGCTCCTGCGAGGTGCGGGGGATCGTGGTGCCGGCGTCGGCCCACGCCTGGGAGGTCAGGCCGGAGCAGTCGAAGGAGTCGGGGCCCTCGGCCCCCCATACGTACGGCTTGCCGAGCTGGGCGGTGGCGAAGGCGACGGCCTTGGCGCCCGCGGAAGTGGCGCTGTCGCCGGCCTTCTTCAGGACGCCGCTGTCCAGCCAGGCGGTCTGCGCCTTGTGGGCGGCCTGCCGCTCCAGCTCGGCCAGCCGCTCCTTCTCCTTCTTCTCCAGCCGGGATTCGAGCTTCTCGGCGTCCGCGATCCGCTCCTGGACCGTCTTCTGGGCGGCGGCCTTGTCCTTGCGGTCCCGCTCCAGCTTCTTCCAGCGCTCGGCCGCGTCGTCGGAGTTCCGCTCCAACTCCCGCTCCAGGCGGTCGGTCTCGGCGATCAGCTTCTTGGTGGCCCGTGCGCCGTTCAGCAGGGTGCCGGCACCGTCGGCGAAGCGCTGGGGGTTGTCGCTGAGCAGGAACCGGGCCATGGGCGGCAGTCCGCTGTCCCGGTACTGGGCGCGGGCGGCGGCTCCCGCCTGGTCCTTCAGCTCGGCCAGCTCCGTGCGGGCCGCGTCGGTCTTCTTCTCCAGCGCGGCGAGCTGGGCGGACTGTTCGCGCGCCTTCTCCTCGGCCGCGTTGTAGGCGTCCGTGGCGACGGCCGCGTCGTGATAGAGCCCGTCGAGCTTCGCGCGGACCTTCTCCAGCTCCCGGTCGGGAACGGGAACGGGCGCCGGCGCGGGGGGAGCCTTGGAGGTCGCGCGCGGGGAGGGCTCGGCGGGTCCGGCCGGCACCGAGGCGAACGCCGCACCGGGCACGGCCAGTACGGTCACCGCGCAGACCACGGTCACGGCGGCGGCGAGCAGTCCGCGCTTGCCCCTACCCATAACGAGCCCCCAAGCTGATTTACCGTCAGTAACTTACGGTCCGTCCGCAGGATGGTGCCACGATCCCGCGCGAAGTGACAGAGGTCGTACGAAGTCGTACTTCCCCGGCTCCCCGCGCTTCCCGCGATCATCCCGCCCGTGTGACGAACGGGGCACGGACATCGTTCCCCCGGGCCCCGCGTGTCCCGGTGATTCCCTCGAACAGGTGAGCCAGCGTCAGCGTGGCGCCAACGCCTCCCAGGCCAAAGTCACTTCGCCCTGCCGCCAGCGCGCGGGGCCGTCCGTCACCGGCCAGTCGGCCGTGAGGTCCCGGACCGTGCGCAGCCAGCGCTGCCGGGCGCCGTAGGTGGCGTAGGGCGCGGCGGCCGCCCAGGCGCGGTCGAAGTCGCGCAGGAAGGCGTGCACCGGCTCGCCCGGCACATTGCGGTGGATCAGTGCCTTCGGCAGTCGTTCGGCCAGGTCGGAGGGGCGCTCCAGGGAGCCCAGCCGGGTGGCGAAGGTGACCGTGCGCGGCCCCTCCGGGCCGAGCGCCACCCATACGTGCCGCCGCCCGATCTCGTCGCAGGTGCCCTCCACCAGCAGCCCGCCGCGTGAACCCCCGCCCGCCGGGGCCAGCCGCGCGCACAGGCCCTGCCACACGGCGGCGACCTGCTCCTCGTCGTACTGACGCAGCACATTGGCGGCCCGGATCAGCGCCGGGCGGCCGGGTACCGGGATCTCGAAGCCGCCGTGCCGGAAGGCGAGCCCGTCGCGCTCGTACGGCTTGGCGGCCGCGACCCGCTCCGGTTCGATCTCGATCCCGACCACGCGCGCGTGCGGCGCGACGGTACGGAGCCTGCCGAGCAGTTCCACCGCGGTCCAGGGCGCCGCCCCGTACCCGAGGTCGATGGCGAGGGGGTCGGCCGCGCGGCGCAGTTCGGCGCCGTGCGTGGCGGCGATCCAGCGGTCCATGCGGCGCAGCCGGTTGGGGTTGGTCGTCCCGCGCGTCACCGTGCCTACGGGGCGAGAAGTCGCGCGGGTTGCCATGTTTATGAGGGTAAGCGGGCCGGGTGAGGAGCTCTGACCGAACGGTTGAGCGAGTGATGGTCATGATTGGGTAAAACCGCTTGATCGGGAAATGGGAAGAACCCCGTCCGCTGTTGCACCCCTCGGAGGACTCGGACGGTCCTCCGGCAGGCATGCCCGCAGCGAGGAGGAAGCCCAGTGAGCCAGTACGTCAGCAGGCTCGGGCGTCGCTCCCCGGCAACGCCCCCGCGGCTGCGGCTGCACCGCAGGCCCCGCCGGGTCGCCATGCTCTCCGTGCACACCTCGCCGCTGCACCAGCCCGGCACCGGCGACGCGGGCGGCATGAACGTCTACATCGTGGAGCTGGCCCAGCGGCTGGCCGCGATCAACATCGAGGTGGAGATCTTCACGCGGGCCACCGCCGGAGACCTCGCCCCCAAGGTCGAGCTCGCCCCCGGCGTCCTCGTCCGGCACATCGACGCCGGCCCCTACGAGGGCCTGGCCAAGGAGGAGCTGCCCGCCCAGCTCTGCGCCTTCACCCACGGCGTGATGCAGGCGTGGGCCGGCCACCGCCCCGGCTACTACGACCTCGTCCACTCCCACTACTGGCTCTCCGGCCACGTCGGCTGGCTCGCCGCCCAGCGCTGGGGCGTCCCCCTGGTGCACGCCATGCACACCATGGCCAAGGTGAAGAACGCCAGCCTGGCCGCCGGCGACACCCCCGAGCCCGCCGCCCGCGTCATCGGCGAGACCCAGATCGTCTCCGCCGCCCGCCGCCTCATCGCCAACACCGCGGGCGAGGCCGCGGAACTCGTCCAGCACTACGACGCCGACCCGGCCAAGGTCGCCGTCGTCCACCCCGGCGTCAACCTCGACCGCTTCCGCCCCCTCGACGGCCGTGCGGCCGCCCGCGCCCGCCTCGGTCTGCCCCAGGACGCGCTGATACCGCTCTTCGCGGGCCGCATACAGCCGCTGAAGGCCCCCGACGTGCTGCTCCACGCCGTGGCCCACCTGCTGGACGAGCGTCCCGAGCTGCGCCGCGAGATCGTCGTACCCGTCGTCGGCGGGCCCAGCGGCAGCGGTCTCGCCAAGCCGGAGGGGCTGCAGAAGCTCGCCGCGCGGCTCGGCATCGCCGACGTCGTGCGCTTCCGGCCGCCGGTCGGGCAGGAGCAGCTCGCGGACTGGTTCCGGGCCGCGTCCGTGCTGGTCATGCCGTCCTACAACGAGTCCTTCGGGCTCGTCGCCATCGAGGCGCAGGCGGCCGGTACGCCGGTGCTCGCCGCCGCGGTCGGCGGCCTGCCGGTGGCCGTGCGCGACGGCGAGACCGGCTTCCTCGTCCAGGGCCACGACCCCGCCGACTACGCGCGTGTCCTGCGCCGCTTCGCCGACGACCCCGGCCTGTCCGACCGCATGGGCGCGGCCGCCGCCCGGCACGCGCTCGGCTTCGGCTGGGACGCCTCCGCCGCCGCCACCGCCGACGTGTACGCGGCCGCCACGCAGTCCCACCGCCGTCGCGTACGCTCGCAGCATGGCTGAGACCGAGGCGACGGAGCGGGCCGCGCGCACCGTCGAGGACGCGCTGAAGGACGCCGAGCTGGAGTGGGAGAACCCCGAGGCGGGCTCCTACGTCGTCAAACTCCCCGGCACCGCGAAGCTCTCCACCACCGTCTCGCTGCTGGTGGGCCGCCACACCCTCTCCGTCATCGCCTTCGTCATCCGGCACCCCGACGAGAACGAGGCGGGCGTCCACCGCTGGCTGCTGGAGCGCAACCTCAAGCTGTACGGCGTGAGTTACGCGGTCGACCGGCTCGGCGACGTCTACGTCACCGCCCGCGTCCCGCTCGATGCCGTGACCCCGGGGGAGATCGACCGCCTGCTCGGCCAGATCCTCGAAGCGGCCGACGGCGCCTTCAACACCCTGCTGGAACTGGGCTTCGCCTCCGCGATCCGCCGCGAGCACGCCTGGCGCGTCTCGCGCGGCGAGTCCACCCGGAACCTGGACGCCTTCGCGCACCTGCTGCGCGACAACTGACCTTGCTCTAGCCGCTGTTGCGGTAGCGCCCTGGTGTGACCCCCACCAACTTCTTGAAGTGCCGGTTCAGATGCGCCTGGTCGTAGAACCCGGTGGCAGCCGCCACCTCGCCCGGCGCGAGCCCGTCCAGCAGCAGTCTCCTGGCCCGGCCGATCCTGCGCGAGGTCAGGTACCGGTGCGGGGCGATGCCGTACGCGGCGCTGAACGCCCGTACCAGGTGGGCGGGATGGGCGTGCAGCAGCGCGGCCGCGTCCGTGAGGGTGAGCCCGTCGGTGAGGTGCTCGTCCAGGAGTTCGCGCAGCAGGCGTGCCAACGCCGGTTCGGCACGCGGGGGTTCGGGGTCGCGGTGGCGCAGGTGGTCCCGCAGCCGCTCGCCGACCAGCACCAGCACGCTCTCCGCCGCCAGTTCCTCGCCCGGCATCGCCAGCGCCCGGTGCAACCGCCCCACGCGTGAGCGCAGTTCCGGGTCGCGCAGATCGGGCTCGTCCACGGCGGGGCCGATGAGGTCGTGGCTCAGCCGGCTGCCGTCCAGGTACAGCACCCGCTTGCGGAAGCCGTGCGGGGTGGCGGGGGAGCCATTGTGCGGGACGTGCGGCGGCAGCAGCGTGACCGTGTCGCGCGGGGTGCCGTGCTCATGCCGGTCGAGGTCGTACCGTACGGCGCCGTCGTCCACGATCAGCAGCGTCCAGGCGTCGTGGACGTGCATCGGGTACGCGTACTCGGTGAACCGGGCGTGGAAGACCTCCACGACACCCGGTACGGACGGGCGCCACGCGGAGACTTCCGGCTGGTCGGCGGGCTGGTGAGCGGCCACGCAAGAAACGTACAAGACCCGGGCCGGGCGCGGTCGGCAGGCTCGGGTGCATGAGTGAACAGCCCCTGCGTTTCGACACCAAGATCGCCGTGCTCCTCCGGGACGACCTCGCGCCCTGGCAGCGCCTCAATGTGACGTCGTTCCTGGTCAGCGGCCTGGGCAGTCAGGTACCCGAGGTGATCGGCGCTCCGTACGAGGATGCCGACGGGGTCGCCTACCTGCCGATGTTCCGCCAGCCGGTCCTGGTCTTCGAGGCCACGAAGGAGGTGCTGCGCGCGGCCCACACGCGCGTGCTGAGCCGTTCGCTGCCCCGCGCGGTGTTCACCGCCGACCTCTTCTCGACCGGCCACGACGCCGACAACCGGGCGGCCGTGCGGGCCGTACCCACCGCCGACCTGGATCTGGTCGGCCTGGCGGTGTACGGCCCGAAGAGCGGGGTGGACAAGGTGGTGAAGGGGGCGAGGATGCACCCGTAGGTCAGGCGGCCTTCTCGACGGAGGGGCGGGCCGGGGCCGTGACGGTGATCTCCGCCGCCTCCGCGGGCAGCCCCCGCATCAGCACCGCGTACCCGAGGCCCGCCGCCGTGCCGATGACCGCGCACGCGCCCCAGAGCCACTCCGCGCCGAAGTGGTCGATGACCGTGCCGGACATCAGCGGGGCGACGAGGGCGGCGACGGACCAGGAGAGGCTGTAGACGCCCTGGTAGCGGCCCCGGCCGTGGACGGGGGAGAGGCGGACGACGAGGCCGGTCTGGGTCGGGGCGTTGACGATCTCGGCGAGGGTCCACACGCAGACGGTGAGCGCGAAGACGCCGACCGACCCGGCGAAGGCGGTGAGCCCGAAGCCGTAACCCGCGAGCAGCGAGGAGATGACGAGCAGGCGGCGCGGGTCGCGGTGCTCGATGAAGCGGGTGACCGGGATCTGCAGGGCGACGATCAGGACGCCGTTGACGGCGATGGCGGTGCCGTAGTCGGCGGGGGTGAACCCGGCCTGCCCCATGGCGACCGGCAGGCCGACCGAGCCCTGCATGAAGAGGAGTGCGACGAGGAAGGACAGGCCGACGACCGCCATGTAGCGCCGGTCGCGCAGCACCGTGCCCAGGCCGATCTCCGGCTCCCCGGCCTCCTTGGCGGCGGGCGCGGGCCGGGACTCGGGGATCTTGAGGAAGACCAGGATCGCGCAGGCCAGCGTCATCCCGGCCTCGATGAGGAACCCGGCGAGATAGCTGAACTCGGCGATGAAGCCGGCGGCGACGGAGGAGACGGCGAAGCCGAGGTTGAGCGCCCAGTAGTTCAGCGAGAAGGCCCGGACCCGGTCCTCGGGCCGCACGATGTCGGCCATCATCGCCTGCACGGCGGGCCGGGAGGCGTTGGAGGCGGCGCCGACGAGGAAGGCGACGGCGGCGATGGCCACGGGGTCGTGCATGAAGCCGAGCAGCGCGACGGAGAACGCGGTGCCGAGCTGGGCGATCAGCAGGGTGGGCCGTCGGCCGAGGCGGTCGGCCATCACCCCGCCGCCCAGCGAGGAGACGACCCCGCCGAGGCCGTGCAGGGCGGCGACGAGACCCGCGTAGGAGGCCGAGTAGCCGCGGTCGAGGGTGAGGTAGAGCGCCATGAAGGTGGCGACGAAGGCGCCGAGCCGGTTGACCAGGGTGCTGGCCCACAGCCACCAGAAGGCGCGGGGGAGCCCGGAGACGGAGGACCGGGCGGCGGCGACCAGCCGGCTCGGTGCGGCGGTGGACATGGACGGGACCCCCCGGTAAGTGGCGCTTGCGGTATGCGGAACTTACTCGGACGGGGTCGTCGGAGGCCACTCGATTAACAGAAGCCGTCAAGTGTCAGCGGCCGGACGACGCGCGGAAGGGGTGGATTACGCTCTGAGGCATGGCCGACGCACCGTACAAGCTGATCCTCCTCCGCCACGGCGAGAGCGAGTGGAACGCGAAGAACCTGTTCACCGGCTGGGTGGACGTCAACCTCAACGAGAAGGGCGAGAAGGAGGCGGTCCGCGGTGGCGAGCTCCTGAAGGACGCCGATCTCCTGCCCGACGTGGTCCACACGTCGCTCCAGAAGCGCGCGATCCGCACGGCCCAGCTCTCGCTGGAGGCCGCGGACCGCCACTGGATCCCGGTCAACCGGAGCTGGCGCCTCAACGAGCGCCACTACGGCGCGCTGCAGGGCAAGAACAAGGCGGAGACGCTGGCCGAGTTCGGCGAGGAGCAGTTCATGCTCTGGCGCCGCTCCTACGACACCCCGCCGCCGCCGCTCCCGCGCGACGCGGAGTACTCCCAGTACGACGACGCCCGCTACGCCGACCTCCCGCCGGAGATCCGTCCCCAGACGGAGTGCCTCAAGGACGTCGTCGAGCGGATGCTCCCCTACTGGTACGACGACATCGTCCCCGACCTCCTCGACGGCCGCACCGTCCTGGTCGCCGCCCACGGCAACTCGCTGCGCGCCCTGGTCAAGCACCTGGACGGCATCTCCGACGAGGACATCGCGGGCCTCAACATCCCGACCGGCATCCCGCTCTACTACGAGCTGGACGAGGACTTCAAGCCGGTCACGCCGGGCGGAAAGTACCTGGACCCGGACGCGGCCAAGGCCGCGATCGAGGCTGTGAAGAACCAGGGCAAGAAGAAGTAAGCACGCACGATCAAGCCCCCTGCCTGCGGGTTCTCCGTTGGCAGGGGGCTTGTTGTTGCGCCGGGGCCGCCGCTGGGCCGTGGCGCTTAGAGCTCGAAGCACGATCATGATCGGGCCTTCTTGAGTCGTCTTCAGCAGATGAGGCTGCAGGCGAGGGAAACGGAGGCGTCGTGGAGTTCAGGCCGCCGTTCCCGGCGGACTGCGAGGCGTGTGAAGTGGCGGACGTGCCCGCGGCTGAGGTGGTCCGGATCCTGGTGGAGATCCTGACCAGCAATTCGGAGGATGTGGAGATGGCCCGGCCGGTGGTGCGGGCGGTCATGGAGGAGCTGCGGGCCCGGCAGCAGTAGGCACAAACTGCAGCGCCCCCGCCGACTGCCACGGCGGGGGCGCTCGGGTGTCCGGGGGTGGTCAGTGAGCTTTTTCCAACCTGTCGGGCGGGACAGGCAGTTGGGCTGACAGACGGGTGAAGCCCCTGGTAGAGGGTTTTCGACCAAGAAATCCGTCTCCACCAGAGGCTTCGTGCTGCGCCCTCGTCGAGCAGGCCATGGCCACCCTCAAGTCCTGGCTGCTCCTTCGCAGGCTCCGGAGCTCGACCACCCGGATCACCTGCCTCGTCCAGGCCGTCCGCACCCTGCATTTGGCCGGCTCAGCCCGATGATGGAAAAGCCTCACTCTCTCAGTCCAGTCTTTTCCCCATGCGCGCTGAGAACTTCTCCGTGTCCTTTGTGTGCCACCACTCGAACAGGTGGGTTCGCACAAGCATCCCGAGGTAATTCAGGCTCTCTTCGGAGAGGTCTCCGCTCACCAAACTTGCTTCATGACCCTGGTAGTCAAGTGAGACTTCCCAGAGTTGCCCTGAGACGCTGACCCGGATTTCCAGAAGCAATTTAGGGAAGACAGACGTCACCTTCACCTCAAGGACTTCAAGAGAGGTTCCTCCTCCCTCGCTCTGCAGTCCTGAAAGTCTTTGGGCGAGTGCTTCCCTTACTTGCTCCGGGGTGGCCATATGGGTCCTCTCAGCACTTTGCCTCTGCACTCGCTGACGCTGCAGCTACGGCCGGGGTTGTGTACTCTACCGTGGCCGTGATGATCCCCTGGGGCGTCAGACCGCCCGGCATCCCTCCAAGGGGGCCCTTGTTGACGACCACCTTGAAGTTCTTCCTCGGCGGCTTCGAGGAGCAACCAGTGCCGACCTTGTATCGGTAGTACACCCCGGCGGTCCTCTCGTAGCCGTTGAAGAGTGTGTCACTGATCTTGTTCTTGAAGCTGGTGCTCCAGCGTCCACGCTCAACTATGTGCTTGTAGCCCCAAGTTTTCGTTCCGCAGCGCAGAGGCATCTTGCTCGGGCCGATGTAGAAGGTATAGGCGACCTTGGAGTAGTGCTGCGACTTGCAGGGGTTTGACGCGCTCACCGTGGCTGCTGCGGGCACCTCGGTGGATGCATTCGCGGGTACAGGTGCGGTTAGCAGGGCAGCGGCCCCCGCTGCCGCGATGAACGTCGCGGTGGACCTGCGTAAATACGTAGCACGCACGTCTTCTCTTTTCGTTGCCGGATGCTTCTGTATGTCTTCTGTGTCGGGGATGTCAACCATTCCCTACAGAGCTGGAACCCCCGGAAGCCGACCGCGCGTCAGCGACCCTAGCCACCGGCACTGACAACGGGGGCCCGCCTCCCAAGAGCCCCCGAGGGATCCCCGCGTGCGCTCCAGGACGTGAAGTCGCCGGTCGCGCGCCCTGCCCCGCGCCTGCTGATTCGCGCACGCTGGACGGCGGAAACGGAGCGGATCGCCGGGGGTGGGTCGTGGGTGAGTGGAGGCAGGGAAAGTGCGGTTGGCCGAAGAAGGGCGGCGGTAGTTGTGGGAACAAGACGATGAAGGGCACCTCGCGGTGCTACCGCCACCAAGGTGACTGGACCAAGCGGGGACAGGCAGAGCTGAAGAAGTCGGCGGGGAAGCGCCGTAAGAGGTGAGTCCTCGTAACTGAGGTCGGCGCTCCGGAGGGGAAGTCGAGCCCCGGCCCGGCCCTCAGGACGTCTCGCGGTGCCGCGGAGGCAGACGCCCCGCCGCGGCGAAAGTGTGCGGCAGCATGGGTGGCCGGGAAGGCCCACGCGGGGCTCCGCACACTCGATGACGGGACGTCATGAACCACCCACAGCCCAGCGGCAGCGCCTGGCGCCGCCCCATGGTCCCCCGCCTCAGCGGCGAGCGGCACCGGACCGCCACCGTTCTCGAGCTCTTCTTCGACCTCTGCTTCGTCACGGCCGTGGCCCAGACCGCCGCGGCCTTCGAGCATGAGATGGCGGCCGGGAAGGTCGGGCACGGCGTGCTCGGGTACGCCCTCGTGTTCTTCGCCATCTGGTGGGCCTGGATGAACTTCACCTGGTTCGCCTCGGCCTACGACACCGACGACGTGCCGTACCGCCTGCTCACCCTGCTCCAGATCGCCGGCGCGCTCGTGCTGGCGGCGGGCGCGTCGAAGGCGCTGGAGCATTACGACTTCACGGTCATCACCTACGGGTACGTCGTGATGCGCCTGGCCATGGTGAGCCAGTGGCTGCGCGCCGCCCGCAGCGACCCCGAACACCGGCGGACCTGCCTGCGGTACGCGGTCGGCATCCTCGTCGTGCAGATCGGCTGGGTCGTACGGCTGGCGTTGCCGGACGACGCCGGGCTGCCGGCCTTCTTCGTCCTCGTCGTCGCCGAACTCGCCGTCCCCGCCTGGGCGGAGCGCGCCGGGCAGACCACCTGGCATCCGCACCACATCGCCGAGCGGTACGGCCTGTTCACCCTGATCGTCCTCGGCGAGTCCATCACCGCCGCCACGGCCACCGTACGGGCCGCCCTCGACACCGAGGTCTCCCTCGGCGACATCGCCCCGCTGGCCGTCGGCGGCATCCTCACCGTCTTCGCCATGTGGTGGCTGTACTTCACCCAGAGCGCGGCCGACAAGCTCAACTCCCTGAACACGGCGCTCCGCTGGGGCTACGGGCACTACTTCGTCTTCGCCTCCGCAGCGGCCGTCGGGGCCGGGCTCGCGGTCGAGATCGCGTACCTCACGGGGCACGCGCACCTCGGCAGACCGACGGTCGCGGCGGCGTACACGGTGCCGGTCGCGCTGTATGTCGCCGTCCTGCGGCTGCTTCACCGCGGGGCGGCCAGGCCCGATGCGCAGGACGCCGTCTGGGCCGTGGGCATCCTCGCCGTCCTCGCGGTCACCTTCACCCCGAGCCCGGTACTGGCCACCGGCTGCGTCGCCTCGGCCCTGGTGGCGGCCGTCGTCACGATGACGCACCGCGCCCGGAAGCCGATCCCGCAGGCGGGGTGAGCTGGGTCGCTCCGGCCGGGCGGCAAACACCGGCTCGCGCGGGGCCGTGCGGGGCAGGGCGGGCGCGCGATCCTGACGTCGGTCAGATGTGGAGCGGTACCGCGTGCACCTCGTCCGGTTTGTGTCCGGCGCGCTCGTGGATGCGCTGGACCGCCTCGGCCGACGGGGCCTCGGACAGGCAGTAGACCGTGCCGGACTCCGGGTCCGCCCAGGCGGCCTCGAAGTGCATGTCCTCGTCCTGCTCGATGTCGAGGTCGGCCTGGTGGGCCCGCGCCAGCTCGTCGGCCGTGATGCCTTCCATGCCGTGGTGGACGTCCATGAACTTGGTCATGGTCACACCTCCTTGCGATGTCCCTCCCTCCATGCTGGGCCCGGACGTCCCCTCATGGCGACTCGTCCCGTCACGCCGAGGGGCCCCGGAGTCCCCGGGGCCCCTCTCCACCGCCGTCGTCCTCAGCCGCACTGGCAGGGCGCGCCCTGCTGGCAGCCACAGCCGCAGCCCGAGCCGCAGCCGCAGGCGGCCACCAGCGGGAGGCTTCTGGGCCGGACGGCCTGGTCGGTGTCGCGGTCCTGGGTGGGGTCGGGCGTGGTGCTCGGGGATTCGGGCATGGCTCCTCCTCGACACGGGGGCCAGGTGCCCCCGCCCATTCCATGCCCGCTGCACTGGGCGCATCAACGGCGCACGGATGCGCCCGCACGCCCGACCCCACCACCGCAAGCCCCCTGCGCGCATGCTTCACGGCACGGAAGGCGTCGGCCGCTCTCAGCAGTTCGCGCTGTACCGGACACACCCCGGTGTCGCGTGGCTCTTCTCCCAGTCGTGCTGCTCGGCCCCCAGTACGCCGCCCAGCAGAAGGGCGATCAGCAGGTGGGCGATCGCCGTCCAGCGGGCGCGGAAGACCGCCGCGAGGACGATCAGGACGACCACCACGATCCGCAGCACCTGCAGCCGGTCCATGAACGCGAGATGGGCCGCGTCGATCCGAGCCTGGTCGCCCTGCGCCGCCCATACCTCGAGGCCGACGCCGTATATCGCGTCCAGTACCACCCAGGCGGTCTCCAGCAGGAACAGCGGAATCGCGAAGGCGAGGTCCACGCCCAGGCGTGTCCTGCGCGACCAGGGGAGCCGGCGTCTCGGAGCCGGAAGGGATTCGGTCATGCACGCAGGGTGCGGGGGGACGGGGGAGCCGCACATGAGTACGGGTACTCAACCCGTCCCCGGCGCCGCCGCCCCACCCCCGGAGGGCGTCTCAGGCCCCCGTCCCCTCCTGCTGGATCTCGTCCGCGTGCTCGCCCGTCACCAGGTACACCACCCGCTTCGCGACAGCGACCGCGTGGTCCGCGTACCGCTCGTAGTAGCGGCCCAGCAGGGTGACGTCGACCGCCGTCTCGATGCCGTGCTTCCAGCGGTCGTCGATGAGGTGCTGGAAGAGGGTGCGGTGGAGGAGGTCCATCTCGTCGTCGTCCTGCTCCAACTGGAGCGCGAGGTCGACGTCCTTGGTGATGATGACCTCCGCCGCCTTCGCCATGAGGCGCTGCGCGAGCTGGCCCATCTCCAGGATGGTCGCGTGCAGGTCCTGGGGGACCGCCCGCTCGGGGAACCGCAGCCGGGTCAGCTTGGCGACGTGCTGGGCGAGGTCGCCCGAGCGCTCCAGGTCGGCCGACATCCGGAGCGAGGTGACGACGATGCGCAGGTCCGTCGCCACCGGCTGCTGGCGCGCCAGCAGGGCTATCGCGCGCGCCTCCAGGTCGTGCTGGAGCTCGTCGACCCGCTGGTCGGCCTCGATCACGCTCTCGGCCAGCTTCAGGTCGGCGTCCAGGATGGCGGTGGTGGCGCGTCCGATGGCGGAGCCGACCAGCCGGGCCATCTCCACCAGACCGTCGCCGATCGAGTCCAGTTCCTCGTGGTACGCGTCCCGCATCAGGTTCCCTCTCCTACAACGTGTCGTCGGGGGCCCCAAACAACCGGCCGAACCCCACGCTCCCACGTTCCGTCCCGTACGCGTCCGTTTCCGCCCTCCCGAATGAACCACCACTGGATGGAAGGTGAACTCTGGGCGACGAGTGCCCGAGGTCGCACCACGGCGGCTGTGGCCAGTCCGGACGCCATGCCTAACCTTGTGACATGGACGTGAACGCGGCGGTCGCCGCAGTGGCGGCGATCGGTGGTGTGCTCACCGGTGTCATCGCCATGCTGGCGTTCCGCTGGAGCGAACGCGACCAGAAGCGCCCCACCCGTACCTCCCTGCACACCGACGCGGTGCTCCCGCCGGGTGTGGACACCGTGCTGTCGGTGCTCCGCTCCTCCGCGGTCGTCCTGGACGAGGCTGACGCCGTGGTCAAGGCCAGCTCCGCCGCGTACGCCCTCGGACTCGTCCGGGGCGGCAAGCTCGCCGTGGAGCCGATGCTCCAGATGGCCCGCGACACGCGGCGCGACGGGGAGATACGCCAGGTCGAGCTGGACCTGCCCCGGCGCGGCACCGGACGGGGCGAGGCCCTGGCGGTGTCCGCCCGCGTGGCCCCGCTCGGCTCCCGGCTGGTGCTGCTGCTGGTCGAGGACCTGACCGAGGCCCGCCGCATCGAGGCGGTCCGCCGTGACTTCGTGGCCAATGTGAGCCACGAGCTGAAGACCCCCGTGGGCGCCCTCTCCCTGCTCTCCGAGGCTGTCATGGACGCCTCCGACGAGCCCGACGCGGTCCAGCGCTTCGCCGGGCGGATGCAGATCGAGGCGACCCGGCTGACCAACCTGGTCCAGGAGCTGATCGACCTCTCGCGGGTGCAGAACGACGACCCGCTGGAGGACGCCGAGCCGGTACGCGTGGACGAACTGGTCGCCGAGGCCGTCGACCGCTGCCGCCACCAGGCCGGCACGAAGCAGATCAACATGGCCACCGCCATCCAGGACCCGGCGCGGCCCGACCGGGGGCGCGCCGGGCTGCACGTCTGGGGCAACCGCGGCCAGCTCGCCGCCGCCCTGGGCAACCTGGTCGAGAACGCCGTCAACTACTCCCCGGCCCACACCCGCGTCGGTATCTCCGCCCGCCGGATCTCCGCCCCCGGCGGAGATCTGATCGAGCTGGCCGTCACCGACCAGGGCATCGGCATCTCCGACAAGGACAAGGAGCGCATCTTCGAGCGCTTCTACCGCGTCGACCCCGCCCGCTCCCGCGCCACCGGCGGCACCGGCCTCGGCCTCGCCATCGTCAAGCACGTTGTCGCCTCGCACGGCGGCGAGGTCACGGTCTGGAGCGCCGAGGGCCAGGGCTCCACCTTCACCCTGCGGCTGCCGGAGGCGGGCGTAGCCCGCGACCGCGCGGCCAGGCACCCGGAACTCGACGAGTCCGGTCCCGCCGATCCGTCCCCGTACGCTCCGCTTCCCTCCCCGGAGGTCCTTCCGTGACCCGAGTGCTCGTCGTCGAGGACGAGGAGTCCTTCTCCGACGCCCTGTCGTACATGCTGCGCAAGGAGGGTTTCGAGGTCGCCGTCGCCGCGACCGGCCCCGACGGCCTGGACGAGTTCGAGCGCAACGGCGCCGACCTGGTCCTGCTCGACCTGATGCTGCCGGGGCTGCCCGGCACCGAGGTGTGCCGCCAGCTACGCGGCCGCTCCAACGTCCCGGTGATCATGGTGACCGCCAAGGACAGCGAGATCGACAAGGTCGTCGGGCTGGAGATAGGGGCCGACGACTACGTGACCAAGCCCTTCTCCTCGCGCGAACTGGTCGCGCGTATCCGGGCCGTGCTGCGCAGGCGCGGCGAGCCGGAGGAGGTCACCCCGGCCGCGCTGGAGGCGGGCCCCGTTCGGATGGACGTCGACCGCCATGTGGTGACGGTGTCCGGGGCCAAGGTCGACCTGCCGCTGAAGGAGTTCGACCTGCTGGAGATGCTGCTGCGCAACGCGGGCCGGGTGCTGACCCGGATGCAGCTCATCGACCGGGTGTGGGGCGCCGACTACGTGGGCGACACCAAGACCCTCGACGTCCATGTGAAGCGGCTGCGCGCCAAGATCGAGCCCGACCCGGGCGCCCCGCGCTATCTGGTGACGGTGCGCGGGCTGGGATACAAGTTCGAGCCGTAGACCGCGGTGGCGGCCGGAACATGACAGAGGGGGCACCCGGGCCGGGTGCCCCCTCTGTCATGCGTACGGGTTCAGTGCCCCGCGGCCGACTGCGACGCGGAGTCGCTCGGGGAGGCGCCCGGCGCGGAGGCGGAGGAGCTCGCCTTGCCGTCCTCCGGACTGCCGCTCGCGGACGGGCTGCCCGACGGCGAGGAGGTCGCGGCGGCCGGCGCGGACGGCACCTCGCTCGGACCCCAGCCGGTGAAGTAGCTGGTCGCGGGCACGACGAAGGCGCGCAGGCTGACCGCACCGGTCTTGCTGAAGGTGAAGGTCACCTTCTGCGCGTTGCCGTTCTGGACCGACTCGCGGCCGTTGGCCAGGATGGCGGAGGCGTTGTCCTTGCCGCCGATGACCAGCCGGCCGTGCGCCGGGACGGTCAGCTTCTGTCCCTTGGCGGGCTTCAGCTCGACCTTCTCGTCGCTGCCCGCGACGGCGATCGACTGGAGGGTCTGGTCGGTCGCGCCGTCGTTGAACAGCGTGGCGGCGACGGCGGCCGGGCCGCTGGCCTTGGCGTCGGGCTGGGTGATGACCAGGGCGTTCTGCACCTTGATGGCCCCGACATGGGTCGCGGCGTTGTCCGGCCGGATCTCCAGGGTCTGGGCGTTGTTGCCGGCGCCGCAGGCGGCGAGCGAGGCGATCGAGAACGCGATGGCGGATGCGGCGAGGGCGCCGCGTCGAAGGCTGCTGCTCACGGCGGCGGCAACTCCTTGAACGCAGGGGCGGCTTGTCTTGTAGGGCCACCTTAAGGATCTGTCAGCGCCCTCAGGCTACCGAGCCGTTCGCGCGCCGCCGTACCCGACCCTCCCCAAGTGCCCGGCTTGCCTCCCGGTGGGGGTACTCGGAGCGCCGTCGATCACCCTCGCGCGGCATTGCCGGAACGCCGGTCCGTCATTCGGATAACCCCGCGGAGCGTCGTTGACGGCATCCCGGTGACACCCCGCGACACTCCGGGCGGAATTTCCGTGAAGGAATACGCGCGTGTCCGGAATTGATCACCGTCCGGTGGCGTGATCAATTCCGGATTCGTCTCGTACCCGACTCCGGATGTCGAACGGGGGAGCGGAAGTCGTACGCTTGGAAGCGGGCATACCGGGACATTTGACCAATCCGGGTGACTCTCTGGGGCGGGTGACGTACATGTTTCACTCCGCGCGCAGAGCTGCCCCCACCTGCGAATTCCCGGTTCCGCGGGTGGTCCGCAGCACGTTCCTGTTGGTGTTGTCAAGCCCCGAGATATGCCCTGACCTGCGAAAACGCCATTCAGAAGACGCCGTATCCGTGTTACCCTGGATAGCCACGGAAGGGGTACCTGTCACATGACGTTCAAGGTTGGCGACACCGTGGTCTATCCCCATCACGGGGCCGCGCTGATCGAGGCTATCGAAACTCGTCAGATCAAAGGCGTGGACAAGACCTACTTGGTGCTGAAGGTCGCCCAGGGCGACCTGACGGTACGTGTGCCAGCGGACAATGCGGAGTTCGTCGGCGTGCGTGATGTGGTCGGTCAGGACGGGCTGGACCGGGTCTTCGAGGTGCTGCGTGCGCCGTACGCCGAGGAGCCCACGAACTGGTCGCGCCGCTACAAGGCAAATCTGGAGAAGCTCGCGTCCGGCGATGTCATCAAGGTCGCGGAAGTCGTGCGTGACCTGTGGCGTCGTGAGCGCGAGCGCGGACTCTCCGCCGGTGAGAAGCGCATGCTCGCCAAGGCCCGCCAGATCCTGGTGAGCGAGCTGGCTCTCGCGGAGAACACCAACGAGGACAAGGCCGAGGCGCTGCTCGACGAGGTACTCGCCTCCTGACGCGTGAGCGGGCGGTGTGCCCCGCCTGCTTCACAGTCCAGCGCAGCACAAATGCCGTGGTGCCCGATGACACTCACCCTGTCGCCGGGCGCTGCGGCATATTCGTCCCCCTATGCATTCCCCCTGCACCCGGTTGCACTCGATGCAGTTTCCGTCCTGCGTTCTGCCCCTGCTCGTCGCCCCCGGGGTGGACGGCTCGACCGCGGTCACGGAAAGGGTCCGGTCAAGGCGTCGCTCCCAGGCGCTCCTCCAGGCCATACCCACCGGGCCCGAGCACACAAACCTGACAGGAACCGATGTCTGACGAAACGCGCCCCGCGCCCGCCGAGCCGCGCCAGGACAGCCGTGTAGCCGCCGTGATTCCCGCCGCCGGCCGGGGCGTACGCCTCGGTCCGGGCGCCCCCAAGGCGCTCCGCGCGCTGAACGGCACGCCCATGCTGATCCACGCGATCCGCGCCCTGGCCGCCTCCCGGCACGTCTCCCTGGTGGTCGTCGTGGCCCCGCCGGACGGCGCCGCCGAGGTCAAGTCGCTGCTGGACGCGCACGCGCTGCCCGAGCGCACGGACTTCCTGGTCGTCCCCGGCGGGGAGAGCCGCCAGGAGTCGGTCCGCCTCGGCCTCGACGCCCTGCCTCCCGCCTACGACGTCGTCCTCGTGCACGACGCGGCCCGCCCCCTCGTCCCCGTCGACACGGTGGACGCGGTCGTCGAGGCGGTGCGCGACGGCGCCCCGGCCGTGGTGCCGGCGCTGCCGCTGGCCGACACGGTCAAGGAGGTCGAGCCCGCGGGCACCCCCGGCGAGCCCGAGCCGGTGCTCGGCACGCCCGCGCGGGCCCGGCTGCGCGCCGTGCAGACCCCGCAGGGCTTCGACCGGGCCACCCTGGTCCGCGCCCACGAGACCGTCACCGAGGACGTCACCGACGACGCGAGCATGGTCGAGCAGCTCGGGGAGCGGGTCGTGACCGTGCCCGGTCACGAGGAGGCGTTCAAGGTCACCCGGCCCCTCGACCTCGTCCTCGCGGAGGCGGTCCTGAACCGCAGGAGGCTCAACGATGGCTTCTGAGATCCCCGCCCTGCCCCAGGTCGGCATCGGCACGGACATCCACGCCTTCGAGGACGGCCGCGAGCTGTGGTGCGCCGGGCTCAAGTGGGAGGACTCGGGACCGGGCCTGGCCGGGCACTCCGACGCCGACGTGGTCGCCCACGCCGCCTGCAACGCGCTGTTCTCCGCCGCCGGACTCGGTGACCTCGGTCAGCACTTCGGTACCGGCCGGCCCGAGTGGTCCGGCGCGTCCGGGGTCACCCTGCTCACCGAGGCCGCCCGGATCGTGCGCGCGGCGGGCTTCGTCATCGGCAACGTCGCCGTGCAGGTCGTCGGCCCCCGCCCCAAGATCGGCAAGCGCCGGGACGAGGCGCAGCGGATCCTCACCGCCGCCGCCGGGGCACCGGTGTCGGTGTCCGGCGCGACCACCGACGGGCTGGGCTTCCCCGGCCGCGACGAGGGGCTGATGGCGGTCGCCACGGCGTTGGTGCTGCGCGTGTCGTAGGGGCGTGCGAGGGTACCCGCACAGCCATCGTCGATCGAGGAGGATCTTCATGTCCGCAGCCCTGTCCGACCGGCTCAAGTCCCTGCTGGACACCCGCGTGTTCATCGTCGTGGGCACCGTCCAGCCCGACGGCAGCCCGCAGATGTCACCGGTGTGGGTGAAGCGGGACGGGGACGACGTCCTCGTCTCCACCACGGTCGACCGGCGCAAGGAGAAGAACCTCAGGCGCGACCCGCGGGTCACCGTCGTCGTCGTGGACCCGGAGAACCCCTACGAGTACGCCGAGATCCGCGGCACCGCCGAGATGACCACCGAGGGCGGCCAGGCACTCATCGACGAGCTGTCGCTGAAGTACACCGGCAAGAAGTACGCGGAGTTCAACCCGGCCTCCGCGAACGACGCCGAGCGTGTCGTCGTGCGGATCACCCCGCGCAAGGTGGTCGGCAGCCTCTAGGCCGTGTCCGGAGCGGCGATGTCACCGTCCGGTGGCATCGCACGGCGCCGCTCCCACTACCCTGGTGTGGTGACCATTCGCCTGTACGACACCAGCGCCCGGCAGATCCGCGACTTCACCCCGGTCCAGCCGGGCTGTGTCTCGATCTACCTGTGTGGCGCCACCGTGCAGGCGGCACCGCACATCGGGCACATCCGCTCGGGCCTGAACTTCGACATCATGCGCCGCTGGTTCGAGTACCGCGGCTACGACGTGACGTTCATCCGCAACGTCACGGACATCGACGACAAGATCATCGCCAAGGCCCACGAGCAGAAGCGCCCCTGGTGGGCGATCGGGTACGAGAACGAGCGGGCGTTCAACGACGCCTACGCCGCCCTCGGCTGCCTCCCGCCCACCTACGAGCCCCGCGCCACCGGCCACATCACCGAGATGATCGAGATGATGCAGGGCCTCATCGAGCGCGGCCACGCCTACGAGTCCGAGGGCAACGTCTACTTCGACGTGCGCTCCTTCGACGGCTACCTGGAGCTGTCCCGGCAGGAGCTGGACAACCTGCTCCAGCCGTCCGGCGAGGGCGAGACCGGCAAGCGGGACCCGCGCGACTTCGCCATGTGGAAGGCGGTCAAGCCGGGCGAGCCGAGCTGGCCGACGCCCTGGGGGCCCGGGCGCCCCGGCTGGCACCTGGAGTGCTCGGCCATGGCGCACAAGTACCTGGGGACCGCCTTCGACATCCACGGCGGCGGCCTCGACCTGATCTTCCCGCACCACGAGAACGAGATCGCCCAGGCCAAGGCCTTCGGTGACGAGTTCGCCCGGTACTGGGTGCACAACGCCTGGGTGACCATGGCGGGCGACAAGATGTCCAAGTCGCTCGGCAACAGCGTGCTGGTGTCCGAGATGGTCAAGCAGTGGCGTCCCATCGTCCTGCGCTACTACCTCGGCACCCCGCACTACCGCTCGATGATCGAGTACAGCGAGGAGTCGCTGCGCGAGGCCGAGGTCGCGTTCGCGCGTATCGAGGGCTTCGTCCAGCGTGTGCTGGAGAAGGCCGGGGGCGAGGTCGAACCGGCCGCCGAGGTGCCGCCGGCCTTCGCCGAGGCGATGGACGACGACCTGGGCGTGCCGCAGGCCCTCGCCGTGGTGCACACCACCGTCCGGCAGGGCAACAGCGCGCTGGCGGCCGACGACAAGGAAGCGGCCGTCGCCCGCCTGGCCGAGGTGCGGGCCATGCTCGGCGTGCTCGGTCTCGACCCGCTGGACCCCCGGTGGGCCGGCGAGGGCGGCGAGCGCGGCGACGACCTGCACGGCGTGGTGGACAGCCTCGTCCGGCTCGTCCTCGAACAGCGTGAGTCCGCCCGCGGCCGCAAGGACTGGGCCACCGCCGACGCCATCCGCGACCAGCTCGGACAGTCCGGGCTCGTCGTCGAGGACAGCCCGCAGGGCCCGCGCTGGAGCCTCGGCCCGCGCTAGGCCGGCCGGCAACGGGCCTGATCGAATGTGCCGCCCGGCCATCCGGGCGGCACACTGCATACATACGTACGAACGCTCACGGAGACGGGTAACTCATGGCGAACAACCGCCGCATGTCCGGCAAGAAGGGTGCCCAGGTCGGCAGCGGCGGCCAGCGGCGCCGTGGCCTGGAGGGCAAGGGCCCCACGCCCCCCGCCGAGATGCGCAAGGGCCACGTCAAGCAGCGCGCCGCCGCCGCCAAGGTCCGCCGCGCCCAGGGCCGCCCGCCGCAGCGCAAGGGCGGCGGCAGGTCCTCCTCCGAGCTGGTCGTCGGCCGCAACCCGGTGTTCGAGGCGCTGCGCGACGGCGTACCGGCCACCACGCTGTACGTCCAGCAGTTCATCGAGAACGACGAGCGCGTCCGCGAGGCCCTCCAGCTCGCCGCCGAGCGCGGCAACATCCACCTGATGGAGGCCCCGCGTCCCGAGCTGGACCGCATGACGAACGGCCTGAACCACCAGGGCCTCGTCCTGCAGGTCCCGCCGTACGAGTACGCGCACCCCGAGGACCTGCCCGCGGCCGCCTACGACAAGGGCGAGGACCCGCTGATCGTCGCCCTCGACGGCGTCACCGACCCGCGCAACCTGGGCGCCATCGTCCGTTCCGTCGCCGCCTTCGGCGGTCACGGCGTGGTCGTGCCCGAGCGCCGGTCGGCCGGCATGAGCGCCGGTGCCTGGAAGAGCTCGGCCGGTACGGCCGCCCGTACGCCGGTCGCCCGTGCCACCAACCTGACCAGGGCGCTGGAGCAGTACAAGAAGGCCGGCATCACCGTGGTCGGCCTGGCCGCCGACGGCGCGGCCGAGGCGGGCGACCTGCCGGCGCTGTCCGGGCCGGTCGTCATCGTGATCGGCAGCGAGGGCAAGGGCCTGTCCCGCCTGGTCGGCGAGACCTGCGACCACCTGGTGCGCATCCCGATGCCGGGTGGCGCGGAGTCCCTCAACGCCGGTGTCGCGGCCGGTGTCGTGCTGTACGAGGCGTCGCGCCGCCGTTCCTGAACGACCGTTCGGCAATTCCCCCGGATGCGGTAAATCCGGGGGTTGCCCGGCGTTCACGACGACTTTGACGCGGTCCGGACACATCGGGCCGGTCAAAGCAGTGTCCTAACTCGGCGTCACTCGGTTAGATGAGTGTGGACACCAGAACACCCCGCACACCCACGGGGGACCGCTCGTCGGGATTCGACGACGCTCCCGCGCTGAGCATGGTGAAGGTGCCGAGCGATCCGGCGCAGGTCATCGTCAATCACGCCAGCTTCCGCGTGCAGTTGGGGACGGCGGGCAGGCGCACCCAATCCCCGAGAATCGCCCGGCACCTGAGCGCCGCCCAGGACACCGCCGGCATGTCCGCCGCGGGCGGGACCGCCGGTCGCCGCCGCCCGGTCGTCTGGAGCGGCCGGTCCGCGCCCGACGACACCGGCACCCACCGGCTGCTCCAGGCCGTCCGGGGCAGCAGCGTCCGCCACCCCGAAGAACCGGCCGGGGCCACCCAGGTCATCCCGCGCCTCGACCCGGACCACACCGGTTACGCGGACGCCTACGACCAGCTCGACGCGACCGTCGAGACCCCCGTCCTCGGCCACCAGCGCACCGGCCCGGACGGCGGCACCCGGCTGCTGCCCCACATGCGCCCGGTCGGCAGCGCCTACGACGAGCCGCCGTACGGCGAACCGCCCTACGCGGGCGACGAGTTCGACCTCGACGAGCCGCCCGTCCGGCCCGGCACGCGGGCCGCCCGGCGCCACGGTGACGATCCGGCCCGGCACGCGTACTACCCCGGCCGCCGGATGAACCTCGGCGTCGTCCTGCTCCCGCTGCGGGTCTTCCTCGGCTTCATCTCGATCTACGCCGGCATGGGCAAGCTGTGCGACCCCGTCTACTTCGACGGCGGCGAGCGCGGCTCCATGGTCAAGTGGCTCAACACCCTGCACCCGTGGGACGTGGCCGAGCCGCTGCGCCAGTTCGCCCTGCACCACCCGGTGGGCTCCGGGCTGGTCCTCGCCTTCCTCCAGGTCGTGGTCGGCGTGCTGACCATCCTCGGCTGCTGGCAGCGGGTCGCCGCCGCGGTGGGGGCGATGCTCTCGGCCGCGCTGATCGTCACCGTGAGCTGGAAGACGGTCCCGGCCTACGACGCGCCCGACATCATCTACCTGGCCGCCTGGTCCCCGCTGGTCATCGCGGGCGCCCCGGTCTACTCCGTCGACGGCAGGCTCGCGGGCAGCGCCTGGCGCACCCTGGGCCCGCGCGCCGCCATCTGGGACCTGCGCCGGTACGTGCTGCGCCGGGGCGCGCTGATCACGGTCGTCACGGTCGGTCTGACCCTGCTCGTCGGCTCGCTGCTCGGCGGCGCGGTACGCGACTCCAGCCGGGTGGTCGTGCCCGGTCCCGGCGAGGCGCCGCGCAACAACCAGCCCGGCTCGCCGCTGCCTTCGGAGCCCGGCACCCAGCGCAGGCAGGCCAGCCCCTCGGCGACCAGCTCGCCCACGGGCGGCGCCTCGGCCGGGGCGAGCCCGTCCGGCGCGGCCGGCACACCGGGCGCGGACCGCACGGCCGGTACGGCTCCGGCGGCGCCCAGCCAGACCCAGGGCACCACGGGCCAGGCCCCGCCCCAGCGGACCGCCCCGACCACCGGTGGCGGCGGCGCCCCCAGCACCACGTCGGGCCCGACCAGCGCGGGCGGGACCACGGCGGGCGGCACCGGCGCCGCCACGTCGACCGGCGGGAGCGACTCGGGCGGCGGCAGCGACTCCGGCGGTGCCTCCACCGGCCAGCCGGGCCTGGTGGGCGGTCTGTTCGGCAACTGACCGAGCACGCCAAGGGCCCCGTACCTCATCGCGAGGTACGGGGCCCTTCGGCGTGTGGCGGGCGGCTGCTAGGCGCGCTCGCCGTCCAGCTCCTTGGCGGCCTCGGTCAGGTCCTTGACCGTGTCGATGGCCCGCCAGTAAGCGCCCTGCGGCAGCGGGAAACCGGCGAGCTTGCGCTCACGGGCGAGCCGGGGGAAGGTCGCGCGCTCGTGGTCGCCGCGGTCGGGCAGCAGGTCGCGGAACTCGGGGGAGAAGACGTACACACCGGCGTTGATCTCGACGGTGGACGGCGGTGCCTCGATGAAGTCGGTGATGTGCCCGAAGCCGTCCGTGCGCACGGCGCCCCAGGGGATGCGCGGCCGGGCCAGCGCGAGGGTGGCCACCGCGTCCCGCTCGGTGTGGAAGTCGGCCATGTCCCGCAGGGAGAAGCGGGTCCAGATGTCGCCGTTGGTGGCGTACCAGGGCCGGTCGGGGCGGGGGAGATGCGCGGCGGCGTACTTCAGGCCGCCGCCGCGGCCGAGGGGTTCGGTCTCCACGACGGTGGTGACGGACAGCGGCAGGTCGGCCGTGGCCAGCCACTTCTGGAGGACCTCGGCGAGATGGCCGCAGGAGACCACCACGTCCGTGACGCCCTCTTCGGCCAGCCAGTCGAGCTGGTGGCCGATGATCGGGGTGCCCGTGCCGGGGATCTCGACCATCGGCTTGGGCCGGTCGTCCGTGTAGGGACGCAGCCGTGAGCCCTGGCCACCGGCCAGGACGACGGCTTGGGTGGGGCGCGCGGCGACGTTCGGATGGGTCATGCCCCGAACTGTACGTGGCGCCCCGGCCGGCACCAGGGGCGCGACAGGCCGCTCCTGCGGCTGTCCGCGCCCGTGGTGCGGTCAGCTATGTGGGGTCCGCCATGTGCCGATCAGCCATGTGCGGGTCGGCCATGTGCGGGTCGGCCATGTGTGGGTCCGCCATGTGCCGACCAGCCACGCACCGGCCACCCATGTGCTGGCCACCCATGTGCCGACCACCCATGTGCCGATCAGCTATGTGCGGCCAGCACACCCGTGGCGAAGGATGTGTCGCACACCGGGCGGGCGTAGGACTGGGCGCGGGAGGCGCCGTAGAGGCGGACCGCGGCCTTGCCCAGGGTGCGGGCGATCGAGGTGCAGTGCTCGGCGAGCGCGGGGTGGCCGTTGACCGCCTGCTGGAGGTGGGTGAGGACCACGCCGGGGTTCTTGTCCTGAAGCTCGGTCAGCAGCCGGTCGCGCAGCGCTTCCTGGGGCGCCGTCCGCTTGGCGGTGACCGTGCGGGCGGTGCCGGCCTTGGCGGGGGCCTGGGCGACGTCCGAGGCGGTGAGCACCGAGCCTTCGGAGTCCCCGGTCCAGTTGACCCGCGTGACCGCGAGGGTTCCGGAGAGCACCAGGACGACGGGCAGGACGAGGGCGAGAGTACGGCCGATCCGGCGGGCAGGGCCGCCCCGGTGGCCGCGTCGCGTCTGAGGGGTGGTGGAGTGCGTCACGCGAGTGAGGGTAGCGCCCGGTGATGATTTGGCGACATTTAGTCACCCTTACGGGCGATGAAGTCGTGCTGCTTTCTGGGTAGGGGGTTGACGTCGGCCGTCCGAATTGATCCCTGTGCCGGGATATCCGCCGAAGCGCGCCCGGACACGGCGGGAGGGGGCCCCGCAGGACCCCCTCCCGTCGAACTTCCCCTGCCTTAGGTCAGCCGGAGAGACGCTCGCCCGTGGAGGTCGAGAACACGTGGATCTCGCCCGGCCGCGGCACGACGTGCAGCGTGGAGCCCTTCTCCGGCACCTGACGCCCGTTCACCCGGACGACGAGGTCCCGCACGTCGCCGCCGACCTCGACGGCGCCGTAGACGTAGCCGTCGGCGCCCAGCTCCTCGACGACGTTCACCGAGACGGCGAGGCCGGCCGGGGCGTCGTCGCTGTCCTTGGTCAGCGCGGTGGCCGCCGCGCCGCCGCCCAGCTCGACCACGTCGAAGTGCTCGGGGCGGACGCCGACCGTGACGGTGGTGTCGCCCTTGTCGGCGGCGGCCGAGAGCGCGTCGCGGCTCACCGGCACCACGCTGTTGCCGAACTTCACACCGCCGTCGGTGATCGGCACCTCGACCAGGTTCATGGCGGGGGAGCCGATGAAGCCGGCGACGAAGAGGTTGGCGGGGCGGTCGTACATGTTGCGCGGGGTGTCGACCTGCTGGAGCAGACCGTCCTTGAGCACGGCCACCCGGTCGCCCATCGTCATGGCCTCGACCTGGTCGTGGGTGACGTAGACGGTGGTGATGCCCAGGCGCCGCTGGAGGGAGGCGATCTGGGTGCGGGTGGAGACGCGGAGCTTGGCGTCCAGGTTGGACAGCGGCTCGTCCATGAGGAAGACCTGCGGCTCGCGGACGATCGCGCGGCCCATGGCGACACGCTGGCGCTGACCGCCGGAGAGCGCCTTCGGCTTGCGGTCCAGGTACTCGGTGAGGTCGAGGATCTTGGCGGCCTCCTCGACCTTCGCCCGGATCTCCGCCTTGTTGACGCCCGCGATCTTCAGGGCGAAGCCCATGTTGTCCGCGACCGTCATGTGCGGGTAGAGGGCGTAGTTCTGGAACACCATGGCGATGTCCCGGTCCTTGGGCGGCAGGTGGGTGACGTCGCGGTCGCCGATGCGGATGGCGCCGCCGTTGACGTCCTCGAGCCCCGCGAGCATGCGGAGCGAGGTGGACTTGCCGCAGCCGGACGGGCCGACGAGGACGAGGAACTCGCCGTCCTCGATGGCGATCTCCAGGGCGTCGACGGCGGGCTTGGTCGACCCCGGGTAGATCCGGGTCGCCTTGTCGAACGTGACAGTGGCCATGGTGAATGGGCCCCCTTCTACCGGCAGGAACGTGCCGGACGATCCGTTGTAGGAAGGTGGTTCGGGTGGTTCACCCAGGTGAACTGGCAGGACCGTACCCGGCGCCGACCAGCCCTGTCAGTACCTGGGCGGCCCCGAATTTCCCCGGCCGTCCCACACCCCCGCATGGGTACACTGCACACACGGGCCCACCGGCCCACGCCTCCTTAGCTCAGATGGCCAGAGCAACGCACTTGTAATGCGTAGGTCGTCGGTTCGAATCCGACAGGGGGCTCCGCACGGCGAAGGCCGCCCGCACCTCACGGTGTGGGCGGCCTTCGGGGTTTTCCGGGGGGTCAGGCGGGGGTGAGCAGGGAGCTCAGGGCCTCGCGGAGCGCCGTCTCCGGGTCCTCGGCGGCGCCCGTCGCGCGCCAGGCCACGAAGCCGTCGGGGCGGATGAGGACCGCGCCGTCCGCCGTGGTGCCGTGGGCCTCGGCCCAGTCGGTGCCCTCGGTGTCGTAGGTGAGGTCGGCGTCCGGGCCGGGGCCCACGCGGAAGGCGTCGAGGGCGATGCCGTCCTCGGCGGCCACGCGGCGGGCCGCCGCGTACCAGCCCGCGTCGTCGGGGGCGTCGGTGAGCAGGACCATCGAGCGCTCGTAGAGGTCGAGGGTGGACAGGCGCAGGCCGCCGCGGCGCACCCACAGGTGCGGGGCGCGGCTGCCGGGGCGGCCGTCGAGGGCGAGGGCGTCCGGGACGACCGGGGCCTCGGGGTCGGCGCCGAGGACGGCACCGGCGGGGTAGCGGTAGCCGAGGACGACGTTGAGGATGCCGCCGCGCTTGCCGCCGCCGACACCGGGGGCCGGCGCGAAGCCGGGGTGGCTGTGCTCGACGGAGCGGGCGGAGGCGCGGGCGCTGGTGGCGACCGCGACCGGTCGGCGCTCGGCGCCGTAGGTCTCCAGCAGGCCGGGGCCGGCCCAGCCGGACAGGACGGCGGAGAGCTTCCAGGCGAGGTTGTGCGCGTCCTGGATGCCGGTGTTGGAGCCGAACGCGCCGGTGGGGGACATCTCGTGGGCGGAGTCGCCGGCGAGGAAGACCCGGCCCGCCGAGTAGAGGTCGGCGACGCGTTCGGCGGCACGCCAGGAGGCCATACCGGTGATCTTCACGTCGAGTTCGTCCACGCCGACCGCCCGGCGGATGTGGTCGCGCAGCCGCTCCTCGGTGAAGTCGTCCAGGGTCTCGCCGCGCTCGGGGTGCCAGGGCGCGTGGAAGACCCAGTTCTCCTTGTTGTCCACGGGCAGCAGCGCGCCGTCCGCGTCCGGGTGGGTGAGGTAGCAGCAGATGAAGCGGCGGTCTCCGACCACGTCGGCCAGCGCGCTGGAGCGGAAGGTGACGCTGACGTTGGCGAACAGGTCGCCGGGTCCGCTCTGGCCGACGCCGAGGGCGCGCCGTACGGGGCTGCGCGGGCCGTCGGCGGCGACGAGGTAGTCGGCGCGGACGGTGAAGCGCTCCTCGGTGTCGCGGTCCAGGACGGTGGCCGTCACTCCGTCGGCGTCCTGCTCGAAGGACTCCATCTGGTGGAAGTACCGGAGGTCGCCGCCGAGTTCGCGGGCGCTGTCCACGAGGACGGGTTCGAGGTCGTTCTGGCTGCACAGGCACCACGCGGTGGGGCTGAACCTGGCCAGGCCGCCGCCGGGGTCGATGTTCCTGAAGAGCCATTCGCCGGCGTCACCCACGAGGGTGGGCGCCTGGAGGATGCCGTGGTTGTCGGCGAGGAGCGAGGCGGCCGCCTTGATGTCCGGCTCGACCCCGGCGACCCGGAACAGCTCCATCGTGCGGACGTTGTTGCCGCGTCCACGCGGGTGGTTCGAGGTCCCGGAGTGCCGCTCGACGAGCATGTGCCGCACACCGAGACGGCCCAGGAACACGGACATGGACAGGCCCACCAGTGAGCCGCCCACGATGAGGACGGGGACCCGGTGGTCGGCTTTCTGATGCATCGAAGCCTCCAGTGGCTGGGGTGGGCGCGTGGGGCGCCTGTGACTCTTCATGCCCGCCCGTGCCTGCTCCGCGTGCCCAATCACCCGCGTGGTTCACAGGAGTCGCGGGCTCGTGGGGACCGGCACAGGATCAAGGAACGCTGCCGGACCCGATCGACGGCCGGCACCGGTTCTGGCCCGCGAAGGAGATGTGTGCAGGATGACCACCACGTCTGAACGTCCCTCAGAAACGCTGACACGCGAGGTGTCCAAGCGTGTCTCCCAGTCCGTGTTCGACGGCTCCCCGCTGCGGGTCGTCCTTCTGGTCGACGTGTACGACGGCGCTCAGCAGCAGTTCCTGGAGGCGTACGAGCTGCTCTGCGCCCAGGTCGCGCAGGTTCCCGGTCACGTCAGCGACCAGCTCTGCCAGTCCATCGAGAACCCCTCGCAGTGGCTGATCACCAGCGAGTGGGAGAGCGCCCCGCCGTTCCTCACCTGGGTGAACAGCGAGGAGCACGTGCACATGGTGGAGCCGCTGCACTCCTGCGTCCGCGACACCCGTTCGCTGCGCTTCCACATCGTCCGCGAGACGGGCGGCCCCGCGGTCCCCGCCGAGTCGGCCCCCGGCCGCCGCCTCCAGGCCCACCCGCGCATCGGTGACGGAGTCATCCGGCACGCGCTCACCTTCACCGTGAAGCCGGGCACCGAGGAGAAGGTCGCGGCGATCCTCTCGGACTACGCCTCGCCCAAGGCCCGCGTCGACGACACCACGGAGCTGGTGCGGACCTCGTTGTTCATGCAGGGCAACCGCGTGGTGCGGGCCATCGAGGTGCGCGGCGACCTGCTCGCGGCGCTGCGGCACGTGGCCCGGCAGCCCGAGGTGCGGGCGGTCGAGGAGGCCATCAACCCCTACCTGGAGCAGGACCGGGACCTGGACGACCAGGAGTCGGCCCGCATGTTCTTCACCCGCGCGGCGCTCCCGGCGGTGCACCACGTGGTGGCCGACGAGCAGGCGGAGGGCAACCGCCTCGCGCTGTTCTACCCGGCCCGCGCCGACCAGGGCATGCGGCTGGCGGAACTGATCTCCCAGTACGACCAGACCGCGGCCGAGGACCCGACGAGCCAGGTGCTGCGCAGCACGGTCTTCCAGCGCGACGACGTGGTGGTGCGCCTGGTGGACGTACGCGGCACGGACGTCGAGGCGCTGCCGGAGGACGCGCGGGCGGCCGCCCAGGTGCGCGGGCTGCTCGCCGGCGAGGCCGTCCGGATGGACCTGGTCACCGACCGCCGCGCCTCGGACGCCTGATCCGTGCCCGCCCCTCACCCCGCAACCGCCGACGCGGCACATCCAACGGAGGAAGCTGTGATCAAAAACCGTCCCAAGATCATCGACCTGAAGGACACCGAGCACAACACCCGGCGCGGCGGCGACCTGCGCGCCATGCTGACCCCGGCGACGGTCGGCTCCACCAGCGGTTTCATGGGCGTGGCCATCGTGCAGCCCGGCGACCGCATCGGCGAGCACTACCACCCGTACTCCGAGGAGTTCGTGTACGTGATCTGCGGCCGGCTGGAGGTGGACCTCGACGGCGAGGCGCACCCCCTCGTGCCGGAGCAGGGCCTGTTGATCCCCGCCCACATGCGGCACCGCTTCCGCAATGTGGGTGACGACGAGGCGCGCCTCGTCTTCCACCTGGGTCCGCTGGCCCCGCGCCCGCAGGACGGCCACGTGGACACCGAGGAGACGGACGTCATCGGGGCCGCCGCGGTGGTGACGGAGGCCGGTGGTGCCGTTGCCGCGGGCCGGGACCAGGTGCGCTCATGACCCGGCGGGTGGCGGTCACGGGCATAGGCATCGTGGCTCCGGGCGGGATCGGCGCGCCCGCGTTCTGGGACCTGCTGTCCAACGGCCGGACCGCCACGCGGGGCATCACCTTCTTCGACCCCTCGGGGCTGCGTTCGCGGATCGCCGCCGAGTGCGACTTCGACCCGTCGGCCTACGGTCTGGACGCCGAGCAGGTGGCGCGCTCGGACCGGTACATCCAGTTCGCGCTGGTGGCCGGCGACGAGGCGGTGCACGACTCGGGTCTCGACCTGGCGGCCGAGGACCCGTGGCGGATCGCGGTGTCGGTCGGCACCGCGGTCGGCGGCACCACCCGGCTGGAGAACGACTATGTGCTGGTCAGCCATGGTGGCCAGCGCTGGGATGTGGACCACACCCAGGCCCGGCCGGAGCTTCACCGGGCGTTCTCGCCCAGCACGGTCGCCTCGTCGGTGGCCGAGCGGTTCGGCGCGCGGGGCCCGGTGCAGACGGTGTCCACGGGCTGCACCTCGGGTCTGGACGCGGTCGGGTACGCCTTCCACACCGTGCAGGAGGGCCGGGCGGACATATGCCTGGCCGGTGCCTCCGACTCGCCGATCTCGCCGATCACGATGGCGTGCTTCGACGCGATCAAGGCGACGTCCTCCAACAACGACGACCCGGCGCACGCCTCCCGGCCCTTCGACAACGACCGTGACGGGTTCGTCATGGGCGAGGGCGGCGCGGTGCTGGTGCTGGAGGAGCTGGAACACGCGCGGGCCCGCGGTGCGCACGTGTACTGCGAGCTCAGCGGCTACGCCACGTTCGGCAACGCGTACCACATGACCGGTCTGACCCCCGAGGGCCTGGAGATGGCCCGCGCGATCGAGACGGCCATGGACCAGGCCCGGATCGACCCGACCGCGATCGACTACGTCAACGCGCACGGTTCCGGCACCCGGCAGAACGACCGCCACGAGACGGCCGCGGTGAAGCGGGCGCTCGGGCAGCACGCCTACGACACCCCGATGAGCTCCATCAAGTCGATGGTGGGGCACTCCCTCGGGGCGATCGGGGCCATCGAGGTGGTGGCGTGTGTCCTGGCGCTCGCCAGGCAGGCAGTCCCGCCGACCGCGAACTACACGACCCCCGACCCTGAGTGCGACCTGGACTACGTCCCGCGCGAGGCGAGGGAGCGGAAGCTGAACGGCGTGCTCTCCGTGGGCAGCGGGTTCGGCGGTTTCCAGTCCGCGGTGATCCTGACCCGGCCGAGGGAGTGAGGACACGATGAGCGCAACCGAGCAACGGCGCGCGGCCGTCACCGGTATCGGGGTGGTCGCGCCGAACGGCATCAGCACCGAGACCTTCTGGAAGTCCACCCAGGAGGGCATCAGCGTCCTGGACCGGGTGACCCGCGAGGGCTGCGAGGACCTGCCGCTGAAGGTGGCGGGCGAGGTCCGCGAGTTCGACCCGGCGGTGGTCGAGGAACGCTTCCTCGTGCAGACCGACCGGTTCACGCACTTCGCCATGGCCGCGGCGGACCGCGCGCTGGAGGACGCCCGGCTGGGGCAGGCCGACACCGCGCAGAACCCGTTCTCCATCGGGGTGGTCACCGCCTCCGGCTCCGGCGGCGGCGAGTTCGGCCAGCGCGAGCTCCAGCAGTTGTGGGGCAAGGGCAGCCGGTTCGTCGGCCCGTACCAGTCCATCGCCTGGTTCTACGCGGCCAGCACCGGCCAGATCTCCATCCGGCGGGGCTTCAAGGGGCCCTGCTCGGTGGTCGCCTCCGACGAGGCGGGCGGTCTGGACGCCCTCGCGCACGCCGCCCGCGCGGTACGCCGGGGCACCGATGTGATGGTGGCCGGCTCCACCGAGGCGCCGCTCGCGCCGTACTCGGTGGTCTGCCAGCTCGGGTACGGGGAGCTGAGCGGTCAGAGCGACCCGGCGCGCGCGTACCGCCCCTTCACCGAGGCGGCGTGCGGGTTCGTGCCCGCCGAGGGCGGCGCGATGCTCGTGGTCGAGGCGGAGCGGTCCGCGCGGGAGCGCGGGGCCGAGGTCCGGGCGTACATCGCGGGACACGCGGCGACGTTCACCGGGGCCTCCCGCTGGGCCGAGTCCCGCGAGGGGCTGGCGCAGGCCATCCGGGCGGCACTGGCCGAGGCCGGCTGCGCCCCGGAGGAGGTCGACATGGTCTTCGCCGACGCCCTCGGGGTGCCGGAGGCGGACCGTGCCGAGGCGCTGGCGCTGGTGGACGCGCTCGGTGAGCACGGCCGCCGGGTGCCGGTGACGGCGCCGAAGACCGGCATCGGCCGCGGCTACTGCGCGGCACCGGTACTGGACGTGTCGGCGGCGGTGCTGGCGATGGAGCACGGCCTGATCCCGCCGACACCCAACGTGGCCGACATCTGCCACGACATCGACCTCGTGACCGGGAGCGCCCGTGTCGCGCAGCCGCGTACGGCGCTGGTCCTCAGCCGGGGCCTCATGGGGTCGAACTCGGCGCTCGTGCTCCGGCACGGCGCCCAGTAGGCGAACAGCAAAGGAGAGAACGGCATGAACGCGCAGATCACCGAAGAAGAACTGGCCGCACTGATGAAGAAGGCGGCGGGCATCACCGTCGCGCCCGAGGTGCTGCGGGAGCAGCCCGAGACCGCGTTCGAGACGCTCGGCCTCGACTCGCTCGGCCTGCTGGGCATCGTCGGCGAGCTGGAGAACCGGCACGGCACCCCGATGCCCCCGGACGCCGAGCGCTGCAAGACCCCGCAAGCCTTCCTCGACCTCGTCAACAGCGCACTGATGGCAGGAGCCTGACATGGCCGGACACACCCGGAACGAGATCACGATCGCCGCTCCGCTCGACCTGGTCTGGGACATGACCAACGACCTGGAGAACTGGCCGCAGCTCTTCAGCGAGTACGCCTCCGTCGAGGTCCTCAAGCGGGAGGGCCGCAAGACGACGTTCCGGCTGACCATGCACCCGGACGACAACGGCACCGTGTGGAGCTGGGTCTCCGAGCGCGAGCCGGACCGCGAGAACCTCACCGTCCGCGCCCGCCGCGTGGAGACGGGCCCGTTCGCCCACATGGACATCCACTGGGCCTACGAGGAGGTGCCCGCCGGTACCCGCATGGTGTGGACGCAGGACTTCGCCATGAAGCCCGAGGCGCCGGTCGACGACGAGTGGATGACCGACAACATCAACCGCAACTCCAAGGTCCAGATGGCGCTCATCCGGGACAAGATCCAGAAGGCCGCCGGGGACCGCCCCGCCCCGGCCCTGGCCGACTGACCGGCGAGCGGGACGAGAGGACGACCCCCATGCACCAGGGACTGATCGTGGCCCGGATGGCACCGGGCTCCGCCCAGGACATCGCCAAGATCTTCGCGGAGTCGGACCGGGGCGAGCTGCCGCACCTCGTCGGGGTGCGCCGCCGCAGCCTGTTCCAGTTCGGCGACGTGTACATGCACCTCGTCGAGTCGGACACCGACCCGGCCCCGGCCATCGCCAAGGTGGCGGGCCACCCGGAGTTCCGCGGGATCAGCGAGCGCCTGTCGGCGTACGTCAGCGCGTACGACCCGGAGACCTGGCGCTCCCCGAAGGACGCGATGGCGGAGCGCTTCTACGTGTGGGAGCGCGACTGACCGTCCCGCTCCCCCGAGGGAAGACCACCGGCCGCCGGGCCCGCAGCGTCGCGGGCCCGGCGGCCGGTTTCCGGGTGCCTCGTCTCCGGTCAGCCGGCGACGTGGCACTCGAAGGCGTGCAGGTACGGGTTGACCGGACGGATGTCGTCCACGACCAGGCCCGCCGAGGTCAGCCGGCCCACCATGGACTCGGTGGTGTGCTTGGCGCCGCCCACGTTGAGCAGGAGCAGCAGGTCCATCGCGGTGCTGAAGCGCATCGAGGGGGTGTCGTCGACGAGGTTCTCGATGACGATGACGCGGGTGCCGGGGCCGCCCGCGGCGACGACGTTGCCCAGCAGGCGGGCGGTGCTCTCGTCGTCCCACTCCAGGATGTTCTTGATGACGTAGACGTCGGCCTTCACCGGGACCGAGGCGCGCACGTCACCGGGCACGATCTCGGCGCGGTCGGCGAGGTCGCCGGTGCGCAGGCGGGGCAGGGCGTTCTCGACCACGCGGGGCAGGTCCAGCAGGCTGCCGCGCATCGTCGGGTACTTGTCGAGCAGGCAGGCCACCACATGGCCCTGGCCGCCGCCGCAGTCCGCCACCGAGGAGGCGCCGGACAGGTCGAGCAGCGCGGCGACCTCGCGGGCCGACTGCTCGCTGGAGCGGGTCATGGCCTGGTTGAAGACGTCCGCGGACTCGGGGGCGTCCTCGTTGAGGTAGGTGAAGAACTCCTTGCCGTAGAGGGACTCCACGACGTTGTCCCCGGTGCGCACGGCCTCGTCCAGCCTGGGCCAGGCGTCCCAGGTCCACGGCTCGGTGCACCACAGGGCGATGGCGCGCAGGCTGTTGGGGTCGTCCTCGCGCAGCAGGCGGGACATGTCGGTGTGCGCGAAGGTGCCGTCCGGGCGCTCGGCGAAGACGCCGTAGCAGGACAGGGCGCGCAGCAGCCGGCGCAGCGGCTTGGGCTCGGTCTTCACCGAGGCCGCGAGGTCCTCCACGGGCTTCGGGTCGTCACCGAGGGCGTCGGCGACGCCGAGCCGGGCGGCGGCCCGGACGGCGGCGGCGCAGGCCGCCCCGAACACCAGCTCGCGCAGGCGCATGGGGGGCGGTGGGGCTGTCTCAGCGGTCGTCATCTGCCGCCCTTTCTCGTTCTTCGGCCTTCTTCGGTCATCGATGGGCAGCGGGCGGGCGGTCAGCACAGGCCCGCGGGCTTCGAGGCCCGGCAGGAGTTGCGCTCGAAGGTGTTGCCCTTGCCCGTGTCCGTGTTCACCAGGTCCGCGGGGGCGTTGGCCGACAGCGTGTTGCCGTCGATCAGGTTCTGGTCGCCGGTGGCGCCGACCATGCTCTTGAAGAGCACGATGCCGCCGGAGAGCGGGGAGGCACCCGCGTTGTCGCGCACGAGGTTGCCGGTCACGCGGGTCTGCTCGACGCCGGTGAGCACGATGCCGGAGCCCTGGAGGGCGGGCAGGCGCTCGGTCTTCGGGCAGGACTTGTTGTTCTGCGAGACGCGGTTGCGGGAGACGGTCAGGTGACCGGCCTTCGGGGCGTTCTCGTCACCGACGACGAAGACGCCGGCGCAGTTGCCGCTGATGCCGTTGTCCGAGACGGTCAGGTTGCGCAGCCGGCGGACGGTGACGCCGATGCGGTTGTCCTGGAGCCGGTTGTGCTCGACGAGCGTCCGCCCGGCGTCGTACGCGCCCGCCTCCTCCTTGACCGTGTTGGCGAGGAAGAGTCCCGCGTCGCCGTTGCGCTGCGCGACGTTCTCGCGGAACACGCCGCCGGTGGAGCGCTCCTGGGCGATGCCCCAGGTGTCGTTGTCGACGGCGTGCACGTGGCGGACCGTCATGCGGTCGGTCGCCATGCCGAACACCCCGGCGCGGGCGAACCCGGTGACGGTGAGGTCGGCGACGGTGACGCCCTCGACGTCCTTGGTCTTGGTGCCGAGGACGCAGACGCCGTTGCCGTTCTCGGCACAGCTGTTGGCGTCCTTGCCGGTCTTGGTGGCGGCGGGCTTGATGATCGTGCGCGCGCCCGCACCACGCAGGGTGAGGCGGGGCGTGCCGATCTGCACGCTCTCGTGGTAGGTACCGGCGAGCACCAGCACGGTGTCACCGGCCTGGGCGGCGTCGACGGCCTTCTGGATCGACTCGCCCGGACGGACCACGAGGGTCTGATGAGCGGCGACCGCGGGGGCCGCCCCCACACCCGCGCCCACCAGGGCCGCGGCGCAGGCGAGATATGCGATGTGACATCTCTTCATACCGCGTACGGTATGACCGTTTAATCCGGTATCCCGGCGATGGTCCGTCCGGGGGCGTGTCAGCCTCCGCGCAGTGCTTGCCCGATCGCCAGCCGTACGTCCTGCGCGGGCCGCCCGGCGTGCCCCTCCGCGAGCTGCCACAGCCGGTTCTGCAGCACGCGCGCCAGCGTCCAGGCCCGCGCCCGCTCCCGGTCCAGGCCGAGGGCGCCGGTGAGGACGTCGAAGCGCCGACGAGTGCCGCCCGGGTCGTAGCGGTCGGCCAGGGCGGGAAGCAGCTCGAAGCCGGGGTCGCCGGCGAGCGGCTTGGGGTCGATGGCCAGCCAGGGCGCCCGGCCGGAGGCCAGGACGTTGCCGTGGTGCAGGTCCCAGTGGAGCAGCCGGTCACCGGGCTGGTCCGCGACCTCGCCGAGCGCTGCCGCACAGTCCCGCAGCAGGCGTCGGGTGCCGGGGTCGGGTTCGGTGCGCAGGGCCCACGGGACGCGCTCCGTCATCGAGCGCGCGATGTCACCCAGTCGGCGCAGTCCGGGCGGAGCGGCGTGGGAGGTGAGCCGGGCCAGCAGGTCGCCGATGACGCCGGTCGCCTCGTGGGCGTCGGGCAGCCCGGACAGCGGGCGGTGTTCGTCCAGCCGCTCCAGCAGCAGGGTGCCGGTCGGCGCGTCGTGCGCCAGCAGCCGTACGGCGCCGTCCCCGGCCCAGGTCAGCAGGGCCGTCGCCTCGCCCGCGGTCTCCTCGTCCAGGTGCTGGACCTTGAGGGCGGCGGGGGTGCCGTCGGCCGCCGTCACCGGCAGGACCAGCGAGCAGACGCCGGACAGTGCGGGGCCGTCCGCGCGCAGCCGCCAGCGGCGCCGGAAATCCCCGGCCCGCCGGACCAGCTCGCCGGGCACCTCGCTCACCCCGCCGACCATACTTGCGGATGTGAGCCTGGGTAGCCGAGCGGGGCGAGGTGGGCGGGCGGTGGCGGCCTATGTGCGCTCCGCTCCGGGCACCTATGTGTGGCTGGCCGTGCTGTTCGTCAGCACTGTGGCTCTGCACCACATGTCGCCGGAGTTCGAGAAGGAGTTCCTGCGGCAGCGCTCGACCAACATCCATGAGCTGTCGCAGAACCCGGTGCGGGTGCTGATCACCAGTGCGATGTGGATCGACGGCGGGCACTGGCTGCCGTACGCCGCCGCGTACACGGTGTTCCACGCGCAGGCGGAGCGGTGGCTCGGTACCGGGCGGTGGCTCGCGGTGTGCGCGGCCGCGCACGTGCTGGCCACGCTGATCAGCGAGCTGGCCCTGCTGAAGGCCGTGAACGACGGGCACGCCCCGCCCTCGGCGGTCAACACCCTGGACATCGGGGTGAGTTACGCGCTCGCGGGCGTGATGGGCGTGCTGACGTACCGGATCGCACCGCCCTGGCGGTACCCGTACCTCGCCGTCCTCCTCGCGGTGTACGCGCTTCCGCTCGCCGCCGGCCGCACCTTCACCGACGTCGGCCACGCCCTCGCCGCCCTCATCGGGCTGGCCTGCTATCCGCTCGTCCGGGGCCGGGGCCGGACCTGGAACCCGCGCGAGACCCTGACCGCGCTGCGGAGCTGACGCCGCTCAGCCGACCGACTCCCGCACCTGCGCCTTGGCCGGTAGGCCGTGCCGCGGGGGCTTCGCCGTCACCATCACCCCCGCCACCACCGCGGCCAGCAGCATCACGGCCGCCGCCCACCAGATCGCCACCGTGTACCCGTGCACGACGCCCGCCGGGACCACGGCGGCCCGGTCGGCCGGGCCGCGCAGATGCGCGGTGACGTAGGCGGCCGCGCTCGTGGTGGCGATGGTGTTGAGCAGCGCCGTACCGATGGAGCCGCCGACCTGCTGGGCGGTGTTCACGGTGGCCGAGGTGACCCCGGAGTCGCGCGGGGCGACCCCGGCCGTGGCGGTGGCGAACACCGGCATGAAGGTCAGGCCCATGCCGAGCCCGAGCAGCAGCAGCGCGGGCAGGATCTCCGAGGTGTACGAGGAGTGCACCGTCATCCGCGTGAGCAGCAGCAGCCCGCCGGTGGCCAGCAGCATGCCCGGCACCATCAGCATGCGCGGCGCCACCCGGTTCAGCAGACGGGCCGATATCTGGGTCGAGCCGATGATGATCGCGGCCGTCAGCGGCAGGAAGCCCAGGCCCGCGCGGACGGGGGAGTAGCCGAGGACGACCTGCAGGTAGTAGGTCATGAACAGGAACAGCCCGAACAGCCCGATCACCGCGAGCAGCATGGTCAGGAAGCAGCCCGCGCGATTGCGGTCCCGGACGATGTGCAGCGGCAGCAGCGGGTCCGGCGCGCGGTTCTGCCACCACACGAACACGGCCAGCAGCGCGATCCCGGCGGCGAACAGCGCCAGCACCAGCGGATCGGTCCAGCCGCGCGGCTGGGCCTCGCTGAAGCCGTAGACGATGGCCACCAGGCCGCCGCAGCCCAGCACCGCGCCGCGCGCGTCCAGCCGGGCCGCGCCGCCGTGGCCGGGACGGTCGTGCAGCAGGGCGAAGGCGCCGAGGACGGCGGCGACGGCGATGGGCACGTTGACGTACAGGCACCAGCGCCAGTTCAGGTACTCGGTGAGCAGGCCGCCCAGGATGAACCCGATCGCCGAGCCGCTGCCCGCGAGCGCGCCGTAGATGCCGAACGCCTTGCCGCGCTCGCGCGGGTCGGTGAACGTCGTGGTCAGCAGGGACAGCGCGGACGGCGCGAGCAGGGCCGCGAAGACGCCCTGGAGCGCCCGCGCCCCGAAGAGCATGGCGGAGCTGCCCGCCGCTCCGCCCAGCGCGGAGGCCCCCGCGAAGCCGATCAGGCCGATGACGAAGGTGCGTTTGCGCCCCACCAGGTCCGCGATCCGCCCGCCCAGCAGCAGAAGTCCGCCGAAGGCGAGCGTGTAGGCCGTGATGACCCACTGCCGGTTGGCGTCGGACATGTGGAGGGCCGTCTGCGCGGAGGGGAGGGCGATGTTCACGATCGTCGCGTCCAGCACCACCATCAACTGCGCCAGCGCGATGACGACCAGGCCCCACCAGCGGTGGGGATCGGCTGCCTCGGTTCGGGCCGGAACCGGACCTGGCTCACCCGTTCGGCCGATGCTCATCTGGCCAGAACACCATGGATCGGGAGGTATCGCATCCGCGTCCGTTGTCAGTGGCGGGGTGCAGCATGGGCCCATGGCGACGAGGCGGGCGACGGGCACGGGCGGCACCACGGCGGTACGGGGCGCGCGGCGCCCGGAGCTGCGGCTGCCGCCCCTGACCCCCTGGGCGGACACGGAACTGGAGCGGGACGGGGACTATGACGGGCTGGAGCTGAAGGGGGCGGACCTGTCCGGGCAGCACGGCGGCGGCGCCCGCTTCATGGACTGCCTGCTGACCGGCTGTGTACTGGACGAGACGGGGCTCGGCCGGGCCCGGGTGCTGGACTCCGTGCTCGAAGGGGTGCGGGGGGTCGGCACCCAGCTCGCCGAGGCCACCTTCCGGGACGTGGAGTTCCGCTCGCCCCGGCTCGGCGGAGCCCAACTGCACGGCGCGGTGCTGGAGCGGGTGGTGGTGCGCGGCGGCAAGCTCGACTTCCTCAACCTGCGCGAGGCCCGGCTGAAGGACGTGGTCTTCGAGTCCTGCGTCCTGGTGGAGCCCGACTTCGGCGGGGCCAGGCTGGAGCGCGTGGAGTTCGTCGACTGCGCCCTGAAGTCCGCCGACCTCTCCCGCGCCACGCTGAAGGACGTCGACCTGCGCGGGGCCGCTCCGCTGGAGATCACCCGCGGGCTGGACCGGCTGTCCGGCGCGCTGATCGGCACCGGGCAGTTGCTGGACCTCGCCCCGCTGCTGGCGGCGGAGCTGGGGATCAGGGTGGAGTGAGCGGTCAGGAGAGCCGGGGGTAGCGGGCCTGGAGGGTCCAGATCGCCGGGTTCTCCGCCAGGTCCTCGTGCATGTCGGTCAGGTCCGCGATGACGTCGTGCAGGAAGTCACGGGCCTCGCGGCGGAACTCGGCGTGGGAGAAGTTGAGCGGAGGCTCCTCGGCGGGCATCCAGTCCGACTCGATGTCCACCCAGCCGAAGCGGCGCTCGAAGAGCATGCGGTCGCTGGACTCGGTGAAGTCCAGTTCCGCGCGCTGCGGGCGGGAGGCACGCGACCCCATGGGGTCCTTGTCCAACTGCTCCGCGATGTCGCACAGCGCCCACGCGAAGTCCAGCACCGGCACCCATCCCCAGGCTGTGGACAGCTCCCGGTCCGACTTGGTGTCGGCCAGGTAGACGTCACCGCAGAACAGGTCGTGCCGCAGCGCGCGGACGTCCGCCCGGCGGTAGTCCGTCTGCGGGGGGTCCGGGAAGCGGTTGGAGAGGGCGTAGCCGATGTCGAGCACGTCAGATGGTCCCACGCCGGGGGCCGGACCCCGCTCAGCCCGCCCCCTCTGTCAGCAGGCGGCCCAGGCCGGGGGGCCACACCGGCTCGGCGGTGTCCAGCAGCTCGGCCGGGGTCCACCAGCGCCAGTCGAGGATGCCCTCGGCACGGTGGGTGGTGAGTGCGGGTGCGGTGGGCTCGCGGCGCGGGCCGCGGGCGACGTAGACGTGCTCGTGCTGGCGGACCGGGACGCCGGCGCGGGTGAAGTCGTGTTCCCAGGTGCACAGCAGCGGGCCGGGTTCCAGACCGGTCCAGCCGGTCTCCTCCGCCAGCTCCCGTACGGCGCCCTCGCGGGGGCTCTCGCCGGGTTCGATGCCGCCGCCGGGGAGCGCCCAGTGCGGCCCGGTCTCGACGTTCTCCTGGCGGAAGAGGAACACCGCGCCGTCCGGCGCGACCACGGCCGTGCGGGCGGCCCGCCTCGGCGTGCGCAGCAGTACCTTGCGCAGTACGGCGCAGGGGCGGCCCAGCTCGCGGTCGCGGCGGTGGTCCACGGTCTCGTAGCCGAGGGTCCGCCAGAAGGCCAGGCCCGCGCTGTTGCCGTCGAGCACGGCGAGCCGGACCGCCTGGCGCCCGGCGCCCCGGAACCGCTCCTCGGTCAGCTCGGCGGCACGGCGCCCGAATCCCTGTCCCTGCTGGGCCGCGTCGACCATCAGCAGCCCGATCCACGGATCGGGGTCGGCCGGATCGGGATGACGGGCCAGCGTGCTCACCACGGCGACCAGCCGGCCGTCCACCCGGGCGAGGAGCATCTCCGCGCCGGGATGGGCGAGTTCGGCCGCGACCGCGTCCGCGACCTGCTCGGGCCGGATGTCCGCCGGGTCCGGGAACTCGCCGCTGAGCGTGTGGAACGCCTGCTGGGAGGCGTACAGCGCGGTCAGTTCGGCGAGCAGCGGGGCCGGGAGGGCGCCCCCGGCGGGCACGGGTTCGAGGATCACCCGAGGCACGCTAACGCGTGCGCCCGCTCCGGCCCACGGGAATTCCGGGGTGGGCGAAGGCACCGCGCCGCCCCGGCTCCGGTGGTGGACCGGAGCCGGGGCGGCAGCCGTTTCTCAGACGTTGACGCCGAAGTCCTGGGCGATGCCGACCAGGCCGGAGGCGTAACCCTGGCCCACCGCGCGGAACTTCCACTCCGCGCCGTTGCGGTACAGCTCGCCGAAGACCATGGCGGTCTCGGTGGCCGCGTCCTCGGAGAGGTCGTAGCGCGCCAGCTCGGCGCCGCCCGCCTGGTTCACGATGCGGATGTAGGCGTTGCGGACCTGGCCGAAGTTCTGGCCGCGGTTCTCGGCGTCGTAGATCGAGACCGGGAAGACGACCTTCTCGACGTCGGCCGGGAGGGCGGCCAGGTTGACGTTGATCGCCTCGTCGTCGCCCGCGCCCTCGCCCGTGCGGTTGTCGCCGGTGTGGACGATGGAGCTGTCCGGGGTCTGCTTGTTGTTGAAGAACACGAAGTGCGCGTCGGAGTAGACCCGGCCCTGCGTGTTGACCGCGATCGCGGACGCGTCCAGGTCGAAGTCCGTGCCGGTGGTGGTGCGGACGTCCCAGCCGAGGCCCACGGTGACGGCGGTCAGGCCCGGTGCCTCCTTGGTGAGCGAGACGTTGCCACCCTTGGACAGGCTTACAGCCATGATTGGGAGTCCCTTCCCTTTTGGGTATCTGTGCCGACGAAGCTACGTCACCGGTAAGAACGGCGGGAGGGGTGCCTCAGGTTCCTGCCCGCTTTACCTTTTTTACCGAGCTGTTCCGGAGCCGTCGGCAGGCGCGCCGGAAATCGGGGTGACTCAGGGTGCCCGGAGCCGGGAACATGGGGGTCATGTCCGGGCCCTATCTCATCCGCGGCTCGGTCTCGCTTCCCGAGGCCGAGCTGGCGTGGCGTTTCTCGCGGTCCTCCGGGCCCGGTGGCCAGCACGTCAACACCAGCGACTCCCAGGTGGAGCTGCGCTTCGACCTCGCCGGCACCGAGGCACTGCCTCCGGTGTGGAAGGAACGGGCGCTGGAGCGGCTGGCCGGGCGGCTGGTGGACGGCGTCGTCGTCGTACGGGCCTCCGAGCACCGGTCCCAGTGGCGCAACCGGGAGACCGCGGCGGTGCGTCTCGCCGCGCTCCTCGCCGAGGCCAGCGCGCCCCCGCCCAAGCCCCGCCGTCCCACCCGCATCCCACGCGGCATCAACGAGCGCCGTCTGCGCGAGAAGAAGCAACGCGCGGACACCAAGCGCGGCCGCTCGGGGCGGGACTGGGGCTGAGTCAGGCCCTTTTGGGCCTCCAGGGTTGACGGGCTGCCCGGAGGGCGCACCCGGCGGACGCCCGTCAGCGCTCGCGCAGCGCGGCGAGTTCCGCCTCGACGGCGTCCCGCATCAGCGCGCGGGCACGGTCCACGGCGATGCCGCCGCTGAGCCAGCGCATGCTCAGCCCCTCCACCAGCGCGGTGAGCCGTTCGGCCGCGGACTCGGCGGCGGACGCCGGGGCCGTGGGTTCCGCCCGCGCCAGCAGCGCGGCGACCTCGCGCACCCACACCGAGGTCGCCTCGGCGAGGTCCTCGCGCAGCAGCGCGTCGAACACGGCGCTGGCCCGCAGCTCACCCCAGGCGGAACTGTTCTCCCGCACCTCGTCGGTGTCCTGGAGTTCCAGCAGGAGGATCTGTTCGAGCTCCTCGCGCGGGCCGAGTGGCGCGGCGCCGGGGTCGCGGACCGCGGTGTAGTGCGCGGCCCGGTCGCTGATGAACTCCAGGGTGCGGCGCAGGACTCCGGCGCGGTCCTTGAAGTGGTAGTAGATCAGCCCCGTGGAGACGCCGGCCTCGGCGGCGAGCTCCTCCACGCGCAGCCCGCGAACCCCGTGCCGGGCGATCACCCGGACAGCCGCTTCGAGGATCTGTGTCGTGCGCGATGCCATGACCGCACACCCTATCCGGCGGGCGTTTCCCCGGCACATGTTTGACTGAAAATTCAGTCAGTGACACTCTGAGGCCACGGTCCCGGCGCTCTCGGCGCCCCCGCGCGCCGTCCTGTGTGGCCGAATAGTCTTGTACGTCCATGATCGGAGCACCGTGTCCCCTCAGCCCTCCCCTCCCCGCCGCACCGTCCTGCGCGCGCTCGCCGGCCTCGGTGCCGTCGCCTTCGGCGCGGCGGCCTGCGGCCCGGGGGACCTCGCGGGAGCGGACGTGACCTCCGCCGGCCAGGACGGCGGCGGCCGGACGGTCCGCTTCGGCGCCGAGTGGGAGAGCCACGCGCGGACCTTCATGTCGTGGCCGGCGCTGGACCCGGTGTGGGGTGAGGACCTCCCCTACGTCCGGGAGGACATCGCACGGGTGGCACGGGCGGTCGCGGAGTACGAGTACGTCGTGATGATGGCCCGGCCCGAGCAGGTGAAGGCGGCGCAGCGGGCCTGCGGCTCGCAGGTCGAGGTCATCCCGCTCCAGGTCGACGACCTGTGGGCCCGGGACATCGTGCCCGTCTTCGTGGAGGACGCGGGCAGGGTCACGGGCGTCGACTTCAACTTCAACGGGTGGGGGAACAAGCAGGAGCACGCGAACGACGCCCGCGTCGCGGCCACGCTGCTGGACCGGTACGGCGTCCCTCGGGTGAAGGCCCCGCTCGTCGCCGAGGGCGGTTCCTTCGAGACCGACGGGGAGGGCACCCTGCTGCTCACCGAGAGCTCGGTCGTCAACGACAACCGCAACCCCGGCAAGAGCCGCGACCGGATCGAGGTGGAACTCGGACGGACGCTGGGGGTGAGCAAGGTCATCTGGCTGCGCGGCGTCCGCGGCGAGGACATCACCGACGCGCACGTGGACAGCCTCGCGCGGTTCACCGCGCCCGGCGTGGTCCTGGTCGACCGGGCGGCCGCCGGGTCTCCCGCCGACTCCTGGTCGCGCGCGGCGGACCAGGCGCGTCACGTGCTCGGCGAGGCCACCGACGCCCGCGGGCGGCACCTGGAGATCGTCGACCTGCCGCAGCCGGACCTCGGCAGGATCACGGGGGAGGGCGACGACTTCGTGTCGACGTACGCCAACTTCTACGTGGCCAACGACTCCGTCTTCATGCCGAGGTTCGGCGACAGGAGGGCCGACGACCGCGCGCGGGGCATCCTCCAGGAGCACTTCCCGAAGCGGGACATCGTGCCGGTCGTGATCGACACCATCGCCTCGGGCGGCGGCGGGATCCACTGCTCGACGCACGACCAGCCGGGCAGGCCCGTCGACTGACCGGGGCTAAGCGAGGCCGAGCACACCCACCGTCTGACCGCCGCTCGTCTCACCGGTCGTGCGGAAGCCCAGCCGGCGGTAGAACCCGCCGGGCCCGTCGGCGCCGGGGTGCCAGGTGACGTACAGCTCCCCGCAGCCGCGCCGCCGCAGTTCCGCCGCGACGGATTCCACGGCGAAGCGCCCGAACCCCTTGCCCTGTTCGCCCGCGTCGATGTTCAGCCGCCACAGGCCGGAGCGCCGCACACTCCCGTCGCCGCGCCAGTCGATGTCGAGGAAGGCCATCAGGAAGCCGACCGGACGCTCTCCGTCCAGGACCAGCCGAGGCCAGGCGACGCCCGGCGGGTGCACGTACGCCTCGGCCAGCGAGTGCGCGACCGGCTCGACGGCGTGATCCTGGTCCGGACGCACGCGGATGGCCAGGGCGGTTCCGAGGTTCGCGGATGTGACCTCGGCAAGACGGAGCGACATGCGGGCACCCTACGAAGCCCGCTCCACGTGCACCATCCTTTTACGGCGCGGCACCGCGGCCGCGCCCGCCTCGGTGACGCACTCGGCGCTGACGGGCCAGGCGCGCCCCCAGGTGCCGGTGCGGATGCGCGCCGCCGGTGTCACGGCCGCGGGGACGGCCAGGCAGGGCATCAGCGGCGGGGCGGCGAACACGGCCAGTTCGAAGGCCGGGCGGAGGCGGTCGGGAACGGTCACGCGGGAGGTGACATCCACCGCCCCCGGACGGTTGCGCTCAGCCCAGGTGCCGGTACCGCCCCCGGTAGTACATGAGGGGCCCGCCCTCGGCGCTCGGCACGCGTGCCGTCAGGACGCGGCCGATGACCAGGGTGTGGTCGCCGGCCGGCACCCGTTGCTCGGTGCGGCACTCCAGGGTGGCCAGCGCGTCGGCGATCAGGGGCGCGCCGGTGGCCTCGCCGCGGTCCGGGGCGAGGTCGGCGAAGAGCAGGCGGTCGCTGATGCGGCCCTTCATGGCGAAGCGGCCCGCGATCTGCCGCTGGTTCTCGGCCAGCACGGAGACCGCCCACAGCGGCTGCTCGTCCAGCAGGTCGTCCATGCGGGAGCCGGTGCGCAGGCTGACCAGCACCAGCGGCGGGTCCAGCGAGACCGACATGAAGGCGGTCGCGGTCATGCCGACGTCCTCCGTGCCCGGCGCGTACGGGTCGTCGGGGTCCAGCGGCGGTTCCTGCGCGGTCACCAGCACCACGCCCGCGGCCAGCCGGGACATCGCGGCCCGGAACTCGTCGTCGCTCACCCCCTCAGCATGCACAGAAGCGGCCGTGGCGGTGGGGGAGGGAGGGTTCAGCACGCCGGAAACGCTAATCCCCGGCCCCCGCCCGCCGCATCGGGCCTTGGGCCGAGTCCGGACCTAGGACCGCAGGACCGGACCGACGGCCCCGGAACAGGCCGCCGCCGGTGGACCAGCACAGCGGCATATGCGCAACTTCGCAGCCTTTGCGATCGCGGAACGCAACGGGAAAGTGCGGAAACTGCACTCAATTGTTCAAGTTCTTCTGTGACTTGAGTCACAAGGAGTACGGAATTGTTGACCCTGTGTACCGAGTGAGCAGCGCGCTGTGATTCAGTGGCGGGAAAGCCTGTGGACAGCAGGGGGAGGGCGAGCATGGAGACCGATCAGGAGCCGTACGTCCCTCTGACGTCACTGCGTCAGCTTCACCAGGTCATGGCCGAGATGAACACGGCGCGCAGCCAGGCCGACACCCTGCAGATCGTCGCCGACGGCGCGGTCGGCGCCCTCGGGTACGAGATGGCCTGCGTGAACCTCGTACGCCCCGACGGCGATCTGGTCGTCGCCGCCGTCTCCGGCAACTCCGCCGCCGAAGCCCTCATCACCGGCCGCACCGGCTCCCGCGAGTCCTGGGACCGCCGGCTGGGCATGGGCGAGGTCTGGGGCGACCTGGTGTTCATACCCCACACCGAGGGCTGGGTCCTCGACGACGACGACGTCCCGCAGTGGTACAGCGACGGCCCCGCGCCCCGCTTCCCCGACGAGTGGCACCCCGGCGACCGGCTCTTCGCCCCGATGTACGCCCCCGGCGGCCAGGGCGGCGCCCGCGGCGGACTGCTCGGCGTCATATCCGTCGACCGCCCGATCACCGGACGGCGCCCCGGCGCCTGGGGCCGTGAGGCCCTGCAGATGTACGCCTTCCAGGCCGCCATCGCCATCAGCAACGCCCATCTGCGCGCCAACATGCAGCGCGCCCTGGTCCGCCTGGAGCGCGACCAGCAGGCCCTGCGCGCCAGTGAGGAATCCTTCCGCCAGGCATTCGAGTACGCCCCCTCCGGCATGGCCATCGCCGAGATGGGCGGCGACCAGCACGGCCGCATCCTGCGCACCAACGACGCCCTGTGCCGCCTGCTCGGCCGGCCCGCCTCCGCGATGCGCCGCTACTCCTTCTCCGACCTCGTCCACCCCGAGGACATCGGCACCCTGCTGCGCACCTCCGCCGAGGGCGGCCGGGCCGAGCTGCGGCTCGCCCGGCGCGACGGCAGCTATGTATGGGTGTCGCTGCGCAACTCCGTCGTCGCGGACGCGGCCGACGGCCCGCGCTTCCTGCTCACCCACGTCGAGGACATAGAGGAGCGCAAGCGCCGCGAGCTCCAGCTCGCCCACCGCGCCTCCCACGACTCGCTGACCGGGCTGCCCAACTCCGCCGAGCTGCGGTCCCGGCTCGCCGCCCGGCTGTGCCGCCGCCCGGCCCACCTCGACGCCCTGGAGTCGCTGGACGCCGCCTACGGACACCCGGCCGGGTCCGGTGACGCCCACGGCTTCGACTTCGCGCCCGGCGCGGAGGCGTACGACGCCTTCGACCACCATGTGCACACCGTCGCCCCCGAGCAGGGCCCCGACGACGGCACCAAGGGGCTCGCGGTCCTCTTCTGCGACCTGGACGGCTTCAAGTCGATCAACGACCGCTTCGGGCACAACGCGGGCGACGCGGTCCTCATCGAGGTGGCCCGCAGGCTCAGCGGCGGGGTGCGCGACGGCGACACCGTGGCCCGGCTCGGCGGCGACGAGTTCGTGATCCTCGCCGACGGCCTCGGCCAGGCGGACGCCGCCGACCTCGCGGTGCGGCTGCGCGGCGAGATCATCCAGCCGATCCGGGCCGAGGGCCGGGCGGTCCGGGTGGGCGCCAGCTTCGGCATCGGCTGGGCGCACTGCGGGATGACGGCCGACGAAGTGCTGAAGTCCGCCGACGAGCGGATGTACGTTGAGAAACGATCTCGTCCCAAACAGCATCGGCGTGCCGGGTGAAGTGCAGGTCAGTGCGCTGACAGCGCCGGGCTCTGCGGTTCAGGCGTCCGTTCGGGGGTCCCCCGTCCGAGCGAATCGGGGTGTGCGGGAGGGTAGGCTCGCCATTCCAACCCCGTACCCCGCCCGCCCGCACTTGTTGAGGAGTACCCAGGGATGACGCCCGGCGACAACGGCGCGAGCAAGCCCGAGGAAGACGACCCGTTCGGCTACCTGTACGCCGACGGCCAGGCCAGGGGGGCCCAGCCGCCGTCCGGTGGTTACGGCTATCCCAACGCGGTCAACCGGGTGCGCGCGGTCGGCGAGCGCAAGTACGGCCAGCCGCAGCAGGCCGCTCCGACGCAGGCGGGCGCCTACGGCCAGCCGAACAGCCACTACCAGGCACCGGAGACGATGCCCGGCGGTGCTCCCACGTCCCGGCAGGCCATGCACTCCGGCGGTGGCGGCGGGCGGCGCGGACCCAACACCAAGGGTCTGCTGATCGGTGCCATCGCGGTGGTCGCGGCGGTCGTCATCGGTATCAGCGTGGCGATGCTCAACGGCAAGGACGACGACGGCAAGACCGGGAACCAGGCGGACGCGTCCCCGACCCAGTCGCAGGAGGCCCCGCCGAGCCCGAAGGCGACCAGCACGGCCTCGGCCGGTGAGCTGCCGAAGGCCGACGCGGTCGACGACGCGGTGCAGCTCGCGGGCGGCGCCGCCCCGGCCTCCGCCGTCAAGGGCTCGAAGTCGGCCGGCGGCTCCTACGTGGGCGGCCTGAACCAGGTCGGCGCCTCGGTGACCTGGACGGTGGACGTGCCGAAGTCCGGCAAGTACACGCTGAACGTCAGCTACGGCGTGCCGGGCAAGGACGCGAACGCCACCCTGACGGTGAACGGCACCTCGCAGAACCGTCCGCTGAACCTGTCCAACTTCGCCCATGCCCCCGAGGGCGACTGGGAGCGCGGCTGGACCCACACCTGGGCCAACCTGGAGCTCCAGAAGGGGTCCAACACCGTCAGCATCTCCTGCGGCAACGGCAACCAGTGCGACGTCAACCTGGACCAGTTCTCGCTGGAGTCCGGCTGGCGGTAGGCCGCCGGGTGCCTCCGGGTACCCCTGGGGCCCTGGTGGTACCTACGCCGCCGACTCCTCGTCCGTGACGGTGGTCTGGCCCAGCAGCCGTTCGTAGGCCGCCGGGTCGAACTCCCCCGCCGTGGGCGCCAGTACGGCCGCCGCCGAGAGAGCGGTGGCGCGGGTCAGGCGGGCCGGCCAGGAGTCTCCGTCCACCAGGGCGGAGAGGATGCCCGCGACCGCCGCGTCGCCCGCGCCGGACGGATTGCCGCGCAGGCGGGAGGGCGGGGCCGCGCGCCAGTGGCCCTCGGGGGTCGAGGCCAGCAGACCGTCCGGGCCCAGGGAGGCGACGACCGCCTGGGCGCCCCGGCGGCGGGCGTCGCGGGTGGCGCGGGCCGGCTCGTGGGAGCCGGTGAGTTCCGCCAGTTCCGAGGCGTTGGGCTTGACGATGTCGGGCCGGGCGGCGATCCCGCGCCGCAGCGGCTCCCCGCCCGTGTCCAGCAGCACCGGCACCCCGGCCGACCGGGCCACCCGTATCAGCCCCGCGTACGCGCCGACCGGGACGCCGGGCGGCAGGCTGCCGCACAGGGCGACCGCCGAGGCGTCCGCCAGCAGGGCGTCGTATGCGCGCAGGAAGCCGGCCCACTCGGCCGGGGTGACGTGCGGGCCGGGCTCGTTCAACTGGGTGGTGTCACCGGTCAGTTCGTCCACCACGGCGATCGTGCGGCGGGTCGCCCCGGCCACCGGGACCAGCGCGTCGGTGACCCCGGCGCCGGCCGCGAGCCGCTCGCGCAGCACCTCGCCGGTCGGGCCGCCCGCGAAACCGGTGGCCGTGACCTCGTAGCCGAGCGCGGCGAGCACGCGGGCCACGTTGACGCCCTTGCCGCCGGGCCGCTCCACGACCTCCGACACCCGGTGCTCGGCGTGCGGCCGCAGCGACGTCACGCGGTACGTGATGTCGAGAGCGGTGTTCAGCGTGACCGTGAGGATCAACCGGTCCGACCTCCCTCGATGTGCGTACGCCTCGGTCTCCGGGGCCCCCGATCATGCCAAAGAGACGGCGTCCGGCCCAGTTGAGGACCGGACGCCGTCTGGCGAAGGGGGGTACGGATCAGGGCAGTTGGGGCGCGAGGACCCATTCACCCCGGCGCATGACGCCCTTGAGCGTGAAGTCGGCGTCCAGCAGCACCAGGTCGGCGTCCTTGCCGGGCTCCAGCGAGCCGACCCGGTCCGCCATGCCGAGCAGCCGGGCCGGGTTGGCCGACAGCGCCGCCACCACGTCCGTGACCGGCAGCCCGTCCACGGTGACCGCCCGCTGGAAGGCGCGGTCCAGGGTCAGCGTGGAGCCCGCGATCGAGCCGCCCTCCACCAGCCGGGCCACGCCGCCCTGCACCTCGACCTCCAGCGGGCCGAGCAGATAGCGGCCGTCGCCGGAGCCCGCCGCGTCCATCGCGTCGGTGATGAAGGCGACCCGGCCGGCGCCCGCGTGGTGGAACGCCAACTGGAGTGCGGCCGGGTGCAGATGCGTACCGTCGTTGATCAGCTCGACGGTGACCCGCTCGTCCTCCAGCAGCGCGGTGATGGGGCCGGGGTCGCGGTGCCCGATGGGCGGCATCGCGTTGAAGAGGTGGGTGGCGACGGTGGCGCCCGCGTCGATGGCGGCGACCGTCTGCTCGTAGCTCGCGTCGGTGTGTCCGACGGCCGCGATCACGCCCTGCTCGGCGAGGAGGCGTACGGAGTCGATGCCGCCCGGCAGTTCGGTGGCGAGGGTGACCATCCTGGCGTGGCCGCGCGCGGCGTCGATCAGCTTGCGGACCTCGGCCGGGTCCGGGTCGCGCAGCAGCGCCTCCGAGTGCGCGCCCTTGCGGCACGGGGAGATGAACGGGCCCTCGAAGTGGACACCCGCGATGTCGCCCTGCTCGGCCAGCTCGGCGAGCAGCGCTGCCTGGCGGGCCAGCACGTCCAGGTCGTCGGTGACGGTGGAGGCGACCAGCGTGGTGGTGCCGTGCTCCCGGTGGGTGCGGACGGCGGTGAGCGCGTCCTCGGCGCTGCCGGAGAAGGCGGCTCCGCCGCCGCCGTGGTTGTGCAGGTCCACGAAGCCGGGGACCACCCAGTGGCCGGTCACGTCGAGCACGTCGGCGCCCTCGGGCGCGGCCTGTGCGATCCGGCGGCCGTCGACGGCGACCCGCCCGCCGGGCACCTCGCCGGTGGGCAGCACCACGGTGCCGCCGGTGAGCACCAGCGGACGGCCGCCCGAAGGTGCGCTCTCGTTGGCCATCAGGTGCTTACCTCCGTGGTCTGGGGGGTGATGCTCAGCAGGTCCTGGGCGAGCAGCGCCGCGCCCAGGCATCCGGCGCCGTCGCCGAGGGCGGCCGGGAGGAGGGTGGGCGCGCTCTGGAAGGTGATCCGGCGCTCGATGGCCGCCCGCAGCGGGCCGAACAGCACGTCACCGGCCTCGGCGAGACCGCCGCCGACGATCAGTGTGCCGGGGTCGAGCAGGGTGAGCGCGGTGACGAGGCCGTCGGCGAGCGCGTCCACCGCCTCGGCCCATACGCGCGCGGCGTCCGGGTCCCCGGCGGCGACGGCCCGCGCGCAGTCGGCGGCATCCGCGTCCGCGCCGCCGCCGGCCCCGGCCCAGGCGGTGCCGACGGCCGCCGCGGAGGCGTACCGCTCCAGGCAGCCCGCCTGTCCGCAGGGGCACGGGTCGCCGCCCGGGCGGACGACGATGTGCCCGATCTCCCCGGCGAAGCCGTTCGCGCCCGCCTCGACCCGGCCGGCCAGGCCGATCGCCCCGGCGATCCCGGTGCCCAGCGCCACGAACAGGAAGCGGTCGGCGCCCCGGCCGGCCCCGGCGCGGCCCTCGGCCAGGCCGCCGGTGCGCACGTCGTGGCCGAGGGCCACGGGCATGCCGAGCCGCTCGGCGAGCAGGGCGCGCAGCGGTACGTCGCGCCAGCCGAGGTTGGCGGAGTAGAGGGCGACGCCCCGCGCCTCGTCGACGGTGCCGGGGACGGCCACTCCGGCCGCCAGCGCAGGGGCGCCGAGATGGTCGGCGCCGTGCGCGCGCAGCTCGGCGGCGAAGGCGAGGAGGTTCTCGACGACCGCTTCGGGCCCGCTCTCGCGGCCCGTCGCGCGGCGGGCGTGGTGCAGCACCGCGCCGTCCTCGCCGACGAGCGCGGCCTTCATCGAGGTACCGCCCACGTCCAGGGCGATGACATGTCTCACGGGCCCAGTGTGACCCCCTGACCCGCGAGAGGTCTAGTCCACTTACGTGGTGTAGACCTTATGCGTTCGAAATCGAATGGTCTGACCAAGGGGATAGGGGCTTTGAGGGTGCGTCGGCGTTTGGCAGGAACGATCGCGGTGGTGTCCGCACTGGGCATGACGGCGATGCTCGGCGGCTGTGGGAGCACGGGCTCCTCAGAGGTGACCCTCAAGCTGGTCGCCGCCGACTACGGCGACTCCGCCGCCAACAGCTCCAAGAAGTACTGGGCCGGCCTGGTCGACGCGTACGAGGCGAAGCACCCCGATGTGAAGGTCCAGGTCAGCGTCTACTCCTGGAACGACGTCGACGCCAAGGTCAAGGAGATGGTGGACGGCGGGCACGCCCCCGACATGGCCCAGATCGGCGCGTACGCCGACTACGCGGCCTCGGACAAGCTGTACCCGATGTCCGACACGCTCTCCATCGGCACCCAGGCCGACTTCGTGCCGCAGCTCGCCGAGGCGGGCGACTGGAACCACACGCCGTACGCGATGCCGTTCGCGGCCTCCACCCGCGTGCTCTTCTACAACAAGTCGCTCTTCCAGCAGGCCGGCATCACCCCGCCCAGCACCTGGGACGAACTGGCCGCCGACGCCGAGGCGCTCAAGGCCAAGGGTGTGCAGTACCCCTTCGCGCTGCCGCTCGGCCCGGAGGAGGCGCAGGCCGAGACCATGCAGTGGCTGCTCAGCGGCGGCAGCGGCTACACCGACGACATCGGCACCTACACCATCGACTCGGCGGTGAACGGCGAGACGTTCACCTGGCTCAAGGACGACCTGGTGGGCAAGGGCCTCACCGGGCCCGTCGCCCCCGGCCGCCTCAACCGCGCCACCGCCTTCGCCGCGTTCGCCAACGGCCAGGTCGGCATGCTCAACGGGCACCCCACGCTGATCCGGCAGGCCGAGGCGAAGGGCGTGAAGTTCGGCATGGTCCCGATGCCGGGCCGCACCGGCCGGGCCAGGGCCGCGATGGGCGTCACCGACTGGATGCTGGCCTTCAAGCAGAACGGCCACGCCGCCCAGATCGGCAGCTTCCTCGACTTCGTGTACGACCAGAAGAACGTGCTCGACTTCTCCCGCAAGTACGGCCTGCTGCCCGTCACCACCTCCGCCTCCGAGGTGATGAGCCAGTCGAAGGCGTCCACCGACGTCCCGCTGCACGCCTTCCTGGAGCAGATGCCGACCGCCGAGCAGTACCCGGTGAACAAGACCTCCTGGGCGGCGGTCAGCGCGGCCGTGAAGAAGGACATCGGGCAGGCGGTCTCCCCCACGGGCAGCCCCGCGGGCGTCCTCACCCGGCTCCAGGCCGCCGCCACGGCGGCCGACAGCTCCGCCATGTCCCAGGGCTGAGCGGGCTGTCGGCGGCCGGGGTTACGGTTGCCGACATGGAACTCGGCAGCCGTGAGAAGGCGATCCTCGCGCTGGAGCGCCGGGGCTTTCCCGGCCCCGGCGCGAAGGAGCGCGCCATCCGCGAGCAGCTCGGCCTCGCCCCGGTCCGCTACTACCAGCTCCTCAACGCCCTCCTGGACGACGAGCGCGCCCTCGCCCACGACCCGGTGACCGTCAACCGCCTGCGCCGGGTCCGCGAGACGAGACGGTCCGAACGCTGAGGCGTGAGGTCGCCCCGGCGCGGATAGTGTCGCCCTATGGGCATCCCTGATAAGGACTCCGCCACCACTCCCGAGGACCACCCGCTGCCGGTCCCGGTGACCCAGGCAGGCCGCGACGGTCTGCGGGGGCTGCTGGACCGGCCGCGCACCGCCGTGATCGGCCTGGACTTCGACGGCACGCTGGCCCCCATCGTCGCCGACCCCGACCAGGCCCGCGCCCACCCCGGCGCCGTGCCCGCGCTCGCCGCCCTCGCGCCGAAGGTGGCCTCCGTCGCGGTGGTCACCGGCCGCCCCGCCGGGGTCGCCGTCCGCCACGGCGGCTTCGCCGGGGTCCCGGGCCTGGAACACCTGGTCGTCCTCGGCCACTACGGCGCCGAGCGCTGGGACGCCGCGACCGGCACCGTCACCGCGCCCGCCCCGCACCCCGGCATCGCCGCGGTCCGCGCGGAACTCCCCGGAGTCCTCGACCGGGCCGGTGCCTGGCCCGGCACCTGGATCGAGGAGAAGGGCCGCGCGGTCGCCGTCCACACCCGCCGCGCCGAGGACCCCGAAGCCGCCTTCGACACCCTCCGCGCCCCCCTCACCGACCTCGCCACCCGCCACGGCCTCATCGTCGAACCCGGCCGCCTCGTCCTCGAACTCCGCCCGCCCGGCATGGACAAGGGCGTGGCCCTCCTGGACCACCTCCGCGCCACCGGCGCCGAATCCGTCCTGTACGCCGGCGACGACCTCGGCGACCTCCCCGCCTTCGCGGCCCTCGAAAAACTCCGCTCCGACGGAGTCCCCGCCCTCCTGGTCTGCAGCGGCAGCACAGAGGTGACGGAACTGGCCGAGCGTGCGGACCTGGTGGTGGACGGGCCTGGGGGAGTGGTGGAGCTGCTGGAGAGCCTCGCGGCCCACACCGGCTGAGACCTGTGGCCTCATCCTGATGAGGGATGAGGCCACGGAAGGTCCTTCGCCGCTGAAGGAGTTCAGCCCCGCAGCGCGTCCAACTGGTCCAGGAACCACTTGGTTGGGGGCAGGGCGGTCGCCGCTGTCGCCAAGTGCTTCGAGCGTTCGGAGCGGTCCGTCTCCGGGAGGGTCAGGGCCTCGTGGAGGGCTTCCGCCGTGCCGACGATGTCGTACGGGTTGACCGTGATCGCGTGCTCGGCGAGTTCCTCGTAGGCGCCCGCCTCGCGGGACAGGACCAGGGCGACACCCTCGTCCGACACGACCGGGACCTCCTTGGCCACCAGGTTCATGCCGTCGCGGATGGGGTTCACGAGGGCCACGTCGGCCAGGCGGTACGCGGCCAGGGAGCGGGCGAAGTCGTCGTCGAGGTGGAGGAGGACCGGGGTCCAACCGGGCGTGCCGTACTCGGAGTTGATCTCCTCCGCGACCCGGCGTACCTCCTCCATGTAGGAGCGGTACAGGGCGAGGTCCTGGCGGGAGGGGTAGGCGAAGGCCACGTGGACCACGCGCTCGCGCCACTCCGGGTGGTCCTCCAGCAGGCGGCGGTACGCCAGCAGGCCGCGCACGATGTTCTTGGACAGCTCGGTGCGGTCCACGCGGACGATCGTCCGGCGCCCCTCGCCGATCTCCTCCCGCAGCAGCGCCATCCGCTCGTCCACGTCCGCCCGGTGCGCCCGCTCCCGCAGGAAGTCCGCGTCCGCGCCCAGCCCGTGCACCCCGATCTCCGTGCCGGAGGGGATGCCGGGGCCCAGTACCGCGTGACAGCAGTCGGTGAACGCGTCCGCCCAGCGCCGGGTCAGGAAGGCGGCCCGGTCCGCGCCCAGGATGCCGGTCAGCAGCTCGGCCGCGATGTCGTCCGGGAGCAGGCGGAAGTAGTCCGGCGGCGCCCAGGGGGTGTGCGAGAAGTGCCCGATGCGCAGGTCGGGGCGGAGCTTGCGCAGCATCCGGGGGGCCAGCGCCAGGTGGTAGTCCTGGATCAGCACCGCCGCCCCCGGCGCCGCCTCCTCGGCCAGCGCCTCGGCGAACGCCTGGTTGTAGGCGCGGTACGCGTCCCACTGCCGGCGGAAATCCGCGTCGAAGACCGGCTCCAGCGGCGTCTGGTACATCATGTGGTGCACGAACCACAGCGCCGAGTTGGCGATGCCGTTGTACGCGTCGGCGTAGACCTGCGCGTCGATGTCCAGCATCCGCACCCGCTGACCGCCGGTGTCCTCGGCCGGCAGCAGCGCGCCGTCCGCGCGCCGCACCGCCTCCCGGTCACCGTCGCCGAGCGCGGCGCACACCCACACCGCGTCGGTGTCCGGGCCGATCGCCGACAGACCGGAGACGAGACCGCCGCCGCCCCGCCGGGAGCTCAGCGCCCCGTCCGGACCCACCGTGTACGAAACCGGGCCGCGATTGGACGCGACCAGCACCTCGGCACCCTGCGTTGAAGCCATGGTCCTCAACCTAGCCCGGCCCACAAACGCTCAAACGTACGCACGACCGGTGAGGCGACCGTATACGGCCCGGCTCACGCCACCCTCCGCGCCGCGTACTCCGCGATCTCCGCCATCGGCGGCCGCTCCTCGGTGTCCACCGAATACGTACGCGGCTCGAAACCCTCCACCCCCCGCTCGAACTGGGTCAGCGCCGGCCGCACCAGGTGCCCGCGCGCGAGCCGGAGCTGCGCGGTGCGGTAGATCGCCGCCGCCATCCGCCCGAGCGCCTGCCCGTCCTGGTGCCGGTGCTTGCGCACCCCCACGTCCACCTGGGCCAGCGCGTCCAGCCCGACCAGATGCAGCGAGTCCACCAGCATCCCCAGCTCGACCCCGTACCCCACCGGGAACGGCAGCCGCTCCAGCAGCGAGCGGCGGGCCGCGTACTCCCCGCCCAGCGGCTGCACGAACCCCGCGAGCTGCGGCCAGTGCATGTTCAGCAGCGGGCGCGCCATCAGCTCGGTCACCCGGCCGCCCTGCCCGGCAGCCCCGCCCAGCGGACGGTCGTACATCGCCTTGACCAGGTCGATCCCCGGATCGGTGAGCAGCGGGCCCACGATGCCGAGGACGAAGTCGGAGGAGAACTCCTTCAGGTCGGCGTCCACGAAGGCCACGACGTCCCCGCTGGTCGCCAGCAGGGAGCGCCACAGCACCTCGCCCTTGCCGGGCACGGCGGGCAGCCGGGGCAGGATCTCGTCCCGGTGCACGACCCGCGCGCCCGCGGCGGCCGCCACCTCGGCGGTCGCGTCGGTGGACCCGGAGTCCACCACGACTATCTCGTCCACCAGCGGCGCCTGGGAGACCAGGTCGTGCCGGATCACGGAGACGATCTCCCCGACCGTCTCCTCCTCGTTCAGCGCGGGCAGCACCACGGACACGCGCTGCCCGGAGCGCTGCTTGGCGGCCAGGACGCGGTGCAGCGGGCGGTCGGCCACGGACCAGGAGCGGGTGGCCAGCCAGCGTTCGGTTTCTTCCAGCATGGTCTGCGGCTCCTCACTGTGGGGACGTGTCTGCACGGACGGCCGGTGCGGCCGGTGCCGGGGCCGGTCCCCGCCTGATCCATCTCGCGGTTCGGACGACACCTTCAACTCTCCTGGCCTTCGGTTACAGTCTTGAACAACGCCGATGACCATCGCATGTCGAGGCCAGATGGCGTTCACAACCGAATACCGCTCATCCAGAGGGGCAGAGGGAAACGGCCCGATGAAGCCCCGGCAACCCTCCAGCCGGTCTCCCGTGCGCGACACACCGCCGCACGCGCGAGGCTCCCGGCTAGGGAAGGTGCCAAATCCGTCTCACGGCGAGATGCGTCGTGAGGAAGATGAGGAGAAAGGGCCTCGCCTCCATGGCTGTGCAGACCGTCGCCACCCCCACCGTAGATCTCGGCCCCGCCGCCGCGCTGAGCTGTCGCGAGTGCGGACACCGCGTCCCGCTCGGCCCCGTCTTCGCCTGCGAGGAATGCTTCGGGCCGCTGGAGATCGCCTACGACTTCTCCGCGTACGACACCGAGAAGCTCCGGACGCGCATCGAGTCCGGCCCGGCGAACATCTGGCGCTACGCCCCGCTGCTGCCCGTCCCCGCCGACGTGGCCGGCAAGCCGAACCTCAACCCCGGCTGGACCCCGCTGGTCAAGGCCGACCGCCTGGCGGCCGAACTCGGCGTCACCGGCGGGCTGTTCGTGAAGGACGACTCCGGCAACCCGACGCACTCCTTCAAGGACCGCGTCGTCGCCCAGGCGCTGGAGGCCGCCCGCGCCTTCGGCTTCACCACCCTCTCCTGCTCCTCCACCGGCAACCTGGCCGGCGCGGTCGGCGCAGCCGCCGCCCGCGCGGGCCTGCGCTCGTGCGTGTTCATCCCGCACGACCTGGAGCAGGGCAAGGTCGTCATGGCCGCCGTCTACGGCGGCGAGCTGGTCGGCATCGAGGGCAACTACGACGACGTGAACCGCTTCTGCTCCGAGCTGATCGGCGACCCGGCCGGCGAGGGCTGGGGCTTCGTCAACGTCAACCTCCGGCCGTACTACGCCGAGGGCTCCAAGACGCTGGCGTACGAGATCTGCGAGCAGCTCGGCTGGAAGCTGCCCGACCAGCTCGTGGTGCCGATCGCCTCCGGCTCCCAGCTCACCAAGATCGACAAGGGGCTGAAGGAGCTGATCGCGCTCGGCCTGGTCGAGGACAGGCCGTACAAGATCTTCGGCGCCCAGGCGGAGGGCTGCTCGCCGGTGTCGGCCGCGTACAAGGCGGGCCACGACGTGGTGCGGCCCCAGAAGCCGGACACCATCGCCAAGTCCCTCGCCATCGGCAACCCGGCGGACGGGCCGTACGTGCTGGACATCGCGCGCCGGACCGGGGGCGCGGTGGAGGATGTGACGGACCCGCAGATCGTGGACGCCATCAAGCTGCTGGCCCGCACCGAGGGCATCTTCGCCGAGACGGCGGGCGGGGTGACGGTCGGCGTCACCCGCAAGCTGATCGAATCCGGTGCGCTGGACCCCTCGCTCACCACCGTCGTCCTCAACACCGGCGACGGCCTCAAGACCCTGGACGCGGTCGCCGGCACCGGTCTGACCGCGACCATCCGCCCGAACCTGGACTCCTTCCGAGAGGCTGGCCTCGCATGAGCGTGACCGTTCGCATCCCGACCATCCTGCGTACCTACACCGGCGGCCAGGCCGAGGTCCCCGCCGAGGGCGGCACGCTCGCGGAGGTCATCGAGGACCTGGAGAAGCACCACACGGGCATCGCCGCACGCGTGCTGGACGACCAGGGCAAGCTGCGCCGTTTCGTGAATGTGTACGTCAATGACGACGACGTGCGTTTCGAGGGCGGACTTCAGGCCGCCACCCCCGACGGTGCGGGTGTCTCCATCATTCCGGCGGTCGCCGGCGGCTGAGAATTACCTTGGGTAACCACGGTTACCCGCTGTTCATCGAATGGCCTTCTCCGTAAGAGAAACGGAGGAGGCCATTCTGTGTGATTGAGCGCGGTAGAGTTGGGGAACGCGCTCCCGGTCCGGTGGATCGGAGCCCTGGATTCATGCCGCAGGCCCGACAAGAAACAGCCAAAATGCGCGGGTAATGTGCGGCTTTTGTTGCTTTTATGGGGCCCGACTTGCCCCTGATTCGGCCGACTTCGCGGCAGATTCCGGACTGCGCCCGTCCGGAATTCTCGTCCGATTGACCTGTTGCAGACGGCAGTTGGACAGATACATTCAGCCGCGGTCGACGCGTTCCGGCGCACGCCCCCGACAGTTCGGGGGGCGAGGTCTGACCCAGGTCCGCGAGGTGTGGATCTGCGCAAGGGCCAGTAATAGGGGAGTTAGCCATGGCTCAGGGCACCGTCAAGTGGTTCAACGCGGAGAAGGGGTACGGCTTCATCGCGGTCGACGGTGGTGCGGACGTCTTCGTCCACTACAGCGCGATTCAGATGGACGGCTACCGCAGCCTGGAAGAGGGTCAGCGGGTCGAGTTCGAGATCTCGCAGGGTCAGAAGGGCCCGCAGGCCGACATGGTTCGCGTCACCGCCTGAACGTCTCCAGCAGAGCGCAGGGCCCGCACCGGCACAGGGTGCGGGCCCTTCGTCCTGTTAAGTCCCGTCCTGATCCCCCGAAGGCGCTTGCACTCGCCCTGGGTGAGTGCTAATCATTGCGTTAGCACTCTGAAGGTGAGAGTGACAACGAAGGACCGGGTCGGTGAGGCCCGCAGACCGGGTGGGGCAAGGAACCACGAGGTCGGCGAGCCGTCCGTCGCGGGCGCGGGCGCGGTCCGAAGGAATCACCCCCAGTCCTGGAGGGACCACTTCACATGGCCAAGATCATCGCGTTCGACGAGGAGGCGCGGCGCGGCCTCGAGCGCGGCATGAACCAGCTCGCGGACGCCGTCAAGGTGACGCTCGGCCCCAAGGGCCGCAACGTCGTCCTCGAGAAGAAGTGGGGCGCCCCCACGATCACCAACGATGGTGTCTCCATCGCCAAGGAGATCGAGCTCGAGGACCCGTACGAGAAGATCGGCGCCGAGCTGGTCAAGGAAGTCGCCAAGAAGACGGACGACGTCGCCGGCGACGGTACGACCACCGCGACCGTGCTGGCCCAGGCCCTGGTCAAGGAAGGTCTGCGCAACGTCGCCGCGGGTGCCAACCCGATGGCGCTGAAGCGCGGTATCGAGAAGGCCGTCGAGGCCGTCTCCGCCGCCCTGCTGGAGCAGGCCAAGGATGTCGAGACCAAGGAGCAGATCGCTTCCACGGCCTCCATCTCCGCCGCCGACACCCAGATCGGTGACCTCATCGCCGAGGCCATGGACAAGGTCGGCAAGGAAGGCGTCATCACCGTCGAGGAGTCGCAGACCTTCGGTCTCGAGCTCGAGCTCACCGAGGGCATGCGCTTCGACAAGGGCTACATCTCGGCGTACTTCGCCACCGACATGGAGCGTATGGAGGCCGTCCTCGACGACCCGTACATCCTGATCGCCAACTCCAAGATCTCCTCGGTCAAGGACCTGCTCCCGCTGCTGGAGAAGGTCATGCAGTCGGGCAAGCCGCTGCTGATCATCGCCGAGGACGTCGAGGGCGAGGCCCTGTCGACCCTGGTCGTCAACAAGATCCGCGGCACCTTCAAGTCCGTCGCCGTCAAGGCTCCGGGCTTCGGTGACCGCCGCAAGGCCATGCTCGGCGACATCGCCATCCTCACCGGTGGCGAGGTCATCTCCGAGGAGGTCGGTCTCAAGCTCGAGAACGCCTCCCTGGACCTGCTGGGCCGTGCCCGCAAGGTCGTCGTCACCAAGGACGAGACCACGATCGTCGACGGCGCCGGCTCCTCGGAGCAGGTGCAGGGTCGCGTGAACCAGATCCGCGCCGAGATCGAGAACAGCGACTCGGACTACGACCGCGAGAAGCTCCAGGAGCGCCTGGCGAAGCTCGCGGGCGGCGTGGCGGTCATCAAGGCCGGTGCCGCCACCGAGGTGGAGCTCAAGGAGCGCAAGCACCGCATCGAGGACGCCGTGCGCAACGCCAAGGCGGCCGTCGAGGAGGGCATCGTCGCCGGTGGTGGCGTGGCCCTGCTGCAGGCCGGCCAGGTCTTCGACAAGCTCGAGCTGTCGGGCGACGAGGCGACCGGTGCCAACGCGGTGAAGCTCGCGCTGGAGGCCCCGCTCAAGCAGATCGCCGTCAACGGTGGTCTCGAGGGTGGCGTCGTCGTGGAGAAGGTCCGCAACCTCCCCGTCGGCAACGGCCTGAACGCCGCGACCGGTGAGTACGTCGACATGATCGCCGAGGGCATCATCGACCCGGCGAAGGTGACGCGTTCCGCCCTGCAGAACGCGGCCTCCATCGCCGCGCTGTTCCTCACCACCGAGGCCGTCATCGCCGACAAGCCGGAGAAGGCCGCCGCGGCCGCTCCGGGCGGCATGCCGGGCGGTGACATGGACTTCTGATCCTTCCGGATCAACTGTCCTTTTCCGGGGCGGCACTTCCCTCACGGGGGGTGCCGCCCTCGGGCGTTTTCCGGGGCCTCGGCCGCGGGTGAAGCTGTAGGTGCGTGCCTCCCCGGGTCTCAGACGCGGCCGACGGGCCAGTGGGGGTCGTCCCAGCGGGCCGGGGCGGGGAGGGCTGCCAGGCGTATGTGGTGGAGGAGCCCTTCGGGGGCGTTCTGGGCTCGCAGGCGGGTCGGTGCGTGGCGGGCGAGCCAGGTGGCGAGCTCGGTGCGTAGGGCGTCCTCGTCGTGCCAGGTGGGCCAGGGGAGTTCGTCGTGCAGGAGGTCGCGCGTCCAGTGGGCCGCCGCCTCGGCCAGGTGGCGGTCGGCCGTGGGGTGGTCGAGGGCTTCCCATGCCGCGAGCCAGGGGGTGAGGGTGGCGGATGCCTCCGCGCACAGGACGAGAAGGTCGTGGACGGGAATCGTCGGCGCCGGTGAGGTGAGGCCGTGGGACCACCAGGCGTGCAGGAACTCCCCCACCGACGCACGCTGACGCAGGGGCCACCGCTGCCAGCCGCTCCGGGCGAACGACTGCCCGATCTCGGCCGGAGCGTACAAGAGCTCCGCTACCCCGCCGGCCAGCTCCCGCGCGAACTGCGGCAGGACGCGGCGCAGTACCGCCCCGTGGTCGGCCCAGTCGGGCGCGCTCCAGGTACGGCGCAGGAGGTTCGGGTCGAGTTCGCGGCCCGGGACCTTCAGCAGCGCCAGCTCGTCCGCGCTGCCCCAGTGACATGTGCACTGGGCTTCGTCGGCGCGGGCGGTCATGCCGTGGAAGGTGACGGCCAGGTCGTCCAGGGCGCGGTCGAGCCGGGCTCGGGCGGGGGTGTCTTCGAGGGGCATCGTTGTCGACGCAGCCTTGGGGGACTCCAGCCGGTGTCCGCCGGCCGAAGATCGCGACCCTACCGGTGCGGCGGCAGGTTCAACAGGCTTGCGCCGCCTGTCACACGGGTGCCGGGGCGTGCTTGCGGGCCGACATGGCCGCTCGGATCTCCTCTGCGCGGGCCCGTACGGAGGGGGCGGGCAAGGGGGTGGGGCTCTGCCAGGGGGACGGTTCGCCGCGGCAGGTCCTGCACATGCCGCCCGGTAGGGCCTCGGGGCGGCCCTGGACGCCGCAGTTCGCGCACTCCAGGATGCGGCGGGGCGGGGTGGGGGCCGGTTCCGGGGGGAGTTTGGCCGTCAGGCGGGTGCGGATCAGGGCCGCTGGGTGGTGGATGGGGGTGGGCAGACCGGTGGTGAGGGCCTGGAGGATCGCGTCGTCCGTCGCGCCCCGGGCGAACCATTCCGTCAGGAGCGGCGCCAAGGAGGCGCAGTCGGCGGCCGAGAGGGAGAGGGCCGGTGTCCTGCGGCCCAGGGCTGCCAGGAGGATGTGGGCTCGGGAGCGGGTGGGTTTCGGCGGGGGTGCCGCGATGTCGTCGCCCCGGGTGAACGCCGCCCACCACGCGTCGTCGCGGGCTGTTCGGGAGAACCACGATCGGGTGATCCAGCGGTTGCCGCCCGCCGCCGACTCCAGGCGCTCCCTGCCTCGCCTCAAGTGCCCCGCCAACTGGAGCCTGTTGAGAGCCGTACGCAATGCGCACTGGCCGTACGGGAGCGTCTTGGCCAGCGTCTTCACCGAGATGTCGGCGCCCTCGGGCAACCGGTCGATGTACGCGGCGATGGCCGCCTCGCGGGGCGGGAGGTGTGTGAAGTCGGCCTTCTCGCGCCGGACTTGGTCCGGTGCGGAGCGCTTGCCGTAGCCGGGGTTGGCCATCGGGTGCGGGAGTACGTGCGCCTGCTGAGGGGCAGGGCTAAGCTTGGCTTCAGCCACGGGATCGAGCCTCATCGATCTTGTAGGTCAAGCCCCCGCAGGTGTTGGTAGCGCCTGGCGGGGGCTGCTTGTTATGCGGGCACGCTAGAGCCTCGTCACTGTTCGTGGCAAGTCGGTGGCTCCCGGTCAAGTCGCGGGGTGGGTGGGTGGGTTGAAACCCTCCAGCCAATCCTTGTTAAGAGGGCTCGGAGCTCGCCGCTTGAGCCTCGGGGGCACGATCATGGAGCGGTCACGGACCCGCGACCGATGAGGAATCGCTGCCCATGCCCCTGCCCGCCGACCCGACGATCCTCCACCCGATGCCCGAGCAGCCGCGGGTCGTGCTGCTCAAGCCGCTGGTCAAGTCACCGTTGATCGAGGTCGGGGAGTACTCGTACTACGACGACCCCGACGACCCGACCGCCTTCGAGACCCGCAACGTGCTCCACCACTACGGGCCCGAGAGGCTGGTCATCGGCAAGTTCTGCGCGCTCGGCACGGGCGTCCGCTTCATCATGAACGGCGCCAACCACCGTATGGACGGCCCCTCCACCTTCCCCTTCCCCACCATGGGCGGTTCGTGGGCGGACCACTTCGACCTGCTCACCGGGCTGCCGAACCGGGGTGACACCGTCATCGGCAACGACGTCTGGTTCGGCCACGGCGTCACCGTCATGCCCGGCGTCCGCATCGGGCACGGCGCGATCATCGCCACCGGCGCGGTGGTCACCGGCGACGTGCCCGACTACGGCATCGTCGGCGGCAACCCCGCGCGGCTGCTCCGCATGCGTTACGACGAGCAGGACGTCGCCCGGCTGCTGGCGGTCGCCTGGTGGGACTGGCCCGCCGAGCACATCACCGAGCACGTCCGCACGATCATGTCGGGGACGGTGGCGGAACTGGAGGCGGCGAAGCCGCCCGTCAGCCGAGCTTGAGGTTCTCCACGAAGGCCGACCACGCCTCCGCCCGGAACGCGAGCTTCGGGCCGTGCGGCGCTTTGGAGTCGCGGACGGGGATGAGGGTGGGGTGGGTGTCGGCCACTTCCACGCAGTCGCTGCCGTCACCCTGGCTGTAGCTGGACTTGCGCCAGGCCGCCGTGTTCAGGTCCTGCTCATGCGCGTGGTTCTTCATGCTCGTAATCCTCCGCCACTGACTCGATCAGGGCCAGTGAATCCGGCTGGGAAAGTGCCATCACCTGGAGGAGTGTGAACGTCAGGGTGTGGCGCGCGACGGTGGCCGGGTCGTCTATCAGCCGCCCCGTTTCCAGCCCGTCCAGGAAGCAGAGCGGAGGACCGTCCGCGAACTCCATGAGCCGGAGGGCGCCTCCCATCGCCGCGTGCGCTCCAGCGGTGAACGGCAGTACTTGAGCGATGATTCGGCGGCTTCGCATCAGGGTGGCCACGTGGCGCAGGGCTTCAGCCATTACCGCAGGTCCGCCGACCCATCGACGGATCGCAGCCTCGTCGAGGACCACCATGAACAACGGCTTTGTTGGATCGTCGAGGACGCGGCCGCGCTTCTGCCGTATCTCCACCAGCTCCTCGATCTGAGCGTCAGTGGCCGCTGGCCGGTACGCGCGGAACAACTCCGCCGAGTAAGCCGCAGTCTGCAACCAGCCGGGGATCAGCAGAGGGATGTAGTGCCTGATCGCCGTCGCGACCTTCTCTGTCTCCGCCTCTTCTTCGAAGTGCTCTGGGTACTTGGACCTCGCCGAGGTCTCGCAGTGCCGCGTGAAGAAGCCGTCCGTGTCCAAGGTCTGGTCCAGTTGGACCGCGTACTCCCGCTGCATCCTCCGCGTACCCGACTCCAACTGCCCGATGAACGAACCGCTGACGAACAACAGCTCACCAAGTTCGGTCTGGCTCAACCCCTTCCGCTCCCGCGCATGGCGCAACTCCGCCCCGATCATCGCTCGCGGGGACGACGACGGGTCGAGGTCCTTCGGTCCGGGCATCGCGGCTCCTGTCCCACAGGCGGGGTTGTTGGTACTGCCTCTCTGGCCAGGCTAGGAGCGGCGCCGCCACTCTGTGTGCAGAACAGGAACACTCAGCGTGGAGGGACCGGCATGACGGATACGGCGGATCAGGCGGTCGAGCGGCTCCGTACCGCCCTGCGTGACGCGGGCATCGTGCTGCCCTCGCTGCGGGTCGACCCCGTCACCGAGGTCTACGGGGGGCGTAACACCCTGGTGGACCTGGGGAGTTGCAACCTCGACGTCGCCGCGCGCCTCGCCGCCGCGCTGAGGGAGAGGGGCGAGTGAGTGGCGACGCCCCCGCTGTCGGCTCGTACGCCCTCGACGTGCGTGACGGGCGGATCGGGGAGGTCATGGGCCGGGTCGGCGGGCGGGTCCAGTTGCGCCCGCTCGGCGGTGGCCGGGAGTGGGACGTGCCGCCGGAGCACCTCGGTGAAGCCGTGCCCGCCGAGGTGCTCCGTGAGCGCGTCCGGCTGCTGAACCGGGACGCCAGGCGGCGGGTCGAGCTGGGGTGACGGGTGGGCGTGGCCGGGGTCACACTCGCCCGGCCCCAGGGGGCGGAATGCGGAGCCGCGGGGACCAGTTGTTTCACTAGGTGCACCATTGCGTGCTCACATACCAGCCGGTCTATACGACACCGTTCTCCCGAGGAGCCCCCACGTGACCGCACCGACGTCCGCCGCCTCCCGCGCGGCCCAGCTCCTGTCCCGCCCGATCACGCTCAACGGCCTGACCGTTCCGAACCGGATCGCGATGGCGCCGATGACCCGGATGTTCTCCCCGGGCGGCATCCCCGGCGAGAACGTGGCGTCGTACTACTCCCGCCGTGCCGCGAGCGGCGTCGGCCTGGTCGTCACCGAGGGTACGTACGTCGGGCACGACTCGGCGGGGCAGAGCGACAGCGTGCCGCGCTTCCACGGTGAGGAGCAGCTCGCGGGCTGGGCGAAGGTCGCGCAGGACGTGCACGCGGCGGGCGGCACGATCGTCCCGCAGCTCTGGCACATCGGCATGGTCCGCCGCCAGGGCGAGCCGCCGTTCGCGGACGCTCCCGCCATGGGCCCGTCCGGCATCCACAAGGCCGGCGCCGAGCCCAAGGGCAAGGCCATGACGCAGTCCGACATCGACGACGTGATCGGCGCCTTCGCGCAGGCCGCCGCCGACGCCGAGCGCATCGGCTTCGACGGTGTCGAGATCCACGGCGCCCACGGCTACCTGCTTGACCAGTTCCTGTGGGCGGGCATGAACCGCCGCACCGACGCCTACGGCGGCGACCCGGTCGCCCGCGCCCAGTTCGCCGCGGAGATCGTCGCGGCCGTGCGCGAGCGCGTGTCCGCCGAGTTCCCGGTCATCTTCCGCTACTCGCAGTGGAAGCAGCAGGACTACACCGCGCGCCTCGCCGAGACCCCGGAGGAGCTGGAGGCGATCCTCGCCCCGATCTCCGCCGCCGGTGCCGACGTCTTCCACGCCTCCACCCGCCGCTACTGGGAGCCCGAGTTCGACGGCTCCGACCTCAACCTGGCCGGCTGGACGAAGAAGATCACCGGCAAGCCGGTCATCACGGTCGGCTCGGTCGGTCTGGACGGCGACTTCGTGGGGGCGTTCCAGGGCGAGGGTTCCCCGGTCAAGGGCATCGAGGACCTCCTCGACGGCCTGGAGCGCGAGGAGTACGACATGGTCGCCATCGGCCGCGCCCTCCTCCAGGACCCGGAGTGGGCCGCGAAGGTGCTCGCGGGCCGCTTCGACGAGCTGAAGGCGTACGACGCCGCCGCGCTGGGATCTCTCAGCTAAGGGTTCTTCCGAGGCGCCGGGTGGGTTAACTCCCGCCCGGCGCCTTTGTGTTGCCCGCGGTCAGCTCTCCGGGTCCACTGCCGTCAGCTTCACCGTGCCGTCCTCCGACACCGACCAGCCGGGGTTGTGGCAGACCTCCCAGCGGTGGCCGTCCGGATCGGCGAAGTAGGCGTGGTAGCCGCCGAAGGCCGCCCGCTGAGGCTCCTTGAGGACGCTCGCCCCGGCCTCGCGGGCGCGGGTCACGGCCGCGTCGACCTCGGCGGGGGAGCCCACGTTGTGGGCGAGGGTGAAGGGGGTTCCGGGGGTGGCGGGGGTGCCGGTGTCGGCGGCCAGGTCGGACAGCGGGAAGAGGGCCAGCGCGAGGCCCTTGCCGGCCTGGTAGAACACGATCTCGTCCAGGTCGAGCAGCGGGGTCCACCCGAGGCCCTCGCTGTAGAAGCGCCGGCTTTCCGCCAGGTCGCCGACGCCCAGGGTCACCATGCTGACCTGCTGATCCATGCTGTCACGCCTCCGGTTCCGGGCTACCGGTCTACAGGTTGCCCATGGGTTCGATGTCGACCTGTGCGGGGGTGCCCCACACCCGTAGCACCTCGTAGTCCGTGAACTCGTGCACCAGGCGGTAGGCCATCGCGGGGCGCGAGCCCCGGCGCGCGGCGGCGAGGTACGCCTCCGCCTCGTGGCGGTCGCGGCGCGGGGTGCCGCAGAGCTGCCACTCGCGGCCGTTCCACGCCTCGGGCAGCCAGCGCTGCTGGGGCTGGGGGCGGTCGGCGCGGACGCCGTAGCGCGAGGGGGCGGTCGCGGGGGCCTCCGGGCCCCGGCCCTGGCCGCCGTACTCGGCGCGGCGGGCGGCCCTCCTGCGGGTCTCGCACAGCAGGCAGAGGTCCTGCGCGCTCTCGTCCACCGGGCCCTGCGGGTGCTCCGCGCAGCGGGTGGTGGGGGCGCCGGCCGAGACGCTCTCGTCCAGCAGGTCCAGCGCGCGGCGCAGATCGGCCTTGACCTCGTGCAGCCGGGAGTCCGGGGTGTCGGCGTTCAGCGCGTCACCGTGCTCCCCGACGAGCCGGAGAGCACGGCCGAGCGCGGTGAGCTGGGCGTGGTTCATGCGTCCAGCTTCTCACCCGCGCGAGTGCGGGCGGCCGGGCACGGAATGCGCGAGGATCGGTTCCGGGTCCGCTCGCGCGGTCCGCCGTACCGTTCGCCGACCCCGGAGGCCCGCCCATGAGGATCAACCTGACCAGTCTTTTCGTGGACGACCAGGAGAAGGCGCTGGCCTTCTACACCGAGGTGCTGGGCTTCGTGAAGAAGGCCGACGTGCCGCTCGGCGAGTACCGGTGGCTGACCGTGGTCTCGCCCGAGCAGCCCGACGGCACCGAACTGCTGCTGGAGCCCGACGCCCACCCCGCGGCCAAGCCGTACACCTCCGCCCTGCACGGCGACGGCATCCCGGCCACCTCCTTCGCCGTGGACGACGTGCGCGCCGAGTACGACCGGCTGCGCGGGCTCGGGGTGCGCTTCACCATGGAGCCGGTGGAGGCGGGCCCGGTGACCATCGCGGTGCTGGACGACACCTGCGGCAACCTCGTCCAGCTCGCCCAGTACGGCTAGCGGTGGTGCAGCAGGCTGCCCTCCCCGCAGGCGGGGGCCTGCTCGGCCATGGGCAGCGGGGAGACCGCCTTGACCACCGGGGCCACGGTCAGGTCGGCCGCGCAGCGGGTGGTGCCCTCGGCCGTCCAGCGGCCGTCGTCCGCAGCGGCGTGGGCGGGGGCGGCCAGCGCGGCGGAGGACGCGGCGACGGCGAGCGTGGCGAACAGCAGCTTCTTCATGTCAGGGGCAACGAGGAGGAGCGGCAGGCGTCACGATGCGGAAGTCCGTTCGGCCGGCGCGGGGGCCGTACCTCTCGGGAAGCCGAAGGCGAGCGTCGCCGCGAAGCCGGTCGCGTAGGCCGTCAGGAGGCCGCCGGCGTAGATGGCCAGGGCCGGTGCGGGGCCCTGGTTGCCGGTGAGGAGGGGGAAGAGGGCCCAGCCGGAGGGGCCGATGGCGGTCGCGCCGACCTTCTCGCCGAGCATCGCGAAGAAGCCGACGAACGCGCCGCCCGCCGCTCCGCCCACGCAGGCGGTGACGAAGGGGCGGCCGAGGGGGAGCGAGACGCCGTAGATCAGGGGTTCGCCCACGCCGAGCAGGCCCGCAGGGAGCGCCGAGCGGATCGTGGTGCGCAGGGTGGTGTCGTGGCGCAGGCGCACGTACACCGCGAGCGCGCCGCCGACCTGGCCCGCGCCCGCCATGGCCAGCAGGGGGAGCAGCACGGTGTAGCCCTGCTGCTCGATGAGGGTGGTGTGGATGGGGATCAGGGCCTGGTGCAGGCCCAGCATGACGAGGGGGAGGAACAGGCCGCCGAGGAGCAGGCCCGCGAACGCGCCGGTGGTGGTGAGCAGCCAGTTCGCGCCGGTGCCGATCGCGGTGGCGACGGCTCCGGCCGCGTACATCAGGCCGTACAGCGTGGCCAGGCCGGCGACGAGGACGGTCACGGTGGGGGTGAGCAGGACGTCCAGCGCGCCGGGCAGGCGGCCCCGGCACCACTTCTCGATCCGCGTGGCCAGCAGGGCGGCGGCGAGTGCGCCGAGGACGCCGCCCTGGCCGGGGGAGAGATGCACCCCGAACGCGGTCACCTTCGCCACGCCGGGATACACGACGACCGCTGCCACGGCTCCGCCGAGGATCGGGGTCCCGCCGAACTCCTTCGCGGTCTGGTAGCCGACGAAGACCGCGATCAGGGCCATGAACCCGGAGGCGATGGCCGCCAGGGCGGGGGTGAGGCCGGGGAGCCAGCCGGCGTTCGTCAGCAGGCCGTTGACGCCCGCGATGATGCCGCAGCCGATGAGGGCGGGGATGAGGGGGACGAAGACGTTGGCGACCCGGCGCAGTGCGGCCGCGACGGGGCCCTTCTCCGGTGCGGGGGAGCCCGCCTTCTCCGGTGAGGGGGTGGCGGGCGGGGCCTTCGTACCCTTGCCCGCTTCGACGGCGCCCGCTCCCGCGCGTACGCCCCCCGCGTGCGCCGCCGCGAGCTGCCGCTCCACCTCCGCCGTGACCTCACCGACCACCCCCGGCCCCAGGACGACCTGGAGGGACGCGCTGCCCGCGCCGATCACCCCGAGCACGCCGGGCAGCGCGCGCAGCGCCCCCTCGTCCACCGCGGCCGGGTCGGTCACGGTGAGGCGGAGGCGGGTGAGGCAGTGGGTGACGTGGGTGATGTTGGCGGGGCCGCCCGTCAGGGCGAGGACGGCGGAGGCGGTGGCGGAGTCGTTGCGCACCCCTTGAGCCTGCGCGCCGGGACGCCACCGCCGCCGGTGCGGCGCGCGGGACTCCTCCGTAAGGCGGGCGGCCGTACGCGTTGCCCGCCTTACGGGCGCGCGTTCGCCAGAGCCGTCCGCAGCCGGCCCTCGGACTCCTCCAGGAGCCGGGTGGCCTCGGGGCCGTCCACCCCGGCCAGGATGATCAGGATGGCGGTCTTCACCTCGCCGTCCGCCTCGGTCAGCGCCCGCTCGATCTCCGCCTCCGCCGCGCCCGTCGCCTGTGCCACGATCCGCCGGGAGCGCGCCCGGAGCTTGGCGTTGGAGGCGCGGACGTCGACCATCAGGTTCCCGTACGTCTTGCCCAGCCGGATCATCGTGATCGTCGACAGCATGTTCAGGACCAGCTTCTGCGCCGTACCCGACTTGAGCCGGGTCGAGCCGGTGAGCAGCTCGGGGCCCACGACCACCTCGATGCCGTGCTCGGCGGCGGCCGCGAGGGCGCTGTCCGCGTTGCAGGACAGGCCCACCGTCAGGGCGCCTGCCGCGCGGGCGTGCTCGACGGCGCCGACCGCGTACGGCGTGCGCCCGGACGCGGAGACGCCGACCACCGAGTCCTCGGGGGTCAGCTTCAGCGCGTCCAGGTCGGCGCGGGCCAGCTCGACGGAATCCTCCGCGCCCTCCACGGAGTTCACCATCGCCCCCGGCCCGCCCGCGATCAGCCCGACGACCTGGCCGGGGGCGGTGTTGAAGGTGGGCGGGCACTCGGAGGCGTCCAGCACGCCGAGGCGTCCGGCCGTGCCGGCACCGGCGTAGACGAGACGGCCGCCGCGGCCCATGCGGTCGGCGATGGCGTCCACGGCGGCGGCGATCTCGGGCAGCCGGGCCGCGACGGCGGCGGGGACGCCCGTGTCCTCGCCGTTCATCAGCCGGGCGATGTCCAGGGTGGGCAGTTGGTCGATCCCGGCCAGCTCCGGCCGGAACGCCTCGGTGGTCAGGGTGGCCAGCTCGCTCTGGAGGCGAAGTGAGTCGGTCATCTGGTGCGGCTCTTTCCGGTCGGGTCCGAACGAGGAAAGCTAACGCGTGGTGCTCCGGTGCCGGTGGGCCAGCGCCTCGTAGGACGCGGCCAGGGCGGGGGCCGCGCTCTCGTACGTCCGCTGGGCCACGCCCACGAACAGGCAGTCCACGACGAGGAGTTGGCCCGTCCGGGAGGACATCGCGGCGGGGCGCAGCTCGCTCTCGCGGGAGGTGGCCGTGGTCAGTACGTGATCGGCGTACTGGGTGACCGGCGAGTCGGGGCGGCCGGTGATGGCGATGGTGGTCGCGCCGCGCTCGAAGGCGGCCCGCAGCGGTTCTATGACGTCGCCGGTCGAACCGGAGTGGGTGATGGCGATGGCCACGTCACCCGCGCGGAGCTGCACCGCGTTGGTCACCGCGAGGTGGGGATCGCCCGGCGCGTGCGCGACCAGCCCGATCCGCAGCAGCTTCTGGGTGAGGTCCTGCGCGACGAGGCCGGACGCACCGATGCCGTACACGTCGGTGCGGCGGGCGGCGGCCAGTGCGGTGACGGCCGCGCCGAGCTGGGCGGTGTCCAGTCCGGCCGCGGTGTCGGCGAGGGTCTGCTGCTCCTCGTAGGCGAGCTTGGTGACGACCTCGGAGAGCGGGTCGTCCACCGCGATGTCCGTGGTGATCGCGGGGGCGCTCCCGGACTCCTGGCGGGCGGCGAGCCCGGCGAGGGCGAGCCGCAGATCGCGGTAGCCGGGGTAACCGAGGATGCGGGCGGTGCGGACGACGGTGGCCTCGCTGGTGCCGGTCAGCTCCGCGAGCCCGGTGACCGTGAGGGCGGCGCAGCCGGCCGGGTCGCCCGCCACGGCCTCGGCCACGCGCTGCATGGACCGGGTCATGGACGGGGTGAGGGTGCGCACCTTGGCTGCGAGCGAGCCGCCGGGACTCCCGAAAGTTTCCTTCACGTCCTGGGTCACCCCTGAAAGATATTTCCGGTTCGGCAGGCGGGGCAAGAGTGCGCACAATGGAGGGATGGACGACGCCACAGATCCCGTCAGCCCCCTTGAGCAGGCGTTGCACGCGGCCCGCGCGCTCGTGCTCGCCGACCTGATGGCGAGCGGGGTGGCCGAGGCGGACGTGGTCTCGCTGGTGGAGGAGTCGCTCACGCAGCGCCGCTGGTGGGTCGAGCAGTGGCCCGAGGGCGCCGACTTCGTCGCGGGGCTGGTCGCGCAGGACGTCCAGGACGCGCTGCTGGACCGGCAGGGCCGCTGGCCGCTGTGCCCGGCCTGCGGCACCGGCGACCCGCACGCCCTGGACGTGGAACCGGAGCTCGGCCCCGACCCGCACTGGGTCTGCCACGAGGCGGGCGTGGACGTCGCCGCCGTGGGCTCGCTCGCCAAGGCGCTGGACGGGAACACCCCCCGGTGACGGCCGGGTCCGCGTGACGGTCTACATCGACCCGCCCACCTGGCCCGGCCACGGCCGCATGTGGTCCCACCTGGTCAGCGACGTGTCCTACGACGAACTGCACCTGTTCGCGGCGGCCCTCGGCGTGCCCCCGCGCGCGTTCGAGCGGGACCACTACGACATCCCGGCCCACCGCTACGCCGACGCGGTGGCGGCGGGCGCGGTGGAGGTGCGGAGCCGGGACGTGGTGCGGCTGCTGCACGCGGCGGGACTGCGCAGGCGGAAGGGTACGTAGCGGCGGTCAGCCGCCGTGCACGTACAGCCGCAGCCCGCTCGCCATGCCGTGTTCCTCGCGGGCCGCCTCTTCCTGTTCCGTCCCGGCGCGGTGGAAGCCGGCGCGGGCCAGGACGCGTTGGGAGGGGGCGTTGTCCGCCTCGACGGTGGCGACGACCGAGTGGACGTCGTCGCGGGCCAGGGCCCACTGTGTCAGCGCGCGGAGCGCCTCCGTGGCGTAGCCCTGGCCGCGTGCCTCGGGGACGAGGTCGTAGCCGATCTCCACGCGGCCCTCGGTGTCCGGGGTGCCGTGGAAACCGATGCCGCCGACGGCGAGGCCGTCCTCGGCCCGGACCAGGGTGAAGACGCCGAAGTCGGGGCGGTGGACGCCCGCTTCGTACGCCTTGACCATGAAGCCGGCCGCCTCGCGGGTGCCCTCGTAGGGGGCGCCGCCGAGCCAGGTGAAGCCGCCGTCGCCGCCCAGGCGCAGATCGCGGGCGGCGGCCGGGCGCAGGCCGGTGAGGGTGAGGCGTTCGGCGGGGATGACGAGGTTGTTGTGCCAGCGCCAGGCGTCCACCGCCGGACGGCCCTCCAGCTCGCCCCGGCCGGTCGCCCACAGCAGGGTCGGCCAGGCTTCCGGGCCCGGCTGGACGTGCGGGAAGAGCCAGGTCAGCACGGACTCGGCCAGCCCCTCGGCGGGGGTGTGGTCCAGGCCGAGGCCCTCCGCCATGTCATGGGTGTGCAGCAGCACCTCGGCCACGCCCATCGCGGCGAACCCCTCGCGGTCGGCGCTGCGGAACGGGTACGGGTGGAAGGCCCTGACCCGGGGATCGGCGGTGTCCACCGCCGCGGCGAGCAGGGCGCCGGTCGTCTCGATGACGTGCAGCAGTCCGTCGTTGCCGGTGCCGTCGTCCAGGCGCAGTTCGAAGGGGACGTAGGCGTCCCGCGCGCGTCCGGCCAGGTTGGCGGCGTAGGCGAGCAGGTCGTCCGCCACGTGCACGGCGGTGGCGTGGCAGTCCCAGTCCAGCCTGCCGGCCCGGACGGCGGACCAGTCGCGGTCCACCGCCGCGCGCAGCGTCGTCACGCAGCCGCGCACGGCCTCGGTCACCTGGTCCCCGCTCATCGCTCGCATGCGAGGAACCCTAGGGGTGAGCCCCGACTCAGGGCGACAGCATTTCCAGCTCTCCGGCGAGGTTCCAGCGGGCCGTCGCCTCCCAGTGCTCCGACCCGTAAGGGGTGTGGAACAGCCTCGGCAGGTCGAGGAGTTGGCGCAGCACCGCCGAACGCCCTTCGTGGAAGGCGTCGTTCGGCACGAAGTGGTACTCCTCGCGGATCTCGGCCGTGTAGGCCGCGTACGCGGACGGCTCCGAGGCCAGGATCGCCAGGTCGGCGTCGCACAGCACCTGGCCGTCGCGGTCGTCCTCGGCCGGGTCGTGGCCGACGGTGAGCCGGACCAGCCGGGCCACCTCCGCGACCTTCGCCTGCGGCACCCCGGCCTCGGTCAGCGCCCGCTCGGCCAGCCGCGCCGACCGCTCCTCGTTCTCCGACCGCTCGGGCAGGTACACCGCGTCGTGGAACCAGGCCGCGAGCCGTACGAGGTCGGGGTCGTCGGCGTACTCCGCCAGGGCGTCGACCCGGTCGAGGACCGCGGTGAGGTGGGCGAGCGTGTGATACCGGCGCTGCGGCTCCCGCCAGCGGGCGATCAGGTTGTCGGCGTACGGCGCCGGGTCCGGGCCCCCGCCCGGCGCGCGGGCGGCTTCGAGGGCGCGGGCGAAGCGGAGCCCGAGGTCTGCTGCGGTGTCTGCGTCGGCCATGTGTCCATTGTTCCGGTGATCCGGGGGCGGGGCGTACCCTGGAATTGGACTAGACCTGTAGCCGCCGTCGTATGCCGGTCGTCCGGGTGACGATGCCGAACGCCGAGGAATTGGGGTGCCATGAGCAAGCGTGCGGTCCTGGAGGTGATCGCCCTCGGGGTCGAGGACGCGGTCGCCGCCCAGGCGGGAGGCGCGGACCGGCTGGAACTGGTCACCGACATGGCGGCGGACGGGCTCAGCCCCGACCCCGCCGTGGTGGCCGCGATCCGGGCCGCCGTCACGATCGACCTGCGCGTGATGCTGCGGCTGTCGGACGGGTTCGCGGCGGGCGACCTCGACCGGCTGACCGGGGTGGCCGCCGGACTGCGGGCGGCGGGCGCCGACCAGTTCGTGCTGGGCTTCCTCGACCCGGCCGGGGACGTGGACCTGGCGGCGGTCGAGCGGGTCGTCGAGGCGCTGGACGGCTGCCCGTGGACCTTCCACCGCGCGATCGACCGCGCCGCCGACCGGGACGCGCTGCGCAAGCGGCTGTGCGGGCTGTCCGGCCTGGACACCTTCCTGACGGCAGGTTCGGCGGCGGGCGTGGACGAGGGCCTGACCACGCTGACGGCCGAGGCCGCGCACACCGGGACGCCGGGGTACGAGCCCCGGATCATGGTCGGCGGCGGGCTGCGCCTCGAACACGTCCCCGCGCTGCGGTCGGCCGGCATCGACGCCTTCCACATCGGTGGCGCGGCCCGTCCGCAGGGGTGGACCGGGCCGGTGTGCGCCGAGGCGGTCGGGGTGTGGCGGGAGACGCTGGACGGGGAGTAGGCGGGGCGTGCCGGGAATGTTCCGGGAGGGCGGTTCGTTGGGCCTGCGCCCGTGCACACCGCTGTCGTTGGGAGCATCGTGTCCGAGACCACGCAGACCTTCACCCCCCTGAGTACGCAGGCCGAGCGGCTGATCGAGCTGGGGGTGCACGAGATCGCGGGGCTGTCGGCCGCCGAGGTCCGGGCCTCCGTCGAGGGGCTCGGGGAGAGCGGCGACGGCGCCCTGCTCGCCGTGCACCCCGACCGCGCCCCGGCCTCCGCGCTCGCGCCGCTGCTCAGCCGCCGGGGCAAGCCGGGGTTCGTCGTCACCGACATGACCGACGTCGACCTCTTCGCGCCGCTGGACGGCATCGACCTGCCGGACACCCCGCTGTACCTGGTCGGCGGAGTCGACCGGGGCGACGACATGGCGAACTGGAGCCCGGACGAGGCACTTCCCGCGCTCACCGCCGCGTCCCGCACCCCGCTGCTGCTGACCGAGGGCATCCACTGGGCCGTGCAGCACCCGGACGTGCTGGAGCGCAATCACTGCTTCATGACCATCGGTTCGCGGCTGCGCAAGCCCAAGGGCACGCTGGACGCCCGTACCCCGGCGCTCTGGATCAGCAACGGCACCGGCCGGGACGGGCGCGAGCGGCGCGAGGCTCCCAAGGTGGGGTGGTGCTGGGCGGGCAACCGGCACACGTGGCTGGGGTTCGCCTCGGGGACCGGGCGGGAGGGGCTGGACCCGGCTGGGAGGGGCTGAACCCTCAAGTGGCGTCCCTCACCGGACCGGCCGCAGGCACAGTCCGATCCCCTCCGTGCTGTATCTGGGCTCCGCGAGGAAGTCGCCCTTCGCGCACGGCTCCTGTTGCGGGTCGACGACCCGGAACTGGGCGTCGACGGAGTCGCAGGGGACACTCCGCAGGTCCTGCTCGGTCCAGTCGCCGTCGTTGACGGCGCACGAGCCAGGCTTCAGGTGGGCGTCGTCGCCGCTCAGGCCGGGCACCAGCCCGACGAGCAGGAGCCCCGTGACGAGCGTGACCAGCAGTCCCAGCAGGCCCAGCGGTATCAGCGCGAGCACCCCGGCCGGGCGCTGGAACACCGGCTTGCCGGGGTCCAGAGGTGGCCGCCAGCCGGGTGTGACCGGGGCGGGCATGCGCCGGATACCGGACAGCGCGCCGAGGTTGGCGAGCAGGACGAAGGGCGTGATGAGCACCGACAGCGGCCCCCACCAGCCCGCGACCAGGGTCTCGGCCTGCATCTCGCGGAACACGGACAGCGCGCAGGTCCGGCAGAGCATCCCCTGCCGCTTCAGGGAGCGCATGATCACGACCATGCCCTGATGCCCCCGCACGGTCACCGGCGCGGCGGGCCCCGCCCCGCACATCTGGCACCCCACCGGCCCGGCCGCCTGCGGATACCCGTAGGGGGCCTGCGGATATCCGTAAGGGGCCTGCGGGTGTCCGTAAGGGACCTGCGGATATCCGTAAGACACCGCCCCCGGCTGCTGCCCGTACCCGTACGGGGCGCCCTGTCCGGGTGCGGCCGGGTACGGCTGCGGGGGTAGGGGCGGAGGCGGCGGCACGCTCAACAGGGGACCTTTCGGCAGGACATGGCAGGCGGGGCATGGCAGGAGGGCAGGCTCAGCACCCTATCCAGCCCCGGAGCCGGCCCCCTCAGGCGGTGAGCTGCGCGGGCAGCGGCCCGGTGTGCGCCACGATCAGGCCCGACACCGCTCGGGTCAGCGTGACGTACAGCCGCCGCAGGCCGGTGCGTTCGTCGGGCTCGCCGTCGACCACGGCCCGCGGCTCGTCCAGGACCACGTAGTCGTACTCCAGGCCCTTGGCGAGCGAGGCCGGGACCAGGGTCAGCCGGGTCTGCTCGGTGGTCTCCTCGCCCGGTGCGAGGAAGCCGATCCCGGCCGCCGTCAGCGCGTCGGCGAGCGCGGGCACGCGGGCGTCGGCGGCGATCAGACCGGTCGAGCCCTCGTGGCGCAGCAACTCCTCGCAGGCGGCCACCACTTCGGTGTCGCCGTCGATCGCGCGCACCTCGAAGAAGCCGGGGTTCTCGCGGACGGAGGCGACCGGGGTCAGGCCGGGGGCGATGTGGGGGAGCAGCCGGGAGGCGTAGGTGATCACGTCCGTGGGGACGCGGAAACCTGCCGTCAGCTCCTCGATCACCCCGTCGCCCTTGCCGAGATGGGCCAGCGCCTCGTCCCAGCTCCGGGTGGCCCAGGGGGTGGTGCCCTGCGCCAGGTCGCCCAGGACGGTCGCGCTGCCGGTGGTGCAGCGGCGGCCGACCGCGCGGTACTGCATGGGGGACAGGTCCTGTGCCTCGTCCAGCACCACATGGCCCAGCGAGTGCGTGCGCTGGATCAGATCGGCCGCCTCGTCCACCAGCACCGCGTCCGCCACGGACCACTTGGCCGACTTCACGCTGCGCGCCGGCTTGTCCCAGAGCACGGCCTTCTGCTCGTCCTCGTCCAGGATCCCGGCCGCGTGCTCGGCGAGGAACTCCTCGTCGGACAGCAGCCGCAGCACCAGCTTGGCCGGGTCGGCGGGCGGCCAGACGACCTTCACGGCCGCCTTGACCGCGCTGTTGCGCGCGACCGCGTCCTGCACCCGGTCGTCCGGCGCCTCCCCGGACCGCTCCATCTGCACCAGCACCGCGTGCGCGATCCGCTGCGGCAGCGCCTCGCGGGCGGCGCCGTACCGGATCTCCCGCTTCAGCAACTCGCGGACGATCTCCTCCAGTTCGTACGCCGGGACGCGCCAGCGCCGCGAGCCGCGCACCACCACGACCGGCTCGGTGGGCATCGTCACCTGCGCGTACAGCGCCCGGCGCAGTACCTCCGCCATCCGGGCGTCGCCCTTGAGCACGGCGGCGCCCGCCTCGTCCGTGCCGCGCACCTCCACATGCGCCACCAGATCGTCCACGGTGGCCTGCCGCACGCTCAACTCGCCCAGCGCGGGCAGGACCTGCTCGATGTAGTGGAGGAAGGACCGGTTCGGCCCGATGACCAGGGTGCCGGTGCGGGCGAGCCGCTCCCGGTGGGCGTAGAGCAGGTAGGCGACGCGGTGCAGACCGACCGCCGTCTTGCCCGTACCGGGGCCTCCCTGCACACAGACGGTGCCGCCGAGCCCACTGCGGACGATCTCGTCCTGCTCGGGCTGGATGGTGGCGACGATGTCGCGCATGGGGCCGACGCGCGGCCGCTCGATCTCCTGCTGGAGCAGCTTGCTGGTGGCCACGGCCTCCGCCGGGTCCGAGAGGTGCTCGTCCTCGTACGCGGTCAGCTCGCCGCCGGTGTAGCCGAAGCGGCGGCGCAGCCCGACGTCCATCGGGTCCTTCCTGGACGCCCGGTAGAAGGGCTGGGAGACCGGGGCGCGCCAGTCGATGACCATGGGGTCGCCGTCCGCGTCGTGCACGTGCCGCCGCCCGATGTAGAACCGCTCGCCCTCCGCGCCCTCCGCCTGGTCGGCCCCCGGCGCGTGCAGGTAGTCGAGCCGGCCGAAGAACAGCGGGGTGTCGCTGAGGTCGGCCAGCGCCTTGATCCGGTCGTCGATCTGGCGGGCGAGGATCGTGGCGTTCACCCAGTTCGCGGTGACGTCCTTGATGTCCAGCGCCTCCACGTCCTCCCGCATGGCGCGCAGGGCGGACCGGGATTCGGCGAGGTGGGTGCGCTCGCGGGTCAGGGGGGCGCGGGGGTCGTCGAGCGGGTCGGGCGCGGTCGCGGACAAGGGAGTGCCTCCGGTTGAACCTGCTGCGTGGTCACGAGGCCGGATACGGCCTGGGGGTGCCGTCCGGTTACCGGCCGGGCGGCGGCACTCCGAGGGGAGGCGGGCAAGAGCGGAGATTGTAGGCGGGGCTGGCGGGGCGAGGCCAATGTTTTTCCCCTCGCGGCCTAATATCGCCGGGAGGCGAATCGCGGTCGAACTGACGTCCTTGTGCGGTTGATCATTCACGCCATACGTTCGACGTCATGTCCATGACGCGTAGAAGTATTCTCCGGGGTATCGCCGCCGCGCCCTTCGTCGGAGTGGCCGGCACCGTCCTCGCGCCCGGCACCGCCCAGGCCGCCACGATCGACCCCGCCCAGTTCGCCCTGACCACCCGTACGGGCAACTCCTACGGGGAGTTCGCCGCCCTGAACGCGGGCCTGGCGACCAAGCTGACCTCGGTCGACGCCACCGCCGTCCTCGCCGACACCAACCGCAAGGCCACCCGCCTCACCAGCGCCCCCGGCACGTCCGAGGCGTTCGAGGCCGGCTTCACCTGGGACAGCGGCGACCAGGCCGTCGACTACTGGATCCCGCAGGGGGTCACCACCAGCGCCGACGCGTACGGCAACGGTGTCTACCCCGAGGGCGGCAGCGACAAGGCCGTCCTGGTCTCCTGGTACTTCGAGACCAACCCGGACGGCACCGGAGCCGACGACTACCCCCTGGACAAGGGGCTGCGGCTCACCTTCGTCAACTACAACTCCGCCTCCGCGCCCACCTACCGCCATGTGCTGCTGGTCGAGCCGGTGAAGACCGCCACCGGCGAGTTCTCCTTCAACCCCATACGCAAGCACGCCGGCGGCATCCTCTGGTACGGCAACCTGCTGTACGTCGTCGACACCTTCAAGGGGCTGAGGGTCTTCGACCTCGACACCCTCTTCCAGGTCGACACCACGCAGCAGGACTCGTGCGGCCTGGTCGACGGCGCCTACTACGGCTACGGCTATTCCTACGTGCTCCCGCAGAGCGGTGCCTACGACAACTCCGGGAAGTACCTGCGCTACTCGGCGATCGGCCTCGACCGCGCCAGCACGCCGGACAGCCTGGTGGTGAGCGAGTACTCCGAGGACGGCGCCGTCAGCTACACCGACGGCACCTTCAACGGCACGGGCGCGCCGACCACCACGCCCAAGGTGGTGCGCTGGAACCTCGACTACACCACCCGCAAGCCGTCCTCGGGCACGCCGAGCGAGGCGGTCACGGTGGCGCAGAAGAAGATCCAGGGCGTCGTCTCCCGCAGCAGCAAGCACTACCTGTCGGTCAGCAACGGCCCCTCCGGCGCGGGCGCGCTGCGCACCTTCACCTCGGGCGCCTCGGCCGCGAGCACGGTGTGCGACCTGGCCATCGGCTGCGAGGACCTGAGCTACCACAGCAGCGGCGCGTCGGGCTGGTCGTTCGCCGAGTCCGTGATCTGGAACCTCAGCGAGTACGCGGGGAAGCGGTACGTGTACGCGGTGCACGCGGACGGGTCGTAGCGCCTCCCCCGGTCGTGACGCTTTTCCCCTAGGGGGACCGGGCTGGTGGGCGTAGGGGCGGGCTCCACCCCCGGGTGTAGAGGAAGTGCTTTGAGAACCGACCCGTGGGTGTATTCCGGACTTATACCGGAAGTCTCACCATGGAGACATGAGCGCAGCAACCATCCACCCCGCCCCACCCCGCCCGTCCGGAGCCACCGCAGTGGCGGGCGGGGAACATCACCACGTCCTCGGTGAGGCCCTGCGCGCGATCAAGGTCTACGCGCAGGCCGCCTTCGGCGTGGTCATACTCGGCGAGTACGGCGAGGAGGCAGGCGTCCACCGCAGATACGGGGACGCCCTCGAGGACCCCTAGCCGGGCTCAGCCCTCCTTCGTCCCCTCCGCCAGGATCTCGTCGGCGTCGACGATCCGGTAGGCGTAGCCCTGCTCGGCCAGGAAGCGCTGGCGGTGGGCCGCGAAGTCCTGGTCGATGGTGTCGCGGGCGACGACCGAGTAGAAGTGCGCCCGGTGACCGTCCGACTTGGGCCGCAGCACGCGGCCGAGCCGCTGCGCCTCCTCCTGCCGGGAACCGAAGGTGCCGGACACCTGGATGGCGACCGTGGCCTCGGGCAGGTCGATGGAGAAGTTGGCGACCTTGGAGACGACCAGCACGCTGATCTCGCCCTCGCGGAAGGCGTCGAAGAGCTTCTCCCGCTGGGCGTTGGAGGTCTCGCCCTTGATCACGGGTGCGTTCAGATGCTCGCCCAGCTCGTCCAGTTGGTCGATGTACTGGCCGATGACGAGGATCTGCTGCCCGGCGAACCGGCGCACGATCGCCTCCGTGACCTTCCGCTTGGTCGCGGTGGTGGCACAGAAGCGGTACTTGTCCTCGCTCTCGGCGGTGGCGTAGGCGAGCCGCTCGGAGTCGGTGAGATTGACGCGGACCTCGACGCAGTCGGCGGGCGCGATGTAGCCCTGCGCCTCGATCTCCTTCCAGGGCGCGTCGAACCGCTTGGGCCCGATCAGGGAGAACACGTCGGACTCGCGGCCGTCCTCGCGCACCAGCGTCGCGGTCAGACCGAGGCGCCGGCGGGCCTGGAGATCGGCGGTGAACTTGAAGACGGGAGCGGGCAGCAGATGGACCTCGTCGTAGACGATCAGACCCCAGTCACGGGAGTCGAAGAGCTCCAGGTGCGGGTAGACACCCTTCCGGCGGGTGGTCAGCACCTGATAGGTCGCGATGGTGACCGGCCGGATCTCCTTCTTGGTGCCGCTGTACTCACCGATCTCGTCCTCGGTCAGCGAGGTGCGCTTCACCAGCTCGTGCTTCCACTGCCGGGCGGAGACGGTGTTGGTGACGAGGATCAGCGTGGTCGACCCGGCCTGCGCCATCGCCCCGGCGCCGACCAGCGTCTTGCCCGCGCCGCAGGGCAGCACCACGACACCGCTGCCGCCGTGCCAGAAGTTCTCCACGGCCTGCTTCTGGTAGGGGCGCAGCGCCCAGCCGTCCTCGCGCAGGTCGATCGGGTGCGCCTCGCCGTCCACGTATCCGGCGAGGTCCTCGGCGGGCCAGCCCAGCTTGAGCAGGGTCTGCTTGATCTGGCCGCGCTCGGAGGGGTGCACGGCGACGGTGTCCGGGTCGATCCGGTTGCCCACCAGCGGGGCGACCCGCTTGGAGCGCAGGATCTCCTCCAGCACCGGCCGGTCGGTGGTGGTGAGCACCAGCCCGTGCGCGGGGTGCTTGCTCAGCGTGAGTCTGCCGTACCGGTCCATGGTCTCGGCGATGTCGACGAGCAGCGCGTGCGGCACGGGATACCGGCTGTACTGCACCAGCGCGTCGACGACCTGCTCGGCGTCGTGCCCGGCGGCCCGCGCGTTCCACAGGCCCAGCGGGGTGAGCCGGTAGGTGTGGATGTGCTCGGGAGCCCGTTCCAGTTCCGCGAAGGGCGCGATGGCCCGACGGCATTCGTCGGCCCGCTCGTGGTCGACTTCCAGGAGCAGGGTTTTGTCTGACTGGACGATCAGCGGACCGTTCACCTGTGCCATCCTTCCGCGCGGCCAAACCTCCAGTGTGCCCGATGCGCGGCCGTAGGGGGCAGCCACAGGGCTCAGTCGTCCGCCAGCTCGGCCACTCCGGTGATGCGGTGCAGGGGGTAGGTGCGGACTTCGTCGGCGGTGTGGTCGTAGGCGGTGACGAAGCCGCCCTCGACCCTGATGGGGGCGACGACGCGCTGGCTGGCGGCGCCGTCGGCGTTGACGTAGCCGATCCATACGGCCTCGCCGGTCATGACGGCCGCCTGCATGGTGGCCAGGGTGTCGGCCGGGCTGGTGCGGGGCAGTTCGCCGCCGGTGACCTCGGGGCCGGTGGTCTTGCGCGGGGTGGTGGCGGCCAGGTCGCCGGCGCGGATGGCGCGGACGGCGGCCGTGAGCAGGACGCCGTCGGGCGAGGGCGGGCCCTCCGGCACCGGCTCGGGCGCGGTGCGCGGCGGGGTGCGGTGGGCGTCGGCGCGGGTGATCAGCACATCGCCCTGGGAGGACTCGGCGGCGGGCGCGTAGCCCAGCGCCCGCAGGCCCTCCAGCAGGGTGGCCGGGTCGCACGGCGCGGCCAGCACCGTCGGGGCGAGGCGGCGCAGCCGCAGGGCGGCGGCCCGCTTGTCGGCGATGATCTCGTTCAGCACGGCGTCGTCGTCGCAGCGGACGTACGCCGAGGCGACCCCCACCCGCAGATGCCCGTGCCTGCGGGCCACGTCGTCGATGAGGTACGCGAGCGGCTGCGGCACCGGGGTCCGGGAGTGCTGCGCGAGGAAGGCGTGCAGATCGGCCGCGGTCTGCCCGGCGTCCAGCGCGCGCCGTACGGAGGCGGGGGTGAACCGGTACACGGTCGCGCCGCCCTTGGACTCCACGTCCGCCAGCACCCCGAGGGTCTCGGCGAGCGGCCGCAGCAGGGGCCCGGGGGCCACGGCGGTGAGGTCGGCCTGGAGCAGGACGTGGTCGAGAGGTTCGGGCAGGAGCGGTGCGAGCAGGCCCACGGCGGTGGCGGTCGCCTGCCCGGTGGGGGTGAGGGGGCCCGTGTGGGCGGGGTGGTCGGCGGCGGGGGCGTCGCTCTCGCCGCCGGCCGTGGGGGCGTGGCCGTCGACGACCGCGTGGGTGGCGGGTCCGCCGCCGGGGTGCGGGGTGCCGTGTCCGGGGTCGGCGTCCTCGGCCGCCGCCATGCCCAGCAGGGCCCGGCCGTGGCTGGAGAGGGCGCCCCGGCCCGTCACCCCGAGGAGCTCCGCCTCGCTCAGGGTCCAGCGGGCCAGCCGGATACGCAGGTCCTCGGTGCCGTCGCGCTGGGGGGCGCGCAGCGGGCGTTCCCAGGTCAGCCGGGTCAGCACCGCGTCCGGCGCGGGGGCCACGCCCACGGGGAGTCCGGCCAGCAGGGTCAGCACCCGGTGCCGTACCTCGGGGGCGGCCGACCGGTCCAGGCCCGGACCGAGTGCGGAGAGCGCGCGGTCCTTGGCGTCCCGGCCGCCGACCAGCCCGGCCGTCCGGGTGGCCGCGAGCCACGCGGAGGCGAGGCGGCCCCAGCGCTCGGCGACGGGGCGCTCCATCCAGGTGTCGTAGGCGGGGGTGGGGGCGTAGCGCTCGTCGGCCGCGCCGTCGGAGGCGAGGAGACCGGCGGCGTAGGCCAGCTCGACCCAGAACGCGGCGAGCGGTTCGGGCGCGTCGAGGGCCACGGCGGCCCGCTTCAGGTCGCGCACGCTGAGGCCGCCGGCCCGCAGTACGGCCGGGCCGCCCTGGTCCCAGTGCTTCAGCAGTTCCTCGATGGTGGCGAGCGCGGTGTACGCCTGCCCGGCCGCCGTCGAGTCCACGATCCGCCGGCCATGGGCCACGGACGGCTCCACGGCGGGCGGCACCGGCTCGGGCACCCGGTGCGCGCGACCGCCGCGCAGGTGCAGCGCGACCTCGCGGGGCAGGACGACCGTGCCGGGCGCGGTCGGCAGCAGCAGGCCCCGGTCGAGCAGCCAGCGCAAGTGGGCGGCCGGGTCGGCGGTGACCTGGCCGTAGGGCGGCCCCCACATCAGCCGGGTCAGCACCTCGCGCGCGGCCTCCGGCGCCCCGGCGAGCAGCGCGGCCATCCGCTTCCGGTCGGTGAACAGACCGGTGAGCGCGGCGACGGCGGAGACCGGGTCGTGCGTGGAGGGCAGCCCGGCCGTGTTGACGATCTGCTGCACGCGCCCCGGCGACATCCCCGACGTCGCCTCCCGCACGGTCGGGCCGAGCCCGGTCGGGGAGGGGTGCTGCGGGGAGGGGGCGAGGAGTTCGCGGGCGGTGCGTACGAGGTGCAGCCGGTCGTCGTCGCCCCAGATCAGGGCCTGCCTGCGCAGGGCGGCGACGGTGGCGGGCAGCGCGGCGGTGACGGCCGGGTCGCCGTCGTCCCCGGCCAGCAGCTCGTGCAGGGCGTCGTAGGTCGCCGGGTCCGGGGCGATGGCGAGCGCCTGAGCGGTCTGGAGCGCGAAGCGGTCCAGGTGCTCCAGCGCGCGCAGCACCGAGGCACGGGTGCCCGCGCGGGTGGCGAGCTGGGTGAGGTCGGTGGGGACGGGCGCGATGAGGTCGGGTCGGTCGCGCAGCAGCGCGCCCAGCGAGGCGTCGTCCCGCGTACGGAGTGCCTCCGCCAGGGACCGGGGGGCTGAAGATGCCTCGGGGCTCATCTGACCCACGTTAGCGGCTGGGGCAAGCGGCGGCCGAGGGTCCTGGGGGCCGCTCCGCCCGCGTGGGCCGATTGGTGGCGGTCTGCGCTACCTTCTGGGCGGGGTTCCACCACCGTCGCCCCGGAGGGGTTTTCCGTTGGGGATCGAGAGTGATCAGGTCGTCTTCGAGTATCTGAGCCGCGTCGGGGACGTGGCGCAGCAGCGGCAGTTGCCGTCGTCCACACGGATGCGGCTGGTCTCCGAGCTGCGCAACGAGATCGACCGGCACCGGGCCAGAGCGACCGTGGACAGTCCTGCCGCCGTGCGCCGCATCCTGGACCAGTTGGGCAGCCCGGAGCACGTGGTGCGGGCGGTGGGCGGCAAGGGCGCGGTCCCGCAGCCGCCGCCCACGTCGGTGCCGGTGCAGCCGGAGGCCGCGAAGCCGGAGCGCAGGGCGAGGGGGCTCAAGGGGCTGCGTGCCGCCGTACCCCGGCCCCGCCCGGCCGAGCCACGGCCCGCCGTGCCCGCGGACGCGCCGTCCCCGCCGCATCTCGCCGCCGCGCACGAACTGGGTGAGTCGCTGACCCGGCCCGACTGGTGGCGGGTGGACGACGGGCCCTTCGGCGCGGCGGCCGCGGACTCGGTGCCGGGGTTCGTCGGCGGGGTGGAGATCCCCGAGATGCTGAGGCGGCCCCCGAAGGAGACGAAGGAGCGGGAGGAGGCCCGGCCGGAGGAAGCGGTCGCCGAACCCGTCGAGGCCGTCCCGCGCTCCCGTCTGCGCCGGCTCGTCCCGCTTCCCGCGGCCGGCTGGACCAACCCGCTCCTGCTGCTGGGCGCCGCCGCGCTGCTGGCCGGCGCGGTGCTGGGCAACTGGTTCGCGCTGATTCTCGGCTGGCTCATCGCCTACGGCTCCCGCCGTCTGACCCCGGCCGAGACCAAATGGGCGGTGCTGGTCCTGCCCGCCCTCGCCCTCGCCGCCGGTGTGACCTACCTCTGGGGCCGCAGCACCGGGCACTGGGGCACCCCGGTGCCCGAGGGGCACATGAGCGACGCCCTGGCGGTGACCTGGCCGTGGGTGGTGCGGGGAGCGGCGGTGAGTTCGGCGCTGTTCCTTCTCTGGCGGTCGCAGCGCAGGCGGTAGCGGGACCCGGCACCTTCCGCCCGGTCCCCCGCCCGGCACAATGGCGTCCATGCCCGCGCTTCCCGCCACGCCCGCGCCCACCGTCGGCTTCGACCTCGACATGACGCTCATCGACTCGCGGCCCGGTATCCGCGCCTGCTACCTCGCGCTGTCGGAGCGGACCGGGGTGTACGTGGACGCCGACCTCGTGGTGACGCGGCTGGGCCCGCCGCTGGCGGAGGAGCTGGTGAACTGGTTCCCGGCCGAGGACGTGCCCGCCGTGGCCGACCTGTACCGGGCGATGTACCCCGAGTACGCCATCGCGCCGACCCCCGCCCTGGCCGGTGCCCGCGAGGCCGTCGCCGCCGTCCGCGCCGCCGGGGGCCGGACCATGGTGGTCACCGCGAAGTACGAGCCCAACGCCAAGCTCCACCTCGCCCACCTGGGCATGGAGCCCGACGTGGTGGTCGGCGACCTGTGGGCCGAGGACAAGGCCCGCGCGCTGCGCGAGCACGGCGCCCACATATACGTCGGCGACCACACCGGCGACGTACGCGGTGCCCGTGCCGCTGAGGCCCTCTCGGTGGCGGTGGCCACGGGCCCGTGCGGCCCGGACGAACTCCGCGAGGCGGGCGCCGACGTGGTCCTCCCGGACCTGACCTCTTTCCCGGCCTGGCTGGACACCTACGTGACGTCGGCCTAGCGCCGCCGCCCCGGAACCCATCGACCAGGCGCGGGGGTACGTCAGCCGCGCCGACCCAAGGGGTGCGCGGACCCGCGCACCCGGAGACACAGCCGAGGTCAGCGCCTAACGCCCCCGCGCCTGCCGCCGCCCCGCCGCGACCGAGCGGAGCACTCCCGCGCCCGCCACCAGGAAGCCGACGGCCATGAGCATGCTCAGGCCGAACATGTACGTCGGAAAGGGCTCCGCGCCGAGGAACAGCGGGGCCACCGTGACCAGTGTTGCCACGGCGCCGAGGAAGAAGACGATGACTCCGGCGCGGATCAGTCCGTCACCGGGCCCGGCGGAATTCGTTTGGGTTTTGTCACGCACCGGACCAGGGTAGTTCCCAGCCCGAGAGAACAACCGGGGAGCACCTTGTCACCCGCCCGAAGACCATTAGCCTTGGTGTCGGCGGGTCGTGGTCGACCCGCCGCAGTGCTACACAGAGCCGTTTCCGAGCTTTTTCCGACGAGTACGAGGACGAGGACAGACGTGCCCACCGGCAAGGTCAAGTGGTTCAACAGCGAGAAGGGCTTCGGCTTCCTCTCCCGCGACGACGGCGGCGACGTCTTCGTCCATTCCTCGGTCCTGCCCGCCGGAGTCGAGGCGCTCAAGCCGGGACAGCGCGTGGAGTTCGGCGTCGTCGCCGGCCAGCGCGGTGACCAGGCGCTCTCCGTGACCGTGCTCGACCCGACCCCCTCCGTCGCCGCCGCCCAGCGCAAGAAGCCCGACGAGCTGGCCTCGATCGTGCAGGACCTGACGACCCTGCTGGAGAACATCACCCCGATGCTGGAGAAGGGCCGCTACCCCGAGCGCACCTCCGGCAAGAAGATCGCCGGTCTCCTGCGCGCCGTCGCGGACCAGCTCGACGTCTGACCCGCCCGTCCCTACGGGAACGCGAGCGCTCCGGGGCCGAGGGCCGGTACGAGGCCCTCGGCCGCCGCACGCGTCAGCAGGCCCCGGATCGCCGCGTACCCGTCCTCGCCGAGGTCGGCGGTGAACTCGTTGACGTACAGCCCGATGTGCTGGTCGGCGACGGCCGGGTCCATCTCCTGGGCGTGCTCCATGACGTAGGCGCGCGATGCCTCCGGGTCGTCCCAGGCGGCCCGGACGGAGGTCCGGATGGCGTCCGCGAGGCCCTGGAGGGTCTCGGCGCCCAGCGACCGCTTGGCGATGATCGCGCCGAGCGGGATCGGCAGGCCGGTGGTGCGCTCCCAGTGCTCGCCCATGTCCGCGAGCTTGTGCAGCCCGTACTCCTGGAAGGTGAAGCGGGCCTCGTGGATGACGAGTCCGGCGTCCACCTTGCCGTCCCGCACGGCGGGCATGATCTCGTGGAACGGCATCACCACGATCTCCCCGACGCCCTCCGGCAGCGTGTCCGCGGCCCACAGCCGGAACAGCAGGTACGCCGTGGAGCGCTCGCTCGGCACCGCCACCGTGCGCCCGGTGAGGTCGGCGTCCGCCTCCCGCGTCAGCACCAGCGGCCCGCAGCCCCGGCCCAGCGCACCGCCGCAGGGCAGCAGTGCGTATTCGTCGAGGACGTAGGGCAGGACGGCGTACGACACCTTCAGCGCGTCGAACTCGCCGCGCTCGGCCATGCCGTTGGTGATGTCGATGTCCGCGAAGGTCACGTCCAGCGCGGGGGCGCCGGGTACGCGGCCGTGGGCGAGGGCGTCGAAGACGAAGGTGTCGTTCGGGCAGGGCGAGTACGCGATCTGCAGGGGCTCAGTCGTCATGCGTGTTCCAACTCTCCAAAGCGGGCGCGAGCTTCCCGAAGGCCCCGGTGAGTGCGGCGAGCGCGTCGCCGATGCGCCAGGCGGCGCGGTCGCGGGGGCCGACCGGGTTGGACACCGCGCGGATCTCCAGCACCGGCACACCGTGCGCGGCGGCCGCCTCAGCGACTCCGAAGCCCTCCATGCCCTCGGCCAGCGCGCCCGGATGACGCGCCCGCAGTCCGGCGGCGCGGGTGGCGGTCCCGGTCACGGTGGAGACGGTCAGCACGGTGCCGGGCCGGGCACCGGTGGCCTCGACGGCTCCTCGTACGAGTGATTCCGGCGGCAGATGGGTGACGGTGCCGAAGCCGAGGTCGGTGACCGGCAGGAAGCCGTCCGGCGTCTCGGCGCCCAGGTCCGCCACGGTGATCGCGTCGGCGACGACGAGCGAGCCGACGGGTGCCTCCGGCTGGAAACCGCCCCCGATCCCGGCCGAGACGACCAGGCCGTAGGGGGTGCCCGCAAGGGCGGCGGCGGTCAGCGCGGTGGCGGTGGAGGCGGCGGCGAGGGCGGGGCCCACACCTGCGGCCAGCAGGTCGAAGGCGCCGTCCGTCCGCAGCAGCGTCGCGCCGGGCAGCCGCACCTCCTCGGCCACACCAGGAAACGCCCGTGCCACCGCGTCCCGTTCGGCCGGGACGGCGGTGGCGACGAGGACGCGCGTGCGGGCGTTCACCGGACCGGGAGCCTCCGTCAGGAGGTCGCCTTCTTGAGCTTGTAGCTCCACAGGCCCTTGGCCGACGAACCGGTGCCCATCTGGATGGACAGCGTGTTGGTGTCGCCCTGGGTGCCGTACTGGGCGTTGAAGAACGCGCTGCCCGGGATCGTGCTGTACGTCTTCTTGCTGACGTCGGTGAACTGGCGGCCGTTGACCAGCAGCACCCAGCCCGCGTCCGCGATCTTCGGGTCGACGCCGACGCGGACCGTGTCGCCGTCCGGGTCCACCGAGATCGTCTTCTCGTCGCCGGCCTTCTTCGCGCACTCCGCGAGCGACTTGGCGGTCAGCGTCTTGTCGCCGTTGTAGCAGAGCGCCTCGGACGTGACCGAGCTGTCCCCGACGGTGACCGTGGAGACGGGCGTCGGCTTGTCACAGGCCGAAAGGGCGAGCAGTCCGGCAGAAACGGCACCGGCGGCGGCGAGCGCCCGGCGGCGTCGCGGGGCGGATTGCAGCGAGGTCATGGCCGAAGGCTATCGGGCCCCCCGCTCCGCGTGGCCATGCGGGGTACAGCATGCCCGCTTCGTGACACCGGGCGGGCCCGCCGGGTGGCCGACGAGCCGGCCGGGCGCTCCGCCGGAGGGGACGGCCCCAGGCCGTGCGGCCCGCCGCCGGCGCCGGCCCGGGCGGCTGCCGGACCAGGCCGTACCGGGGCCGAGCGGCCGTCACACCCCGCCGTGACAAGCCCAGGTGGCCGCCCCCGGCCACGCGTGGCCGGCGTGTCCGGTCAGTCGCGTGGCGCGGGCGGCCGGGAGCCGTACCGGGCCTGCTCCGACGCGCACGCACCGTCCCGGAAGGCCGCGCGGCGACCCCTCAGGCGACCCGAGGGCGCGCCCTTCCCCCGTGGCGGGCGGCCGCCAGGAGACCGCGGAGGGTGCTCAGCCAGCCCACGGCCACCAGGGCGGCGGCGACGGCCAGGCCGAAGGCGCCGTTGAGGGGCATCACGATGCCCACCGCGCCGCCGAAGACCCAGGCCATCTGGAGGATGGTCTCGGAGCGGGCGAAGGCGGAGGTCCGGACCGCCTCGGGGACGTCCCGCTGGATCAGCGCGTCCAGCGACAGCTTGCCCAGGGCCTGGGCGAACCCGGCGACGGCGGCGAGGCAGGCCACCAGCACGGCGCCGAAGAACAGGGCGGCCACGACGGTGGCGCCGAGCGCGACCGCCACGACCGTCACGATGATGATCTCGGGCCCCTTGGAGCGCAGCCACGCCCCCACGGCCGTGCCCAGCGCGTTGCCCGCCCCCGCCGCCACACCGACGATGCCCAGCGAGACGGCCGCGCTCTCCCCGGCCAGGGGATGCTCGCGCAGCAGGAACGCGAGGAAGAAGATCAGGAAGCCGGACAGGCAGCGCAGCGCCGCGTTGGCGCCCAGCGCGTGGGTCACGGAGGGCCCGACCGTGCGCAGTCCGGGCCGCTTGCTCTGCTGCCGTCGCCGCGGTCCGTGCAGATGCTGTTCGTCGGCTGCCAGCAGCGCCACGTCCTCGCCCTTGGCCGAATCCACCTTCCTGGGCAGCGAGAACGACAGGAACGTACCCGCGACGAAGATCACGAAAGCGCCGTAGAGCGGCCAGGGGTCCCCGACCGTCTGGAGCCCCGCCCCGACCGGCGCCGCCACGCCGGTGGCCAGCAGCCCGGCCAGCGTGACCCGCGAGTTGGCCTTCACCAGGGAGAACGCGGGCGGCAGCAGCCGGGGCACGACCGCGCTGCGCACCACCCCGTACGCCTTGGACGCCACCAGCACGCCGAGCGCGGCCGGATACAGCTCCAGCCCGCCGCTCGCCACGGCCCCCGACAGCACCAGCGCCAGCAGCGCGCGGGCCAGCATCGCCCCGGCCATCGCGGCCCGCCGCCCGTGCGGGAGCCGGTCCAGCAGGGGACCGATGACGGGGGCGAGGACCGTGAAGGGCGCCATGGTGATGGCGAGGTAGAGCGCGACCCGGCCGCGGGCCTCGTCCGTCGGCACCGAGAAGAAGACCGTGGAGGCCAGCGCCACGGTGATCATGACGTCCCCGGCGCCGTTCACCGCGTGCAGTTCGATCAGTTTGCCGAGCCCCGACTCGCCCGCGCCGTGCGCGTGCGTGACTTTGCGGATGCCGCGCGCGGTGCCGGTCACCGGCAGGTGCAGGGCACGGCCGACGGAGCGGACGACACCGCCGACGCGGCCCGAACCGCCGCCACCGCGCCCCCTGTCCGTGGCTGCCACGTGCTTCATAGTGCCCCGAGCGGCCGTCCTATGGGCGGTTTGCGGCCAAGCGAGTCGACCCGGACTCCCTCGCGAACCACCGGTCCGGAACCCGCCATGCGGCCGCGGACTGTCCCCCACCACGGGCGACGGGGTAGCGTGCGTATCTCAGCCATAACGCAGAATGGATGGCAGAGGTGCGCCCGCGCGTGATCGGACGCGGACGTCGATGCGGCCCACAGGTCCGCTCCGTCCGCTTCACCGCCGGAGGGCATCCGCACTCGTAGACGGCGTAGGAGAGAAGCGATACCTGTGAGCGCAGCGACCACGCGAAGCCGCACCCCTGACCGCCTGTGCGCCGAGGCGATCGACCTCGCGCGCACCGCAGCGGAGGAGGCGGCCGCTCCCGGCGTCGTCGGTGAGCACATCGGCGTGGTGTCGGAGGGTGACCGTGTGGTCACCCACTTCTTCGAATGCAAGGAACCCGGCTACCGCGGCTGGCGGTGGGCCGCCACGGTCGCCCGTGCCTCCCGCGCCAAGATCGTCACCCTGGACGAGGTCGTGCTGCTGCCCGGCCGCGACGCCCTCCTGGCCCCCGAGTGGGTGCCCTGGAGCGAGCGGCTGCGCCCCGGCGACCTCGGCCCCGGCGACCTGCTCCCCACCGACCAGGAGGACCTGCGCCTGGAGCCCGGCTTCTCCGGCGAGGAGGAGCTGCCGCCGAACTCCGCGCTGGCGGAGGGCCTGACCGAGCTGGCCGAGCGCGAGGACGCCGACGTCACCCCCGGCAGCCCCGCCGTCCAGTCCACCGTGCCGGCGCGCGGCTCGATCACCTCGGTCGCCGAGGAACTGGGCATGCGCCGCGCCCGCGTGCTCTCCCGCTACGGCCTGCACGTCGCCGCCGACCGCTGGGAGGAGGCGTTCGGCCCCAAGACCGCGATGGCCCAGGCCGCCCCCGCCACCTGCGCGAGCTGCGGCTTCCTCGCCCCGATCGGCGGCTCGCTGGGCCAGGCGTTCGGCGTCTGCGGCAACGAGTTCTCCCCGGCCGACGGCCGCGTGGTCTCCCTCGCCTACGGCTGCGGCGCCCACTCCGAGGCCGCGGTCATGCCGACCCCGCCCCGCCCGCCGCTGCCCGTGGTGGACGAGACCCGGCTCGACCCCTTCCCGCTCCGGCCCGCCGCCGACTCCGGCTCGGTCCCGGCCGAGGGCGACGACGAAGCGGCGGAACTGGGCCACTCCTAGCGAAGGCCGGGCACGCCCGACCGCGCGTACCGAGCGAAGGAACTGGCCGTCAGGTCGCTGTACCTTCGGACTCACGTCGATGATGGAGAGTGAACGTGAGCAAGTACGTGCGGCCGGCGGCCGAGGGCGCCGACCCCTTCGGCACCGCCCGTCTCCGCCGCGGTGTCCTCGACGCCTGGGCCACCAGCCCCGCCCGGTTCCGTGAGGACGCCAACGCCGAGGAGGACCTCGTACTCGGCGGCTACCGGGACCGGCTCGTGGTGGAGCTGGCCCAGAACGCCGCCGACGCCGCCGCCCGCGCGGACACCCCCGGACGGCTCAGGCTCACCCTCCGCGACGGCGTGCTGATCGCCGCCAACACCGGCGCTCCCCTGGACGCCGCCGGTGTCGAGTCGCTCTCCACCCTGCGCGCCTCCGCCAAGCGGGAGCGGTACGACGAGCACGCCACCGTCGGCCGGTTCGGCGTCGGCTTCGCCGCCGTGCTCTCCGTGACCGACGAACCCGCGCTGGTCGGCCGGCACGGCGGGGTCCGCTGGTCGCTCGCCGAGGCCCGCGAGCTGGCCGCCGACACCGCCCGGCACAGCCCCGGCCTCGGCGACGAGGTGCGCCGCCGCGACGGCCACGTCCCGCTGCTGCGCCTGCCGTTCGCCGCCGAGGGCACCGCGCCGGACCCGTACGACACCGCCGTCATCCTGCCGCTGCGCGACGCGGCCGCCACCGGTCTGGCCGAGCGGCTGCTCGACGCCGTGGACGACTCCCTGCTGCTCGCCCTGCCGGGCCTCGAAGAGGTCGTCATCGAGGTGGACGGGCAGGAGCCGCGCACCCTCGGCCGCCGTACCGAGGACGCCGTCACCGTCGTGGACGACTCCCGCGACGGCACCACCCGCTGGCGCACCGTCAGCGCCCACGGCCCCCTCACCGCCGACCTCCTCACCGACCGTCCGGTCGAGGAGCGGCTGCGCCCGCACTGGTCGGTGACCTGGGCCGTGCCCGAGGACGGCGAAGGCCGGCCGGTACGCCCCCGCACCGCGCCCGTGCTGCACGCCCCCACCCCCAGCGACGAGGCCCTCGGCTTCCCCGGCGTGCTCATCGCGTCCTTCCCGCTGGACACCACCCGACGGCACACCGCCCCCGGCCCGCTCACCGACTTCCTGGTGGACCGCGCGGCCGACGCCTACGCCGAACTGCTCGCCGGATGGCGGCCGGTGACCGAGGGCGCCATCGACCTCGTCCCCGGCCCGCTCGGCAAGGGCGAGCTGGACGGCGCGCTGCGCCAGGCCGTGCTGCGGCGGCTGCCGCGCACCGCGTTCCTGCCCCCGGCACTGCCCCCGCAGGGCGACGACGAGCTGCCCGAGGCGCTGCGACCGAGGGACGCCGAGATCGTGGAGGGCGCGGGCGCCGAGACCGTACGCGTCCTCGCCGAGGTGCTGCCGACCCTGCTCCCCGCCGGCCTGGAGCGCCGCCCGGAGCTGCGCGCGCTCGGCGTGGCCCGGCTGCCGCTCGCCGACGCCGTGGACCGGCTGGCGGGCCTGGAGAAGGAACCCGAGTGGTGGTGGCGGCTCTACGACAGCCTCGCCGGGGTCGACCCCGAGCGGCTGTCCGGGCTGCCCGTGCCGCTCGCCGGGACCGGCCGGACCACGATCGGCCCCCGTCAGGTGCTGCTGCCCGCGCCGGACGCCACCGCGCCGGACGCTGAGGTACTGGGCAGGCTCGGTCTGAAGATGGCCCATGCGGACGCCGCCCACCCCCTGCTGGAGAAGCTGGGCGCGCTGCCCGCCACCCCGCGCGCGGTGCTCACCACCCCGCAGGTCCGCGCCGCCGTCGCCGCCTCGCTGGACGACGAGGGCGGGGCGATGTGGGAGGAGGACGCCCCGGACGCCGAGGAACTGGCGGACACCGTGCTGGCGTTGGTCCGCGACGCGGGCCTGGAGCCCGGTGACGAGCCCTGGCTCGGCGCGCTCGCGCTGCCCGACGAGGACGGCGAGCTCGCCCCGGCGGGCGAACTGGTCCTGCCGGGCAGCCCGTTCGCCCGGATCATCCGCGAGGACGAACTCGCCGCCGTCGACGCCGACCTGGCCGGGAAGTGGGGCGAACAGCCGCTGGCCGCCTGCGGGGTGCTGGCCGACTTCGCGCTGGTCCGCGCCACCGACGTCGTCCTCGACCCGGACGAGCTGGAACCCCGCGACAGCGACTTCGCCGAGCCGGACGACGCCGGGCTGCTGGACGCCGTCGACGTCTGGTCCGAGGACATCCTCGACCGCTTCCCGGACAGCCCGGTACCGCCCGTCGCCACCGAACTCGTCGCCGTGCGCGACCTGGACCTGGTGGACGACGACCGCTGGCCCGAGGCGCTGGCCCTGCTGGCCCAGCCGCCGCTGCGCGACGCCCTCGTCCAGCCGGTCCGCGTCCTCCTCCCGGACGGCACCCACGAGGTCGTACGGCCGTACACCGCCTGGTGGCTGCGCGGGCACCCGGTGCTGGACGGCCGCCGCCCGGCGGGCCTGCTCGCCGCCGGCGGCGACCCGCTGCTGCGCGGCCTGTACGACGAGGCGGACGCCACCGGCTTCGCCGACGAGCAGGTGCTGCGCGCCCTCGGGGTGCGCACCTCGGTGGCCGCGCTGCTGGACGAGCCCGGCGGTGCCGCCGAGCTCCTCGACCGGCTCGCCGACCCCGACCGTGCCGTCACCCCGGTCCAACTGCACGGGCTGTACAGCGCCTTGGCCGACCTGGAGCCCGAGCAGGTGACACTGCCGGACGAGGTGCGGGCCGTGCGCGACGGCCGGGCGGTCGTGGTGGACGCGCGGGACGCGGTGGTCGTGGACTCGCCCGACCTGCTGCCGTTCACCTCCGGCATGCCGCTGCTGCCGGTCCGGCCGTCGCTGGCGGCCGCGCTGGCCGAGCTGTTCCAGGTGCGGCGGCTGAGCGAGTCCGTCACCGGTGCCGTGGACTCCGAGGGCGCCGAGCGCGAGGTGCCCGAGCCGGTACGGGCGCTGCTCGGCCCGCGCACCCCGGACACCTATGCCGAGCACGAGGAACTCGTCGTGGACGGCGTCGAGATCGACTGGCGGCTCACCGACGACGGCGTGCTCCACGCGGCCACGCTGGAAGGCGTCGCCGCCGGGCTCGCCTGGGCGGCCGCCCAGTGGCCGCGCCGCTTCGAGGTGGCCGCGCTGCTGGAAGACCCCTCCCGCACCGAGGAATTGGCGCGCGACCGCTGGTTCGACTGACCCCGACAGTTCGTGCGCGAAACTTTTACCTCTCGTGCAACCTTTTCTCACTCCCGTTTGTCATGTCTGCTGAGTCTCCGTACTCAGCAGACATGACAAGAGCGCCCGGCGGCACAGAGCCGCGGCCGTGCGCTCCTCGACGGGGGGAACCTCATGCGTATCCGTACCAGCCTGGCCATCGCGACCGCCGCCGGTGCCGTGGCCCTCGGCGCGTTCGCCGTCCCGGCCGCCCAGGCCGACGAGGCGCCGGCCGCCACCAAGGTGTCGTCCTTCGTGAACGGCGTGAAGGCGGACGCCGCCGCCAAGGCGGGAACGAAGGCGGGCGTCAGGTCGGGCGTGCGTTACGTCGACGGCGACGTCACCATCGACAAGGTCACCGTCAACGGCAACGAGGACATCGTGGCCGGCACCTCCGCGGTCAAGACCGTCAACGTCTACGTGACGGCGACCGACCCGGAGGGCATCTACGACGCCGACGCCATGCTGTGGCACGGCACGGACTTCGAGAACGACGTCGACGGCGCCGTCATCCCGGAGCAGGAGTCCGACTGCGACTACTGGAGCGCCACCTCGGCCACCTGCAAGATCACCCTGAAGGTCGACCCGAAGTCGGACCTGTGGGACAGCGCCCTGGCGGGCAAGTGGAACGTGTACGCCGCCGCCATCGGCAACGACGGTGACCTCATCGAGGACGACAGCTACAAGAACGTCTGGATCAAGCGCGCCGCGCAGATCACCTCGATGAACGCCGCGCCGGAGCCGGTGAAGAAGGGCAAGACCATCACCGCCACGGCCAACCTGAGCCGTGCGAGCTGGTCCTACCTGAAGTACTACGGCTACGGCAGCCAGTCCGTGCAGCTCCAGTTCGCGAAGTCCGGCAGCAGCACCTACACCACCGTCAAGACCGTGAAGACCTCCTCCACGGGCGCCCTCAAGACGACGGCCACGGCCAACGCGTCCGGCACCTGGCGCTTCTACTTCCCGAAGAACGGCACCACGTCCGCGGCGACCTCCGCGGGTGACTACGTCGCCGTGAACTAGTCCGACCGCTCTTCCACGCCCGGCCCCGGAGACCGCCAGTCTCCGGGGCCGGAGTGCTGTCGGTGCCATGACGTGGCTATGACGTGGCCATGAGCAGGCAATCCACCGGCAAAGACCGTCTCCGGAAAGCGCATGCCGTACAACTCGCGGTCCCCCTCGCCGATCTGATCACCCGAGTCGACCGACTCACCGATCACTTCTCCCTCAGAGGGAACCGCACATGCGCATACGTGCCACCGTGGCCGCCGTCACCGGCGCCCTGGCTCTCTCCGCCTTCGCCGTCCCGGCCGCCCAGGCCGCGCCCGCCGACGGCACGCCGTACACGATGAACGTCGGCTTCTCGAACCTGAAGATCGCCTCGTCGATCAAGGTCGGCACCGGCAACGAGGTCAGCACGACCTACTCGTACACGCTGACCCACGGCGCGGACGTCGACGCGACCGCGGCCGACTTCTACACCGACGCCTACCTCTACCGGGGCTCCCTGGACGACCCGACCGCCACGGTCGAGGGCGACGACTACGCCACCTGCAAGTACGCCACCGCCACGACGCTCACCTGCACCGGCACCGTCGACATCTACCCGGCCGACGGCGACCTGACCTACGCCGACGCCGGGAAGTGGTCGGTCGCCGCGGAGGCGACCGCCCTCAACGGGCAGGACGAGTCCGACCCCGACTACGACAAGGTCGGCTTCAAGGACCAGGGCGGCCTGGCCACCACCAGCCTGCTGCGCTACTCCAAGCTGACCACCGACGCCGCCCCGGAGCCGGTCAAGAAGGGCAAGACCCTCACGGTCACCGGCGCCCTGACCCGGGCGAGCTGGGACTACAAGAAGTACTACGGCTACTCGGCCCAGTCGGTGCAGCTCCAGTTCGCCAAGAAGGGCTCCAGCACCTACACCACGCTGAAGACCGTCAAGACGGACACCGCCGGCAATCTGAAGACCACCGTCACCGCCTCGGTCGACGGCTCCTTCCGCTACGTCTTCGCGGGCTCGTCGGACACGGCCGCGGTCACCGCCACGGCCGACGCCGTCGACGTGCAGTAACCCTCACACCGGGAAGCGGCGGCCGACCCATCTCCAGACGACCTCCAGGGCGGCCGCCGCCACCACCGCCACTCCGACCGCCGCCCACGGCATCGTGTTGCCGACCAGGCGCAGGGCGAAGAAGTCCTGCAGCCAGGGAATGGTCAGCACGAGGAGGAAGGCGCCACCCATCGCGGCCACCAGGGCCAGCCGCCACCAGGTGTAGGGGCGGGCGATGATGGCGAGCACCCACATCGAGATCAGGAACAGCGTCAGGGTGGCCGCGCTGGTCTCGGCGGCCAGCGCGTCCGCGCCGGTGTAGTGGTGCCGGGCCAGCAGATACGTCACGAAGGTCGCCACCCCGGCAAGCAGCCCGCCGGGTATCGAGTACCGCATGACCCGGCGCACGAAGTGCGGCCGCGCCCGCTCCTTGTTCGGCGCGAGGGCCAGGAAGAACGCCGGGACGCCGATGGTGAGCGTGGACAGCAGCGTCAGATGCCGGGGCAGGAACGGGTACTCCACCTGCCAGGCCACCACCAGCAGCGCCAGCAGCACGGAGTACACCGTCTTCACCAGGAACAGCGTCGCCACCCGCGTGATGTTGCCGATCACCCGGCGGCCCTCCGCGACCACCGAGGGCAGCGTGGCGAAGCTGTTGTTCAGCAGCACGATCTGCGCCACCGCGCGGGTCGCCTCCGAGCCCGAGCCCATCGAGACGCCGATGTCGGCGTCCTTCAGGGCCAGCACGTCGTTCACCCCGTCGCCGGTCATCGCCACGGTGCGCCCCTCGGACTGGAGCGCGCCGACCATCTCCCGCTTCTGCTGCGGGGTGACCCGGCCGAACACCGTGGCCCGGTCCACCGCCTTCGCCATGTCCGCCGGGTCGGCGGGCAGCCGCCGCGCGTCCACCGCCTTGCCGGACAGGCCCAGCTTCCGCGCGACCGCGCCGACCGACACCGCGTTGTCCCCGGAGATCACCTTGGCCTGCACGTCCTGGTCGGCGAAGTAGCGCAGCGTCTCCGCCGCGTCCGGGCGCAACCGCTGCTCCAGCACGACCAGGGCCACGGGCCGGGCCCCGCGCGCCGGGTCGGGACCGTCCAGGTCGCGGGCGGCGCGGGCCAGCAGCAGGACCCGCAGCCCCTGTTCGTTCAGCCGGCCGGTCTCGGCGAGCGCCGGGTCCTTCGGGGACAGCAGCACATCGGGTGCGCCCAGCAGCCAGCCGGTGACCTCGCCGTCGCCCGCGCGGAAGGCGGCCCCGCTGTACTTGCGGGCCGAGGAGAACGGCAGCGTGCTCACCAGGCTCCGGTCCCCGTTCCCGCCGGCGCCCTCGCCGTCCGGATACGCGTCGATGATGGCCTGCAACGAGGCGTTGGGGCGCGGATCGGACGCCCCCAGCGCGGCCAGCACCTCGCGCACCCGGCTCTCGTCGGCCCCGTCCAGCGGCTTCAGCGCGGTCACGTCCATGCCGCCCTCGGTGAGCGTGCCGGTCTTGTCCAGACAGACGGTGTCCACACGGGCCAGGCCCTCGATGGCGGGAAGCTCCTGCACCAGGCACTGCTTGCGCCCGAGCCGGACCACTCCGATGGCGAAGGCCACCGAGGTCAGCAGCACCAGCCCCTCCGGCACCATCGGGATGATCCCGCCGATGGTCCGGGCCACCGAGCCCTTGAAGTCGTTGCTCTTCACCACGAGCTGGGTGACGATCAGGCCGAGCGCGGCCGGGATCATCATCCAGGTCACGTACTTCAGGATCGTGGAGATGCCGGACCGCAGCTCGGAGTGGACCAGCGTGAACCGGGACGCCTCCTCGGCGAGCTGCGCCGCGTACGCCTCCCGGCCCACCTTGGTCGCCTGGAACGCGCCGCCGCCCGCGATCACGAAGCTGCCCGACATCACCTGCTCGCCGGGATGCTTGACCACCGGGTCGGCCTCGCCGGTCAGCAGGGACTCGTCCACCTCCAGGCCGTCGGCCTCGGCGCACACCCCGTCCACCACGATCTTGTCGCCGGGCCCGATCTCCACCAGGTCGTCCAGCACGATCGAGCTGGTCGGCACCTGCTCCGACCTGCCGTCCCGGCGCACGGTCGGACGGGTCTCCCCGATGACCGCGAGCGAGTCCAGAGTCTTCTTCGCCCGCCACTCCTGCACGATCCCGATGCCGGTGTTGGCGAGGATCACGAACCCGAACAGGCTGTCCTGGATCGGCGCGACGAACAGCGTCACCACCCACAGCACACCGATGATCGCGTTGAACCGGGTGAACACGTTCGCCCGCACGATCTCGCCCAGCGAGCGGCTGCTGCGCACCGGGACGTCGTTGACCTGCCCCCGTGCCACCCGCTCCGCCACCTCGGCGCGGGTCAGGCCGGCCGGCCTGGTGCCGGGCGGCGCGACCGGGTGCACGGGGTCCAGTCCGGCACCCGAGTCGATATGCGTCATGCATTCGACGTTACGTGCGGAATGCCCGCTTCACCTGCCGGGCGGGCGGATCTCCGGGTAACGCCAGGGGCGCCCCCGAGGTGTCTCGGGGGCGCCCCTGATCACGCGGTGGATCAGCCCAGCGCGGGCGGCCCGTCGGCGGCCCCGGTGCCCCAGGAGGAGGGCGCCGTCCCGACCGTGAAGGACAGCGAACGGTGCGCCCGCAGCTCCCCGGTGGTCAGATACGTCCGCCCGTACGGCGTCCCGTCCAGCCGCGCCGACCGCACGTAGCGTGCGTCCGCCGAGGTGCCCGGCGCGGTGATGGTGAGCGCGCCGTGCGGGTAGTAGCGGCGGTCCAGGGTGAGGTCGACCCGGTCGAACACCGGGGTGGACAGGCCCCAGGTGTCGTAGCCGGGCTGCACCGGGAAGACGCCGATCGACGACAGCACGTTCCAGGCGGACATCGTGCCCAGGTCGTCGTTGCCGGTCATGCCGGTCGGCCCGTCCGTGAACAGGGTCAGCGCCGCGTGCACCACGTCCGTCGTCTTCCACGGCTGCCCGGTGGAGAGGTACGTGTACGGGGCGATGAGGTCGGGCTCGTTCTGCGGGTTGTACTTGTCGGCGTTGTAGTAGTCGTACGGCCCGTTCACCCACACCTCGCGGGCGGTCTTCGCGGGGTCCTCGGTCAACTGTCCGTAGGCGAAGAAGGAGTCGAGCCGGTCGTTGGCCGCCTGCTTCCCGCCGATCAGGTCCACCATGCCGGGCAGGTCCTGCGGCACGAGCCACTGGTACTGCCAGGACGTGCCCTCGTGGAAGCCCTCGCTCCCCGCGGGGTCGGCCGGCCCGGTGAAAGCGCCGGAGGCGTCACGGGCGCGGAAGAACCCGTTCGAGGGGTCGAAGATCCGCCGGTAGCCCTGCGCTCGCGCGGCGTACCGGTCCGCGTCCGCGCCGTGTCCGAGGTCGCGCGCCATCCGGGCCAGCATCGCGTCCGACAGGGCGTACTCCAGGGTGGCCGACGCGCCGTGGTCGTAGTCCGAGTCACCGGGCTTGGCGTGCGGGCGGTCCTTGACGTACGGGGCGAAGCCGTCGGCGATGTACTCCCGGTTCGCCTCCCGGCCCACGGCCGGCGAGTCCGCGGGCGGCACGCCGTCGGCGTTCTTCCTCAGCGCCTTGTAGGCCCGCTCCTCGTAGCCGTGCAGCAGGCCCTGCTGATAGGCGTTGGTGAGGAACGGCGTCACCGGGTCGCCGGTCATGATGTTGGTCTCGACCGTGCCGTAGCCCCACTTGGGCAGCCAGCCGCTCTCCTCGTCGATCCGGATCACCGAGATCGCCATGTCCCGCGCCTCACGCGGCGCGAGCAGCGACAGCAACTGGGACTGGGTGCGGTAGGTGTCCCACAGCGACCAGTTCTGGTAGTACGTGAAGCCCTGGGTGCGGTGGATCTTCTGGTCCCAGCCGGTGTAGCGGCCGTCCGTGTCGCTGCCGATGTTCGGCGCGAGGAACGAGCGGTACAGCGAGGAGTAGAAGGTGCGGCGCAGCGTCTCGCCCCCGCCGCCCACCCGTACGTCGTCCAGCCGGTCCTCCCAGGCCCGCCGGGCCGCGTCGCGCACCGCGTCGAAGGACCGGCCGCCCTCCGCGCGCAGATTGCCGAGCGCGCCCCGCGCGTCCACGTAGGACAGCGCGGTGGTGGCCTCGACCGTGCGGTCCTCGGTGGTGTCGAACCGCAGGTACGCCCCGTCCGCGCCGGTCTTCGCGCCGTCGGTGACGGTCGCGCCGGTCCAGGTGCCGTGGGCGGTGAAGGGACGGTCGAAGCGGGTGACCGTGTAGAGCGTGTAGGGGAGGGTGTCCTGGCAGAAGCCGCGGCCGGTCAGCCTGGTGCGCACGGTGTGGTCGTCGAGGATCTCGACCTCGGTGGCGACCTTGGTGTGCAGTGACTGGCCCGCGTTGAGCAGGACGTTGGCCTTGTCGGTGGCCGGGAAGGTGTAGCGCTGGACGCCGGTGCGGGCGGTCGCGGTCAGTTCGGCCTCGATGCCGCTGTCCAGCCCGACGCGGTAGTAGCCGGGGCTCGCCGATTCGTCGTCGTGGCTGAACCTCGCGGCGTAGCGGGCGTAGTCGGTGGTGGTGACGTCGCCCGTGGTGGGCAGCACCGGCAGGTCACCGCCGAGGCCGCAGCCGACGCCGGAGAGATGGACCAGGGAGAAGCCCCGGATGTGGTCCTGGGCGTAGTCGTAGCCGGTGTTGTGGCCGGTGTCGGGGGAGAGCTGCACCATGCCGAACGGCACGGCCGCGCCGGGGTAGGTGTTGCCCTCGTTCTGGGTGCCGATGAACGGGTTGACGAGATCGGTCAGCCGGGCGGGCGGGTCGGCCTGCGCGTGGGCGGGGGTGGCCAGCAGCGCGGTCGCCGCCAGTGTCCCGGCCATGAAGCGACCGATATGCCGTGTCCATGTCATGCAGGAACCTCTGAGGTGGTGGGCCGGACGTGCTCAGGGGCGACTCGAAGGCAACGTTGTCATCGGTGCGGTACAACGTTGTCATCGGACAGCAGTGGGCATGACAACACGGAATCCGCATTCCGTCCAGGGGTCCCGCACGACCCGGAGGTCACTCGGTCGGGGCGGTCTCCCGCTCGGTGGCCGCGCGCTTGATCGCGGCGTCCCGCCCGCGCACGTACCAGATGCCGATCAGGCCGAGTCCGGCCCCGGCCAGGCAGGTCCACACCCACCACAGGTGGCCGTGGTCCTCGAACCAGCCATAGAAGGGGAGCTGGACCAGGAAGAGGACGAACCACACGATCGTGCCGCCGGTGATGGTGGCGACCACGGGGCCCTCAAGGGGCTCCGGCGCTTCGTGCTGGGGGGTCCACTTCGTCATGGGCACAGCTTACGAGGCCCCGCGCCACGCCCGGCAGCCCGCTTCCCTACGGACATTCGGTGAATATCTACGCGCGGAGATAGCGATCTAGGCTTCATACGTTCATACTGAAACCGTTTGTCTATGACCACTTCTGCTCGTACGAAACTCCAAAGGGGCTCGGGGGAACCCTGAATGGTGATGAGGACTCGCATGCCCACCTCGGCCACGGCCAAGGCCCCTTCCCCCGAACAGCCCGGCGGCACGCCCTCCTTCGGCGCCGTCGACCGCTACTTCAAGATCTCCGAGCGCGGCAGCTCAGTCGCCCGTGAGGTCCGTGGCGGTTTCGCGACCTTCTTCGCGATGGCGTACATCATCGTGCTGAACCCGATCATTCTTGGCAGCGCCAAGGACATGTACGGGCACCACCTCGACAACGGCCAGCTCGTCACGGCCACGGCGCTCACCGCCGCCTTCACCACCCTGCTGATGGGCGTGATCGGCAACGTCCCGATCGCCCTCGCCGCGGGCCTCGGCGTCAACACGGTCGTCGCGCTCCAGCTCGCGCCGCGCATGTCGTGGCCGGACGCGATGGGCATGGTGGTGCTCGCCGGCTTCGTGGTGATGCTGCTGGTCGCCACCGGTCTGCGCGAGCGCGTCATGAACGCGGTGCCCTACGGGCTGCGCAAGGCCATCGCCATCGGTATCGGCCTGTTCATCATGCTGATCGGCCTGGTCGACTCCGGCTTCGTCACCCGTATCCCGGACATCGCCCAGACCACCGTCCCGCTCACGCTCGGCACCGGCGGTCACCTCACCGGCTGGCCGGTCCTGGTCTTCGTCCTGGGTGTGCTGCTCACCCTCGCGCTGATCGTCCGCAAGGTCCCCGGCGCGATCCTGATCTCCATCGTGGCGATGACCGTCCTCGCGGTGATCATCGACCTGGTCGCCAAGGTGCCCTCCTGGGGCCTGACCACCCCGAAGTGGCCGGGCAACCCGGTCGCCACCCCGGACTTCGGCCTCATCGGCCAGGTCAGCCTGTTCGGCGGCTTCGCCAAGGTCGGTGTGCTGACCGGTGTCCTCTTCGTCTTCACCGTCCTGCTGTCCTGCTTCTTCGACGCCATGGGCACGATCATGGGCATCAGCGACGAGGCCAAGCTGACCGACGCCGAGGGCAACATGCCCGGCGTCAACAAGGTCCTGCTGATCGACGGCCTCGCCGTCGCCGCGGGCGGCGCCAGCTCCGCGTCGGCCACCACCTGCTTCGTGGAGTCCACCGCCGGCGTCGGCGAGGGTGCCCGCACGGGCCTCGCCAACGTCGTCACCGGCGGCCTGTTCGGTGTCGCGCTGTTCCTCACCCCGATCGCCACCATGGTCCCGTCCCAGGCCGCCACCCCCGCGCTCCTCGCGGTCGGCTTCCTCATCCTGGCCGGTTCGATCCGGGAGATCGACTGGTCCGACTTCACCATCGCCATCCCGGCCTTCGTGACCATGGTGATGATGCCGTTCACCTACTCGATCACCAACGGCATCGGCATGGGCTTCATCACCTTCGTGGTGCTCCGCCTGGCCGCCGGCCGCGGCAAGGACATCCCGGTGGCCATGTACGTGGTCGCGGCCGTCTTCGGCTTCTACTACCTGATGCCGGCCCTCGGTCTGACCTGACCGGGGCGCGGCTTAGGTTCCTGCGGGGTCACATGAGTCTCATGTGACCCCGTAGAACTTTTCGGTCTCGTCGACGGCGGTCTGGAACCGCTCGTCGAAGTCGTCCCTCACGAGCGTGCGGATCACGTAATCCTGCACGCTCATCCCTCTTCTCGCCGCGCGTTCCCGGAGCCTCTCTAGCAGCTCCCCGTCCATCCGCAGGCTGAGCACACTGGTCCCCATGCGTACGAGGGTCGCCACATCGCGCCACCCGGTGTGTCATTTTTCGGAAGCGTCTCACTCGTACGGGTGACGGCCGTGCGTAGTGGCGGACATCACGGGCGACGCCGTGCGTGGTGGCGTTCCTTAGTAAGAGTAATGAGTTAGGCTAAAGACATGTCGGACCTCACCCACGGCGACGACGTGGCCGCCGTGAACTCCCTCCGCTCCGCCGTGATGCGGCTGTCCCGTCGACTCAAGCACCAGCGTGTCGACGAGTCGCTGAGCCCCACCGAGATGTCGGTACTGGGCACGCTGTCCAACTGCGGACAGGCCACCCCGGGCGAACTGGCGCGCAAGGAGCACGTCCAGCCGCCCTCGATGACCCGCATCGTCGCGCTCCTGGAGGCCAAGGGCCTGGTCCGGCTGGAGCCGCACCCCGAGGACCGGCGACAGAAGGTCGTCAGCCGGACCGAGCAGGCCGAGGCGATGCTCGTGGAGAGCCGCCGCAAACGCAACGCGTTCCTGGCCGGTCTGGTCGAGGGCCTCGACGAGGACGAGTGGGCCACCCTGCGCGCCGCCGCCCCCGTCCTGGAGAAGCTCGCGCAACTGTAGCCACGGCACCCCTTCAGGAGGCGACCCTTTGAGTACGGGACCCGGAGCAGCTTCCGTCCCCGCACCGGCCACTACTACCCCCGCGTCCGGCAGAGCCTCGATGTTCAGCTCGCTGAGGGTCCGGAACTACCGGCTGTTCTTCCTCGGCCAGGTCGTCTCCAACACCGGCACCTGGATGCAGCGCATCGCCCAGGACTGGCTGGTGCTCAGCCTCACCGGCTCCTCCGCGGCCGTCGGCATCACCACAGCCCTGCAGTTCCTGCCGATGCTGCTCTTCGGCCTCTACGGCGGTGTCCTCGTCGACCGGCTGCCCAAGCGGCCCGCGCTGCTGTTCACCCAGTCCGCGATGGCCCTCACCGGCCTCGCGCTCGCCTTCCTCACCCTCTCCGGGCACGTCCACGTCTGGCACGTGTACGTCGCCGCCTTCGCGGTGGGGCTCGCCACGGTCGTGGACAACCCGGCCCGGCAGTCCTTCGTCTCCGAGATGGTCGGTCCCGGCCAGCTCCAGAACGCGGTCAGCCTGAACTCGGCCAACTTCCAGTCCGCCCGGCTGATCGGCCCGGCCGTCGCCGGTCTGATGATCACCGGGGTCGGCACCGGGTGGGCGTTCCTCGCCAACGGCCTGTCCTTCGTGGCGCCCATAGCCGGGCTGCTGCTGATGCGCTCCCGTGAGCTGCACGTCGTCGACCGCGCCCCGCGCGGCAAGGGCCAGCTCAGGGAGGGGCTGCGGCATGTCGCCGGGCGGCCGGAGCTGGTCTGGCCCATCGTCCTCGTCGGGTTCATCGGCACCTTCGGCTTCAACTTCCCGGTGTGGCTGACAGCCTTCGCCGACGACGTCTTCCACTCCGGCGCGGGTGCGTACAGCCTGTTCAACACGCTGATGGCCGCGGGCTCCCTGGTCGGTGCCCTGCTCGCCGCCCGGCGCGGTACGGCCCGGCTCCGGGTGCTGGTCGCGGCCGCGCTGGCCTTCGGCGCGGTGGAGATCGTGGCCGCGCTGGCGCCCTCGTACTGGCTGTTCGCGCTGCTGATGATCCCGATCGGGGCGTTCGGCCTCACGGTCAACGTCACCGCCAACACCGCCGTGCAGATGTCCACCGACCCGGCCATGCGGGGACGGGTGATGTCCCTGTTCATGATGGTGTTCATGGGCGGCACGCCGCTGGGCGCGCCCCTCGTCGGGTGGGTCACCGACACCTACGGCGCCCGCTTCGGCTTCGTGGCCGGCGGTGTCGTCTCGGCCGCCGCCGCTGCCGTCATCGGCCTCTTCCTGGCCCGCGCGGGCGACCTCCGCCTGGCCCTGACCTGGCACCACGGCCCGCATCTGCGGTTCGTGCCGCGGCGCAGCGAGGAACTGACGCCGGCCGCGTGAGGCGGGGTCAGACCCGGTCGTGGACGACCGACATCAACAGGCTGTGGGTGTCGGCGTCCGCGGCCGCCACCAGGCCGCGGGTGTCCGGGCCGAGCGGGGCGCCGTCGACGCCCGTGACCACGCACCCCGCGGCCCGGCACAGGGCGATCCCGGCGGCGAAGTGGACGCTCCCCGAGAGGTCGCCGCCGTCCGTGACGTAGGCGGCCCGCCTGCCCGCCGCGACCCAGGCCAGCGCCAGCGTCGTGGACACGACCCGTGGCCGGAACCGTGCGGTGAACACCGGGTGCGCCAGCAGGTCCGTGGCCCGGAATCCGGGGGCGCTCGGGAAGGGCGGGTCCAGGTTGACGTCCACCAGCCCGGTCGTGGCCGTCGGCGTCAGAGGCGTGTCGGCTCCGTCGCGCCACAGCCGGGCGGTCCTGCCGTCGGTGCGGAAGACCTCGCCGCTGAACGGGTCCGCCACCGCCGCGGGGCCGTCGCGCAGGGCCACGTTGACCGCCACGAGCATGCTGCCGACGGCGTAGTTGAGGGTGCCGCACAGCGGGTCCACCAGCCACAGGCGCCGGGCGTCGGCGGCCCCCTGCCGTCCGCCCTCCTCGCCGAGCACCGCGTCATCGGGCCGGGCCGCGCGTATGACGCGGCGGACGGCCCGCTCGGCCTCCACGTCGGCGGCGGTGGCGAAGTCCCCGGCGCCCTTGTCGATACGGGCCAGCTCCTTGCCGTAGCCGTCGCGCACCACTTCCGCGCCGGCCAGGGCGGCCGCTGTCGCTGTCTCGAGGTCGTCGGTCACGGTGCCGCAGCGTAGCGGTCTGGGATGGTGTGGGGATGAGACTCTTCGCCGCTGTGCTGCCGCCCCCGGGGGCCGTGGAGGAACTGGGCCGGGAGGTACGGACGCTGCGGGCGCGGGCCGGGGCCGACGCGCTGCGGTGGACCCAGCCGGACGGCTGGCACTTCACGCTCGCCTTCTACGGGGAGGTGCCGGAGGAGACCGTGCCCGAGCTGGAGCGGCGGCTGGAGCGGGCTGCCGGGCGCAGCGAGCCGTTCCCGCTGGCCGTCACCGGAGGCGGCACCTTCGGGCGGGGCAGGGCGCTGTGGGCCGGGGCCTCGGGAGACCTCACCGCGCTGGGGCGGCTGGCCGAGCGGGCCCAGGCGGCCGGAAAGCGGGCCGGGGTCGGCGGCGAGGAGCACCGGCACTACCGGGCGCATCTCACACTGGCCCGCGGCAAGGGGGACGTGGACCTGCGGGCCTGCACCGACGCCCTCGCCGAATTCGCCGGTACCGGCTGGACGGTGGGCGAACTGGTGCTCGTCCGCAGCCGCCTGCCGGCCTCCGGGGTGCCCGGCGAGCAGCCCCGGTACACACCGGTCGCCCGCTGGGCACTGGGTGCGTCCGGTTAGGCTCGTCGTCGTGGACCCGAAAACCCGGAACCGGATCATGGCCGGTGCGCTCGTACTGATGCTGGTGGTCGTCGCCGTGGCGGCGGCCGTCGGATAGCGGCTGCCGCCGCCGGGCCGCTCCGCACGGTGCTCGTGCGGAGCGGCCTTTCGCTTGCCGCTACCAGGCGAAGGCCTCCGGGGCGGGGCCGGGGCCGGGGAAGATCTCGTCCAGGCTCGTCAGCAGTTCCTCGCTCAGCTCCAGTTCCACCGCGCGCAGCGCGGAGTCGAGCTGGGCCTTCGTGCGGGGGCCGACGATGGGTCCGGTGACGCCGGGCCGGGTCAGCAGCCAGGCGAGCGCGACCTCGCCGGGCTCCAGCCCGTGCTTGGCGAGCAGCTCCTCGTACGCCTCGATCCGGTGGCGCGTGGCCGTGTCCGCGAGGGCGTCGGCCGAGCGTCCGGAGGCGCGGCGCCCGCGCTCGGCCTCCTTGCGGATGACCCCGCCCAGCAGGCCGCCGTGCAGCGGCGACCAGGGGATGACGCCGAGCCCGTAGTCCTGGGCGGCCGGGATGACCTCCATCTCGGCGCGGCGCTCCGCGAGGTTGTACAGGCACTGCTCGCTGACCAGGCCGAGGGTGTTGCCGCGGCGCAGGGCCGTCTCGTTGGCCTGGGCGATCTTGTAGCCGGGGAAGTTGGAGGAACCGGCGTAGAGGATCTTGCCCTGGGTGACCAGGACGTCGACCGCCTGCCAGATCTCCTCGAACGGGGTGTTCCGGTCGATGTGGTGGAACTGGTAGACGTCGATGTAGTCGGTCTTCAGCCGCTTGAGGCTGGTGTCGACGGCGCGGCGGATGTTCAGCGCGGAGAGCTTGTCGTAGTTGGGCCAGGCGTCGCCTTCCGCGCCCATGTTCCCGTAGACCTTGGTGGCCAGTACGACCTTCTCGCGCCGCTCGCCGCCCTTGGCGAACCAGGTGCCGATGATCTCCTCGGTGCGGCCCTTGTTCTCGCCCCAGCCGTACACGTTCGCCGTGTCGAAGTAGTTGATGCCCGCGTCCAGCGCCGCGTCCATGATCGCGTGGCTGTCCGCCTCGTCGGTCTGCGGCCCGAAGTTCATGGTCCCCAGCACCAGCCGGCTGACCTTCAGTCCCGTACGTCCAAGCTGCGTGTACCTCATGCCCACCTAGCCAACGTCTTGGAGTGCGCTCCAGGCAAGCGGTGGGGGTCAGTCGCCGGACCGGGAGACGCCGGAATCCGGGCGATCCGTTCAGGCCACGTACGGCTCGCCCAGTCCCCACGCCTCGTGCATCGCCCCCGCGAACGCCCCCGCGATCCGGTGCTCGCCGCTCGCGTTGGGATGCGTGCCGTCGTAGGTGTCCGTGTGGATGTCCCACCCCTCCGGTGCCGAGGCCAGCAGCAGCGGTGAGCGGGGTTCGTCCAGGTCGGCGGCCGTCTTGGCGAGGAGGGTGTTGAAGAGGCCGACCTGCTCGGCGAAGGGGGCGTCGTCCCGGGCGCGGACGTTCGGGATGACCGGCAGCAGCACCATGCGGACGCCCGGCCGCGCCGCACGTGCCGCCGCGACGAACACCCGTACGTTCTCCGTCGTCTGCTCGGCGTTGGTGTAGAAGCCCAGGTCGATCAGGCCGAGGGAGACGAGCAGCACGTCCGCCTGGTGCGCCCGCACCGCCTCCCCGATCAGCGGAGCCATGTGCTGCCAGCCCTCGCCCCACCCGGCGAGGTGGGCGCGCGGGAAGCCGGGGTCGGCGTACTCGTAGGAGTCGGGCTCCCCGGTGGCCTGGTCGTACAGCGTCTCGCGGGGTCCGACGATCTGGAACGGGCCGCCGTATGTGCTGCGCAGGTGCTGCCACAGCCGGTAACGCCACGTGTGTTCGCCCGCGCTCCCGATCGTCATGGAGTCACCTACGGGCATGAACCTGAGCATCCGCTCATGATGGCGGATCGCGCTGTCGACCGGCATCCGGGGCCGATGTGAGGCCCACCACCTCCGCCGAACCCCCGCGCCAGGTGGCAGTCTTGGACCATGCGCCGACCGTTCGCCCTGCTTGCCGGGGCCCTGCTCGCGGGTGCCTGCGCCCTGCCCGCCCACGCCGCGGACGGGGACCAGGGGTTCACCATCGAGGACCCCAGGATCACCGAGTCCAGCGGCCTGGCCGCCTCCCACCTGCACCCCGGCGTCTACTGGACGCACAACGACAGCGACGACGGACCGTACCTCTACGCCGTCGACAGCCGCACCGGGAAGACCGTCGCCACGCTCACCCTGCGCGGCATCGGCTCCCCGCGCGACGTGGAGGCGATCTCCGTCGGGCCGGACAACCAGATCTACGTCGGCGACATCGGCGACAACTTCCACGGCCGCTGGCCCTACGTGTGGATCTACCGCCTGCCCGAGCCGAAGACCCTTGAGGACCAGACGGTCACGGCCACGCAGTACGTCGTGAAGTACTCCGACGGCCCGCGGGACGCCGAGTCGCTGGCCGTCCACCCCAAGACCGGCCGCGTCTACATCATCGACAAGAACGAGGACGGCGGTCACCTGTACGAGGGCCCCGCCCAGTTGTCTTCCTCCGGAACGAACGTCTTCCGCCCGGTCGCCCCCGTCGACCTGTGGGCCACCGACGCCGCCTTCTCGCCGAACGGCGAACAGCTCGCCGTGCGCGGCTACTTCGGCGGCATCTCCTACGACTGGAACGGCGGCCGGATCAAGAAGCTGGACCGGCTGGACGTGCCCCTCCAGGGCCAGGGCGAGTCCGTCAGCTACTCCGCCGACGGCACCGAGCTGATGTACGGCAGCGAGGGTGCGCAGAGCCAGGTGCGGGCGCTGGACGCGCCAAAGGGCGGTGCGGTGGCCTCGAAGTCGCCTTCCGCCGGAGGGAGTTCCGCCTCGGGGGAGAAGGGTGACGAGGGCGGCTTCAAGATCGGCGCCGTCCTCCTCGCGCTCGGCGCCGCCGCCGTGTTCGGCATGCGGCGGATGCGGCGCAAGGGACAGGCGTGAGGCACGAGAAGGGGCGCCCGGTTCACCACCGGGCGCCCCTTCTCATATGGATCTACGGGTTTCAGATCCGCTCGATGACGTAGTCGACGCACTTCGTGAGCGCCTCGACGTCGGCCGGGTCGATCGCCGGGAACATGGCGACGCGGAGCTGGTTGCGGCCGAGCTTGCGGTAGGGCTCGGTGTCCACGACGCCGTTGGCGCGCAGCACCTTGGCGACCGCGGCCGCGTCGATCTCGTCGGCGAAGTCGATCGTGCCGATGACCTGCGACCGCTTGGCAGGGTCGGTGACGAACGGCGTCGCGTACTTCGACTCCTCCGCCCAGGTGTACAGCCGGGTCGAGGAGTCCTTGGTGCGGCCGGTGGCGAAGTCGAGGCCGCCCTGGCCGTTCAGCCACTCGAGCTGCTCGTTGAGCAGGAAGAGGGTGGCGAGCGCCGGGGTGTTGTACGTCTGGTTCTTGCGGGAGTTGTCGATCGCCGTGGGCAGGCTGAAGAACTCCGGGACGTGCCGGCCGGAGGCGTGGACGCGCTCGGCGCGCTCGATGGCGGCCGGGGAGAACACGCCGATCCACAGGCCGCCGTCGGAGGCGAAGGACTTCTGCGGGGCGAAGTAGTAGACGTCCGTCTCGGCGACGTCGACCGGGAGGCCGCCCGCGCCGGAGGTGGCGTCCACCAGGACGAGCGAGCCCTCGTCGGCCCCGGCCACGCGCTTGATCGGCATCGCGACACCGGTGGAGGTCTCGTTGTGCGTGAACGCGTACACGTCCACGCCCGCCTCGGCGCGCGCCTCGGGGTGGGTGCCGGGGTCGGAGGCGATGACGGTCGGCTCGGCCAGCCAGGGCGCGAGCTTCGCGGCCTTGGCGAACTTGGAGGAGAACTCACCGAAATTGAGGTGCTGGGACTTGGACTCGATCAGGCCGTGGGTCGCGACGTCCCAGAACGCGGTGGAGCCGCCGTTGCCGAGGACGACCTCGTAACCCTCCGGGAGGGAGAACAGGGAGCTGATGCCTTCGCGGACCTGGCCCACCAGGTTCTTGACCGGGGCCTGGCGGTGAGAGGTGCCCAGCAGCGAACTGCCGGTCGCGGCGAGCGCCGCCAGCGCCTCCGTCCGCACCTTGGAGGGGCCCGCGCCGAAGCGTCCGTCGGCGGGCTTGATGTCAGCGGGGATCTCGATGTCGGCCACGAGTCGGAGCGTATCGGGTGCGCGAAACCGGACGAAGCCGTGTCCGTCGGATGAGACGAGATCTCCGGGTCGTGGACTTGTGCGGTCGTACGACGAGCTGCCGTACGACGATCCGAAGAGTGGGGTGTGCCTGTGGACAACTTCTGATGACGTTGCGTGATCGGATGCATGCTGGACTCATGACCGATCGCGGGGTCGGACGGACGGGGGACGGACATGGGGATCGACGGAGGACTGGAGACCGGGCTGAGGCGGGCCGTGCGGGGCGAGGTCCGCTTCGACGCGACCGCGCGGGCGCTGATGACCATGGACGCGTCCAACTACCGGAGGGTCCCGCTGGGCGTGGTGGCCCCTCGGGACACCGAGGACGTGGCGGCCGTGCTGGAGGTGTGCCGGGCGCGCGAGGTGCCGGTGGTCGCGCGCGGCGGGGGCACGTCCATCGCCGGGCAGGCGACGGGCACGGGTGTGGTGCTGGACTTCACCCGGCACATGAACGGCCTGCTGGAGCTGGACCCGGCCGGCCGCACGGCGCGGGTCCAGCCGGGCCTGGTCCTGGACCGGCTCCAGGAGGCGGCCGCCCCGCACGGGCTCCGCTTCGGCCCCGACCCGTCCACACACGGCCGCTGCACGCTCGGCGGCATGATCGGCAACAACTCCTGCGGCGCCCACTCGGTGGCCTGGGGCACCACCGCCGACAGCGTGCGCGAGCTGTCCGTGCTCACCGCGCGCGGTGAGCGGCTGCGCCCGGGCCGGGACTGGTCCGGCGCACCGGAGGGGCTGCGGACGTTGGTGGAGGGGGAGCTTGCCCGGCTGCGCACCGGCTTCCCCGACCTGCCCCGCCGTATCTCCGGGTACGCGCTGGACGCCCTGCTGCCCGAGCACGGCGCCGACGTGGCCCGTTCCTTCTGCGGCTCCGAGGGCACCCTCGGCGTGCTCACGGAGGCGGTGGTGGACCTGGTGGAGGCGCCGGCCGTCCACGCCCTGGCCGTGCTGGGGTACGCCGACGAGAGCGCCGCCGCCGATGCCGCCGCCGGGCTGCTGCCGCACGGCCCGCTGACCGTGGAGGGCATGGCGGCCGACCTGGTCCGGGCGCCGGTCGGGCTGCCGAGGGGCGGCGCCTGGCTGTTCGTGGAGACGGGCGGCGCCTCGGAGGGGGAGGCGCGGGCCCGCGCGGAGGAGGTGGTCCGCGCGGCGGACGTGGTGGACGCGCTGGTGGTGACCGATCCCGTCGCCCAGCGCGGCCTGTGGCGGCTGCGCGAGGACGCGAGCGGTACGGCGACCCGGATGCCGGACGGCACGGAGGCGTGGCCCGGCTGGGAGGACTGCGCGGTGCCGCCCGCCCGGCTCGGCGCCTACCTGCGGGGCTTCCGCGCCCTGCTCGCCGCCCACGGCCTGCGCGGCGCTCCGTACGGCCACTTCGGCGAGGGCTGTGTCCACGTCCGGATCGACTTCGACCTGCTCACCGGGGCCGGGGTGGGCCGGTTCCGCCGCTTCTCCGAGGAACTGGCCGACCTGGTGGTCTCCCACGGCGGCTCGCTGTCCGGGGAGCACGGCGACGGACAGGCCCGCGCGGAGCTGCTGCCGCGGATGTACGGCGCGGAGACGGTGGCGCTGTTCGAGCGGGCCAAGGCGGTGTGGGACCCCGACGACCTGCTCAACCCCGGCATGCTGGTCCGCCCGGCCCGCCTGGACGACAACCTCCGCTTCGCGGTGCTGCCCAGCCGCCCGGTGGACGTCGCCTTCGGCTACCCGCACGACGGCGGTGACTTCCGCGCGGCCGTCCGCCGCTGCGTCGGCGTCGCCAAGTGCCGTACGGAGACGGGGGGCGGGTCCGCCGTGATGTGCCCCTCCTTCCGCGTCACCGGCGAGGAGGAGCACTCCACCCGGGGCCGGGCTCGGCTGCTGCACGAGATGCTCGCGGGCGAGGTGATCACCGACGGCTGGCGTTCGACCGATGTCCGGGACGCCCTCGACCTGTGCCTGTCCTGCAAGGGCTGCCGCTCGGACTGCCCGGTCGGCGTCGACATGGCCACCTACAAGGCGGAGTTCCTGCACCACCACTACGCCGACCGACGCCGCCCCGCCGCCCACTACAGCCTGGGGTCGCTGCCGGTGTGGCTGCGCTGGGTGGCCCGTACGCGCACGGCACGCCTGCTCAACGCGCTCGCCTCGGTGGGGCCGACGGCCCGGCTGGGGAAGCGGGTGGGCGGCATCGCGGGGGAGCGGGAGATCCCCCGGCTCGCGGCGGAGACGTTCACCCGGTGGTGGCGGGCCAGGCGGCCGGCGCCGGAGGGCGGTGGCTCGGGGCGGTCGGTCGTGCTGTGGCCGGACACCTTCACCGAGCATCTTTCGCCGTCCGTGGGGCGGGCCGCCGTCCGGGTGCTGGAGGCGGCCGGGCTGCGGGTGGTCCTGCCGCCGACCCTGCTGCCCGGCGGGCGCCCGGTGGGCGACGGTGCCTCGCGGGCGCCGACCGCACTGCTCCGGGTCCGCCGCGCGCAGGTCTGCTGCGGCCTCACCTACCTCTCCATCGGCCGCCTCGACCGGGCCCGCGCGGTCATGCGCCGCACGCTGGACCTGATGGAACCGGTGCTGGAGGCCGGGCTCCCGGTCGTCGTCCTGGAGCCGAGCTGCGCGGCGGCCCTCCGCGCCGACCTTCCCGAACTGCTGCCGGACGACCCGCGCGCGGCCCGGTTGGCCGCCGCCGTACACACCTTCGCCGAGACCCTGCGCCGCCACGCCCCCCACTGGACCCCGCCCGCCGTCGAGCGCCCGGTGGCCGGCCAGACCCACTGCCACCAGCACGCGGTACTGGGCGACACCGCCGACCGTGAGCTACGCGAGTCGGCGGCCCTGACCGGCACCCTCAGCGGCGGCTGCTGCGGCCTGGCGGGCAACTTCGGTTTCGAGAAGGGCCACTTCGAGATCTCCCGCGCCTGCGCCGAGGACCAACTCCTCCCCTCGGTCCACGCCGCCCCCGACAACGCCGCGATCCTGGCGGACGGCTACTCCTGCCGCACCCAGCTGGAGCAACTGTCCGGGGTGCGGGCCCGGCACCTGGCGGAAGTGCTGGCGGACCAACTGGACAGGGAGGAACCGGAGTGAACGAGGAACACGACGGGGTCGCGGTGCTCTCCGACATCCATGGGGTGCTGCCCGCCCTGGAGGCGGTGCTCGCCGAGCCCGAGGTCGCCGCCGCCGACCGGATCGTCCTCACCGGTGACATCGCGGCGGGCCCGCAGCCGGCCGAAGTGCTGGACCTACTGCGCGAACTCGGCGACCGGGCCTTGTGGATCGGCGGGAACGCGGACCGGGAGCTGGTGGAGTACCGGCGGGGCGAGCGCACGGAGATCCCCGACCCCATCGGAGTGTTCGCCGCGCGGGCGCTGCGTACCGAGCAAGTGGACCTCCTGGCCGCCCTGCCCGCCACCCTGACCCTGCGCATCCGGGGCCTCGGGCAGGTCCTGTTCTGCCACGCCACCCCGCGCGACGACGAGGAGATCGTCCTGGTCGACTCCCGCCCGGCCCGCTGGGCTGAGGTGCTCGAAGGCGTGCCACCCCACGTCGGCACCGTGGTCTGCGGCCACACCCACATGCCGTACGTCCGGCTCGCGCACGGACGGCTGATCGTCAACCCTGGAAGCGTCGGCATGCCGTACGGACGCGCAGGTGCCCACTGGTGCTTGCTGGGCCCCGGTGCCGACCTGCGGGTGACGGCGTACGACATACCGGCGGCCGTCGCCCGGCTCACGGACGAGTGCGCGTACCCGGAGATCGCGGAGTGGGCCGACTGCTACCTGCGCGCACGGGTGACGGACACCGAGGCGTCGGCGGTGTTCGGGCCTGGGGACGGGAGGGCGGACCATAGTGACCGGACCTGACTGCGCGAAGGAGTCCTCCGTATGACCCTCACCCTGCGCCCCCTCAGCCGGGACGAGCATCTGGCCTTCGTCGGCTCGCGGCCCTCGGTCAGCCATATGCAGGTGCCGTCGTGGGGGGAGGTGAAGCCCGACTGGCGGGCGGAGAGCCTGGGGTGGTTCGAGGCGGACGGACGGCTCGTGGGCGCGGCGCTGGTGCTGCTGCGGCCGCTGCCCAAGGTGAAGAGGTACCTGGCCTATCTGCCCGAGGGCCCGGTCATCGACTGGCACACCGCCGACCTGGAGCGCTGGCTCGACCCGCTGCTGGCCCACCTCAAGGCGCGCGGGGCGTTCTCGGTGAAGATGGGCCCGCCCGTGGCCGCCCGGCGCTGGAGCCCGGAGGCGGTCAAGGCCGCCATCGCCGACCCGGCAGCGCACCGTCTCCGCGACGCCGAGCCGACCTGGCGGGACCCGCGCGCCCACGCCCTCGCCGACCGGCTGCGCGGCATGGGCTGGCGGCAGAGCGAACCGGACGCGGAGGAGGGCTTCGCGGCGGGCCAGCCCCGGTACGTGTGCCAGGTGCCGTTCGCCGGGCGGTCGCTGGAGGAGATCCACGGCGGCCTCAACCAGCAGTGGCGGCGCAACATCAAGAAGGCCGAGAAGGCGGGCGTGAAGGTGGTGCGCGGCGGGGCCGACGACCTGCCCGCGTTCTACGAGCTGTACACCGAGACCGCCGAGCGCGACCGCTTCATCCCGCGCCCGCTGCCGTACTTCCAGCGGATGTGGACCGCGCTCACCGCCGAGGACCCCGACCGGATGCGGCTCTACCTCGCGCACCACGACGGGGAGGTGCTGGCGGCGGCGACGATGCTGATCGTGGGCGGGCACGTCTGGTACTCGTACGGCGCCTCCACCGCCCGTAGGCGCGAGGTCCAGCCCAACAACGCCATGCAGTGGCGGATGATGGCCGACGCCCACGAGCTGGGCGCGCACGTCTACGACTTCCGGGGCATCACCGACACCCTGGAGGAGTCCAACCACCTGCTCGGGCTGCTCCGCTTCAAGGTCGGCGCGGGCGGCGAGGCCGTGGAGTACGTGGGGGAGTGGGACTTCCCGCTGAACAAGATGCTGCACAAGGCGTTCGACCTCTACATGGCCCGCCGCTGAGGCAGCCGGCCCGCCGAAGCTCGGTCTCAGCATCCAAGACACCGGCTGCGTACAGTGGCATAAGGGGTTCACACACCTGTCGGAGGTCCATTACCGTGGACCAGGAAGTACATCGGGATGTACGCGGCGTTCATGCCCGCGACCGATGCGCAGGTGACCCACTCCCGCCGGCCCCCCAGGACAGCCCGTGACCACCGTCCGTACCTCCACCCCGACCACGACCCCCACCGCCCCGGACTCCCCTGGCCGGTTCGGCACGCTGGGGCCGGTCGGCCTGGTGCTGGCGGGCGGGATATCGGTCCAGTTCGGCGGGGCGCTCGCGGTGACCCTGATGCCCCGCGCGGGCGCGCTCGGCGTGGTGACGCTGCGGCTGCTCGCGGCGGCCGTGGTGCTGCTGGTGGTGTGCCGCCCCCGGCTGCGCGGGCACTCCCGCGCCGACTGGGGCACGGTGATCGTCTTCGGCATCACCATGGCCGGGATGAACGGCCTCTTCTACCAGGCGGTCGCCCGCATCCCGCTCGGTCTCGCGGTCACCCTCGAAGTCCTCGGCCCCCTGGCCCTCTCCGTCTTCGCCTCCCGCCGCGCGGTCAACGCCGTATGGGCGGGCCTCGCCCTGGCGGGCGTCTTCCTGCTGGGCGGCGGAAACTTCAGCGGCCTCGACCCGCTGGGCGTCGGCTTCGCCCTGTCGGCGGGCGTCATGTGGGCGGCGTACATCATCTTCAGCGCCCGTACGGGCCGCCGCTTCCCCCAGGCCGACGGGCTGGCCCTCGCCATGGGGGTGGCCGCACTGGTCTTCCTCCCCCTCGGCATCGTCGACGCGGGCGACCGCCTGCTGGACCCGACCACCATCGCCCTGGGTTCCGCGGTCGCCCTGCTCTCCTCGGTGCTGCCCTACACCCTCGAACTCCTGGCCCTGCGCCGCCTGCCCGCCCCCACCTTCGCCATCCTGATGAGCCTGGAACCGGCGGTCGCCGCCACCGCGGGCTTCTTCATCCTCCACCAGGCCCTCTCCCTGGCCCAGGCGGCCGCCATCGCCCTGGTCATCGCCGCCAGCATCGGCGCGGTCCGTACCCAGACGCGCCGCGTCGCGCCTCCCGCGCCGGAGGCGTGAGCGGCTCCGCTCACCGCGGAGGTCCCACCAGCCTCAGCGCCTCCCGTGTGTTGTGTTCCGCGATCGACCGCATGGCCTCGCGGTGGGGGAAGTCGCCGTCCAGGAGGCGGAGAGGGCCCGCGACCAGGGAGAGGTGGAGGGCGAGGGTGTGGAGGGCCAGACGGGTGGGGTCCAGGGCCGGCCGCGCCAGGGCCGCGTAATGAGGGCCGAAGCGGAGGCGCAGGAAGGCGTGTTCGTGTTCGGGGTCGAAGTGGGTGAGCCCCTCGATGTCGATCAGGACGGGGTGGGCGTCGGCGTCGAGGAGGACGTGGTCGGGGCCCAGTTCGCCGTGGACCAGGGAGTAGCTGGTGCGGGGCGCCACCGCCGCGTGCAGTTCGCGCAGGCGGTCGGACAGCGCCGGGTGGGCCGCGCTGATTCCGGTGTCGCGGGCTGACGCCTCGGTCAGGTCGCGGAGGGCTCGGGTCAGGGTCAGTCCCTCGCTGGTCGCCGACGACGTGTGGCCGGGGCACGGGGAGGTGTGGGCGGCCATGTGGTCCAGGGTCTCGGCCAGCTCCGCCAGGGCCTTGGCCGCTCGGGGCGGGTCGGTGGTGAAGGCCGTCTCCAGGGTGCCGCCCGGGATGTCCTCCACCAGGGCCAGGTCGTCGGGCTCGGAGGCGTACAGGAGGTGGGGCGTGCGGGCGCCCGCCGCGTGCAGGGTGTGGTGCGCGTCCAGGAAGGGCGCCAGACCGGATGCGGGGGCGCGGGGGTCCGTCGGCACACTCGGCCAGAAGTTCTCCTGTGGCGCCCAGCTATATGCGATCACGGTCGGCGGGGCGCCCGTGCCGGTCAGGGTGAGCCGGTACACCCCCTTCTTCGAGCCACCGCGCAGCCGTTCCACCCCGGTGACCCGGCATCCCGGACCCAGCCCCTCCCGCACCAGTCGTCGCAGTTCCGAAGGCTCTGTGAAAGCGCGCATCCGGCGAACCTAGCCGCGAGGGACGAGGCGTCGGCACCGAATTTCCGGCCCGGAATTAATGCAAGCACGCTTGATTGTTTCTTGCCCCGCTGCCATGCTCCTGCCCATGTCCGATCCGACGCCCGTCTTCGACGACCTGCGTGAGGAAAGCCGGGAACTCGACCTGCTCGTGGCCGAGTTGACCGAGAAGGAGTGGGCACGCGCGACGCCCGCTCCCCGCTGGAGCATCGCCCACCAGATCGCCCATCTGCACTGGACCGACCGCGCAGCCCTGCTCGCCATGAGCGACGAGGCGGCCTTCCGGAAGTTCGCCGAGCAGGCGCTCACCTCGCCCGACTCCTTCGTGGACGACGGCGCCGACGAAGGCGCCCGGCTCGGCTCCGCCGAACTGCTCACCCGCTGGCGGGACGGCCGGCGGTCGCTCGACCGGGCCCTGCGGGAGGCGGCCGCGCGGCACACACGGTTCCCGTGGTTCGGGCCGCCCATGTCGGCCGCCGCCATGGCCACCGGCCGGCTCATGGAGACCTGGGCCCACGGCCAGGATGTGGCGGACGCCCTGGGTGTGGTGCGCGCACCCACCGACCGACTCCGGCATGTGGTCCGTATCGGCGTGCGGGCCCGGAACTTCGCCTTCGGGGTACGAGGGCTGCCCGCGCCGGAGGAGGAGTTCCGCGTCGAGGTCCGCGCGCCCTCGGGCGAGCTGTGGACCTACGGACCCGAGGACGCCGCGCAACGGGTCACCGGCCCGGCGGTCGATCTCTGCCTGCTCGTCACCCAGCGCGCCCACCGCGCAGACCTCGCCCTGATCGCCGAGGGCCCGGACGCCGACCGCTGGCTGGACATCGCCCAAGCCTTCGCGGGACCGCCCGGCGCCGGGCGCACACCCCAGGAGGCCGAGCCCGGGAAGCCCGAGCCCGAGGAGCCCGGACGGTGACCCCGGCCCCGCTGCGCGTCGGCAACTTCTCCGGCTTCTACGGCGACCGGGCCGGCGCCCTGCGCGAGATGCTCACCGGCGGCGAGGTCGACGTGCTCACCGGGGACTATCTCGCCGAGCTGACCATGCTCATCCTCGGCCGCGACCGGCTGAAGGACCCCGGCGCCGGGTACGCCCGCACCTTCGCGCGCCAACTGGAGGACTGCCTCGGGCTCGCGCACGAGCGCGGGGTGCGGATCGTCACCAACGCGGGCGGACTCGCCCCGGCCGGACTCGCCGACAAGGTACGGGAGTCGGCGGAGCGGCTCGGCATACCCGTGCGGGTCGCGCACGTGGAGGGGGACGACCTCACCTCCGCCCACCCCGGCACCCTCGCCGCCCACGCCTACCTCGGCGGCTTCGGCATCGCGGAGTGTCTGCGGGCCGGGGCCGACGTGGTGATCACCGGCCGGGTGACCGACGCGGCCCTCGTCACCGGGCCCGCCGCCGCCCACTTCGGGTGGGGCCCCGGGGACCACGACCAGCTCGCCGGGGCCGTCGTCGCCGGGCATCTGCTGGAGTGCGGGACCCAGGTCACCGGCGGCAACTACGCCTTCTTCCGGGACGGCGACGTACGCCGTCCCGGCTTCCCGCTCGCCGAGATCCACGCCGACGGCAGCAGCGTCGTCACCAAGCACCCCGGCACCGGAGGCTTCGTCGACACCGGCACGGTCACCGCCCAGCTCCTCTACGAGACGGGGGGCGCCCGGTACGCCGGGCCCGATGTCACCGCCCGGCTGGACACGGTACGGCTGAGCCAGGACGGGCCGGACCGGGTGCGGATCGACGGGGTGCGCGGTGAGGCGCCGCCGCCCACGCTCAAGGTCGGCCTCAACCGGCTCGGCGGCTTCCGCAACGAGGTCGCCTTCGTCCTCACCGGTCTCGACATCGAGGCCAAGGCGGAGCTGGTGCGGGAGCAGATGGACGCCGCGCTGGCCAAGACGGCTCCGCAGGAGGCCCGTTGGGAGCTGGCCCGTACCGACCGGGCCGACGCCGATACGGAGGAGACGGCGAGTGCGGTGCTGCGGCTCGTCGTACGGGACCCTGATCCCGAGGTCGTCGGGCGGGGGCTGAGCGGTGCCGCGATCGAGCTGGCGCTCGCCAGTTACCCCGGCTTCCATGTGCTGGCGCCACCTGGGAAGAGCGCGCCCTATGGGGTGTTCGAGGATGTGGCCGTACCCCATGGTGCCGTCGACCATGTGGCTGTTCTCCACGACGGGCGCCGTATCCCTGTGGGACGGCCCGAGGAGACGCGGGCGCTCCGCGAGCTGCCCGAGCCTCCGTTGCCCGAGCCACTCCATGTGGGTAGCACCCGCCGCGCTCCCCTCGGCCATGTGGCTGGGGCACGCAGTGGGGACAAGGGCGGTAATGCCAACGTCGGCGTCTGGGCCCGCTCCACCGACGCCTGGCGCTGGCTCGCCCATGAGCTGACCGTCGAGCGGTTCCGCGACCTGATCCCGGAGGCCCGCGACCTCCAGGTCACCCGCCACGTCCTGCCCGACCTCCGGGCCCTGAACTTCGTCGTCACCGACATCCTCGGCGCGGGCGTGGCCGCCCAGCACCGCTTCGACCCCCAGGCCAAAGCCCTGGGCGAGTGGCTCCGCTCGCGGCACGTCGACATCCCGGAGGCCCTGCTGTGAGCGCCGAACCCCCGCTCCGGCCAACCTCATCCACGGAGGCCCGACCATGACCACCCTGACCTCCGCCCTCGACCCCACCGCCCCCGACCACCAGGCCAACCGCGAAGCCCTGCTCGCCAAGCTCGCCGACCTGGAGGCCGAGCACGGCAAGGCGCTGGCGGGCGGCGGCGAGAAGTACGTGGCCCGGCACCGCGAGCGCGGCAAGCTCCTCGCCCGTGAGCGCGTCGAGCTGCTGGTCGACCCAGACACCCCCTTCCTGGAGCTGTCCCCGCTCGCCGCCTGGGGCAGCGAGTACACGGTCGGGGCCTCGCTGGTGACCGGGATCGGGGTGGTCGAGGGGGTGGAGTGCCTGATCACGGCCAACGACGCGACCGTGCGCGGCGGCGCGAGCAATCCGTGGAGCCTGAAGAAGGCGCTGCGGGCCAACGAGATCGCCCGTGCGAACCGGCTGCCCGTCATCAGCCTGGTGGAGTCCGGCGGAGCCGACCTGCCCTCGCAGAAGGAGATCTTCATCCCCGGCGGGGCCATCTTCCGGGACCTCACCCGGCTGTCCGCCGCGGGCATTCCCACCGTCGCCGTCGTGTTCGGCAACTCCACGGCCGGAGGCGCGTACATCCCCGGCATGTCGGACCACGTGATCATGGTCAAGGAGCGCGCGAAGGTGTTCCTCGGCGGCCCGCCGCTCGTGAAGATGGCGACCGGCGAGGAGAGCGACGACGAGTCGCTGGGCGGCGCCGAGATGCACGCCCGCACCTCCGGCCTCGCCGACCACTTCGCGGTGGACGAGCGGGACGCGATCCGGCAGGCGCGCAGGGTGGTCGCGCGGCTCAACCACCGCAAGGCGTACGTCGATCCGGGCCTGGCGGAGCCGCCCAAGTACGACCCCGAGGAACTGCTCGGCATCGTCCCCGGCGACCTGCGCGCCCCCTTCGACCCGCGCGAGGTGATCGCCCGCCTGGTCGACGCCTCGGACTTCGACGAGTTCAAGCCGCTGTACGGCACGAGCCTGGTCACCGGCTGGGCCGAGTTGCACGGCTACCCGGTCGGCATCCTCGCCAACGCGCGCGGTGTGCTGTTCAGCGAGGAGTCGCAGAAGGCGGCCCAGTTCATCCAGCTCGCCAACCAGCGCGACATCCCGCTGCTGTTCCTGCACAACACCACCGGCTACATGGTCGGCAAGGAGTACGAGCAGGGCGGCATCGTGAAGCACGGCTCGATGATGATCAACGCGGTCTCCAACTCGACGGTGCCGCACCTCTCCGTCCTCATGGGCGCGTCCTACGGCGCCGGCCACTACGGCATGTGCGGGCGCGCCTACGACCCCCGCTTCCTCTTCGCCTGGCCCAGCGCCAAGTCGGCCGTCATGGGCCCGCAGCAGCTCGCCGGGGTGCTGTCGATCGTGGCCCGCCAGTCGGCCGCGGCCAAGGGGCAGCCGTACGACGACGAGGCGGACGCCGCCCTGCGCGCGATGGTCGAGGGACAGATCGAGTCGGAGTCGCTGCCCACGTTCCTGTCCGGGCGGCTCTACGACGACGGCGTCATCGACCCCCGCGACACCCGAACCGTCCTCGGCATGTGCCTGTCCGCCATACACACCGCTCCCTACGAGGGCGCCCGTGGCGGCTTCGGCGTCTTCCGGATGTGAGGCCCATGATTTCCACCCTGCTCGTCGCCAACCGGGGCGAGATCGCCTGCCGGATCTTCCGCACCTGCGCCGACCTCGGCATACGTACCGTCGCCATACACTCCGACGCGGATGAGGGTGCGCTGCACACACGTGTGGCGGACACAGCGGTACGCCTGCCGGGCGCCGCGCCGGCCGAGACGTATCTGCGCGGCGACCTCATCGTGAAGGCTGCCCTCGCGTCCGGCGCCGACGCCGTGCACCCCGGCTACGGATTCCTCTCCGAGAACGCCGACTTCGCCCGCGCCGTACGGGACGCCGGGCTGCTCTGGATCGGACCGCCGCCCGAGGCGATCGAGGCGATGGCGTCCAAGACCCGCGCCAAGGAACTGATGGGCCTCGCCCCCCTCGACGCGGCCGACGTCACCGCGGTCGATCTGCCCGTCCTGGTGAAGGCGGCCGCGGGCGGCGGTGGACGCGGCATGCGGGTCGTCCGTGACCTCGCCGCGCTGCCCGCCGCGCTGGAGGAGGCCCGCGCCGAGGCGGCGAGCGCCTTCGGGGACGGCGAGGTGTTCGTGGAGCCGTATCTGGAGAACGGCCGCCATGTCGAGGTGCAGGTCCTCGCCGACACCCACGGCACCGTGTGGACGCTGGACACCCGCGACTGCTCGCTCCAGCGCCGCCACCAGAAGGTGATCGAGGAGGCCCCGGCCCCCGGTCTGCCGCCCGCGCTCACCGAGCGGTTGTACGCGCTCGCCGAGCGGGCGACACGCGCCGTGTCCTACGAGGGCGCGGGCACCGTGGAGTTCCTGGTCGCCGAAGGCCGCGCCCACTTCCTGGAGATGAACACCCGCCTCCAGGTCGAACACCCCGTCACCGAGGCGGTGTTCGGCATCGACCTGGTCGCCGAGCAGATCCGCGTAGCCGAGGGCCACGCCCTCCCGGCCGAGCGGCCGGCCGCGCGCGGGCACGCCGTGGAGGCCCGGCTGTACGCCGAGGACCCGGCCCGCGGCTGGGCCCCGCAGACCGGCACCCTGCACCGCTTCACCGTGCCGGACGGCGTACGGCTGGACACCGGCTGCGCGGACGGCGACACCATCGGCGTGCACTACGACCCCATGCTCGCCAAGGTCATCGCACACGCCCCCACCCGCACCGAGGCGGTCCGCAGACTCGCCGGCGCCCTGGAACGGACCGCGCTGCACGGCCCGGTCACCAACCGCGACCTGCTGGTCCGCTCGCTCAGGCACCCCGAGTTCACCGAAGCCCGCATGGACACCGGCTTCTACGACCGCCACCTCACCGCCCTCACCGAGCCCGCCCCCGACCCCTGCGCCCCGCTCGCCGCAGCCCTCGCCGACGCCCACGGCCGCTCCCGCTTCGGCGGCTGGCGCAACCTGCCCTCGGGCCCCCAGGTGAAGCGGTACGAGATGGCGGGGGAGGAGCACGAGGCCGCCTACCGGCACACCCGGACCGGCCTCGCGGCGGACGGCGTGCGCGTGGTCCACACCGGCCCGCACCTGGTCGTCCTCGAAGTGGACGGCGTACGAAGGAAGTTCGAGATCGCCCGTTACGGCGACCGCGTCCATGTGAACGCCACCGCCCTCACCGCCCTGCCCCGCTTCCCCGACCCGAGCACCGAGCACGCTCCCGGCTCCCTGCTGGCCCCGATGCCCGGCACGGTCGTCCGCGTCGCGGAGGGTCTGGCCGAGGGCGCCGAGGTGAAGGCCGGCCAGCCGCTGATCTGGCTGGAGGCGATGAAGATGGAGCACCGGATCACCGCCCCGGCGGACGGCACGCTGACAGCCCTCCCGGCGGCCGTGGGCAGGCAGGTGGAGATGGGCACGCTCCTGGCGGTCGTCGAGACCGACTGACCCAGGGGCGCGGGGAACAGCGCGATCAGCCACGACCAAGCCGCACCCGGAGGAGAACAATGACCACCCTCATCGAATCCGAAGAGCACCAGGCCCTGCGTAAAGCGGTGTCCGCCCTGGGCAAGCGCTACGGCCGCGACTACCTCACCCGCGTCATCGCCGAGGGACGGCACCCCACCGAACTCTGGTCCGAGGCGGGCAAGCTGGGCTACCTCGGCGTCAATCTGCCGGAGGAGTACGGCGGCGGAGGCGGTGGCATCGCGGAACTCTCGATAGTCCTGGAGGAGTTGGGGGCCAGCGGCTCCCCTCTGCTGATGCTCGTGGTCTCCCCGGCCATCTGCGGCACGGTGATCTCCCGCTTCGGCACGGAGGAGCAGAAGCGCGCCTGGCTCCCCGGACTCGCCGACGGCACCAAGCTGATGGCCTTCGGCATCACCGAGCCCGACGCGGGCTCCAACTCGCACCGCATCACCACCACCGCCCGCCGGGACGGGGACGACTGGCTGCTCACGGGCCGCAAGGTGTTCATCTCCGGTGTGGACCACGCCGACGCCGTCCTGATCGTCGGCCGCACCGAGGACGCCCGCACCGGCAAGCTCAAGCCCTGTCTGTTCATCGTGCCGCGTGACGCCGAGGGCTTCACCCGCAGCCCCATCGACATGGAGCTGAGCGCCGCCGAGAAACAGTGGGAACTGGTCCTGGATGACGTCCGCCTCCCCGCCGACGCCCTGGTGGGTGGGGGCACCTCCCACGCTTTCAGCAGTGGGGGAGAGGACGCCGGGCTGCTCCAGCTCTTCGCCGGGCTCAACCCGGAGCGGATCATGACGGCCGCCTTCGCCATCGGTATGGGCCGCTACGCGCTCGGCAAGGCGCTCGACTACGCCCGTGAGCGCACGGTGTGGAAGGCCCCCATCGGCGCCCACCAGGCCATCGCGCACCCCCTCGCGCAGGCCCACATCGAGCTGGAACTGGCCAAGCTGATGATGCAGAAGGCGGCCGGCCTCTACGACGCCGGGGACGACATCGGGGCGGGTGAGGCGGCCAACATGGCCAAGTACGCGGCCGGGGAGGCGTGTGTGCGGGCCGTCGACCAGGCCGTGCACACCCTCGGCGGCAACGGCCTGACCCGCGAGTTCGGCCTCGCCTCACTGATCACCGGCGCGCGGGTGGCCCGGATCGCCCCGGTGAGCCGGGAGATGATCCTCAACTACATCTCCCACCAGACCCTCGGCCTGCCCAAGTCGTACTAGAGACCACGTCGTTCGGAGGAACCGTGTTCCACAGCCCGTACGCCGAGGTCCCGCCCGTCGAACTGCCCATCCACGACGCCGTCCTGGGCGGCGCCGCCGCCTTCGGGGACCGGCCCGCGCTGGTCGACGGGGTGGACGGCACCACCGTCACCTACGCCCAACTCGACTCGCTGCACCGGAGACTGGCCGCTGCCCTCGCCGAGGCCGGGGTGCGCAAGGGTGACGTGCTCGCCCTGCACAGCCCCAACACCATCGCCTTCCCGCTCGCGTTCTACGCGGCCACCCGGGCGGGCGCGACCGTCACCACCGCCCACCCGCTGGCCACCCCCAAGGAGCTGGCCGGACAGCTCGCCGACAGCTCGGCCCGCTGGCTGATCACCGTCTCCCCGCTGCTGCCGACAGCCCGCAGAGCCGCCGAACTGGCGGGCGGGATCAGGGAGATCATCGTCTGCGACCAGGCGCCCGGCCACCGTTCGCTGACCGAACTGCTCACCACCGGCGCCCCCGAACCGGACGTCACCGTCGACCCGGCCGAGGACGTGGCCGCGCTGCCGTACTCCTCGGGCACCACCGGCACCCCCAAGGGGGTGATGCTCACCCACCGGCAGATCGCCACCAACCTCGCCCAACTGGAGCCCGCCGTGAGCGTGGAGCCCGGCGACCGCATTCTGGCCGTGCTCCCGTTCTTCCACATATACGGCCTCACCGCCCTGATGAACGCGCCCCTCCGGAAGGGCGCCACGGTGGTCGTGCTGCCCCGCTTCGAGCTGGACACCTTCCTCGCGGCGATCGAGACCCACCGCATCACCGGCCTGTACGTCGCCCCGCCGATCGTGCTCGCCCTCGCCAAGCACCCCTCGGTCGCCCGCCGCGACCTGTCCTCGCTGAAGTACGTGATCAGCGCCGCCGCCCCGCTGGACGCTACGCTCGCCGCGGCCTGCGCCGACCGGCTCGGCCTACCGCCGCTGGGCCAGGCGTACGGCATGACGGAGCTGTCGCCCGGCACCCACGTGGTCCCGCTCGCCCACCTGCGCGACGCGCCGCCCGGCACGGTCGGCAGGCTCATCGCCGGCACCGAGATGCGGATCGTCTCCCTCGACGACCCCGGCAAGGACCTCGGCACCGGCGAGCGCGGCGAGATCCTGATCCGGGGCCCGCAGATCATGAAGGGCTACCTGGGCCGCCCCGACGCCACGGCCGCGCTGATCGACGCCGACGGCTGGCTGCACACCGGCGACGTCGGCCAAGTGGACGCCGACGGCTGGCTGTTCGTGGTGGACCGGGTGAAGGAACTCATCAAGTACAAGGGGTTCCAGGTGGCCCCCGCCGAACTGGAGGCCCTGCTGCTCACCCACCCCGGCATCGCCGACGCGGCCGTGATCGGCGTCGTCGACGAGGAGGGCAACGAGGCCCCGCACGCCTTCGTCGTCCGCCGGCCCACCGCCCCGGACCTGAGCGCGAACGAGGTGATGCTGTACGTCGCCGAGCGCGTCGCACCCTACAAGCGGGTGCGCGGGGTCACCTTCACCGACGGCGTGCCCCGCGCCGCCTCCGGCAAGATCCTGCGCAGGGAGCTGCGCCCATGACCCTCGTCGCACGCACCCGCGGCCGTGCCGTGGAGACGCTCGGCCTGGACTCCCCGGACACCCGCAACGCCCTCTCCGCGCCGCTGGTCGCCGAACTCACGGACGCCCTGGCCGACTGTGCGAAGGACCCCGGTGTCCGGGCGGTCGTCCTCACCCACACCGGCAACACCTTCTGCGCCGGAGCCGACCTGCGCGACCCGCCCCACCCGGACGCCCTGGTCGGCCTGTTGCGGCAGCTCGTGGAGCTGCCCAAGCCGGTCGTCGCCCGGATCACCGGGCACGTCCGCGCGGGCGGGCTGGGACTGGTCGGCGCCTGCGACATCGCGGCATCCTCGGCCGGTGCCACGTTCGCCTTCACCGAGGTCCGCATCGGGGTCGCCCCGGCCGTGATCTCCCTGCCGCTGCTCCCGCGCACCGACCCGCGTGCGCTCGCCCGCTTCTACCTCACCGGCGAGCGCTTCGGCCCCGCCGAGGCGGTACGGCTCGGCCTGCTCACGCTCACCGGCGACGACGTGGACGAGGCGCTCGCCCCCGTCCTGGACGGCCTGCGCCGCTCCTCGCCCGAGGCCCTGGCCGCGACGAAGGGCCTGCTCACGGCTAGGGTGCTGGAGACGTTCGACCGGGACGCGGGCCGGCTCACCGCGCTCTCGGCCCGGCTGTTCTCCGCCCCCGAGGCCAGGGAGGGGATGACGGCCTTCCTGGAGAGACGGGATGCGGCATGGGTGGTGTGAGTACGACGGAACGCGACCGCGTACCCAAGCAGGACCGCAGCCGGGCCACCCGGCTGCGGCTGCTGGAGGCCGCCGTGGCCTGCCTCGCCGAACACGGCTGGGCGGGCTCCACGGTCTCGGTCGTCGCCGAGCGCGCGGGCGTCTCGCGCGGTGCGGCCCAGCACCACTTCCCCACCCGCGAGGACCTGTTCACGGCGGCCGTCGAGTACGTCGCCGAACGCCGCTCCAGCGCGCTGCGCGACCTGTTCCCGGAGGGCGCCGCCGACCGCCGGGCCGTGGTCCACGCCCTCGTCGGCCTGTACACGGGCCCGCTCTTCCGGGCCGCGCTCCAGCTCTGGGTGGCCGCCGCCAACGAGGAGCAGCTCCGCGGCCGGGTGACCGAGCTGGAGGCCCGCGTCGGCCGCGAGAGCCACCGGATCGCCGTGGAACTCCTCGGCGCCGACGAGTCCCGGCCCGGCGTGCGCGAGAGCGTGCAGGGCCTGCTCGACATGGCGCGCGGGCTCGGCCTCGCCACCCTCCTCACCGACGACACCGCCCGCCGCGAGCGGGTCGTGGCCCAGTGGGCGGCCCTGCTGGACGACGCCCTCGGCTGAGCCTGGACCATAAGGGCAGTGACCGGCGTCACACTCGAAATCGAAGGCCCGCAGTACTCTGGACCCATGCTTCCGATGCTCGTCCGACGCCGCCACGTGGATTACGTGCGCGTCACGAGCATGGGCTGTCGGCGCTCCGCCTGATCCAGCCCCCTTCTTCTCGTCTTTCTTCTCTTCGTCCGGCACCAGGGGGCCGCCACACCCCTCGCGGCTGCCCGTGCCCCGTACACCTCGCGGACGCACCATGACGAATCACGCGACGAATCCGTCGTACGCCCAGCTCCCGATCATCGACCTCTCGGCCGCCGACCGCGGCCCCGAGGAACGGGCCCGCTTCCATGCCCGGCTGCACGGCGCCGCCCATGACGTGGGCTTCTTCCAGTTGACCGGGCACGGCGTGACCCGGGCCGAGACCGATGCCCTGACCTCCGCCATGCGGGCCTTCTTCGCGCTGCCCGAGGCCGACCGGCTCGCCCTGGACAACATCAACTCCCCCCACTTCAGGGGCTACACCCGCACCGGCGACGAGCGCACCGGCGGCGCCCGCGACTGGCGCGACCAGCTCGACATCGGCGCCGAACGCCCGGCCCGCCTGCCCGGCCCCGGCGAGCCGCCGTACTGGTGGCTGCAGGGCCCCAACCAGTGGCCCGCCGCGCTGCCCGAGCTGCGCGGCGCCGCGCTCGCCTGGATCGACAAGCTCAGCGCGGTCGCCCAGCGCCTGCTGCGCGAACTGCTCACCGCCATCGGCGCCCCGGCCGGCTTCTACGACCCGGTCTTCGGCGCCCACGCCCACCCGCACCTCAAGCTGGTCCGCTACCCCGGCAGCGCGGGCGACGGCACCGACCAGGGCGTCGGCGCCCACAAGGACTACGGCTTCCTCACCCTGCTCCTCCAGGACACGGTCGGCGGCCTCCAGGTCCAGCGCGCGGACGGCCGCTTTCACGAAGTCCCGCCGCTGGACGGCGCGTTCGTGGTCAACCTGGGCGAACTCCTGGAGGTGGCCACCAACGGCTACCTGGTGGCCACGAACCACCGCGTGGTGAGCCCGCCCGCGGCCACCGAACGCTTCTCGGTCCCCTTCTTCTACAACCCGAGCCTGGACGCGAAGATCGCCCCGCTGCCCTTCCCGCACGCGGAGCGTGCACCTGGGGTCAGCACGGACCCGTCCAACCCGCTCTTCGCGGAGTACGGCTACAACGAGCTGAAGGGCAAGCTCCGGGCGCACCCGCTGGTGGCGGAGAGACACCACGCCTCTCTACTGGCGCCCGCGTAGGTGTTCCTGAGGGGCGCGGGGAACCGCGCGACCAGCCACGACGGCGAGTCGGCCGCCCCCGCGCCCCAGCCGGCCCACTCAGTGGGCGATGTTCGCGTACCCCGAGATGTCGGACGGCTTCCGGGTCCCCGGCCCCACGTACTCGGCAGAGGGCCGCACCAGCCGCCCCGTCCGCTTCTGTTCGAGGATGTGTGCCGACCACCCAGCGGTGCGCGCACACGTGAACATGGACGTGAACATGTGCGAGGGCACCTCCGCGAAGTCGAGCATGATCGCCGCCCAGAACTCCACGTTGGTGGCCAGCACACGGTCCGGCCGCCGGTTGTGCAACTCCTCCAGCGCCGCCTTCTCCAGCGCCTCCGCGATCTCGAACCGAGGCGCCCCCAGCTCACGCGCGGTCCGCCGCAGCACACGCGCACGGGGGTCCTCGGCCCGGTAGACCCGGTGCCCGAACCCCATCAGCCGCTCACCCCGGTCCAGCGCCTTCTTCACGTACCCGACGGCGTCACCGGTCCGCTCGATCTCCTCGATCATCCCGAGCACCCGCGAGGGGGCACCGCCGTGCAGCGGGCCGGACATCGCGCCCACCGCCCCCGACAGCGCGGCGGAGACGTCCGCCCCGGTGGAGGCGATCACCCGCGCGGTGAAGGTGGAGGCGTTCATGCCGTGTTCGGCGGCCGAGGTCCAGTACGCGTCGACGGCGGCGACATGCTTGGGGTCGGGCTCCCCACGCCAGCGGATCATGAACCGCTCCACGACCGACCCGGCCTTGTCGATCTCACGCTGCGGCACCATCGGCAGCCCCTGCCCGCGCGCGGACTGGGCGACGTAGGACAGGGCCATGACGGCGGCGCGTGCGAGGTCGTCGCGGGCCTGCTCGGCGTCGATGTCCAGCAGCGGGCGCAGCCCCCACACCGGCGCCAGCATGGCGAGCGCGGACTGCACGTCCACCCGGATGTCACCGGAGTGCACGGGGATCGGGAACGGCTCGGCGGCCGGCAGACCGGGCGCGAAGGCGCCGTCCACCAGCAGTCCCCACACGTTCCCGAAGGACACGTGCCCCACGAGGTCCTCGATGTCGACGCCCCGGTAGCGGAGGGACCCGCCCTCCTTGTCCGGTTCGGCGATCTCGGTCTCGAACGCGACGACTCCCTCTAGTCCGGGTACGAACGCGGACATAAGGCGGCTCCTCAGTCTGGGTCGGCGGCGGTCATCACCGGTACTGCCCCACGCGTAAGGGGGTCACCCGTCACGGGAGGCGGGAACAGCACGATAGCCCTGAGTGCCACTCTTGGGGAGTCCTTGCGGCACTGAGTGCCACGTTCGTGCGATGCGGCAGGATGACCGGGTGACCGACCGCGATCTCACACCGCTGCCCGACCCGGCCGTAGATCCCGCGTTCATGCGCAAGCAGTACCAGGCGCGCGGGCTGGGCGAGGAGGAACTCGCCACGCACCCGATGGACCAGTTCGCCCGCTGGTTCGCGGACGCCGCCCGCGCGGCCGTCCACGGCACGCTCTACGAACCCAACGCCATGGTCGTCTCCACCGTGGGCCCCGACGGCCGCCCGAGCTCCCGCACGGTCCTGATGAAGGGCTACAACAGCGACGGCTTCGTCTTCTACACCAACTACGGCTCCCGCAAGGCCCGCGACCTGGCCGGGAACCCGTACGTCTCGCTGCTCTTCCCCTGGCATCCCGTCGCCCGGCAGGTGATCGTCGGCGGGGTCGCCCGGCGCACCGGCCGCGAGGAGACCGCCGCCTACTTCCGCAGCCGCCCGCACGGCTCCCAGCTCGGCGCCTGGGCCAGCGCCCAGTCCACGGTGATCGGCTCGCGCGACGTACTGGACGGCGCCTACGCCGACCTCGCCGCCCGGTACCCGGAGGGCGAGGAGGTGCCGGTGCCGGAGCACTGGGGCGGATTCCGGGTCGCGCCGGAGACGGTGGAGTTCTGGCAGGGCCGGGAGAACCGGCTGCACGACCGGCTCCGCTACACCGCCGCGCCGGACGGCTCCTGGACGACGGAGCGGCTGAGCCCCTAGAGGGCGCGCACACGGAACGACCCGCGAGTTCTGGTTCCTCCGCCGGGTGGCGGGGGAGCCGGCCGGACGTACCGGCGAACTCGCGGGTCGGGTGACTGCCTGGGATTGGGCCGGCCGCACGCTTGGATCACGCGCTGGTCCGGCACCGCACTCGGTGTGGTGACGGGCCGCTAGCCCGCAGCCACCTCACGCGTCCGGTTTCCGTACATCTGCCGAACCACCTCCCTTCCGTGTGCCGTCAGCCTAAGAAGGCGGGCACCCGCGGTTCAACTGATTTTCGCCGCCGCAATCTGGCGGAACGGCGTGTGGGCTGGGTCACGGTCGAGTTGAATGACCATCGACGCCGTCAGCCGGACGGATCGTGCAAGGGGGACCAGGGTGAGTGCTTCCCGGCGCAGTGGGACCACCGACGAGCTGGGACCGGAGGAACCGGGCGGCGCCGATCTGCTCGCCGCCCTGCTGGACGGCATGGACGCCGCCCTGTGCGCCTTCGACGCCGACGGCACCGTCACCCACTGGAACCGCGAGGCGACACGCATCCTGGGCTGGAGCGCCGCCGAGGCGGTCGGACGGCCCGGCTTCGACGGCTGGGCGGTGCGCAGCGCCGACGCCGAGGAGGTCCGGGGGCGACTGCGGTCCGCGATGCGCGCGGCCGGCCGCCAGGTCCACGAGTTCGCCCTCGTCACCAAGGACGGCCGCCGGGTCCTCGTACGCACCCAGTCGGCCGCCGTGCGCGGGCCGGACGGCCGTCCGGCGGGCCTGTACTGCGCCTTCAGCGAGGTGCACACCCAGATCGACCTGGAACGGTCCATCGCGCTGAGCGAGGCCCTGTTCGAGGACGCGTCCTGGGGCGTCGTCCTCATCGACGCAGACCTGCGCCCGGCCGTCGTCAACGCGCACGCGGCCCGCGCCCTGGGCGTCGGGCGTACCGCCGCGCTCGGGCGTCCGCTGGGCGAACTGCTCACGCAGGGCGTGGAGGAGCTGGAGAACGCGCTCACCCATGTGCTGGCGGAGGGCGCCCCGCCCGGACCGATCGAGCTGTGGGTGACCGTGCGCTCGGCCGAGGGGGAGCGGCGGCGCTGCTGGCGCAGCGGCTTCGTACGGCTCGCCTCACCGCTGGGCCAGGAGCCGGTGCCGCTCGGCGTCGGCTGGCTCTTCCAGGACGTCACCGAGGCGCGGCAGGGTGAGCGCGAGGCGTCCCTGCTGCGCTTCCGCGCCAACCAGTTGCACCGCGCGGCCCGGGCCGCCGCCGAGTGCGAGGACCCCGCCGAAGCGGCCGTCGTCCACCTGGAGTTCGCCCTCGCGGGCTTCGCCGACCACGCCCTGCTGGACCGGCTGACCGACACGCGCGGGGAGACGGTACGTCTCGAGCGGCTCGCCGCCACGCCCGCCGGGACACCGGGCGCCGACGTCCACACGGGCCTGCCCGTCCGCTACGCCCCGGACCATCCGGCGCCCCGGTGCACCGAGCGCGGCGGTACCGTACGCGCGGACGTGGGGGGCGTTCCGGCCGAGCGGGCGCACGAGTGGGCGCGCACCCGGCACTGGCCCGCCGAGACGGCCCACGCGCTGTGCACCCCGCTGCGCAGCCGGGGCCGGACCCTGGGCGTGCTGACCTTCCTGCGCGGCACGTCCCGCGACGGTTTCGACCGCTCGGACACGACCTACGCGGAAGAGGTGGCCGCGCGCATCGCGGGCGCGCTGGACCTGGCGGACGCGGTGGGCGGGACCAGGCAGGTATGAACCGCTGGGCGCGTCCAAGGGGACGGTGCTCCCGGTGGCGGCTCGTCAGCGGTGGTAGAAGATCCGGTCGCCGTACTTCTCCATGATCCGGGCGTTCCACGCGTGCCCGCCGTCCACGTTCCCCGAGCGCAGCAGCGGGGGTTCGACACCCCGGTCGGCCAGGGTGGCGGCGGCCGTCGCCAGCACGGACTGCATCAGGGCCGAGGTGACCACCGTGGAAGCGGGCGCGAAGGGCGCCGGGACGGTGTCGAGGGTCAGCTCCGCGTCCCCGACCGCGATCTTGGAGTCCAGTACGACGTCGCAGTGGTCCTTCAGGAACGTGCCCGAGGAGTGCCGGGAGGCGGTCCGGGTGGCGTAGGCGACCGAGGTGACGCCGATGACCTTGATGCCCAGGGCGCGCGCGTGCAGGGCCATCTCCACCGGCAGGGCGTTGCGGCCGGACAGGGAGATGATCACCAGGGCGTCGCCCGCGCGCAGCGGCGAGCTGTCCAGCACGGCGGAGGCGAGCCCGTCGACCCGTTCCAGGGCGGAGCCGAGGACGGCCGGGTTGACGTCGACGCCGACCACGCCGGGGACGGCGAGCAGGTTCATCAGGGCGAGGCCGCCCGCCCGGTAGACGACGTCCTGGGCGGCGAGCGAGGAGTGGCCGGCGCCGAAGGCGAAGAGCCGTCCGCCCGCCTCGACCGTGTCGGCGAGCAGGGTCCCGGCGGCGGCTACGGCCCCGCTCTCCTCCTCGCGCACGCGCCGCAGCAGGCCGATCGCGGCGTCGAGGAACAGGTCGGCCGGAGTGCCGTCGCTCATGCGGTGCCCCTTCGCGCGTCGATGTCGCGGATCACCGTGCGGTCTGGACCAGCGCGGTGTCAACATGGCCCGCACTTCCCGGCCGAAGGGCGGCCGGTTCCCGCTGTTTCTCCGGCGCGGCACGATTGTCGGTGGTATCCGGCAGAATTGACTCCTGGGCCAGCGCACGCGCCGAGAGCGGTGAGCTTTCGGCAGAGGTAATCGAGGGGCACGTATGTCCGGACTGATCGACACCACGGAGATGTATCTCCGCACCATCCTCGAACTGGAAGAGGAAGGCGTCGTCCCCATGCGCGCCCGCATCGCGGAACGGCTCGACCAGAGCGGGCCGACCGTGAGCCAGACGGTGGCGCGCATGGAGCGGGACGGACTGGTGTCCGTGGCCAGCGACCGTCACCTGGAGCTGACCGACGAGGGCCGCAGGCTCGCCACCCGCGTGATGCGCAAGCACCGGCTCGCCGAGTGCCTGCTCGTGGACGTGATCGGGCTGGAGTGGGAGCAGGTGCACGCGGAGGCGTGCCGCTGGGAGCACGTGATGAGCGAGGCGGTGGAGCGCCGCGTGCTGGAACTGCTGCGCCACCCCACCGAGTCGCCGTACGGCAACCCGATCCCGGGGCTGGAGGAGCTGGGGGAGAAGGACGGCGCCGACCCGTTCCTGGACGAGGGCATGGTCTCGCTCGCGGAGCTGGACCCCGGCTCGGACGGCAAGACGGTCGTGGTGCGCCGGATCGGGGAGCCGATCCAGACGGACGCCCAGCTCATGTACACGCTGCGGCGGGCGGGCGTGCAGCCCGGCTCGGTGGTGAGCGTGACCGAGTCGGCGGGGGGCGTGCTGGTGGGCAGCGGTGGCGAGGCGGCCGAGCTGGCCTCCGACGTGGCGTCCCACGTGTTCGTCGCCAAGCGCTGAACGGGGAAGGCCCCGGCGCCGCCGCGGCGCCGGGGCCTCACCTCCCCGGTACCGACCCGGAGCCCCGAGCTCCCAGGGTCAGTCCCTCCGGACCGTTTTTCCCCGAGCGGTCCGTCCCCCCACGCCAGAGAAGATCCCCTCGGCGGTGGCGATCATTCCTCTTCCGGTGTCACTCGAACGAGGGGTGTTGGGCGAGCGAACGCTCTTTTCGAATCGACGTTCGATAATCTGCGACGGACACAGCACCACGGGCGACAAGACGGCAGCGACAGCGGGAGCTGGGGGGTGCCAGGTCGATGGCACGGCGTATCGAGGTGACAGGGGCGGGCGGGGTGCGGCTGGCCGCCTGGGAGTTCGCGGACCCGCCCAAGGAAGGGACCGGGCCCGGCGCACCGGGTGTGCTGCTGCTCCACGGCCTGATGGGCCGCGCCGCGCACTGGGCGCCCACCGCACGCGGGCTCGCCGGCCGGCATCGAGCGGTCGCGCTCGACCAGCGCGGGCACGGCCAGAGCGCCCAGCCCCCGGAGGAGGCCTGCACCCGCGAGGCGTACGTCGAGGACGCCGAGGCCGCGCTGGAACAGCTCGCCCTCGCCCCCGCCGTGCTGGTCGGCCACGCGATGGGCGCCCTCACCGCCTGGCAGCTCGCGGCCCGGCGCCCGGATCTGGTGCGGGGCCTGGTCATCTGCGACATGCGGGCCTCCGCGCTGGGCGCCGCCTCGCAGGCCGAGTGGGCCGACTGGTTCCGCTCCTGGCCGCTGCCCTTCGCCACCCTCGCCGACGTCCGGCGCTGGTTCGGCGAGGACGACCCCCGGCTGGAGCGCCCCGACCCCGCGCGCGGCGCCTTCTACGCCGAGGTGATGCACGAGTGCGCCGACGGCTGGCGGCCCGTCTTCGATCCCGACCGGATGCTCCGCACCCGCGCGACCTGGGTCCACGACGCCCACTGGGACGAGCTCACCCAGGTCCGCTGCCCCACCCTCGTGGTCCGCGGCCTCGACGGCGAACTGGGCCGCGCGGAGGCCCAGGAGATGGTCCGGGTTCTCCCCCACGGCCACTACGCCGAGATCCCCGAAGCGGGCCACGTCCCCCACTACGACCAGCCGGTGGCCTGGCAGGGGGTGCTGGACCAGTTCCTGGCCGACCTGGAGGGGGCGCCCTGAGACGGCCCTTGCCCCTGGCCCCCAGCCTCTGGCCCCCTGGCCCCCGGCCCCCTAGCCCTTGCTCACCGCCGCGAGGATCTCCGGCAGGCGGGCCGCCGTCTTCGGGGCCGCCAGGCGCAGGCCGGTGAGGGCCAGGCCCGCTCCGTAGGCCATGCCCACCGGGAGGAGGAGCCAGGACCAGGCGTCGCCGTCGGCGCTGACGTTCAGCCAGATCGTCGCCGCGATGACCGGGGAGCACAGCAGCGCGGCCCCGATCATGCCGCCGAAGATGGAGATCCAGGCGAGGCCCGCCTGGCCGGGGGCGACGTTCTTGTGGCCCTCCTGCGGTATCGAGTAGGGGGAGCGCGCCGAGGTCCAGGCGCCGGTGGCGAGCATCGCGCCCAGCAGGGCCAGGGAGAGGCCCAGCACCTCGGGCAGCCGGGACCAGTCGCCCAGCAGGGCGGTGGTGACCACCGTGACGAGCGTGGCGTACGGCAGGGTGATCAGCAGCAGGGCCAGCGCCCGGCCGCGCAGCTCGGCGTAGGCGTCACGGGTGGAGGAGATGGTCGTGGCCACCATCCAGAACGCGGAGGTGTCCTGCCCGAACTGGTTGTACATCTGGATGCCGAGCATCCCGGAGGCGAAGCACGCGAAGTACAGCGAGCCGGTGCCCTGGACCGCGTTGAACACCGGCACGATCAGGCCGATCGCCAGCGAGGTCACCCACGCCGCCTTGGTCTTCGGATCACGCCAGATGTAGCGCAGGGTCCGCTCCATCACCGCCCCCGTGCGCCCGGCCGGCAGCAGCCGGGCGAGGCCGGCGGAGGCGCGGTCGCGGCCGCCGTCGTCGGCCACCTGGACGGTGGAGCCGTCCGGCGAGGTCATCAGCCGGGTCAGACTGCGCGCCCACGCGCCGACCAGCACCGCCAGCGCCAGCGCGCACAGCGCGAGCTGGGCCAGCGCCGTGCCGTACGCCCCCTCGCTCGCCGAGCGCACCGCGCCCAGCGCCGAGGCGGGCGGCACCCAGGACAGCACGTCGGCGACCGGCCGCAGTTGCCCGAGCCCGCCCGAACCGAGCCGCTGCGCACCGAAGTTGACGAGCTGGGCCCCGATGGCGATGAGCAGCCCGCTCAGCACCGCCAGATCGCGGCCCTTACGGCTGGTCAGCAGCCGGACGTTGGCCGTGGCGACCGCCCGCGCCAGCGCCACGCAGGTCAGCAGCGCCAGGGCGACCCCCGCCACCGCGAAGACCCATCCCGCCGCGCCGTGGGCCAGCGCCAGCCCGCAGCCCGCCAGCACCAGCAAGGTGAACACCGGGCCGATGCCGACCAGCGAGGCCGCGAGCAGCCCGCGTACCAGCGGCCGGGGCCGCAGGGGCAGCATCACCAGGCGGGTCGGGTCCAGCGTCTCGTCACCGCCGGGGAAGAACAGCGGCATCACCGCCCAGCCCAGCGCCAGCACGGCCACACCGGGCACCGCGACGGACTCGGGATGGTCCTGCCAGCGCAGCGCCACGAAGCCCAGCAGTTGCAGCAGCGCGAAGAGCAGGGTGAGGACCGCGGAGGCGACGAACGCGGCCCGCCGGCCCGTGGACTGCCGCAGCCCGTTGCGCAGCAGGGACAGCTTCAGCCGGACCAGTACCGAGGTCGCGGAGGGAGGCGTCGCGGTCGTCATCGCACCGCCCCGCCGCCGAGCCAGTCCAGATCGGACCCGGTGTCCCGCCCGCTCGCGCCCACCAGCTCCAGGAACGCGGCCTGGAGCGTGGGATGCTCCCCGCGCACCTCGGCCAGCGTCCCCGTCGCCCGGATGCGCCCGGCGGCCAGCACCGCGACCCAGTCGCACAGCGACTCCACCAGCTCCATCACGTGCGAGGAGAACACCACGGTGGCCCCGGAGGTGGTGTACCGCTCCAGCACGCCCCGGATGATCTGCGCCGACACCGGGTCGACGCCCTCGAACGGCTCGTCCAGGAAGAGCACTTCGGGGTTGTGCAGCAGTGCGGCGGCCAGCCCGATCTTCTTGCGCATGCCGGTCGAGTAGTCGACGACGAGCTTGTGCTGCGACCCGGCGAGGTCCAGCACGTCCAGCAACTGCGTGGCCCGCTTGTCCACCTCGGCGCCCGGCAGCCCGCGCAACCGGCCGCTGTAGGCCAGCAGTTCGCGGCCCGACAGCCGTTCGAACAGTCGCAGTCCCTCCGGCAGCACCCCGATCCGGGACTTCACCGCCACCGGGTCCTGCCACACGTCGTGCCCGACGATCTCGACGGACCCCTGATCGGGCCGGAGCAGACCGGTCACCATCGACAGGGTGGTCGTCTTGCCCGCCCCGTTCGGGCCCACCAGCCCGATGAACTTCCCGGCCGGCAGATCGAGATCGATGCCGCCGACCGCGATGTGCTGCCCGAACTGCTTCCAGAGTCCCCGTACCCGTACCGCTGCCTCTGTCATGACGGAAACCCTACGGTGACGGCCCTGTCCGGGGCACCCGCGCGGCGGAACCCCCGGGTCCGGGTGTGCCTCAGCCGTCCCGGCCGCAGGCGTAGGCGAGCGCCGGGATCAGCTCCTCCACGTCCGGCAGCCACCGGTTGGCGGGCGTCGGACGGCACACCCACTGCACCGCGCCGCGCGAACCGATCCGGGTCGGCGGCGCGGCCACGTACCGTCCCTCGCCGAGCGGCACCAGATCCCGCGCGACGGCTGCCCAGCCGAGCTGCCGCACCAGCTCGGGCATCTTCGCCGCGCCGCCCGGCAGCACGAAGAACTGCATCAGCCGGTCCGGGGTGAGCGTCACCGGGCCGAGGTTCAGCTCCTGGCGCCGCATCCGGGCCAGCGCCAGGAACCCCGCGCTCTCCGGCACGGACAGCGCGTCGAAGGTGCGGCCCGTCGGGAGCAGGATCGAGGCGGTGGGCTGCGTCTGCCACATCCGCCGGACGACGCTCGGGCTGCCGGTCGCCCGCGTCGACCAGTCGGGGCGCGTGGGGTGTGCGCCGGGCGCGGGGCAGACCGAGTCGCCGCAGGAGCAGTGCCGCGCCCCGCCGGCGTCCTCCAGCCAACTGCCCGCCAGCACGTCCCAGTGCCGCTCCTCGGTGTAGGCAACGGCGGTCTCCAGCAGCGATTCTGCGCGCTGCGGCGGAATCCGGGCCGTTTCCGGGCCCGCGGTCGTCTCGTCCACGCCCCACTCAACTCCCGCGCCCATCTCGGGTTACGGCCGGGCCGCGCGCGGGGGCGGTGCAACCGGTCCGGCGGCCGGGGCGCATGGGAGCACGGGCGGGGGCGCGTGGGAGGAACGGCGGGCGGCGCGGGTAACCAGGAAGGGCACGGGAGAGCCGGGCGATCGGCTTCACCCCGGCAAACCGCACATGTCGCGCATTGACGCTATGTCGACTGGGAAGTGATCTGCAGGACCGGAACGTCCGGTGGGATCTTCACGCTCCAGGGGTTCGCAGGGGGTAGCGCATGGCCGCGAGGCCGCTAGTGGCGAGGCAGCCCAATGAACGGCTGCAGGCACTGATCCAGGAAGCGGGGTGCTCGAACGCGGGGCTGGCCCGGCGCGTCAACATGTGCGGCGCCGAGCACGGTCTCGACCTGCGCTACGACAAGACGTCCGTGGCCCGCTGGCTGCGTGGCCAGCAGCCGCGCGGGCGGGCCCCGGCGATCATCGCGGAGGCGCTCGGCCGCAAGCTCGGCCGCACGGTCACGATCGACGAGATCGGCATGGCCAACGGCAAGAACCTCGCCTCCGGCGTGGGCCTCCAGTTCTCGCCGACGGTGCTGGGGGCCATCGAGCAGGTCTGCGAGCTGTGGCGCAGCGACGTGGGGCGGCGGGACTTCCTGTCCGGCTCCTCGGTCGCCGCCTCCGCGTTGGTCGAGCCCAGCCGGGACTGGCTGATCTCGGCGCCGGACGCCCAGGTGGCCCGGCAGGCGGGCCCGCGCGTGGGCCAGGCCGACGTGGCGGCCGTGCGCTCGATGACCCAGGCGCTGGTCGACCTCGACCACCAGTACGGCAGCGGGCATGTCCGTCCCGTCGTCGTGCACTACCTCAACAGCGTGGTCTCCGGCCTGCTGGCCGGCTCCTACCGGGAGGCGGTCGGGCGTGAACTCTTCGCCGCCGTGGCCCGGTTGACCGAGCTGGCCGGGTACATGGCGGTGGACACCGGCCAACCGGGCCTGGCCCAGCGGTACTACATCCAGTCGCTGCGCCTTGCGCAGGCGGCCGGGGACCGGGGGTACGGCGGCTACGTGCTGGCCGCCTCCATGAGCCACCTGGCGGCCGAGCTCGGGAACCCGCGCGAGATCGCCCAGTTGGCCCGCGCCGCGCAGGAGGGCGCCCGTGGCCGGGTCACCCCGCGCGCGGAGTCGATGTTCCACGCGGCCGAGGCACGCGGGCACGCGGTACTGGGCGACGTGCGCGCCGCGCAGGCGTCCGCCGGGCGGGCCATCGCGGCGCTGGAGCGGGCGGACACGGCGGACGGCGACGACCCGGTGTGGATCGCCCACTTCGACGAGGCGTATCTCGCCGACGAGTTGGCGCACTGCCACCGCGACCTCGGCCAGGCCGAGGCGGCGGCGCGGTACGCCCGGCAGGCGCTGGAGCGGCATCCCGCCTCACGCGCCCGGCGCCGGGCCATCGGCTATGTGCTCCTCGCCACGGCACAGGTGCAGCAGCGCGAGATCGAGCAGGCGTGCGGCACCGGCATGAAGGCGGTGGAACTGCTGGAGACGCTCCGCTCCGAGCGGGGCACCGAGTATCTGGAGGACCTCCAGCAGCGGTTGCAGCCCTTCCGGGACGAGGCGGTGGTCAGGGAGTTCGGGGCGCGGCTCGACGTCCGGCAGGCGGCCTGAGGAGGGGGCGGCGTCCGAGTGGGGCTCGCGGGACACGGCACTCGGGCGCGAGGGGGGACCAAATACAGCGTGACGGGCGGTGGTTCTGTTACCGCTGTCACAGGGAGGGGCTTCGGGCGCTGAGCTGCGTGGCACCGGGCTCGGCGGACCCGGTAGCGTGAGCCGACGATTCCGAACGTCCTTCAATCGTAGGAGTCCCGGTGACGCAGAGTGGACAGGGCGATCAGCCCTCGGCGCGACCCGCGCACGAAGGCATCGTGCTGCCCTCCGACGGAGGGGAGCCCCTGCTGCCGGGCATGACGGGCACACCCGCCGCGCCCCCCGGTGGTCAGGCCTGGGGCGGTTCCTGGGGTCCCGACCAGGAGCAGCAGCCCCAGCAGGGCCAGGGCTGGGCCCCGGCCCCCGCCCAGCAGTGGCAGACCCCGGAGCAGCCGGCCGGTGCCGGCCCGATGCCGCCCGAGGGCCCCGCGTACGAGGCGCAGGGCTACGGCGCCGCCCAGCCCTACCCCCAGCAGCACCAGGGCTACGCGGGCGACGGCGGCTACCCGGCGCAGGCCGCGCCGCTGCCGCCGATGGACGAGGCCGCCACGCAGTTCATGCCGCCGGTGGGCCCCGGCCAGGGCCTCGAGGGCGCGACCCAGTACCTCCCGCCGGTCCCGTCGGGCGGCGTGGACCAGGCCGCCACCCAGTACATACCCCCGGTGGCGTCGGGCGCGCTGCCGCCCGAGGCCACCGGCAACGACGGCCACCAGGGCTACCCGCAGCAGCCGGTGGACGAGGCGGCCACCCAGTACATCCCGCCCTACCAGGCCGGTGCCGACGGCGCCGACCGGCAGCCGCCCGCCGAGTTCGACAACCTCTTCCGGGGCGCCCAGTCCGGCGCCGCCGCCCAGGGCGCGACCCAGCAGATGCCGCGCGTCCCGGCCCCGGAGCCGATGGTCTCGGCCCAGCCCGCCTACCGGCCGCCGATGGACCACGGCGGCGACGGCGGCGGACGGCGCGGCGGCCGTACCGGTTCGCGTGTGCCGGTGATCGCGGCGGTCGGCGTCGGCATCGTCGTGCTCGGCATCGGCGCGGGCGCCCTGCTCAGCGGCGGCGGTGACGACGGCGACGACAACCGGCCGATCGCCTCCTCCACCCCGGCCAGCCAGCAGCCCTCGCCGTCCGCGCCGGCCGCCGACCCGGCGCAGCCGCAGGCCGTCGAGCTGGACAAGCTGCTCGCCGACAGCGGCAGCAGCCGCAGCACCGTGATCCAGTCGGTGGAGCGCATCAAGCAGTGCCAGAACCTGGACCAGGCCGCCGCCGACCTGCGCGGTGCCGCGCAGCAGCGCGCCGAACTGGTCACCCGGCTCGGCAAGCTGTCCGTGGACAAGCTGCCCGCCAACGCCGAGCTGAACTCCGCGCTGACCAAGGCGTGGCAGGCGTCGGCCTCCGCGGACAACCACTACGCGCTCTGGGCCAAGCAGGCCAAGAGCAAGAAGGTCTGCGGCAAGGGGCACGCCCGCACGACCGACCAGGCGCAGGCGGCCGGACAGGCCAGCGGCACGGCCACGGTCGAGAAGAAGAAGGCGGCCGAGCTCTGGAACGCCATCGCCGGCAAGTACGGGCTCACCACCCGCCAGCCGACCCAGCTCTGAGCTCGGGGCGCGGGCGGGGTCAGCCCACGTCCGCGCCCTCCAGCGTCCTCGTCATGTCGCCGCCCGCGACGGCGGGCCCGGTGCCGCCCGGCCGGACGGCGACCAGCCTGCCGTCCTCGACCACCTGAAGGGTGACGTCGGCGTTGACCAGGCGGGGGAAGCCGACCGAGGCGAGCCGGGTCTCGTCCGGCCAGCGCAGGGTCGGGGTCAGCCCGCCGGTGGACACCTTCAGTCCGCCGTCGAGGGTGTGGCGCACCGCGTCGGCGCTCACCTCGCCGTCGCCGATCCGCTCCAGCACGGCCCGCAGCACGGTGTAGGCGATCCAGGTCGTCTGCACCCCGGCGTCGGCCGGGTCGATCCTGTTGTCGCCGAACGCCTCCTCGCTGATCATCTGCTTCATCGGCTTCCAGCGCGGATCGGACGCCACCGGGTACCAGCCGGTGATGTACGCCCCCTCGTACGGTCCGGACGCCCCGCCCGTCGCGTCGATCTCCGTCTGGTCGACGCTGCCCAGCACGGTCGCCGTGCGCACGGGGGCATGGTCGGCGCGGGCGCGGCGGAAGGAGTCCATGAAGGTGTCGGTGCGGTCCCCGAGGGCCGGCACCACGCACCCCTTGCGCGCCGGGTCGGCGGTCGCGCTCCCCAGCGCGCGATCGGTCTCCCTGCCGTACTCGGTGGCGTCCTCGGCGGCGAGCTGGTCGGCCGCCGACGCGTGGCCGCCCGCCTTCAGCCCCGAGTCGAGCAGCGCGGGCAGCTCGTCCCCGGCGATGCTGTCCGGCCGGACCAGCGCGACGGGCCCGCACTTCTCGGCGAGCGCCTGGCCGAGCCCCGCCAGCAGCGCGGGCTGGCCGCCGTTGACCGGGTAGGAGTACGGGCCGGTGAACTCGTCGCTGGTGACGCCGTAGCCGCCGATGTACGGGATGCCCGCGCTCTCCAGCGGGGCGAGGAAGGAGTCCCCGAACTGGCTGTAGGAGCCGACGACCGCGACGACGTGTTCCGCCGCCGCGCGCCGGGCGCACTTCGCGGCGCCGACGCTGTCGTTGTGCTCGTTGCAGGTCAGGACGGTGAGGCTGCGGCCGCCGACCCCGCCGTGCCGGTTGATCCACTTCGCGTAGGCGCGGGCCGTGGCGGGCATGCCGGGCTTGTTGGTGGCGCCGGTGTTCTCCGGCGCCCAGGTCATCACCCGGACCGTGCCGTCATCGGCGGCGCCGCCCGTGCCCGGTACTGTCCCGCAGCCGGCGGTCAGCGCGGCGCAGGCGGCCAGCGCGCCCGCGTACCGCGCGGCCCGTCGCGGCCGTGAGGAGGAGGTGGAGCTGGGGGAGCTGTCGGGGGTGCCTCGCCTGCCGGTCATGGGCACGCACGATTCCCGCACATCGCCAACCGGGGAGTGACAGCCGGTCGACCACGGGTGACGCGAGGGTGAATTGCGGGGGCGGATGTGGCCGGTGCGGCGCGGAACGTACGATCGATGACCGTGCAAGGTTCGGAGAACTCTTCCCGTCGCGGCCGTCGCTCCTCCACCATGGGCGGCATGCCGCTTAACGACATGCCGTGGTGGCGCTGGCGCAGCAACGTGCGCTCGGCGCTGCACATGCTCTCCGACCCGGCCTTCCAGCGCGACGTCTGGCTCGCGGGCGTGGAGGGGTACGGGGACGTCACCGACGCGGTGTACCGGCTGGTGGAGGACACCTGGCTGGACAACTGGTCGGCCGAGAAATACGTCGGCACGATCTTCCGCGACTCCCAGGAGGCGGCGCTGGTGGACACCGCCGTGCTGCGGGTGCTGCGGATCATGCACCAGGTCGGCCCGGACGCGCCGGTCGCCGTCTACCTCGAGCACCCGCAGTGGCCGGAGGCGGTACGGGCGGCCCAGGACGCCCATCTGCGCCTGGCCGCCAGCGACGGCGACGACCCGGCGGTGGCCCCGCGGAGCCTGGAAGCGCTGCGCATCCTGACCACGGCCGTCTGAGGTCCGCCTGCCGGACGCCCACCCCGGCCGGGCTGCCCGGCGTGAGATCGTGTCATGCATGAACGAGCAGCCCAGCCGAGCCGCCGCCTCGGTCGACACCCCGGCGGACCAGTACGTCCTCACCCTCTCCTGCCCGGACAAAAAGGGCATCGTGCACGCCGTGTCGAGCTATCTGTTCATGACCGGCTGCAACATCGAGGACAGTCAGCAGTTCGGCGACCACGACACGGGTCTGTTCTTCATGCGCGTCCACTTCTCCGCGGACGCCCCCGTCACGCTGGACAAGCTGCGGGCGAGCTTCGCCGCGATCGGTGACTCCTTCCGCATGGACTGGCAGATCAGCCGGGCCGACCAGAAGATGCGGATCGTGCTGATGGTCAGCAAGTTCGGGCACTGCCTGAACGACCTGCTGTTCCGGGCCAGCATCGGAGCGCTGCCGGTGGAGATCGCCGCGGTGGTGTCCAACCACACCGACTTCCAGGAGCTGGTGGGGTCGTACAACATCCCCTTCCACCACATCCCGGTGACGCGGGACACCAAGGCGCAGGCCGAGGCGCGGGTGCTGGAGCTGGTGCGCGAGGAGCAGGTCGAGCTGGTCGTGCTCGCGCGCTACATGCAGGTGCTCTCGGACGACCTGTGCAAGGAGCTGAGCGGGCGGATCATCAACATCCACCACTCGTTCCTGCCCAGCTTCAAGGGGGCGAAGCCGTACCACCAGGCGCACGAGCGGGGCGTGAAGCTGATCGGGGCCACCGCGCACTACGTCACCGCCGACCTCGACGAGGGGCCGATCATCGAGCAGGAGATCGAGCGGGTGGGCCACGAACTGCGGCCGGACCAGCTCGTGGCCATCGGGCGGGACGTGGAGTGTCAGGCGCTGGCCCGCGCCGTGAAGTGGCACGCCGAGCGGAGGATCCTGCTCAACGGACGCCGCACCGTCGTGTTCGCCTAGCCGGAAAACTTCTTGGGCCGCTCACATGCGGCTCAGGGAAGCCGTCGCCGTGAGCACGTCCCTGATCGCTTCCCTGTCGCCCCGCTGGCCCGCCGTGGTCTCCTCCGGGGTGACGTGGCCCGCCGCCAGGCGGCAGAACTCGACCCCGTCCAGGGCCACATGGGCCACCTCGCGGTCGGGGGCGGGTTCCGTCACCGGGGAGTCCAGGGGGATCAGCCACTGGCCGCCGGCCGCGCCCTCGATCTCCAGGCGCAGGCTGCGGCCGGGGGTTCCCGCCGGGGGCGCGCCGCGATGTGCGGCGACCGCCAGCGGCAGCATCCTGGCCGCCAGCTCGATCATGCGGCTCAAGTGCCGTGGTGCGGGCGGCTCGTAGGGGTAGTGCACCGCGTTGGCGATGTCCTCCGCGTGCACCCAGCACTCGAAGGCGCGGTCCACCAGCGCGTCCCGCAGCGGCAGCGTGAAGTCGCCGTACCCCACCGGGAAGCCGCCCGCGCCGCCGGTGAAGGACACCGTGCGCAGGAGCTGGTGGCTCTGGTCGCGCCACCGGCCGCGCACCGCGCGGGTCTGCGGGAAGCGGGAGGCCCGCCAGAACGCCTCGGTCCGCCCGGCGGGCCCGGCCGCGCCCCGCAGGTCCGACCCGGCCTCGGCGGCGGCCTCCGCCAGCGGGTCCTCCAGGCCGAGCGCGGTCGCCACCATGCCGTCGACCGACAGCAGATGCGCGATCACCCCGGCGACCGTCGTCCGGCGGCTCGCGGGCACGCCCGCCTCGAACCAGCGCAGTCGCACCGGCGTGTGCCACTCCGCGTCCCCGAAGTCCCGCAGCAGCGCGTCCAGCCGGGCGGTCTCCGCGTCGTACGACGCGGCCCACTCGGGGACCGGGATGCGCGGCGGGCGGCGGCGCAGGCAGTTCTCCAGCACCCGGTTGCGCAGGGTGGGGTCCACTTCCAGGCTCTCCGGGCGGTGCAGCAGGCCGACCGCCTCGCGCAGCCGGCGCGCCTCGTCCGCGCAGGCCCCGCAGTCGCCGAGGTGCTCCTCCACGGCGTCCGTCTCCGCCGCCGAGCAGGCGGCCAGGGCCCAGGCGCCGAGCAGGGAGCGCAGCACCTCGTGCGGGAGGTCGAGCCGCTCGGGCCCGGCGGGGGAGCGGGGCTGGGGCACGCGCCCGGGGTCACCGCCCGGACGGCGCTGCTCGGGCAGGCGCTCCGCCGCCTCGTCCCCGCGTCCGCCGGGGACCCCGGAGCGGTCCGGGCCGGTCATCGCGCACCCCCGAGCCCCGGTGGCGCCCCGGCGTCGTGGGCGGTCGAGAGCAGTTGCAGGCCGAGGCGGAGCCGGCGCCGCGCCTCCTCCTCGGTGACGCCGAGGTCGGCGGCGGCCTGGCGGTAGTCGCGCCGCTGGAAGTAGGCCAGATCCAGCGCGGCCCGCAGCGGGTGCGGCATCGAGTGGACGATCCAGTCGGCGCGGGCGGCGACGGAGGCGTGCCGGACCCGGCTCTCCAGGGCCGCCAGTTGTTCCGGGGAGCCGCCGCCGAGCGCGGCCGTCTCGCTCTCGCGCAGCCGCTGCACGGCGAGGCGCTGGGTCGTCGCGGCGATCCAGGTGCGCAGCGGGCCCTGCCGGTGGTCGTAGGTGTCGGGGTGCTCCCAGACATGGGCGAAGACCTCGCGGGTCACGGCGTCGGCGGCCGACTCCTCGCCGAGGACGCGGTGGGCCAGGCCGCGCACCAGGGAGGCGAACCGGTCGTACAGCTCGCCCAGGGCGGCGGCCTCACCGCGTGCGAGTCGCTGCTGCATCGTGCGGTCCCAGCGGGGTGGTGCGTCCTTGGCCGGCATGCGGTTCCTCCCCTCGCCGCGTCCAGGGTGTCCCCTGCGTCCCCTTGAATGTAGTCGGCACGTCGAGCAGTGCGCGCCCCTTTGTGTCAATGCGCGCCCCTGGCAGCGCCGCAGGTGATAGGGGGTCCTTCACATCATCTTCACTTATCTCGGGCCCATCTTCGATCGAAGTACGATCGAACCCGATCGACAGTGACCGAAACAAGCCCTCTGTCGATCCCCCGCGGTTTGCGGTTCCGTGTTTCAGGGAAACGGCCGCTGGGCAGCCGCGCGGAAAGAACCGTAGGAACTGCTTCCATTTCCGGGTGGTTCCGCAAGATCCGCCGAGCGGAGGGGTGTGGCCGTGGCTTTCGAAGTGACCGGCACCGAACGGGGTGAGTGGGCCGTGCTCCGGGTGGCCGGTGAACTGGACCTGGTGACCTCGCCCGTGCTGCGGCAGCGGGTGCACGACGTGGTCGCGGAGGGCCACCACAGCCTGGTACTCGATCTCTCCGAGGTCTTCTTCTGCGACTCCAGCGGCGTCGGCGTGCTCATCGCCGCCCGCCGGCTGATCCGCTCCTGCCAGGGCAGGCTGCGGCTGATCCTGCCCGACCGGGGGGCGGAGGACGGTTCGCACGTGAACCGCGTCCTCGGCGCGCTCGGTGTCCGGCGCCTCTTCGACGTCCGCCCGGACGTGGCCGCCGCCACCGCCGACGAGGCCGGGTCGCTGTCCGCCTGAGCGCCGCCGCTGCCGAGGTGAGCGACCTCGGTGCCACGATCCATGGCCTTGGATGTCGCGGATCGTGGCGAAAACGCGTCACGCAGCGTGGAGGTAATTCCCGTGCCCCGACTGTGACTCGTCACGGCCCGGAGTCGGCCGACCGCTCCGGTACCTTGTGTGGGATGCGAGTGACCGCGAGCGCGAGCGCTACCGGTGAGGCCCGTGGGGCGTCGCCGGATCGTGCGGTGCGCGCCGCTGCTCGCAGGGCGACGGGCGCCTCGCGCCCCGCCTGTTCGACTCCCCGGCGAGTGCGTCGCACAGTATGCCGCACGAGTACTCCTTCGCGCGGGAATATGCCCGAAGCGCTTGTTGGGGTGACTGTACGTCAACCATGCTGTCTCGTAAGGGAATCACGTTCCGTAACGCTTGCTCTGGTCGTTGTTCTGGCCATGCAGAAAATGGCTACGATCGTGGCCCTCGTCGTGCGGTTCGTCGCGGTTCGCGCCGCGGCGGCGGGTCGTCGTGCGGTCATGTGTCCGCCGGTTCGGATGGTGTGAGCGGTGCAGGTGCTTCAAGTGCAACTGGAGATCCGGCCCGACCCCGAAGAGGTGGGGCGGGCGAGGAAATGGGCCCGGTCGCGGCTTGCCGGGCTGGGCATAACGGCCGACGAGCCGCTGGCCGAGACGTTGATCCTGCTCGTGTCCGAGCTGGTGACCAACGCGGTGGTGCACACCGGCCGTCCGGCCCTGCTGCGGCTGTCGCTGCCCGGCGGCGCCCCGGCCGCGACGCCCGCCGGCGCGGAGCCGGCGGCGTCGGTGACCGTGCGCCTGGAGGTGGCCGACGCCAGTTCCCGCGCGCCCGTGCCGCGCTGCGCCGGGCGGGATGCCACCGGTGGCCGCGGTCTCGCCCTCGTCGACTGCCTCGCCGACCGCTGGGGCTGGAGCCCCGAGGGCGCCGGCAAGAGGATCTGGTGCGAGCTGGACCGGTGTTCGCAGCCCCGTGAGGGCGCGGCCCCGGCGTACGGGGTCCAACCGGCCGCCTACGAGGATCTTCTCTTCGAGGCGTTCTAGCCACCGGCCCGGCCGTGCGCCGGGTGTGCTCCCGTGCGCGCCCGGCGTGAAGGGGTCATACGGCATGAATCGCCGTACCGGTGTTGACGGGTGGTGCGCGGGTTGCGGAGGCTGGGGGACGGCGATTCGCCGCGAGGGGACGGCGAGGACATGCGGGGGTGAGTCCTCGTCGAGCGTGGGTCGCACCGGTTGGCGGTGACGGGGGGCGCGAGGGGGTGCACCGCCGACCGGTCCGCCACCCGCGCTCCACAGGCCGGCGCGCCCGCACTCACCTCACGGCGGCGCCCGCGCGGAAGGTGCGGCGGTAGGCGGTCGGCGTCACACCCAGCGCCTGCTGGAGGTGCTGGCGCATCGACTGGGCCGTGCCGAACCCCGAGTCCCGTGCCACCTGGTCGACGGTGAGGTCGGTCGACTCCAGCAACTGCCGCGCGTGTTCGACGCGTTGTGCGGTGAGCCACTGGCCGGGGCTCACCCCGACCTCCTCGCGGAAGCGCCGGGTGAAGGTCCGTACCGACATCGCCTCCCGCTCGGCCAGGTCCCGCAGTTGCAGCGGCTCGTGCAGCCTGCCGAGGGCCCAGGCGCGGGCGGCGGTGGTCGTCGCCACCTGCGGATCGGGCACCGGGCGCTGGATGTACTGCGCCTGCCCGCCGTCGCGGTGCGGAGGCACGACGGTGCGCCGGGCCACCTCGTTGGCGACGGCCGCGCCGTGGTCGCGGCGCACCATGTGCAGGCACAGGTCGATCCCGGCCGCGACGCCCGCCGAGGTCAGCACGTCCCCGTCGTCGACGAACAGCACGTCGGCGTCCACCCGGACCCGCGGGAACATCCGCTGGAACCGGTCGGCGTCGGACCAGTGGGTGGTGGCGGGGCGGCCGTCCAGCAGTCCGGCCGCCGCGAGGACGTAGGCACCGACGCAGATGGAGGCGAAGCGGGTGCCGGGGCGGACGAGTGCCAGGGCGGCGGTGAGTTCGGGGGTGAGCCGTCCCTCCTCGAAGACCGGTCCGAGTTCGTAGGACGCCGGGACGATCACCGTGTCCGCCGTCGCCAGGGCTTCCGGGCCGTGCTGTACGTCCACCGAGAAGTCGGCGCTGGTGTTGACCGGGCCCGGCGGCCGCACCGAGCAGGTGACCACGTCGTAGAGCAGCCGGCCCTCGGCGTCCTTCGGGCGGCCGAAGATGCGGTGGGGTATGCCGAGTTCGAAGGGGATCAGCCCGTCCAGGGCCAGGACGGCTACGCGGTGCGGACGGAACTCCCCGTCCGGGGCCGGGAGGTCAGCGGTCATGGCCCGATCCTAGCGAACACTGTCCTTCGGGCCACTCGTTGCGCGCGGCCGGTGCCGGGACGCTGGAGCACGTGACTCAGACACGTCCCGCTCCCGCCCCCGTCCAGGACGCACCGGCCCGGCGCCGCCGGGTGCACCGCGCCTGGTTCGTCGCCGCCGTCACCTTCGTCACGATCATCGGCGCGGCCGCCTTCCGTTCCCTGCCCGGCCTGCTGATCGACCCGCTGCACGCGGAGTTCGGCTGGTCGCGCGGCACCATCGGCGCGGCCGTCTCCGTCAACCTCGCGCTCTACGGGCTCACCGCACCGTTCGCCGCCGCGCTGATGGACCGCTTCGGCATCCGCCGGGTCGTCGCCCTCGCGCTGACCGTGATCGCGCTCGGTGCCGGACTGACCGTGTGGATGACCGAGCCCTGGCAACTGATCCTGTGCTGGGGCCTGTTGGTCGGCCTCGGCTCGGGCTCGATGGCGCTGGCGTTCGCCGCGACCGTCACCGGGCGCTGGTTCACCGAGCGGCGCGGGCTGGTCAGCGGCATCCTGACCGCCGCGTCCGCCTCCGGCCAGCTCATCTTCCTGCCGCTGCTGTCCTGGATGGTGGAGAGCCGCCATGACTGGCGTCCGGCCGCCGTCACGGTCGCGCTGGCCGCGCTCGCCGTCGTCCCGTTCGTCTGGCTGCTGCTGCGCGACCACCCGGCCGACGTGGGCCTGAAGCCCTACGGGGCGACGGAGTTCGTGCCCAAGCCGCCGCCGGTGACCGGGGCCGCGCGGCGCGCGCTCACCGTGCTCGGCTCGGCGGTGCGCACGGGCCAGTTCTGGCTGCTCGCGGGCAGCTTCGCCATCTGCGGGGCCTCCACCAACGGTCTGATCCAGACCCACTTCGTGCCCGCCGCCCACGACCACGGGATGCCCGTACAGGCGGCTGCCTCGCTGCTCGCGGTGATCGGGGTGTTCGACGTGGTCGGCACCATAGCCTCCGGCTGGTTCACCGACCGCTTCGACTCCCGGCGGCTGCTCGCCGTGTACTACGCGCTGCGCGGTGTCTCGCTGCTGTTCCTGCCGATGCTGCTGGGCCCGGCCGTGCATCTGCCGATGCTGTTCTTCATCGTCTTCTACGGCCTGGACTGGGTCGCCACCGTCCCGCCCACCCTGGCGCTGTGCCGGGAGCGGTTCGGGGACGACACCGCGATCGTCTTCGGCTGGGTACTCGCCTCGCACCAGGTCGGCGCGGCCGTCATCGCCTGGCTCGGCGGCTTCGCCCGCGACCTCTTCGGCACCTACGACATGGTCTGGTACGCCTCCGGCTCGCTGTGCGCGGCGGCGGCCCTGATGTCCCTGGTGATCCGGCGCCGCCCGGCGGCCGTGGCGCTCGCCTAACGGAGGCGCCGCGCCACCGACCTGGCGATCTTCTCCGCGTCGATCGCCAGCTCGCGGAACATCCCGCTGATGGGGTTGGTGAACCCGGTGAAGTACAGGCCGGGGGCGTCCGCGGGGGTGCGGGCGCCGTGCGTCACGGGCCTGCCCCGCTCGTCCAGCACCCCGAGGGCACCCACCAGTCGGTCGAGGCCGCGGCCGTACCCGGTCGCCGCGATCACCGCGTCCGGTGCGATCCGGGTGCCGTCGGCGAGGACCACCTCGCCGTCCTCGAACCCCTCGACGGCGGCCACGATCTCCACCTCGCCGGTGCGCACGGCGTCGATCAGGCCGACGTCCTGCACGGGGATCGCGCCCTGCCGCACCCTGCTGTACAGCCCGGCCTCCGGGCGCGGCAGCCCGTGCTCGGAGAGGTCCGGGGTGCTGACGCGGGCCAGCGGCCGGGCGAGCCGGTCCACCAGCCGCACCGGCAGCCGCCGCACCACGATCCCCGTGTACTGGGCGGCCCAGCCGGCCGTGGAGCGGCGCACGATGTGCGGCGCCGTACGCACCGCCAGCCGTACCCGTGAGGCACCGCCCGCCACCAGGTCCACGGCGATCTCCGCGCCGGTGTTGCCGACCCCGACCACCAGCACGTCCCGGCCGGCGTACGGCTTCGCGTTGCGGTACGCGGAGGCGTGCAGCAGCTCACCCTCGAAGCCCTCCGTGCCGGGCCACTCGGGCAGGCGCGGGGTGTGGTTGTAGCCGGTGGCGACGACCACGGCGGCACCGGTCAGCTCGCGCCCGCCGGAGGCGTGCAGCAGCCAGCCCGCGCCGTCCGGGGTCCGCTCCACCCGGAACACCTCGACCCCGGTGACGATCTCCAGCTCATGGTGCTCGGCGTACTTCTCCAGATACCGGACCACGTCGTCCCGCGCCACCCAGCGCCCGAACCTGCGCGGTATCGCAAGTCCCGGCAGGGCGGAGAGCCGCCGGGTGGTGTGCAGCCGGAGCCGGTCGTAGTGGCGCCGCCAGGACGCCCCCACCCGGTCGCTCTTCTCCAGCACCACCGCCCGCACCCCGCGGGCCCGCAGCGCGTACGCCACCGCCAGCCCGCCGGGACCCGCCCCGATGACGTAGACGGGACGGTCGGCGGGGGTCGCGGAGAGGTCCGCGAAAGAGGGACGCGAGTCGGCCATAGCGCGAGCGTATTCACCCACCCGCTTGATGGGTCTCGGTCAAGACCGGAATCGGTTGCGGATTGATCACGCCTGTGTACGTCATGTGGACAGACCCCACCGGAACGCCCGCGGTGCGGGGTGAAATCGCCGTGCGGGCCGGGGAGTCCGGGTCTGAGGATGTGTACATGGAGCCCTCTGCATGGCAGTTGACCGACGACCTCGCCGAATTCCTCGACAAGGCAGGTGACTTCCTGCGCTCCAGACCCGCCCTGCACACCGTCCAGCTCACGGTCGCCGAGGCGCTGCGCGCACGCGGACCGCACGTCTACGGCGCCGGGCCGCCCCGCTTCGGCGTGCTGTGCGGCGCGGACGGTCTGGTCCGGGCGACCCTGCTGCACACCCCGCCCCGCCCGCTCAACCTCACCCCGCTGGACCCGCCGGACGCGGCGGCACTGGCCGACCACCTCGCGGACACGGGCCACCAGGTCCCCGGCGTGAGGGCCGAGCGGGAGACCGCGGCCGCCTTCGCCGCCGCCTGGCGGCAGCGCACCGGGGCGACCGTCGAGCAGACCGAGCGCCAACGGCTCTACCGGCTCGCCGAACTGACCCCGCCCGCCTCCACACCGCCGGGCCGCGCCCGGGTGGCGGACGCGGCCGACCGGGAGCTGCTGGCGCGCTGGTACGTGGAGTTCGCGGCGGACACCGGCGGCCAGGGCGGCCAGGACCCCGGCCGATGGGCGGACGCCCGCCTGGCGCACGGCGGCGCCACTGTCTGGGAGACCCCGGAGGGCACCCCCGTCTCCCTGGCCGGGAACCTGCCCGAGAGCGCCGGACAGATCCGGGTGGCTCCCGTCTACACCCCGGCCGCCCTGCGCGGGCGCGGCTACGCGGGCGCGGTCACCGCGGAGGTGAGCCGGCGGGCGGCGGAGACCGGGGCCGAGGTGCTGCTCTTCACCGACCTGGCCAACCCGGTCTCCAACCGGCTCTACCAGCGGCTCGGCTACCGTGCCGTGGCGGACTTCGCCGGGTGGGCGTTCGCGGCACCCGGCGCCTGACATGACCTCACGGCCACAGCAGACCCCGCTCCCAGCCGAACTCCGTGCGGCGGTACTCCAGGCGGACGTGGCGGCGGTCGGGGTCGCCCTGGAAGAACTCGACCGTGCGGGGGTGCAGCCGGTACAGGGTCCAGGTGGGGGCCGGGGTCGTCGGGTTCTCGCGGGCCTGGTCCCAGGCCGTCTCCGAGGCCCGGCGCAGGTCGTCCAGGGAGGGGAGGGCCTCGCTCTGGCGGCCGGTGAGGGCTGCCGCCAGGGCGCCGGTGGAGCGGGCGTGCAGGTCGGCCTGGCCCGCCTCGGGCGGGGCCGCCGTCACCGGTCCGCGCACCCGTACCTGGCGGCCCAGCACCGGCCAGTAGAAGGCCAGGGCCGCGTACGGGTCGGCCGCCAGGTCGCGGCCCTTGCGGCTGGTGGAGTGGGTGGCGAAGGTCCAGCCGTCGGCGTCGGCGCCGTGCAGCAGCAGGACGCGTACGTCCGGCCGGCCCTCCTCGTCCGTCGTCGCCAGCGACATGGCGTGCGGCTCCGGCTGGCCCGCGCGCGCCGCCTCGGCCAGCCAGGCGGTGAACAGGGGCAGCGGGGTCGGGGGAGCGGTGTCCGGGTCGAAGGGGCGCAGCTCGGTCGCCTCCGGTGACCACACCCGCAGGGATCGCAGCAGGCCGTCGAGTTCCGGTTCTTCCTGGTGTGCCATGGGTCGAGTATCCGCCGCGCGGCGCCCCGGACACGGCGACAGGCGGTGGTCCACACCGAGGTGGACCACCGCCTGCCAGACAGGACTTGGGGCCGGTGCGCGCGCCGGTCGCTACTTCGTGGGCTTCTTGCCGGTCACTCCCAGATAGATCAGCAGCGCCAGGTTCGGCTTGATCTCGGCCTGCTTCACGCCCCAGGCGGTGAAGCCCTTCTGGTGCGCGGCGACCGAGGCCAGCATGGTGACGAGGGAACCGGCGATCGCCGCCGGGTTCACGTCCTTGTCCACCCGGCCCTTGGACTTCAGCTCGGTGACCGCCTCGGTGAGGGAACCGTTCACCGCGTTCAGGATCTTCATCCGCAGCTTGTTGAACCGCTTGTCGCCCTCGGCCGCCGCCAGGTCGACCACGCGCAGGATCGCGTCGTGGCGCCGGTAGAAGTCCAGGAAGCCGTCCACCAGGTCCTGCGCGGTCTGCCACCCCGCCTTGCCGGTCCAGGTGCGGCCCGCCAGCAGCTCGGTCAGATCGGCGCTCTCGGCGGCCATCGTGTCGGCGATCTCCAGGACGGCACCCTCGACGTCCGGGAAGTACTGGTAGAAGGTCGCGGGCGAGGTGCCCGCCTTCCGCGCGACATCGATGACCTTGACATCTCGGTACGGGGAGGAGCTGAGCATCTCGCTGAGGCAGTCGAGCAGCTTCTGCCGGGTCGCCTGCCCACGCCGGCCGGCCACGCGGCCGTCGACGGTACGCACTTGTCCTGTCATGCCGTCAGCTTACCGACGGGGGGCAGGAGCGCGATTCGGCCGACTGCAAATGGGGTGCGGGCAAGGATTCCCTGGTCCTGCGGGGTGCGCTGGTCCCGGTTACTTTGACGACATGGCCGAAAACAGTGCATCGACGTACGGAGAGGGCACCCCCTGCTGGGCGGACGCCCAGCTCCCCGACGTCGAGGCGGGCAAGCGGTTCTACGGCGAGCTCTTCGGGTGGACCTTCGACGGCGAGGACGCCCCCGGCGCCTCCGTCTGGGCCCGGCTGGACGGCGAACCGGTCGCCTCGCTCGCGCCCAAGACGGACGGCCGGATGCCCACGGTCTGGACGGTGTACTTCGCCACCCCCGACGCCCGCGCCCTGGTCCGCAAGGTCACCGCGGCCGGGGGGCGCCTGATCTCGGGCCCCTTCGCGGTGGCCGACCTCGGCGCCGCCGCCCTGGTCACCGACCCCGAGGGAGCGGTCTTCGGGCTGTGGCAGTCCGACGGCCACCCCGGCTTCGGGCGGCTCCGCGAGCCGGGCTCGTTCGTCTGGACCGAGCTGTACACCCCCGACCCCGGCGCCGCGAACACCTTCTACGGCGCCCTCTTCCACGAGGCCCTGTTCGGCGCGGGAGCGGAGCCCGACTTCGGCCGCGCCCAGGTCACCGACGCCTTCCCGGCCGAGATGCCGCCGCACTTCCTCGTCCACTTCCGCGTCACCGACCTCGACACCGCCCTCGCCACCGTGCGGCGGCTCGGCGGCCGCGTCCAGGTGCCGCCCTTCGACGCGTCGTACGGACGAGTGGCGGTCGTCACGGACAATCAAGGGGCGTCGTTCGCGCTGCTGACCCGGTGACGGGGTGCCGCGGGGGCGGTGAAATGACGGGATAGGGCACGAGACACCCCGATTCGCCACCGGGTTCGCAACCGGGCGCCCGGCCAGGAAGAATCGGGGTGCGTGCCGCCATGGCGGTGCGGTGGTGAGACGCTGCACTTCGGTCGCGTCCAAAGGCGGAAGACGCGGCTCGTACGGGGAGGTGGCAGGCAAGTGGTGGATCAGCTTACGCAGCACGATCCGCGGCGGATCGGGCCGTTCGAGGTGCTGGGCCGGCTGGGGGCCGGCGGCATGGGGCTGGTCTATCTGGCGCGCTCGGCGTCGGGGCGGCGGGTGGCCATCAAGACGGTCCGCACGGAGCTGGCCGAGGACCAGCTCTTCCGGGTCCGCTTCACCCGTGAGGTGGAAGCGGCCCGCGCGGTCTCCGGCTTCTACACGGCCGCCGTCGTCGACGCGGACCCGCGCGCGGCGGTGCCCTGGCTGGCCACCGCGTACGTCCCCGCGCCCTCGCTCGAAGAGATAGTGAACGAGTGCGGGCCGCTCCCGGCCCAGGCGGTGCGCTGGCTCGCGGCGGGTGTGGCCGAGGCGCTGCAGTCCATCCACGGCGCGGGGCTCGTTCACCGCGACATGAAGCCGTCCAACGTGCTGGTGGTCGAGGACGGCCCCCGCGTCATCGACTTCGGCATCGCCTCCGGGGTGTCCAACACCCGGCTGACGATGACGAACGTCGCGGTGGGCACCCCGGCCTACATGTCGCCCGAGCAGGCCAAGGACTCCCGCAGCGTCACCGGCGCCAGCGACGTGTTCTCGCTCGGCTCCACCCTGGTCTTCGCCGCCACCGGTCACCCGCCCTTCCACGGCGCCAACCCGGTCGAGACGGTGTTCATGCTGCTGCGCGAGGGCCCGGACGTCACCGGCCTGCCCGACGAACTGCGCCCGCTGATCGAGGCGTGCATGCAGATGGAGGCGCCCGGCCGGCCCTCCCCGGCCGACCTGCAGGCCCAGCTCGCCCCGCACCTGTTCGGCTCCGGCTCCGACGACTCCGGCACCGCCTCCGCCTGGCTGCCGGAGAAGGCCGTCGCCCTCATCGAGTCCCGCCGGGGCGGCCGGCCGCCCGCCAAGCCCGCCCCGCTGCCGCCCGGCCCGCGCAGCGCGGGACGCCCGGCGGTGCCCCCGCCGCCGTCCTACGACCCGGTCGTCCCGTCCCCGGCACCCGCGCCGTCCGGCGGCCCCGACACCGGGCCGGTCCGGCTGGCCGGGGTGAAGGTGCCCATCGGGCCCGGTCCGCGCGTCGCCGACGCCCGCGCGGCCGCCGTGAAGGCGCCGCCGCCGGAGGCCGGACTGGTCGCCAACTGGTCCCGGCCGCGCCCGGGCGTCAACGGCGCCGACCCCGTCCTGCCCGCGGTGCCCCCGCAACTGCCGGAGACGGCGGCGGGCTGGCGGCCGTGGCGGTTCCGGATGTCCAACGACGTGTGGGGCACCCCGTCCGTCGACGGGGACCTCGTCTACGTCACCTCCTTCGAGGTGCACGCCCTGGACGTCGCCACCGGGCGGCGCCGCTTCAAGACGCGGGACGTGGCCTGGTCGATGGCGGTCGCGGACGGCCGTATCCACGCCTCCGACGGGCCCACCCTGTTCGCGCTGGACGCGCGTGAGGGCACCGACCTGTGGCGGCTGTCCACGGACGCCTGGGTGTACTCCCTGCACGCCGACCACGGCACGGTCGTCACCGGCACGCGCGGCGGCGGGGTGCAGGCGTGGGAGGCGGCCGCCGGGCGCAAGCTGTGGGAGATCTCCGGCTGTCAGACCGACTTCGAGTCGCCCGAGGCCGGCCCCGCCGTGCACGACGGCACCGTCTACGTCTGGCAGGACGCCCGGCTGCGCGCCCTGGAGGCACGCACCGGCGACGAGCGTTGGTCGTACCCGATCGGAGACGCGGCCTCCTGCGGCGGGGTGCCCGTACGGGTGACCCCGGCGGCGGACGGTTATGTGTACGTCAGCGCGGGCAGCCGGGTCCTCGCCATCGAGGTCTCGACCGGCCGGGTGCGCTGGCACTTCGAGGCCCCGGCGGTGTTCCTGTGCCCGCCCGCCTTCGTGCCGGGCCCCGCGGTCACCGGCGGCGGGGTCTACCTCGCCGACTACCTCGGCACCGTCTACGCCCTGGACGCCGCCGACGGCCGCGACCGCTGGCGCATCGCCACCGAGGCCCGCTCCTCGGTCGAACCGGTGCTGGTCGCGGCCGGGCACGTGCACGTCGGCAGCGGCAAGGGGCTGTACACGCTCGACGCGGTCACCGGCACGCCCAAGTGGCGCTTCCAGGCGGGCGGCGACGTGGTGGGCGCGCCCTCGGTCGCCGAGGGCCGTATCCACTTCGGCTCCACCGACCACCTGCTGTACACCCTCAAGGCCGACGACGGCCGACTGCGCTGGAAGCTCGCCACCGGCGGCGAGATCACCGGCTCACCGGTGGTCAAGGACGGTGTGGTGTACGCGTGCAGCAAGGACCGGTGCGTGTACGCGCTGGACGCGGAGAAGGGCACCGGGACGGCCCGTACGGCCTGAGGGCCCGCGCGGCGGCTGGCCGTGACGGCGAAGAACACGGAAACGGCCGGGTCCCCCGACCCGGCCGTTCCCGTGTTCCCGCGTGAGCCGCGGCGGCTCCCCCTCCGCTCCGCAGCGGCTCACGCTCCCCCGTGTGTTCCCCCGTGCGTCCCCCCGGTCTAGCGCGGGTCGCCGACGGTGATGTGGCTCTCCAGCGTGGTGACGTCGTCCAGCTCGTCCTTGGCCTGCTCCTCGCCGGTGATGTGGCTCTCCTGAGGAGTGACCTCGGGCGCGGCGGCGGCCTTGGCGCCCTCGCCGGTGATGTGGCTCTCCTGCGTGGTGACTTCGTCGGACTTCTTGGCGTCGCTCATCGACGGACTCCGTTGCTCTGAGGTGATGCTGTGGCGGCCGGGTCCGCCCGGCCGCTCCCCCGAGGGCATCCGGACGGACCCGGTCACAGCCGGCCACCGCTACGGCGACCGACGGCACTGCCGACCCGCCCGCCCCCGAGTCGGCGAATCGGCTGCGAGAAAGACTGCACGGGCACGATAAACGAACGATGAACGCCGGGTCCCGCGCATTTCTGCGGACCGGCGTTCACCCGGCCGGGGCGGGGGACAGCAACTCCCGCAAGGTGGCCGCCTCCGCCGAGCCCAGCCGGTCGAAGACGGCCAGCGCGTCCGTCCAGCAGGCACGGGCCCGGTCCGACTCACCGAGGGCGGCGAGGGACTTGCCGAGGACGGTCAGGACGCCCGCGCGGCGCCAGTCGCCGCCCACGTGCAGCAGGACGGACAGGGACTGCTCGGCCAGGGCCGCGGCGGCCGCCGGGCGGTCCGCCAGGCGGAGTCCGGCGAGCCGGAAGAGGGTCATGCCCTCCCACAGCCGCTGGCGGCTGTCCCGGAAGATGGTCAGCGCCTCGGTGAGGTGGGCCTCCGCCTCCTCGGTTCGCCCCGACTCGGCCAGCGCCAGCCCCAGGGCGTAACTCCCGTTCGCCAGCCGGACGGTGAGGCCCAGGTGCCGGTAGACGGCGACGCCCTCCCCGGCCAGCTCCACCGCGCTGTCGACCCGCCCCATCGACAGGTGCACCCGCGACAGATTGCACAGCGCGCTCGCCTCACCGGGGAGGTTGCCGTCCGCGCGGTAGGCGGTCAGGGTGCGCTGGAGGTAGGTCTCGGCCTCGGCGTGCCGGCTGCGGTAGGCGGCCACGATCCCGCGCTCGCTGGGCGCGTTGCAGTCGATCCACGGGTCACCGGCGGACCCGGCCAGCTCCACCGCCCGCTCGGCCTCCGCCTCCGCCTCGTCGAACCGGCCCGCGTTGAGGTGCACCTGGGCCAGCGTGGTGCGCGCCCGGCCCTCCACCAGCGCGTCCCCGGCCTTCGCGGCCGCGTCCCGTACGACGGTCGCGGCGGCCCCGAACTGGTGGGCGTCGGCGCCGGATTCGGCGAGGTCCTTGGCGACGAGCAGCAGATCCACCGCCCGCCGCAGGCTGCCCTCGGCCACCGACTGCCGTACGCAGGCCAGCAGGCAGTCGGCCTCCGCGTACAGCCAGTCCAGCGCGTCCCGGTGCCCGGCGAAGGACAGCCCCCCGTGTCCGTGGGGGTGCAGATGCTCCACGGTGCGGTCTCCGGGCCGCTCGATGGCGTACACCCGGGCGGCCGTGGCCAGATAGAAGTCCAGCAGCCGGGAGAGCGCGGCCGCCCGCTCGCCGGGCTCGCGCTCGTCCCGCTCGGCGCAGGCCCGCGCGTAGAGCCGTACGAGGTCGTGGAAGCGGTAGCGGCCAGGCGCGGCCGACTCCAGCAGCGAGGTGTCGACCAGCGACTCCAGCAGGTCCTCGGTGTCCTCCGGGCCGAGGTCCAGCAGCGCGGCGGCGGCCGCCAGCGAGAGGTCGGGGCCGTAGGCCAGGCCCAGCAGCCGGAACGCCCGCGCCTGGGCCGGTTCGAGCTGGCCGTAGCCGAGTTCGAAGGTGGCCTTGACCGCGAGGTCGCCGGCCTGGAGCTCGTCCAGCCTGCGCCGCTCGTCCGCCAGCTTGGCCGCGAGCACGGAGGTGGTCCAGGTGCGGCGGGCCGCGAGCCGGGAGGCGGCGATCCGGATCGCCAGCGGCAGGAACCCGCACGCGGCCACCACGTCCAGCGCCGCCTTACGCTCGGCCGCGACCCGCTCCGCGCCCACGATCTTGGTGAACAGCGACAGCGCCTCCTCGGGCGACATCACGTCCAGGTCCACCAGATGCGCCCCGGCGAGACCGACCATCCGCACCCGCGAGGTCACCAGCGCCGCGCACCCCTCGGTGCCGGGCAGCAGCGGTCTGACCTGCGCCGCGTCCTTGGCGTTGTCCAGCAGCACCAGCACCCGGCGCCCGTCCAGCACCGACCGGTACAGCGCGGCCCGCTCCTCCGGCGAGTCCGGCACCGCCGAGTCGGCCGTGCCGAGCGCCCGCAGGAACGAGCCGAGCACCGTCTCCGGCTCCGCCGGGCGCGGGCCCGCCCCCTGGAGGTCGACGTAGAGCTGGCCGTCCGGGAAGGCGGCACGGGCCCGGTGCGCCACGTGCACCGCGAGGGTGGTCTTGCCGACGCCGCCGATCCCGGCCAGCGCGGACACCGCCATCACCCGGCCCTCCGCCTCCGAGGCCGAGGCCAGCACCTCGCTCAGCTCGGTCACGAACGCCGCCCGCCCGGTGAAGTCCGGTACCGAAGCGGGAAGTTGGGCGGGCAGGACGCGGACCACGGGAGGCTCCGCGGCCGGCGCCGAGGGCTCCGCGAGCGCCGGGTCGGCCCGCAGGATGCGCTGCTGCAGATCGCTGAGCCCCGGACGCGGGTCCACGCCCAGCTCCTCGGCCAGCAGCCGCCGGGTGTCCGCGTACACCGCCAGCGCCTCCGCCTGGCGGCCGCTGCGGTACAGCGCCAGCATCAGCAGCTCACGGAACCGCTCGCGCAGCGGATGCTCGGCCGTCAGCGCGGTCAGCTCCGAGACGGCCTCGGCGTGACTGCCCTGCTCCAGGTCCATGTCCAGCCGCGATTCGAGGAGTTGGAGTCGCCACTCCTCCAGCCGCACCCGCTGCGCCTCCGCGTACGGTCCGGGCACGCCCGCCAGGGCCTCGCCGTCCCACATCGCCAGCGCCCGGTTGAGCGCCTCCCTCGCCTCGCCCAACTCCCCTGCGCCGCGCGCCTTCTCGGCCTGCGCGGCGAGTTCCTGGGTGACGGCGAGGTCCAGCGGGGCGAGCGTCCGGATGGCGTAGCCGCTGGACTCGCTGACCAGGACGCCGGGTTCGAGCACCTTGCGCAGCCGGGACGCGTAGGTCCGGACGGCCGCGAGCGCCCTGGGGGGCGGTTCGGTCCCCCAGAGCGCGTCGATCAGTTCGGCCGCCGTCGCGGTGCGGCCCTCCCGTAGCAACAGGGCGGCGAGCAGAGCGCGTTGCTGTGGAGAGCCGGCGGGGACCGGTACTTCGCCCCGCCAGGCCCGTACCGGCCCGAGCACCCCGAACCGCAGCACGGCGGAACCGGAGACCCGCTGCTCAGGCACCCGCGGCCCACCGTCCATGCGTTCGCCCCCTAGGCAATCCAGCTTCCCGGGCCAGTTTGCCTTCTTCACGGCACTTGCGTCAGCCGTGCGAGACGCCGATCACAAGGCGGCGCGGGGGACTCCACAGAGTTTTTACACTCGCGGCTTCAGCTCTTGGTCGTGCTGTTGAACAACGAGCGGGACCAGATGTAGCCGACCAGGGCGATCCCCGCGCACCAGGCGAGCGAGATCCAGCCGTTGTTACCGATCGCCGAGCCGGTGAGCAGACCGCGCAGGGCCTCGGTCATCGGGGTGAACGGCTGGTGCTCGGCGAACCAGCGCAGGCCCGGCGCCATCGACCCGGCCGGCACGAACGCGGAGCCGAGGAACGGCAGGAACTGGACCAGCAGCGGCTTGTTGCTCGCGGACTCCACGGTCTTGGAGATCAGGCCGAGCGCCACCGACAGCCAGGTCACCGCGAAGGCGATGGCCGCGAGGAGCCCGGCGGCGGCCAGCCACTCCAGCGGGTTCGCGTCCGGCCGGAACCCGAGGGCGAGCGCCACCGCCACGACCAGGACGAGGCTCACCATCGTCTGCAGGACGCTGCCGATGACATGCCCGGTCATGAACGACGACCGGGTGATGTTCATGGTGCGGAAGCGGTTGATGATGCCCTCGGTCATGTCCGAGCACACCGCGATCGAGGTCGACATGGCTCCGGCCGCCACCCCCATGACGATCACGCCGGGGGTCAGGTACTCCAGGTAGGCGCCGCGCCCGCCGCCCATCCCGCTGCCGATCGCGTCCCCGAAGGCGTACACGAACAGCAGCAGCATCAGGATCGGCATCATCGAGCTGCCGAGCGAGACGGCCGGATAGCGGATGGCGTGCTTGATGTTGCGCCGCAGCATCGTCATCGAGTCGTGCGCGGCGTGGCCGAGGGTGCTCATCGCTGGGTCTCCTTGACGTCCTGGGCGTCGGCGTCGACGCGGAGGGGGGTGCCGGTGGTGCCCTGGCCGGTCAGCGCGAGGAAGACGTCGTCCAGGTCGGGGGTGTGCACGGAGAAGCCGGCCGCTTGGACACCGGCGGCGTCGAGCCGGTCGAGCAGGGCGCGCAGCGCGTCCAGCCCGCCGTCGCCCGCCACCCGCAGGGCGAGGTTCTCGTCATCCCGCGCGGCGCCGGGGAAGGCCGCCGCCGCGCGCTCGTACTCGTCGGGGCCGGTGAACCGCAGCCGCACGTGGGCGCCGGGGATGCGCGCCTTCAGCTCGTCGGCGGTGCCCTCGGCGACGATCCGGCCGCCGTCGAGGACGGCGATCCGGTCGGCCAACTGGTCGGCCTCCTCCAGGTACTGGGTGGTGAGGAAGACGGTGGTGCCGCCCGCGACCAGCGAGCGCACGGTGTCCCACATGGTGCGGCGGCTGCGCGGGTCGAGCCCGGTCGTCGGCTCGTCCAGGAAGATCACCTGGGGGTCGCCGACCAGGGTCATGGCGAGGTCGAGCCGGCGCCGCATACCGCCGGAGAAGGTCGCCGCCCGCTTCCTCGCGACGTCCGCGATCTCGAACCGCTCCAGCAACTCCTGCGTACGGGCCCGCCCTTCGCGCTTGCCGAGGCGGAGCAGGTCGGCCATGAGGAGGAGGTTCTCCTCGGCGGTGAGGAGGTCGTCCAGCGCGGCGAACTGTCCGGTGACGCCGATCGCGGAGCGCACGCCGTCCGGTGCCGTGTGGATGTCGTGGCCCGCGACCAGGGCCTGGCCGCCGTCGGCGGCGATGAGGGTGGAGAGGATCTGCACGGTCGTGGTCTTGCCGGCGCCGTTGGGGCCCAGCAGGGCGAACACGGTCCCGGCCGGGATGGCGAGGTCGATGCCGTCCAGCACGGTCTTGTCGCCGTACGACTTGCGCAGACCGGTGACGGAGACGGCGTCGGGACGCGGGTCCGAGGCTTTTCTGGGCGTGGGCATGACAGATGAAGGCATGGAGCCCTCCTGAGGGCCGAGGTGAAGGAGGAAGAAGCGGAAGAAGCGGAAGCGGGGGGAAGCGGGGGAGCGCGCGCGCTCAGGCGTGGGCGCGGAGGATGTCGACGTTGCCCCAGTTGGTGCGGGCGTGGATCTTGACGGTGTCCTCGGTGTGCTCCGGCGCCCCGGACGAGGCGAGGGCGTTGCGCACCTGGCCGTGGGTGGAGCTGACGTCGAGCCAGGCGGCGGTGCCCTCGCGGACGCCGATCTCGATGGAGCCGTTGGAGGTCTGCAGCCGGACCTCGCCGCGCGCGACCTCGGCGATCCGCAGGGGGCCGTTGCTCGTGGCGCCGTCGACCGACGCCTCGGCACGCCCGATGTCGATGCCGCCGTTGGCGCCGTTCACCCGCAGCTCGCCGGTGACGGCGGCGAGGACCGTGGTGCCGTTGGTGTTCTTCAGGACGGCGGGGCCGTCGATGGTGCCGACCCGGACACTGCCGCTGCTGGTGGTGATCTCGGCCGCGCCCTCGACCCGGTCCACGGTGACCGAGCCGTGCGACACGGTCAGCTTCAGCGGGCCGGTGCTGTCGAGGCGGACGTCGCCGGTGGAGGACTTCACGCGGACCTCGCCCAGGCGGCCCTCGCCGAGCACCTGGGTCCAGGAGCCGGTCACCTCGGCGGAGGAGCCCACGGGCAGGCACACCGTCACGTCGACGAGGCCGGAGGGCCCGATGAGCAGGCGCTCCCGGGTCCGGACGGTCAGGGTGCCGGCGGCGAAGGTGACCTCGGTCTGCTCGGCGGCCCGCACGTCCTTGTCCCGCTTCGGGTCACGGGGAAGTACCTCGACGACCGTGTCCGTGCGGTCGCTCGCGGCGAACCGCAGGGAACCGGCGCCCACATGGGCGGTGACCGCGATGGGCTCGGGGGTCTCGAAATCAGGCATGGCTGTCCCGTCCTCTTGGCTCGTCAGGGCGTCCCCGCAGGTGGGACGTGGTGTGGGTGAGAAGTGGAGCGGGCGGAGGCGCTAGCGCACCCAGCCCGTGAAGCTCTGTCCGATCGTGCGGGTCTTCTCCGCCGGACGCGGTCGCGCGCCGCCCTCGACGGCGGCCGAGACGGCCCGCGTCAGCCAGGCGTTGACCGAGAGGCCCTCGCGGCCCGCCGCCTCCTCGGCGCGCGCCTTGAGGTGCGCCGGGAGGCGGAGGTTGACGCGGGCGGTGCCACCCTCGTCGCCCTCGACGGCCGGCGGGGGTGCGACCGGCGCGGCGGCCGCCTCCTCCGCCCCGGCGGCCTCGGCGGGCGGGGCCGTGACCACGAACTCGGGGTCCAGGCCGCGCAGTCGTACGTCGACCGAGCCGGGGGCCAGCTCGCGGGTGATCTCGTCCATCGCGGCGGAGAGCACGTGGAGCATGGTCAGGCGGGTCGCCGACTCCAGCGGAGCGGTCAGCCGCTCGGCCAGCTCGCGGGCTTCCTCGCCACCGGCCTCGGCGGCCACCGCGAGTTCGCGGCGAAGGGTGTCGACATACGGGGTGAGGTCCATGGCGTTAGCTTGGCACCATTGTGGCGCCATGGCAAGCCTTATTGGCATCACGTGGCACCGGATGGCGCCATGTGGTGCCACCACCGGTGCCGCCCGGTGTCGGGTGGCACCCACGCGGGCCCGCCCGAAAGCGCCCGTAGCCCCAGCTCACCCCGAACGTATGCTCTTCGAATGACGACTTCCGCGACCTCCGGAACCGGCCCCACCGAGAACTCCATGCGTCGCGCCCTCAAACGTGCCCGTGACGGCGTCGCCCTCGACGTCTTCGAGGCGGCGGTGCTGCTCCAGGCCCGCGGCGAGGACCTGAAGGACCTCACCGCGTCCGCGGCACGGGTACGGGACGCGGGCCTCGAGGCGGCGGGGCGGGCCGGAGTCATCACCTACTCGAAAAGCGTCTTCATCCCGCTGACCCGGCTGTGCCGCGACAAGTGCCACTACTGCACCTTCGTCACCGTCCCCGGCAAGCTGCGCCGCGCGGGACACGGGATGTTCATGTCGCCGGACGAGGTGCTGGACATCGCCCGCAAGGGTGCCGCGCTCGGCTGCAAGGAAGCCCTCATCACCCTCGGCGACAAGCCCGAGGACCGCTGGCCCGAGGCGCGCGAGTGGCTGGACGCGCACGGCTACGACGACACCATCGCCTACGTGCGCGCCATCTCCATCCGCATCCTGGAGGAGACCGGCCTGCTGCCCCACCTCAACCCCGGTGTCATGAGCTGGACCGACTTCCAGCGGCTCAAGCCGGTCGCGCCGAGCATGGGCATGATGCTGGAGACCACCGCCGAGCGCCTCTGGTCCGAGCCCGGCGGCCCCCACCACGGCTCCCCGGACAAGGAACCCGCCGTACGGCTCAGGGTGTTGGAGGACGCCGGCCGCTCCTCCGTCCCCTTCACCTCCGGCCTGCTGATCGGCATCGGCGAGACCTACGAGGAGCGCGCGGAGTCGCTGTTCGCGCTGCGCAAGGTCGCCCGCGCCTACCACGGCGTCCAGGAGCTGATCATCCAGAACTTCCGCGCCAAGCCGGACACCGCGATGCGCGGCATGCCGGACGCCGAACTGGACGAACTGATCGCCACCGTCGCCGTCGCCCGGCACATCATGGGCCCGTCCGCCTGCCTCCAGGCCCCGCCGAACCTCGTCGACAGCGAGTACGAGCGGCTGATCGGCGCCGGGATCGACGACTGGGGCGGGGTCTCGCCGCTCACCATCGACCACGTCAACCCCGAGCGCCCCTGGCCGCAGATCGAGGAGCTGACCGAGCGGTCCCGTGCGGCGGGCTTCGAGCTGCGCGAACGGCTCTGCGTGTACCCGGAGTTCGTCCGCAGGGGCGAGCCCTGGCTGGACCCCCGGCTGCGCCCGCACGTCGCCGCGCTGGCCGACCCGGAGACCGGCCTGGCCCGGCCCGGCGTGCTCCCCGAGGGGCTGCCCTGGCAGGAGCCGGAGGAGGTCTTCACCGCCACCGGCCGCACCGACCTGCACGCCTCCATCGACACCGAGGGCCGCACCTCGGACCGGCGCGACGACTTCGACGAGGTGTACGGCGACTGGGCCGAGCTGCGTGAGGCCGCCGCCCCCGGCATGGTCCCCGAGCGCATCGACACCGACGTCCGCGAGGCCCTGCGCACGGCCGCCGACGACCCGACCAAGCTCACCGACGCCGAGGCGCTGGCCCTGCTCCACGCGGACGGCGCGGCACTGGACGCGGTGTGCCGGATCGCGGACGACGTGCGCAAGTCGGTGGTCGGGGACGACGTGACGTACATCGTCACGCGCAACATCAACTTCACCAACGTCTGCTACACCGGCTGCCGTTTCTGCGCCTTCGCCCAGCGCCGCACCGACGCCGACGCCTACACCCTCTCCCTGGACCAGGTCGCCGACCGCGCCCAGCAGGCGTGGGACGTGGGCGCGGTGGAGGTCTGCATGCAGGGCGGCATCCACCCGGACCTGCCCGGTACCGCCTACTTCGACATCGCGCGCGCGGTGAAGGAGCGGGTGCCCGGCATGCACGTCCACGCCTTCTCCCCGATGGAGGTCGTCAACGGGGCGAGCCGTACGGGGATGTCCATCAGGGAGTGGCTGACGGCGGCCAAGGAGGCGGGACTCGACTCCGTCCCCGGCACGGCGGCCGAGATCCTGGACGACGAGGTGCGCTGGGTGCTGACCAAGGGCAAGCTGCCCACGGCCACCTGGACCGAGGTCATCACCACCGCCCACGAGCTGGGCATCCGCTCCTCGTCCACGATGATGTACGGCCATGTCGACCAGCCCCGGCACTGGCTCGGCCACCTGCGCACGCTGGCCGGCATCCAGCAACGTACCGGCGGATTCACCGAGTTCGTGACGCTGCCGTTCATCCACACCAACGCGCCTGTCTACCTCGCGGGCATCGCGCGGCCCGGCCCGAGCGTGCGGGACAACCGCGCGGTGACGGCCATGGCCCGGCTCCTGCTCCACCCCTGGATCCCCAACATCCAGACGAGCTGGGTCAAGCTCGGCACCGAGGGCGCGGCCGAGATGCTGCGCTCCGGCGCCAACGACGTGGGCGGCACGCTGATGGAGGAGACCATCTCCCGGATGGCGGGCTCCTCGTACGGCTCGTACAAGTCCGTCCGGGATCTGGAGGCGGTCGCGGAGGCGGCCGGACGGCCGGCGAAACCGCGTACGACCCTGTACGGCGAGGTGTCCGAGGAGCGGCGGGCGGCGGCCCGCGCCTCGGACGGGCACCTGCCGGAACTGTTGCCCCTCGTGGACTGAGTACGATGATCCGACCCCGGATCTGAGAAGGGGTCCCACAGCGGAGGAGATGCGTACCCGTGGCTGCCCGACTGCCCTCGTGGGCCTGGGTCTCCGGACTTACGGTGGCGGCGACCGCCGCCGTCGTCGCCCTCGCCGTCCAGGCCGACCACGGTCCGCGTCCCGCGGCCCCGGCCGCGCACGCGCGCCCCACGGCCTCGGCCTCCCCGACCCCGTCCGCCCTCCCGACCCCCTCCGGCCCGCCCGCGCTGCCGGAGGCGTCGGGGGTGGGCCGCAGGATCGTCTACTCGGTCTACGCGCACCGGGTCTGGCTGGTGGACGCGACGGGGGAGTCGTCCCGGACGTTCACGGTGTGGCCGGGGACGGTGGACCCGCAGCCCGGGCGCTACACGATCACCGCGCGCACGGAGGCGACGACCGGCTCGGACGGCGTGCGGGTGGAGCACATCATGTACTTCACGGTCGCGTCCGGCGTGAACATAGGCTTCTCCAACGCCGTCGACGGCGCCTCGCCGCCGCCCGCCAACGGTGCCCGGACCGGCGGCATCCGCCTCCACAAGGAGGACGGAGCCGCACTGTGGTCCTTCGGTGACCTGCAGACCAAGGTGTCGGTCGTCAAATAGCCGGTTCCCGCCGCCCGTCGCGGTCCGGCAGGTGGTTGACGATCAGGGCGACCCCGCTGAGCAGGAACACGCGGGTCGCCGCGTCCACGCCGTTCCACGTCTTGGACTGCCACATGGCGAACCACTCGCCGCCTATGGCGATGAACCCGGCTCCGAACAGCAGGATCAGCATCAGCAGGCCGTAGGTGGAGAACCGGCGCGCGCGGACGGCGTCCCGCCGGGCCCACAGCCAGGTGCCCCACACGAGCACGGCGGCGGCCACCGTCTCCCAGGCGATGATCACCACGTACGCGGTGTCCTGGAGCGCGGTGCTGGTGATGGCCCGCCACATCAGGTGGTCGTCCTTGAACGTGGTGTCCATCGCCAGCACATGCCGGACGTACTGCTGGTTCGTCCCGAAGTCGGTGATGTTCCCGAGGGCGACGAGGGCGATGTACAGCGCGAGCACACCGGTGAGCACGGTGGCGGCGAGCCCGAGCCCGGTGCGCGCGGCACGGGCGGAATCGGCGGGGGCCGCAGAATCGGTCATGGTCATGACCGGAATTCTTCCCGACCTCCACCGGACAGGAACGGCTTTCGGACGCCGTGCGCCGCGCGGTTCACGGGGGAGGCCCTGTCGCCGCCGGAAAGGCCGGACGCGATGGAGGGAAGCGTCCGGACCTGACCGGTATGGGTCCGACGGAGACCGTTCGGCTCGATGATCGGAGCGTTCCGGGTCCATTACAGTGCTGACCGTCGTGCGGGCGGACGGTGGCGCGAGGAGGGCTGGATGGGTGCGGCGAGCGGCGCCGTCTGGGGTCGTGCCGAACAGCAGGACTTCCGCGGCCGCGTGCGCGGGACCCTGCTCGGCGCCGCGATCGGGGACGCCCTCGGCGCACCGGTCGACGCGCTGGACCTGGACGCGATCCGCGCCGCCCACGGCCCCGAGGGCCTGACCGACCTCGCGCCGGGCCGGGGCGGACGCGGCACCGTCACCCACCACACCCAGCTCACCCTGTTCACCGTGGACGGCCTGATCCGGGCGCAGGTCCGCCGCGACACCGGCGCCTGGCACCCGCCGACCGACCTGCACCGGGCCTACCTGCGCTGGGCGGCCACCCAGCGGGACTGGGGCCCGGACGAGCGCCGCGAGGAGGACGGCTGGCTGGCCCGCGAGGAGTGGCTGTACGCCCGCCGTGGGCCCACACGGGCCCTGCTGCTGGGGCTCGGCAACGACGTGATGGGCACGCTGGAGCGCCCCAAGAACCCCGGCGAGGTGGGCCCGGAGGCCGTCGCCCGCTCGGCGCCCTTCGGGCTGCTGGTCGGCTGGGAGCCGCAGCTCGTCGTCCAACTGGCCCTGGAGTGCGCCGCGCAGACCCACGGGCACCCCGTCGCGGTCCTCTCGGCGGGCGCGTACGCCGTCGTCGTGCACGCCCTCGCGCGCGGCGAGAGCCTGGACGGCGCCGTACAGAGCACGCTCGGCCTGCTGGCCGCCCGCCCCGGCCACGAACCCGTCACCGGCGCCCTCCAGCGCGCCCTGGGCGCCGTGCGGCAGGGGCTGCCGAGCCCGGCGCGGGTGGCGGAGCTGGCCGGGGAGGGCACGGCCGACGGGCTGCTGTCGGCCGCCGTGTACTGCGCGCTGGTCGGCGAGGACGTGCGCCACGGCCTCTGCCTGGCCGTGAACCAGAGCGGCCCCTCCGCCGCCGCGGGCGCCCTCACCGGCGGCCTCCTCGGCGCCCTGCACGGCGAGACGGCCCTGCCCCCGGCCTGGCTGCCGGAGCTGGAGGGCCGCCCCACGATCCTCGAACTCGCCGACGACTTCGCCATGGAGATGACCCAGGGCCCCGCCCTGCACAGCCCCGCCGGCTCCGCCCCGGGCTGGCTCGCCCGCTACCCGCGAGCCTGAGGGCCTCGCTCCGTCCGGGGCCCCATGCCGGGTTCGGGGCCCATGCCAGGTCCGGGGCCGGGGGCCCTCACTCCTTCCGAGGTGCCCCCACCACGTCGTCGCCCGCCGGGCCCGGTGCCGGGACGGTCGCCGTGCCGTCGCCGTCCGTGTTGATCCGGTCGATGACCGCCAGCCGCTCCGGGGTGTCCTCCGGCTTCACCCAGCCGATCAGCACGTACAGCACCAGCGACACCGCGAGCGGTACCGAGACCTGGTACTGGAGCGGCACCCCGCCCTCCACCTGCCAGTTGACGGGGTAGTTGACCAGCCAGAACGCCAGCAGGCCGGCCGCCCAGGCGGTGAGCGCGGCCGTGGGGCCGGAGCGGCGGAACGGGCGGAGCAGCCCCAGCATCATCGGGATGGCGATCGGCCCCATCAGCCCGGCCACCCACTTGATGACGACCGTGATGATGTCCTTGAAGGCGGGGGAGTCCACCTGGGTCGCCACCGCCATCGACAGCCCGAGGAAGACCACCGTCGTCACCCGCGCCGCCAGCAGCCCGGTCCGCTCGCCCCACCCGCGCGCCCGCCGCGACAGCACCGGTGCCACGTCCCGCGTGAACACGGCCGCGATGGCGTTCGCGTCGGACGAGCACATGGCCATGGTGTGCGAGAAGAACCCGACCACGACCAGCCCCAACAGGCCGTGCGGCAGGAGCTGTTCGGTCATCAGGGCGTACGCGTCCGAGCCGTCCGGCTTCTGGGCGCGCACCAGCAGCGGGGCCATCCACATCGGGAAGAACAGCACCACCGGCCACACCAGCCACAGCAGCGCCGACAGCCGCGCGGACCGCTCCGCCTCGCGCGGGCCGCTCGTCGCCATGTACCGCTGGGCCTGGTTGAGCATCCCGCCGTTGTACTCGAACAGCTTGATGAACAGGAACGCCAGCAGGAACACCGTCCCGTACGGCCCCGCCAGCGGCTCCCCGTGACCCTTGAGCGCCGGCTCGTCGAAGGCGCCGAACACCCCGATGTCCTTCTCGCCGAGCTTCAGCACCACCGCCACGAACATCGCCACCCCGGCGAGCAATTGGATGACGAACTGGCCGAGTTCGGTCAGCGCGTCCGCCCACAGCCCGCCGATCGTGCAGTACACGGCGGTCACCGCGCCCGTGATCAGGATGCCCTGGTTCAGCGACACCCCGGTGAACACCGACAGCAGCGTGGCGATCGCCGCCCACTTCGCGCCCACGTCCACGATCTTCAGCAGCATCCCGGACCAGGCCAGCGCCTGCTGGGTGGTGAGGTCGTACCGGTTCTTCAGGTACTCCAGCGGCGAGGACACCCCCAGGCGCGAGCGCAGCCGGTTGATGCGTGGCGCGAACATCCGGGAGCCGATGGCGATGCCCAGCGCGATCGGGAACGACCAGGTCACGTACGAGGTGATCCCGTAGGTGTAGGCGATGCCCGCGTACCCGGTGAACATCACCGCGCTGTAGCCCGACATGTGGTGGGAGATGCCGGACAGCCACCACGGCATCCGGCCCCCGGCCGTGAAGAAGTCCCCCACGTCGTCCACGCGCCGGTGCGACCAGAGGCCGATCGCCACCATCACGCCGAAATAGCCGATCAGCACCGCCCAGTCGAGACCGTTCATGTCTCCCCTCCCGCGTTCGGCTGCCGGCGTCAGCCAGTCAGGAATGTGAACTCTGGGTTTGAACATGGACGCGCGGCAAGGAAGCGTCGAGTCAAGGGGAGGTAAAATCGTTCGGTTCTCTGATTCAGGTTCAGAAATGTGAACGCATGCTGGGCTACTTCAGCTCGTCCGGGCAGGGCGTGCCGCGCGGCAACTGGTACGGCGCCGCCAGGTGGTACGTCCCCGCCCTCGGGGCCAGCAGCACCGTCCAGCGGTCGCCCGCCGCGTCCACCGGGGTCTCCTTCAGGCAGCCGTCGACGTTGACGTACGACTTCGGCGAACCCTCGGGGCGCCGCTTCGACTCCTCGGTCTCCTGCGGCGGCGTCAGGCTCTTGCCGTGCTCGTCCACCACGCTCAGCCACGGCGAGTACGGCACCCGGACCAGGATCCGTCCCGGCGCGCTGACGTCCAGCGTCATCTCGCCCTGCTCCGCCCGCCGGACCACCGCGTTCGGCTCGGCCATCGGCGCCGGGTCCGTCACCCGGTAGAGCTGCCAGTTGGAGTCGCTCCAGATCCGGTCCAGGTACGGCATCCCGCGCAGCACCAGCTCCCGCTCGCGCACCCCGCCGTCCCCGTCCGGGTCGTCCACCGCCGGCAGCACGACGTAGCGCACCGCCCAGCGCTGGAGCCACTCGTGGTAGTTGGCCGAGTTGAGGGTGTCGTCGTAGAAGAGCGGGTTGCGCTCCATGTCGGCCTGCCGGTTCCAGCCGCGCGCCAGGTTCACGTACGGCGCCAGCGCGGACGCCTCCCGGTGCGAGCGCACCGGGATCACCTCCACCCGGCCCTGCTCCGCGTCCGCCCGCTGCAACTGGTGCACCAGCGGCGCCAGCTCACGGGCCCAGGACGCGGCCGGGGTCGTGTGGACGACGTCGTCCACCGACTTGAAGCCGATCCAGCCCACGAAGCCCGCCAGCGCCAGCACGGTCACGTACCAGCGGCGCGAGCGCGGCGCCGTGAACGGCAGCGCGGCCACCAGCGCCACCCCCGCGAACAGCATCGGCAGCCGCGAGATGTTCGAGCCGATCTGTGAACTGATCAGCCACACCAGGACCACGCTCAGGCTGTACACGCCCGCCGTCAGCCGTACGGTGACCCACTCCTTGGGCACCAGGAACGCGCACAGCAGCCCGTACAGCAGCGGCATGATCACCGAGCCGAACGTCATCGGCTGGGTGCCGGAGAACGGGAACAGCCAGGCCGACGCGGCCACGACCGCCGCCGGAGCCAGCCCCAGCGCCCACGCGCCCGGCCGCCGCTTCTGCAGGAACAGCGCGACCGCGACCAGCCCCACGAACAGCCCCGCCACCGGCGACGCCATCGTGGCCAGCGCGGCCATCGGCGCGGCCGCCAGCGCCTTCGCCCAGCGCTTGTACCGGCCCCGGTAGGGCCAGCAGCAGACCACCGCGACCGCTCCGGCCGCGAACAGCGCGGCGAGCCCGTACGCCACCCAGCCGGACACCGCGCCGCCGAGCAGCGCGAAGATCCCGGCGAGCGCGGCCAGGGGCGCGGCGGCCAGCGGCGTCGCCCAGCGCGCGTACCGGCCCTCGTACGGCCAGCAGAACACCGCCGCCACCGCGCAGAGCGCGAAGAGCGTGCCGAGGCCGAACGTCACCCGGCCCGACACCGCGTTGCCCAGCAGCGCGAACACCCCGGCCAGCGCGGCCCACAGCGGATTGCGCACCGCCCGGCTGCGGAACAGGATCATCGTCAGCAGGGCGGCCGAGCCGGTGCCGGCGATCATCATCGTGGTCCGCACCCCGAGCACGGACATCAGGTACGGCGACACCACGCTGTACGACACCGGGTGCATGCCGCCGTACCAGGCGAGGTTGTACGCCGAGTCGGGGTGCCGGCCGACGAACTCCGCCCAGGCGTCCTGCGCCGCGAGGTCGCCGCCGCTGTTGGCGAAGGTGAAGAACCAGATGATGTGCAGGACGCCCGCGAGCAGGGTCACCGACAGCACGGGGTGTGTCCGCACGAGGGTCCGCAGGGCGGTGCCGGCAGGCGGCCGGCCGTGGGGGTCCGTCTCCGGGGGCGGGGCGGGTATCCGGGGGCCCGACGCCGGGTCCGGCTCGGCGCCGTCGGCACGCTTCGGCTCGGTTGTCGCCACGTCAGGCACTCCCCGTGTCCCGTCTTCCGTTCTCGGCCCCCTGCGCGGCCGGGGTGCGGTCTCCGGTGACCTGCCCCGATTCGCGACGCTAGCACGCACCCCGCCGCCCGGCCCCTGTGGAGGGAGCGCGGACGGCGGGGTGCGTGTACGGGGGCTGCCGGGGGGTCAGCCGATGCGGGTCAGCTTGCTGCCGAGGCCCGGTTCGGCCAGGTCGTCGCGCAGGGCGACCGGCACCTTCACGGCACCGGCCGAGCCGTCACCCACGGTGAGCGAACCGACCTTGGTGCCGGCCTTCGCGACGTGCGGGATTGTGCTGGAGGTGAAGGAGAGCCGCACCTTCAGGCCCGCCCAGCCGGCCGCCTTCACGTCCTCGGTCACCTCGACCGGGGTCTGGCCGCCCAGGCCGTCGTCCACGTACCCGACGACCGTGCCCTTCTTCAGCACCGTCTCCGACTTCAGCGCGCCCTGCGCGGCCCGGATCAGCGCGTCGCTGCTGTCCATGGCGGCGCTGAGGATGCTGTTGTCCCGCTTGCTCGGCGGCTGCCGCAGCACCGCGCCGATGATCATCCGGGTCTCGCCGTCGACGTCCTGCTTCGCGGCGAAGACCAGGTTGCCGAGCGCGGAGGTGGTGGTGCCGGTCTTGATGCCGACGACGCCGTTGTGCCCGACGAGCTGGTTCCAGTTGGAGTGGTACGTGCCCTTGTAGTCGGTGTACGACATCATCGCCGCGACCTCGCGGAACGCGGGCATCTCCATCGCGGCCTTGGCCAGCTTCACCTGGTCCGAGGCGGTGCTGACGGTGGAGTTGGTCAGACCCGAGGGGTCGGTGTACGTCGTGCCGTCCATGCCGAGGCCCTCGGCGGCCTCGTTCATCTTCGCCACGAACGCCTTCTCCGAACCGGCGTCCCAGCGGGCGAGGAGGCGGGCCACGTTGTTCGCGGACGCGATCAGCACGCCCTCCAGCGCCTCACGCTGGGTGATCTTGTCACCTTCCGTGACGTCGACGGTGGACTCCTGGCCCGCCTTCGACTGGGCCTGGGCGGTCTTGTCGATGTTGATCTTCGGGCCCTCGGCGCCGCTCTTGAGCGGGTGGTCGCGCAGGATCAGGTACGCGGTCATCACCTTCGCCACACTGGCGATCGGGACGGGCTTGCCGGAACCGGAGGAGCCGAACGAGCCGATGCCCTGCACGTCCAGCGCGGCCTGGCCGTCGGCGGGCCAGGGGATGTCCGCCTTGCCGCCCTCGAAGGTGTAGCTGTCCTTCGCGGTCAGGGCCAGCGAGGGCTGCGGCAGCGGGCGCGTGGCCTGCACGACCCCGAGGATCACCACCAGCAGGATCACCAGCGGCGTCCAGATCTTCACCCGCCGCATCAGCGTGCGTACCGGGGTCTCCGGCGGCGGGGGCGTGTTCGTCAGCTCCGCCAGCAGGTCCAGCGGCGGCTTCGGCGGCAGCGGCTGCTGAGTCGTCCGCTCCGGGCCCACCTGGGGCACGACCCGCGTCTCCTCGGCCTTGGCCGAGGGTCCCTTGAGGTCGGGCTTGAGCGCGACGAACCTGCTGGTCCGCTCGGCGTCCCGCTCCGCGGGAGCGGGCTTCGGCTTCCCGCCCAGCTTGAGCATGGTCGTGGGCTGGTCGACCTCCGGCTTCTTGGGCCTGGGGGCCTTGAAGACGGTGGTCGGGTTGTCGACGGCGTCCGCGGGAGTGGTGGCGTCCTCGGGGCTGTCCTCGGCACCGGCCTCGGGGGCGTCCTTGCCGGGGCGCTCGGGGACGTCACCGGCGGGCTCGGCGTCGCCCTTCGCGGCCGGGAGGGGGGTGCCCTTCGAGGAGTCCTCGGCCTCGTCCTCGGTATCGTTCCCGGCGGCGGGCTCGTCGGCAGGCTCGGCGTCGCCCTCCTCGGAGTCCTCAGCGGAGCCGGAGGTGCCCTCAGGGGCGCCCTCGGGGTCCTCGCGGGGCGAATCCTCACCGGAGCCCTCGGAAGCGCCCTCAGGGGCGTCAGTGGCGTCCGGGGCCCCGTCCGCGCCGGACTTCTTGAACGTGTCGTCAGGTACGGCCTTGGAGGCGCCCTCGGCCGCCTTCGCGTCCCCGGTGCCGGAACCTTCCTCCGGCGCGTCCTCGGCGTCGTCCGCGGAACCCTCCGCGCCCGAACCATTCGAAGAATCCCCGGCCTTGACCGGATCGGCACCGTCACGGTCGCCGGCCGGAGAGCCGCCCTCGTCCGATCCGTCGGAACCGTCCCCGGCGTGGGCCGAAGCCGTGCCCGCGTCCGAACCTCCGGAAGCGTCCCCGGTGTTGGCCGGAGAGCCACCTTCGTCCGAGGCGTCCGAGGCGTCCGAGTCCTCGGAACCCTCCCCGGCGTCGGCCGAAGCCGTGCCCTCGTCCGAACCTCCGGAAGCACCCCCGGCGTTGGCCGGAGAGCCACCTTCGTCCGAGGCGTCCGAGGCGTCCGAGCCCTCGGAACCCTCCCCGGCGTCGGCCGAAGCCGCGCCCTCGTCCGAACCGGCGGAACCACCCGCGGCCTCGGTCGAAGAGCCACTCTCGTCCGAACCAGCCGAACCAGCCGAACCACTCTCGGCGTTGGCCGGAGAGGCACCCTCGTCCGAACCGGCGGAACCACCCGCGGCCTCGGCCGGAGAGTCACCCTCCTCCGAACCGCCGGAGGCACCCTCGGCGGAAGTGCCCGACTCGCCCTCGGCGGAGGGCTTTTCCTTCGCCGAGCCGCCGGAGGCGTCCTCGGCCGAACGGACCCAAGCCGAGACCGCCTCGCGGAGTTCCTCGTCCTCGACGGGGGCCGCCGAGTCGGCGGTGGTCGCCTTGGCTGAACCTGCGGAGCCCGCTTCGCGGGCCGCGGGCACCGCGCCCGCGCTCCCCGACGCCGGTTCCGCCGACGCCTCGTGCTGCTTCGACCTGTCGGGGGACTCGCCCGCCACCGATGCCTCCTCCATGCGCCGCACGCGCACTCGCGCGCACTGTCCGAACCATGTACCAGTGTCCTGTGTGGGGGTTCGCCCGTAGTGGCAGACGAGAACGACATACCTGCCGGTTCCCCCATGAACCGGGCACGCACCCTCGACAGATGAATGTGAGAGGCGTCACCCTGTCATTCATCCACGCGGGGAGGCATGGATGGGCAGGAGCCGCAGAACACTTCCGGAAGAGCTTCTGATGCTCGCACTGGACCCGGCCACGGGTACCACTGCGCAGCCGCAGTCGCTCGACCTCGGTCTGGCCGGTGCGCAGCTAGTGGAGCTGGCGCTGGCCGGACGGATAGCCCCAGACGGGGATCGTATCGCCGTGGTGGTGCCACGGCCGACAGGAGATCCGACTCTGGACTGCGCGTTGGAGCTGCTGCGAAGGCGCGGCGCTCCGGTACGGGCCGTCCATTGGATAGGCGGGCCCCGGCTGGGCCTGCGCCAGACCTATCTGTCGCACCTGGAGAGGTGCGGCATGGTGGCCGCCGTACCGGGCCAGATGTGCGGCGTGCTGCCGACCACGCGGTACCAGGCGACGGACACCACCATCAGCCGGGAGATCCGCGGGAGGCTCGACTCCGCGATCCGCACCGGCGTACCACCGGACCCACGGACCGCCGCGCTGGCCGCGCTGGCCCACGCGGTCGGGCTGGGCAAGCACCTGTATCCGGGCAACGAGGGGCGTTCGTCCCGCTCCCGGCTGCGGGACCTGATCCGGCACGACCCGATGGGCGGCCTGGTCGCGCACGCGGTGATGGACGTGCAGAACGGCGTGGCCGCGCAGCCGAGGCGCGGCCAGGGCCCCACGGGCCGGCAGCCCGGCCCCGGAGCCAGGGCCACCGGGGAACCCGCACGCGGGGTCCCGATGCAGCCGCACCACGGCCCCATGGCCCGAGCGGCGGCACACTGAGCGGACCGGCCGAGGGCGACTTCGCTCGATGACGGCCGGGCCGAGGAGCGGGACGGGGGACCGACAGGGTTCCCCGCCCCGCTCCGACGCTTGCGTGCGTAGCAGACCGCTGACCGGCCCGTACCCCGAACTGACGCGTACGCGCCGCATATCCGACGTTTCCCAGCGGTAGAAACCACCTTGGTGGCAGTCTGCTCAACAGCAGATACGCAAAGTGTCAGATACAGGCAGCCAGCCGGAGGTGTGCGTCCCGTGGCGTCCAATGTCAATCCCACCGTCAGGCGGCGCCGACTGGGCCAGGAGCTGCGCAAGCTCCGCGAGCTCAAGGGCATGACGGCCGAAGAGGTCGCCGACCGCCTGCTGGTGTCACAGTCGAAGATCAGCCGGCTGGAGAACGGCCGCCGCAGCATCAGTCAGCGCGACGTCCGTGATCTGTGCGGGGTGTACGAGGTCGAGGACCAGAGGGTGGTCGACTCGCTGATGGAGATGGCCCGCGACTCACGCCAGCAGGGCTGGTGGCACACATTCGGCGACATCCCGTACAGCGTCTACATCGGTCTGGAGACGGACGCGGAGTCGCTGCGGGTGTACGAACCCCAGCTCGTCACCGGCCTGTTGCAGACCCGCGCGTACGCGGAGGCGCTGGTGCGGGGCGCGCTGCCGGAGACCTCGACCGCCGAGATCGAGAAGCGCGTCAAGGTCCGTATGCGCAGGCAGGAGCGGGTCACCGACCAGGAGAACCCGCTGCGCCTCTGGGTGGTGCTGGACGAGGCCGCGCTGCACCGCGTCGTCGGCAGCAAGCTCATCATGCGCGAGCAGTTGGAGCACCTGGGCGAGCTGTCCCAGCTCCCGCACGTCACCGTGCAGGTGCTGCCCTTCGAGGTGGGCGCGCATCCGGGTCTCAACGGCCAGTACGCCATCCTGGAGTTCGCCGACGCGGCCGACTCCAGCGTGGTCTACCTGGAGGGCGTCACCAGCGACCTGTACCTGGAGAAGGCGCCGGACGTGCAGAAGTACGCCGTGATGTACGAGCACCTGCGGGCCCAGGCACTCCCGGTGGAGCAGTCCCAGCGGTTCATCCAGGACGCCGCCAAGAGGTTCGCCCAGTAGTGACGCGGGGCGAGGGATCGTACACCGTCGCCCCGTATCCGTGACGGGTCAGTTGGAATATGCCATCCGCTTGAGTGAACGCCCCCTGCGAGCAGGTCGGTTGACCGGCTAGCGTCGATCACGCCAATCGCTCGCATGGGTTGGCGTGAACCGCACCACCGCAACTCGCAACAGGAGTGGACATGGCACTGATTCAGGGCGCTTCGGAGACGTGGATGAAGTCCTCCTATTCCGCGGGCAACGGCGCCTGCGTCGAGGTCAAGTCGCCGACCGCCGCCGAACTCGCCGTACGGGACTCCAAGGACCTCGGAGGACCCGTCCTGGCCTTCCCCGCCACGGCGTGGAACGCCTTCGTGGCCTCGGTCAAGTAGGACCGGCTCCGGTCCCACCGCGCGGAAGCACCCGACCGATGCTTCGCCGAGCACGACAGCACGAGCACCACCCGCGAAGCCCCCTCGACCGGTCGCCGTCCTTGCCGAGGGGGCTTCACTCATGCCGGCTCTCTTCGTGCCGGGAAGGCGTGGGTCAGCCGAGCTGCGCCTCGACGGCCGCCACGACCTCGGCGGACTCCGGCTCGGTCTGCGGGGCGAAGCGGGCGACGACCCGGCCGTCGCGGCCGACCAGGAACTTCTCGAAGTTCCAGCGGATGTCGCCGGTGTGGCCCTCGGCGTCGGCGAAGCCCGTCAGGCGGTCGTAGAGCGGGTGGCGGCCGTCGCCGTTCACCTCGACCTTCTCGGTCAGCGGGAAGCTCACGCCGTACGTCGCCGAGCAGAACTCCGCGATCTCCTCGGCGGAACCGGGCTCCTGCCCCATGAACTGGTTGCACGGCACGCCGAGCACGGTGAACCCGCGCGGGCCGAACCGCTCCTGCAGTCGCTCCAGGCCCGTGTACTGCGGGGTCAGCCCGCACTTGGAGGCCACGTTCACGACGAGCACGGCCTGCCCGGCGTACCGGGAGAGCTCGGCGGAGCCGCCCTGGAGGGCGCCGATCTCGACATCGAGGGGGGAGGGGGTGTGATCGCTGGTCGTCATGCGGGCAGCCTAGTCAGGGCTCACCCGCGCGGCCTCCACCAGTACCTCTCCCGCCGCCGTGCGTGAGTACAGCACCGAGCGGCCCGCGCGGCGGCGGGTGATCAGGGACGACTCGCGCAGCACCTTCAGATGGCGGCCGACCGAGCCGAGCGTCTGGCCGGTGAGCGCGGTGAGCTGGGTCGTGCTCAAGGGGGAGTCCAGCAGGGACAGGACGCTCGCGCGGCCCGGCCCCAGCAGCGCGCCCAGGCTCGTGGGCACCGGACGCTCGGCCGGTCCGGCGAGGACACCGGCGCAGGGGTAGACCACCGCGTACCGCTCCCGCTCCTCCCACGACACCCAGCCCTGCCGCTGCGCCGTCACCGGGACGAGGACGAGTTCGGCGCCGGAGATCTCGCGGGGCGGGTAGGCGCGGACGTTGACCTGGAACCGGCTCTCCCCGAGCCACCGCGTCCCCGGCCGCAGCGAGTCCAGCACCCCGGCCCAGCCGCCCCGGCTCATCCGCGCGGTGCGGGCCAGCACGTCCGCCTCCAGCACCCGCCTGCGCCGCTCCCAGTGCGGCCGTACCGTCTCCTCCCACACCCACTCCAGCAGCGCGGCCGCCCGCTCGGGCAGGTCGTCCCGGTCCAGTGCGGCGGGCAGCGGCCCGGCGAGGGAGAGCAGCAGGTGGGCGCGGGCGTCGGCGGGGCGGGCGGCCCGCACCCGGGCGATCTCCTCGGTGAAGGTCTCCCCGTCGCGCGGGGTGGGGGTGAGGAAGTCGGCGATCCAGTCGCGGCCCAGTCCGGCGCGGATCAGCAGCGCGGTGACGGGGTCCCGCGCCAGCCGGGCCCGGTACGCGGGCAGATGGGTGCGCAGCCACTCCCGCTCGCCCGGGTGCGTGGGCGTGGCCGCGTGCAGCAGCTTGAGGCAGGCGAAGGTCTCGGCGAAGGGGGAGATGACGAACCGGCTGCGGGCCAGCGTGTCGGCGTCGAGCAGCCACCACCCCATGCCCGCCACCTTTCGCCGCCCGGCGAAACATTAACCAGCGTGCGCCGGAGGACCAAGACTCCCCGCATGCCCAGCTACAGATCCCTGTTCCGCACACCGGAGTTCACCCCGCTCTTCCTCGCCTCCTCGGCGCAGACCGCCGCCCAGACCATGGGCGGACTCGCCCTCGGCACCCTCGTCTACCGGGCCACCGGCTCCCCGCTGCTCTCGGCGCTCAGCATGTTCGGCCCGTCGCTGGCCCAGGTCCTCGGCGCGACCTTCCTGCTCTCCGGCTCCGACCGGCTGCCGCCGCGCACCACCCTGTCCGTCATCGCCGGTGCCTTCGCGGCCGGCACGGCGTTCCAGGCGGTGCCGGGGCTGCCGCCCGGCGTACTCCTCGGCGTCGTCCTCCTGTTGGGCCTGGTCGCCGCGCTGGGCGGCGGGGTTCGCTGGGGCCTGGTGAACGAGATCCTCACCAAGGACCGCTATCTGGCAGGACGTTCCCTCTTCAACATCATGAACGGCCTCACTCAGACGGTCGGTTACGCGACCGGTGGTGTCCTCCTCACCGCGATCTCCCCGCGTACGTGCCTGCTGCTGGCGGCCACCCTGTACCTGACCGCGGCGCTGCTGCTCCGCCTCGGCCTCACCGCCCGGCCGCCCCGTGCCACCGGCCGCCCGTCCGTGGCGGCGACCTGGCGCACCAACGCCGTCCTGTGGTCCTCCCGTCCCCGCCGCCTGACCTATCTGGGCCTGTGGGTGCCCAACGGCCTGACCGTCGGCTGCGAGTCGCTCTACGTGTCGTACGCGCCCACGTCCGCGGGCACGCTGTTCGCCTGCGCGGCGGTGGGGATGCTGGTGGGGGACGTGACCGTGGGCCGGCTCCTGTCCCCGGAGGCCCGCGCCCGCCTGGCCACCCCGCTGCTCCTCCTCCTGGCGGTGCCCTACCTGGCCTTCGCGGCCCACCCCCCGCTGCCGCTGGCGATGCTGTGCGTGACGCTCGCCTCGGTGGGCTTCGGCGCGAGTCTGGTCCAGCAGGAACGCCTGATGGCCCTGACCCCGGGCGACCTGTCCGGCCATGCCCTCGGCCTGCACTCGGCGGGCATGCTGACCCTGCAGGGGGTGAGCGCGGCGGTGGCGGGCTCGCTGGCCCAACTGATCTCTCCGGCGACGGGGATGACCTTGATGGCGGGGGCGTCGGTGACGGTCACGGTGGCGCTGGCCCTGGCGGGGCGCGAAGGGCGGTCACAGGTCCGGAATACGCGCGGCCGGCTGGACGCTGAGGTATGAATGGCCGATATGCCGGTAAATGCCCCCGTACCTCCCGACCGGGCCGCCGTCCAGGCCCGCCTCGCCGCCGAGCGCGCCGCCACGCAGACCCAGATCGAGGCGCTGAGCAGGGACTTCACGGCGATCGTCGAGGCGAACGCCCTGGTCGCCGTGGACGACGAACACGACCCGGACGGCGCCAGCACCGCCTTCGAACGCGCCCACGTGGCCTCCCTCCTCGCCCAGGCCCGCACCCACCTGGAACACCTCGACGAAGCCCTGACCCGCCTGACGGAGGGGACCTACGGCATCTGCGAGACCTGCGGCACCGAGATCCCGCCGGAACGCCTGGAGGTACGGCCGGCGACCACGCGGTGTGTGGGGTGTGCGGGGGTGCGCTAGGGGGACCTCCCGAGGTCCGGGGCCTGTCTGACACGATCGGGCGTGCGGGCGGATCGCCGCGCGCGGCGGTGGCAGGGCGGACGCGGGAGCGGGAAGTGCAGCACTCAGAGGGCCAGGTCGCCCCGGTCGAGCCGGTAACGGCCGTGCCGGACAAGGGGGATGAGGACCGGACGGCGAAGCGTGCCGTGACCGTCTTCCCTGTGCTGGTGCTCGCCGCGGGCGCTCTCGGGATGCTCTTGCCGTCGACCTTCGCCGAAGGGAAGACCGCGGTTCCCTACCTGCTCGGCGTCGTCATGTTCTGCATGGGGCTGACGATGACGTCGGAGGACTTCCAGGGCGTCGTCAAGCGTCCCTGGGCCGTCGCCCTCGGCCTGGTGGCCCACTACGTGATCATGCCGGGCCTGGGGTGGGCGATCGCCGAACTGCTCGACCTGCCCCCGGCGCTGGCCGTCGGCGTCATCCTCGTCGGCTGCACCCCGAGCGGCACGGCGTCCAACGTGGTGACCTTCCTGGCCAGGGGAGACGTGGCCCTGTCGATGTCGGTGGCGACGGTCTCCACCCTGCTCGCCCCGCTGGTCACCCCGTACCTGGTCCTGCTGCTCGCCGGCCACATGCTGGACGTCGAGGCGGGCCCGATGGTCGTCGACATCCTGAAGACGGTCCTGGTCCCGGTGGTGGCGGGCCTCCTGGTGCGCCGCCTGGCCGCCACCCTGGTGCGCCGCTGCCTCCCCGCCCTGCCCTGGCTGTCCGCCGGGACGGTCGCGGTCATCGTCCTGATCGTGGTGGCGGCGAGCGCCTCCGCGCTCAAGGACGCGGCCGCGATCGTCCTGCTCGCGGTGGTCCTGCACAACGCCTTCGGCCTGGCCCTCGGCTACGGAGCGGCCCGCCTGGCCAGGCTCGACCCGGCGGCGAGCCGGGCCATGGCCTTCGAGGTCGGCATGCAGAACTCGGGCCTGGCCGCGTCCCTGGCGGCCACGTACTTCACCCCGCTGACGGCCCTTCCGGCCGCGGTCTTCTCGGTCTGGCACAACCTGTCGGGCGCGGTGGTGGCGGCGTGGATGAACCGGCGCGCGGCGTAGGGGCGTTCGGAACGCGAAACGGGCCGGGCGGCTGATCAGCCGCCCGGCCCGTTCCGCGTTCCGGTGTGTCCTACTTCTTCACGGGGGCCAGGCAGAGGACGAACTTCTCGGCGTCCCACTCCTGCGCGAGGGCGGCCTCACCGACCGTGCACGCGTTGACGTCGAAGGTGTCCTTGACGACCTTGATGACCTTGTAGTTGGCGTCCTTGTCGTCGCAGCCCTTGACGTCGACGTCGGGGTCGTTCTCGCCGCCGGTGACCCGGACGCAGTCGCCGGCCTCGGCGTGCACCGGGGAGTTGAAGGCGTACGCGATGCCGACCTTCACCACCACGGCCACGACGAGCAGAGCCACGATGCTGAGGAACTTCTTCACCTTGCTCGGCTTGGCGGGCGCGGGTGCGGGCACGGGCGCGGCCCCCTGGAAGGGCTGACCCTGCTGGAACTGGGGGTCCTGCGGGGCAGCGGGGGGCGTCGGAGCGCTCATCGTCGGTCTTTCTGAGAGTTTCATGAAGAATCGAACGCGCGCACGTTACCCGATAAATAAGAGTCATATAAGTGCTGCGACGGCCGCCTCGCGGCTATGCCGCCGTCGAACGGGGCTGGGTGTCCGGGATCCGTGAGGTGAAGAACATCGCGAGGAGCGCGGCGAAGGCGAGGATGGCCAGTGCGGCGCGCAGACCGTCGATTCTGGCCTCGGTGTTCGCGTCGAGTGCCGCCCGCGTCACCTCCGTGCTCGTGCCCGCTTCCGTGAGGGCGGACTTGAGCTGGGCGTCCGACAGGAACGGTGCTCCGCTCTGGAGTTCGACGGTCGCCTGGCTCTTGACCTCGGCCGGGATCGCCGGATTCCGCTCCACGCTGGTGAGGAAGGAGCTCGTCAGCGCGGCGATCATGATCGACCCGGCGAGCGCGGTACCGATCGAGGCACCGAGGTTGGTGACCGCGTTCTGGACGCCGCCCACCTCCGCGCTCTGCGTCTCCGGCACCGCGGACACGGTGACCGCCCCGAGCTGGGACGCCAGCGCGCCCATGCCCAGCCCGATCAGCAGGAGGGGGACGGCGACGATCTCCGCTCCGGCGTCCGCGTCGAGCGCGCCCATCAGGGCCACCGCGCCCGCGAGCAGCGCGAGGGTCCCGAGCCGCACCACCCGCCGAGGTGAGACGTCCGGGAAGAAGCGGGGGATCAGGACGGCGGCCGCCAGCAGCGTCACGGAGAGCGGCAGGATGCGGGCACCGGTCTGGAGCGCGGACAGGCCCAGGGCGACGGACAGGTAGAGCGGTACGACGAAGAAGACGCCCATCTGGACGAGGTACTGGAAGAAGAACATCGTCAGTCCGCCGGTGAACTGCCTGTTGCGCAGCATGCCCGGGTCGATGAGCGGCTCCCCGCGCCGCTCCACCATGCGGGCCTCCCAGCGGAGGAACAGCCAGATCAGGAGCAGACCGGCCAGCATGAACCACACGACCAGCGAGATCCCGAGCCCCGAGGGCGCGCCGGGCTTCGGCTGGAACCATCCCCACTCGTCCGAGCGGAGCACGCCGTAGACGAAGAGCCCGAGCCCGAGCGCGGAGAGCACGGCGCCGACCAGGTCGATGCGCGGGCGTTCACCGACCGGCGCGTCGGCGATGCGGCCGGCGAGCCCCAGGATGCCGAGCACCATCACGACCTCACCGGCGAAGACCCACCGCCAGGAGAAGTACGTCGTCGCGACACCCCCGATGAGCGGCCCCACCGCGATCGCCACGGCGCCCGCGGCCGCGACGAGACCGTAGGCGGCGGGACGGCGTTCGGCGGCGAAGTTGCTCGCCACGAGCGCCACGATCGCGGGCAGGATGAGTGCCGCCCCGATCCCTTCGAGGAGCGACCAGCCGAGCAGCAGCACGGGCAGGTTCGGCGCGAGCGCGGTGGTGAGGGAGCCGCAGCCGTAGACGACGCAGCCGATCATGAACGCGCGTCTGCGGCCGATCAGCGCCCCCGCCTTGCCGCCGGGGATCATGAACATCGCCATCACGAGGGTGTAGGCCGTGATGGCGCCCTGCACACCCGTCACCGTGGTGCCCACGTCCTCGGCCACCGTCGCGATCGAGACGTTCATGACCGAGCTGTCGAGCGCCATCAGGAACTGACCGGCCGCGAGGGCCAGCAGGACGATTCGCGCCGTCGCCGGACTGCCGGCGGTGCCTGCTCCGGATGCCATGCGCGCATCGTTCCAGCCGCCCGGGAGAGCGCTCCGCGACCCGCCCCGGAGGTCGACCGGTTGGCGGACCGAGGCCGGCGGGATCACTCGGGCCGGGCGGCCGGGGGTTCCTCCGCGGGGAGCCGGCCCGCGCGTACGGCGTCGACCAGGGTCTGGTGGTCGCGCTCGTTCTGGTCGGCGTACGCCTCGGCGAAGGTGGCCAGTGCCCGGTCGAAGGAGTCACCGCCGCCCAGGTAAGCGGCGATCGCGACGCGGTCGCCGGACCGCGCGTGCGCACGGGCCAGGGTGAACCCGCACAGCTCGCCGAACACCCGCATGTCCTTCGGCCGCATCCGTTCCGGCACGGCGATGCCCTTCCAGTCGCGCAGTTGGCGGACGTAGAAGTCGCGCTGCCTGCCGTCGATCCCGTCCACTCTCTCCCAGCCGAGGAAGATGTCGCTCGTGGCCTGCATCAGCCGCTGGCCCGAGACCACCCGCTCGCCCTGGTTGCGGTACCGGCTCTCGCCGAGGTGCGCGGCGAGCACGGAGGTGTCGGCCTCCTTGGCCTGGAGGAAGAGCGGGTCCTGGTCGTCCCGGCCGAGGAGCAGGAAGATCCAGCAGCGGGTGCCGACGCTGCCGACGCCGACCACCTTGCGGGCGACGTCGGCCAGGCGGTAGTCCGCCAGGAGTGTGCGCCGGTCGGAGGCGAGCGTGCGGCCGTACCGTTCGACGAGGCCGCGGAACCGGCTTTCCAGCGCGCTGCGTTCGACCTCCGGCAGCAGGTCACCGGCCGGGACGAGCAGCGGGGGGTCCGCCGCAATCCTGGGCCGGCCGTCGACCGTCTCGGTGAGCTTGTCGAAAGCCTGCAGGCTGTCGCGGGTGCGGGCCTTCGCCATGGCGCGGGCCAGGTTCCTGCGACCGCTGTCCGTCCCGCGCAGCCGGCCCGCGACCAGGGACTCCAGGAGGTCCGGGCCGATCTTCGCGTACCAGACGTCGAGGTTGCGCATGCCCGCGAACCGGATCATCGCCTCGCGGTACGAACGGACCGTGGAGTTCACGATGCGGGCGCGCTCGGCGTCGTCGAAGCCGTTCGCCCGGCCCGCGACGACCAGGCTCGCCGAGAGCCGTTTGACGTCCCATTCCCAGGGGCCCGGCAGTGTCTCGTCGAAGTCGTTGATGTCGAACACCAACTGCCGCTCGGGCGAGGCGAGCAGACGGAAGTTCAGCAGGTGCGCGTCCCCGCAGAGCTGGGCCGTGAGCCCGGAGACCGGGGTCCCGGCCAGGTCGGACGCCATGATCGCGGCGGCGCCCCGGTAGAAGCGGAACGGGGACTCCGTCATCCGGCCGTAGCGGATCGGGACCAGTTCGGGCACGCGCGAGGCGGACTGCGCCTCCAGGACCGTCAGCGGGTCCGGCCGGTCGGGAGCGGGCCGGTACACGGAGTGGCTCGACCGGGGCGAGCGGCGCCGGGCCGCTTTGCCGAGAGCCGCACGGTCCGCGGGCGTGGTGCCTGGTGACACGCGCATGGCCGTGGCCGCGCTCCGGGACATCGGGGACCTTCCTGCCGGGTCCGCGAGCACGGGCATGCGGGACAGGACGGACAGTTCCTCGCCCTGCTGTCCGGTGCCGGCCGCGCGGACCGTCGATGCCGGGTGGGAGCCCCGCTCTCAGCCCCGGGCCGCTATTTCGGCATCGGCGACGGCGATGGCGATGCCGAGTGCCGTGGCGATGTTGGCCGCTGCCGTCATGACGCGGGCGGTGCCCACGATGGGTGCGATGGCGACCAGGACGTCCTGCAGTTGTTCGGCGGTCACGCCGCTGTCGAGGGCGGGGTCGATATGGGCCGCGTAGGAGATCGGCGGGGCGTCGGAGGCGGCGAGTGCCGCGATGCGCGTGAGTATGAGTGCGTTCGAGGGCAGCCCGCAGCGCTCGATCGAGTCGACGGTCATGGCGGCGAGGGTGTCCAGGACGGGGGTGTCGGATGCAGTGGACATGTCGCATGTCCTCCTGGTGAGTTCTGGCCCGAGGGGGAGTGAGGCGCGAAGCGGAGAGAGTTCCGCGGATGTGGGGCCTCACCTCAACCGTAGAACCCATCCGGGCCCTGTGCACGACACCCCGACATGCGCGGTGAAGCCGGGACGACGAGATTGGAAGTAGCCCGACCGGCCGAAGGCGACCGGTATCGGTAGCGGCCTGCTGGTCTTCGCCCGGGACGGGAGACAACCATGAAGGACCTCAAGTTCGAGCAGAAGCGCTCACTGTCACGCCTTGAGGCGGCTGACCAGCTCACGGCACTCGCGGCCGCGCTGCGGGAAGGCGGGGAGGCCGAGCTGGATTTCGGCTCCGGGACGCTGAGCCTGCGCATCCCCGACGACCTCCACAGCGAGATGGAGATCGAGATCGGCAACGGCGAGATCGAGCTGGAGATCGAGTTCAAGTGGCCGACCGCACGGAAGCGGGCGACGCCGGCGCCGGCCCCGGCGGCCCCAGGCACGGAGGCCGCCGCCACGCGGAAGAGGGTGCCCGCGAAGTCCGTGCGCGGCGCCACGGGCAAGGCCGTGAAGCGGGCCGCCGCGAAGAAGTGAGCCGGGCACGCGCGAAGGCCCTTCCGTTCACCGAACGAAAGGGCCTCTGGCCAGGTGTTTCTCTGTGCCCCCGGCAGGATTCGAACCTGCGACACCCGCTTTAGGAGAGCGGTGCTCTATCCCCTGAGCTACGAAGGCGGGGTACGACGGCCACCGGGGTGGCTGCCCCTGACAGGGTAGCGGATCAGGGGTGGGGTGGTGGGCGAGCGGGGGCGTGGCCGGCCAAAGGGTCGACTTCAGCGGCGACTTGGCAGGACCGGCCCCGCCGCGGCCGTCGTGCCCTTCGCCGCGTGGGTGCGGGTCACCCGTACCCGGTACCTGCCGTCGAGGTCCGCGCTCGCCACGTGGATCGTGATGCCGTGGGAGGGGTCCTTGAAGGTCTCTCCGGGGGAGAACGGGGCGTCGGAGAGCTCGGCGTGGACGTTGGGGCTCCGGGTGCAGCCGCCGCTGTCGCGGTGGGCGTCGTAGACGGTGATGGGACCGCGGCCGGTGTCGACGGAGGCGTCGACCTTGTAGACGAGGATGCCGGGCTTGCAGACCGACTCGTCGTTGCCGCCCTCCGCCCGTAGCTCCAGCGCGTACGCGGTGCGGTCGTCGAGCGGGACCATGACCAGCTTGCCGCCGTCCTTCCGGGAGAGCGGGGACAGGGTGTAGTCCGCGCTGCCCGCCGCCGTCGCGCAGCCGACCTGGGACGCCGGAAGCCAGCCCAGCTTCCACTTGTGCCAGCCCAGCAGGTCGTTGTTGGCCCCCCAGTCCTCGCTCATGATGTCCCAGTGGCCGACCGCGCTGCCCCCCTCCTGCGTGTAGAGGTCCGGCAGCCCGAAGGTGTGGCCGTTCTCGTGCGGCAGCACCCGGTACCCCGTCTCCGTGTACGCGCCGGAGCCGTCGTCCTGGCGGGAGTAGACGAAGGAGGCGTTGGCGACCGGGGTGCCGTCGGCCACCGGGGCCTCGCCGTTGCCGGCGAAGGTCACGGAGAGGACCGTGTCCAGGGCGGAGGGGCCGGCGTTCGGGGTGACCAGCACGTTCAGCAGGTCGTAGGAGCGGAAGTCCACGTCCGGGTCGGCGGCGGAGACGATGTCCCGCACCAGTTGCCGGTAACCGGGGTCGAAGGGGGCGCCGCGCTCTATGCCGTAGTCCTCGAACGGCTTGGGCATCCGCAGCCAGGAGGTGACCGGGGTCTCGGCGCGGTAGTCGAGCCGGCCGTAGGACGCCTTGGCGAACCATTCCTGGGTCTTCGGGAAGAACTCGTGGAAGCGGTCCATCGCCTTGCCCTCGCCGGGGGTGTCCGGGAAGTCGACCATCAGGGTCAGGGCGTGGACGGTGCCGGTGGAGCGGGAGTAGCCGGTGGAGGTGGGGAAGCCCTCGGTCATCTGGACCTCCGCCGCCCCCTGGATCATGCAGGGAGCCAGGGCGGCCGTGCGTATCAGGCCGATCGGCCCGGCGGTGGTGCGCGCCGTGAGCTGCCCGGACCCGGCCGAGGTGCTGACCGCGAAGGTCAGCGCGGTCACCGAGGCGAGGGCGGCAACGCGGCGCGGGCGTATGCGGCGGCGGGGCGACTGCGGCTGCATGCATGGACCTCCCGCTCCACGGCAGCCCCCGTTACCCGGCTGCACCCTTTGGCCTCACCCTCGGTCGCCGGGGCCGGGGTCGCGCGCTGGAGGAGACCGATCGTGGGATTTCGGCAGGAGTGGGTGTGAATCGCATACTGTTGGGGTGAATCGTCCGGCCGGAAGCGGAACAGTGACGCGCCGACCGTGATGTGACCCAGGTCACAGGCATTTCTTCCGAGGCGGGAAATAAGCGGGGAGGGTCTCCCCGTTTAGACCTGTGTCCGCGCGAAACGGGGAGCTTCTCCCCGGATCAACGGACGATCACCGTCCGCCCGTCCCGACCCGTACAGATGTGGAGCCCGCCGTGTCCGCCGTGCGCACCGCACCCCCCGCCCGCAGGGCGTCGCCCCGGCCCCGTGCCGACGCGCTCCGCAACCGGGAGCGGATCATCGCCGCCGCACGGGAGATGTTCGTCGAGCACGGCCCCCAGGTGCCGCTCGACGAGATCGCCCGCCGCGCGGGCGTCGGCAACGCCACGCTGTACCGCAATTTCCCGGACCGGGAGGCCCTGGTCCGGGAGGTCCTGTGCTCCGTGATGGACCGCACGGCCGAAGCGGCGAAGGGCGCGCTCGCCGAGACCGGCGACGCCTTCGCCGCGCTGGAACGCTTCGCGCACGCCTCCGCCGACGAGCGGATCAGCGCGCTGTGTCCGATGGTCTCCAGCACCTTCGACCGCAACCACCCCGACCTGGAGGCGGCGCGGGAGCGGGTGGAGGCCCTGATCGCCGAGGTCATGGACCGCGCCAAGGCGGCCGGCCAGCTCCGCACCGACGTCGGCGTCGGTGACCTGATGGTCGCCGCCGCGCAGCTCAGCCGGCCCCCGGCCGGTACGGCCTGCTTCGACGTCGACCGATTCGTGCACCGCCATCTCCAACTCTTCCTCGACGGACTGCGGGCACCGGCCCGCTCCGTCCTGCCCGGCACGGCCGTGACCATGGAGGATCTGCGCCAGTCCTGATCTGACCGATCGATCCCACCGACCGATCCGACCGACCGACCTGCCGGGCCCGCGCCCCGGAATCGCACCCCCTAGCCACCCGGCCGCCGACGAGGGCGAGCCGGTGGGGCCCCGCACGCCCTGTGCGCGTACGCAGCGCCGTACGACCGTGCCCCGCATGTCCTGAACGTCCACTCGAAGTCCCGAACGGGGTACCCCCATGTCCGAAACGGTCACCAGGCCGCCCGCGGCCGCCGCGCCCGGCGGCGACGCCAACCGCTGGAAGGCGCTCGTCTTCATCGCGCTGGCCCAGCTCATGGTCGTCCTCGACGCCACCATCGTGAACATCGCGCTGCCCTCCGCCCAGCAGGACCTCGGCATATCCGACGGCAACCGGCAGTGGGTCGTCACCGCCTACGCCCTCGCCTTCGGCGGCCTGCTGCTCTTCGGCGGCCGCATCGCCGACCTGTGGGGCCGCAAGCGCGCCTTCCTCCTCGGCCTCGCCGGCTTCGCCGCGGCCTCCGCGCTCGGCGGCGCCGCCACCACCGGCGTGATGATGTTCGGCGCCCGCGCCCTCCAGGGTGTCTTCGGCGCCCTGCTCGCCCCGGCCGCGCTGTCCCTGCTCGCGGTGATGTTCACCGACGCCAAGGAGCGCGCCAAGGCGTTCGGCATCTACGGCGCCATCGCGGGCGGCGGCGGTGCCGTGGGTCTGATCCTCGGCGGCTTCCTCACCGAGTACCTCGACTGGCGCTGGACCTTCTTCGTCAACGTCCCCTTCGCCATCGTCGCCGCGGCCGGTGCCTGGTTCGTGATCCGGGAGCCCGAGGGCGGCCGCAACCGCTCCCCGCTCGACATCCCCGGCGTGTTCCTCTCCACGCTCGGCCTGGTCGCCCTGGTGTACGGCTTCACCCGCGCCGAGTCCGACGGCTGGAGCGACGCGGTCACCATCTCGATGTTCGTCGCCTCCGTCGTCCTGCTGCTCGCGTTCGTGATGGTCGAGAAGCGGGTCAAGGCTCCGCTGCTGCCGCTGCGCGTGGTCGCCGACCGCAGCCGCGGCGGTATCTACCTCTCGCTCGGCCTCGCCATCATCGGCATGTTCGGCCTGTTCCTCTTCCTGACCTACTACCTGCAGGTCGTGAAGGGCTACTCCCCGGTCAAGACCGGCTTCGCGTTCCTGCCGATGGTCGCGGGCATGATCACCGGCTCCACCCAGATCGGCGCCCGCCTGATGATCCGGGTCCCGGCCCGGCTGCTGATGGGCCCCGGCTTCCTGCTCGCCGCCATCGGCATGCTGATCCTCACCCAGTTGGAGATCGGCTCCTCCTACGCGGCACTGCTGCTGCCCGCGATGGTGCTGCTCGGCCTCGGCATGGGTACGGCGTTCATGCCCGCCATGTCGCTGGCGACCCAGGGCGTCGAGCCCCGGGACGCGGGTGTCGCCTCCGCGATGGTCAACACCTCGCAGCAGGTCGGCGGCGCGATCGGCACCGCCCTGCTGAACACCATCGCCGCGTCCGCGACCACCTCGTACGTCAAGGACCACATCGCGTCCGCGACCGCCGCGCCGCAGCAGCAGTTGGTCAAACTCCAGGGCATGGTGCACGGGTACAGCTCGGCGATCTGGTTCGCCGTCGGCATCCTGGCCGTCGCCTCGCTGATCGCGTTCACCATGGTCAACGCCGGTAAGCCGGGCTCCACCAAGGTGGCCTCCGGCGACGGCGCCGAGGACGAGGTCCCGGTGCCGGTGGTCGCCCACTAGCCGGTGGTGTGACTCAGCGGAGCCAGGGCAGGTCCGCACCCGCCTCGCTCGGCTGAAGGCCCTCGGCGACGATCTCCATGATCTCGCCGAGGGCCTTCTGCTGTTCCGGGCTCAGTCGGTCGAACAGCGCCTGCCGGACCGCGGTCACATGGCCGGGAGCGGTGCGGCGCAGCACCTCGGCGCCCTCCTCGGTGAGCACGGCGAACTGGCCGCGCTTGTCCGAGGGGCAGTCCTCGCGGCGCACCCAGCCGCTCTTCTCCAGCCGGGCGATCGCGTGCGAGAGCCGGGAGCGGGTGATCTTCGACTTCCGGGCCAGCTCGGTCATCCGCAGCCTGCGGCGCGGCGCCTCGGCGAGGCCGACGAGCAGGCCGTAGTAGATGTGCGGCATGCCCGCGTCGCGCTGGAGCTGACGGTCGAGGTGGTCCTCCAGCAGCGTGGTGGCGTGCAGGTACGCCCGCCAGACGCGCTGCTCCTCGTCGCTGAGCCAGCGGTGTCCGGATGCCGGCGCCGTTGCCGGGGTGGATGCCGAGTTCATGTCTCCCACTGTACGAGCCACCTTCTTGAAACTTGAACAAGCCGGGCGTAATCTGACCGGGTAATGCTTGAGAGTTAAAGCAAAGTCGCCTCGGCGTCAGCCTCGGTCCCCAGCGGGCCGCCCTGAGGCCGCCATGGGAGGAGCCGTCATGCACGACACCGCCGAGCCGTCCGCTCCCGAGCGCATGCCCGCCCTCTACCTCAGTCATGGCGCCCCGCCGCTCGCCGACGACCCCGTCTGGCCCGGCCAGCTCGCCGCCTGGTCGGCCGGCCTGCCCCGCCCGACGGCGATCCTCATGGTCTCCGCCCACTGGGAAGAGGCCCCCCTCGCCCTCGGCGCCACCCACACCGCCCCGCTGGTCCACGACTTCTGGGGCTTCCCCGAGCACTACTACCGCGTGCGCTACGACGCCCCCGGCGCCCCCGGACTGGCCGAATCCGTACGCAAGCTGCTGCGCGCCCCCGGCGTGCCGGTCCAGGACGTGCCCGACCGTGGCCTCGACCACGGCGCCTACGTCCCGCTCGTCGAGATGTTCCCCGAGGCCGACATCCCCGTCCTCCAGATCTCCCTGCCCACCCTCGACCCCGCCCGCCTGCTGGACCTCGGCCGCAAGCTCGCGCCGCTGCGTGACGAGGGGGTGCTGATCGTCGGCTCCGGTTTCTTCACCCACAACCTGGCCGCCCTGCGGCACGCCGGCGGGGTGCCGGGCTGGTCCGCCGAGTTCGACGACTGGGGCCGGGCCGCGCTGGACGCCGGTGACTGGGACGCGCTGCTCGACTTCGAGACCAAGGCCCCCGCCGGGCGGCTCGCCCACCCGCGCACCGAACATTTCGCGCCACTGTTCGTCACGCTCGGCGCCGCGGGCGCGGACGCGCACAGGTCGGTGATCGACGGGTTCTGGATGGGGCTCGCCAAGCGGTCGGTCCAGTTCGGCTGAAACGGCCCCGGCGGCTCAGCCGGACGCCAGGTCCTTCTGGTACCACGCCACGTCCCAGTAGCGGCCGAACTTCCGGCCCACCTCGCCGAACGTGCCCAGGTGCCGGAAGCCGAAGCGCTCGTGCAGCCTGGTCGACGCCTCGTTCGGCTGGGTGATGCCGGCGAAGGCGCGGTGCACGTCCTCCTTCGCCAGCGCCGCGAAGAGGGCGCCGTAGAGCAGGGTGCCCACCCCGCGGCCGGTCGCGTCCGGGGCGAGGTAGACCGAGGTCTCCACCGAGGGCGCGTAGGCGGCCTTGGGGCGGTGCGGGCCCGAGGTGGCGTAGCCGAGGATGTGGCGGGAATCCGCTTCCGTGGCAACCAGGAGTCGGTGCGGGCCGTCTTCCGGGTGGGAGAGCAGCCAGGGGCGGCGCTCCATCGGGGTGAGAACCGCCGTGTCGAATGTGACGGCCGTCTCACGTACGTAGTGGTTGTACAGCGTCGTGAGGGCGTCCAGATCGGCCTCGGTCCCCGGCCTGACCTGCACCTCTGTGCTCCTGGACGGCATCGCACCTCCCCGTGTGGCGCCACAGGGTACTGCATGATCAGAAAAATCGGGGGGCAGCTTGGGAATTCTGTCCGGATTCCAGTCGTTGTTTCCCACGGATGCAGGGCACCCGAGGAGAGTCCCGAGGGAGGGTCCGGAGTGCCGAGCGTTCGCCAGGACCACCTGCCAGCCACCACCGCAAGGGAGCACGCATGGCAACCCGCGCCGTCGCCCGTCGTAAGTCCGCCAATGGGGGCACCTCCCAGGCTCCGGGCTCTGGGGGACAGACGGCTGACAGGGCAAGCAGCGTCCGCGTCCGCGGCGGCGAGATCGCCGACCGCGACCTGGTCGGCATGTACCTCGACGAGATCGCGCGTACGCCCCTGCTCGACGCCGCCAAGGAGGTCGAGCTGTCCCAGACCATCGAGGCGGGCGTGTTCGCGCGCCAGGTCCTCGACGGCCAGGAGGAGACCGCCGCCGAGGCGTCCCGCGATGAGCTCGAGGCACTGTTCGACGAGAGCGAGCGGGCCAAGGACGTCTTCATCCGCTCCAACCTCCGCCTGGTCGTGGCCGTGGCCCGGCGCTACCCGCGCAGCGGCCTGCCCCTGCTCGACCTCATCCAGGAGGGCAACGCGGGCCTGGTGCGCGCGGTCGAGAAGTTCGACTACCGCAAGGGCTTCAAGTTCTCCACGTACGCGACCTGGTGGATCCGCCAGGCCATCACCCGCTCGATAGCCGACCAGTCCCGCACCATCCGGCTCCCCGTCCACCTGGTGGAGGAGCTGGGCCGTATCCGCCGCGTCCAGCGCGAGTTCAACCGGGAGCACGGCCGGGACCCGGAGCCCGCGGAGATCGCCGCCGAGCTCGGCTCCACGCCGGAGCGTGTCACGGACGTGCTCGACTGGTCCCGTGACCCGGTCTCGCTGAACATGCCGGTGGACGACGAGGGCGAGACCCAGTTCGGCGACCTGTTGGAGGACACCTCCGCGGTCTCCCCCGAGCAGTCGGTGCTCAGCCTGCTGCGCCGCGAGGAGCTGGACGACCTGATCGGCCGCCTCGACGAGCGCACCGCCTCGATCATCAAGATGCGGTACGGCATCGAGGACGGCCGCGAGCGGACCCTCACCGAGGTCGGCAAGGAGCACGGTCTGACCCGCGAGCGGATCCGGCAGATCGAGAAGCACGCGCTGCTGGAACTGAAGAAGCTGGCCCGCGACACGGGGTTCGACGCGGCGGCCTAGGACCCCTGGCGGGGGAGCGGGCGTGCGGTACGGACGTGCGCGCGGTGCGATCGCGCCGGGTGCGCGGTCGTCCGCTCGGTGCGGTCGGCGCCGGGTGTATGAGCGGCGCCCGGTGCGCGACCGGCGCGTGTCGGGGCGCCCGGTGGCGGAAGACGGCGCAAACATGGCGCGGTCCCGTCGCTTCAACGCCCCGGGGCGAGGGAACAACCCTTGCGGGCACCGGAGTCGAGGCTCCGGGGACCGCACTCCCCCGTAGTACGGCGCGCAGCGGCCCCACCGCTGCGCCAGGCCCGCCCTCCGGGGCGGGCGCCCACGGACCAGTTCCGACGTCATCCCCCCCGGCGTCGGGACTTCCCGCCGGGCCCCGGCGCCACCCCCCCCGGCGCCGGGGCCCGGCTTTTTTTCTGCCCGGGCGGCCTCGGGGCGGGCATGGCACAGCGGGCCACCCCGCACCTGAACCACGGGGTGACCCGCCGAATGGCAGATTGTGCCACAGGGGCATAGCCTGCCGAGGTGAGCACCCCCCGTACCACCCGTAACACCGGCAACACCGGCACCACCGCCCGAAGGCGCTCCTTCCCGGCCTCTCCGGCGGCTTCCCTCACCGAGCGCCGCAAGGCCGAGACCCGTATGGAGATCGCCCGCGCCGCCGCGACCCTCTTCGTCCGGCAGGGCCTGCGGGCCACCCGCGCCGAGGACATCGCCCACGCCGCGGGCATCGCGCCGCGCACCTTCTACCGCTACTTCGCGTCCAAGGAGGAGGCGGTGGCCCCGCTGTACGCGGCCGGCGCCCAGCTCTGGACCGCGACCGTCCGCGAGGCCCCGGCCCACCTCGCCCTCCCCGAAGCCCTGCGGCACGCCGTCGACCGCACCCTCGCCCCCGGCGTCGGCGTCTCCGCGTCCGCCTGGGAGTGGGCCCGCACCCTCATCCGCATGGCCCACACCAGCCCGGCCCTGCGCAAGGTCTGGGCGGAGGTCTGCCAGGCGTCGGAGACGGAACTGGCCGAGGCGCTGGCCGCGCGGCTGACGCCGGCCGACGGCGCCGACGTCGCCGAAGCGGCGACCCCCCGCCTCCGCTTCGCCGCGGCGGTCGCGGGCGCGGCCGTACGCGTCGCCGTGGAGACCTGGGCCCTCACCGATGCCCCGCCCACCGGCCCGGCCGGACCCGCCGCGCTGGCCGTCGGCAACCTGGTGGCCCTGGGCGACTTCGCCTGGGAAGCCCCTCAGGACTGAGGGGCGGGCGCACTCCCGGCACGGAGCAGTCGCGCCCCCAGCGCCCGCACGGCCTCGGTCAGCACGTCCGGACCCTGGACCGTGAACTCGTGGCCCGTCATCGCCAGCCGGACCGCCAGCCACTCCACCGGGTCGCCGGTGGTGCCGCGCAGGAGGCAGTGGCCGGGGCCGTCCGGTTCGGGGGCGCCGAACCAGTGGGGGACGTGGGCGGCGACCAGGTCGGCGGGCGCCGCGAAGCGGACGGTGAACTCCCAGGTCTCGATGTGCGGTCGGATCGAGTGGCGCAGGAATTCCGCCGCGCTGCCGGTGGGCAGTTCACGCTGGGTGAAGCGGGCGCCGGTGGCGAAGGGCTCGCTGACCCGGTCCACGCGGAAGGTGCGCCAGTCCTCGCGGTCGAGGTCGTAGGCGACGAGGTACCAGCGCCGCCCGGTGGACACCAGCCGGTACGGCTCGGTCAGCCGGCGCGATTCGCTGCCGTCACCGGCGCGGTAGGCGAAGCGCAGCCGCTCGTGGCCGGCGACCGTGGAGGCCATCACGGTCAGCGTCTCCGGGGCGATGGTCGGGCCGTCGCCGCTGGTCAGGGGTGTGGTCGCCGCCTGGAGGGTGGCCACCTGGCGGCGCAGCCGGGCCGGGAGCACCTGCTCCAGCTTGGCCAGCGCCCGTACCGACGCCTCGTCCACGCCCGCGACCGCGTGCCCGGCACCGGCGCGCAGGCCGACCGCGATGGCGACGGCCTCCTCGTCGTCCAGGACCAGCGGAGGCATCGCCTTGCCCGCGACCAGCCGGTACCCGCCCTCCGCGCCCTTGCTGGCCTGCACCGGATAGCCCAGCTCGCGCAGCCGGTCGATGTCACGGCGGACGGTGCGCCGGGAGACCCCGAGCCGGCCGGCCAGCTCGCCGCCGGGCCATTCGCGCGGGGTCTGGAGGAGGGACAGGAGCGTCAGCAGCCTAGCCGGGGTGTCCGTCGTCATGCGTCCGAGCATGGCGCACATCTAGGACACGTTCTGTCCTACTGGGTCACTAGCGTGGAGTACATGACCTCAACGCAACAGACCTCCGGCGCGGACCGTCGCCGCTGGTTCGCGCTCGCCATCGTGATGACCGCGGCCTTCATGGACCTCGTCGACGTGACGATCGTGAACATAGCCATCCCCTCCATCCAGCGGGACGAGGGCGCCTCGTTCGGCCAGATCCAGTGGATCACCGCGGGGTACGCGCTGGCGTTCGCGGCCGGTCTGATCACCGGCGGCCGGCTCGGTGACATCCACGGCCGCAGGCGGCTGTTCCTGCTGGGTGTCGGCGGCTTCACGGTAGCCTCGGCGCTGTGCGGTCTCGCCGTCGACCCGGCGATGCTGGTCGCGGCCCGCATCCTCCAGGGCGGCATGGCCGCGATGATGGTCCCGCAGGTGCTGTCGATCGTGCACGCCACCTTCCCCGCCCATGAACGCGGCAAGGTCTTCGGCCTGTTCGGCGGGGTCGTCGGCCTCGGCGCGGTCTCCGGGCCGCTGCTCGGCGCGCTGCTGACGGAGTGGAACCTGTTCGGCCTCGAGTGGCGGCCCATCTTCCTCATCAACCTCCCCGTCGGCATCGCCGCAGTCCTGCTCGGCCGCCGCTACATCACCGAGTCCCGCGCGCCCCGCGCCCTCAAGCTGGACCTCGTCGGTGTCGTCCTGGTCACCCTCGGCCTGCTGATGCTGCTCTACCCGCTCACCCGGGGCCGTGAGCTGGGCTGGCCGCTGTGGGGCCACCTGATGATGGCGGGCTCCCTGCTCGTCTTCGCCGCGCTGGTGGCGTACGAGCGGCGCAAGGCGGCCCGCGACGGCTCCCCGCTGGTGGAGCTGTCCCTGTTCCGGGTGCGGAGCTTCGCCGCCGGCATCGCCGTGCAGACGGTGTTCGGGGTCGCGCTCGGTGTCTTCTTCCTGGTCTGGACGCTGTACATGCAGATCGGCCTCGGCTGGAGCGTGCTGCGCGCCGGGCTGACCGGGGTGCCCTTCTCGATCGCGGTGTCGATGGCCGCCGCGATGTCGGTGCAGTTCCTGGTGCCGCGCTTCGGGCGCAAGGTGCTCCAGGCGGGCGCCCTGGTGATGGGCCTCGGTGTGCTCCTCTACATCTGGGAGTCCGACCGGTACGGAATGGCCATCGCCTCCTGGCAGATGGCGCTCCCGCTGGTCGTGATGGGCGCCGGAATGGGTCTGATCGTGGCCCCGCTCACCGACGCGATCCTCTCCGAGGTGCCGCGCGAGCACGCCGGATCGGCCTCCGGCCTGATCAACACCGTGCAGCAGATGGGCAACGCCCTCGGTCTCGGCCTGGTGTCCGTCGTCTTCTTCGGGCAGATCGCCGACCGGCTCGCCCCGGCGCAGGTCGGCCCGGCCTTCGTCAGCGCCTTCCAGTACGCGCTGTGGTGGGTGGCCGGGGTCATGGGCGTCATCTTCCTGCTGATGGCCGTGCTGCCGAAGCGTCCGGCACAGCATGTGGAGGGCGGGGCGGAGCTGCCCGAGGGGGAGCGGGAGCCGGAGCTGGTGTCCTGACGGAGTCTGTCTGTCCGAGTTCCGTTCATGTCCGAATGGAGCCCGAACCCGTTTACTTTCCGGAAACGCGGGCGTAGCCTCGGAGCGAAACCACACGTTCGGGCATTGATGCCGGACGGTGGGCGGAGACTCGGAGGCAGGCGGACATGTACGCACCGGAGCGTCAGCAGGAGATCCTCCGGCTCGCCCGCGACGGCGGCCGGGTGGACGTGCTGTCGCTGGCGGAGGTGTTCCAGGTGACGGCGGAGACCATCCGCCGTGACCTGAAGGCCCTCGACCGCGCGGGCCTGGTCCGCCGGGTGCACGGCGGCGCCATCCCGGCGGGCCGCCTCGACTTCGAGCCCGACCTCAACGAACGCGAGGCCACCGCCGCCGACGAGAAGGACCGCATCGCCAAGGCGGCCCTCGCGGAACTCCCCGTCGACGGCACGGTCATCCTCGACGCGGGCACCACCGTGGCCCGGCTGGCCGCCGCGATCCCGCTGGAGGCGACGCTCACCGCCGTCACCCACAGCCTGCCCATCGCCGCCCGCCTCGCCGACCACCCCGGACTCCAGCTCCACCTGGTCGGCGGCCGCGTCCGCACCCGCACCCGTGCCGCCGTGGACGCCTGGGCCCTGCGCGCCTACGGCGAGATCCGCGCCGACGTGGCCTTCGTCGCCGCCAACGGCTTCTCCGCCGAGCACGGCCTGACCACCCCCGACCTCGCCGAGGCCGCCGTCAAGCGCGCGGCCCTCGCCGCCGCCCGCCGGGTCGTCCTGCTCGCCGACTCCGCCAAGCACGGCCAGGAGCACTTCGCCCGCTTCGGCGACCTGAGCGACGTCGACCTGCTCATCACCGACAGCGGGCTCAGCCCCGAAGACGCGGCCGTCATCGAGCGCGGCGGCACGGAAGTGGTACGCGCATGATCCTCACGGTCACCCCCAACCCGTCCCTGGACCGCACCTACGAGGTACCCGCCCTGGACCGCGGGGAGGTCATCCGCGCCTCAGGTGAGCGCATGGACCCCGGCGGCAAGGGCGTCAACGTCTCCCGCGCGGTCGCCGCCGCCGGCCGCCGCACCCTCGCCGTACTGCCGCTCGGCGGCGCGCCCGGCGCCCTCGTCGCCGAACTGCTCGACGCCCAGGGCATCGAGGTCGCCCCCGTGCCGGTCGCCGGGGCCACCCGCTCCAACATCGCGCTCGCGGAGGCGGACGGCGTCCTCACCAAGATCAACGCACCGGGCCCCGAACTGACCGCCGCCGAGGAGGAGTCGCTCCTCGACACCGTGCGCACCCACTCGGCCGACGCCGACTGGATCGCCTGCTGCGGCAGCCTCCCGCTGGGCCTCGCCCCCTCCTGGTACGCCGATGTCGTCGCCCGTGCCCACTCCGGCGGCGCGCGCATCGCCCTGGACACCTCGGGACCCGCGCTGCTCCAGGCGCTGCGCGCCCGGCCCGACGTGGTCAAGCCCAACGCCGGGGAACTCTCCGCCGCCGTGGGCCGCCCGCTGCTCACCGTGGGCGACGCGGTGAAGGCGGCCGAGGAACTGCGCGCGATGGGCGCCCGCGCGGTGCTGGCCAGCCTGGGCGCCGACGGCCAACTGCTGGTGGACGACGAGGGCACCTGGTTCGGCTCCGCCCGCGTGGCCGCCGTACGCAGCAACGTCGGGGCGGGGGACTCCTCCCTCGCCGGATTCCTGATCGCCGGGGGCAGCGGGCCGGAGGCGCTCGCGTCCGCCGTGGCGCACGGCGCGGCCGCCGTGTGCTTGCCGGGCAGCGTGATGCCCACCCCGGCCGACCTGGACCCCGCCTCGGTCACGGTGACGGCGGACGTGCCGGTAGACCGCCTACTGACGGAGCCGGTGTCATGAACCGCCCGCTCCGGCGTACGCGGCCCGTGCCGGAGTCCCGGCGGCTGCCCGCCGCCCCCTGTCCTGACCCGCGCCACAGCTCTACCGCCCCTGTCACCCCTGTCATCCCCGTCACCCCCGTCACCCCCGTCACGCCCACCCCACGTCCCCGGGCGATACGCGAGCAAAGGAGCCCGCGATGAGCGAGATGATCACCGCGGACCTGGTCGACCTCGACCTGTCCGCCGAGAGCAAGGAAGCGGCGGCGCGTGCCCTCGCCGAGCGCATGGTGGCCAAGGGGCGGGTGACCGACCTGGACGGCTTCCTCGCCGACGTGGCCGCCCGTGAGGCCCAGATGCCGACCGGTCTCGACGGCGGCATCGGCATCCCGCACTGCCGCAGCGAGCACGTCACCGAGCCGACGCTGGCCTTCGGACGCAGCGCCGCCGGGATCGACTTCGGCGCGGCGGACGGCCCGGCCGACCTGGTCTTCCTGATCGCGGCCCCGGCCGGGGCGGACGACGCCCACCTCACGATCCTCTCCTCGCTGGCCCGCCAGCTCATGAACACCGAGTTCACCGACGCGCTGCGGGCGGTCTCCGCGCCGGGGACGGCGGCGGCGCTGATCCGGGGGGACGTGACTCCGGCCGAGGCCGCCGAGGACGCGGCTGCCGAAGGTGCCTCCATCGCGGAGGCCGACAAGGACACCGCCACGGCGCCGGCGGCGGCCTCCGCCGGCGCCGCGGCGGGCAGTACGGCCGCGCAGACCCCTGTGGTCCCGAAGGAGCGCCCGTTCCGGATCGTCGCGGTCACCTCCTGCCCGACCGGCATCGCCCACACGTACATGGCCGCCGAGTCGCTGGAGAACGCCGGCCGTGAGGCGGGCGTCGAGGTGACCGTCGAGACGCAGGGCTCTGCGGGTTTCACCCGGCTCGACCCCGCGGTGATCGCGGCGGCGGACGGGGTGGTCCTCGCCCACGACGTGCCGGTGCGCGAGAAGGACCGCTTCGCGGGCAAGCCCACGGTGGACGTCGGCGTGAAGGCGGGCATCAACCGCCCGACCGAACTCATCGCCGAGGTCCGGGCCAAGGCGGAACGCGGCGAGAAGACCGCCCCCGCCGGCGACACCGGTACCCCGGTGGACCGCGCGGGCGACTCCACGGAGGGCTACGGCACGAAGCTCCGCAAGTGGCTCATGTCCGGGGTCAGTTACATGGTCCCGTTCGTCGCCGCGGGCGGCCTCCTCATGGCCGTGGGATTCGCGATCGGCGGCTGGAAGGTGAACAAGGCGCCCTCCGTCATGGACCACTTCGTGTGGACCCAGACCGACAGCTGGGGCGCGCTGCTGTTCCAGATCGGCGGCATGGCGTTCACCTTCCTCGTCCCGGTGCTCGCCGGGTACATCGCCTACGGCATGGCCGACCGGCCCGGCCTGGTCCCCGGCTTCGTGGGCGGCGCGATCTCCCTCAGCATCAACGCGGGCTTCCTCGGCGGCCTCGCGGCCGGTCTGATCGCCGGTGGTGTGGTGCTGGCCATCCAACGGATGCGGATACCGGCGGCCCTGCGCGGCATCATGCCGGTGGTGGTGATCCCGCTGATCTCCTCGGCGGTGGTCGGCTTCCTGATGTTCGTCGTGATCGGCAAGCCCATCGCCGCGGCCCAGAAGGGCATGACCGACTGGCTGAACGGCCTCACCGGCACCAACGCCGTCCTGCTCGGCGCCCTCCTCGGCCTGATGATGTGCTTCGACCTGGGCGGCCCGGTCAACAAGGTCGCCTACACCTTCGCCACCGCCGGCATCGCCGTCGCCAGCCCCAGTGACTCCGCGATGAAGATCATGGCCGCGGTGATGGCCGCGGGAATGGTCCCCCCGCTGGCGATGGCCCTGGCCACGACCGTGCGCGGCAAGCTCTTCACCCCGGCCGAGCGCGAGAACGGCAAGGCCGCCTGGGTGCTGGGCGCCTCCTTCATCTCCGAGGGCGCGATCCCGTTCGCCGCGACCGACCCGCTGAGGGTCATCCCGGCCGCGATGGCCGGAGGCGCGGTCACCGGTTCGCTGTCGATGATGTTCGACGCGACCCTGCGGGCTCCGCACGGCGGCATCTTCGTGGTCCCGCTGATCGGCAACCCGTTCTTCTACCTGATCGCCATCGCCGCGGGCGTCTGCGTCAGCACCGCCCTGGTGGTCGTCCTCAAGGGCATGCGCAAGCCGGGCCAGGACATCCCGGCCGCCGAGTCCGCGAAGGACCGGGCGGCGGGGGAGAAGGAGAGCGAGCAGGCGATCGCCGCCTGAGCCGGCCGGATCACCTCACGAACGTCCCCTCGGCGAACACCGCCGGGGGGACGCGGTGCGTCTAGCCGTGCCGGGCCGCGCGGTGCTCCATGGCGTCGCGGGCCGCGTCCGGGGAGGTGTACACCTCGCACATGTGGCGGCCGTCGGGGGTCGCGGTGTGCTCGACCTCCCACAGGGAGATCTCCCGGCCGTCCCCCAGCAGGAACGCGTGCTCGTACAGCGCGAAGCTCACCCCGGCCCGCGCGGTCCGGCCGGGGCGGCCGAACGCCTGGGTGATCTCGTGCGCCGCCGCCGTGGCCAGCAGCGCCGCCAGCTCTCCGCCGGGGCGGTCCGGGTTCTCCGCCCGGCGCAGCAACCTGCGGGCGTGGTCGGGGGAGTTGTCCTCCACGTACGAGTGCCGGGGCTCGGGGACGGCCGACAGCTCGGTCAGCACCGGCGGCTCGAAGTCCGAGGTGTCGTACGGCAGCGCCAGCCGGGTCGTGGCGGTGTGCAGCTCCTCCTCGTCGAGGTACACCTCGTGCTGTGCCTCCGCGCCCGGCGTGGTGTTGTGGGCCAGCTCCCAGAGGGTGACGGCCGAGCCGTCCGCGAGCAGCCAGGTGTGCCGGTACGTCTCGCGGTGCAGGCCCGCGCTGTGGTGGGCGGAGTGCAGCGAACTGTCGTGCGCCAGCGCGCAGTCCAGGTCCCGGAGCACTTCGTCGGGCAGTTCGAACGAGTTCAGGGCACGGCCGAGGAGTCGCGCGAGGTGCTCCTCCGGAGACTCGGGCGACTGGGCGGATTCGTACTCCGCCGTCTCGTACGGAACGCTCAAGGTGTCTCCCGGCGTCGCTGCATGTCACCTGGTGGGTGCATACCGTAGCCCCTCGGTCGGACATCGTGTCCGGGAACCGAGAAACGTACTGGAGTAAACGCCGGGCGTGGCCGGAGAGTTCCCGCCCGGCGACCGAAATGCCCTGACGGCCAAGGCTTTTCTTCCCCCGTACACCCCTCCTTCACCTACCGCCTCCCGTACAACTCCTCGTACGACGGCCACGCCCCGCCCGGCTCCGACACCGGGTGCGCGGCGCGCACGGCGCGGGTGATGGCGCGGGTCACCAGGTCCGCTCCGGCGGTGAGGACCTCGTTCAGCGCCGTCGGCTCCGGGTCGAGCGGGCGGGCGCCCGTCGCCAGGGCGAACACGGTGTCGCCGTCGTTCAGCAGGTGCACGGGCCGGACGGCGCGCGCGATGCCGTCGTGCGCGGTGCCCGCCATCTTCTGGGCCTGCGCCTTGGACAGGCCGGCGTCCGTGGCCACCACCGCGAGCGTGGTGTTCAGCGGCGGAGGCGCGTTCCGCGCGGCGACCTCGTCCAGCCGCCGCCGCGCGGCCTCCCGCACCCCCGGCTCCGGATACGCCACCGGCCCCTCGAACAACTCCCCGTAGAGCACCCCCGTCCCGGTATCCAGCACGGACCCGGCGGAGTTCACCACCGCGAGCGCGCCGACCGTGATCCCCGAGCCGAGCACCACGCTCGCGGTGCCCACCCCGCCCTTCACGCACCCCGCGACCGCCCCGGTACCGGCCCCCACGGACCCCTCCGCCACCGGCGCCCCCGGCACGCTCGCGGCGGCCGCCTCCACTGCGGCCCGTCCCATCGCCGCGTCGGGACGGGCCCGGAAGTCCCCGCCTCGCCCCAGATCGAAGAGACACGCGGCGGGCACGACCGGCACCACCTGCCCCGCCTCGGGGCCCACCCGCACCCCCCGCCCCCGCTCCTCCAGCCAGGCCATCACCCCGGACGCCGCGTCCAGCCCGTACGCGCTGCCCCCGGCGAGCACGACGGCGTCCACCTTCCGCACCACATTGCGCGGGTCCAGCGCGTCGGTCTCCTTGGTGCCGGGTCCCCCGCCCCGCACGTCCACCCCGGCGACCGCCCCGCCCTCCGGCGCGAGCACCACCGTCACCCCGCTGAGCCACCCGGCCCCCCACCGCCCGGCGTGCCCGACCCGAATCCCACCGACATCCGTCAACGCCCCAGCCGTCGTCATACCGGCAGTCTGGCCCACCGTCCCGGCGGCCGGACCGAGCCGCGAGCGACGTCAGCCGAGGGGGCGTCACGCGAGGGGTGTCAGCCGACGGTGGCCGTCGTGCGCGGCGTCTGCGTCCGGTAGGAGCTGCCCAGCTCCGGGCCCAGGCCGAAGTAGTGGCGGAAGTTGTAGATCAGGGGGCTCCAGGCGGAAGGGTCTATGTGGTGGGTGCCGGGGACCACCAGGTGGGGAGCCGCGTGGATCTTCAGGACCGTCGTCTCGACGACGACGCAGTCGCCGGAGAGGTCGGGGCGTATGCGTTCGGCCCGCGCCTCCAGGTGGAGGGGGCACTCGGCCACCCGGGGCGGGCGGACGACGTGGGAGGGCTCTTCACCCAGTCCCGCCGCGGCGAACTTGTCCGGTTCGAAGCGGCAGCCCGCCGCCTTGGTGGGCGGGACCGGGGCGCGGCCGGTCAGCGGGGCCAGGCGTTCCACCGCGGGCCACTGGTCGGGGGCGGGGAGGTTGATGACCAGGTCGGGGCGGGCCCGCAGGTTGCGTGCGGTCTGGCCCTCGCTGCCCAGGCCGAGGACGACCGTCCGGCCGAGCGCCCACGCGGAGGACATGGGGGCCAGGTTGAAGGTGCCGTCCTCGTTCTCGGTGGACAGCAGCACCACAGGGGTGCCGAAGTACAGGATGCTCGGCTCGATCGCCGTGTGGCTGTTCATGGGCGCGAGCCTAGGAAGCGGTCCGTTCGGCGGGCGCCGAACCGTGCCGGACGGCGGACCGTACCCTGGACGCATGAGCACCGTCCCCGCACCCGAGCCGCGCGACCCGAAGGCCGCGCTCGTCTTCGACGACCCGCTGAACCAGCAGTCCTCGGACGACACCGACCGGGGGTGGGGCGAGCGTCCGGCCGGCGACAGCGCCGCCGACCTCAGGCGCTTCCTCGACGAGAAGCCGCCCCACCACCTCTGAACGGTGCGGAGGGTCTTCGCTAGCGCCCGTCCGGCCCGGCGGCGCGCTGCTGCTTGACCACGCCGTCCGCCGTGCCCGTGCGCTGGGTGACCAGCAGGTCGCGGATGTCCTGGAGGACCTCCAGCTCCGTCACGGGGTTCGGCTCCGGCTCGGTCTTGCCGGTGCGGGCCTGCTTGCGGGCCTCCTGGCGGGCCAGGTACTTCGACATCGGCAGCACCATCAGGAAGTACACCACCGCGGCGGTGATCACGAAGTTCAGCGCGGCACCGGCCACCGAGCCCCAGAGGATCTGCACGCCGCCCTCGGCGGTGCCGTCCGCTCCTGGCTTGCAGGGCTCCTTCAGGCAGTAGCTGTAGTGGTCCAGGTTCTTCGTGCCGATCGCGCCGACCAGCGGATTGATGACGCCCTTCACCACCGCGGTCACGATGCTGGTGAAGGCGGCGCCGATGACCACCGCGACCGCCAGGTCGATGACGTTGCCGCGCATCAGGAAGGCTTTGAAGCCGTCCAGAATGCTCGTCGCTTCCTTCTTCGCACTCACCTCGGTGACTCTCCTCGTCGTGTGCACAGGCTGGGGAACGGAGCGCTCCGCAACCTACGTCAAGGTGCGGCCACCCTGTCCAATCCCGTCCCCCGATCGAGCGACTTGACCGCATGCCTTCGGAAACATGGCCGACAAGGCTCACCACAGCGCCACCGCCAGCCGTGCCGTGGGGCTTGCCCCCACCAGCCGCGCCGCCGTGGCACGCGGCACCGCCAGTACGACCAGCGCCCCGGCAGTGACGCTTCCCTCACCGACACCTGCCTCCGGCCCATCGCCCTGGCCCGGCAGCTCCGGCAGCTCCGGCAGCTCCGGCAGCCGGGCCACCCTGGCCCCGCGCGCGAGCACGCGCGCCGCGCTCCCGCCCGCCGACCGCTCCTCGGCCGCGACCACGTCCACCCGGTCGCCGGGGCGCAGCAGCCGGACGGCGGCCGCGTCGGCGATGCGGACCGGGGCCCGGACCAGCTCGCCCGGCCCGTGCCTCCGTACCGGGTCCGCGGCGGGGTGGCCCCGGGGCCGCTCGGTGGACTGAGTGCCGCCGGACAGCGGGCGGGGGCCGGCCGCGACCAGTGCCGCCGCCGTCACCGCGAGCCCCGCGGCGACCGCCCGGCCCCGGTACCGTGCCAGCCGCCCCGCCTGACGGCCGCCGCCTCGTACGCGCACGGGCGGGAAGAAGGGGACCTCACGGGTGGCCGGGGCATCGGTCCCCGGCGGACGTGGCACACGGAAAGCGGGGACGGTGTTCGGGTTCACGGACATGTGGATCACCACCTGCGGCGAGGGAACGGCTTGCGATCCCCACGATGACCCGCCCCGCCGAACCCCGCCCGAGCCCGTGGACAACGGGCCGGTTGTGGAAAACCCCGTCACCCGGACGAGGAAGAAGACCGACGAGTCGCCCCGCCGCACCCTCAGCCGGCGCCTACCGCAGCCACCTCACGGCAGCTCGATCCCCGGCTCCATCCCCCCGAGCGCGCCCACGCACAGACAGTCCCGCTCCTCGGTGGCCGGCAGCGCGGCCACCGCGTCGAAGAGCACGCCCCGCAGCCGGTCCACGTTGGCCGCGAACACCCGCAGCACCTCGTCGTGGGACACGCCCTCGCCGGTCTCGGCGCCCGCGTCGAGGTCGGTGACCAGGGTCAGCGAGGTGTAGCAGAGCTCCAGTTCACGGGCGAGGGCCGCCTCGGGATGCCCGGTCATGCCCACCACCGACCACCCCTGCGCCTGATGCCACAGCGACTCGGCGCGGGTGGAGAAGCGCGGCCCCTCCACCACGACCAGCGTGCCGCCGTCCACCGGCGTCCAGTCCCGCGCGCGAGCCGCCTTCAGCGCGATGCTCCGCCCGGTCGGGCAGTAGGGGTCGGCCATCGACACGTGCACCACGTTGGACACCGTGCCGTCCGGCAGCGGGACCCCGTCGAAATAGGTCTGGTGCCGCGCCTTGGTGCGGTCGACCATCTGGTCCGGCACCAGCAGCGTGCCCGGCCCGTACTCCGGCCGCAGCCCGCCCACCGCGCACGGGCCGAGAACCTGCCGGACGCCCAGCGAACGCAGCGCCCACAGGTTGGCCCGGTAGTTGATGCGGTGCGGCGGAAGGTGATGGCCGCGACCGTGCCGGGGCAGGAAGGCCACCCGTCGGCCGGCGACCTCGCCCACGAAGACGGAGTCGGAGGGCGCCCCGTAGGGGGTGTCCACCCGGACCTCGGTCACCTCGTCCAGGAACGAGTAGAAGCCCGAGCCGCCGATTACGCCGATCTCTGCGTTCGCCATGCCCAGCACCCTAACGGGCCAGGCGGACGCGGGACCCCCGGGTGCCGCTCACCGGGACATCCCGTGCGCACCTACGCCGAGAACCCCGCCGTCGTATGACGGCAGGGTCCGGGAAAACGGGGTCTCAGGCGGCGGAGCCGGTCGAGGACGACGTCGAAGAAGACGACGAGGACGACGACGAAGACGACGACGTCGAAGAGGACTTCGAGTCCGACGACGACGAGCCGGACGACTTCGCGGCCGGGCTGCTGCTCGACGACGCACCGCGCGAATCGTTGCGGTAGAAACCGGAGCCCTTGAAGACAATGCCGACCGCGGAGAACACCTTCTTCAAGGGGCCACCGCAGTTGGGGCACTCGGTCAGGGCGTCGTCGGTGAACTTCTGCACCGCCTCGAGGCCCTCGCCGCAGTCCTTGCACTGGTACTGGTAGGTCGGCACTGTCTTCCTCCTGGCACTCTCACTCAATGAGTGCTAACGATGCTCCATAGTGACGCATTCCCGTGGATCAGTCCACCGTGACGGGCTCGCGGTGACCGACGCCACGCGCCACGGTGCGGTTCCGGCCCCGGGCGACCAGCAGGGAGCGCAGCGCCACAATCGTCGCCAGCGCCGGCACGGTCCCGGCCATCGGGACCAGGAACCCGGCGCCGTCCCACAGCCGGTCCTCCCATTGTCCCGCGACCGTGACGGCGGCCGCCTGGCCCAGCGCGACCGCGCCGGTCAGCCAGGTGAACGCCTCCGTCCGGGCACCCGCCGGCACCAGGTCCTCCACCAGGGTGTAGCCGGTGATCAGCGCGGGCGCGACACACATGCCGACCAGCAGCCCGAGCCCGGCCAGCAACGGCACCGAGTGCACCGTCCACAGCACGGACGTGGCCAGCGCGAGACCCGCGTAGCCCACGGTGAGACGGCGCCGGGGCGTGGACTTCCAGGCGACCGCGCCGCACACCACCCCGGACAGCATGTTCCCGGCGGCGAAGACGCCGTAGAGGACGCCGTTCAGACCGGGCTCGCCGATCGACTCGGTGAACGCGGCCAGGGAGACCTGCATCCCGCCGAAGACCGACCCGATGCCCAGGAACGTCACGATCAGCACCCGTACACCGGGCACCCGGAGGGCGGACACCGGCGCGGTCGCCTCACCCTCGGCCGCCGCGAGGGCTCCGCGCGGCGGCACCGGGGGCTGTGTGCCCCGCTGGGCGGCGAACAGCAGGCCGCCGACCAGGGTCAGCGCGGCCTCCGTGACCAGTCCGGCCGAAGGGGTGACGGCGGTGCACAGCGCGGTCGCCAGCAGCGGGCCGACCACGAAGGTCAGCTCGTCCGTGACCGACTCGAAGGCCGCCGCCGTGCTCATCAGCGGCGACCCCTTCAGCCGGGTGCCCCAGCGGGCCCGCACCATCGGCCCGACCTGCGGGACCGAGGCGCCGGTCGGCACGGCCGCCACGAACAGCGCCCACAGGGGGGCGTGCGCCAGCGCGAGCGCCGTCAGGGTGAGCCCCGCCGCCGCGTGCACGACGACACCGGGCATCAGCACGGTCCGCTGGCCGTGGCGGTCCGCGAGACGGCCGCTGTAGGGGGCGAACAGGGCCATGGAGACCCCGGTGACGGCCGCCGCGGCACCGGCGGCGCCGTACGAGCCGGTGGTGTGCCGCACCAGCAGCACGATGGAGATGGTGAGCATGGCGAACGGCTGGCGTGCTGCGAAGCCGGGGACCAGGAAGGTCCACGCGCGCTTGGTGCGCAGCAGTTGTCCGTAGCCCGGACGGGGCGGCGCCGACTGCTCGGTGGTGACCGTGGATGCCACGGCCCGTGCCTCTCTTCCGCCTGGTAGCGCGCCCGTGCGGGGGGCACCGAGAGCTGTCCTCTTGCGCGGGACTGCGGTAGATACCGGTGTGCTCAAGGGCTTCGTCCGGCCGCCATACGGTCGCGCCAGCTCTGCGTCAGACAGATCGGACAGAGTTGGTTCGATCAGGTGCCTTGATCGTACAGGCGGCCCCCCGCCGCCGGCCCTGTGAGAACGAGCACGCTCAGTGCCGGTGCGCCTGGCCGCTCGTGCCCAGCCAGTCGGCCAGCTTGCCGCCCTGGGTGACCGCGCGCAGCCGCCGTTCCGCCGCGTCACGGACCGGGTCGGTGGCGACCACCAGCAGCTCGTCCCCGTGCCGCAGCACGGTCGTCGGCGACGGCACGAACGACTTGCCGTCGCGCACGACCAGCGTGACGGCGGCGCCCGGCGGCAGCCGCAGCTCGCCGACCTCAACGCCGTGCATCCGGGAGTCGTCGGGGACGGTCAGCGAGAGCAGATGGCCGCGCAGCCGCTCCAGCGGCGCGGACTCGATGCCGAGGTCGGACGCCTCGCCCTCCTCGCCGAGCCGCAGCTTGCGGGCCAGCCAGGGCAGGGTCGGGCCCTGGACCAGGGTGTAGACGACGACCAGTACGAAGACGATGTTGAAGATGCGGCGGCTGCCGTCGATGCCGCTCACCATCGGGATGGTCGCCAGGATGATGGGCACCGCGCCGCGCAGCCCGGCCCAGGACATCAGGGCCTGCTCCTGCCACGGCACCCGGAACGGGGTCAGGCTGAGCACCACGCTCAGCGGGCGGGCGGCCATGGTCAGCACCAGCCCGATGATCAGCGCGGGCACCACGTCGTCGCCCAGCTCGTGCGGGGTCACCAGCAGGCCGAGCAGGACGAACATGCCGATCTGCGCGATCCAGCCGAGCCCCTCGGCGAACCCGCGCGTGGCCGGCCAGTGCGGCAGCTTGGCGTTGCCCAGCACCATCGACGCCAGGTAGACGGCGAGGAAGCCGCTCCCGTGGGCCAGGGCGCCCGCCGCGTACGCGGTGACGGCGATGGCCATGACGGCGATCGGGTAGAGACCGGAGGCGGGCAGGGCGACGTGCTTGAGCCCCCAGGAGCCGAGGAAGCCCACCGCGAGACCGAGAGCGGCGCCGATGGCCAGCTCCAGCACGATCTCGGCCAGCAGGACGTACCAGTGCTCGACCGGGCCCGCCTGGCAGAAGGCGACGACCAGGATGACCACCGGGGCGTCGTTGAAGCCGGACTCCGCCTCCAGCGTGCCCGTCACGCGCGAGGGGAGGGGAATCCTGCGCAGCACGGAGAACACGGCGGCCGCGTCGGTCGAGGAGACGACCGCGCCGACGATGAACGCCTGCCGCCACTCCAGCCCGACCAGATAGTGCGCGCCCGCCGCCGTCGCGCCGACGCTGACCGCGACGCCCACCGTCGCCAGCACGGAGGCGGACGGCAACGCCGGCCGTACCTCCTTCCACTTCGTGCCGAGACCGCCCTCGGCGAGGATCACGACCAGGGCCGCGTACCCGATGACCTGGGTCATCTCGGCGTTGTCGAAGTGGATGTTCCCGATCCCGTCGGAGCCCATGAGGACGCCGATCCCCAGGTAGACGAGCAGGCTGGGGAGCCCGCTGCGCGAGGAGATCCGCACGGCCGCGACCGCGACCAGGAGGACCAGCGAGCAGGCGAACAGGAGCTGGTTGAGGTGGTGGACAGTCAGCGGCGCATCCCTTCCTTGGCCCGCGCGGGGGCGCACGTGGGCTCGCGTACACAAGACACTGAGGGGGCGGCGGACCGCACCCGACTACTTCGTTACCTTACCTAACTCTTGACGTTTCCTTGACGCTCGCGTTGGCAAGATCGAACGCCCGTGCACGCCGGTTCCCGACTCCGCGTCAAGTGGTTCCGGGCCCTGCGCCTATGGTTGCTCCAGCGCTCATTCAAAGTCACAGCCCGACCTGCCGCTCGCGTTAGGACAGCAAGGACAGCGATGCCCCCCAACACCACCGCCACATCGGGCGACAAGCCCGGCAAGTCCGGCAGGAAGAAGGGGCGCAAAGCCCGACTTGTCGTGCTTCTGCTGGTCCTGGCCCTGATCGGAGGCATAGCCTTCGGGGCGTTCTGGTCCATCAGCACCGTGCGTGCCTCCTTCCCGCAGACCAAGGGATCACTCACGCTCGAGGGCCTGTCCGGCCCCGTCGACGTCAAGCGCGACGGTTACGGCATCCCGCAGATCTACGCGTCCTCCGACGCGGACCTCTTCATGGCGCAGGGCTACGTCCAGGCGCAGGACCGGTTCTACGAGATGGACGTGCGCCGCCATCTCACCTCCGGGCGCCTGTCCGAGATGTTCGGCAAGAGCCAGGTCAAGAACGACTCCTTCCTGCGCACCCTCGGCTGGGACCGGGTGGCGAAGCAGGAGTACGACACCAAGCTGTCGCCGTCGGCGAAGAAGTACCTCCAGGCGTACGCCAAGGGGGTCAACGCCTACCTCAAGGGCAAGGACGCCCAGGACGTCTCCCTGGAGTACGCGGCCCTCGGGTTCACCAACGACTACAAGCCCGCCGAGTGGACCCCGGTCGACTCCGTCGCGTGGCTGAAGGCGATGGCCTGGGACCTGCGCGGCAACATGCGCGACGAGACCGACCGCGCCCTGATGACCAGCCGCCTGGACCCGAAGCAGATCCGCGAGCTGTACCCGGACTACCCCTACGACCGGAACAAGCCGATCGTGCGCGAGGGCCAGTACAGCGCGCTGAGCAAGAGCTTCCAGCAGGCCGGCGCCCCGGCGGGCACCACCACGGGCACGCAGGGCGGCACGGGCACCCAGGGCGCGACGGGGACCACCGGGACCACCGGGACCACGGGGACCACGGGAACGACGGGAACCGGCACCGCGGGCGGCACCGGCACCACCGGCGCCACCGGCACCGGCCTCACCGGCCAGCTCACCAGCCTCTCCAAGGTCCTCGACGACCTCCCCACCGCCGTCGGCGTCAACGGCCAGGGCATCGGCTCGAACTCGTGGGTCGTCTCGGGCGAGCACACGATCACCGGCAAGCCGCTGCTGGCCAACGACCCGCACCTGTCGGCGTCGCTGCCCTCGGTCTGGTACCAGATGGGCCTGCACTGCCGGAGCGTCTCCAGCAAGTGCCAGTTCGACGTCGCGGGCTACACCTTCGCCGGGATGCCCGGCGTGGTCATCGGCCACAACGGACGCATCGCCTGGGGCATGACCAACTCCGGCGTCGACGTCAGCGACCTCTACCTGGAGAAGCTCTCCGGCGACGGCTACCTCTACGACGGCAAGGTCCGCCCCTTCCGCACCCGTGAGGAGACCATCAAGGTCGCCGGGGGCGGCTCCAAGAAGATCGTCGTCCGCCAGACCGCCGACGGCATGCCGCTGCTCTCCGACCGCGACGACGAGCTCGTCGAGGTGGGCCGCAAGGCGGACGTCGACACCGCCGCCCCCGACCGCGGCGACGGCTACGGCATCGCACTGCGCTGGACCGCGCTCGACCCCGGCACCTCCATGGACGCCGTGTTCGCCATGGACAAGGCGTCCGACTGGACGAGCTTCCGCTCGGCAGCCGCCCTGTTCGACGTGCCCTCGCAGAACCTGATCTACGCGGACACCCGGCACATCGGCTACACCCTGCCCGGCAAGATCCCGACCCGCTCCGCGGGCGACGACGGCTCCGTGCCGGCGCCGGGCTGGGACTCCAAGTACCGCTGGACCGGCTTCATCGGCAAGGACGAGCTGCCCTACGAGTACGACCCGGAGCGCGGCTACATCGTCACCGCCAACCAGGCCGTGGTCGACAAGGACAAGTACCCGTACACCCTGACCACCGACTGGGGCTACGGCACCCGCAGCCAGCGCATCGCCGATCTGATCGAGTCCAAGATCAAGGACGGCGGCAAGGTCTCCACCGACGACATGCGCCAGATGCAGCTCGACAACAGCAGCGAGATCGCCAAGCTGCTGGTGCCCAAGCTGCTGAAGCTGGACCTGGACGACCCCGAGGTCCGCAAGGCGCAGAAGCTGCTGGAGGGCTGGGACTACACCCAGGACGCCGACTCGGCCGCCGCCGCGTACTTCAACGCCGTGTGGCGCAACATCCTCAAGCTCGGCTTCGGCGACAAGCTCCCCAAGGAGCTGCGCGCCAAGGGCCAGTGCCTGTGGGTGGAGAAGGCGGGCAGCACCGGGCCGCTGGACGACGAGGGCAAGGTCCGCGAGTGCGGCCGGCGCGACGCCGACCAGGCGCAGCCGGACGGCGGCGACCGCTGGTTCGAGGTCGTGCGCACGCTCATGGACAAGCCGGACAGCCAGTGGTGGCAGGCGCCGAAGTCGGGCAACCGCCCGGCCGCGCACGACCGCGACGAGCTGTTCACCCGGGCCATGATCGACGCCCGCTGGGAGCTGACCGCCAAGCTCGGCAAGGACATCGACACCTGGAGCTGGGGACGCCTGCACCGGCTGTTCCTGAAGAACCAGACGCTCGGCCTCGAGGGCCCGGAACTGGTCCGGTACGCGCTCAACCGCGGCCCCTGGAAGCTCAGCGGCGGCGAGGCCACCGTCAACGCGACCGGCTGGAACGCGGCCGGGGGCTACGGCGTGGTGTGGGTGCCGTCCATGCGGATGGTGGTCAACATGGCGGACCTCGACAAGTCCCGCTGGATCAACCTCAGCGGTGCCTCCGGGCACGCCTTCAGCGCCCACTACACCGACCAGACCGACAAGTGGGCCGACGGCGATCTGCTGCCCTGGTCGTTCACCGACAAGTCGGTCGACGGAAGCACGAAGGACACGCTGAGCCTGCGGCCGTGAGCCGCTGACGGCGGTACCGACGGTGAAGGCCCTCCACGCGCGTGGGGGGCCTTCCCCCGTACCGGGACGCTTTCAGGGGCGCGCGAAACGGCGTACGCCCCCCGGCGTCACCACGGCGTGCACCGGGCGGTCGTGCGCCTCGGCGGGCACTCGTGCCACCACCTCCGTGTCGTACAGGAGCACGACGAGCGACGGGCGCGCGCCCGCGCGCTCCAGGCGCGCGAGCACCCGGTCGTACGACCCCCCGCCCCGCCCCAGCCGCATCCCGCGCGCGTCCACCGCGAGGCCGGGCAGCAGCACCACGTCCGCCGAGAGGACCGCGTCCGGGCCGAGGCGCGCGCCGGCGGGCTCGGACAGCTCCATCCGCCCGCCGTGCCGGACGGCCGCCAGCGAGCCGGGTCCGGCGTACGCGCCCCAGTCGAGGTCGTCGTCGGGCAGCAGCGCCGGGAGCAGCACGCGGGTGCCCCGCAGACGCAGCTCCTCCAGCAGCTCGGTGGTGGCGGGTTCGGTGCCCACCGAGACGTATGCGGCGACCGTGCCGGCGCCGGCGAGTTCGGGCAGCAGGAGGGCGTGCGCGGCCAGCGCGGTGCCCGCACCGGCGCGTTCGTCCGGCGTCAATGCCCTTCTGGCGGACAGGAGTTCACGGCGCAGCTCCCGCTTTCCGGGGTCGGCCGCACGTCCGTCGTATTCCACAACCCGTCCCGGCTTTCTCTCGTTCCGCCCGTATCACGTTCACCTAAGCGGAGCAGCGGATTCTCCGCAAAGGACACCGGTTAGAGTGGCGCGCATGACTCAGTCGCACCCAAGGATCAGCAAGGCTGTCATCCCGGCAGCCGGGCTCGGCACCCGTTTCCTGCCCGCCACCAAGGCCACTCCGAAGGAGATGCTGCCGGTCGTGGACAAGCCGGCGATCCAGTACGTGGTCGAGGAAGCGGTATCAGCCGGCCTTGAGGACGTACTGATGGTCACCGGGCGTAACAAGCGTCCGCTGGAGGACCACTTCGACCGCAACTACGAGCTCGAGTCGGCCCTGCAGAAGAAGGGCGACGCCGACCGGCTCTCCAGGGTGCAGGAGTCCAGCGACCTGGCCACGATGCACTACGTCCGCCAGGGCGACCCCCGCGGCCTCGGCCACGCCGTGCTGTGCGCCGCGCCGCACGTGGGCCACGAGCCCTTCGCGGTCCTGCTCGGCGACGACCTGATCGACCCCCGCGACCCCCTGCTCCAGCGCATGATCGACGTGCAGGAGCAGCACGGCGGCAGTGTGATCGCCCTCATGGAGGTCGCCCCCGAGCAGATCCACCTCTACGGCTGCGCGGCCGTGGAGAGCACCGGTGAGGGCGACGTCGTCAAGATCACCGGCCTGGTCGAGAAGCCGGACCCGGCCGACGCCCCGTCCAACTATGCGATCATCGGGCGTTACGTCCTCGACCCGCACATCTTCGACATACTGCGCAAGACCGAGCCCGGCCGGGGCGGCGAGATCCAGCTCACCGACGCGCTCCAGCAGCTCGCCGAGGACGAGAAGATCGGCGGTCCGGTGCACGGCGTCGTCTTCAAGGGCCGCCGTTATGACACCGGCGACCGCGCCGACTACCTGCGTGCCATTGTCCGCCTCGCGTGCGAACGTGAGGACCTGGGCCCGGACTTCAGGACCTGGCTGCGCAGTTTCGTCGCCGAGGAGATGCAGGAAAGTTGAGCACCGCCGCGAACCGTCCCGTCGGACCGGACCACGTGTGGTCGGTGGACGAGCACCTGGAGGACATTCTCAGCACCGTCCGCCCGCTCGACCCCATCGAGCTCCAGCTCCCCGACGCGCAGGGCTGTGCGCTGGTCGACGACGTCATGGTGCCGGTGTCGTTGCCGCCCTTCGACAACAGCTCCATGGACGGTTACGCGGTACGGGTCACGGACGTGACCGGTGCGAGCGAGGAGTACCCGGCGGTCCTGGACGTGGTCGGTGACGTCGCCGCGGGCGACGCCGCCCCCGTCCAGGTCGGCCCCGGCCAGGCGGCGCGCATCATGACCGGTGCGCCGCTGCCGCCCGGCGCCGAGGCCGTCGTCCCCGTCGAGTGGACGGACGCCGGGCTCGGCGGCGGCCCCGCCAGCGGCATGCGCGCCCGCGCCCAGGCGCCCGAGGGCGCCGAGGGGCAGGTGCGCGTCTTCCGGCCCGCCGAGACCGGGGCGCACGTCCGGCCCAGCGGCAGCGACGTCCGCGCCGGTGACCGGGCGCTCGCCGCCGGTACGGTCCTCGGCCCCTCCCAGATCGCACTGCTGGCCGCGATCGGCCGGGGCACGGTCCGGGTGCGCCCGCGCCCGCGCGTCGTCGTGATGTCCACCGGCAGTGAACTCGTCCAGCCGGGCGAGCCGTTGGCGCACGGTCAGATCTTCGACTCCAACAGCTTCGCCCTCACCGCCGCGGCCCGCGCCGCGGGGGCCATCGCCTACCGGGTCGGCGCGGTCGCGGACGACGCGGACGTGCTGCGCTCCACCATCGAGGACCAGTTGGTCCGCGCCGACCTGCTCGTCACCACCGGCGGGGTGAGCGTCGGCGCGTACGACGTGGTCAAGGAGGCGCTGACCGAGGTCGGCGACGAGGAGGGCGGCGGGGTCGACTTCCGCAAGCTCGCCATGCAGCCCGGCAAGCCCCAGGGCTTCGGCGCGGTGGGCCCCGACCACACCCCGCTGCTGGCCCTGCCCGGCAACCCGGTGTCGTCGTACGTCTCCTTCGAGCTGTTCGTCCGCCCGGCCATCCGCGCCCTGATGGGGTTCGCGGACGTCCAGCGGCCGCGCACGCGGGCCACTCTCAAGGTGGACGAGCCGCTGCGCTCGCCCGAGGGCCGCCGGCAGTTCCTGCGCGGCAACTACGAGGACGGCGAGGTCGCCCCGGTGGGCGGCAGCGGTTCCCATCTGATCGCCGCGCTGGCACACGCCAACGCGCTGATCGTGCTCCCCGAGGACATGGCCACGGCCGAGCCCGGCACCGAGGTCGAGGTCGTCCTGCTCGGCTGACCGGAAGGCACCCGCGCGGGTCCTCGGCGGGCCGTCGCGGGAGCCCGGGCCGGTGTCCGGGCCGACTTGGCGGTACCGTGGCGCGCACACGAGGCCCGCGCACCGCAAGCGCCGGCGGGCCGCAAACGGGAAGCACCGCACACCATGAGTACGCACGACCGACTGACGCACATCGACGAGGCGGGCGCGGCCCGCATGGTCGACGTATCCGGGAAGGAAGTGACCGCGCGCACCGCCCGTGCCAGTGGCCGGGTGCTCGTGTCACCGCGCGTGGTCGAGCTGCTGCGCGGCGAGGGGGTGCCCAAGGGCGACGCCCTGGCCACCGCCCGGATCGCGGGCATCATGGGCGCCAAGCGCACCCCGGACCTGATCCCGCTGTGCCACCCGCTGTCGGTGTCCGGCGTGACGCTGGACCTCGCCGTCACGGACGAGGGCGTGGAGATCCTGGCCACCGTGAAGACCACCGACCGCACGGGCGTGGAGATGGAGGCGCTCACGGCCGTCTCCGTCGCCGCGCTCACCGTGGTCGACATGGTGAAGGCGGTCGACAAGGGCGCCGTCATCACCGACGTGCGGGTGGAGGAGAAGACCGGCGGCAAGTCCGGCCACTGGAGCCGGGCGTGACCGGCGCCCCGGCGTACCGGGCGCTGGTCGTCACCGCCTCCAACCGCGCCGCCGCCGGCGTCTACGCCGACAAGGGCGGCCCCGCGGTGGCCGAGGGCCTCACGCGCCTCGGCTTCGCCGTGGACGGGCCCGAGGTGGTCCCGGACGGCGACCCGGTCGAGGCCGCCCTGCGCGCGGCCGTGGCGGCCGGGTACGACGCGGTCGTGACCACCGGCGGCACCGGTATCTCGCCCACCGACCGCACCCCCGAGGCGACCCGCGCGGTCCTCGACTACGAGGTGCCGGGCATCGCCGAGGCGATCCGCGCGTACGGGCGCGAGAAGGTGCCCACCGCCGCGCTCTCACGGGGCCTGGCCGGGGTCGCGGGCACCACGGTGATCGTGAACCTGCCGGGTTCGAGCGGGGGAGTGCGGGACGGGCTCGCCGTGCTGGAGCCGCTGCTGACGCACGCCGTCGACCAGATCCGCGGCGGCGACCACCCCCGGCCCGACGCACCGGGTCACGCGGGCGCCGGGGGTGCGAGCTGACCGGCAGATCCTGGCCCGTGGTGCTGGTGGACGGGGATGTCGTCCTGCGGCCGATACGGGCGCGCGACCAGCGTGCCTGGCGCGAGGTGAACCGGCGCAACCGGGACTGGCTGCGCCCCTGGGAGGCGACCATCCCGCCGCCCACCCCGAGCGGGCCGATCACGCACCGGCCCACCTACCGCCAGATGATCCGGCACCTGCGCTCGGAGGCGGGGGCGGGCCGGATGCTGCCGTTCGTCATCGAGTACCAGGGGCGCCTGGTCGGCCAGCTCACCGTCGCCGGGATCACCTGGGGTTCCATGTGCTCCGGGCACATCGGCTACTGGGTGGACGAGTCCGTCGCCGGGCGCGGGGTGATGCCGACCGCCGTCGCGCTGGTGTCGGACCACTGCTTCCGCTCGGTGGGTCTGCACCGGCTGGAGGTCTGCATCCGTCCGGAGAACCGGCCCAGTCGCCGGGTGGTGGAGAAGCTCGGCTTCCGCGAGGAGGGGCTGCGGCCGCGCTATCTGCACATCGACGGTGCCTGGCGCGACCATCTGGTCTACGCGCTCACCGCCGAGGAGGTCCCCGACGGCCTGGTCGACCGCTGGCGGCGCGCGCGTGCCGGCCGGCCGGGGAATGCGAACAGCACGGGAAATTGAATATCTGTTCGAATTAATGCGTGAGTGGACCGTCTCGGGTCCGTCTCCGGGCATTCAATTCCGCCCTTCGACGGTCCGCTGATCGCATCGGTCGCAAAAAAAGCTGGAAATATCAGCCAGATCGTGCGACACACCGACTCAATTGGCGGATGGCCTCGGGGAAACCCCTCTACCGTGTGAGTCGTGAGCAGCAGCGGCCTCATCTACGCAGTCATTGTCGGGGCCTGGGCCGCCTACTTGGTGCCGATGTGGCTCCGTAGGCAGGACGAGCTGAACGAGGCCCGTCCGACGGAACGCTTCAGCACCGCCATCCGGCTGCTGTCCGGAAGGGCGGGGATGGAGCGCCGATACGCCAAGGACCTGCGGGCGCGCTCCACCCAGGAGGGGGAGCCGGACGCCGGTGACCCGGACGTCGCCACCGACTCGGTGGACGTCCGGGACTTCGCCATGCCTCCGACGCGCCGTCAGGTCCGGGCGGACATCGAGCCGGAGCGGCAGGTGCGGGCGGAAGCCCCGCGCGAGGAGGTGGCCGTGCCGGCCCCCAAGTCGCCCTCCGCGCAGGCGCATCCGCCCCGTTCAGCCCCGGCGCCCGAACCCGAACACGTCCTTCCGCCCGCCCGGCGCGCGCCCTCGGCGCAGGCGGCCGCGGCGCGCGCCCAGCGCACGAAGGTGCTCGCGCGAAGGCGGCGCACCACCGTGGTGCTCTTCCTCGCCTTCACGGTCGGCGCGATCGCCGCCGCGGTGGGGGGCCTGGCCTTCCTCTGGGTGCCCGCCGTGCCCGCGGTCCTGCTCAGCGCGTACATCGGCTACCTGCGCCAGCAGGAACGGCGCAGGTTCGCCTTCCAGATGGACCGCAGGAGCGCCGAGGACGCGGCGGCGCGGCTGCGTGAGCGCGCCCGCCAGCCGCGCCGCCGCGCGGCCGCCGAGGCGGTCGTCGTCGACGAGCCGGAGGAGGGGACGGGGCCGCACACCGACCCCGCTCTGTCCGCCGCCCTCGCCGCCGACCGGCGTGCCCTGGTCGAGCAGACCGACCACGCCGAGTGGGTCGACCAGCAGCGCGAGCGGCAGCGCCGCCCCGGACACGGCGAGAGCTGGGACCCGGTCCCGGTGCCGCTGCCCACGTACGTGACCGCGCCGGTCGCCCCGCGCGCCACCGCCGACGTGGACCTCGGCGCACCCGGCACCTGGAGTTCGGCACGCTCCAGCGCCGTCACCCCGGACCAGCGCCCCGAAGTCCCGGCCGCCGATCCGGCGCAGGCCGAGGGGCGCCCGGAGGACGGCCGGGGCGACGCCCGCCGCAGCGCCTCGGCCCGCCGGGCCCGCGAGCGCGGCCGTACCCCGCTGTTCGACCAGTACGAGGACGGCGACCGCCCGCGGGCCGCCAACGAGTGACCCGCGCCCTGACCAGTCCGGGAGCGGATTTCCGAGCACCCCGATCGGGATGCTAGAGTTTCACTCGTTGCAAGGGCCTGTGGCGCAGTCTGGTAGCGCACCTCGTTCGCATCGAGGGGGTCTGGGGTTCAAATCCCCACAGGTCCACGCATCATGAAGCCCCAGCCGGCTAAGTCGGCTGGGGCTTCTGCACGTCTAGAGCGGCTTCGCGTAGCAGAGGCTGTTGTCGTGGTGGCGGTAGTAGCCGAACTTGGCGCACGGGGTGTAGCCGCTGGAGGCGTACAGGGCGACGGCCTCCGGCTGTTCGGTGCCGGTCTCCAGGACCATGCGGGTGCGGCCGGCCGCGCGGGCGTCCGCCTCCAGTTCCGCGAGGATGCGGCGGGCGAGGCCCTGGCCGCGCATCTGCTCGATGACGAACATGCGCTTCAGTTCCGCGTCGCCGTCCCTGTTGCCCTCGTCGTTCAGGTCCTGGCTGCGCCAGCCGCCGGTGGCGACCGGGCGGTCCAGCGCGTCGTACGCGATCAGGTAGACGCCTCTGGGCGGGTCGAAGTCCGCGGGGTCCAGGGCGGTGGCGTCGCCGCCGTCGCCGTAGCGCACGTGGTATTCGGCCTGGACCTCGTCGTTGAGCTTCACGGCGTCGGGGTGATCGAAGCGAACGCGACGTATATTCATGCTGGGTATCGTACTTCTATGCGGCGAGTGGGCATCGGACTCCACCAGTGTGCCGGTATCGTGCCCTGGTGCTGACTGTGACCTCGGTGAATGTGAACGGACTGCGGGCCGCCGCGAAGAAGGGCTTCGTGGAGTGGCTGGAGCGGACCTCGGCGGACGTGGTCTGCCTGCAGGAGGTGCGCGCCGAGCCGCAGCAACTCCCCGAGCACGTACGGCAGCCCGACGGCTGGCACGTCGTGCACGCGCCCGCCGCCGCCAAGGGCCGCGCCGGCGTCTCCCTCTACACGCGCCGTGAGCCCGACCGCGTCCGGGTCGGCTTCGGCTCGGCTGAGTTCGACGGCTCGGGGCGGTACGTCGAGGCCGACCTGCCCGGTGTGACCGTCGCCTCGCTGTACCTGCCCTCGGGCGAGGTCGGCACCGAGCGGCAGGACGAGAAGGTCCGCTTCATGGGCGAGTTCTCCGCCCACCTCAAGGGGCTGCGCGAGCGGGCCGCCGCCGACGGCCGCGAGGTCCTGGTCTGCGGCGACTGGAACATCGCCCACCAGCAGGCCGACCTGAAGAACTGGCGCGGCAACACCAAGAACTCCGGCTTCCTGCCCGAGGAGCGGGAGTGGCTGAGCCGGGTGCTCGCCCCTGGCGACGGCGGCTACGTGGACGTCGTCCGCGCCCTGCACCCCGACACCGAGGGCCCTTATAGCTGGTGGTCCTACCGGGGCCGCGCCTTCGACAACGACTCCGGCTGGCGCATCGACTACCACCTGGCCACCCCGGGCCTCGCCGCGAAGGCGGTCAAGGGGTACGTGGAGCGCGCGGCCACCCACACCGAGCGCTGGTCCGACCACGCACCGGTGACCGTGGTGTACGAGCGCTAGTCCCGCTTGTTCAGGCGCCGGTCCAGCGCCAGGGACAGTTCCGCCTCCACCACGCTGCGGGCCAGCGGGCGCAGACGGTGCAGGGAGTCCTCGGGGGCGTGGCGGAGGATCAGCTCGCCGAACAGGGCCGCCAGCGCGTCCGCGTGCTCGCGCACCCGTGCGCCCGCCGCCAGCACCTCCGCCAGCGGGATGCCCTCGCGGACCAGCGCCGAGGAGACGTCCAGCAGGCGGCGGCTGATGTGGACGATCTCGTCGCCGTCGGTGCCGAGGTAGCCGAGGTCCATCGCGGCCGCGAGGTTCTCCGGGGTCACGTCGCCCTCGAAGCGGGCCGCCAGCTCCTCCGGGGTCAGCCGGACCGGCTCCTCCTCGGTGGGCGGGGTGACGCCCAGCACGTCGGCCACGTCCCGGCCGTGGTCCAGCGCCTCGGCCAGCTCGGCTATGCCGTTCAGGGTGTGCCCGCGCTCCAGCAGCGCCGCGATGGTGCGCAGCCGGGCCAGGTGATGGTCGTCGTACCAGGCGATACGGCCCTCGCGGCGGGGCGGCGGGATCAGTCTGCGCTCGCGGTAGAAGCGCAGGGTGCGCACGGTGATCCCGGCGACGCGCGCCAGCTCCTCCATGCGGTACTCGCGCCCGCCGGGCTGCCCGCCGCTGTGTCCGCCGTCTTCTGCCACGCCCGCAGCCTATGGCGTACCGTCGGTAACTTTCCTTCCCGCGCCCCCTACCGCTCGGTACGGAGCTGTTCTACAGTCCCATTGCGCCAGTGTTCACTGGCAGAGTCCGAGGATGCGTGGAGGCGTCGGGATGGCCGAGCACGAGCATGTACGGGTGGCGGTGATCGGGTCCGGCTTCGGCGGGCTGGGGGCCGCCGTGCGGCTGCGCCGGGAGGGGATCACCGACTTCGTCGTCCTGGAGCGGGCCGGCGGCGTGGGCGGCACCTGGCGAGACAACAGCTACCCCGGCTGTGCCTGCGACGTGCCCTCGCACCTGTACTCCTTCTCCTTCGCGCCCAACCCCGACTGGCCGCGCACCTTCTCCGGGCAGGAGCACATCCGCGCCTACCTGGAGCGCGTCGCCGACGACTTCGGGCTCCGCCCGCATCTGCGCTTCGACTCCGAGGTCAAGCTGATGACCTGGGACGAGGTGGAGCTGCGCTGGAACATCGAGACCGCGAGCGGCTCGCTCACCGCCGACGTGGTCGTCTCCGCCACCGGCCCGCTGTCCGACCCGAAGATCCCCGCGATCCCGGGGCTGGACTCGTTCCCCGGCCGGGTGTTCCACTCCGCCCGCTGGGACCACGACTACGACCTGCGCGGCAAGCGCGTCGCCATGGTCGGCACCGGCGCCTCCGCCATCCAGATCGTCCCCTCGATCCAGCCCGAGGTCGGCAAGCTCACCGTCTTCCAGCGCACCCCGCCCTGGGTGATGCCCCGCATGGACCGGGCCATCGGCACCGCCGAGCGCAGGCTGCACCAGGCGCTGCCCTTCACCGCGCGGCTGCGGCGAGGGCTGCTGTGGGGCATCCGGGAGCTCCAGGTGCAGGCGTTCACCAAGCACCCCGACGAACTCGGCCTGGTCGAGCGGCTCGCCAAGCGCAACATGGCCCGCGCCGTCAAGGACCCGGCTCTGCGCGCCAAGCTGACCCCCGACTACCGCATCGGCTGCAAGCGCATCCTGCTCTCCAGCACGTACTACCCGGCGCTGGCCCGGCCCAACGTGGACGTGGTCGCCAGCGGGGTCAGCGAGATCCGGGGCTCGACCGTGGTCGCGGCCGACGGCACCGAGACCGAGGTCGACGCGATCATCTTCGGCACCGGCTTCCACGTCACCGACATGCCCATCGCCGAGCGCGTGGTCGGCGCCGGGGGCGTCACGCTCGCGGAGGCGTGGAAGGGCGGGATGGAGGCGCTGCGCGGTGGCTCGGCCGCCGGGTTCCCGAACTGGCTGAGCGTCATCGGGCCCAACACCGGCCTGGGCAACTCCTCCATGATCCTCATGATCGAGTCCCAGTTGAACTACCTCGCCGACTACATGCGCCAGCTCGACACCCTCGGCGGCCGCACCGCGCTCGACGCCCGCCCCGCCGCCGTCGACCGCTGGAACCGGCGGGTGCAGGAGCGGATGAAGCGCACCGTCTGGAACACCGGCGGCTGCACCAGTTGGTACCTGGACGCCAGTGGCCGCAACACCACCGTCTGGCCCGGCACCACCACCGAGTTCCGCCAGGCCACCCGCCGCGTGGACCTCACGGAGTACGAGGTGCTGCGCAAGCCGGTGTCCGACCAGCAGACCCCCGCCCGGAGCGAGGCCACCGCATGAGCCGCACCCTGGAGGTCACCTCCACCGGCGGCGCCCGCCTGCACGTCGAGGTGCACGGCGCCGAGGGCGCGCCCCCGGTCGTCCTCTCCCACGGCTGGACCTGCTCGACCGCCTTCTGGGCCGCGCAGATCGAGGAGCTGGCCCGGGACCACCGGGTCATCGCCTACGACCAGCGCGGACACGGCCGCAGTCCGTACAGCCCGGCCTGCTCCACCGACGCGCTCGCGGACGACCTCGAAGCGGTCCTCGCCGCCACCCTCGCGCGGGGCGAACGCGCCCTCGTCGTCGGCCACTCCATGGGCGGCATGACCATCATGGCCGCCGCGAGCCGCCCCCGCTTCCAGGAGCACGCGGCCGCCGCGCTGCTGTGCAGCACCGGCAGCGGACGGCTGACCGCCGAGGCGCGCGTGGTGCCGCTGCGCGCCGGACGTGCCCGCACCTGGCTCACCGGGCACATCCTCGGCTCGTCCCTGCCGCTCGGACCGGTCACGCCCATGGCGAAGAAGATCCTCAAGTACGCGACCATGGGCCCCGGTTCGGCCCCGCACATGGTGGACGCGTGCGCCCGGATCGTGCACGCCTGCCCGCGCGCCGCCCGGTACGCCTGGGGCGCGGTGCTGGCCGGACTCGATCTCGACCACGGTGTCGGGCGGTTGACCCTGCCCACCGCCGTGCTGCACGGCACCGCCGACCGGCTCACGCCCCCGGTGCACGCCCGTGCGCTCGTGGCCGCGCTGCCGAACTGCGCGGGCCTGACCGAACTGACGGGCGTCGGGCACATGACACCGGTGGAGGCACCGGAGGCGGTGACCGGACGGATACGGGAACTCGTCACCACGTACGTCACGGGGAGCATCCCCGTCCGCCTGGAGGAGGGCGCATGAGCAGGGTCGGTCTCGAAGGACAGGTGGCCGTCGTCACCGGTGCGGCGCGCGGGGTCGGGGAGCTGCTCGCCCGCAAACTCTCAGCGCGCGGCGCCAGGGTGGCCCTGGTCGGCCTGGAGGAGGACGAGCTGAAGGCCGTCTCCGAGCGGCTGTACGGCGAGAGTGCCTACTGGTACGCCGACGTCACCGACCACGAGGCGATGGGCCGGGTCGCCGCCGAGGTGAAGGAGCGGTTCGGCAAGGTCGACATCGTCGTGGCCAACGCCGGTGTGGCGAGCGGCGGTCCGTTCGCCGACTCCGACCCGGTGGCCTGGCGGCGGGTGATCGAGGTCAACCTCATCGGCTCGGCCGTCACCGCCCGCGCCTTCCTCCCGGTGCTCACCGAGAGCCGCGGCTACCTGCTCCAGATCGCCTCCCTCGCCGCGATCACCCCGGCGCCGATGATGACGGCGTACTGCGCCTCCAAGTCCGGCGTGGAGGCGTACGCGCACAGCCTGCGCGGCGAAGTCGGCTACCTGGGCGTGCGGGTGGGCGTCGCCTACCTGTCCTGGACCGACACCGACATGGTGCGCGGCGCCGACCAGGACGACGTGATGCGGGAGTTGAGGCAGCGGCTGCCGTGGCCGTCGAACAAGACGTACCCGCTCGGCCCGGCCGTCGACCGGCTGGTGGACGGGATCGAGCGGCGGTCGGCGCATGTGTACGGGCAGTGGTGGCTGCGCGGGATGCAGGGCATCCGAGGCTACCTCCCTGCGCTCATCGGCACGGTCGGCCAGCGGGAGATGCGCAGGTACGCGGACCGGCTGACCGGCATGCGCTCGGGGCTGGTGGGAGCGGGCGGCGCCGCCGACGAAGCGGCCCGCGCTACGCAGCGTAACTGATCGACATGCGGAGGGTGTTCGCCCGTGTGAATCTGGTCGAGGCCCCACCGAGGGCCGAAACCCCGTCTCACCAGGGATGTGAACCCACATGGGTATGAAGGACCAGTTCCAGGAGAAGTCCCGCAAGATGCAGGACCAGGCCAAGGAGAAGGCCGGCCAGGCCCGCGAGAAGGCCGGTCAGCGCGGCCCGCAGGGGCGTGACCACCAGGAGCGCGCCCACCAGCCCCAGCGTGACCGCGCCGAGGGCGGCATGCGTGAGGCGGAGGACCGCTTCGACCCGGACCACACCGCCTGACGCGGCAGATCCGGCGAGAGCCACGCGGCGGGGCACCCGGTACGACCGGGCGCCCCGCCCCGGCTCGCCTAGGCGGAGGTCAGGACGACCAGCCGCTGGGTCGCGCGGGTCATCGCCACATAGCGGTCCACCGCACCCTCGATGCCCTCGCCGAAGGCGTCCGGGTCCACCAGGACCACCAGATCGAATTCCAGCCCCTTCGCCAGCTCCGGGGTCAGCGACCGGACGCGGGGGCGCTCCTCGAACGCGGGATCGCCGATGACACAGGCGGTCCCTTCGGTGTTCTCGGACAGCCAGCCGGTGAGGACGGAGTCCAGGTCCGACACCGGGCCGTAGGTGACCGGGATGCCGTTGGCGCGCACCGAGGTCGGCACGTTGGCGTCGGGGAGCGCGGCCCGGATCACCGGTTCCGCCTCCGCCATCACCTCTTCCGGGGTGCGGTAGTTGATGCTCAGCGACGCCACGTCGATCCGGCCGAGGCCGACCCGCGCGAGCCGCTCCCGCCACGACTCGGTGAAGCCGTGCCGGGCCTGGGCACGGTCACCGACGATGGTGAAGCTCCGGGACGGGCAGCGCAGCAGCAGCATCTGCCACTCGGCGTCGGTCAGCTCCTGGGCCTCGTCCACCACGATGTGCGCGAAGGGGCCGGCGAGCGCGTCCGTCTCGATCGCGGGCAGCGCGCCCTCGTCGACCAGGCTGTCCTTGAGGTCCTGCCCGTGCAGCATCGTCACCGCGCCCTCGCCGTCGGGGTCGGCCGCGATGACGCTGTCGATGACGGCGGCCATCCGCTCGCGCTCGGCGGCCACCGTGGCGGCCTGGCGGCGCTTCGTCCGGGAGGTCTCCGGGTCCCCGAGCCGCTGCCGGGCCGCGTCCAGCAGCGGCAGGTCGGACACCGTCCACGCCGCGGGGTCGGCGCGGCGCAGCAGGCGCACCTCGTCGGGGGTGAGCCAGGGGGCGCACATCCGCAGATAGGCCGGGACCGTCCACAGGTCGCCGACCACGTCGGCCGCTTCGAGCAGGGGCCAGGCGCGCCGGAGGGTGCCGGTCAGCTCGCCGTCGGAGGCCAGGGCCCGGCGGAACAGCTTGGCCGGGACCTCCTTGTCGAGCTGGTCATGGAGGATCGTGACGAGGGCCTCCCAGATCAGGTCGCGGGCCTCGTTGTGCGGTACGCCCGCCTCCGCGGCCTCGAAGGCCTCGGCCCAGTCGGCGGCGGTCAGCCGCAGTTCGCCCCAGGGGGTGGCGACCGTCAGGGTCTCGGTGGGCGGGGTCTCGTAGAAGCGCACCGCCTTCTCGACCGACTTCACCAGGTCCGCCGAGGACTTCAGCCGGGCCACCTCCGGGTCCGCCTCGACGCCCGCCGCGGGGCCCTCGGCGACCAGGTCCCGCACGGTGCAGGTGCGCACCCCCTCCTCGCCGAGGCTGGGCAGCACGTCGGCGACGTAGTTCAGGTACGGCTGGTGCGGGCCGACGAACAGCACGCCGCCGCGGCGGTGCCCGAGGAGCGGGTCGGAGTGGAGCAGGTAGGCGGAGCGGTGCAGGGCGACGACGGTCTTGCCGGTGCCGGGGCCGCCGTCGACGACCAGCGCGCCGCGCGAGGAGGCCCGGATGATCGCGTCCTGGTCGGCCTGGATGGTGGCGAGCACGTCCCGCATCCGCTCCGAGCGGTTGCCGCCCAGGGTGGCGATGAACGCGGACTGGTCGTCCAGCGCCGCGTGGTGCTCCAGGCCGTCGGCGGTGAACACCTCGTCCCAGTAGTCGCTGATCCGGCCACGCGTCCAGCGGTAGCGGCGGCGGCTGGCCAGGCCCATCGGGTGGGCGTGGGTGGCGGCGAAGAACGGTTCCGCGGCGGGGGAGCGCCAGTCGATCAGCAGGCGGCGGCCGGTGCTGTCGGTGAGGCCGAGCCGTCCGATGTACATCGGCTCCGGATCGTCGGCGTGGACGATGCGGCCCAGGCACAGGTCGAGGCCGAAGCGGCGCAGGGCGCGCAACTGGGCGGTCAGCCGGTGGATCTCCAGGTCCCGCTCCAGCACCTCCCGGCCCGCTCCGCCGGGTGCCCGGCGCAGGCGGTCGAGGTTCTCGGAGAGTTCGGCGACGGTCTGCTCCAGGCTCGCGGCGATCTCCGCGAAGTGCCGCTCGTCGGCGGCGATCAGTGCCGGGTCGGCCTTCGCGGCGAGCCGGTCGGGCAGCTCGAACGCGCGGGACTCGGGCGCGGGATCGAGCACGGGACGCGCACACATGTCGTGGATCACTCATTTCCGCAGGTTCTGGGCTTGACCAGCGATTCTGCGTCATGAGGGGGGCCTTGCCGCAAGGCCCCCCTTGCGCTATACGTTGTAAGTGGCGGGGAGTGTGTACACCGTTGGCCTCACCCCTCCTCGCGCGGCGGCAGTTTGGGCCGTGAACGGTCCGGTACGTCGCTGTAGTCCGGCGGGACCGCCGCCGGAGTCGTCCGCAGCATGTCGAGCGCCAGCCCCACCGCGTCGTCGAGCTGGGCGTAGCGGCCCTCGGCCCAGTCCAGCGGGGTGCGCAGCGCCTCCAGGTCCGGGGTGACGCCCCGGTTCTCCACCGACCAGCCGTACTCGTCGAACCAGGCCGCGTTCATCGGCACCGTGATGACCGTGCCGTCCCCGAGCCGGTGCCGACCGGTCATGCCGACGACCCCGCCCCAGGTGCGCTGTCCGACCACCGGACCGAGCCCGAGCAGCTTGAACGCCGCGGTGATCATGTCGCCGTCGGAGGAGGTCGCCTCGTCCGCGAGCGCCACGACCGGCCCGCGCGGCGCGTTGGAGGCGTACGACACCGGCTGCGCGTCCCGGGTGAGGTCCCAGCCGAGGATGGTCCGGGTCAGCTTCTCCATCACCAGCTCGCTGATGTGGCCGCCCGCGTTGCCGCGTACGTCCACGATCAGCGCGGGCCGGGACACCTCCAGGCGCAGGTCGCGGTTGAACTGGGCCCAGCCCGAGCCGCCCATGTCGGGGATGTGCAGATAGCCGCACTCGCCGCCGCTCAACTCCCGGACCACCTCGCGGCGTTTGGCCACCCAGTCCTGGTAGCGCAGCGGCCGCTCGTCGATCAGCGGGACCACGGCCACCCGGCGGGCGGGGCCGGGCTCGCCCGCCGGCGGGGTGAAGGTGAGATCCACGGTGGTGCCGCCGGAGCCCGCGAGCAGCGGGTACGGACCGGCCACCGGGTCCACCGGGCGGCCGTTGACGTGGGTCAGCACGGCGCCCTCGCGGATGCCGGTACCGGCCAGCGGGGAGCGGGCGCGGGAATCGGAGGAGTCGCCGTCCAGGATGCGCTTGACCACCCAGGAGCCGTCCCGGCACACGAAGTTGGCGCCCAGCAGGCCCTGGCGGCGCTGGTAGTGGGGCGGCCCCTCGTTGCGGCGGGCCGGGGTGACGTAGGCGTGCGACGTGCCCAGTTCGCCGAGGACCTCACGCATCAGGTCGGCGAACTCGTCGGGGGAGGTGACCCGTTCGACCAGCGGGCGGTACTGCTCCAGGATCGCGGCCCAGTCGATCCCGCACATGCCGGGGTCCCAGAAGTAGTCCCGGATGATCCGGCCGCCTTCGGCGTAGGCGCCCCGCCACTCGGCGGCCGGGTCCACCTCGTGCAGGATGCGGCGCAGGTCGATCCAGACCGTGCTGTCGCTGTCGCCGGGCTCGGTGGCGGGTACCGCGCGCAGATCGCCCTCGTCCACCACGACCAGCCGCGTGCCGTCGCCGCTCACCTCGAACCAGTCGAGGTGGCCGACCAGTTCGGACTTCTTCGCCTTGCTGATGTTGAAGTGCTCCAGCGTGGGCCGGCCGCTGATGTCGGCCGGGTTGACGAAGGTCTCGCCCAGCGCGCCGGAGATCGGCCAGCGCAGCCACACCAGCCCGCCGCCCGCGACCGGACGCAGCGCGGAGTACTTGGAGGACATCACCGGGAACGGCGTGACGCGGTTCTCCAGCCCCTCCACCTCCACCGTCACCGTGCCGCCCTCGCCGGACCCCGCCTCCAGCGGATCGAGCCCGCCCGCGGCCGGACGGCCCTCGGGACTGAGCGCGAACGGGGAGGGCGTGGCCGAGTTCAGCGGGACCAGGTAGGGGCGGCAGCCGAGCGGGAAGGACAGGTCGCCGGTGTGCACGTCGTACACCGGGTCGAAGCCGCGCCAGGACAGGAAGGCGAGGTAGCGGCCGTCGCTGGTGAAGACGGGGTTCTCGTCCTCGAAGCGGCCGTTGGTGACGTCGACGACGAGGCGGTCCTTGATGCGGGCCAGCTTGATCTGGCGCAGGGAGCGGCCGATGCCGGGGTGGGACCAGGTGAGCCAGGCGCCGTCGGGGGAGAAGGCGAGGTCGCGGACGGGCCCGTTGTCGGAGCGGATCAGCTCGGTGACGGTGCCCGCCTCCACGCCGTCGGTGCCCTCGGTGTCCTCGGCGACGTCGATCAGCAGCAGCCTGCCGTCGTGTGAGGCGACGGCCAGCCGTTCGCCCTCCGGGTCGGAGACCAGCTCCAGCACCCGGCCCAGCCTGCCCTCGCCGAGCAGGCGGGGCTCGCGGCCGCCGCTGGCGCGGGGGAGCTGGGAGATGGCGACGGCGTCGTCCCCCTCGGCGTCGGTGACGTAGGCGATCTGGCCGGTGGAGCCCAGCATCTCCGGCAGGCGCACCCGGACGCCGGGGGTGTCGGAGATGGTGCGGGCCGGGCCGTCGCGGTGGGTGAGCCAGTACAGGCTGCCCCGGACGGTGACCGCGCTGGCCCGGCCGGTCTCGTCCACGGAGAGGCCGTCCACGTTGTGCGCGGCGGGCACCTGGTAGGGGCGGCGGCCGGGGGCGGAGCCGCCCAGGTCGATGTCCAGCTTGCGCGAGGTGCCGGTGGGGGAGAAGTCGTCCACGATCCAGATGTCACCGGCGCACTGGTAGACGACCCGCTCGCCGTCGGTCGAGGCGTGCCGGGCGTAGAAGGCGTCGTGGTCGGTGTGGCGGCGCAGGTCGGTGCCGTCGGGGGCGACGGAGTAGAGGTTGCCGATGCCCTCGTGGTCGGAGAGGAAGGCGACGCGTCCGGCGACGAACATCGGGGAGGAGAGCTGGCCGTCGATGTCCTCCAGCAGCCGCTGCCCCTGGAGCCACAGCCGGCCCATGGCACCGCCCCGGTACCGCTTCCAGGACGCCGGTTCGTGCGGCGGGGTGCCGGTGAGCAGCAGGGTCCGGTGTTCCCCGGCCACGTCCGCGACCTGGATGTCACCGACCGGGCCCCAGGGCAGCCGGCCGCCGGGGTCGCCGTCCGTGCGGACCTTGTGGGCCCAGGTGAAGTAGGAGAAGGGCTGCCCGTGCGAGGCCACGGCCAGGATGTCGCTGTTCCCGTGCTGGTCCGGGGGCGTCCAGCCGCACACCTGGGTGTCGGCACTGCCCCAGTACGTCAACTGCCGCGCGGGGCCGCCGGCCACGTCCACGACGTGGATCTCGGGCACCAGGCTGCGCCAGCTCGTGAAGGCGATCTGCCTGCCGTCGGGCGAGAAGCGGGGGTGTCCGGCCTTGGTGCGGTCCGCGGTGAGCCGCCAGGGGCGGCCCGGTTCGTCGAGCGGCGCCAGCCAGAGGTCGTCCTCGGCCACGAAGCACAGCAGATCGTCGCTGATGTGGGGAAGCCGCAGATAGCTCACCTACCCATGCTTTTCCGGCACGAGGGGCACAGCAACTCGTGCGGCCCGGCACCCAGTGACGCAGGACACCCGCCGACCCCGTACGAAACGGTTTCGTTTCGCTGATGGCCGGGGTACCTTCATCCCGTACGGAGTCCCGTGACGGAGTCCCGTACGCACGCCGTGTCGTTCGAAGCGGGAAGGGTGAGGCGGATGACCGATGCCGCCACCGCGCGTCGCAGCAGACTCACGCCCGAGCGGGCGGCCGAGCTGTACGAGGCGGTCCTCGACCTGCTCCGCGAGGTCGGCTACGACGCCCTCACCATGGACGCCGTCGCCGCCCGCACCCGCTCCAGCAAGGCCACGCTCTACCGCCAGTGGGGCGGCAAGGCCGAACTGGTGGCCCGCGCGATCCGGCACAGCAAACCCGGCCGGATCTCCGACGTGGACACCGGCTCGCTGCGCGGCGACTTCCACGCCGTCGTGCGCCGCGAGGACGACTGCGCCATGGAGCAGAACAGCGCCCTGATGCGGGGCCTGGCCATGGCCACCCACACCAACCCGGACCTGCTGCAGGCGTTCCGGGAGCAGGTCATCGAGCCCGAGGTCACGGAACTGCGCCGGATGCTCACCCGGGCCGTGGACCGCGGCGAGGTGGCTCCGGACAACCCGGCGCTGCCGTTCGTGGTGCACATGATGATCGGCGCGTTCGCCACGCGGGCGCTCATCGACGAGCAGCCGCCCACGCAGGACTTCCTGCGCTCCTACATCGACGCCGTGGTCCTCCCCGCCCTCGGCGTCCCCACCGTCTGACCGACCTAGCTCTCTCCCCAGCAAGCCCACCACCTGACGTCACCGCTCACGTCGCCGGGCTGACCACCCCTGCCCAGACGCTTTTCACGACCTGATCGGGAGTACGCCCTCGTGGCCACGTATCTCTACAAACTCGGCCGATTCGCCTTCCGGCGACGGCACTTCGTCGCCCTGCTGTGGGTCGCGCTGCTCACCCTCGCCGGGGTGGGCGCCGCCTCCGCGCCGCCCGCCGGCAACTCGTCCTTCTCCATCCCCGGCACCGAGGCCCAGCGCGCCTTCGACCTGCTGGAACAGCGCTTCCCGGGCATGAGCGCCGACGGCGCGACCGCCCGTGTCGTCTTCAAGGCGCCCGAGGGCCGGAAGATGACCGACGCCGGCAACAAGGCCGCGGTGGAGAAGACGGTCAAGGAGCTGGCCTCCGGCTCCGAGGTCGCGTCCGTCGCCGACCCTTACACCGGCAAGGCGGTCAGCCGGGACGGCACGATCGCCTACGCCTCGGTGAAGTACAAGGTCTCCGGCATGGAGCTGGAGGACGCCTCCCGTGACGCCCTCAAGGAGAGCGCCGGGCACGCGCGGGACGCGGGGCTGACCGTCGAGATCGGCGGCGACGCGCTCACCGCCACCCCCGAGACCGGGTCGAGCGAGGTCATCGGCATCGCCATGGCGGCCGTCGTCCTTGTCATCACCTTCGGCTCGCTCATCGCGGCCGGGCTGCCCCTGCTGACCGCGATCATCGGCGTCGGCATCGGCGTCTCCGCCATCGCCGCGCTCGCCAACCCGCTCGACCTCGGCTCCACCACCTCCACCCTGGCCACGATGATCGGCCTCGCGGTCGGCATCGACTACGCCCTCTTCATCGTCTCCCGCTACCGCGCCGAACTGGCCGAGGGCCGCGAGCGCGAGGAGGCGGCGGGCCGGGCTGTCGGAACGGCGGGCTCGGCGGTGGTGTTCGCGGGGCTGACCGTCGTCATCGCGCTGGTCGGTCTGTCCGTCGTCAACATCCCGATGCTGACCAAGATGGGCGTCGCGGCGGCGGGCACGGTCGCCATCGCCGTGCTGATCGCGCTCACCATGATCCCGGCGCTGCTCGGGTACGCGGGCCGTACGGTCAAGCCGGCCGGGGAGAAGAGCAAGCTGCTCGGCGGGGGCCGCGCGGCCAAGAAGGCCGGACGTCCCAACATGGGCACCCGCTGGGCGAGTTTCGTGGTCCGGCGCCCGGTCGCCGTGCTGCTGCTCGGTGTCGTCGGCCTCGGTGCCGCCGCCGTCCCGGCCGCCTCGCTCGAACTGGGCCTGCCCGACGACGGCTCCCAGCCCGTCTCCACCACCCAGCGCCGCGCCTACGACCTGCTCTCCGACGGCTTCGGCCCCGGCTTCAACGGCCCCCTGATGGTCGTGGTCGACGCCAAGGGCAGCGACGACCCCAAGGCCGCGTTCACCAAGGTCGGCGACGAGATCAAGGGCCTGAAGGACATCGTCACGGTCACCCCGCCCGCGCCCAACAAGGCGGGCGACACCGCGATCATCACCGTCGTACCGAAGTCCCAGCCGTCCTCGGCCACCACCGAGGACCTGGTGCACGCGATCCGGGGCAGGAGCGCGGGCATCGCCTCCGCGACGGACGCGACGCTGCTGGTCACCGGGGCGACGGCGATGAACATCGACGTCTCCCAGAAGCTGAACGACGCGCTGCTGCCGTATCTCGCGCTGGTGGTCGGCCTCGCCTTCCTGCTGCTCATCGTGGTGTTCCGCTCGATCCTGGTCCCGCTGAAGGCGGCCCTCGGCTTCCTGCTCAGCGTGCTGGCGGCCCTCGGCGCGGTCGTCGCGGTCTTCCAGTGGGGCTGGCTGTCCGGCCTGATGAACGTCGAGCAGACCGGGCCGGTCATGTCGATGATGCCGATCTTCATGGTCGGCGTGGTCTTCGGACTCGCCATGGACTACGAGGTGTTCCTCGTGACCCGGATGCGTGAGGCGTACGTGCACGGGGAGAACCCGGGCCAGGCGGTCGTCACCGGCTTCCGCTACAGCGCCCGTGTCGTCACCGCCGCCGCCGTCATCATGGTCGCCGTCTTCTCCGGCTTCATCGGCTCCAGCGAGTCGATGATCAAGATGATCGGCTTCGGCCTCGCCATCGCCGTCTTCTTCGACGCCTTCATCGTCCGCATGGCCATAGTCCCGGCCGTCCTGGCCCTCCTCGGCCGCCGCGCCTGGTGGCTGCCGGCCTGGCTGGACCGCGTGCTTCCGAACGTGGACGTGGAGGGCGAGGGTCTGAAGACGCAGTCCGACCCGGACGAGGACCGCGAACTGGTCAGCGCCTGAGGACACTTGACACGGACGGCCGGTGAGGAGCGAATCCCGCCGGCCGTCCGCCGTCTCCCCGCCCGCCCGACCGTCCGTCCCCGGCGGCGCGGATGGCGGGGCTCAACCCCTTGTACAGGCCATGCGGTGATCCGTTAGCGTGCCGGGTATGACGACGTCTGGGATCGCCCGGTGACGCCGATCGTCACCGCTGCCGTGCTGCTGGCCGCGTTCACCCACGCCGGGTGGAACGCCATCGCGCACCGAATAAGCGACAAGTTGACCGGGTTCACACTCATCGCCGGGGGCGGGCTCGTCGTCGGGCTGGTGATGGGGCTGTTCGCGCCGTGGCCGGCGGGGCCCGCCTGGCCGTATCTGCTGGTGTCGGCCGGGGTGCATGTGGCGTACTACGCCCTGCTCATGACCTCCTTCCGGCTCGGCGACTTCGGGCAGGCGTACCCCATCGCGCGCGGTACCGCGCCGCTGGTCGTGACCGTGCTGGCCGCGCTGTTCGCGCACGAGGTGCCCGGCGGATGGGCGGCGGCCGGGGTCGCCGTGTCGTGCGTCGGGCTGACCGGGGTGAGCCTGTGGGGGTTGCGGGGGCGGAAGCCGGACTGGAAGGCCATCGGGGCCGCGGTCGCCACGGGCCTCACCATCGCCGTCTACACCGTCCTCGACGGGGTCGGGGTACGGCACGCGGACACCCCGCTCGGGTACATCGCCTGGCTGATGGTCGTCCAGGGGATCTTCATCCCGGCCTACATGTACGCCCGGGTACGCGGCGACATGGTGCGCCAGCTCAAGCCGTACGCCGTGCTCGGGCTGCTCGGCGCCGTCCTCTCCGTCGCCGCGTACGCGCTGGTGCTCTGGGCGCAGACCCGGGCCCCGCTCGCCCCCGTCGCCGCGCTGCGGGAGTCCTCGATCATCGTGGGGGCGGCCATCGGGGCGCTGTTCTTCAAGGAGCGCTTCGGGGCGCCGAGGATCGCGGCGGCCGGTCTGCTGGTCGTGGGCATCGGGCTGATGCTGCACGCGGGATGAGCCGCCGCTCTGTCGGCCCGCTGTCGGGGCTGTCGGGGCGGTGTCGGCCGGCTGTCGGGACGGGTTGCGACCTTGGTGGAGCCGACCGGGTGACCGCCCGGCGGGAACTCCACGGCGAGGAGAAGCCATGTCCACCCACGTCACGATCATCGGTGCGGGTCTCGGCGGGCTGACGCTGGCCCGGGTGCTGCACGTGCACGGGATCGCGTCGACCGTGTACGAGGCGGAGGCGTCGGCGGGCGCGCGTACGCAGGGCGGGATGCTCGACATCCATGACTACAACGGCCAACTGGCCCTCGAAGCGGCCGACCTGATGGAGGAGTTCCGGGCCATCATCCTGGAGGGCCGCCAGGCGATGCGGTTCTTCCACCGGGACGGCACGCTCCTGTTCGACAAGGCCGACGACGGTACGGGCGGCCGCCCCGAGGTGCAGCGCGGTGAGCTGCGGCAGATCCTGCTGGACTCGCTTCCCGAGGGCACCGTCCGCTGGGGCCGCAAGGTCAGCGGCGCCCGCACCCTGGCCGACGGCCGCCACGAGGTCACCTTCGCCGACGGCACCTGTGTCACGGCCGACCTCCTCGTCGGCGCGGACGGCGCATGGTCGCGGGTCCGGCCGCTGCTCTCCGACGCGGTCCCCGAGTACGCCGGCGAGGCGTTCGTCGAGACCTACCTCTTCGACGTCGAGACCCGGCACCCGGCCGTCGCCGAGATGGTCGGCGGCGGGATGTTCGGCGCGGTCGACCCGGACGGGGACGGGCAGTGGATCGGGGCGCACCGCGAGAAGGGCGAGACGATCCACGCCTACGTCACGCTCGCCAGGCCCCTGGACTGGTTCGACGGCATCGACTTCACCGACCTCGCCGGGGCGACCGCGCGGATCGCGGCGGAGTTCGAGGGCTGGGCGCCGGAGTTCGGCGCCCTCGTCACCGGGTCCGACACCGCCCCGTTCCTGCGTCCCCACCTCACGCTGCCCATCGGCCACCGCTGGGACCGGGTGCCCGGGGTGACCCTGGTCGGCGACGCCGCCCACATCTCCGTCCCCAACGGGGAGGGCGCCAACCTCGCCATGCTGGACGCCGCCGAACTCGGCGAGGCGCTCGCCGCGCACCCCGGCGACACCGAGGCCGCGCTGGCCGCGTACGAGCGCGTGCTGTTCCCGCGCAGTGCCGACGCCGCCGCGGAGGCCCACCACAAGCCGACGTCCGCGGAACTGATCGAATTCTTCACGCAGGACGAGCAGGCCCGCTGAGCCACGGCGGGGCGGGCGGGGTTTGCGGGCAGGATGGGGGGCGAGGGACATGATCGACGAGACCTCGTGAGAAGGAGAGCCACCGTATGACCGTCACCGACCGGCCGACCGTCGCCGTGCTGGGCACCGGCATCATGGGCGCCGCCATGGCCCGCAACCTCGCCGCCGCCGGGCTCCCGGTACGCGCCTGGAACCGGACCCGCGCCAAGGCCGAGCCGCTGGCCGCCGACGGCGTCCGCGTCACCGGCACGCCCGCCGAGGCGGTCGAGGGCGCCGACGTGGTCCTGACCATGCTGTACGACGGCGACACGGTGCTGGAGGTCATGCGCGAGGCGGCGCCCGCGCTGCGTCCGGGCACGCCGTGGGTGCAGAGCACCACCGCCGGGACCGAACTGACCGGCCGCCTCGCCGCCTTCGCCCGCGAGCACGGCCTGGAGTTCTACGACGCGCCCGTGCTCGGCACCCGCAAGCCCGCCGAGGACGGCCTGCTCACCGTGCTGGCCGCCGGACCCGAGGCGGGCCGGAGCACCCTGGCACCGGTCTTCGACGCGGTCGGCTCCCGCACGGTGTGGACCGGCGAGGACGGCGCCGAGGGCAGCGCCAGCAGGCTCAAGCTGGTCGCCAACAACTGGGTGCTCGCGATCACCGCGGCCACCGGAGAGGTGCTGGCCCTCGCCCAGGCCCTCGGCGTCGACCCGCGCTCGTTCTTCGACCTGATCGAGGGCGGACCGCTGGACATGGGCTATCTGCGGGCCAAGTCCGCGCTGGTGCTGGACGGGCAGTTGTCCCCGGCCTCCTTCGCCGTGGCCACCGCCGAGAAGGACGCCCGCCTCATCGTGGCCGCCGCCGAGCGGGGCGGCGTCCGCCTCGACCTCGCCGAGGCCACCGCCGACCGCTTCGCCCGCGCCGCCGCCCAGGGCCACGCCGACGAGGACATGGCGGCGGCCTACTTCGCCAGCTTCGAGGAGAAGACCGAAGGCTGACCGGCACCGGCCGACATGAACTTCACCGGACGCGGGAGCACCCTGGAAGCAGGGGTCACGGTGGTTTTCGGAGGTGGTCGGGATGATGCACGACTCCGTGGGTTGGCACATCGAGCTGGAGTTCGAGGAGGACGACCTGCACACGCGCGCGGCGGCGATGGTGCGGCTGCCGGACGGCAGCGAGGTGCGGGCGCACGGGCACGCCACCCGGCACCGGGTCGACGCCAACCAGCCGAGGGTCGGCGAGGAGATCGCCGGCGCCCGCGCCCTGAACGAACTGGCCATGCGGCTGCTGACCAAGGCGCACGAGGAGATCGACGCGGACTCCGGGCGCGTCTCGCACCCGATCCATGTCTAGCGGTCAGCCCCGGCCCAGTACGTCCCGCAGAGCCCGTACCAGCGACTGCGCCCTCGGGTCCGCCGTCGCTCCGCCGCGGAAGCCGTTGGTGACGTAGCCGAAGGCGATGCCCGAACCGGGGTCGGCGAAGGCGAGGGCGCCGCCCCGGCCGGGGTGGCCGAAGGAGCCGGGGCCGAGCAGCGGGGACGCGGGGCCGTGGAGCATGAAGCCGAGGCCGAACCGGGTGCCCACCACGAGCACCCGGTCCGGCCCCGCCGACGCCTCGGCGCGGGCCAGCTCCACCGTCCGGGGGGTGAACAGCCGCGTTCCGCCGTCCACTTCACCGATCAGCGAGGCGTACACCCGGGCCAGCCCGTCGGCGGTGGCGATGCCGTTGGAGGCGGGCAGCGCGGCGGCGCGGTACGCGGGCGCGTTCTCGTCCGGCAGCGGGGTGATCGCGGCGAAGGCGCGCCGGGTGAGGGAGTCCGGGTCGGCATAGGCGTCGGCCACGGCACGCTTGGGCCGCACCTTCAGGGCGCCGGCCGCCTCGGGCGCCGTCACCGGGCCCACCCGGCCCACGCGGGACTGCTCCGAGGAGGGCAGCCCCAGCCACATCCCGGCCCCCGCCGGCGCCGTGATCCCGGCCGCGACGAACTCGCCCGCCGGACGCCCGGTGACGCGCCGGATCAGTTCGCCGGTGAGCCAGCTATAGGTCTGCGCGTGGTAGCCGTGGTCCGTGCCCGGCTCCCACACCGGCGCCTGGGCGGCGACGGCCGCCGCACCGAGGTCCGGGTCGGCGGCCTCCTCGGGCGTCAGCGGCCGGTCCAGCACCGGCACCCCCGCCCGGTGGGCGAGCAGGTCGCGCACGAGGGTGCGCTCCTTGCCCGCCGCCTTGAACTCCGGCCAGTACGTGCCCACGGGGGCGTCCAGGTCCAGCAGGCCCCGCTGGTGCAGCAGCAGGAGCGCGGCGGCGGCCACGCCCTTGGTGGCGGAGCGCACGACCTGCGCGGTACCGCGCTCCCAGGGCGCCGTGCCGTCCACGTCACGGGTGCCCGCCCACAGGTCCACGACCCGGTGTCCGTCCCGGTAGACGGCGACGGCCGCGCCCCGCTCCCCGAGCCGGGAGAAGTTCGCCGCGAACGCCTCCCTGACCGGCTCGAAGCCCTCGGCCACCGTGCCGTGCACGTTCACATCCACGCCGTATCCCTTTCCTCGCCCGCACTCATGAGTGAAACACGGGCGTACGGCCTTGGATTCCTCGGCCCTGGCGGGAGCCTTACGCGTCCAGCGCCACCGTGCGCGGGTCGAACCCGAAGGGCAGCTCCAGCCGGTGCGCCCGCATCAGGGTGTCGTCGGAGAGCAGCTTGCCGGTGGGGCCGTCGGCCGCGATCACCCCGTCGCTGAGGATCAGCGCGCGCGGGCACAGCTCAAGGGCGTAGGGCAGGTCGTGCGTGACCATGAGGACCGTCACGTCCAACGACCGGAGGATGTCGGCCAGTTCGCGCCGGGAGGCCGGGTCGAGGTTGGAGGAGGGTTCGTCGAGGACGAGGATCTCCGGCTCCATCGCCAGCACGGTCGCCACCGCCACCCGGCGCCGCTGCCCGAAGGAGAGATGGTGCGGGGGCCGGTCGGCGAACCCGGCCATGCCGACCTGCTCCAGCGCGGTCCGCACCCGCTCCTCCAGCGCCGCCCCCTTCAGTCCGGCCGCCGCCGGTCCGAACGCCACGTCCTCGCGCACGGTCGGCATGAAGAGCTGGTCGTCGGGGTCCTGGAAGACGATGCCGACCTTCTGCCGGATCTCCGCCATGTGCCGCTTGCCGACCGGCAGTCCGGCGACCGTCACCGTGCCGGTGCCGCCGGACAGGATGCCGTTCAGATGCAGCACGAGGGTGGTCTTGCCCGCGCCGTTGGGGCCGAGCAGCGCGACCCGCTCGCCGCGCGGCACGGTGAAGTCGACGCCGAACAGGGCCTGGTGGCCGTCGGGATAGGCGAAGGCGAGGCCGGAGACCTCGAGCGATGCGGTACTCACAGGAACCATCCCAGCAGACAGACGACGAGGGCGGAGCAGGGCAGGGCCAGGGCGTACGACCACTGGGCACGGGTCGCGCTCACCTCGTCGATGACCGGCATCGACCCGGCGTAGCCCCGGCTCACCATGGCCAGATGGACCCGCTCGCCGCGCTCGTAGGAGCGGATGAACAGCGCGCCCGCGGACTTGGCGAGCACGCCCCACTGCCCGATCCCGCGCGCCTCGAAGCCGCGCGACTCGCGGGCGATCCGCATCCGGCGCATCTCGTCGGTGATGACGTCGCCGTAGCGGATCATGAAGGAGGCGATCTGCACCAGCAGCGGCGGCAGCTTCAGCCGCTGCAGTCCGAGCAGCAGCTCGCGCAGGTCGGTGGTGGCGGCCAGCAGCACGGACGCGGCGACGCCCAGGGTGCCCTTGGCCAGCACGTTCCAGGCGCCCCACAGGCCGTTGACGCTCAGCGAGAGCCCGAGGACGTGCACCCGCTCGCCCTCCGCGACGAACGGCATGAGCACCGCGAACGCGACGAACGGCACCTCGATCAGCAGCCGCTTCAGCAGGAAGCCGGCGGGCACGCGGGCCCGGTACGCGACGCAACCCAGCAGCAGCGCGTACGCCCCGAACGCCCACATCGCCTCGCGCGGGGTGGAGACCACCACCACGACGAAGGCGAAGACGGCCGCCAGCTTGGTGTGCGGGGGCAGCCGGTGCACGGGGGAGTGCCCGTGCCGGTAGAGCTTGTGGGCGTGGCCGGCACCCATGTCAGACGCTCGTGTTCGCGGGGGAGGCGTCGTGGTCGTGGCGGCGGCGCACCGCCCAGAAGACCGCGGTACCGGCGACGACGGTGATGCCGACGCCGATCACGCCCGCGAGACCGCCGGACAGCCGGGCGTTCGTCACGTCCTTGACGCCGTAGTCGGCCAGCGGGGAGTCCGAGGAGTGGTGCGGCTCGGTCTTCCTGTCGATGCCCTTGTCGTGCGCGACCTTCTCCAGACCGTCCGGGTTGGCGGAGGCGTAGAAGCTGACGAACCCGGCGAGGACGAGCGAGGTCACCAGGCCGGTGATCCACAGGGTGCGCCGGGAGGTGCGCGCGGCGGCCGGGGCCGGGGCGGTGTCGGGCGCGTCGACCAGCTCGCCGTTCACCCGGAGCCGGAGCTTCTGCCGCAGGCCCCGCGCGCCGTACACCAGGTCGGGGCGGACGGCGACGACCGCGGCCACGGTGAGCGCGGTGATCACGGCCTCGCCGATGCCGATCAGCACATGGACGCCGATCATCGCGGTGGCCACCTTGGCGATGGACACGTCGGTGGTGCCGCCGATGGCGTAGATCAGCGTGAACACGACGGCCGCGGCCGGCACGGAGAGCAGCGCGGCGACGAAGGAGGCCGCGGTGATCGAGCGCCGGGAGCGCGGCAGCACCGCGAGCAGCCCCTTGAAGACGGCGTACGCCACCACGGTCGTGACGATCGCCATGTCCGTGATGTTCACGCCGAGCGCGGTCAGCCCGCCGTCCGCGAACAGCACGCCCTGCATGAGCAGCACGACCGACACGCACAGCACGGCCGTATAGGGGCCGACGAGTATCGCGGCCAGCGCACCTCCCAGCAGGTGGCCGCTTGTTCCGGCGGCCACGGGGAAGTTGAGCATCTGTACGGCGAAGATGAACGCGGCGACCAGGCCGGCCAGCGGCGCGGTGCGCTCGTCCAGTTCGCGGCGGGCGCCGCGCAGGCTCACCGCGAGGGCGCCTGCGGCGACCACCCCGGTGACAGCGGAGGTGGGGGCGTCGATGAATCCGTCGGGTACATGCACCGTTCGATTTTAAGCGCTTGTTGCGAATGCCTTGCAAGAGCGAGGTGGTCTCGGCTGGCTCGGCCCGCATTCTCCTGAGGCGCAAATAGGAAAATATGCGACATTAGAGACGGAGTGGCTCTTGCGGCCTTCCTGAGGGTCACCGAACGTGAGAGGGCGATCCGATGTCCGTAGTCGAGCAGTACACCCGCGCCCACATCGTCACGGACGCCGAGGACGACCCGGACGCGGTACGCGTGGTGCTGCGCTACGACCCCGACGCCGACCCCTCCTCCGTCCAGGTCGGACTGCCCGGCCCCACCGAGTGGACCTTCTCGCGCGCCCTCCTGGAGGACGGGCTGCGGGCCCCCGTCGAGAGCGGGGACGTGCGGGTCTGGCCGTGCGGGCGCGTGCAGGCCGTGCTGGAGTTCCACTCCCCGCAGCACGTGGACGTGGTCCAGTTCGACGTGAAGTCCCTGACCCGGTTCCTGCTGAGCACCTACACGGCCGAACCTGTCCGGAACTGATCAGCCGCCGGTCTTCAGCAGCGTGGCGACGATCGGTCCGGCCGTGTCGCCGCCGTGGCCGCCCGCCTGCACCACGCCCGCCGAGGCCAGGTCGCCCCGGTAGGCGGTGAACCAGCCGTTGGGCTTCTTCTGGTTGTCGACCTCCGCCGAGCCGGTCTTGGCGCCGAAGTCGGGGCCGAGCCCCGACATCGCCTCGGCCGCCGTGCCGTACGCGGCGGTGAAGTTCATCAGCTCGCGGAGCTGCCCGAGGGTCTTCGCCGACATGGTGCGCGACGCCGTCGCCAGGGTGCGGTGGTCCACGGACGGAGCGACCAGGTAGGGCTGGTGGAACGTGCCGGTCTTCACCGTCGCCGCCACCGAGGCCATGTTCAGCGGGTTCATCCGCACCCCGCCCTGCCCGATCAGGGAGGCCGCCATCTGGGCCGCCGACTGCACCGGGACCGAGCCGTCCAGCGTGGGCACACCGGCCGACCAGTTGTTCATGGAGAGACCGAAGACCTGCTGGGCCTGCTTGGTCAGGTCGTCGTTCTTCAGCTTCTTCGCCTGGCTGATGAAGGCGGTGTTGCAGGAGCGGGCGAAGCTCGCCTTGAACGTGCCGTTCTTGATCTCGAAGTCGTCGTCGTTGTGGAACTTCCAGCCGCCGAAGGTGAACGTCTTCGGGCAGGGGTGCTTCTTGTCCGCCCCGGCCAGGCCCTTCTCGATCAGCAGCGAGGAGGTGATGACCTTCATCGTGGAGCCGGGGGCCAGCGAGCCCTGGAAGGCGATGTTGAAGCCGTGCCCGCTGTTGGCGACCGCGAGGATCTCCCCGGTCGAGGCGCGCAGCGCCACCACCGACGCCTGCTTGCGCTTGGCCACCTGCTGCTCGGCCGCCGCCTGGAGCTCGGGGTCCAGCGTGGTCTTCACCGTGCCCGGCGTGCCCTCGCTCAGCTCCGCCAGCGTCTTGTCGGACAGCCCGGCCTTCTCCGACGCCTTGCCGCGCACCACGCGCAGCTCCACGCCCGCCTTGCCGCCGGCCGTCTTGCCGTACTTCTCCCGCAGCCCGTCGAGCACGGTGCCCAGCGAGGGGTACTTCGCGGCCGTCACCTCGGCCCCGGTGCGGTCCAGCGCCTTGACCGGCGGGGTGCCCGACTCGCCGGTGACCAGCGTGTCGCCGTCCTTCAGCTCCGGGTGCACGACACCGGGCCGCCAGTCGACCAGCGCCGCGCCGTCGCTCGCCCGCCGTACGACGGTGAGCGAGCTGCCGTACGCCATCGGCTTGCTGACGCCCCGGTAGGCGAGGTTCGCCTTGACGGAGAACGGCACCTTCGCGCCCGTGGGCTTTCCGGCGGTGAGCGTGACGCCCATCAGCCGGGCGTCCTTGGTGTAGCCGGTGAGCAGCGCGGTGGCCGCCGGCGCGTCGTCGGTGGCGGCCGCGGCCTCGGCGATCCGGCCCCCCTGCCAGGCGGTCAGGAAGCGGGTGGTGACCGTCTTCACCTCCAGCGCGCTGGGCGGTCCGGTCTTCTTGTGGTCCGACAGCGTGGTCGCCTCGTCGGCGGACGCCCCGCCGCCGTACAGCGCGTAGAGGCCTACCCCGGCGCCGCCGACCACGACGGCGATCATGCCGCCGAGTACGGCGGGTCTCCGCTTCGGCCGTTCGGCGGCACGCCTTCTCTTGCCCACAGTCCCAAGTCCTCCGCGCTCTCCCCAGGGTCCCCGCAGCCCTCACACGTCCGCAACGACCTCAACAGACTAGAGTCCTCGCGGACTCGGCTGATCTCAGCCCGCACTCCGTAGCACTCTTGCGACAATCGGACCGGCCGCGTCGATGCCGTGTCCGCCGTCCTCGGTCATCGCGGCGGCGGCCATGTCGTTCCGGTATCCGGTGAACCAACTGTTGGACCGCGACTGCCCGTCGACCTCCGCCGAGCCGGTCTTCGCGCCGACGTTCCCGCTCAGACCGGCCATCACGCCCGCCGCGGTGCCGCTGCGCGCGGTGCGGTTCATCATCACCCGCAACTGCTGCGACGTGGCCGGCGACAGCCCCCGCGCGGTGGCGGCCACGCGGCCGTCCAGACCCAGCGGCACGATCACCGGCTGGCGGAAGGTCCCGGTCTTCGCGGTCGCGGTCACCGAGGCCATGTTCAGCGGGCTCATCTGGACCTGGCCCTGCCCGATCAGCCCGGCCGCCTTGTCGGGGCCGTCCGGCGCGGGCACCCGGCCGTCGAAGGAGGGCACGCCCACCTTCCAGTCGTTCCGCCCGATGCCGAACCGCTGCGCGGCCTCCGTGGCCAGGGAGTCCGGCCTCACCGAGTCCGCGAACTTCACGAACGCCGTGTTGCAGGAGCGGGCGAAGCTCTCGGAGAGGGTGGCGTTCTCGTTCGGCGCGAGGTTCTTGAGGTTGGTGAAGGTCTGGCTCTGCGAGACGGCGGACGGCGGACAGGGCGCCGGACCGCTCGCCGTGGTCAGGCCGGAGTCGATGAGGGTCGCGGCGCTGATGATCTTCATCGTGGAGCCGGGTGCCAGTTCACCGAGGAAGGCCGCGTTGAAGCCGTCGTCGCGGTGGTTGGCGAAGGCCAGGATCTCGCCCGTGCTGGGCTTGACCGCCGCCACGGAGGAGTTGGTGTAGTTGCTCACGGCCGCCTCGGCCGCCGCCTGCGCGCCCGCGCTGAGGGTGGTGCGCAGCTTGCCCGCCCTGCCCTTGGCCAGTGTCATCAGCGTGGTGTCGGCCGTGCCGCTCTCGGTGTGCCGGATCACCAGCTCCACCCCGGACCGGCCGCCGGACTTGTCCCCGTAGCGCTTGCGCAGCTCGTCCAGGACCGGGCCGAGGGAGGGGTACTCCTCCTTGGTCAGCACCTTGCCGTCCCGGTCCACGGCTTCGATCTGCGGGGTGGCGGACTCCTCGACGGTCAGCGAGTCGCCCTTCCCCAGTTTCGGGTGCACCAGCGCGGGGTCCCAGTCGACCAGCGGCCGGTGCGAGTTCACCCCGCGCACCACGGTCAGCCTGCTCGCGTACGCCAGCGGCCGGGACCGCTCCCCGTACGACACCGTCGCCTTCACCTGGAACGGCACCGTCTCCCCACTGGCCTTGCCGGGGGTGACGTGCAGGTCGGTGATGTGCGCGTCCGAGCCGTACGCCGTCAGCAGCGTCTTCGCGGCCTCGGGGAAGTTGGTGAGGGCGGCGCCCTCGTCCGGCTGGTTCTTCTCCCAGGCGGCGAAGAACGCACGGGTGGTCCGCTCGACCTCCTCGCGGCTGGGCGGCCCCGTCGGTGCGGCGGTGCCGCCGCCGGTGGTGGTGCTGCTCAGCGCGGAGGCGATGTTGTACATCCCGTACCCGGCCCCGCCCAGCATCGTCGCGCACACACCGCTGATGACCGCGACTCTGACTCCCCTGCCCATGAAGCTGTTCCTCCCCGTGGTTTCCCCGTGATGCACCGGATTCCTGAACGCGTTCAAAAGATGGTGCGGAGGAACTGTATGTGCCCAGCAGGCAGTTGGGGCGGCCGTTGCCGATACTTGTCCGAACGGAGACGTTGGACGGCGCGAAGCACGAGGGGCGGACCCGGCCGGCACGCAGGCGGCCGGATCCGCCCCGTCCCCGCGCGCCCGCCCGGCTCCGGGGTGCGTGACCGGAGCCGGGCCCCACACGTACGGGGACCGTGATGGAGGCTCTCCCCCTGGGGCCTCCGGGAACGAGAAAACCCCAAGTGCCCCGCTCGCTCAAGCGGCCCGCACCCGGCCCCGGATGGGGGTTCGCCCGGGTTTGCCGGTGGCGGACGCGATGGTGTTCGACTGGCGTGTTCGGATGGCGAATTCCGAACGCCCAGGCAGGGGCGCCGCGGGGGTGGCGAAACCTGGCGTGTCGCCGACCCCCGGCCCGGCCTACACCCAGGTGTCCAGCCACATCCGCGACCGCCACTGGTCCAGCGGGATCGCCTGGCCGGTGTACAGGGGCCAGAAGTAGATGAAGTTCCAGGCGATCAGCAGCACCAGGACGCCCGCCGCCGTCGCGCCGACCACGCGGCGGGTGTCGGTGGAGTTCGGCGGGCCGATGATCGCGCCGACCAGCATCGCCACGCCCAGACACAGGAACGGCAGGAAGACCACCGCGTAGAACAGGAAGATCGTCCGCTCCTGGTACATGAACCAGGGGAGGTACCCGGCCGCGATGCCGCAGGCGATGGCCCCGGCCCGCCAGTCGCGGCGGAACGCCCAGCGCCACAGCACGTACAGGAGCGCCGCGCACCCCGCCCACCACAGCACGGGCGTACCGAGCGCCAGCACCTCGCGGGCGCACTTCCCGCTCGTGCCCAGCGGGCAGCCGCCGGCGCCGGGCGTGGGGGACTCGTAGAAGTACGAGACCGGGCGGCCCAGCACGATCCAGCTCCACGGGTTGGACTGGTAGGTGTGCGGGGACGACAGGTTGACGTGGAAGTTGTAGACCTCGTGCTCGTAGTGCCACAGGCTGCGCAGCCAGTCCGGCAGGAAGGTCCAGGAACCGCCCCGGCCGTCGGTCGCGGCCCAGTTGCGGAAGTAGCCGCCGGAACCGTCGGCGGAGGAGAGGATCCAGCCCGTCCAGGACGCCACGTACACCGCGATGGTCACCGGCACCGTCGCCAGGAACGTGATCCCGGTGTCGTACTTCAGCACCGCCTCGTACGGGTGCCGGGCGCCGGCGACCTTGCGGGCGCCCACGTCCCACAGCACCGCCATGACGCAGAACGCGGCCAGGATGTACAGGCCGTTCCACTTGGTGCCGAAGGCCAGGCCCAGCATCACGCCCGCGCCCCAGCGCCAGGGCCGCCAGCCGAACCGGAAGGTGTCCCCGGTCCGCGCGTCCGGGCGGGCCACGCCGTCCGGGCCGACCGGGAGCGCGGCGCCGAGTTTCTCCCGCGCCCTGTCCCGGTCCACGATCAGGCAGCCGAAGGCGGCGACCACGAAGAACATCAGCACGCCGTCCAGCAGCGCGGTCCGGCTCATCACGAAGTGCAGGCCGTCCACCGCCATCAGCGTGCCCGCCAGGCAGCCGAGGAAGGTCGAGCGGAACATCCGGCGCCCGATCCGGCACAGCAGCAGCACGCTCAGCGTGCCGAGCAGCGCGGTCATGAACCGCCAGCCGAACGGGTCGAACCCGAAGATCAGCTCACCCAGGCCGATCACGTACTTCCCGACCGGCGGATGCACGACGTACGCCGCGTCCGAGGGGATCGCGAGGTGGCCGTGGGACGCGAGGACGACGTCGTTGGCGTTCTTGTCCCAGTTGACCTCGAAGCCCCGGTGGACGAGGGCCCAGGCGTCCTTGGCGTAGTACGTCTCGTCGAATATCACCGCACGCGGGCTGCCCAGGTGCCAGAACCGCAGCAGGCCCGCGAGCAGCGTCACCAGCAGCGGACCGCCCCAGCCCGACCAGCGGTCGATCCGGTCCGCCAGGTGCGGCGGAGCGCCCAGCACCTGCCACATCCGCGGCGAGCACCGCGCGTAGGGCGGCACGAGCCGGTCCCGTACATCGGCCGCTGGGGCGCCCGCGGGAGGTACGTAGCCGAATCGGCGCAGCCGCCGCTGCCAGGACGGCCGCTCGTCGTCGGGCGGCGCCTGGCCCTGCCGGAGGTCCGTGGAGGACGCGGTACTGGTCACCGCGCCATGGTAGGGAAACGTGCCGTGTGAGTCCCGCGCAAGCGCGGTACCGATTGGGACGCGATCGTTTTCCGTCCCGCCCGGCACCCCTGGGAGGATGGTCGACGTGACTGGAACCCTTGTCCTCGCAGGTACCCCCATCGGCGACGTCGCGGACGCCCCGCCCCGGCTGTCGAAGGAGCTGGCGGACGCCGACGTGATCGCCGCCGAGGACACCCGGCGGCTGCGCCGCCTCACCCAGGCCCTCGGGGTGAGTCCGGGCGGCCGCGTGGTGTCGTACTTCGAGGGCAACGAGTCCGCGCGCACCCCCGAGCTGGTGGAGGAGCTGCGCGGCGGCGCCCGTGTGCTGCTCGTCACGGACGCCGGGATGCCGTCGGTCTCCGACCCCGGCTACCGGCTCGTCGCCGCCGCCGTCGAGCACGACATCAAGGTCACCGCCGTGCCGGGGCCCTCCGCCGTGCTCACCGCGCTCGCCCTGTCCGGGCTGCCGGTGGACCGGTTCTGCTTCGAGGGGTTCCTGCCCCGCAAGGCGGGCGAACGCCTGTCCCGGCTGCGTGAGAACGCCGGCGAACGGCGCACTCTCGTCTACTTCGAGGCCCCGCACCGCCTCGACGACACCCTCGCCGCGATGGCCGAGGTCTTCGGCGCCGACCGCCGGGCCGCCGTCTGCCGCGAGCTGACCAAGACGTACGAGGAGGTCAAGCGCGGCCCCCTCGCCGAGCTGGCCGCCTGGGCCGCCGAGGGCGTGCGCGGCGAGATCACCGTCGTCGTCGAGGGCGCCCCCGAGACCGGTCCCGAGGAACTGGACGCCGAGGAGCTCGTCCGCCGCGTCCGCATCCGCGAGGAGGCCGGCGAGCGCCGCAAGGAGGCCATCGCGGCGGTCGCGGCGGAGGCGGGACTGCCCAAGCGGGTGGTGTTCGACGCGGTGGTGGCGTCCAAGCGCACGACGGGCTGAGCCGGACCCCCCGGGGTCGCGCGGGTGTGCGCCCCATGGGTGGGCAAACGCGGGGTGCGGCCTGGCAAAGGGACGGGCCCTGGGCGGGGCGTTCTGGCAAGGAACGTCCAAGGCGCGTCCAACACTCGACAGGTCGCGTGCGTTCGCGGCGGTCCGGGCGTCCACTGGGCGAAGGGGCCGAAACCGTCCCCTCGTCCCGTACCGGGGCGCCGGTGGACCGCAGGAGCTGGCATGAGTGAGATCGCCGGACAGATCGCCGCCGTTCACGAGTCGTACGCGTTCGCCTGCATGCGCTGCGGGCACGGCTGGGAGCAGTCGTACGCGATAGAGCACCACACCGACACCGAGGGCCACGAGTGCGTGCGCTACGTCGTCGAGGGCGGCGTCGTGCCGTCCCCGCTGAGCCGGCCGGTGTGCCAGAACTGCGACGGGCACGTCGTACGGATCATGCGCGCCGGACAGGTGTCGTCCGTGCGCGGCACGCGCCCGGAGCCCGAGATCCCCGCCCAGGCCCACCACTGGCACCTCTCCGACCTGCTGCACCCCTTCCAGCGCAAGGCGGGCTAGCCGGCGCCTTTCGTAGGATCGGGGCATGCCTGCGAACGCCCCCAAGAGCGACAAGAACGCGCCGCCCCCGCTCCCGGCGCCCCTGGGCGTCGAGGTGGCCGACTCCCACACCCACCTCGACATGCAGTCCGGCACCGTCGAGGAGGGTCTGGCGAAGGCCGCGTCGGTCGGCGTGACCACGGTCGTGCAGGTCGGCTGCGACCTCGCGGGCTCCCGCTGGGCCGCGGAGACGGCCGCCGCGTACGACAGCGTCCACGCGACGGTCGCCCTGCACCCGAACGAGGCCCCGCGCATCGTGCACGGCGATCCCGACGGGTGGTCCCGCCAGGGTGCCCGCGTGCCGGGCGGGGACGCCGCGCTCGACGAGGCACTCGCCGAGATCGACCGGCTCGCCGCGCTCCCGCAGGTCAAGGGCGTCGGCGAGACCGGCCTCGACTTCTTCCGCACCGGCCCCGAGGGCAAGGAGGCGCAGGAGCGGTCCTTCCGCGCCCACATCGAGATCGCCAAGCGGCACGGCAAGACCCTGGTCATCCACGACCGCGACGCCCACGCCGACGTCCTGCGCGTGCTGAAGGAGGAGGGCGCCCCCGAGCGCACCGTCTTCCACTGCTACTCCGGCGACGCCGACATGGCCGAGGTCTGCGCCCGCGAGGGCTACTACATGTCCTTCGCGGGCAACGTCACCTTCAAGAACGCCCAGGACCTCCGGGACGCCCTCGTGGTGGCCCCGGCGGAGCTGATCCTGGTGGAGACCGACGCGCCCTTCCTCACCCCGGCGCCCTACCGCGGCCGCCCCAACGCCCCGTACCTGATCCCGGTCACCGTGCGCGCCATGGCCGCCGTACGGGGCACCGACGAGGACACCCTCGCCGCCGCCCTCGGCGCCAACACCGCGCGCGCCTTCGGCTACTGAGGCGTACCGGGGGCGCCTGTTCGAGCCGTCACCGCGCGTGGTCGTGCCGCTTTGGAGAGTGACGCCCGCTCCGCTAGGTTCTGGGGGCCCGATCGGCGAAGGCCCCTGGAGCGTGGCGGCGTGAGCAAGAGTTACGAGCGGTACGGCCCCCACGGCACCCTCGGCGACGAACCGGCCGTGCCGTCGGTGCACAGCGCGCTGACCCTGCCGTACGGCGTGCCCGCCGACACCTACCGCCCCGCCTACGAGGCGGTGCCCCCGCCCCGCAGGGCACCGGAGGGCGTGAGACCGGCGGGGCGCGGACGCCGGGCCGCCGCCCGGCCCGAGTCCCCGGTGCGCCGCCTGCTGCCGCAGGCACTGGTCGTCGCCTTCCTCGCCGGGGGCACCGCCGCCTTCGTCGCCGAGGACAAGGCGGTCGAGCTGACCGTCGACGGCCGCCCCCGCACCCTGCACACCTTCGCCGACGACGTCACCGCAGTCCTCGCCGAGGAGGGCGTACGCGTCGGCCGGCACGACGTCGTCGTGCCCGCCCCCGGCACCCCGCTCACCGACGGCGACGAGATCGCCGTCCGCCACGGCCGCCCGGTCCGGCTCACCATCGACGGCGAACGCCGCGAGGTGTGGACCACCGCCGACACCGTCGACGGCGCGCTCAGACAGATCGGGGTGCGCGCGGAGGGCGCCTACCTGTCCGCCTCCCGCTCCCTGCCCATCGGCCGCGCCGGACTCGCCCTCGACGTCCGCACCGAGCGCACCGTCACGGTCATGGCGGACGGCCGCACCCGCACCGTCCGCACCAACGCCGCCACCGTCGCCGACGTGCTGCGCGAGGCCGGGGTCACCCTGCACGGCCAGGACACCACCTCCGTGCCCGGCACCGCCTTCCCGCGCGACGGCCAGACCGTCACCGTGCTGCGGATCACCGGCACCCACGAGACGCACGACGAGGAGATCCCGTACGCCGTGCGCCGCACCGAGGACCCCACCCTGCTCAAGGGCACCGAGGTCGTCGACCAGGCCGGGCGCCCCGGGCTGCGCCGCACCACCTACCTGCTGCGCACCGTCAACGGGGTCCGGCAGCGCCCCCGCCGCGAGCGCTCCGAGGTGGTGCGCGAACCACGCCGGCAGGTCGTCCGCGTCGGCACCAAGCCGCGCCCGGCCACCGCGTCCGGCGCCGACGGCCTGAACTGGCACGCGCTGGCCGTCTGCGAGTCCGGCGGCCGCCCCGACGCCGTCGACCCCTCCGGCACCTACGGCGGGCTCTACCAGTTCGACACCGCCACCTGGCACGGCCTCGGCGGCAGCGGACGCCCCCAGGACGCGCCGTCCGAGGAGCAGACCCGCCGGGCCAAGACGCTGTACCTGCGGCACGGCACCTCGCCCTGGCCGCACTGCGGGGCGCGCCTGCGCGGCTGAGGCGGGCGGCGGCGCCCGTGCCGCCCCGTACCCTTGTCCCGTGAGCAGCCCCACCCCCGACGCCCTCCTCGGTCCCGCCGACATCCGCGAACTGGCGGCCGTGCTCGGCGTACGGCCGACCAAGCAGCGCGGCCAGAACTTCGTGATCGACGCCAACACGGTCCGCCGCATCGTGCGCACCGCCGAGGTACGCCCCGACGACGTGGTGGTGGAGGTCGGGCCGGGACTCGGCTCCCTCACCCTCGCCCTCCTGGAGGCCGCCGACCGGGTCACCGCCGTCGAGATCGACGACGTCCTGGCCGCCGCGCTGCCCGCGACCGTCGCCGCCCGGATGCCCTCGCGCGCCGACCGGTTCGCGCTGGTCCACTCCGACGCGATGCTCGTCGACGAACTGCCCGGCCCGCCGCCGACCGCGCTCGTCGCCAACCTGCCCTACAACGTCGCCGTCCCCGTGCTGCTGCACATGCTCGCGACCTTCCCGAGCATCGAGCGCTCCCTGGTGATGGTCCAGTCCGAGGTCGCCGACCGGCTCGCCGCCGCGCCCGGCTCCAAGGTGTACGGCGTGCCCTCGGTCAAGGCCAACTGGTACGCCGAGGTCAAGCGGGCCGGGGCGATCGGCCGCAACGTCTTCTGGCCCGCGCCGAACGTGGACAGCGGCCTGGTCTCGCTGGTCCGGCGGACCGAGCCGGTCAAGACGTCGGCCACCCGGGCAGAGGTCTTCGCCGTGGTCGACGCCGCCTTCGCCCAGCGCCGCAAGACGCTGCGCGCCGCGCTCGCCGGCTGGGCCGGTTCGGCCGCCGCCGCCGAGGCCGCGCTGGTCGCCGCCGGGGTCTCCCCGCAGGCGCGCGGCGAGGCGCTGACGGTGGAGGAGTTCGCGCGGATCGCCGAGCACAAGGGACACGGGGGAGCCGCCGCGTGAGCGTCACGGTGAGGGTCCCCGCCAAGGTCAACGTCCAGCTCGGCGTGGGCGCGGCCCGCCCCGACGGCTTCCACGACCTGGCCAACGTCTTCCTCGCCGTCGGCCTGTACGACGAGGTCACCGTCACCCCGGCCGACGGACTCCGGGTCACCTGCTCCGGCCCGGACGCCGACAAGGTCCCCCTGGACCGCACCAACCTCGCCGCCCGCGCCGCGCTCGTGCTGGCGGAGCGCCGGGGCATCGAGCCCTCGGTCCACATCCACATCGCCAAGGACATCCCGGTCGCGGGCGGCATGGCCGGCGGCAGCGCCGACTGCGCGGGCGCCCTGCTGGCCTGCGACGCCCTGTGGGGTACGGGTGCCTCGCGCGCCGAACTCCTCGACATCTGCGCCGAGCTGGGCAGCGACGTCCCCTTCAGCCTGGTCGGCGGGGCGGCGCTGGGTACCGGGCGCGGCGAGAAGCTGGCTCCGCTGGAGGTCGGCGGCACGTTCCACTGGGTGTTCGCGATGGCGGAGCGGGGCCTGTCGACCCCGGCGGTGTTCCGCGAGTTCGACCGCCTGACGGAGGGCCACGACATCCCGGCCCCTGAGGCCGACCCGTCCCTGCTGACGGCCCTGGCGAAGGGCGACGTCGAGGCCCTGGCGGCAGCCCTCTCCAACGACCTCCAGCCGGCCGCGCTCTCCCTCTACCCGGAGCTGGCGGCCACCCTGGAGACGGGGAGCGGCGCGGGTGCGCAGGCGGTGCTGGTCTCCGGTTCGGGTCCCACGACTGCCTTCCTGTGCCGCGACGCGGACGCCGCGGCACAGGTGACGCAGGCCCTTCGCGACTCCGGCACCTGTCGCACCACCCGCACGGCAGCGGGGCCTGCGCCGGGGGCGACGGTGGTCTGAGCCGGTCAGCGCCGGTCGATGCCGGTCAGGTCGACGCCGATCGGGTAGGGCTTGTCGACCTTGAGCTGGTCCCTGTGCAGGCCCATGTGTACGTATCGGCTGGTGAGCGGGTCGATCTCATAGACATGGACGAGTGGACCGCCGGTGGGTCCGTCCTGTTCGACACGCCAGAAGTTCCGGATTCCCGCGGCGGCGTACTTCTGCGGCTTCGTCGTGCGGTCGCGGGACCCGGACTCGGGTGAGACGACCTCCACAACGAGCAGCACGTCCTCGGCCCGGAACCTGGTCTGGTCCAGCCCGGTGACCGCGTCGGCGCGGACCACGCAGACGTCGGGTTCGGGCCCGTTGCGGTCGTCAAGGATGACGGTCATCTCCCGTTCGGCGCTGAACTCCGGAGGGAGCGCGGCGCGCAGTCCGTCGAACAGCAGGTTGATCGCAAGGTAGTGGAAACGCCGCTGCGGACTCACGAAAACCAGGCTCCCGTCGATCAACTCGGTGTGCGGCGGGAGATTGGGCAGCGTGAACAGGTCATCCACGGTGTAGCCGTCCTGCGGCGGCACCGGCCACTCGACCTGGTGCTCGGCGGACTCGGCGGTCATCATGCCTCCCATGAACGGAGATCCTGCTGCCTGCCCTCCACGGTAGCGGCCGTGTCCCGACCCCGTCATCACAAAGGGTGACCGACACCTCGCGCTCCGCTCCCACCCCGCAGGGCCTACGCTTGAAGGCTGATCCATCCCCCTGCGCAGGAGTGAAATGGCCGTCAACCTGGTCAATGTCGAGAACGTCAGCAAGGTCTACGGCACTCGTGCCCTGCTGGACGGTGTCTCGCTCGGTGTGTCGGAGGGGGACCGGATCGGGGTCGTCGGGCGCAACGGCGACGGCAAGACCACCCTCATCCGGATGCTCGCCAAGGTGGAGGAGGCCGACAGCGGGCGGGTCACGCACTCCGGGGGGCTGCGGATCGGGGTGCTGACGCAGCACGACTCGCTCGACCCCGAGGCCACCGTCCGGCACGAGGTCATCGGTGACCTGGCCGACCACGAGTGGGCGGGCAACTCCAAGGTCAGGGACGTGCTGACCGGCCTGTTCGGCGGGCTCGACCTGGCCGGCTTCCCCAAGGGGCTCGACACCGTCATCGGCCCGCTCTCCGGTGGTGAGCGGCGCCGGATCGCGCTCGCCAAGCTCCTCATCGAGGAGCACGATCTCCTCGTCCTGGACGAGCCCACCAACCACCTCGACGTCGAGGGCATCGCCTGGCTCGCCCGGCACCTGCGCGAGCGCCGGTCCGCGCTGGTCTGCGTCACCCACGACCGCTGGTTCCTGGACCAGGTCTGCACCCGCATGTGGGACGTGCAGCGCGGCGACGTCTACGAGTACGAGGGCGGCTACTCCGACTACGTCTTCGCCCGTGCCGAGCGCGAGCGCATCGCCGCCACCGAGGAGACCAAGCGGCAGAACCTCGTCCGCAAGGAGCTGGCCTGGCTGCGCCGGGGCGCCCCCGCCCGCACCTCCAAGCCCCGCTTCCGCGTCGAGGCCGCCAACGAGCTGATCAAGGACGTGCCGCCGCCCCGCGACAGCAGCGAGCTGATGAAGTTCGCCTCCTCCCGGCTCGGCAAGACGGTCTTCGACCTGGAGAACGTCAGCGTCACCGCAGGCCCCAAGGAACTGCTGAAGCACGTCACCTGGCAGCTCGGCCCCGGCGACCGCGTCGGCCTGGTCGGCGTCAACGGCGCGGGCAAGACCTCCCTGCTGCGGGCCATGGCGGAGGCGGCGCGCACCGAGGGCGAGACGCAGCCCGCGGGCGGCCGTGTCGCCGTCGGCAAGACCGTCAAGCTCGCCTACCTCTCCCAGGAGGTCGCCGAACTCGACCCGGCCACGCGGGTGCTGGAGGCCGTTCAGCAGGTCCGCGAGCGCGTCGACCTCGGCAAGGGCCGCGAGATGACGGCGGGCCAGCTCTGCGAGACGTTCGGCTTCACCAAGGAGAAGCAGTGGACGCCCGTCGGCGACCTCTCCGGCGGTGAGCGCCGCAGGCTCCAGTTGCTGCGCCTGCTCATGGACGAGCCCAACGTCCTCTTCCTCGACGAGCCCACCAACGACCTCGACATCGAGACCCTGACCCAGTTGGAGGACGTCCTCGACGGCTGGCCCGGCTCGATGATCGTCATCTCCCACGACCGGTTCTTCGTCGAGCGCACCACCGACAAGGTGTTCGCCCTCCTCGGCGACGGCGCGCTGCGCATGCTGCCGCGCGGCATCGACGAGTACCTGGAGCGCCGCCTGCGCATGGAGGAGGCCGTCGCCCAGCGGACGGCCGCCGCCGCGCCCGCCCCGGCGGTGGCGGAGAAGAGCGCCGCCGACCAGCGGGCCGCGAAGAAGGAACTCCAGAAGATCGAGCGCCAGTTGGACAAGATCTCCGACAAGGAGTCCAAGCTGCACGCCCGTATCGCGGACAACGCCACCGACTTCGCCAAGGTCGCCGAACTCGACGCCGAACTGCGCGGACTCTCCGGCGAGCGCGAGGAACTGGAGCTGCGCTGGCTGGAGCTGGCCGAGGACGCGTAGGGCAGGGGGCGGAATCCGGCCATACCGCCGGGCGCGTAACGGGCGCATCACGGGGTGGTTCGTCCTTGGGCACAGGGGTCCGCACGGGCCCCTGTGCCGTCGGTGGTCGGTGATAGAAAGGCCGTACGAGGGCTAAAAATCAGTGAACGAGGGGGAGCAGCGCTGATGAGCCAGCCGCCCGGTCAGCCGCCGCAGGGCGGATTCGGCCCACCGCAGAACCAGCCACCGCAGGATCAGCCGCCGCAGGGCCGGCCGGCGCCGGGGGGCTTCGGTGCTCCCCAACAGCCGCCGCCACAAGGCGGTTTCGGCGCCCCGCAGCAGCCGCAGCCCGGTTACGGCTACCCGCAGCAGCCCCCCGGCCCGTACGCCCAGCCGGGCCCCTACGGCCAGGCCCCCGGTCCCTACGGACCGCCGCCCGGCGCCCCCTACGGGACCTACCCGCAGCCCCCGTACCCCGGCGCCCCCGGCAAGCCGCCGGGCCGGAAGCGAACCGCGCTCGTCGCCGGGTCCGTGGCCGCCGCCCTGCTGCTCGTCGGCGGCACCGTCTACGCCGTCACTAGCGGCGGCGGGGACGACGGCAAGCCCGTCGCCCACCCGACCGGCGACACCAAGAACTCGGCCACCGCGTCTCCCTCCGTCGACGAGGGCGACGGCAAGGGCGACGGACGCACGGACGTCGAGGACCTCAACGCGGGCCGCAAGCCCGGCGAGGCGAAGGTCCTCTGGTACAGGTCCGCCCCCGACGCCCCCGCCGACGGCGCGGACGCGCCCGGTCTGTGGGTCACGGAGAAGACCGCGGTGAAGGCCGCGTACAAGGAGGTCGTCGGCTTCCGCGTCGCCGACGGCACGCCCGCCTGGGACCCGGTCACGCTGCCGCACGAGGTGTGCGCGGTCACCAAGCGCGCCGACGCCGACGGCAAGATAGTCGTCGCCTACATGAACGGCGTCAGCGACCGCGCCACCTGCAACCAGCTCCAGCAGATCGACCTCGACACCGGCAAGAAGGGCTGGCACGCCGAAGTCGCCAAGGGCACCGGTCTGTTCGACAGCATCCGTGACATCGAGCTGACCCTCGCCGGCCAGAGCCTGATCGTCGGCCGCGACCAGTCGGGCACCGCGTACGACGTGGCCACCGGCAAGAAGCTGTACGACCTCAAGAAGTACGGCACGGACTGCTACCCGGCCGCGTTCGCCGGTGACAGCCGGCGCCTGGTCCAGGTCGCCTCCTGCGGCGCCGGCGGTGCCAAGGAGCGCGACGAGATCCGCGAACTGGACTCCGCCACCGGCCGTACGAAGTGGACCCGGGCGGTCTCCAAGGGCTGGCGGGCCGAGCGCGTCCTGTCGGTGAACCCGCTCGTGGTCTACCTGACCAACCGCGACAAGAAGGCGTGGAACATCTCCGCCCTCGACAGCGGCGGCCGCTTCCGCGCCGAGGTCAAGGTGGACGAGAAGTTCGCCCTCGGCTGCGGCTTCCTCTCGTTCAGGCGCGGCCTGCAGAGCTGCCGGGACGTCGCCGCGGACGCCACCACCCTCTACCTGCCCACCGAGGCCACCAACAGCGCGAACGAGATCGTCGCCATCGGTCTGGCCGACGGCAAGGAGAAGTGGCGGGTGAAGTCCCCGGTCGACCGCCCGACGGTCCCGATCGGCATCCAGGGCGGCAGCCTCATCGCCTACGCCGACGCCGCCTACTCCCAGGGCGGCCGGGTGCTCTCCATCCCGACCGGCTCCGGCGCGCACCGGCCGGCCACGCTGCTGCGCAACCCCGACGGCGCGGCGAAGATCGAGAGCGGTTTCTACGACGCCGGCACGGTCTGGTCCGGCGGCCGTTTCTTCATCGCCACCAACCGGCTCGGAGGCCAGGACGACTCCGAGGAGAAGCTGATGATGGCCTACGGCAAGTAGCCGTCCTCCCCGCGTCCTTCCGTCCCCACCAGCCGCTTCGAGGTACCCCGCGATGACCGACCAGCCGCCCTCCGGCCCGCCCCAGGACCAGCCGCCCACCCCGCCGGCGCCACCCGTCCCGCCCGCCGGCGCCCAGCCCGTGTACGGCTACCCGCAGGCACCCCCGCCGCAGCCGCAGCCCGGTTACGGCTACCCCGCCCAGCCCCAGCAGCCGGGCTACGGCTACCCCGCCCAGCCGCCCACGGTCGTCGCGGACGACGGCACCCGGGCCAGGGAGAACCGCGCCATCACCCTGATCGTCCTCGCGGCCGTCGTCGCCATCGGGCTGATCATCGGCTCCGGCGTCTGGTACGCCCGTTCCTCCGACGCGGGCGGCACCGCGCACTCCGGCGGCGGCAGGAACGGCACCGCCACCGCGACCGGCGGCAAGGAGAAGGTGCCGGACAACCCGGCCGCCGACGTCGCCTTCAAGGTCCCGGAGCCCAAGACCGAGGAGAACGTCGTCACCACGCCGGGCTCCTGGCTGAGCGGGCGGGTCTACGCCAAGACGGGCATCGCCGAGATCACCGGCTACGACCCGGACGACGGCACCAAGAAGTGGACGCTCAAGCTCCCCGGCCCGGTCTGCGCGGCCACCGAGCACCTCACCGCCGACGGCCGCACGGGCATCCTCTACCAGCCCTCGATGCCGACCAAGACCGACCGCGCCGGCTGCACCCAGGTCGCGGGGATCGACGTCCGTGCCGGCACCAAGCTGTGGACCAGGTCCGTCGGCACGGGTGACTTCGCCACCCAGTTCTCCAACGTCACCGTCGCCGGGAAGACCGTCGCGGTCGGCGGCCTCGGCGGCGGCGCCGCCTGGGACATCGGCACCGGCAAGGTGCTCTGGCAGCCCAAGCCCGGCGACGACTGCAAGGACTCGGGATACGGCGGCGGCACCAGGCTGGTCGCGGTGCGCAAGTGCGGCACCTACGGCAACCGCACCCTGAGCATCCAGAACATCGACCCCACCTCGGGCAAGGTGATCTCCGAGTACAAGATGGGTGCCGGCATCGAGTACGCGGGCATCATCTCCACCGACCCGCTGGTGGTCGGCGCCGACGCCGGGCACAGCGCGAGCGGCGGCAGCGGCGTCTCGGACTACTTCTCCCTCGACAACCGCACCGGCAGGCTGCTGGCCCGTATCCCGGTGCCCGGCGACACCTACGACGGCGAGTGCGACACCATCACCGTCGTCGAGGCGTGCAAGGGCGTCATCGCGGGCCAGGGCAAGCTGTTCCTGGCGACCAAGGAGCACAAGGGCAGCGGGAAGAGCAGCCGCACCAACGAGATCGTGGCCTTCGACCTCGCCACCGGCAAGCAGACCGGCCAGCGCGCCGCGGCCGGCGAGGACTACGAACTGTTCCCGCTCCGCATGGACGGCGGCAACCTGATCGCGTACAAGAAGCCGCCGTACGACAAGGGCGGCCAGGTCGTCAGCATCGACGGCGGGACCTTCCGGTCCACGACGCTGATGGAGCTGCCCCCCGACATGGCCGAGCCCCGCGTCCAGACCGGTCTGCTGCCCGGCCTCGCGGAGTACCGGTACGCGCAGGGCAAGCTCTTCATGGCGGCGCCGAACGCGGCCAAGCCGCTCGGGAGCTTCGACAAGGACAAGAACTGCGTGGTGGCCTTCGCCACCCGCGACTGAGCGAAGCCCGCACGGCAGGCGCCCCGAGCGTGTAACTTCCGGGACATGAGGACTGGGGGGTTGCTCTATGGGTGTGCGGCTCATGGTCGTCGACGACCACCGCCTGCTGGCGGAGGCGTTGGCGTCGGCGCTGAAGCTGCGCGGGCACCGGGTGCTCGCGGCGGCCGCGCCGGCCGCGGGCGCGGCCGAGCTGGTGATATCGCGGGCGCCCGAGGTGTGCCTGCTGGGCACGGCGGCACCCGCCGAGCCGGGCGCCTTCGACCCGGTGGCCCGCATCAAGCGGGAGCGCCCGCAGGTGGCCGTGGTCGTCCTGGGCCCGGTGCCCTCCCCGCGCGGCATCGCGGCCGCCTTCGCGGCGGGCGCCGCCGGGTACGTACGGCACGACGAGCGCATCGAGGGCGTCGAGCGGGCCATCATGAAGGCCAGGTCCGGTGAGGCCGCCGTCGCCCCGCAACTGCTCCAGGGCGCCTTCGCGGAACTGCTGAACCCGGCCGTCCAGCCCGACGACGAGGGCCAGCGGCTGCTCAGGCTGCTCACCCCGCGCGAGGTGGAGGTGCTGGTCCGGGTCGCCGACGGCGAGGACACCCGGCTGATCGCGGCCGGTATGGGGATAGCGCCCAGCACCGCCCGCACCCATGTGCAGCGGGTGCTGATGAAGCTCGGCGTCGGGTCCCGGCTGGAGGCGGCCGCCCTCGCGGCCCGCACCGGCCTGCTGGACCGCGCCGGTGCCGCCCCGCACACGACGGAGCCGGAGCTGTAGTCCACAGCTCCGGCTCGGTCCCGCGCGGTTAGTGCACGGGCTCGTCGTCACCCGCGCCCTCCGCGGGCAGCGGCGGCGGGGTCGGCCGGAGCTTCAGCCAGGCCAGGAAGAACACACCGAGGAGCAGCATGCCGATGCCGGTCCACAGGTTGATGTTGACGCCCTCGGCCTTGTCGATCGCGGCCTGGGAGTCGGTGAGGCCGGTGATGGTGACGATGACGCCGTACACCACGAACAGGCCGCCGATGATGCGTCGCAGGTCGAAGATGCGGGCGGCGGTGGCGGACTTGCCCTCCAGCTCGGTGACCTCGCGCTGGACGTCGTGCTCGGTCGCGCCGTGCTCGGGGCGGGGGGATTCTTCGGTCATGGTTTCCTCATCCTCCCGCGATCAGAACGAGAACGGGATGTAGCAGGCGGCGGCCAGGACGACCGCGCCCCAGCCGAGCAGGGCGGGCTTGCGGTACCAGGCGTCGTCGCCCTCGGCGGGCGCCTCGGACATGCCCGGCGAGCTGGTGCCGTAGACCAGGCCCTGGAGTTCCTCGGCCGGCTTGGGCTTGGTGAACAGCGACACCGCGACCATCACGACCGCGCCCGCCACGAAGCCGGCGATGGCGGAGACGAAGTTGGCGCCCTGGTCGGAGGGGATCGAGATGATGCCCTCCTTGTAGAACACGAAGTAGTTGACCATCGCGGTCGCGGTGCCGGCGAGCAGACCCCAGAAGCCGGACTTGGCCGAGGCGCGCTTCCAGAACATGCCGACGATGAAGACCACGAACATCGGGACGTTGAAGAAGGAGAACAGCGTCTGGAGGTAGCTCATGATGTTCGAGAACGACGACGCCAGGAACGCCGTGCCGACCGAGGCGGCGACACCGATCACGGTGATCCAGCGGCCGAAGCGGACGTAGTAGGCGTCCTCCTGGTCCGGCTTCACGTAGCGGGCCCAGATGTCGGTGGTGAACACCGTGTTGAAGGACGACACGTTGGCCGCCATGCCCGCCATGAACGCGGCGAGCAGACCGGTGACCGCGATGCCGAGCACGCCGTTGGGCAGCAGCTCCTGCATCAGGTAGGGGATCGCGTCGTTGTACTGGAGCCCGGAGCCGGGCTGGCCGATCTTCGGCACCAGGGCGGCGGCGACCAGGCCGGGGATCATCACCAGGAAGACGATGAAGATCTTCGGGTAGGCCGCGATCAGCGGGGTGCGCTTGGAGGCGGAGAGGTTCTTCGCGGACAGCGCGCGCTGCACCTCGGCGAAGTTGGTCGTCCAGTAGCCGAAGGACAGCACGAAGCCGAGACCCAGCACGATGGTCAGCCAGTTGGCGCCCAGCGGGTTGGCGCTGCCGATTCCGGTGCCGCCCCACGCGGTGGTGAAGTTGGCGCCGTGGGCCGCGTCCAGCTTGTGGGTCAGGCCGTCCCAGCCGCCGGCCTTCTTCAGGCCGAGGATGGTGATCGGGATGAGGGCGGCCAGGATCACGAAGAACTGGAGCACCTCGTTGTAGATCGCCGAGGACAGGCCGCCCAGCGTGATGTAGCCGAGCACGAAGGCACCCGCCACCACGATGGCCACCCACTGCGGCCAGCCGAGCAGGGCCTCCACCACGATTGCCAGCGCGTACAGGTTCACGCCCGCGATGAGGATGGCGGCGAAGGCGAACAGGATCGAACTGAGCAGGTGGGCTGCCTTGTCGAAGCGCAGCAGCAGGAACTCGGGGACCGAGCGGACCTTGCTGCCGTAGTAGAAGGGCATCATCACCAGGCCCAGGAAGACCATGGCCGGGATGGCGCCGATCCAGTACCAGTGCACGGTGTAGGCGCCGTACTGGGCGCTGTTGGCCGCCATGCCCAGGATCTCGGTGGCCGCCAGGTTCGCCGAGATGAAGGCGAGGCCGGTGATCCAGGCGGGCAGCGAGCGTCCGGAGAGGAAGAAGTCCAGGCTGGTCTTCACCGAGCGGCGGGCCGCGAAGCCGATGCCGAGAACCACGACGAAGTAGATGGCCAGGATCGTGTAGTCGAGCCAGTTGGTGGGGAGCCGTAGCTCCGCCGCCAGATAGCTGGGGCCCGCCGCCAGGGGCGCGGGTCCGGTCGGGGGGGTCTGCATGAGAACTCGCTTCGTTGCGCGAACTGATCCAGAGCGGAACCTACGCCGCGGCGTTCATTATTTGAACAGTTCTGTTGGTGTTCTTTGTTCGATTGTGATCGTACGGCCTGTTGTCGAGTTGTGGTTTGTTATGTTTGATTGTGTTGAGTGAGAGCGAGGAGTCCGGCGTGAAGAAGACCTCGACCCGGCTGGCCGACGGGCGTGAGCTGGTCTACTACGACCTGGCGGACGACACGGTCCGCGACGCCGTCGACCGGCGCCCGCTGGACCCCACGGTTACCGCCTCCGAGATCCGCCGGGACCCGCTGCTCGGCGACTCGGTCGCGGTCGCCTCCCACCGACAGGGCCGCACCTACCACCCCCCGGCCGACGAGTGCCCGCTCTGCCCCAGCCGGGACGGCCGGCTCAGCGAGATCCCGGACTCGGGCTACGACGTGGTCGTCTTCGAGAACCGCTTCCCCTCCCTCGCCGGCGACTCCGGCCGCTGCGAGGTCGTCTGCTTCACCTCCGACCACGACGCGTCCTTCGCCTCCCTCACCGACGAGCAGGCCCGGCTGGTGCTGGAGGCGTGGACCGACCGCACCGCCGAGCTGTCGCATCTGCCCTCCGTGAAGCAGGTCTTCTGTTTCGAGAACCGGGGCGCCGAGATCGGGGTGACGCTGGGTCATCCCCACGGCCAGATCTACGCCTACCCGTTCGTCACCCCCCGCACCGCGCTCATGCTCCGCTCGCTCGCCGAGCACAAGGCGCGGACCGGCGGGGAGAACCTCTTCGACACCGTCCTGGAACGGGAACTCGCGGGGGACCGGGTCGTCCTTGAGGGTGAACACTGGGCGGCCTTCGTCCCGTTCGCCGCGCACTGGCCCTACGAGGTCCACCTGTACCCCAAGCGCCGGGTGCCCGATCTGCTCGCTCTCGACGAGGCCGCGCGCACAGAGTTCCCCCAGGTCTATCTGGAACTCTTGAGGCGCTTCGACCGGATCTTCGGGCGGCAGGAGGGGGAGGGGAGCACCGTGGACGAACCGCCGACGCCGTACATCGCGGCCTGGCACCAGGCGCCGTTCGGTGAACTCACCGGCTTCGACGGGGTGACACGCGACGACTTCGCACTCCACCTGGAGCTTTTCACCATCCGCCGCACTTCCGGCAAGCTGAAGTTCCTCGCCGGTTCCGAATCCGGCATGAACGTCTTCATCAACGACGTGCCGCCGGAGCGCGCGGCCGAGCGACTGCGAGAGGTAGCGAGTTCATGAAGTACCTGGTGACGGGTGGCGCGGGCTATGTCGGCAGTGTCGTCGCCCAGCATCTGCTGGAGGCGGGGCACGAGGTCACCGTCCTCGACAACCTCTCCACCGGCTTCCGCGAGGGCGTCCCCGCCGGGGCCGCCTTCGTCGAGGGCGACATCCGCGACGCCGAGAAGTGGCTCGACCCCTCCTTCGACGCGGTGCTGCACTTCGCGGCCTTCTCGCAGGTCGGCGAGTCGGTGGTGAAGCCCGAGAAGTACTGGGAGAACAACGTCGGCGGGACCATGGCCCTGCTCGCCGCGATGCGCGAGGCGGGGGTCGGCCGGCTCGTCTTCTCCTCCACCGCCGCGACCTACGGCGAGCCGGCGGAGGTCCCGATCCCGGAGTCCGCCCCCACCCGCCCCACCAACCCCTACGGCGCCTCCAAGCTGGCCGTCGACCACATGATCACCAGCGAGGCGCACGCCCACGGCCTGGCCGCCGTCTCCCTGCGCTACTTCAACGTGGCCGGCGCCTACGGCTCCTACGGCGAGCGCCACGACCCCGAGTCCCACCTGATCCCGCTCGTCCTCCAGGTCGCCCAGGGCCGCCGCGACGCCATCTCCGTCTACGGCGACGACTATCCGACCCCCGACGGCACCTGCGTACGCGACTACATCCACGTCGCCGACCTGGCCGACGCCCACCTGCTCGCCCTGACCGCCGCCCGCCCCGCCGAGCACCTGATCTGCAACCTCGGCAACGGCAACGGCTTCTCCGTCCGCGAGGTCGTCGAGACCGCCCGCGAGGTCACCGGCCACCCCATCCCCGAGGTCACCGCCCCCCGCCGGGCCGGCGATCCGGCGGTCCTGGTGGCGTCCGCGGACACCGCACGCGCCACACTGGGGTGGAACCCGTCCCGCGCGGACCTCGCCGGGATCATCGCGGACGCCTGGGAGTTCGCGCGCGACACGCAGAGGGAGCACTAGTGGGGGCACAGCAGGTCCGGGAACGCTTCACCGAGCTGTACGGAGCGGAGCCGGAAGGGGTGTGGGCGGCGCCCGGCCGGGTCAACCTGATCGGCGAACACACCGACTACAACGACGGCTTCGTCATGCCGTTCGCACTGCCGCACCAGGTCACCGCCGCCGTCTCCCGCCGCACCGACGGCCGGCTGCGGCTGCACTCGGCGGACGTCGGGGGCGGTGTCGTCGAACTCGCCCTGGACGGCCTCGCACCCGGCACCGACCAGGACTGGACGGCGTACCCGGCCGGTGTGGTCTGGGCGCTGCGCGAGGCCGGGCACCCGGTGACCGGCGCCGACATCCATCTCGCCTCCACCGTGCCGACCGGCGCGGGCCTGTCGTCCTCGGCCGCGCTGGAGGTCGTCGTCGCGCTCGCGCTGGACGACCTGTTCGGCCTGGACCTGCCGCGCTGGAAGCTGGCCCGGCTGTGCCAGCGCGCGGAGAACGTCTACGTCGGCGCCCCCACCGGCATCATGGACCAGACCGCGTCGGCCTGCTGCGAGGAGGGCCACGCCCTCTTCCTCGACACCCGCGACCTGTCCCAGCGGCAGATCCCCTTCGACCTGGCGGCAGAGGGGCTGCGGCTGCTGGTGGTCGACACCCAGGTCAAGCACGCCCACAGCGGCGGCGAGTACGGCAAGCGCCGGGCCGGCTGCGAGAAGGGCGCCGCCCTGCTCGGCGTCGATGCGCTGCGCGACGTGGCGTACGACGGGCTGGACGCGGCGCTGGAGGAGCTTGGGGATGAGAGTGAGGTGCGCCGGCTGGTGCGGCACATCGTCACCGAGAACCGTCGCGTCGAGCGGGTGGTGGAGTTGCTGACCTCGGGCGACGTCCGTGCCATCGGCCCGGTCCTTACCGCGGGCCACGCCTCGCTGCGCGACGACTTCCGCATCTCCTGCCCGGAGCTGGACCTCGTGGTCGACACCGCGCTGGCCGCGGGCGCGCTCGGTGCCCGGATGACCGGCGGCGGGTTCGGCGGCTCCGCGATCGCGCTGGCCGAGGCGTCCGCGGTGGACACCCTCACCAAGGCGGTCGAGGAGGCGTTCGCGGCGGCCGGGTACACCGCCCCGCGCGTCTTCGAGGCGGTGCCCTCGCCGGGCGCCCGGCGCCTTCGCTGAACCCGCGTCAGCGGAGCCGCTTGGTCAGGGTGAACTCCGTGATCCCCGGCGGATAGTCGGGGATCACGGACACCACGTCGTACCCCTGGGCCCGGTAGAAGCGCGGGGCCTGGAAGTCCCAGGTCTCCACGCGGGCCCGCGCGCAGCCCCGGTCGGCGTGCGCCACCCGCTCCGCCTCCTTCAGCAGCCGGGTCCCGATCCCGGCGCCCCGGTGGCGGTCGTCGACCCACAGATAGGTGACGTGCAGCCAGCCGGCCCAGGTGTGGCCGACCAGCCCACCGGTCAGGCCGCCCGCCGTGTCCAGCGCCCACACGTGCAGCGGCACGTCCCGCTCGCGGGGCGTGCCCCGCATCGCGGCCAGCACCGGGGAGGCCGCCATGTCGGTCTCCCGCAGCCTGGCACGCAGCAGATCTCGTCGGTCCTTGTCCACTTCCGTCTCGATCCGAAACATGCGGCACACCATAAACGCGGTGCCCGGTCAGTTCCGGCAATCGGCTGCCTCCCGGCGGACGGCGCCCGTACGCTGAGGAGCGGTACCGGTGGGGGCCGGTGCCCGATCAGGGGGCGAGACAGGCGGGTACGGCGCCCGCGGCGGGGGTAGCAGTTTCCGCGACGGCGGCGGCCGCGCGGTTCGCCTCGCTGCCGCGGGTGCCGTGCCCGTGAGCCGTCGTCGTTCTCCGGACCTGGGGTGACCCCTGCTCCGTGCGGAGCGTGGGGAAGGGGGTTTCGTGGTTCGCATCCGAGTGCTGGTCGTGGACGACCATCGCATCTTCGCCGAGTCCCTGGCGGCGGCGCTCGCCGCCGAGCCCGATGTGGACGTGTCCGCCGCGGGCAGCGGCCCGGCCGCGCTGCGCTGCATCGAGCGCGCCGCCACCGAGGGCCGCCGCTACGACGTTCTGCTGGTCGACGCCGACCTCGGCCGGGTGCTGCCCGGCGGCCGGGCGGCCGTACCGGTGCAGGCGGGTGACGCGGAGGGGCTGGTCGACGGGATCTCGCTGGTCGCCGGGGTGCGTTCGGCGCAGTCCGGGGTGCGCACGGTGGTCCTCGCGGAGAAGGACGACGCCCACCGGGCCGCCCTCGCGCTCCAGGCCGGCGCCTCGGGCTGGGTCGCCAAGGACTGCTCGCTGTCCCGGCTGCTCACCGTGATCCGGGGGGTGCTGCGGGACGAGACGCATCTGCCGGCCGCGCTGCTCACCGGCGTGCTCAAGGAGCTGACGGCGGCGCGCAAGCACCGCAGCGAGAGCGAGCGGCTGGTGCAGTCGCTGACCCCGCGCGAGCGGGAGGTGCTGCGCTGCATGGTCGCCGGGCTCGGGCGCAAGGCGGTCGCGGAGCGGCTGTTCCTCTCCCCGCACACCGTGCGCACCCATATGCAGAACGTCCTCGGCAAGCTCGGCGTGCACTCCACGCTGGCCGCCGTGGCGCTGGCCCGCCGGGCCGGGGTGGGCCCGGTCGACCTAGCCGGGGACGTTGTCGAACGGGGCGGTCAACTGGCGTAGCAGCCCGGCGAGTTCGCCGCGCTGGGTGCGGGACAGCTCGCCGAGGATGGCCCGCTCCTGGGCCAGCAGGCCCGCCAGTGCCTCGTCGGCGCGGTCCCGGCCGGTGACCGTCAGCCGCACCAGCACGCCGCGCCGGTCACTCGGGTCGGGCAGCCGCTCCACCAGGCCCTTCTTGGCGAGCCGGTCGATCCGGTTGGTCATCGTGCCCGAGGTGACGAGGGTCTGGGTGAGCAGTTGGCCGGGGGAGAGCTGGTACGGGGTGCCGGCGCGGCGCAGCGCGGTCAGCACGTCGAACTCCCAGGGCTCCAACTGGTGCTCGGCGAAGGCGAGCCGGCGCGCGCGGTCCAGGTGCCGGGCCAGCCTGCTCACCCGGCTCAGCACTTCCAGTGGTTCCACGTCGAGGTCCGGGCGCTCCCGGCGCCATGCTGCGACCAGCCGATCGACCTCGTCCTCCATGGAGATCAGTGTAGTGGTTGTGTCGACGTGAAGTCTCTTGAAGCTGAGTATCTTGACATCAAGAGAATTCGTCGGGAGGGTGGCTGCCATGACGACACCCGCCTGGGACCCCGCCCAGTACCTCCGTCACTCCGGCCACCGGCTGCGCCCGTTCACGGACCTGCTGGCCCGCGTCCCCGCCCTGCCCGCCGAGCGGCCCCGGATCGCCGACCTCGGCTGCGGCCCGGGCAACGCCACCGCCCTGCTCGCCGAACGCTGGCCCGCCGCGCGGATCACCGGCTACGACAACTCGCCCGAGATGCTGGAGCGCGCCCGCGCCGGGTATGAAGGGGACCGACTGGACTTCGCCTTCGCCGACGCCCGCACCTGGACGCCCGGGGAACCGCACGACCTGATCCTCACCAACGCCACCCTCCAGTGGGTGCCGGGCCATCTCGACCGGTTCGCGGACTGGACCGCCGCGCTGAAGCCGGGCGGCGCCTTCGCCCTCCAGGTGCCGGACAACACCGACGCCCCGCTGCACGCCCTGATGCGCGAACTGGCCGCCACGCCCCGCTGGGCCTCCCGGCTGGCCGACATCCTGCGCGCCCCCGACTCCGTCCACACCCCCGGCGCCTACCTGGACCGCCTGGCCCGCCTCGGCCTGGCCACCGACGTCTGGCAGACCACGTACCAGCACGTCCTGACCGGCGAGGATCCCGTCCTCGACTGGGTCAAGGGCACCGGCCTCCGCCCCGCCCTGACCGCCCTCGCGGACGACCCCGAGGCCAGGGACGCCTTCGTCACCGAATACCGCGACCTGCTCCGCAAGGCGTACCCGACAACCCCCTACGGCACGGTCCTCCCCTTCCGCCGCCTGTTCGCGGTGGCGGTCAAGGGGGCCTGAGCCGTGCTGCTCGCGATCGACCACGTCCAGCTCGCGGCGCCGCCCGGCACGCAGGACGCGCTGCGCGCCTTCTACGGCGGGGTGCTCGGCATGACCGAGGTGCCCGAGCCGCCGGCCCTGGCCGCGCGCGGCGGCTGCTGGTTCCGGGCGGGCGGGGTCCGGCTCCACCTGGGTGTCGAGACCGGCTTCCGCCCCGCGCGCAAAGCGCACCCCGGACTGCTGGTCACGGACATCGACGCCTGCGCCGCCCGGCTGGCCGCGCACGGCGCGCCGGTTGAATGGGACGGCGGGCTCCCCGGCCACCGCCGCTTCCACTCCGAGGACCCGGTCGGCAACCGCCTGGAGTTCCTGGCGCCGGACGCCTAGTTCTTGCGGTGCCCTATCAGCCGGGGCTTCTGTTCCAGGCCGTCCAGGCCGTGCCAGGCGAGGTTGACCAGGTGGGCGGCCACCTCGGCCTTCTTGGGGCGACGGACGTCCAGCCACCACTGGCCGGTCAGGGCGACCATGCCGACCAGGGCCTGGGCGTAGAGCGGGGCGAGCTTGGAGTCGAAGCCGCGGCTCTTGAACTCGCGGCCCAGGATGTCCTCCACCTGGGTGGCGATGTCGGAGATAAGCGAGGCGAAGGAACCGGTGGACTGCGGGATGGGGGAGTCGCGGACGAGGATGCGGAAACCGTCCGTGTACTCCTCGATGTAGTCCAGCAGTGCGAACGCGGCCTGCTCGCACAGCTCACGGGGATGGCCGGCGGTCAGCGAGCCGGTGACCATGTCCAGCAGGCACCGCATCTCCCGGTCCACCACGACCGCGTACAGCCCCTCCTTGCCGCCGAAGTGCTCGTACACCACCGGCTTGGAGACCCCGGCCTTGGCCGCGATCTCCTCCACCGACGTGCCCTCGAAGCCCTTCGCCGCGAACAGGGTCCGGCCGATCTCCAGCAACTGCTGGCGGCGCTCCGCACCGGTCATACGGGTCCGGCGGGTCCGCCGCGTCTTGTCGTTGCTCGAGGTGCTGCTGGAGTCGGTGGCCACGCCGTCAATCATGCCGCCTTCGCGGCAGCCTTCCCGCGCCGGGAGGAACCGTCGTCGTCGGTGCGGCGCGAATCGATACGCGAGCGTGACGGCCACCGCACGTCATAGGCCCAGCCGAGCTTCTCGAACCAGCGGATGATCCGGGCCGAGGAATCGATCTGCCCGCGCTCCACACCGTGCCGCGCGGAGGTCGGGTCGGCGTGGTGCAGGTTGTGCCAGGACTCGCCGCAGGACAGCACCGCCAGCCACCACACGTTTCCCGAACGGTCGCGGGACCTGAAGGGGCGCTTGCCCACCGCGTGGCAGATGGAGTTGATCGACCACGTCACGTGGTGCAGCAGGGCGACCCGGACGAGCGAACCCCAGAAGAACCCGGTGAAGGCGCCCCACCAGGACATCGTCGCCAGACCGCCGATCAGCGGGGGCAGCAGCAGCGAGACGAGCGTCCACAGCGCGAACTGGCGGGAGATCGCCCGCATGTCCGGGTCCCGGACCAGGTCCGGCGCGTACTTCTCCTGCGGGGTCTGCTCCTCGTCGAACATCCAGGCGATGTGGGCCCACCACAGGCCCTTCATCAGCGCCGGCAGCGTCTCCCCGAACCGCCACGGCGAGTGGGGGTCGCCCTCGGCGTCGGAGAACTTGTGGTGCCTGCGGTGGTCGGCGACCCAGCGCACCAGCGGACCCTCCACCGCCATCGACCCCATGATCGCCAGCGCGATCCTGAGCGGCCGCTTGGCCTTGAAGGAGCCGTGGGTGAAGTAGCGGTGGAAGCCGATCGTGATGCCGTGGCAGCCCAGGAAGTAGAAGAACACCAGCAGGCCCAGGTCGAGCCAGCTCACCCCCCAGCCCCACACCAGCGGCACCGCCGCCAGCAGGGCCAGGAAGGGCACGACGATGAACACGAGCAGCGCGATCTGCTCGATCGAGCGCTTCTGTTCGCCGCCCAGCGTGGCGGACGCGCCGTCCGTCTGGGCTTTGTCGATCACATCGGAACTACTGGAGGTCATGCGCGTCCCCTGTGGGGTCGAGGGCGTGGTCGTGACGTTGCCGGACAGGTGTGGAACGGACGGTACGTCCCTACGGTTCCGTAACCTACGGCGTCGTAAGTATGGCAGCGTGTCGGTCGGCGGCAAGAGCCCGACAACCTGCGCGTCCGCCGGGCCACCTATCCTTGGAACCGGTCGGACAGCGCGGTCCGCTCTGTTTACTTCCCGGACGTTCCGGCCGGTATGCGGCGTTTTGCCGTGTGATGGATGGGTGTCCGGGTTCCCTCCCGGATGAGCTTCAACACCGCAAGGAGCCGCACCTGTGAGCAGTGTCGACGACCAGACCACCACCAACGGCCAAGCGCTGCGCGCCGACATCCGGCGCCTGGGCGACCTCCTGGGCGAGACCCTCGTCCGCCAGGAGGGCCCCGAGCTGCTGGAGCTGGTCGAGAAGGTCCGCAGTCTCACCCGCGAGGACGGAGAGGCCGCGGCCGAGCTGCTGCGCGGCACCGAGCTGGAGACCGCCGCCAAGCTGGTGCGCGCCTTCTCCACCTACTTCCACCTCGCCAACGTCACCGAGCAGGTGCACCGCGGCCGTGAGCTGCGCGCCCGCCGGGCGGCCGAGGGCGGTCTGCTCTCCCGCACCGCCGACCGGCTCAAGGACGCCGACCCCGAGCACCTGCGCGAGACGGTCCGCAACCTGAACGTGCGCCCGGTGTTCACCGCCCACCCCACCGAGGCCGCCCGCCGCTCGGTCCTCAACAAGCTGCGCCGGATCGCCGAGCTGCTGGACACCCCCGTCCTCGACTCCGACCGCCGTCGCCACGACGTCCGGCTCGCCGAGAACATCGACCTCGTCTGGCAGACCGACGAACTGCGCGTGGTCCGCCCGGAGCCCACCGACGAGGCCCGCAACGCCATCTACTACCTCGACGAGCTGCACGCCGACGCCGTGGGCGACGTCCTGGAGGACCTCACCGCCGAGCTGGAGCGGGTCGGCGTGACCCTGCCCGCCGACACCCGCCCGCTGACCTTCGGCACCTGGATCGGCGGTGACCGCGACGGCAACCCCAATGTCACCCCGCAGGTCACCTGGGACGTGCTGATCCTCCAGCACGAGCACGGCATCAACGACGCGCTGGAGATGATCGACCAGCTCCGCGGCCTGCTCTCCAACTCCATCCGCTACGCGGGCGCCACCCAGGAACTCCTGGACTCCCTGGAGGCCGACCTGGAGCGGCTGCCGGAGATCAGCCCCCGCTACAAGCGGCTCAACGCCGAGGAGCCCTACCGGCTCAAGGCCACCGCGATCCGCCAGAAGCTGGAGAACACCAAGCAGCGCCTGGCCCGCAACATCCCGCACGAGGAAGGCCGCGACTACCTCGGCACCGCCGAGCTCCTCGCCGACCTGAGGATCATCCAGACCTCCCTGCGCGAGCACCGCGGCGCCCTCTTCGCCGACGGCCGCATCGACCGCGTCATCCGCACCCTGGCCGCCTTCGGTCTCCAGCTCGCCACCATGGACGTCCGCGAGCACGCCGACGCCCACCACCACGCCCTCGGCCAGCTCTTCGACCGGCTCGGCGAGGAGTCCTGGCGCTACGCCGACATGCCCCGCGAGTACCGCGCCAAGCTGCTCGCCAAGGAACTGCGCTCCCGCCGCCCGCTCGCCCCGAGCCCGGCCCCGGTCGACGCGGCCGCCGCCAAGACGCTGGGCGTCTTCCAGACCGTCAAGCGGGCCCTGGAGGTCTTCGGACCCGAGGTCATCGAGTCGTACATCATCTCCATGTGCCAGGGCGCCGACGACGTGTTCGCCGCGACCGTGCTGGCACGCGAGGCCGGACTGCTCGACCTGCACGCCGGCTGGGCGAAGATCGGCATCGTGCCGCTGCTGGAGACCACCGACGAGCTGAAGGCCGCCGACACCATCCTGGAGGACATGCTCTCCGACCCGTCCTACCGGCGCCTGGTCGCGCTGCGCGGGGACGTGCAGGAGGTCATGCTCGGCTACTCCGACTCCTCCAAGTTCGGCGGCATCACCACCAGCCAGTGGGAGATCCACCGCGCCCAGCGCCGGCTGCGCGACGTCGCCCACCGCTACGGCGTCCGGCTGCGCCTCTTCCACGGCCGCGGCGGCACCGTCGGCCGTGGCGGCGGCCCCTCGCACGACGCGATCCTCGCGCAGCCCTGGGGCACCCTGGAGGGCGAGATCAAGGTGACCGAGCAGGGTGAGGTCATCTCCGACAAGTACCTGATCCCCTCCCTGGCGCGGGAGAACCTGGAGCTGACGGTCGCCGCCACCCTCCAGGCGTCCGCCCTGCACACCGCCCCCCGCCAGTCCGACGAGGCGCTCGCCCGCTGGGACGCGGCCATGGACGTCGTCTCCGACGCCGCCCACTCCGCCTACCGCCGCCTGGTCGAGGACCCCGACCTGCCGACGTACTTCCTCGCCTCCACGCCGGTCGACCAGCTCGCCGACCTGCACCTGGGCTCGCGGCCCTCCCGCCGCCCCGGCTCGGGCGTCTCGCTCGACGGCCTGCGCGCCATCCCGTGGGTGTTCGGCTGGACCCAGTCCCGGCAGATCGTGCCCGGCTGGTTCGGCGTCGGCTCCGGCCTCAAGGCCCTGCGCGAGGCGGGCCTGCGGCAGGAAGGGGACACCGTGCTCGGCGAGATGCACGAACAGTGGCACTTCTTCCGGAACTTCATCTCCAACGTCGAGATGACCCTCGCCAAGACCGACCTGCGCATCGCCCAGCACTACGTCGACACCCTCGTCCCCGACGAGCTGAAGCACGTCTTCGACACCATCAAGGCCGAGCACGAGCTGACCGTCGCCGAGGTGCTGCGCATCACCGGCGAGAAGGAACTCCTCGACGCCCAGCCCGAGTTGCGGCAGACCCTCGGCATCCGCGACGCCTACCTGGACCCGATCTCCTACCTCCAGGTGGCCCTGCTCAAGCGCCAGCGCGACGCGGCCGCCGCCGGGCAGGAGCCCGACCCGACGCTGGGCCGCGCCCTGCTGCTCACCGTCAACGGTGTCGCCGCGGGCCTGCGCAACACCGGCTGACCCGAAGCCCGTACGAGCGGTGCCCCCGGAGCGAGACGGCTCCGGGGGCACCGTTCGTACCGGGGCTCAGGACAGTACGAAGGCCGCCGTCAGCAGGGCCGCGCCCGCGCCCGCCAGCACCCAGGCCAGGCGGGTCAGCCGCATGCCGCCCGCGACCACCACCGAGGCCAGCAGCAGCGCCCCGCCCAGCGGCAGCCAGGCCAGCAGGACGCCCGCGATACCCGCGCGCACCGCGTGGTTCGTACCGGGTTCGATGACGACGTCGTAGCTGTGGTCCTCGCGCACCGCCACCGACCGGTCGATCTCCACCGACTTCCGCGTCTCGGCGCCCGGCGACAGCGGCTCGAAGGTGCCGCCGCAGCGCTCCGGCAGACAGTCCGTCACCGTCAGCGTGCCGCGCTCGCGGCCCTTGGGGAGCATCGCGTGCTGGGCGGTGCCCCAGGACCCCCACACCCCGGCGAACAGGATCAGCGCGGCGAACGCGCCCATGACCACGGTCCGCCCGAACCGGACGGCGGACCCCGGACGCGCGGAACTCGCGGAGGCAGGCATGGCCCGGATCATTGGCCATACCTCTACGGCGGGTCAACTCGGGTGGGGTGCCGGGCGACGGACACGTCCCGAAACGCGTCCCTCCCCGCCCCGGACGCCGGGACAGAACCCGCACGAGAGGGCCGTTCAGGGGACAACTTGCCTAAGATGAAAGGCAGGTGAACCCACGCGGTACGAGGGACATTCGGGGGAGAGCGATGAGTGCGCTGCTGTTCGTCCATGGCACCGGGGTCCGGCAACCCGCCTACGACGAGACCCTGGAACTGCTCCGCACCGCACTGGCCCGGATCGCCCCCGGCGCCCCGGTCCACGACTGCTACTGGGGCGACACCTTCGGCGTCCCGGCGAACGCCGGCACCGCCGCCCTGCCCGCCGCCCAGCCCGGCGCCCCCGTTCCCGGCCCCGGCCTTCCGCCCCTGCCCGGCGCCCAGCCCGGCGCCCCCGTTCCCGGCCCCGGCCTTCCGGCCGACGACCCCGCCCCGGAGGAGGAACTCACCTCCGAGGACCGCCAGGCCGTCGTCTGGGGCGCCCTCTACGACGACCCGCTCGCCGTACTGCGCCGCCCCGAGGACGACGGACAGGGCCTCGGCGCCCCCGCGTTCGGCGACCGCTCCGGACCCGAGGTCGGACACCGCGCCCGCGCCCTGGCCGAGGACCCGCCCGAGCGGCTCACCGCGCTCCTCGACCTCGCCGGAGGCCCTGCCGCCTTCCGCGCCTCCCTGAGCGCCGTCCTCGACAGCGGACCCGGCCGCGACGCCCTCACCCACGGCCTCGGCCCCGGCCAACTGCCCCAGGCCGTCGCCACCGCCACCGTCGCCCACCTCCTCGGCGGCGCCCTGCGCCGGGGCACCCCCGTGCTGTGGACCACCGACCAGCGCGACGAGGCCGTACGCGTCGTCACCGGCGAACTCGGCGGCCAGGCACGCGGGATCGGCCTCGGCGTCCTCGTGCTGCACGGCTGGGCCGCCCACCGCTTCGGCGTCATGCGCGCCGTGGAGAAGCGGCGCGCATGGCTGATGACCCGCATCCACCCCCAGGCCGGCGACATCCTCAAGTACCTCGCCCGGGGCGCCGCCCTGCGCGCGTTCATCAAGGACCGCGTCACCGCCGTCGCCCGCGAACACGGCCCCGTGACCCTCCTCGCGCACAGCCTCGGCGGCATCGCCGCCGTCGACCTGCTCGCCCAGGAGGAACTGCCCGGCGTACGCCACCTGGTCACCGTCGGCTCCCAGGCCGCCCACCTGCACGAGATCGGCGCCCTGCCCGGCCTCGACCCCGGCAAGCCGCTGCCCGAACACTTCCCCGCCTGGACCAACGTCTACGACGCCCGCGACCTGCTCGGCTTCCCCGCCGAACCCGTCTTCCCGGCCCGCGTCACCGACCTCGAACTCAGCAGCGGCCAGCCCTTCCCCGCCGCCCACAGCGGCTACTTCCCCAACCCCGAGGTCCACCGCCTGCTCGGCCGCCTCCTCGGGGCATGACCGGCACCCTCGAAGGCGTCGACCCACGCGCCACGTACGCGATCCTCGTCGGCATCGAGAAGTACGAGAACGACGCCTACCTGCCCACGCTGCACGAGAGCCCGGCCGCCGACGCCCTCGCCCACGCCACCTGGCTGCGCGCCAGTGGCGTCCCCGCCGACCAGATCCGGCTGTGCCTGTCGGTGGAGGACGCCCGCCGGGAGAGCGTCGAGGCCGAGGCCGCCGCGCTCGGCATCGAGGTGCGCGGCGCCACCCAGGCCGACATCTGGGCCGTCCTCGCCGACGAACTCCCCACCTGGAAGGGCGACCTGCTCTGGCTGGCCTGGAGCGGCCACGGCGCCCTCGACCCCGGCACCGGCGAGCAGTACCTCTTCTACGCGGACGCCGTCCGCTTCCGCGAGTACACCCTCGCCACCGAGAACCTCCAGGACACCCTGCTGCACAACCCGCTCTACGCCGGCATCCCCCGCACGGTCCTCCTCGTCGACGCCTGCCGCCAGTACCTGCCCGGCTTCACCGGCGCCGGCGGCACCCGCTTCCCCGCCCCCACCCAGCACAGCGCGGGCTCGCGGCTGATGAGCCTGTACGCCACCCAGAACGGCGCCACCGCCTCCAACGGCCGCTCCGGCCGCGGCGGCGCCTTCACCGGCGCCCTCCTCGCCGAACTCGCCGCCGCCCCCGCCTGGCCCCCCGACCCGCAGACCCTCATCGAACCCGTCCGCGCCCGCCTCACCGCCGACCGCACCCGCCAGACCCCCTACCTCGACGCCCGCCACTGGAACGGCGACCGCCGCGGCTGGGGCCGCACCACCCCGCGCCACGCCGCCGTCCTCACCCACGACCAGGCCCTGCACCGCATCGGCCGCAAGGGCCGCTACCTCAGCGACGACCACCTCCCCTACGTCGCCCCCGAGGACCCCCGGCACCCCGCCGCCCCCGCCAACCTCCTCGACCGGCTCGCCGACCCGCCCACCACCGAGTTCGGCGAACCCGTACGCGGCGTCCTGCTCACCGCGCCCTGGGGCGCCGGCAAGACCCGCACCTGCCTGGAGACCGCCAAACTCGCCCAGGAACACGGCTGGCACGTCCTGCACATCGCCCAGCCCGAAGGCCGCACCGGCGCCACCCGCCTCCTCGTCGACGACCTCCTCGCCGAGATCCGCGAGGACACCGAGGACGACCCCGAACGCCGCATCCTCCTCGTCTTCGACTACCTCGACAGCCAGCGCTACCTCGATCTGCGCACCCTCGCCGACGCCCTCGGCGCCGAGGACCCCGACGGCAGCCGCATCGCCTGCCTCGCCTCCGTACGCCCCGGCGCCCTCGACCTCGTCCACCAGCGCGGCTCCCAGGAACTCTTCGAGGAGACCCCGCTCGCCACCGACGACCTCGACCAACGGGCCGTCGCCGCCCGCATCTTCGAACGCGTCGCCCCCGACGCCCTCAAGGCCTGGGGCCACGCCCGCATGGCCCGCGCCTGCGGCACCCGGCCCGTCCTCGCCCTGCTGCACGCCCTCGCCGTCGAGAAGAACCTGCAGAGACTCCTCACCGAAGGCGACACCGCCCCCGGCGACCAGCGCTTCGAACCCACCGCCGCCCGCTCCGAGACCCTGCTGCGCTGGCTCCACCGCCGCACCGGAGAAGGACTGACCGCCGCCGACGGCGACCCCAGGGAGGAACGCGCCCTGCTCCTCGCCGTCACCGTCGCCGCCCTCGCCTGCACCCAGCCCCGTGACGCCGTCGAGACCGCCGTCGACCGCTGCCTGACCAGCACCGGCACAGACTTCGACGACGGCCAGAGCGTCGTCAACCGGCTCGTCGCGCTGGGCTGGCTGCTCCCCACCACCGACCTGCCGGACTCGGTGGAACTCATGCACGACATCGTCGCCGAGGCGTTCCTCCAGCAGACCTGCCTGCCCCGCGCCGTCGCGCTGCACGCCGCCTCACTGACCCAGCTCCTCGACACCTTCCTCGGCGACCTCCCCTCCTTCCGCCGCGCCGTCGAACACATCGGCCGCTGGGCCAAGGAACTCGAACCCGACCGGCAGCGCGAACTCGTCCGCGCCTGCGCCACCTGGACCGCCGACCGCGCACCCGCCCTCGTCGACATGCTCGTCACCGACCCCCACGACGGCATGCGCGCCCTGACCGCCATGGTCTCCGACACCCCCTGGCGGCACGGCGTCACCGCCGCCTGGGACACCGTCGTCACCCCCTGGATGGAGCGCGCCGGAGACCCCGCCCTCGTCCGCACCTTCCTCACCGACGCCGTCCGCAACACCCTGCAGCCCACGCAGAGCCTCCTCGACTGCGCCCGGACCTGGCTCGACGCGCACATCACCACCGCGCCGGACTCCCTCGCCCTCATCAACGTCCTCGCCCGCGTCCCCGACCTCCCCGACGGCCACCGCGACGACCTCGACCGGCTCACCCTCACCTGGCTCGGCGAACACGGCGACACCCCCGATGCCCGCGACCGGCTGGTCGCCCTGCTCCAGCACGAAGGCCACGGCCCCACCGTCGAAGCCGCCGCCCGGCGCACCGCCATCGCCCTCGCCCACCGCCTGCGCGACGACCTCGGCACCGGCGAACTCCTCACCGTCCTCACCCACACCACCGGCGCCGACGCCGAGGGCTGGCCCGTCCTCACCGAGTCCCTCCACGACTGGCTACGCCGCCACACCACCCGCGAACGCGCCGTCTCTCTGTACGTCGTCGCCCTGCGCCACCCCGGCCTGCCCGCCAGCAAGGCCGAACACCTCGCCAAGCTGGGCATCCGCTGGCTCGGCGGCCACGGCCGCAAGTCCGTCGCCGGACGCCTCCTGACCGTCCTGCTCGACCGCTCCGGCATCCCCGACCGTCAGATCGCCGACGCCACCCACCACGCCCACACCTGGCTCCAGGACCACGGCACCCGCAAAGGCGCCTCCTTCGTCCTCGCCCGCCTCCTCAACCAGGCCCGCACCGGCACCCCCGTCGCCCCCGACCACACCGTCGCCCACACCCTGAACTGGCTCGACCGCTACGCCGACGACACCGCGGCCGACTACGTCCTGCGCCTCGCCCTGCGCATCCCGGCCACCGCCACCGCCGACCTGAGCGCCGACGTGGCCGCCGCCCGCACCTTCGAACACGCCCTGACCTGGCTCGACCGCCACGGCGCCGGCTCCGCCGACACCCAGGTCCTCGTCTACCTCCTCCAGCGCGTACCGGAACTGACGGAACACCAGCTCAAGCACGTCACCGCCATGGCCCTGCGCCGGCTGAGGCGCCCCCAGCCCCCCGAACCCAGCGACCGCTACCTGCTCCAGCACCTCCTCAGACGCGAAGAGCAGCCCCCCGAGACCGAGGAACTGCTCCACACCGCCGCCCTGGCCTGGCTCGACCTCCACGGCGAGAGCGCCGAAGCCGCCTACGTGCTGCCCTCACTCACGGGCCGCGCCCGCTACCTCGAGCGCCCGGACGACCTCGCCGAAGCCGTCGAACGCGCCCTCGACTGGCTCGGCCTCCACCACACCGTCGACACCGCCGGCCGCGTCCTGCGGGTCCTGCTCATGTGTCAGGGCGTCACCACCGCCACCCGCGACGCCGCCACCGTCGCCCACCAGTCCTTCGAGTACACCCTCGCCTGGTACGACGCCCAGGAGGTCCCCGAGGAGCCCGGCGCCCTGGCCCACCTGCTCCAGCCCCTGCACAGCGTCGCCCCCCGCGCCGGCGAACTCACCCCCGAACAGGCCGAACGCGCCGCCCGCCACGTCATCACCTGCTTCCGCGGCCAGCACCGCGACCCCGACACCGAGGAATGGCGCTACGCCCTCGACGGCGCCCTGAAATTCCCACCCCTGGAACCCGACACCGAGGCCGGACTCGTCCGCACCGCGAAGAAGTGGCTCGGCCACCGCCACGACCGCCTCGTCCTGACCGACACCTTCACCCTCGCCCCCCTGCTCAGCAGAGTCCGCGAAGCCCCCGAACCCGACGGCGCCATCCTCCGCGTCACCCTCGGCTGGCTCAAGCGCTTCGGCCGCAGCCCCGAAGCCACCTTCCTCCTGCACCACCTGCTCAAGACGACGGCGCTGCCCGGCGAAACCCTCGACATCGCCCTCGGCCACGCCGTGATCTGGCTGCGCGCCCACGGCACCATCCCCGGCGCCTCCTACATCCTCGCGCCCGTCCTCACCCACCTGAAGGAACGCGGCGGCCCGGACCGGGGCACCGTCGACCGCGCCCTGGACTGGCTGCGCGCCCACCCCCGGCTCGACGAACACCCGCAGATCGGCGAGAGCACCTGGCGGGTCCTCAGCACCCTCGCCGCGCACCCCGCCTCCGCGCCCCACCACCCGGAACTTCGCGAACGCGCCCTCGTCTGGATCGCCGCCAACCCCGGCGCCCCCAAGCGCAACGTCGTGCTCGCCGCCCTCCTCGGCCTGGAGCACACCCCCGAGGACGACGCACCCGAGGATGACGCCCCCGAGGACGACGCCTGCGAGGACGACGCCCCCGACGCTACGAGTTGTACGCCGACTGAGCCCGCTCCAGCCCCTCGATGACCAGACACTCCACCGCGTCCGCAGTCCGGTCCACCAAGTAGTCCAGCTCCTTGCGCTCCGCCGACGCGAAGTCCTTCAGCACGAAGTCCGCCACCTGCATCCGCCCCGGCGGCCGGCCGATCCCGAACCGCACCCGGTGATAGTCCGCGCCCATCGCCTTCGTCATCGACTTCAGCCCGTTGTGCCCGTTGTCACCGCCGCCCAGCTTCAGCCGCAGCGCCCCGTAGTCGACGTCCAGTTCGTCATGGACCGCCACCACCTGGGACAGCGGCACCCTGTAGAAGTCCCGCAGGGCGTTCACCGGGCCGCCCGACAGATTCATGTACGACATCGGCTTCGCCAGGATCACCCGCCGGTTGGCGGGGCCCACCGGACCGATCCGGCCCTCCAGCACCTGCGCCTGCGCCTTGCCCGACCGCTTGAACTTCCCGCCGATCCGCTCCGCGAGCAGATCCACCGCCATGAAACCGACGTTGTGCCGGTTCATCGCGTACTCCGGCCCCGGATTACCGAGTCCGACCACCAGCCAAGGGGCGTTTTCGGGGGTGCTCACGACCACGTCTCCTCACGTGCGACAGCCGCCGCTCCCCCGACGGGGGAGCAGCGGCTGGAGCTTCAGGACAGTCGCCACCGCGTACGCGGCGGCGGAGCCGGGGATCAGGCCTCGGCGGACTCGTCGCCCTCGGCGGCGTCGGCCGCGGGGGCCTCCTCGACCTGGGCGGCCAGGACCTGCAGGACGACGGCGTCGCCCTCGACGGCCAGGGAGACACCCTTGGGCAGCTTGATGTCCTTGGCGTGGACGGAGGCACCGGCCTCCAGGCCCTCGACGGAGACGGTCAGCGACTCGGGGATGTGGGTGGCCTCGGCCTCGACCGGCAGCGCGTTCAGCACGTGCTCGAGCAGGTTGCCGCCCGGCGCCAGCTCGCCCTCGGCGACGACCGGGATCTCGACGGTGACGGTCTCGCCGCGCTTGACCAGCAGCAGGTCGACGTGCTCCAGGAAGCCCTTCAGCGGGTCGCGCTGCACGGCCTTCGGGATCGCCAGCTCGTTGGTCTTGCCGTCGATGTCCAGGGCGATCAGGACGTTCGGCGTACGCAGCGCCAGCAGCAGCTCGTGGCCCGGCAGGGTGATGTGCAGGGGCTCGGAACCGTGGCCGTAGAGCACACCGGGAACCTTGCTGTCACGGCGGATGCGACGGGCGGCACCCTTGCCGAACTCGGTGCGGGTCTCGGCGGCGAGCTTGACCTCGGACATACGGATCACTCCTCGTACAGGTTGAAGCGGACGGGTCACCCGGCCACGAACGGCCTGCTACGAAGAGCGCGTCGATAACGGACAACCGACACCCGTGGAACACACGAGCGCGGCCTCCCTCGCCGAGCAACTTTGGCAGTCTACTCGGCAAGGGAGGCCGCACCCAAAAGGATCTTCCGCCGACCCGCTCAGCAGGCCGGCAGAAACCTCACTGCTCGTCGAAGAGGCTCGTCACCGAGCCGTCCTCGAACACCTCACGCACCGCGCTGGCGATCGTCCCGGCGATCGACAGCACCTTGATCTTGTCCAGGTCCGCCGCCAGCTCACCCGGCGTCGGCAGCGTGTCGGTGAACACGAACTCGCTCACGCGCGAGTTCTTCAGCCGGTCCGCCGCCGGACCCGACAGCACACCGTGCGTCGCCGTCACGATGACGTCCTCGGCACCGTGCGCGAACAGCGCGTCGGCGGCGGCGCAGATCGTGCCACCGGTGTCGATCATGTCGTCGACCAGCACGCAGATGCGGCCCTCGACATCACCGACGACCTCGTGGACCGTCACCTGGTTCGCGACGTCCTTGTCCCGGCGCTTGTGCACGATCGCCAGCGGCGCACCGAGGCGGTCGCACCAGCGGTCGGCCACGCGCACCCGGCCCGCGTCCGGGGAGACCACGGTCAGCTTGTCCCGGTCCACCTTCGCGCCCACGTAGTCCGCCAGCAGCGGCAGCGCGAACAGGTGGTCCACCGGGCCGTCGAAGAAGCCCTGGATCTGGTCCGTGTGCAGATCCACGGTCAGGATGCGGTCCGCACCGGCGGTCTTCATCAGGTCCGCGATCAGGCGCGCGGAGATCGGCTCACGGCCACGGTGCTTCTTGTCCTGACGGGCGTACCCGTAGAACGGCACGATCACCGTGATCGAGCGCGCCGACGCCCGCTTGAGCGCGTCGATCATGATCAACTGCTCCATGATCCACTTGTTGATCGGCGCCGTGTGGCTCTGGATCAGGAAACAGTCCGCGCCGCGCGCCGACTCCTGGTAACGCACATAGATCTCGCCATTGGCGAAGTCGAAGGCCTTCGTCGGGACGACCCCGACACCCAGCTTGTGGGCGACCTCCTCGGCAAGCTCGGGGTGGGCGCGGCCGGAGAAGAACATCATCTTCTTCTCGCCGGTCGTCTTGATCCCGGTCACAGCACTGTCTCCTCAGAGGTTCTCAGCCAGCCATCAGCCAGGCGACCTCTCGACGGGGCATGAGAGGGCCGAATCGGCTGGTAGGGGTGCGGTTGTGCACTTATCACGGTACGCCGTGTTTGACGCACCCGTGTCCGACGAGCCTTCGCTCAGCCCTTGTCCACGCCCGGCCGGGACGCCGCCTCGGCCGCCTTCGCGGCCGCGCTCCCGGGACGCTTACGAGCCACCCAGCCCTCGATATTCCGCTGCTGGCCACGGGCCACGGCCAGCGAACCGGGCGGTACATCCTTCGTGATCACGGACCCGGCACCCGTGTACGCGCCGTCCCCGACCGTGACGGGAGCCACAAACATGTTGTCCGAACCGGTCTTGCAATGCGACCCCACCGTCGTGTGGTGCTTGCTCTCACCGTCATAGTTCACGAACACGCTCGCCGCGCCGATGTTCGTGAAGTCACCGATCGTCGCGTCCCCCACGTACGACAGATGCGGAACCTTCGTCCCCTCACCGATCGACGCGTTCTTCGTCTCGACGTACGTACCGATCTTCGCCTTCACGCCCAGCCGCGTACCCGGCCGCAGGTACGCGTACGGACCCACCGTCGCACCCTCGCCGACCGTCGCGCCGTCCGCCACCGTGTTGTCCACCCGCGCGCCCGCGCCCACGGTCGTGTCGTTCAGGCGGCTGTTCGGGCCGACCTCCGCGCCCTCCGCGATCCGCGTCGCACCGGTGAGCTGCGTCCCCGGGTGCACCACCACGTCACGCTCGAAGCCGACCGTCACGTCCACCCACGTCGTCGCCGGGTCCATCACGGTCACGCCGTCCAGCATCGCGGCCGTCAGCAGACGGTCGTTCAGCGTCCGGCGGGCCTCCGCCAACTGCACCCGGTTGTTGATCCCGGCGATCTCCCGGTGGTCGCCGGCCACCGACGCGCCGACCCGGTGCCCGGCCGCCCGCAGGATGCCCAGCACGTCGGTCAGGTACTCCTCGCCCTGACTGTTGTCCGTACGCACCTGCTTCAGCGCCTGGGCCAGCAGCGCGCCGTCGAACGCGAACACACCGCTGTTGATCTCACGGATCGCCCGCTGGGAGTCGGTCGCGTCCTTGTGCTCGACGATCGCGGTCACCGCGCCGCTGGCGGCGTCCCGCACGATCCGGCCGTAACCGGTCGCGTCCGGGACCTCGGCGGTCAGCACGGTCACCGCGTTGCCGTCCGACTGGTGGGTGCCGGTGAGACGGGCCAGGGTGTCCGCGGTCAGCAGGGGGGTGTCACCGCAGACCACCACGACCGTGCCGTCCACGGTGCCGCCCAGCTCCTCCAGCGCCATCCGCACCGCGTGCCCGGTGCCGTTCTGCCGCTCCTGCACGGCCGTGCGGACCTGGGGGTCGATCTCGGCGAGGTGCGCGGCGACCTGCTCGCGGGCGTGGCCGACGACGACCACCAGCTCGGCGGGGTCCAGCTCACGGGAGGCGGCCAGCACGTGACCGACCAGGGAGCGGCCGCAGATCCGGTGCAGGACCTTCGGTGTGGCCGACTTCATACGGGTGCCCTCACCCGCTGCGAGAACGACGACGGCTGCCGGGCGAATGGCGCTCACGGGGTTGCCTTTCGGCTCTGGGAAGAGGTGGTGACTGGCGGCAGAATACCGGGGGGATTTTCGGCGGACATGAGAGCGGGTCCCGCCGGGGCTTGTGCCGGTCAGGACCCGAACCTGGTGTGTGGTTGTCGTGGCTCCCGGAGAAGGATTCGAACCCTCATTCAACGGACCAAAACCGTTTGTCCTGCCCTTAGACGATCCGGGATGGTTCGCGCTCTATGTCCGATTCGATTGATCGGCTTCGCGCGTGGCCTCCACTATGCCGTACCAGGCGCCCTCGATGCGACGGTACAAGTCTGCGCTTTTCAGGACTTTGATCACGAGGCAACCCCGGTAGGCGTCGCCCGTGTTCCGCCGGACGGTCTTCGGGTTGTGCCTCTTGAGGGACGTCTTGTTGAAGGCGGAGGGGCCTGCGTCGACCACCTCGGACCAGAACCGCTCGGCGCCCGGCACGTCCGCGCTCTCGTGGATCATGACCGTGAAACGCAGTCGCCCGCGCTCCACCCCCAGTAGATCGAGCCAGGCCAGGAAGGTCGTGATCATGCCGGGGTCGCTGTTGACGAACGTGACGTTCTCCCGGCGGTCGTACGGCTTGTCCTTGGCGCCCTCGGCCCAGTAGAGCCCGACGCCGACGAGGAAGAGTTCGCGCTCCGACAGGGGGCCGACCGTGCGCCTTGCCTCGTCCTTGGTCCGCCGCCGCTCCTCGTCGCGGATGCGCAGCTTCTCCTCCCATCCCTTCCTGGCGATGGCCGCCGCTTCCCCCGGCGTCCGCTTCCGTTCGGGCTTCGGCAGGTCCCGTACCCACAGCGACACCGAGCTGCGCGAGCAGCCCAGGGTCGCCTCGATCTGGTCGTAGGTGTGGCCCTGGCGGCGGAGTTCTCTGGCCTGTTCGCGGAGGTCGTCCTTGGCGTTCGGGCGTTTTGTCCATTCCGGGGCCGGTTCGCCGCGGACGAGGCGGTTGAGGAGGTCGTTGTTGTAGACCTTCAGGTGGTTCCTGATCTGGCGCAGGCTCAGGCCCTGACGGCGGAGCGCGATGGCCTGTTCGCGCAAGTGCTCGAAGTTCGCGTACTTACCGGTTTTGCCCGCTGAATGTGCCATTTGAATATCGTCCGGGCGGAATGTGGGCTTCCGGAGGATGGGTCGTGGAGTTTATTAGTTCGAGTGACTCGCCGGGTTTCGGGAGCGTTCGGGTGAGGACCGTGGTCCGGACGGGTAGGCGAAAGTCACCGGAAAAGCCGCCCTGGCCGCCCGTAGGCTGGAGGGCATGACCACGACGGGGGAAGACCACACCAGGGCGCCGACCGGCCCGTGGTGGTGGGAGAGACGGCGCGGTGCGGTGCTGGACGGCGGCCTCGCGCTGGTGTCCGCGGTGGAGTGCGGCGCGGAGGGTGTCCCGTTCGCGCGGGACGCGGGCGTGCCGCTGTGGCTGGGCATCGTGTTCGGTGCGCTCGCGGGCTCGGTCCTGCTGGTGCGCCGGAAGTGGCCGGTCGCGGTGGTCCTGGTGGCGATCGCGGTGACGCCCGCCCAGATGGGCTTCCTGATGGGCATCGTCGGCCTGTACACGCTGGCGGCGTGCGAGCTGCCGCGCCGGGTGATCGTGGCGCTGGCGGGCATGTCGCTGGTGGGCACGATGATCGTGACGTTCGTCCGGGTGCGCCAGGACATGGCACGCGGTGACCTGACCCTGGGCGACTGGTTCGTGCCGTTCGCCGCGGTGACCACCTCGCTGGGCCTGACGGCGCCTCCGTTGCTGCTGGGGCTGTACGTGGGTGCCCGGCGCCGGCTGATGGAGAGCCTGCGGGAGCGGGCGGACAGTCTGGAGCGGGAGCTCCAGTTGCTCGCGGAGCGGGCGGAGGAGCGCGCGGAGTGGGCGCGCAACGAGGAGCGCACGCGGATCGCGCGGGAGATGCACGACGTGGTGGCGCACCGGGTGAGTCTGATGGTGGTGCACGCGGCGGCGTTGCAGGCGGTGGCCCGTAAGGACCCGGAGAAGGCGGTGCGGAACGCGGCGCTGGTGGGGGACATGGGCCGGCAGGCGTTGACGGAGCTGCGGGAGATGCTCGGGGTGCTGCGGTCGGGCGACGACGGGGTGCGGCGCCGGGTGGAGCCGGTGCCGTTGGCCGCTGTGGGGGCCGCGGCGGCGGAGGCGGCGTCGAAGGCTGCGGCCGAGGTGGTGCTGGTGGACGGGCCGTGGCTGTCGGAGCTGGAGGAGCTGATCGGGCAGTCGGCGGAGGCCGGGATGGTGGTGGCGCTGTCGGTGGAGGGTGAGCTGCGGCCGTATCCGGCGGAGGTCGAGCAGACGGCGTACCGGGTGGTGCAGGAGGCGTTGACCAACGTCCACAAGCACGCGGCGGGTGCGAAGACGTATGTGCGGCTGGCGCATCGGCGGGCGGAGATCGCGATGCAGGTGGAGAACGACTCGCCGCCGGAGCCGGGGTCGGCGTCGGCGGGGCTGCCGTCGGGTGGCAATGGTCTGGTGGGGATGCGGGAGCGGGTCGTGGCGCTGGGGGGCGTGTTCGTGTCGGGTCCGACAGACGCCGGGGGTTTCCGGGTGTCGGCGGTGATCCCGGCGGCCTAGCGGCGGTGATCCCCGCGGCCCAGGGGCCGTGTTTCCGGTCGCCCGGGGTCGTGATCCCGGTGGCCGCTTCTGTCGGCTTCGGCGCGCAATCCTCGGCGGGTGCTGAATCCACCCATCGGATGAACGTGCCTGTCCGGCGGCATGCGCGAGGCTTCCGGGACGCAGTGTGTCGGTGCGTCCCGAGGGGATCGGGCGAGTCGACGGAAAGGGGCCAGGGAGTCATGCGTACTGAGGCCATCGACCGGGTCACGCTGGTGTTCTCGCTGTTCGACGCGAACGGCAACGGTCATCTGGACCCGGAGGACTTCGAGCTGATGGCGTCCCGGGTGACGGCGGCGGCCGTGGGGTCGGACGAGGCGGCGCGGTCGCGGATGGGGGCGGCGTTCCAGCGGTACTGGGAGACGCTGGAGGGCGAGCTGGACGCGGACGGGGACGGGCGGGTCACGCTGGAGGAGTACCGGGCGTGTGTGCTGGCGCCGGAGCGGTTCGCGGGGACGGTGCGGGAGTTCGCGGAGTCCCTGGCGGCGCTGGGTGATCCGGACGGGGACGGGGCGATCGAGCGTCCTCTGTTCACGGCGCTGATGCTGGCGATCGGTTTCGCGGGCCCGAACATCGATGCCCTGTTCGACGCGTTCGGTCCGGACGAGGGGGACCGGATCACGGTGGCGACGTGGGTCGGGGGGATCGAGGACTTCTACGCGCCGGACAAGGCGGGGATTCCGGGGGACCGGTTGGTGGACGCGGTGGGCTGAGCCGGGGGCGGGCCGGTTCGGGGAGAGGGGCGGCCGGGGGGTCGGTCGCCGGGCTCCCGGTGGGGCGGGGTGCGGGCGCGGGGGAGGCCGGGTGCCGGTGCGGGGGACGTACGGCCGCTGTGGGTGGGGCGGCGGCGACCGGTGAGGCGGGGGCCGGGGGCTGGAGGGGCTGGGAGGCGGGCAGGGGGCCCGTCCGACGATGAGGGCGGAACCCGAAGGGCTGCGCGGGGTGTCCGGGTGTCCACGACCGAGGAGGAATCATCGCGACCGTCGGTGCGGCGGACCGGCCCGGTGCCGGTGACTTCGGAGTGGACGCGGGGGTCGGGGTGACCGCGCTGCTGGTCGCGGCGGCGCGGGCGATCGAGGCGCGGCGGCCGGACGCGCTGGCCCGTGATCCGTACGCGGAGTGTTTCGTGCGCGCGGCGCCGGTGTCGGCCGGGTGGCCGGTGTGTCCGGAGCAGGTGCCGCGTGGGGAGGCCGATCCGGTGTGGGGGCGGCTGGGCCGGTACTTCGGTCTGCGGACGAGGGTGCTGGACGATGCGCTGCGGTCGGCGGCGCGGGCGGGGACGCGGCAGTTCGTGCTGCTGGGGGCGGGGCTGGACACGCGGGCGTTCCGTCTGGACTGGCCGTCGGGCAGCACGGTGTGGGAGGTGGACCGGCCCGGTGTGCTCGGCTTCAAGGAGCGGGTGCTGGCGGGGGCGGGGGCGGTTCCGTCGTGCGGGCGGGTGCCGGTGCCGGTGGATCTGCGGGGGGACTGGGCGGCGGCGCTGCTCGGTGCCGGGCTGGAGCCGGGGCTGCCGACGGCGTGGCTGGCGGAGGGGCTGCTGCTGTATCTGCCGGCGGAGGCCGAGCGCCGTCTCGTCGCCGTGATCGACGGGTTGAGCCCGGCCGGCAGCATGCTCGGGTACGAGGTGAAGCTTCTGCCGGAGGCGGACGCGGTGCGGAACAGTCCGGTGTACGTCGAGACGCGGGAGCGGCTGGGGGTGGATCTGCCGGCCTTGTTCGACGGCGATCCACGTCCGGATTCCGCGGCCGATCTGGCGGCGCGGGGCTGGCGGACCCAGGTGGGTACGCCGTTCGACCATGCCCGCAGGTACGGGCGGGGGCCGCGGCCGGAGCCGGACGACGCGCTGGCCGCCAACCGCTGGGTGTTCGCGGTGAAGGAGGCGGGCGGGGTCAGCCGGTGCTGAGGCGGACCGGCTGGGTTCCGGCGATGAGCGCGGTGAGCGCGAGGTCGATGCCGGGGCCGAGGTACCAGTCGCCGGTGTGGTCGAGGGTGTAGACGCGGCCCTGGGTGTCGATGGCGAGGAGGGCGGCGGTGTCGGTCTCCTCGCCCAGCGGGCTGAGTTCAGTGCCCAGCGCGCGGCCGAGGTCGCCGAGGGTGCGGGCCAGGTGCAGGCCCTGCAGGGGGTCGAGGTGGAGGGCCGCCGGGGCGATCTGGCGGCCGGTGCCGGTGGGGGTGACGCGCAGTCCGCCGAACTCGGCCCAGGCTTCGACGGCGGCGGGGAAGACGGCGTGCCGGTGTCCGGCGGGGGAGAGGTGTTCGCGCAGGGTGTCGGCCCAGACCTCCGCCTGCTTTATGTCCCAGCGGCCGGGGTGCCAGCCCGCGGTGCGCAGCGCGTTGTCGACCGCGCCGGGGAACCGGGGTGCGGTGCCGCCCGGCCCGTGAGGTGCGGCGAGCCTGGGGGATGAGGTGCGGTCGGGGTGCATCTGCCCAATCGATCGTCGTGCTGGTGAGCTGGTACGGGGGCCCGGCGGGGCGGGGATCAGTCGCCGGTGGTGGCCGGGTCGACGACGCGGACGCCGAAGTGGGCGCTGAGGGCGGCGCAGGCGCGGCAGGGGGTGGCGAAGCTGCCGTGCAGCGGGTCGCCGTCCTCGCGTATGCGGCGGGCGGTGAGCTTGGCGTGCTTGAGGGCCTTGCGGGCCTCGCCGTTGGTCATGGGGCGGCGGGCGGAGCGCCTGCTGCGGGTGGCGTCGGCGGCGGTGAGGTGCCGGGAGATGAGGATCGTTTCGGCACACCGTCCGGTGAAGCGGTCGCGCTGGCCGCTGGTGAGGGTGTCGAGGAAGTCCTGCACGAGGTGGTGCAGGGGGGCGGGCTGGTCGCCGCGGGCGGCGGTGCCGGTGAGGGTGGCGCCGCGTACGGAGAGGGCGGCGGCGACGGCGGGCAGGATGCCGTCGCGGCGCTGCAGCAGGGCAGGTGCCGGGGGCTCGTTGGTGTCGCTCCAGCCGATACGGGGATCCCCGGCCCGCACGTCGGTACCTCCGGTCGGCATGGTGTTCATGGTCGTCTTCCCTCCCCTGGGCCCGCGCCCGAGGGACACAGAGTGCCAAATGCCGTGGCGGCTGCGGAAGCTGGGGCGGTGCGACACGCCAGGGCGGGGCTTGCTCGTCACGTGTGGTGACGGATGGTCACACAAACAGCGGACTTTCGGCGGGGTGTTCGAGTGGGATCGGGTGTGGCGGGACGGAGGGCCGGGGTCCGGTGGGCCGGTGACCGGTGTACGCGTACCGCATAGGCTGTCGGCACCGCGCCGGGGCGCGGGCTCAAGGCGTCGGTGACGTTGAAGACAGTCGGATACGGGTCGGGGCGTACCGGAGAGGGTGCGGTGCCGGCTCGTACAGAGTGCCGCAGGGGGCAACCGCCATGACGACAGGTCGGCTCGGGCAGGAAGCCGCGCCGCCGAACGCGGCCTATGCCGGGCAGGTCGTGCACTTCCCGGACCCGGTGCGGGCGGCCCGCCATCCGCGCGGCGTGCGGATCGGCGAGCACGGTCATCCCGACTTCGCTCCGTACGCGCGCGCGGCGGCAGAGATCGCGGACCCCCCGGAGGGGTTCGGCGTCGACGAACTGCGGCTGACGGACTACGTGTCGGCGAACGCGGTGCTGGCGGCGTCGGGGCACGAGCTGTGGGACACGGTGCCCGACGTGGCGACGCCGCACGGCTGGACGTGGCACCACGTGGCGGGCTCGCGGCGGCTGGAGCTGATCCCGGTCGAGGTGAAGGCGCTGCTGCGGCACCACGGCGGGGTGGCGACGGCGGTGGTGGACCACGCCAAGCGCGGCACGCGCCCGCTGAACGAGACGCGTCCGGCGCACTTCGCGCTCCCCAAGTCGGGGGTGGCGGTGACGGAGTCGCAGGTGCAGGCCGTCGAGGAGGACCTGGGCTACCGGCTGCCGGGCGCCTACCGGTCGTTCCTGAAGGCGGCGGGCGGCTGCGCGCCGGTGGGTGCCGCGCTCGACGCCGAGCTGGGACTGCTGCTGGACCAGCCGTTCTTCACGGTCAGGGACGAGGCTGCGGTCAACGACCTGGTGTACGTGAACAAGTGCCTGCGCGACCACCTGACCAAGGACTACCTGGGCGTCACCTTCGTGCAGGGCGGTCTGGTCGCGGTCAAGGTGAAGGGCGAGCGGGCGGGCTCGGTGTGGTTCTGCGCGTACGACGACGTACGGGACGTGGACCCCTCGTGGTCGGCGGCGGAGCGCGTGGAGCGGCTGCTGCTGCCCTGCGGCGACGACTTCGACGCGTTCCTGTCCCGGCTGGCCGGTGATCCGCCGGAGCTGGAGACGGTGGCGAGTCTGATGGTGGACGGCGGCTTCGCGCGTGCCGTCCCGGTGTCCGCGGCGTCCTCGGCGCCGGCGGGGGAGTGAGGTCCGGGTCATGGTGACGTTTGCGCGCGCGCAGGAGCGCGGCGAGGAATGGATCAACGGGGACGTCCCGGCGTACCAGCACCGTGAGGTGCGGGTGCGGGAGTTCGACCTCGGGTTCGTGGTGTGGGGCGAGGACCGTGCCGACGGGCCGCGTATCGACGCGGGCGGTCAGCGGCTGGTGATCGCTCGGGACAGCGGCGAGGCCACGCTGTGGCCCGCGCTGCCGGTGGGCGAGGTCATCCGCCGGTACGAGGAGCTGTACGGCCGCCCGGACGACGTCGAGGACGCGGTACCGGTGCCGCCCGCCGCGCGGGTGGACCTGAACCAGACGTCGTTCCTGCTGAGTCCTCCGGAGTGGCTGCAGGAGGCGGCGGACAAGCTGGGGATTCCGGACCGGCGTCCGGAGACCGCTCAGGGTACGGACTCCGGTCCGACCCAGGGTTCGGCCCCGGTCCCGGCCCAGGGGTCGTCCGTGGACTCCGGTTCCGGGCTCGCCCGGACGCAGGCCGGGGTACCGGCCGCCGCGTCGGGGACCGATGTTCCGGGGTCGGTCCAGGGTGCCGGGTCCGGGCTCGCCGAGACGCGGGCCGGGGTGCCGGCCGCCGCGTCGGGCGGGGCCGGGTGGCCCGCCGCCGGGGGTGACGCGCCGGGCGCCGGAGACACCCCGTGGGCCGGTACGGACACCAACGCCGAGGGGAGCGAGGACCGTTCGGTGCCGCTGCCCGCGACGGTGTTCGCGCCGCCGCTGAACGACAGCAGCCCGCGCCCGCCCGCCGCCGAACCGGACGCGAAGACGGCGCTGATGTCGGGCGGCAGCCGGCTCCCGTCCACCGCGGTCGCCCCCGCCGTGGACGAAGCGGGCACCCCGGCCCAGGGCACCCCGGCCGGTCCGGCGCGGCCGCTGCCGCCGCACGCCGGTGACATCGCCGACGCGGCGACCAGCAAGGCCGCGCCCCCGCCGCGCAAGCCGCGCGGCCCCGCCGCACCCCCGCCCCCGCCAGGCGTCCCCGGCACACCGGGCGAGCACCGGGGCGGCGGCGCCGAGGGCTACGTACCCACGCGGCTGGTGTCCTCGCTCGGCCCCGAGAACCCCGACGCCCCTGCCGGGCCGGGCGGAGCGCCGCAGCCGCCGGTCGCTCCGGGCACCCCGGCCCCGCCCCGGCCCGCCGGAGCCCCCGGCGCCGTGCACCACGCGGAGACCGTGCTGTCGCAGCCCCCCGTGGGCGGCCCCGGCGTGCCTCCGCCGCCGTCCGCCCCCGGCACGCCCCCCGCGCCCGGCACCCAGCCGACGGCGGGGATGCCTCCCGTACCCGGCATGCCGCCCGGCCCCCCGGCCGCGCCGCGGCCCATGCCGCACGCGGGGCCGCCCCCGTCGGCGCCGATGCCGCACGCGGGCCCGGTGCCGCAGGGCGCGCCCATGCCCCCGGCGGGCGCCGTACCTCCGCCGGGCGCCATGCCCCCGCCCGGTGCGATGCCGCCGCCGGGAGCCATGCCGCCTCCGGCCGGTGCCATGCCGCCCGGCGCGATGCCTCACCCGGCCGCGCCGATGCCGGGCCAGCCCGCCGCCTACGGGTATCCGCAGCCGGGGCAGCCCATGGTGGGGCCCGGCTACCAGGCGGTGTTGCGCTACCGCGCGCAGGACGGCTCGGAGCAGCAGCTCATCCGGCGTTCGGCGCCGGGCACCCCGCACCCGGAGTGGCAGATCTTCCACGAGCTGCGCGCGATGAACGTGCCGCCGGACCAGGTGCTGGAGCTGCACACCGAGCTGGAGTCCTGTGAGCTGCCGGGCGCGTACTGCGCGCGGATGATCCGGGAGCAGTGGCCGCAGGCGCGGATCGCGTCCATCGCCCCGTACGGCACCGATCACGCGAGCCGGCAGGAGGGCATGCAGGAGCTGCTGGCCCATCAGGGCGAGCTGCACCAGGTGGCGGACGGTCCCGCGCGGCCCGCGCCGGTGCGGGCGCCGCTGCCGCCGGTGCCGCCCGCGCAGCCGGTCCCGCCGGAGGGCGTCGCCCAGGAGCTGGCGGCGGTGTTCGGGCCGGGCGTGTACCGGTTCGAGCAGCAGGCGGTGGCCCGCCAGGGCGTGCCGCCGGTCGTGGCGCACACCCTGGTGGTGGCGGGACTCCCGCTGGACATGGGCCCGTTCTTCTGGGCGCAGGCCCAGCCGGGCCGTCCGGTGCCGACGCTTGCGGAGCTGGCGGCCGAGCGGGGAGTGGCCCCGGCCTCGGACGCGGGGTCCTACCTGGTGATGGGTACGGACTTCGGCAAGGCGATCTGCGTGCAGTACGGGACGGCGAACATCGTGGCCGTGCCGGTGGAGAGCGGTCCGGGCGGGGCGCCGGTGCCGCCGCAGTTCGTCAACTCCGGGCTCCCCGAGTTCGCGCGCTGCCTGGCCCTGCTGGGCCGGATGTGGCGGCTGCGCTACGGCCTGAACCAGGAGCAGGCGGCCCGCTGGACCGTCGACTTCCAGGCCCAGTTGGCCGCCCTGGACCCGGCCGCGCTGGCGTCGCCGGAGAGCTGGTGGTCGGTGCTGCTGGAGCAGATGTGGGACGGGCTGCTTTAGCGAGCGCGTCCGTCGAAACATGGGGCCCTTCACCGGTTCGGGTGAAGGGCCCCTTGGCGTTCCGTGCCCGCTTCCGGCCATGCGGCGTCCGCGGAGTGTCGCGTCATGAACACCCATGACCCAACCGGCAGGATATGCGCAAAATCATCATGTCGGGTATGTCCGGCGGAGAGGGGTCCCAGGGTGAGCGGTACGGCGAGGACATCACGCGGCTACCGGCCCGACCAGGTCGACGCCTACCTGGCGGTGCTGTCCCGCGACCGGGACGCCGCCTGGGAGCGCGCGGCCCGGCTGACCGTGCTGGCCAGGCGGATGGAGGGCGAGTCCGCGCGGCTGCGCGAGACGGCCGCCGGGCTCGCTCCGCAGGAGTACGACGCCCTGGGCGAGCGTGCCCGGCACGCGTTCGGGCTGCTGCGCGAGGAGGCGGCCGGCTTGCGCGAGCGGGCCCATGACGAGGCGCGGCACCAGGTCGACCGGGCCGAGCAGGAGGCCGCCGGGCTGGTGGGTGCCGCGCGGGAGGCGGCGCGAGCGCTGTGCGCCGAGGCCGAGGAGGAGGCCGGGCGGCTGCTGCTGGCGGCGCGTACCGAGGCGGACGGCGTGCGCGTCGGCGCCCGGCGGGAGGTGCGCGAACTGCGCGGGCAGGCCCTCGCGCTCCTGCGTGAGGCGCGGGCCCACGGTGCCGCCGTCCTCGCCGAGCAGGACGCCGAGCACGCCGAGCGCGGCGCTGCGGTCGGGCACGCGGGGTCGGAGCGGTCGGTCGAGGCCGAGACCCGCCTCGCCCAGCGGACGGCCCGCGCGGAGGCCGAACTCGCCGCTGCCGAAAGTGCCTTTGAGGAGGCGTCCGTTTCGGCCCGGCACCGCCAGGACGAGGCGCACGCGCGTGCCGCCGAGATCCTCGCCGAGGCCCGCCGCCACGAGGAGCGCACCGCCCGCGAGACGGAACGCGTACTGCGCGAGCACAGCGACACCTGGGACGACGTACAGGCCCAGACGAGCCGCGTACGGGACCGGCTCACGGCGCTGACCAGCCGGGCCGCCGCGCGGTGATGCCCGGGTCGGGGACCGGATGCCCTAGGGGGCGGGTTGCCCCTGACGCGGCGTAAGGGTGGAGGCTGAGTCGGGTCCGGGGTGGAGACGACCCTGAGAAGGGCTCCACCCGGCGGTGGAGTACCCCTAGGGGTATCTCCGTACGAGGGCTCGGGGAGGGTTCGTCCCCGCGGAGGACGAGAGCGGGCATGCCCCGTCCTTAGTCTGGCTTTATGCCGCCGGGGGGCGGCTGACCGAACCTCGGGGGTAGGGATTTCCCCCCTGGAGACGGGGGTCCGCACCAGCGTGCGGCACCCCCCGTCACGGCCAGACTCGAGGCGTAGCGCACGGACGTACCGGCCCGCACCTTCCCGCATCGCACCGCGACCCAGGTCGCCCGCGATCGATCCGCATAGGAGACATACCGTGACATCGGCTGTGACCATTCCCAGGCACGGGGGTACTGGAGGGCCTACGGCCGTCGCCGCGCGGGCGCGGCAGGTCGTGAAGGCGTACGGCGCCGGGGAGACCCGTGTCGTCGCCCTCGACCACGTCGACGTGGACATCTCCCGTGGCCAGTTCACCGCGATCATGGGTCCCTCGGGCTCCGGCAAGTCGACCCTGATGCACTGCCTCGCCGGTCTGGACACGGTGACCAGCGGTCAGATCTATCTGGACGAGACCGAGATCACCGGCCTGAAGGACAAGAAGCTCACCCGGCTGCGCCGCGACCGGATCGGCTTCATCTTCCAGGCGTTCAACCTGCTGCCGACGCTGAACGCGCTCGAGAACATCACGCTGCCCATGGACATCGCCGGCCGCAAGCCCGACAAGGCGTGGCTGGACCAGGTCGTGGAGACCGTCGGGCTCGTGGACCGCCTCAAGCACCGGCCCGCCCAGCTCTCCGGCGGCCAGCAGCAGCGTGTCGCCGTGGCCCGCGCGCTCGCCGCCCGCCCGGAGATCATCTTCGGCGACGAACCGACCGGAAACCTCGACTCGCGCGCCGGCGCCGAGGTCCTCGGCTTCCTGCGCCGCTCGGTGGACGAGCTGGGCCAGACCATCGTCATGGTCACCCACGACCCCGTCGCCGCCTCCTACGCCGACCGCGTGCTCTACCTGGCCGACGGCCGGATCGTGGACGAGATGCTGAAGCCCACGGCCGACCAGGTCCTGGACCGCATGAAGGACTTCGACGCGCGGGGGCGCACATCATGACCGTCCTGAAGACCTCGCTGCGCAACTTCCTCGCGCACAAGGGCCGGATGGCGCTCTCCGCGATCGCGGTCCTGCTGTCGGTGGCGTTCGTGTGCGGCACGCTGGTGTTCACCGACACCATGAACACCACCTTCGACAAGCTCTTCCAGGCCACGTCCTCCGACGTCACCGTGAGCGCCAAGGGCGCCTCCGACACCGGGGAGACCACCTCCGACACCGGCAAGCCGCCCGTCCTGCCCGCCGCGGTGGTCGACGAGATCAAGCGGACGCAGGGGGTGAAGTCGGCCGAGGGCACGGTGTTCTCCACCTCGGTCACCGTGGTCGACGGCGACAAGGACAAGCTGTCGCCCACCAGCGGCGCGCCGACCATCGTCGGCAACTGGAACGGCAACGACGCCCGCACCATGAAGATCACCACCGGTGCGGCGCCCACGGCCTCCGGCCAGATCATGGTCGACGCCGACACCGCGAAGAAGCACCACCTGAAGCTCGGCGACGACATCGGCGTCATCACCGCCATGGGCACGCACCACGCGCGCGTGTCCGGCATCGCCACCTTCACCGTCACCAACCCCGGCGCGGCGATCTTCTACCTGGACACGAAGACCGCCCAGCAGACCCTGGTCGGCCGCACCGGCGTCTACACCAACGTCAACGTCACCGCCGCCCAGGGCATCACCGACGCCCGCCTCAAGCAGGACGTGAGCAGGGCCCTCGGCGCCGGTTACAAGGTGCAGACCGCCAAGGAGGTGGCCGACGCCAACCAGCAGGACGTGAAGAGCTTCCTCGACGTCATGCGGTACGCGATGCTCGGCTTCGCCGGGATCGCCTTCCTGGTCGGCATCTTCCTGATCATCAACACCTTCTCGATGCTGGTCGCCCAGCGGACCCGCGAGATCGGCCTGATGCGCGCCATCGGCTCCTCCCGCCGCCAGGTCAACCGCTCGGTGCTGATCGAGGCCCTGCTGCTCGGCGTCATCGGCTCCTTGCTCGGCGTCGGCGCCGGGGTCGGCATCGCCGTCGGCCTGATGAAGCTCATGGGCCAGATGGGCATGCACCTGTCCACGGACGACCTGACGGTCGCCTGGACCACCCCGGTGGCCGGTGTGGTGCTCGGCGTCGTCGTCACCGTCCTCGCCGCCTACCTGCCGGCCCGCCGCGCGGGCAAGGTCTCCCCGATGGCCGCCCTGCGCGACGCGGGCGCCCCGGCCGACGCCAGGGCCGGTGTGATCCGCGCGGTGATCGGTCTGGTCCTCACCGGGGCGGGCGCGGCCGGCCTGTTCGCGGCCGCCGGGGCCGACAAGGCCACGGCCGGCTCGGCCTGGCTGGGCCTCGGCGTGGTGCTGACCCTGATCGGCTTCGTGGTGATCGGCCCGCTGCTCGCCTCCGGCGTGGTGCGCGTCCTGGGCGCGATCGTCCTCAGGGTCTTCGGCCCGGTCGGCCGCATGGCCGAGCGCAACGCGCTGCGCAACCCGCGCCGCACCGGCGCGACCGGCGCGGCCCTGATGATCGGCCTCGCCCTGGTCGCCTGCCTCTCCGTGGTCGGCTCGTCCATGGTGGCCTCCGCCACCGACCAGCTCGACAAGACCGTGGGCGCGGACTTCATCGTCCAGAGCGACAACGGCTCCGTCATCACCCCGCAGGCCGTCGACGCGCTCAAGAGCACGCCGGATCTGGAGCGGGTCACCGAGTACAAGGTCCTGCCCGCCGCGCTGACCACTCCGGACGGCAAGGTCTCCAAGCACGAGACGATCAACGCGGCGGACCCCTCCTACGCCCAGGACCTGCGCACCGAGACCGTCCAGGGCGACCTCGCCGAGGCCTACGGCCCCGACTCCATGTCCGTCTTCGCGGGCTTCGCCAAGGACCACGGCATCAAGCTCGGCTCCAAGGTCGACGTCGCCTTCAAGGACGGCCGCACGGCCACGCTGACGGTCCGCGCGATCACCAGCGACGACGTCGTGATCGACAAGGGCGCGATGTACGTCTCCATCGCCACCGTGAAGAAGTACGTGTCCGCGGACAAGATGCCGCTCGACGTGCTGTTCTTCGCCACCGCCAAGGACGGCCGGCAGGACGCCGCGTACAAGTCGCTCAAGGCGGCGCTGCACGACTACCCGCAGTACACCGTGCGCGACCAGACCGACTACAAGCAGGCCCTCAAGGACCAGATCGGCCAGCTCCTCAACCTGATCTACGGCCTTCTGGCCCTGGCCATCATCGTCGCCGTCCTCGGCGTGGTGAACACCCTCGCCCTCTCGGTGGTCGAACGCACCCGCGAGATCGGCCTGATGCGCGCCATCGGCCTCTCCCGCAGGCAGCTCCGCCGCATGATCCGCCTGGAGTCCGTGGTGATCGCCCTGTTCGGCGCCCTCCTCGGCCTCGGTCTGGGCATGGGCTGGGGCGCCACGGCCCAGAAACTGCTGGCCCTCCAGGGCCTGACGGTCCTGGAGATCCCGTGGCCGACGATCATCACGGTGTTCATCGCATCGGCGTTCGTGGGCTTGTTCGCGGCCCTGATCCCCGCGTTCCGGGCGGGGCGGATGAACGTGCTGAGCGCTATCGCCACGGAGTAAGGGGCAGTGAGAAGGCTGGTGCCGGGGGCTTGGGGGCTCCCGGCACCATTCTTTGCTGTCGGGGGTAGAGCCCCCTGGTACGCGAGCTGCGGCACAGGGCACCAGAGCGGCAGAGGTTATCCACAGCCCCGCCAAGCCGGACCGCAGCGTCGTAGGCTGGAAGACCCCCGGCCCGTACGACGAGTCGGGCGATTCGCGTTCCCACCCCCAGGACGGAAAGCCCCTCCATGAGCCTGCACGGTCTGCTCGACGCCGTCGTCAAGGACCCCGCCCTCGCGGAAGCGATCACCGCGGCCACGGACGGCAACCGCCCCCACATCGACCTCGTGGGTCCCTCCGCAGCCCGCCCCCTGGCCATCGCCGCCCTGGCCCGCGGCACCACCCGAACGGTCCTCGCGGTCACCGCCACCGGCCGCGAGGCCGAGGACCTGGCCGCGGCCCTGCGCTCGCTGCTGCCCTCCGAGGGCGTCGTGGAGTACCCCTCCTGGGAGACGCTGCCGCACGAGCGCCTCAGCCCGCGCAGCGACACCGTCGGCCGCCGCCTCGCCGTCCTGCGCCGCCTGGCCCACCCGCGCCCCGACGACCCCGACACCGGCCCCGTCTCCGTCGTCGTGGCCCCCGTGCGCTCCGTGCTCCAGCCGCAGGTCAAGGGCCTGGGCGACCTGGAACCCGTCTCCCTGAGGACCGGCCAGACCGCCGACCTGAACGAGATCGTGGAAGCCCTCGCGGCCGCCGCGTACGCGCGCGTGGAGCTCGTCGAGAAGCGCGGCGAGTTCGCCGTACGCGGCGGCATCCTGGACGTGTTCCCGCCCACCGAGGAACACCCCCTGCGCATCGAGTTCTGGGGCGACGACGTCGAGGAGATCCGCTACTTCAAGGTCGCCGACCAGCGCTCCCTGGAAGTCGCCGAGCACGGCCTGTGGGCCCCGCCCTGCCGGGAACTGCTGCTCACCGACGACGTGCGCGCCCGCGCGCGTGCTCTTGCCGAGGAACACCCCGAGCTGGGCGAACTGCTCGGCAAGATCGCCGAGGGCATCGCGGTCGAGGGCATGGAATCCCTCGCCCCGGTCCTCGTCGACGACATGGAACTGCTCCTCGACGTGCTCCCCGAGGGCTCGATGGCCGTGGTGTGCGACCCGGAGCGGGTCCGTACCCGCGCCTCCGACCTCGTCGCCACCTCCCAGGAGTTCCTCCAGGCGTCCTGGGCGGCCAGCGCGGGCGGCGGCGAGGCGCCCATCGACGTCGGCGCGGCCTCCCTGTGGTCCATCGCGGACGTGCGCGACCGCGCGCGCGAGCTGGACATGATGTGGTGGTCCGTCTCGCCGTTCGCCGCCGACGAGGAGTTCGACGGCGACACCCTCAAGCTCGGTATGCGCGCCCCCGAGACCTACCGCGGCGACACCGCCAGAGCGCTCGCCGACACCAAGGGCTGGCTCTCCGACGGCTGGCGCACGGTCTTCGTCACCGAGGGCCACGGCCCGGCCGCCCGCACGGTCGAGGTCCTCGGCGGCGAGGGCATCGCGGCCCGTCTCGACGCCGACCTCGCCGAGCTGAGCCCGTCCGTGGTGCACGTCTCCTGCGGCTCGATCGACAACGGCTTCGTGGACGCGGCGCTCAAGCTGGCCGTCCTCACCGAGACCGACCTGACCGGGCAGAAGGCCGCCGGCCGCGAGGGCGCCCGTATGCCCGCCCGCCGCCGCAAGGCCATCGACCCGCTCACCCTCGAATCGGGCGACTACATCGTCCACGAGCAGCACGGCGTCGGCCGCTACATCGAGATGGTGCAGCGCACCGTCCAGGGCGCCACCCGCGAGTACCTGGTCGTGGAGTACGCGCCCGCCAAGCGCGGTCAGCCCGGTGACCGGCTGTACATCCCCACCGACCAGTTGGAGCAGATCACCAAGTACGTCGGCGGCGAGGCCCCCACCCTCCACCGCCTCGGCGGCGCCGACTGGACGAAGACCAAGGCGCGCGCCAAGAAGGCCGTCAAGGAGATCGCCGCCGACCTGATCAGGCTGTACAGCGCCCGCATGGCCGCCCCCGGCCACGCCTTCGGCGGCGACACCCCCTGGCAGCGCGAGCTGGAGGACGCCTTCCCGTACGCGGAGACCCCGGACCAGCTCACCACCATCGCCGAGGTCAAGGAGGACATGGAGAAGTCGGTCCCGATGGACCGCCTGATCTGCGGCGACGTGGGCTACGGCAAGACCGAGATCGCGGTCCGCGCCGCCTTCAAGGCCGTCCAGGACGGCAAGCAGGTCGCCGTGCTCGTCCCGACCACCCTGCTGGTGCAGCAGCACTTCGGCACGTTCTCCGACCGGTACTCGCAGTTCCCGGTCAACGTGCGCGCCCTCTCCCGCTTCCAGACCGAGACCGAGGCCAAGGCCGTACTGGAGGGGCTCAAGGACGGCTCCGTGGACGTGGTCATCGGCACCCACCGCCTGTTCTCCTCCGAGACCAAGTTCAAGGACCTCGGCCTGGTCATTGTGGACGAGGAGCAGCGCTTCGGCGTCGAGCACAAGGAGCAGCTCAAGAAGCTGCGCGCCAACGTGGACGTCCTCACCATGTCCGCCACGCCCATCCCGCGCACCCTGGAGATGGCGGTCACCGGCATCCGCGAGATGTCCACGATCACCACCCCGCCCGAGGAGCGCCACCCGGTCCTGACCTTCGTCGGCCCGTACGAGGAGCGGCAGATCGGCGCCGCCATCCGCCGCGAACTGCTGCGCGAGGGCCAGGTCTTCTACATCCACAACCGTGTCGAGTCCATCGACCGCGCGGCCGCCCGGCTCCGCGAGATCGTCCCCGAGGCGCGGATCGCCACCGCCCACGGCCAGATGTCCGAACAGGCCCTGGAACAGGTCGTGGTGGACTTCTGGGAGAAGAAGTTCGACGTCCTGGTCTCCACGACCATCGTCGAGTCCGGCATCGACATCTCCAACGCCAACACCCTGATCGTGGAGCGCGGCGACAACTTCGGCCTCTCCCAGTTGCACCAGCTCCGCGGCCGCGTCGGCCGTGGCCGCGAGCGTGGGTACGCCTACTTCCTGTACCCGCCGGAGAAGCCGCTCACCGAGACCGCGCACGAACGGCTCGCCACCATCGCCCAGCACACCGAGATGGGCGCGGGCATGTACGTGGCCATGAAGGACCTGGAGATCCGCGGCGCGGGCAACCTGCTCGGCGGCGAGCAGTCCGGCCACATCGCGGGCGTCGGCTTCGACCTCTACATGCGCATGGTCGGCGAGGCCGTGGCCGACTACCGGCGCCAGTTGGAGACCGGCGAGATCGAGGAGGAAGCGCCGCTCGAGGTCAAGATCGAGCTGCCGGTCGACGCGCACGTCCCGCACGACTACGCGCCCGGCGAGCGGCTGCGCCTCCAGGCGTACCGGTCCATCGCCTCCGCCAACTCCGAGGACGACATCAAGGCCGTCCGCGAGGAACTCACCGACCGCTACGGCAAGCTGCCCGAGCCGGTGGAGAACCTGCTGCTGGTCGCCGGTCTGCGCATGCTCGCGCGGGCCTGCGGCATCGGTGAGATCGTCCTCCAGGGCAACAACATCCGCTTCGCGCCGGTGGAGTTGCGCGAGTCGCAGGAGCTGCGGCTGAAGCGGCTGTACCCCGGCTCGGTCATCAAGGCGACCGCGCACCAGGTGCTGGTGCCGCGGCCCAAGACGGCGAAGGTCGGCGGCAAGCCGCTGGTCGGCCGCGAACTCCTGGGCTGGGTAGGGGAGTTCCTGGGGTCGATCCTGGGGTCCTGAGCCGGTTGCTCCAGAGGGCCGGGGGAGCGGATGTTCCCCCGGCCCTTTCCGCTGCCCGGGCCCGGTGTCAGTCGGCCGCCGAGTGGAAGAGCATCGCCGTGAGCGCGCGGAACGTGTCCTCCGGGTCGTCCTCCCCCAACTGGCCGTCGAGGTTGTGGCCGAGGAGCAGCGTGGCGTAGCCGTGAGCCAGGGACCAGGCGGCCATCCCGGCCAGCCGGGCGTCGGGGCCCCGGTCCCCGGGGTCGACGCCGGCGACTGCCTGGTTCAGGGCGTCGGCTGCCAGTGCGCGGGCCGTGGTCAGTTCGAGGTCCTCGGCGCGCAGCAGCTCCGGACTGAACATCACCTGGAAGTGCGCGGGGTGCTCGCGGGCGAAGCGGACGTAGCGCACACCCGCCTCACGCAGCCCGGACGACTCCCGCACCGCCTGCGCGAGCAGCCCGAACCCCTCGGCGGCTATCGCGGTGAGCAGTCCGGTGCGGTCCTTGAAATGGTGCGCGGGCGCCGCGTGCGAGACCCCGGCCCGGCGGGCGAGGTCGCGGAGGCTGAGCGCGCCGGGGCCGTCGGCGGCGATGACGTCGAGCGCGGCGGACAGCACGGCGCGGCGCAGGTCGCCGTGGTGGTACGACCGCCGTTCCGCGGACGCGGACTTCGAGGGGCTCATGCCCACCAGAATACGCGGAATCTAGTCATTGACAAGTTCTCCCCGGTTCGGCAATCTAGTCAGTGTCAAGTCGAAGGCGGCCGGCCGACGGTCGCATCCGGGGGAGGAGACTGGCATGTCCGAGAAGACGCTGGAAGCAGTGGAGACGGCCCGCGTGCGGCAGCTCTGGCACCTGCTGGAGCCGTTCCACGCACTGCTCTACTACGCACCCGAGGTCGAGCGGGAGATGGCCGCGCTCGGGTACGGCACCGAGGACCGCTGGCCCGCGTACTTCCCGCTTCGCGCGGCCCCGTTGGGTGAGGTCGGCCCCGAGCGGGTTGCCTCCGCCTTCTACAGCTTCAGCCCGCGCATGGTCGCCGGACACATGGAGCGGTCGTGGGACATCGCCGGCCCCCGGGACGTGCTGTCGGCCCGCCTGCGCGGTATCGACCGCGCCTATCGCGCCGTCCTCGGAGACCGTGTCGACGGTGCGGACCTCGCCGAGGCCGCCGCCCTGGCCCGCCGTGCGGCCGAGTCCGCGGGTACCGGCGGCCGCCCCCTCGCGGCGGCCAACGCCGAACTGCCCTGGCCCGAGGCCCCGCACCTCCAGCTATGGCAGGCGGCCACGATCCTGCGCGAGCACCGGGGTGACGGCCACCTGGCCGCCCTGCTGGTCGCCGGGCTCGATCCCGTGGAGTCCCTGGTGTCCTTCGCGGCGATAGGCGCCGCGTCCGTGGAGCGCTTCCGCAGTCGCGGCTGGAGCGATGAGGAGTGGGAGGCCGCCCGTGAACGCCTCGGCGTGCGGGGCCTGGTGGAGCCGGACGGTACGGCCACGCAGGAAGGTCGCGCCCTGCGTCGTCGGATCGAGGACCACACCGACCGACTGGCCGCGGCCCCATGGCAGTCCCTCGGCCGCGCGGACGCCGACCGTCTCGCCGACCTCCTCGGCGATCACTGGGTCGCGGTCCTCTCCTCCGGTCTGCTGCCCTCCGAATCGACCCTGGGGATAGGCAAGGTGTGAGCGAGGCGCGCGAACCGGCAGACGCCCAGAGCCCCGAATGACCCTGTACGCCCCTTTGGTTCCTCTCCATCAAGCGCGGCCCGGCGGTTACGGTGGAGGGCGGATCTCTCCGCCCGCGTCCGCGGACGGACCTGGGCGAACGAGGGGGGCGCCGTGAAGCGTCTGTGGGGCGGGGCAGTCACCGCCATGGTCGTGCTGACCACCGTGACGGGCTGCAAGACCGAACAGGTCAAGGGGTCTTCCGGCGCCGAGGAGACCGGTGCCCGCGGCGCCGCCCTGACCGCCGCCGACTCGCTCGAGGTCAAGGGCCGCGCGCCGAAGACCGGTTACGCCCGCGAGCGCTTCGGCAGCGCCTGGGCCGACACCGACTCCAACTCCTGCGACACCCGGGACGACATCCTCAAGCGCGACCTGAAGGAGGTGAAGTTCAGCGGAGGCAAGTGCAAGGTCACCTTCGGGGTGCTCGAACCCGACCCCTACTCCGGCAAGACGGTCACCTACCGGCGCGGCCGCAGCCTGGTCGACATCGACCATGTCGTCGCCCTCTCGGACGCCTGGCAGAAGGGCGCCAAGTACTGGGACACCAGCAAGCGCATAGCCCTCGCCAACGACCCCCTCAACCTCCTGGCGGTCGACGCGAGCACCAACCGCGGCAAGGGCGACGGCGACACCGCCAGTTGGGTCCCCCCGGAGAAGAAGTACCGCTGCACCTACGTCGCCGCCCAGGTCGCCGTGAAGAAGAAGTACGGCCTCTGGGTCACCTCGGCGGAGAAGTCCGAGATGAAGAAGATCCTCATGAGCTGCCCCGCTCAGAAGCTCCCCACCGGCGGCAACCCCACCAAGGCCCCGTCCCGCTTCCGGGCCCGCTGAGCGGCTGCCGCCCGCCAGGTCAGCCCTTGGCGCTCGCGGCCTTCAGCGAGTCCACGAGGTGCCCCGCCAGCTTGGCGGCGTTGGCGGCGCCGTTGTCCTTGCCGGTGGAGGACGTCACGGTGACCACGGCATTGCCCACGCGGGCGGCCACCAAGGTCGTGCCGTTCTCCCAGTGACCACTGGTGAGTGTCATGGTGTAGGCGTCGTCACCGAGTCCGGAGGTGGTGGTGCCCGCGAGCTTCACTTTCGAGTGGTCGTTGAGGTCCGTGAACGTGGCACACGCCCCGGCGGCGGCACGCACCTGCTGCATCACCGTGTCGGCGGTCGTGCCCTGGAACACGTCGATCTCCTGGACCATCTCCTCCGTCTCGTCCTTGTTGGCGTACTCGCCCTGCGCGAACGACACGCCTCCCTTGAACCCCGAAGCGTCGAGCCAGGTCGTGTTCTCGAACTTGGTGCAGTCCGGCTTGGCCGTGTCCCGGCTTGCCGGGGAGACGAACTGGTCGCCGCTGTCCGAGAAGCCGTCCGAGAGCGCGCTGAGGTGGGAAGGGAAGAACGACGCCGGCGCCAGAGCCTTCTTGAGCTGGGTGCCCGTCATCAGGCCGGCGTTCAGGTTCTTCGCCTTCGGCTCCTTGGGTGAGGCGCCGGAGTCGGAAGAGCTGGGGGAGCAGGCGGCCAGGGCCAGCGGAAGGGCGGCGACGGCGAGAACCTGGGCGAAGCGGGACTGGATGCGCATGAGAGTTCCTACTGAAGAGTTGGTGAGCGGAAGAGAGAAGACGAGAAAAGGCGTGGGAAGAGAGGGGAAGCGAGTCCGGCGTCCGGGCGGGAAGTGCGCCGGGCGGCGGAAGAGTTCCGCGAACGGAGTGTCGGTTAGGGGGAGTGCCGGGAGTGACCGTCACGTCCCGCACCGGCGGATGGAGCCGGTGCGTCAGCCGGTCTTCTTCCAGCCGCCGCAGCCGGTCGACTTGAAGTAGGTATCCGTGGGGCGGATGGTCACCGCGGCGGTCCCGGTCGTGTCGTCGGCGGCGATGACCGAACCGAGGCCATGCTTGGCGACCTTGGTGCGCTCCCAGTGGCAGGAGCCGTCGGCGTCGCCGGTCGAGCGATAGGTGCCGGGCTCGATGTCCGAACCGACCCGGAAATCGCCGTCCCCAGGCAGTACGGCCTTGGCCTTGCCCGACTCGGTGCCCCCCGAGGCCCTGCCCTGACCGCCCGGCTGTCCGCCGGACTTGCTCCCGGCGGTGGCCGGAGCCTCCTTGCCCGCGCCGCCGGTGCCGCCGTCGCCCTCATGGTTGTCGGCGTTCGCGGACACGACGCCGATGACGACGAGTCCGGTGGCCGCGCTGAGCGCGATCCTGCCCTTCATGCCCACGGCAAGGCCCCTCCCCGATGCATACGGCCAACCCCCTCCGGTTGGCCGCTCGTTCGCTGGGTCAATAAGAGCAGAGCTTGTGAACCGAGTCAACACGATTCACAAGAAGTGGAGAGTGCACAGGTGTGAATCCATGAGTCTTGTAAGCGTCGGTATGCTCGGTGCACACATGGAACGAGGGGAGCCGGGGCCGGTGCAGGACAACGCAACAGAGGTGACCGCGGCCGGGATCGCGCGGCTCGCCGGGGTAGGCCGGGCCGCCGTCAGCAACTGGCGCCGCAGGCACCCCGACTTCCCCAAGCCGGTGGGCGGTACCGAGACCAGCCCCTCCTTCGCCCTAGCCGAGGTCGAGGCATGGCTGCGCAGGCAGGGGAAACTCGCCGAGGTCCCGCTGCGGGAGCGGGTCTGGCAGCAGCTCACCGGCCACCCCGAGGGTCCCGCCACCGCCCTGGTGCACGCGGGCTGCGTCCTGCTGCTCATCCAGGAACGGCCCACCGTCTGGCTCGACATCGAAGCCGGCTCCGACGAGCGCCTCGCCGCGCGGCTGCCCGGGGTTCTCGACCAGGTGACCGGGTCGCGGTTCGGCTGTGAGCCCGTGAACGAGTCGGCCCCTGTGAACACCGCGCCGCCTGTTCACACCCCCTCCGGGCCGCAACTCCTCCCCTCCGCCCCCCTCCTGCGCGGCGCCGCCGAACTCGCCGCCGAACTGGGAGCGCGGCAGACCTTCGAGTTCCTGCTGGGCCGGTACCTGGACGTCCACTCGCGCCAGTTCACGCCCACCCCGGCCGAACTGGCGGGCCTCATGGCCGAGCTGGCCGGCCCCGCCGACACCGTCCTCGACCCCGCCTGCGGCACCGGCGCCCTGCTCCGCGCCGTGGACGCCCGCCCGCAGCAGACCCTCTGCGCCCAGGACAGCGCCCCCGACCTCGTCGCCCTCACCGCGCTGCGGCTCGCCCTGCGCACCCGGGCCGCCGTGCGCGGCGCCGTGGGCGACACCCTGCGCGCCGACGCGTACCCGGAGCTGCGGGCCGACGTCGTCCTGTGCCACCCGCCGTTCAACGAGCGCAACTGGGGCCACGACGAACTCGCCTACGACGCACGCTGGGAGTACGGCTTCCCGGCGCGTACCGAGTCCGAGCTCGCCTGGGTGCAGCACGCGCTGGCCCGGCTCGCCGACGGCGGCACCGCCGTGCTGCTCATGCCCCCCGCCGCGGCCTCCCGCCGCTCCGGGCGCCGCATCCGCGCCGATCTGCTGCGCCGGGGCGCCCTGCGCGCCGTGCTCGCACTGCCGGTCGGCGCGGCGCCGCCGTACAACCTCCCGCTCCACCTGTGGGTGCTCCGCCGCCCCGACCGGACCCCGGCGGCGCCGGAGGTGCTGCTCGTGGACACCGGCGCGTTCGCCGGGGAGGCACGCGGCGGCCCGGACTGGCAGGCGGTGCGGGACGCCGCGCTCGACACCTGGCGCTCCTTCGCGCGCGACGGGCGGCTCGCCGAGCGGCCCGGCCTCGCGCGCTCCGTGCCGGTCATCGAACTCCTCGACGACGACGTGGACCTCGCCCCCGCCCGCCACCTCCCGCCCCCCGCCGCGGCCGACGGGGTGGAGCAGCTCGCCGCGGTCCGGGACGACCTGGCCGCCACTCTCCGCCTCACCACCGGCCTCACCCCGCCCACCGCCGCCCCGGCCCCGCCCACGCGCTGGCCGCTCACCACCATCGGTGAACTCGCCCGGGGCGGCGCCCTGACGCTGCGCACCGGCGGAACCTCAGGCACCCTGACCGCCGGCACGCACGCCGGCGGCACCCCCGCCGCCGGCACGCACGCGCGCGTGCCCGTGCTGACCGACCACGACGTGCTCGCCGGATCAGCGCCCTCCGGCACCCTCCCCGAGAGCGACGAGGAGACCGTGCTGACCGAGCCGGGCGACGTGGTCGTACCCGTACTCGGCGGCGGCTCGGTGGCCCGCGTGGTGGACGCGGAGACGGCGGGCGCCGCCCTCGGCCGCAACCTCGTACTGCTGCGCCCGGACGCCGCCTCGCTCGACGCGTGGTTCCTCGCCGGGTTCCTGCGCGGCACCGCCAACAACCGCCAGGCCAGCAGCTACGCCTCCACCGCCACCCGCCTGGACGTGCGCCGCCTGCAACTGCCCCGTCTCCCGCTGGAGGAACAGCGCCGCTACGGCGACCGCTTCCGCGCCCTGGACGACTTCGAGCGGGCGCTGCGCCAAGCGGGCAGGCTGGGGGAGCAGTTGCTGCGCGGCATGTACGACGGGCTCACCGACGGGACGGTCGCGCCGCACTGACCGGAACCCCGGACAACGGTTCGGTACAACTTGTAACACCCTGTCGGTGTCGGCCTATACGCTCGAACCCTGATACCGAACCGTCCAGGAGCAGCCATGCACGGCCACGGGGAGCCGCCGCCCGTCCGCAACGCGGGGACCGTCATCACCCTTCGCGTGCTGATGGCCGCATGCTCCCTCCTGTCCTGCGGCGTCTTCGCGTGCGTGCCGCTGTTCCGGATCGCGTTCCTGCGGGGGCGGTGGTACGACTGGCTGGTGTCCTGGGTCAGCCTGGTGCTGTCCGTCGGCTGCTTCGTGGCGGTCGGTGAACTGCCGGAGGGCGACCCGTGGAGCGACGTCGCGGCGATCGCCATCCTGTGCGTCGCCGTGGGCGCGGCCGTCCACTTCCTGGTCGCGGACATCCGGTTCCACAACAGGGCGGCCACGCAAGCCGGTTACGCGTCGGCCCATGTCCAGGCGATGCCCATGACGTACGGCTACCCGCAGCCCGCCTCGCTCTACACGGACACGCCGGTCCAGATGCCGCCCCCGCCCCGGCCCGAACACCCGGCGCCGCAGACGTACATGCAGAGCCCTCCGCCCCAGCCGTCCGCTCCTCCCCGTCCCGCCCCCGCGCGCATCGACCAGGTGCGCGCCGAGCTGGACGAGCTGAGCGACTACCTGCGCCGGCAGGACGGCAAGCCCGAGGGCGGACGGTGAGCGTGACGCAGGGACGCGTCGTCGCCGACCGGTACGAGCTGTCCACGCTGATAGGGCAGGGCGGCATGGGCCAGGTCTGGACGGCCTACGACCGCAGGCTCGACCGCCGGGTGGCGGTGAAGCTGCTCCGTCCGGACAAGGTGGCCGGGCAGGAGGCGGACGAACTGCGCCGCCGCTTCCTGCGTGAGTGCCGGGTGACCGCGCAGGTCGACCACCCCGGCCTGGTCACCGTGCACGACGCGGGCAGCGAGGGCGAGGAGCTGTTCCTCGTCATGCAGTACGTGGACGGCGCCGACCTCTCCGACCATCTCGCGGAGCACGACCCGTACCCGTGGCAGTGGACGGTCGCGGTGGCCGCGCAGTTGTGCGCCGTGCTGAGCGCGGTGCACGCGGTGCCGATCGTGCACCGCGACCTCAAGCCGCGCAACGTGATGGTGAAGCAGGACGGCACGGTCACCGTGCTCGACCTGGGCGTGGCGTCCGTCATGGACACCGACACCACCCGCCTCACGCACACCGGTTCACCGATCGGCTCGCCCGCCTACATGGCGCCGGAGCAGGCGATGGGCGGCGCCGTCGGCCCGTACACCGACCTGTACGCGCTCGGTGTGCTGATGCACGAACTGCTCAGCGGGGACGTGCCGTTCACCGGCTCCACCGCGCTCGGCGTGCTGCACCGGCACCTGTACGAGCCCCCGCTCCCGGTACGCCGGCTGCGCCCGGAGGTGCCGGGCGCGCTGGAGGCGCTGGTGCTGCGGCTGCTCGCCAAGGACCCGCAGGACCGCCCGGCCTCCGCGCAGGAGGTGTACGAGCAGCTCGCGCCGCTCCTGCCCGAGCGCGGCATGCCCACCGGTGCCCCGCTGGACCCCACGCGTCCCTTCCTGCGTCCGCACGCCCCCTGGCCCGACCGTGCCCGCACCCCCGCGCCACAGCCCGCCCAGGTCGCTCCGGCGCCCCCGGTGGACGAGAAGCCCGATGTCGCCGCCGCCGTGGACGAGGTCAAGCGGCTGCTGGGGGAGGGGCGCATCACGCAGGCCGTGGACATCCTCGGCGCGATCCTGCCCGCCGCGGCCGAACAGCACGGCGAGCACTCACCGGTCGTACGCACCCTGCGCAAGCAGTACGCGGCCACGCTCCTGGACGACGGCCAGTACCGGCGCGCCCTGCCCGAGCTGCGCCGTCTGGCCGACGAGCGCGCGGCCGAGGCGGGACAGGCCGACCAGCAGTCCCTGCGCTTCCGCTACGAGGCCGCGCAGTGCCTGGAGCAACTGGGCGAACCGGCGGCCGCGCTCGCGGAGTACCGCGCGCTGCTGCCCTACTACGAGAACCGGTACGCCTTCGACGATCCCCGGCTCGCCCATGACGTCCGCCGCCGCATCGGCCATCTGCTGCTCGCCCTGGGCGACCGTCCGGCCGCCCACGACATGCTCGCGCGACTGCTGATGGACGTGGAGCGGACGCACGGCCCGCTCGATCCGCTGGCGGCGGAGATCCGGCGGACCCTCCAGTGGCTGGGCCAGGTCCGGGGCTGACGGCGCCGCCCGCGCGGGGTCAGCGGGTGACCGGCAGCGCCGAGACGAAGCGCGGCCCGTCCGACTTGTGCTGGACCGGGAAGGTCACCTTCAGCCCGTGCTCCTGGCCGGCCACCGAGAGGACGGTGGCGTACTGCATGCCGAGGAACACCTTCCTGGAGTTGCCCGCGGAGAGGTAGGGGCGGGGCAGGTTCAGCACGAGCCTGCCCGGCTTGCGGCCCTGGTTGCCGTCGAAGAAGAGCAGGCGCTGGTCGGTCAGCACCAGGTAGAGCGGGCGGGGCGTGACCGTGGCCATCACCGTCCCGGCGCTCAGTACACCCACCACCGCCGCGGTGAGCGCCTGCCTGCGCACGGACACCGAGCCGACCCCGGCCAGGGAGGTGAACTCCACCCGCTCGCCCTGGAGAAGCAGGGGAGCGGTGGCTTCGAGCAGTTGCCGGTTGCGGCGGGAGCTTATGGACATCCGGGACTCCGAGACGGGTGCGCGGGGAAAAGGGGCTCCAAGGAGACTCCCGCCGACTGGCGATGGTTGTACGGAAGTTCCGCAAGGCGCCCCGTGCGAGGGGTTGTCACAGGTCTCGCCTAGTATCCGCCGCATGTCGTTCGCTTCCGGATCCGCGCTGCCGCCACCCGACTTCGAGGTCGCTTCCGCCTACCCCGAGGTCGCGTGGCTCCGGCAGACCGCCGCCGCGCGTGACTGGCCGTCGATCCGCCGGTACCTGGACGGGCTGCCGCGCGAGGTCGCCCGCAGCTTCGCCGTCCGTGTGCTCGACGAGGTGGCGGGGATCGAGGTGTGGATGCGCGAGATCCTGGCCGCCGAGCCCGACGACGTGCTCGCGCTGACGGTCCTCGGCGCCCGTGAGGTGCAGATCGGTTGGGAGATACGGACCTCGGCGTCCGCGAAGGACGTCAGCCGCGAGCAGTTCGCCGGGCTTCACGCGCATCTGCGCCAGGCCGAGCAACTGCTCATCCGGGCCACCGCGCTCGACCCGTCGTCCGACGCGGCCTGGGCCGAGCGTCTCACCACCGCGATGGGGCTCCAGCTCGGGCAGAACGAGGCGCGCCGGCGCTACGACCGGCTGGCCGCGCACCACCCGCACCACTTCAACGGCCAGTCCCGGCTGCTGCAGCAGCTCTGCCCCAAGTGGGGCGGGAGCTGGGAGGCGGCCCACGGATTCGCCCGGCAGTGCCTGCTGGACGCCCCCGAAGGAGCGCTCAGCGGGGCGATGGTGGCCGAGGTCCACCTCGAGCACTGGCTCTCCCTGAGCGGACAGGAGCGCGACGCGTACCTGCGCCAGGGACACGTCCACGCCGAACTCGCCGAGGCCGCCGACCGGTCCGTGCTCAGCCCGCACTTCCGGCGCGACCACGGCTGGGTCATCGCCCAGAGCTGCTTCGCGGCGATGCTCTCCCTCACGGGGGACCTGGCGCGGGCCGCCGCCTGCTTCCGGGTACTCGGCGACCTCGCCTCCGAGTACCCCTGGGACTACCTGGGCGACGCCACCAAGGCGTACGTCAAGCACCGCGACGCCGCCCTCGCCCGCGGCTGACCGCGGCCGCGCACACCTGGCCCTTCGCCGACTGACGCACGCGCGTGCCCGGCAGAGCCCAGATCCCCCATCCTTCGCACGACGAACCCGCCGAACAGAGGCCGGAGATGAACCCCCAGGCTGCCATCCGCACCACCGAGGTCGACGGCGTACCCACCCTCTTCGCGCACGCCACCGGGCCGATGCGCGCCGGACTCGTGTTCCGTGTCGGAGTCGCCGACGAGACGCTCACCCGGTCCGGGATCACCCACCTCGTGGAGCATCTCGCCCTGCACCGCCACGGCCTGGCCGACTACCACTTCAACGGCGAGACCAAGGCCGCGTTCACGCACTTCTACATGGAGGGCGTGGAACACGAGGTCGTCGCCTACCTCCAGGGCGTCTGCGCCTCCTTGTGCGACCTGCCCATGGAGCGCCTGGAGACCGAGAAGGAGATCCTGCGCACCGAGGAGTCCCGGCGCGGCTCGGCCCAGCTCCCGCTGTGGCGCTACGGCGCCCAGGGGCACGGGCTGGTCAGCTACCCGGAGTGGGGCGTGCGCAACCTGCGCCCCGAGGACGTGCGGCACTGGGCGCAGACCTGGTTCACGCGGGGCAACGCCGTGCTGTGGGTCGCGGGTGAGCGGATACCGGAGGGGCTGTCGCTGCGGCTGCCCGAGGGCGCCCGCATCCCGATGCCCGCCGTCACCTCCGCGCTCCCCGAGACCCCGGCGTACTTCTCGGACGGCAGTGGCGGTGTCCTGCTCGACGCCGTCGTCGCCGACACCGCCGCCGCCCGGCTGTACGCGGGCGTCCTGGAGCGCGAGCTGTCCCGCTCCCTGCGCCAGGAGGGCGGCTACTCCTACACGGCCGGCACCGACTACACCCCCCGCCGCGACGGCATGGCCCTCGTGACGGCTTTCGCCGACTCCCTGCCCGACAAGCAGGACGCGGTGCTCGGCGGCTTCGTCGACGTCCTCGCCGGGCTCCGGGCGGGCCGGATCGGGCCGGCGGACCTGGAGGCGGTGCGCACCCGCCACGACTCCGCGCTGGCCGCGCCCGACGCCGCCGCCAAGCGGCTGCCCGGCTCCGCCGAGGACCTGCTCGCCGGGCGCCCGGTCCTGACCCCGGACGCGCTGCGGGCCGAACTGCGGGCGGTGACGCCGGAGCAGGTGCACACGGTGGCGCGGCAGGCCGCGCAGACGGCCCTGATGCAGGTGCCCGCCGGGCACAGCGCCGACTGGGCGGGGTACACGGCGGCCCCCACGGACTCGTCGTACACGGTGACCGGGCGCAGGTTCCGTTCGGTGCGGGACAAGAGCGTGGCGCTGGTGGTCGGTGCCGAGGGCGTCAGCGTGACCACGAAGTCGCCGGACGGCACCGAGTGCGCCGTGACCGTCCCCTACCGTGCCTGCGCCGCCGTGCTGTGCTGGCCCGACGGCGGCCGCCGGCTCGTCGGGACCGACGCGCTGTGCGTCGACGTGGATCCGGGCCTGTACGACATCGACGCGCACACCATGGCCACCATCGACGCCGCCGTGCCCCCGCACGCGGTGGTGTGGCTGCCGCCCCGGCAGCAGCCGGCGGCCAGGCCGGCGACCGCGGCCGCCTCTCACGAGGGCGGCACCGCTCAGGGGTCCGCCCCGGGCGGCCGTACCCCCACGCGGCGGACCGTCATGCAGTCCATCGGGCTGGTGGTGCTCGGGATACTCGCCGTGCTCTGCGGCCTCATGGCCCTCTCCTTCACGGTGTTCGAGGCCGAGGACCCCGAGCTCACGATGGGGGAGTGGATCGCCATCTCGGCCTTCTTCTGGGGCATCACCGCCCTGCTGGTGTGGCCCGCCGTACGGATCGTGCGGACCACCCGGCGGGCGTGAGACGGCACCGGCCCGGTGACGCGCCCCTCGGCAGAGTGACGCGGCGGTGCCCGAACTCGTGGTGAATCGTTGGTCCAATGGGTTGGCCGGAGCAGTACGGCTGCCTAACATCGATCACCGCAAGACCTTGTGCACCGTCGCACAATCTCCTCAGGAGGTTCCCCTTGCTCCGCCGCCGTCGCACCGCGCTAGCCCTCACCGCCGCGATCGCCGCCGCGGCCCCGCTCCTCACCGCCTGCGGAAACGACGCGCACCCCGGCGCGGCTGCCGTCGTCGGCGGGCAGCGGATCACCGTGTCCCAGTTGGAGAGCCGGGTGAACGAGGTACGGGCGGCGCAGCGGGCCGAGGTGTCCGACCAGGCCCAGTACCAGCAGGTGCTGGCCTCCACCGGCAGCCTCACCCGCGACACCCTGCACAACATGGTCCTCGACCAGGTGCTGCACCGCGCCGCACGGGACCAGGGCGTCACGGTCACCCGCAAGGAGGTCCAGCGGATGCGTACGGACCTGGAGAAGCAGGCCGGCGGCGACAAGCAGCTCCGGGCCGCGTGGCTCCAGAAGTACGGCATCGCCCCCGAGCGTCTCGACGACAACCTCGGGCTGCAGATCGAGGCGCAGAAGCTGGCCGCCAAGCTCGGCACCGACACCAGCCAGCCCCCGTTCTGGGACGCGCTGTCCAAGGCGTCGAAGGCCCTCCACATCGATGTGAACCCGCGCTACGGCGCCTGGGACGTGGTCAAGAGCAGCCGGGTCGACGCCCGCACGCCCTGGCTGCGGGACGCCACGGCGGCCCAGAGCGCCTGACGGGACGGGTACGCCCGGCGCGGGCCGTGTGACCTGCTGGTTCCCGGCCCCGCGCGGCGTGTCGGTCATACGATCACAGGACTCTCCCGCCCCTGTGGATAACTCGGCCCGTCATTCCGCGTCCTGGGTTACGTTCGGATCGTGAACGCAATCAGTCCCGAAACCGCCCCTGGCCGCATCGTCCTGCTCACCACCAGCCACCGGGTCGCCCCCGGCCTGCTGTCCTGGCCCGCCTGGCAGGCGCTGCGCTCCGCCGACGCCGTGCTGTGCGCGGACGGCGCCCATCCGCAGGTGCCGTATCTGCGTGAGGCCGGCATAGCGGTGTCGGAGGCGTCCCCCACCGCCGAGGAACTGGTCGACGCCTGCAAGGGCGACCGCACGGTGGTCGTCGTCGCCACCGGCGAGGGTGAGCCCGCCCTCACCGACGGCCTCGCCCGGCTCGCCGGATCCGGCCGGGTGAGCATGCCCGAGCTGGAGCTCCTCCCCGCCTCCTACGACCTGCCCGGCGCCCGCCTCCTCGACCTCGTGCAGGTCATGGACCGCATCCGCGCCGAATGCCCCTGGTCCTCCCGGCAGACCCACGAGGGCCTGGCCAAGTACGGCATCGAGGAGGCGTACGAACTGGTCGAGGCGATCGAGGCCGGCGACCGGGAGGAGCTGCGGGAGGAGCTGGGCGATGTGCTGCTCCAGGTCGTCTTCCACTCCCGCATCGCCGAGGAGGACCCGGAGTCCCCCTTCTCCGTCGACGACGTGGCCGGGGGCATCGTCACCAAGCTGATCCACCGTCACCCGCACGTCTTCGGGGAGGAGGAGGCCGAGACGCCCGAGGACGTCAAGGCGCACTGGCTGCGTACCAAGGCCGAGGAGAAGCGGCGCACCTCCGTGACCGAAGGCATCCCCCTCGGCCAGCCCGGCCTCGCCCTCGCCGCCAAACTCGCCTCCCGCGTCCGCGCCGCCGGCCTGGACGTACCCCTCCCCCAGGGCGACGGCATCGGGTACGAACTGCTGGACCTGGCCGCCCGGGCCGAGGAAGCGGGCGTCGACCCGGAGACGGCCCTGAGAGCGGCCGCCCGCACCTACCGGGACGCGATACGCGCGGCCGAGGGCGCACCGGCCCCGGAGCACGACACCGACCCGGAGCACGACACCGAGTAGCGCGGCCGGCGGGGACCCCCGGACCGGCAGGCGGGCCCCGACAGAGAGGAGCCGACCCGCACCCCGCCCCCGCCCGCCGGATACCGTCGAGGAGTGACCGAGCCACACCAGCCCACCCCCGACGACCCCGCCTCCGAGGACTCCGCCCCGGAAGACTCCGCCCCGGAACTCTTCACCTGGGAGTTCGCCGCCGACCCCTACCCCGCCTACGCCTGGCTCCGGGAGCACGCTCCCGTGCGCTGGACCAAGCTGCCCAGCGGGGTGGAGGCATGGCTGGTCACCCGGTACGACGACGCCAAGCAGGCCCTGGCCGACCAGCGGCTCAGCAAGAACCCGGCACACCACGCCGAGACCGCGCAGGCCAAGGGCAAGACCGGCATCCCCGGTGAGCGCAAGGCCGACCTGATGACCCACCTGCTGAACATCGACCCGCCGGACCACACCCGGCTGCGCCGTCTGGTCAGCAAGGCGTTCACCCCGCGCCGGGTCGCCGAGTTCGCGGACCGCGTGCAGGAGCTGACGGACGACCTCATCGATCGGTTCGCCGAGCGGGGCTCGGCCGACCTCATCCACGAGTTCGCCTTCCCGCTCCCCATCTACGCCATCTGCGACATGCTCGGCGTCCCGCGCGAGGACCAGGACGACTTCCGGGACTGGGCGGGCATGATGATCCGGCACGGCGGCGGCCCCAGGGGCGGGGTGGCGCGGTCGGTGAAGAAGATGCGCGGCTATCTCGCCGACCTCATCCACCGCAAGCGCCAGGCGCTCCCCGCCGAGCCCGAGCCCGGCGAGGACCTGATCTCCGCGCTCATCCGGGCCTCCGACCACGGCGAGCACCTCACCGAGAACGAGGCCGCCGCCATGGCCTTCATCCTGCTGTTCGCCGGGTTCGAGACCACCGTCAACCTCATCGGCAACGGCACCTACGCCCTGCTCACCCACCCCGGGCAGCGCCACCGGCTCCAGAGCTCCCTGGCCGCCGGGGAGACGGGCCTGCTCCAGACCGGGGTGGAGGAACTGCTGCGCTACGACGGCCCGGTGGAACTGGCCACCTGGCGTTACGCCACCGGGCCGCTCACCATCGGCGGCCAGGACATCGCGGCCGGGGACCCGGTGCTGGTGGTCCTCGCGGCGGCGGACCGCGACCCGGACCGCTTCGCCGACCCGGACCTGCTGGACCTCGGCCGCCGCGACAACCAGCACCTCGGCTACGGACACGGCATCCACTACTGCCTGGGCGCCCCGCTCGCCCGGCTGGAGGGCCAGACCGCGCTGGCCACCCTGCTCACCAGGCTGCCGGACCTGCGCCTGGCGGCCGACCCGGCCGAACTGCGCTGGCGCGGCGGACTCATCATGCGTGGACTGCGCACACTGCCGGTGGAGTTCACACCGGTCGGTCCCAGTCGTGAAACCTCACATGACAGACCTTCAACTATGTGATCTTCACGTGATCTGTGCGGCATTAACTTGTGACAAGCGATCGTCTGCCGATACGTTCACCCATCAGTGTGGCGCCGAGCACCACTTGCCACGCCGTACTGCTGTCGCACGAAAGGCAACCGCATGCTCTCCGGGAACGGTAGGCACCGTCGACCCCGCCAGGCTCCGGCGCTCCTCGTCGCGGCCGGCGTGACCACGTCCGCCATCGCGATCCCGCTCCTCGGGGCGGCGAGCGCGAACGCGGCCGACGGCACCACCTGGGACAAGGTCGCCGAGTGCGAGAGCGGCGGCTCCTGGAGCGCCGACACCGGCAACGGCTACTACGGCGGCCTGCAGATATCCCAGGACGACTGGGACAAGTACGGCGGCACGCAGTACGCGGGCAGCGCCGACCAGGCCAGCCGTTCGCAGCAGATCTCGGTGGCCGAGAAGATCCTGGCCGACCAGGGCACCACCCACTGGGCCACCTGCGCCCTGCTCGCCGGGCTGACCTCCGACTCCGGCTCGGTGGACGTCGACACGGGTGTGAGCGAGTCCCCGTCCGCGGACAAGGGCGGCTCCGACACCGGTGACGACAAGCCGAGCGAGGCTCCCGACGCGAGCGCTTCGCCCGATGATTCCGACTCGTCCGGAACGGCGGATTCGTCCCCCTCGTCCGACTCCTCCTCGAAGGAGACCGGCAAGCCGTCCGCGGACGCCGGTGAGAAGGCCGGTTCCGGCCACTCCGGCAAGGACACCGACACCTCCCGCTCCGGCGGGTCCGCGCCCGCGGCCTCCGACGGCGGCTACGCGGGCGGCGGTTCGGCCTCCAGTGCTCCCGCCGCCAAGGACTCCGACGACTCGTGGGAGGACGGCGGCTCCTGGAGCCTGGTCGACACCGGCGACCTCGGCGGCGGCGGCCGTCATCGCGGCGGCAGCGCCGACGAGGCCGTGACGGGCGGTCAGCACGCGGCCGGGACGGGCCGCCACGCCACCGCCTCTCCGGGCGGCTACATCGTCCGCGACGGTGACACGCTCGGCTCCATCGCCGACTCCCTCGACGTGGACGGCGGGTGGGAAGCGCTCTACTCCGCGAACAAGCATGCCATCGGCTCCGACCCGAACCATCTCGACCCGGGGCAGACCCTGAAGGTGCCGGGCGAAACGGACGCGGAATAGGGGAATCTGACGCCCACTATCCTCTTATATGTCCCAATTGGCGAAAGTGTGGGATGACTCTCAGAAGCCTTGATCGTCTTTGAAATTCGCCTCGGCGCGTGTCTACGGTCGGGACCGCTCGTCACCACGAGCCCCCGTGGCCGCAACGCCGAATCCTGCCAGCGGCCCTCGGGGACAACCGTCGCGTCAAGCGCCGTAGGCAGGAGCGGGGGACCCAAGGTAAGTGCCCGGACCGGTGATTGACGCCGGTGCGGGCTTGGGGTGGAGCCACGCCTTTTCCGCAGTGACGGGGGAGGGGTGGCCGGGCACTCAACCGGCCCGAACCCGACAGCTCACCTCGCAGGCGTCGGTGAGGGGATCGATCCATGCTGTTTTCCAGCAAGGGCAAGTACCGTCGCCCGTCCAAGACCGTCCGTGTCCTCGCGCTCGCCGGTGTCGCCGGCGCGGCCGTCGCGGGCCCGGTGATGGCGTCGGGCAGCGCCTCCGCCGCCACCGGCTCCGAGTGGGACGCCGTCGCGCAGTGCGAGTCGGGCGGCAACTGGTCCATCAACACCGGCAACGGGTACTACGGCGGTCTGCAGTTCTCCGCCTCCACCTGGGCCGCGTACGGCGGCACGCAGTACGCCGGCACCGCCGACAAGGCGAGCAAGGAACAGCAGATCACCGTCGCCGAGAAGGTGCTCGCCGCCCAGGGTAAGGGTGCCTGGCCGGTCTGCGGCACGGGCCTGTCCAGCACGCCGTACAGCGGCTCCGCCGCCCCGGCCCCCTCCACGGACACCAAGACGGAGGACAAGGCCGCGGCCGACACCTCCGACCGCACCGCCGACGACCAGGCCGCCTCCCGCTCCACCGAGCGTCCGGACGCGAGCAAGACCGTCACCACCCCGACCGGCGGCAAGGCCAAGAAGGGTGACGGCGAGTACAAGGTCGTCAAGGGCGACACGCTCAGCTCCATCGCCACCGAGCACAAGGTCGAGGGCGGCTGGAAGAAGCTGTTCGACCTGAACAAGGACATCGTCGAGAAGGCCGACTTCATCTACCCCGGCCAGATGCTGCACCTGAAGTAACCGCGACCCGCTCCCGGGGCCGGCCCCCGACCCGTCCGGCTCCGCGAGCCTCCGGTCCGCCACGGACCCCCGCCCCGGTGCGCGTTCCCCCCGCGCGCCGGGGCGGTGCGCGTCCTCCCTCGGCCGTACCGATGCCCCGAACCCCTTTGTTCCGGGCGGGAACAATGGGTACGGTCTCCCTGTCCCACCCCGTTCACGAGGCGGTCGGTCGACGGCCGACGCCCCGGGGACGGTTAGGCTCTAGACGCAGGGCATGCCATCCGGCAGACGCCCCGCACTCTCAGCGTCACATCCACGAAGGAGATGCTCGTGCCGTCCATCGACGTCGTCGTAGCTCGGGAAATCCTGGACTCCCGAGGCAACCCCACGGTCGAGGTCGAGGTCGGCCTCGACGACGGCAGCACGGGTCGTGCCGCCGTCCCGTCCGGCGCCTCCACCGGTGCCTTCGAGGCCATCGAGCTGCGTGACGGTGACCCGAACCGCTACATGGGCAAGGGTGTCGAGAAGGCCGTCCTCGCCGTCATCGAGCAGATCGGCCCGGAGCTGGTCGGCTACGACGCCACCGAGCAGCGTCTGATCGACCAGGCCATGTTCGACCTGGACGCCACGGACAACAAGGGCTCGCTCGGCGCCAACGCCATCCTCGGCGTCTCCCTCGCCGTCGCCCACGCCGCCTCCGAGGCCAGCGACCTGCCGCTCTTCCGCTACCTGGGCGGCCCCAACGCGCACCTGCTGCCGGTGCCGATGATGAACATCCTGAACGGCGGCTCGCACGCCGACTCCAACGTGGACATCCAGGAGTTCATGATCGCGCCGATCGGCGCGGAGTCCTTCTCCGAGGCCGTCCGCTGGGGCGCCGAGGTCTACCACACCCTCAAGAAGGTCCTGAAGAACAAGGGCCTCGCCACCGGCCTCGGCGACGAGGGCGGCTTCGCCCCGAACCTCGGCTCCAACCGTGAGGCCCTCGACCTCATCCTGGAGGCCATCAAGGAGGCGGGCTACACCCCCGGCGAGCAGATCGCCCTGGCGCTCGACGTCGCCGCGTCCGAGTTCTACAAGGACGGCAAGTACCTCTTCGAGGGCAAGGAGCGCTCCGCCGCCGAGATGACGGAGTACTACGAGGAGCTCGTGGCGGCCTACCCGCTCGTCTCCATCGAGGACCCGCTGTTCGAGGACGACTGGGCGGGCTGGAAGGTCCTCACCGACCGCATCGGTGACAAGGTCCAGATCGTCGGCGACGACCTGTTCGTCACCAACCCCGAGCGCCTGGCCCGCGGCATCGAGGAGGGCATCGCCAACGCCCTGCTGGTCAAGGTCAACCAGATCGGCTCGCTGACCGAGACCCTGGACGCCGTCGAGATGGCCCAGCGCAACGGCTACAAGTGCATGATGTCCCACCGCTCCGGCGAGACCGAGGACGTCACCATCGCCGACCTGGCCGTCGCCACCAACTGCGGCCAGATCAAGACCGGTGCCCCGGCCCGCTCCGAGCGCGTCGCCAAGTACAACCAGCTCCTGCGCATCGAGGAGATCCTGGACGACGCCGCGGTCTACGCCGGCCGCAGCGCCTTCCCGCGCTTCAAGGGCTGACACCCCGGCGGGGGTCCGGCGCGAGCCGCGGCCCCGCCCGTCGTACCTACGTCCCCGGACCCGGTCCCGTACCGTGTCCGGGGACGTACGCGCGTATGAGCACGGCACGAGACGCACAGCAGAAGACGCACAGGCACAGTGGAGGCGGAGAGCCAGATGGCCGCGAGGGACCGGGACCGTTTCTCCACCACGACCAGGCTCCGGCTGCTCGGTGAGCAGACGGCGGCCCGTGTCTACCGCTCCCAGACCAAACGGCAGGCCCGCCGCTCGCGCCTCACCGGCCGCGCCGCCCTGCTGGCCCTGGTGCTGTGCTCGCTGATCGTCGCGCTCGCCTACCCGATGCGTCAGTACGTCTCCCAGCGCGCCGAGATCGCCGACCTGAAGCACCGGCAGGAGCAGGCCAGTGCCCGGGTCGAGCAGCTCAGGGACACCAAGGCCCGCTGGCAGGACGACGCCTACGCCGAGCAGCAGATCCGGCGCAGGCTGCACTATGTGATGCCCGGCGAGACCGGGTTCGTCGTGATCGACCCGGGCGCCGCCAAGCAGTCCCGTACCGACCGCGGGGCCGCCCACCGGCCCTGGTACGCGAACGTCTGGGACGGTGTCGACAAGTCCGACGCCTCCGACCAGTGACCGGCATCCGCCGGTGACCGACCGAAAGCCACTCTGGAAGCAGTCATGGAAACGCCCCCGCCCCACACTCCGCGCACCGAGCCCACCGAGGCGGACATCGCCGCCTTCGAGCTCCAGCTCGGCCGCCCGCCGCGCGGCCTGCGGGCCATCGCCCACCGCTGCCCGTGCGGTCAGCCGGACGTCGTGGAGACGGCGCCCCGGCTGCCCGACGGCACGCCCTTCCCGACGACGTACTACCTGACGTGCCCCCGCGCCGCCTCGGCGATCGGCACGCTGGAGGCCAACGGCGTCATGAAGGAGATGACCGAGCGGCTCCAGTCGGACCCGGAGCTGGCCGCCGCCTACCGGGCCGCGCACGAGGACTACATCCGGCGCCGCGACGAGATCGAGGTCCTGGCGGGCTTCCCCAGCGCGGGCGGCATGCCCGACCGGGTGAAGTGCCTGCACGTCCTGGTCGCCCACTCGCTGGCCGCCGGACCCGGTGTGAACCCGCTGGGCGACGAGGCCATCGCCATGCTGCCCGAGTGGTGGGCGAAGGGCCCGTGCGTGACGCCCGGCGACGCCTGCGCGGCCGAGCCGGCCGAGTCCGGTGCGGAGGAGGGCCGGTGACCCGCGTCGCCGCCGTGGACTGCGGCACCAACTCCATCCGCCTGCTGGTCGCCGACGCGGACCCCGCGACGGGTGAACTGACCGATCTGGACCGCCGGATGACGATCGTCCGGCTCGGCCAGGGCGTCGACCGCACCGGCCGCCTCGCCCCCGAGGCGCTGGAGCGCACCTTCGCCGCCTGCCGGGAGTACGCCGAGGTCATCCGCGAACTCGGCGTGAGCCGGGTGCGGTTCGTCGCCACCTCCGCCTCGCGCGACGCGGAGAACCGGGACGAGTTCGTGCGCGGTGTCGTGGACATCCTGGGCGTGGAGCCGGAGGTCATCACCGGTGACCAGGAGGCCGAGTTCTCCTTCACCGGCGCGACCGGGGAACTGTCCGGCAGCGACCACCTGGAGAAGCCGTACCTGGTGGTGGACATCGGCGGCGGCTCCACCGAGTTCGTCGTCGGGGACGACCACGCACGGGCCGCGCGGTCCGTGGACATCGGCTGCGTCCGGCTGACCGAACGGCACCTGGTGCGCGACGGCAAGGTCACCGACCCGCCCGCGCACGAGCAGGTCGCCGCCATGCGGGCCGACATCGACGCCGCGATCGACCTCGCCGCCGAGGTCGTGCCGCTCCACGAGGCGCGCACCCTGGTCGGGCTCGCGGGCTCGGTCACCACGGTGTCCGCCATCGCCCTGGAGCTGCCGGAGTACGACTCCGCGCGCATCCACCACTCCCGGATCTCGCGGGGCCGCGTCCGCCAGATCACCGAGTGGCTGCTCAGCTCCTCGCACGCCGAGCGGGCGGAGATCCCCTCCATGCATCCGGGCCGGGTCGACGTGATCGGCGCGGGTGCCCTCGTGCTGCTCGCGATCATGGAGCGGACCGGTGCCGAGGAGGTCGTCGTCAGCGAGCACGACATCCTCGACGGCATCGCGTGGTCCATCGCGTAGCAGGACCCGACGGCCGTACGGATACGGCCTGTTACCGTCCAGTAGTGTGCGGCTGAGCAGCCTGGACGACGTTTGAGCGCCCCCGCGGGGCGGCCGACACGCCGCTTCGCGGGGCTCCGCCGGAAACCTTCGTGAAGTTCTTCACAAGGAATTCAGCCCCGGTGGGGGACACGAGGGTCCGCATTGACCCGTTCGGGGGTCCAACAGCCCCTGGAGCATGTTCACGACCGTATTGCGCGGGTGTTTCGACGGGGTGTCCCGAAGCCCTGCGAAAGGTGTCCCGAGAGGGGGTCCGGAGGCCGGACGGCCAGCTCAAGCGGCATTGACAACGGGTCGGGGCGGCTCACGGTTCCCCATCGTGAACATGACCTGCGTCACGCGAGTGGCGGAGGATAACACACCCCCTCTCCAACCTTGTGAAGGGGCGCACGAGCTACCCCCCAGGGGCGGGTGGATACTCGATGGCATGAGCACCACGGAGCGTCCCAGGATCCTCGTAGTAGGCGGTGGGTACGTAGGCCTGTACGCAGCTCGGCGCATCCTCAAGAAGATGCGCTTCGGAGAGGCGACCGTCACGGTCGTCGATCCCCGGTCGTACATGACCTACCAGCCCTTCCTCCCCGAAACCGCCGCCGGCAACATCTCCCCTCGCCACGTCGTCGTACCGCTGCGACGCGTGCTGCCGAAGGCGGAGGTCCTCACCGGCCGGGTCACCACCATCGACCAGGAGCGCAAGGTCGCCACGATCGCCCCCCTCGTGGGCGAGGCGTACGAGCTGCCCTTCGACTACCTGGTCATCGCCATGGGCGCGGTCTCCCGCACCTTCCCGATCCCCGGCCTCGCCGAGCAGGGCATCGGTATGAAGGGCATCGAGGAGGCCATCGGCCTGCGCAACCACGTCCTGGAGCAGCTCGACAAGGCCGACTCCACGACCGACGAGGAGATCCGCCGCAAGGCGCTCACCTTCGTCTTCATCGGCGGTGGCTTCGCGGGCGCGGAGACCATCGGCGAGGTCGAGGACATGGCCCGCGACGCCGCCAAGTACTACAAGAACGTGTCCCGCGAGGACATGCGCTTCGTCCTGGTCGACGCCGCCGACAAGATCCTCCCCGAGGTCGGCCCCAAGCTCGGCCAGTACGGCAAGGAGCACCTGGAGAGCCGCGGTGTGGAGATCTATCTCTCCACCTCCATGGACTCCTGCGTCGACGGCCACGTCGTGCTGAAGAACGGCCTCGAGGTCGACTCCGACACGATCGTGTGGACCGCGGGCGTCAAGCCCAACCCGGCCCTCGCCCGCTTCGGTCTGCCCCTCGGCCCGCGCGGCCACGTGGACTGCGCCCCGACCCTCCAGGTCCAGGGCACCGACTACATCTGGGCCGCCGGTGACAACGCCCAGGTCCCCGACCTCGTCGGCCGCAAGGCGGGTAACGAGAACGCCTGGTGCCCGCCGAACGCCCAGCACGCGCTGCGTCAGGCCAAGGTGCTCGGCGACAACGTGGTCTCCGGCATGCGGGGCTTCCCGCAGAAGGACTACGAGCACGCCAACAAGGGTGCCGTCGCGGGCCTCGGCCTGCACAAGGGCGTGGCGATGATCGTCATGGGCAAGATGAAGATCAAGCTCAAGGGCCGTCTCGCCTGGTACATGCACCGCGGTTACCACGGTCTGGCCATGCCGACCTTCAACCGCAAGATCCGCGTCTTCGCGGACTGGACCCTCGGCATGTTCCTCAAGCGCGAGGTCGTCGCCCTCGGCGCCATGGAGCACCCGCGCGAGGAGTTCTACGAGGCCGCCAAGCCCGCCCCGGTCGCCGCTGCGCCGAAGACCGAGGAGAAGGCGAAGGCTTCCTGACCTCCGGTCAGCCTCCGCGTTCGACGCACACCGTTCGACCCGAAGGACCTTCCGCCATCCGTGGTGCGGGAGGTCCTTCGGCGTTCCCGGCCCACCCGCTGTTTTGCCCTGCCGTAACCCCAATGCGGGACTGCGCCGGGTACGTCGCGGTGTTTACGTGGTAACGGACATCCGGGATCGTCGTCTTGGAGGTGTGCGTCATGGCCGACGCCGCGTCGCGCTTGGTGAGTGTGGCCGAACAACTGCTGGGAGCACCTCTCCCGGTGCGGATCCGGGCCTGGGACGGTTCCCAGGCCGGCCCGCCGGGTGCCCCCGTGATCGTCGTACGCAACCGGCGCGCCCTGCGCCGCATGCTGTTCAAGCCGGGTGAACTGGGCCTGGCCCGCGCCTGGGTGTCCGGTGACCTGGACATCGAGGGCGATCTGTACACCGCCCTCGGCGCGGTGGCCGGTCTGCTCTGGGAGCACGACGACGACGCGGACACCCGCTCGCTCGCCGGGGCCGTGCGCGACCCCGCCGTGCGAGCCGCCGCGCGCGAGCTGATCCGGCTCGTCGGCCCGCCGCTGCCCCCGGCGCCACCGCGCGAGGAGGTCCGCAGACGGCGCCATCTGCACACCCGCCGCACCGACAAGCGGGCCGTCAGCCACCACTACGACGTGGGCAACGACTTCTACGGAATCGTCCTCGGCCCGTCCATGGTGTACTCCTGCGCCTACTGGGAGGACGGCGGCTCCCTGGAGACCGCCCAGCGCGACAAGCTCGAACTGGTCTGCGGGAAACTCGGTCTGAAGCCCGGTCAGCGGCTGCTGGACGTGGGCTGCGGCTGGGGCTCGATGGCCATCCACGCCGCCCGCGAGCACGGGGTGAGCGCCGTCGGCATCACCCTCTCCCAGGAGCAGGCCGCCCTCGCCCGCAAGCGCGTCGCCGACGAGGGGCTCACCGACCGGGTCGAGATCCGCGTCCAGGACTACCGCGACGTCCGCGACGGCCCCTACGACGCGATCTCCTCCATCGGCATGGCCGAGCACGTCGGCGCCGACCGCTACCTGGACTACGCGCGCGACCTGTACGACCTGCTCAAGCCCGGCGGACGGCTGCTCAACCACCAGATCGCCCGCCGCCCGCAGCGCGACGAGACGGCGTACGAGGTCGACGCGTTCATCGACTCCTACGTCTTCCCCGACGGCGAACTCGCGCCCGTCGGCACCACCGTCACCATGCTGGAGCGCGCCGGGTTCGAGGTGCGGGACGTGGAGTCGCTGCGCGAGCACTACGCCCGCACCCTGCGCGCCTGGGTGACCAACCTGGAGGGGAGCTGGGAGCGCGCGATGCGGCTCGCGGGGCCCGGCCGGGCCCGCGTCTGGCGGCTGTACATGGCCGCCTCCGCGCTCGCCTTCGAACGCAACCAGATCGGCGTCAACCAGGTCCTCGCCCTCCGCACCCCGGATTCCGGCGCCTCGGGACTCCCGGCCCGCACCCGCCTCTGGAACGCCTGACGACACGAGTGGGGCCCCGCTCCGATCCCGGAACGGGGCCCCACTCGCGCGTGTGCCGTACGGCTACTCGGCCTTGATCGCCGCCAGCATGTTCAGCCGGGCCGCGCGCCGGGCCGGCCACAGCGCCGCCAGCACGCCCACCAGGGCGGCCAGCAGCAGGAACAGCGCCAGCCGGGACCAGGGCAGCACCAGCTCGTACGTCGCCATCTTCGTGCCCAGCAGCTCACCGGCCGCCCAGCCGAAGAACACGCCGAGCCCGATGCCCAGCACCCCGCCGAACAGCGAGATCACCAGGGACTCCAGGCGGACCATCCGCTTGACCGACCCGCGCTCCAGGCCGATCGCGCGCAGCATCCCGATCTCCTGGGAGCGCTCGAACACCGACATGGCCAGCGTGTTGACGACGCCGAGGACCGCGACCACCACGGCCATGCCGAGCAGGCCGTAGACCAGGTTCAGCATCAGCGTGAAGATCTGGGCGATGCCGTCGGAGATGTCCTTCTTGTCCTGGACCTGGATGGCCGGGTTGGAGCCGAGGGCCTTGGCCAGCCGGTCCTTCGTCCCGTCCGAGGCGCCGTCCGCCATGCGGACCAGGACCTGCATGTCGGCCGGGGCGCGCAGGTGCGGGGTGAGCACCTTGTCGTCGATCATGATGCCCCGGATCATCTCGTTGCCCTCGTACACCCCGGCGACGGTCAGCGTGGCCTGCTTGCCGTCCTCGAAGTGCGCGGTGAGCTTCGAACCGGCCTTCCAGCCCTGCTCCTTGGCCCGGTCGGCGTCCACCACGATCCGGTTGCCGGACACGTCGAACGTGCCCTGCTTCACCTTCAGGTCGGTCAGCTCGCCGATCGCCGAGCCGTTGACGCCGGTCAGGTACTCGGTGTCGCCGTCGATGCGGGAGGCGCCGTTGCGCAGCGGGCTGGACGCGGCGACCCCGTCGGTGGCGGCCAGCTTGGTGGCCACGTCCGGGGAGAGCGGGGTGCGGTTGGCCATCGAGACGATGTAGTCCGCGCGGATCGCGGAGGCGGCCATCTTGTCGATCGACTTCTGCAGGCTGCCCGCCATCACCGTCATGCCGGTGATCAGGGTCAGGCCGATCATCAGCGCGGACGCGGTGGCCGCCGTGCGGCGCGGGTTGCGCACCGCGTTCTGCCGGGCGAGGCGGCCCGAGACGCCGAACAGGCGCAGTACCGGTGCGGTCGCCGCGATCAGCGGGCGGGAGAGCAGCGGGGTCAGCACGAAGACGCCGATGATCAGCAGCACCGCGCCCAGGCCCATCGCGCCCTGGCCCTTGTCGGTGTCCATGGTGGTGGCCGCGAGGACCACGCCCGCGCCGGCCGCCGCGAACAGCGCGCCGATGGTGTTGCGCAGCACCAGCGAGCGGGTGGTGGCGGTCGCGTGCACGCTGTTCATCGCCGCGACCGGCGGGATCTTCGCGGCCCGGCGGCCGGGCAGCCAGGCGGCGAGCACGGTGATGACGATGCCGACGGCGAGCGCGGCGACGACCGTGCCCGGCGTGACCACGAGCGGCCCGTCCGGCATGCTCGCGCCGAAGGAGTTCAGCAGGGCGCGCAGTCCGGCGCCGATGCCGACACCGGCGGCGAGTCCGGCCACGCCCGCGACCGTGCCGACCGCGAACGCCTCGGCCAGCACCGAGCGGGTGACCTGGCCGCGCGAGGCGCCGACCGCCCGCAGCAGGGCGAGTTCCTTGGTGCGCTGGGCGACCAGCATGGTGAAGGTGTTGGCGATGATGAACGTGCCGACGAACAGGGCGATGCCGGCGAACACCAGGAGCACCTGGCGCAGGCCGCTCATGGAGGAGGAGATCTGCTCGGCCTGGTCGGCGGCGAGCTTCTCACCCGTGGTGGTGCTGACCTGACCGGCCGGGAGCGCCTTGTCCAGCGCGGCCTTGAGCGCGCTCTGGCTGGTGCCGGGGGCGGCGGTCACGTCGATCTCGTCGTACGCGCCCTTCTTGCCGAACAGGGTCTGCGCGGTGGGCGTGTCGAAGAGGGTGAGGCTGCCGCCCGCGGCCACGTTGCCGTCGTCGGTGGTGAAGACGCCGGCGACGCGCGGGGTGAGGACCGGGCCGTCGACCGAGAGGCGGACGGTGTCGCCGACGCCGTAGCCGGTGCGGCGGGCGGTCTCGGAGTCGATCAGCAGCTCGCCCGCGCCGTGCGGGGCGTGGCCGGAGACGAGGTCGTAGCGGGCGTCCTTCGTGCCCCAGTAGTTGCCGCCCATCGACTGCCAGCCGTCGCCGACCAGCTTGCCGTGCTTGTCGGCCAGCGCGGTGAAGCCGCTGACGACACCGGTCGCGGAGGCGGCGCCGGGTACCTTCTCGGCCTTGGCCAGCAGTGCCGGGGTCAGGTCGGGGGTGGAGCCGACCCGGTCGCCGCTCGCCTGCTGGTGCTTGGCGCGGACGGCCACGTCGACGCCGTCGAAGCCCTGGGCGGAGCTGTTCTCGAAGGCGCGGGAGAGGGTGTTGGTGAAGACCAGGGTCCCGGACACGAAGGCGACGCCGAGCATGACGGCGAGCACGGTCATCAGGAGCCGGGCCTTGTGCGCGAGGACGTTGCGCAGCGCGGTGCGGAACATCAGCTCGTACGGCCCTTCGCGTCGAATCGCTTCATGAGGTCGAGGACCGAGTCGGCGGTCGGGTCCTGGATCTCGTCCACGATCCGGCCGTCGGCGAGGAAGACCACCCGGTCCGCGTAGGCGGCGGCCACCGGGTCGTGGGTCACCATGACCACCGTCTGGCCCAGCTCGCGCACGGAGTTGCGCAGGAAGCCGAGCACCTCGGCGCCGGAGCGGGAGTCGAGGTTTCCGGTCGGCTCGTCGCCGAAGATGATGTCCGGCTTGGAGGCCAGCGCGCGGGCCACGGCGACGCGCTGCTGCTGGCCGCCGGAGAGCTGGGAGGGGCGGTGCGTGAGCCGTCCGGACAGACCCACCATCTCGATCACCCGGTCCAGCCACTCCTTGTCGGGCTTGCGGCCCGCGATGTCCATCGGCAGCGTGATGTTCTCCAGCGCCGTGAGCGTCGGCAGCAGGTTGAACGCCTGGAAGATGAAGCCGATCTTGTCCCGGCGCAGCCGCGTGAGCTGCTTGTCCTTCAGCGAGCCCAGCTCGGTCTCGCCGATGCGCACCGAACCGGAGGAGAAGGAGTCCAGCCCGGCCACGCAGTGCATCAGCGTGGACTTGCCGGAGCCGGACGGGCCCATGATCGCGGTGAACTCCGCCTGGCGGAACTCGACGGAGACCTGGTCCAGGGCGACCACTCGGGTCTCACCCTGCCCGTAGATCTTCGACAGCTCCGTGGCGCGCGCGGCCACGGCGGTGGTCCTGCCGGTGGTGGGTGTGGTGGTCACGGGGGTGGTGCTCCTGTCGGACGGCGGTCTCGGGGGTCTGTTCCCATGGTCCCCGTTCCCGGAAGCCGTCCGGTCAGCCGTTGTTCCCGTTCCCTACCGCGACTCCGGTCGGACGGAGCGGCCCGGTGTCATACCTGGGGAGGACGGCCGACCCTGAGGGGGCGTACCGCCAGGAACAGGGGGACCGCCCTTGTTCAGTAGGTGAAATTCCGTCATTCCGCGTACGGGTATGCGGGCGTCACGGCAGGCTGTTGGCAAGTGCGGATGGCTCGTACCGTGGTCTGATGCACCCTCAGACATCAATAAAATAAGACAACATCGGTCTGTCCTCTCCGCTGTCCGAGTGAGCCCTCCCGATAGGCTCAGGATCTCGAAGCGGAGCCCACGGCCTGCCCGGATGGTGGAATGCAGACACGGCGAGCTTAAACCTCGCTGCCCCTTCGCGGGCGTGCCGGTTCGAGTCCGGCTCCGGGCACTTCCTTGTCGTGGCGGGCCGGCCATGTCCCGCTCTCAGCCCTCGTACACCGTCAGCACCGCGCCGTCGACCTCGATGCTGCGGCCCGCTCGCATGCCGTTGCGGCGCAGGGCGGCCAGGCAGGTGTGGAAGAGGGTCAGTTCCTCGGGTCCGAGGATGGCGGCGGCGAGGTCGAGGAGTTCGTGGACCGCGCGGTCGGTGAGGACCTCGGGGAGTTCGCCGGACAGGAGTACGACGGACTCGCCGTCCGGGCCCCGGACCACCGCGGTGGCAGGCCCGCCATGCACGAACAACACGTTCCCCCCAAGGGCCCGTGGTCGTGCGGCTCTCGCTCCTCGGGCAGGACGAGAGACTAGCGGGGGATCTCGGCCCGTTCGGGTGGACTTGCTTTCTTTTTCCGAGTTGACGCAAGCGTGGCCGGGTGAGGGCGTCCGCCGGACACCCCGCGACGCGCGCCGGGGTGCGGATCAGGCGTCCGGGGCCTGCTTCGCCGAGCGGCCGAGCAGGGACTCCACCAGGGCGGCCACGTGTCTGCGGTCGTCGGACGACAGTCGCTGCACGCTGGCGATGAGCAGGTCCACCTCGGGGTCACCGGAGCGGGGCGCGGCCGGACCGTCGCTCTCGCCGGCCGGGCTGCCGTAGACGTGGATGCCGCACGCCTCGGCGGCCGCCCGGCGGACGGTGTCCAGCGGGAGTTCGAGCCCCTTGGCCAGGCCCTCCAGGGTGCCGGCCTGGGGCATGCGCACCACGCGGTCGGTGGTGGCCAGGTGGTGGACGGTGGAGCGGGGTACGCCGCCGCGTCGCGCCACTTCGCCGTAGGACCAGCCCTCGCGGTCCAGGCGTTCGCGGATCAACTGCTGCAGTGCGTTGGCCACCGTTGGTCACTTCCTGCTCGTCCTGCTCGCCGCTCGGCCGCACGTCCTCGTCGGGAGGGAGTCTACGGGCCAGTAGGTGAACCGCCGAAGGGGTGATTACCCGAAAGGGTTGCGGCGTGCCCCCGCGAGGCCCTAGTGTCCAATCTCGTTGGACAGCTCGTCCGACCAAGTTGGACAGAGTCCGGGGGGAACCTGACTCGGTCCGACCGGAAACGCCCATTTCCCGAGGGGGAATCACCATGATGGACGCCCACGAGCTCGAGGCCGAGTCCGCCGAACTGCTGCCCGGCCGCGAGGCCCTCGGCAAGCTGAAGTTCAGCTTCGGCAAGACGGTCAACGTCACCAAGCACGTCGCCAACATCGAGGCGGCCAACCAGTCGGCCGCGCTCAACGACCACTCGGCGTGGTCCGTCGCCAACTCCGGCGCCTCCCAGGCCATCAGCGTCAGCCAGTAGTCCGCGCGCTCCACCGCCCACGCGACACAAGCCATCAGGAGAGGACACCCATCATGAGCATGGACATGCGCGACCTGGACGCCGAGTCCGCGGAGCTGCTGCCGGGCCGCGAGGCCCTGGGCAAGCTGAAGTTCAGCTTCAACAAGACGGTCAACGTCACCAAGCACGTGGCCAACATCGAGGCCGCGAACCAGTCGGCCGCGCTCAACGACCACTCCGTGTGGTCGGACGCCCAGTCGCACGCCGGACAGACGATCACCGTCAAGCAGTAGCCCCACCGCCGCGACGGCGGTCACGGGGGCGGACCGCGCCCGGTCACGGGACGGTCCGCCCCCGCGGTCATGCCGGGGGGAAGGCGGCGGTGAGGCGGCATCGACGTGGGGGGAGACCACAGATGACGGTGCTGGGGAACGGCACGACCACGCTCTACGACACCGGACCGCTGCCCGGACCCGGTGGCTGGCCGGTGACGTACGAGCAGGTGGCGACCGGCAGCCTGCCGGCAGCCGGGGTGCCCGCCCGGCCCGTCCCGAGGCTGAGCGCCGGGCTGAAGCTGCACGGCGAGTACCAGGGCTCGGGCTTCACCGAGCCCAAGTACATCGCCCGTCGGGGGGACGGGCAGGTCGTGCAGTTGTCACGGCTGCTGTACCTGGTGGCGTCGTCCGTCGACGGGGTCCGCGACGACGACACGATCGCCCACCGGGTCAGCGCCCGCTTCGGCCGGGAGGTCAGCGGGGAGAACGTCCGCTATCTCGTGGAGAACAAGCTCGACGCGCTGGGTGTGACCGTTCCCGAGGGCCAGGAGAGCGACGAGGTCGACGCCCCGCGCTCCGACCTGCTGCTCGCCCTCAAGGGGCACCGGGTCATCTTCGACGAGCGCCGCACGGCCCGGATCGCGCGGGCGCTGACCTGGCTGCACCGGCCGGTGGTGGTCGCCGCGGTGCTGCTCGCGGCCGTCGTCATGGACGTCTGGCTGTTCGGCTTCTTCGGCGCGATCGAACCCGTGCTGGAGGTGCTGGACCAGCCGGTTCTCATCCTGGTGGTCTTCGCCCTCACCGTGGCCTCCCTCGTCTTCCACGAGTTCGGCCACGCCTCCGCGTGCCGGTACGGCGGGGCCAGACCGGGCTGCATCGGCTGCGGGCTCTTCCTCATCTGGCCGTCGATGTACACCGACGTCACCGACGTCTACCGGATCAACAAGGCCGGGCGCATCCGCACCGACTTCGGCGGGGTCTACTTCAACGTCGTCTTCATGCTGGCCATGGCCGGGGCCTACTTCGCCACCGGGGAGCAGTTCTTCCTGGCCGCGGTCTACCTCGGCCACTTCGAGATCCTGGAACAGCTCATGCCCGCCGTCCGCCTGGACGGCTACTACATCCTGGGCGACCTCGCGGGCGTCCCGGACCTGTACGGCAAGATCAAGCCGATCCTGCTCTCCCTGGTGCCGGGCCGGCGTGGGCAGAAGGCGCGCCAGGAGGTCGCGGGGCTGAAGAAGTCCGCGCGCACCATCGTCGCCACCTGGGTGCTGACCATGGTGCCGCTGATCATCGGCGAGCTGGGCTACGGGCTGTGGAACCTGCCCCGGATCATCAGCACGATGATCCGCTCGCTCACCGAGCAGGTCACCGGCACCGGGTCGGCGTTCGCCGACGGGGACGTGCTGCCCGGCATCGTCGGGGTCCTCGGCACGCTGATGCTGCTGTTCCCGATGGCCGGTGTCCTCTATCTCTCCGTGAAGATCGGCGGCCGGCTCTTCCGGCTGGCCAAGCGCTCCACGGCCGGACGCCCTGCCCTGCGGATCGCGCTGTGCGGGCTGCTGCTCGCCGGGCTCGGCGGACTGAGCTACGCCTGGATGTCCGGGGTGACCCCGCAGCCGCTGCCGAAGAAGCCGCCCATCGCGCCGATCCTGCAGCCGGGGGTGCCCACCACGGCACCGCCGTCGCCGGACGACTCGGCGCCGGGCGCCGGTCCGGGACGCTCCTCCGGCGGGCCGGGCACCGCCTCCGGTGAGCCCTCGGCCACGCCCGGCGCACCGGCCGAGGGCGGGTCCGGGGACCCGAGCGCCGGTGCTTCGGACGGCGCCTCCGCCTCCGCGCCGCAGTCGTCCTCCAGCGCTTCGGCGGCGCCTGGCAGGTCCACGCGCGGCGAGGACGGGCCGCGGCAGAGCGAGAGCGCCGGCGGCGGGGCTCCGGGCGGCGATCCGTCGCCTCAGCAGCCGCCGCCCCCGGTCACCGAGACCTCCTCGGTCCCCTCGGAGAGCGCCACGCCGACGCCGACCCCCGAGCCCTCGACGGCTCCGGCCACCACCGACCCACCGGCTCAGGTGTCGTCGTCCTGACCCCGTCGCGGCCCGGCCCGGCCACGCCCGTGCGTGCGCCGGGCCGCCTCATCAGCACGTCATCCATTCATCGGGAGAACCCATGAGCAGCCACCGCAAACCACGCAGCAGCCCGTTCAACGGGCGTGCCGTCCGTACCGTCCTCCTCGCCGCCGGGGCCGCCGGAGTGGCCACCGCCGTCCCGGCGCACGCCGCGACCGGGCCCGCCCGGTCCGCCGCGGTGGTCTCGGACAGCGTGTTCACCAACGCCAACCGGCTCCACCACACCCAGGCCCGCGACTCCTTCACCATCCGCCAGTTCGGCAAGGTCAACGCGACCTCCGTCCGCAACCAGGCCAACGCGGTCTCCATGGGCTGCTCGGTCGACGACCACTGCCGGTCGGTCGCGCTCTCCTTCCAGATCGTCACGGTCGCGGGTGACGCGCACCACCTGAAGGCGGTGAACGTCAGCGACGCGGCCAACAAGTACTGCGACGGCTGCCAGACGCTGGCCGGCGCCTACCAGTTCGTCGTCTCCACACCCCACCCGCTCACCCTGGACGCCGGGGCCCGCCGCCAACTGGCCGACGTCCACCGCAGGCTGGACGCGCTGACCCGGTCCACGCTGCCCGCCACCGAGCTGCAGAAGCGGGTGGACGCCCTCGCGGGCGAGGTGAACGGCGTCCTCCAGACCGCCGTGGCCAAGGCGCCCAAGGGCACCGAGAAGCCCGACGTCACCCTGCACCGCCGACTGGACGGCTGGCCGGGCCACTGACCCCGGTCTGACCGTCCCTCCCGGCCGGCCGCCGGTACCCGCGAGCGCCTCCCGCGGGAACCGGCGGCCGGCCTCGTCCGGCATATGGCCCGGCATGGCCCCGGCATACAAAAGGACAGGTCCGGGAACATGGCTTCCGCGCGGTGCGTTGGTCAAGCACGGTGAAGGAAAGATCCTCCTTGAGGAGCAGAGACGGTCCTTTGCCAATCCATTACTCTTGAGCCAAGACTGCGCACGGCAGCCATGGAGGAGTGAAATGAGGAGCAGCAACCCGGTCTTCTCGCGCCGAGGTTTCGGCCGCGACAACGGCTACGCAGGCTTCGACACCGCATCGCAGGCCGGGTACGCGCAGGGCAACCCGTACGGCCAGAACCCGTATGCGCAGAACCCGTACGCGCAGACGACCGTCGGCCAGGGCGCCCCGCCGCAGGCCCCGCCCGCGACCGGCCGTATGACGATGGACGACGTGGTCGTCCGCTCGGCGATCACGCTGGGCACCGTCGTCGTCGGCGCGGTGCTCGCCTGGGCCCTGCTGCCGGTCTCCACGACCAGCTACGCGCTGGCCTTCGGGTCCGCGATCATCGCCATGGTCCTGGGCCTGGTGCAGAGCTTCAAGCGCAAGGCGTCGCCCGCGCTGATCCTGGGATACGCCGTCTTCGAGGGCGTCTTCCTCGGGGTCATCAGCGAGATGTTCAACAGCCGGTGGAGCGGCGCCCCCTTCCAGGCGGTGCTCGGCACCATGGCGGTCTCCGCCGCAACCCTGCTGGTCTACAAGGCCGGCTGGATCCGCGTCACCGCCCGGTACGCCCGCATCGGCATGGCCATCGCCATCGCGTTCGTGCTGGCCATGGTGGTGAACATGCTGCTGGTCGCGTTCGGCATCGCCCCGGACGGCGGTCTGCGCGGCATGGGCCCGCTGGGCGCGATCGTCGGCGTCATCGCCATCCTGCTGGGCGCGTTCTTCCTGACGCTGGACTTCAAGCAGATCGAGGACGGCATCGCCTACGGCGCCCCGCGCGAGGAGTCCTGGCTGGCCGCGTTCGGGCTCACCGTGTCCCTGGTGTGGATCTACCTGGAGATGCTGCGGCTCGTCGCCATCTTCAGCAACAACGACTAGCGCGTCGCCGCGTCGACATGACCAAGGGCCCCCGGTGCACACCACCGGGGGCCCTTGGCCGTGTGCGGGCCGGGGCCCGTCAGCGCAGCTTGCGCGCGGCCCTCCTCAGGTCGTACTCGTGGACGAGGGCCTTGGCGTGGCCGTACGCGAGGTTGTGCTCGTGCCGGAGCCAGGCGACCTTGTCCTCGAAGCGGAAGAGGGACGGCCCCTCCTCGACGGTGCGCAGCCAGTCGGCGACTTCGCGGCCGGTGCAGTGCGGGATACGGGCGAGCAGGTTGCGGTGGGTCTCCTCGGAGAAGACTTGGGACATCGGCGCCTCCGGAAACAAAGGGGATTAAGGCCGGTCCTTCAGGTCACCGTGCCCGAGCACGGGCCGCTTGGCAACAGTGCCCGCGTTACGCTCGGCGCGTGCTGGATACGACGCCCCTGACCAAAGCAGTGGAACACTTCGCCGACCGATTGCGGGCCGCCCCGCAGAGCCGGTTGCAGCGCGGCGCTGCCGCCGAGGCGCTGGCGGTCGCGCGGGAGCTGGCCCGGCGGGCGCAGGAGCTGGAGGAGCCGGGCAGCGAGCCGCGCGAGATGCCGGACGCGGGGATGTTCGCGGCGGCCGACCAGATCACGGTGGCCGGGCACGACCTGGCGGTCGCGCTGCGCGGCGAGGACCAGCTCGAGGAGGCGGTGGAGCTGGTCGAGGAGGCCCGCAAGCGGGCCGGTGTCTGAGGCGCGGGGTTCCCGAAGGCGCCCGGCTACAGCGAGGCGATGACCCGGTCGGCGAGGACGTACACCGTCTCCTCGCCGCAGGCGAAGGTCAGGGTGAAGGCGCCGGAGATGCCCGAGCCGCCCAGCAGACACGGGGCCTCGCCCTCACGGAGCGCGGTGGCCAGCCGTTCGGCGGTCTCGCGGTGGCCCGGCGTCATGCACAGCGTGGTGCCGTCGGCGAAGACGTAGACGTCGAGGGTGCCCAGCGGGCCGGGGCGGACGTCGGCGAGCGCGGTGCCCTCGACGGAGAGCCGCTCCAGGATGGTGACGGCGCGGTCCTCCTCGTCGCCCACGGGCGACTGCACGGGGACGAAGTCCGGGTGCGAGGGGTGGCGGCGGCGGGCCGCGGCCAGCTCGGGGGAGTCGCCGGAGAAGTCGTCCGGCTCGACGGCCGGCTCCGACACCGGCTCCAGGCCGGCGAAGTCGGACGGGCGGGGCAGGAACGTATCGGCGTCCAGTCCGTAGAGCGGGGGCGGCGCGTCGGAGAGGTCGCGGACCTCCTGCGCGGCCCAGAAGGCGCGGGCCTCGGCCAGCTCGCGCTCCCGCTCCTCGGCGAGCGCGGCGGCCACGGCCTCGCGTATCTCCTCCGCGTCGGCGGTGGTGCGGGCCGCGGGCAGCAGCGCGCGGATCTCGGCCGCCTGGTTCGCGGCGAGCTGCGTGTGCAGCTCGGCGATCTGGCGGCGCAGCCGCAGCACGGTGCACAGGACGGCGACGCCCACGGCGCCCGTGGCGGCCGTGGTGAGCAGCAGGGCGATGGACATGGCGCTCACTGACGTACTCCCAGGTTCAAAGTCGACCCCCGACTTCCTACCTCAGCTTGAAGGGTGGACTGACCGCCTGTCAGTGCGTAACGTCACGAAACGGACAGGTCATTGACCTCGGCGGCCTCTGACGTCACTCGGTTCACGGCACTGACCTGCGCCGATTCCCCCAGCGAGCGAGATAGGTCACACCCTGGGGGAGATTGGATCACAAAACGGCCCAGAACCGGGGGGCTTTACCGGGTTCTGGGCCGTTCTCGACCGACCGTGCGGAGGCGGTCACCGAGGGTCGATCAGAGAGGGGTTCAGCTCAGGCGCTCGATGACCATGGCCATGCCCTGGCCGCCGCCGACGCACATGGTCTCCAGACCGAACTGCTTGTCGTGGAACTGGAGGGAGTTGATCAGGGTGCCGGTGATCCGGGCGCCGGTCATGCCGAAGGGGTGGCCGACCGCGATGGCGCCGCCGTTGACGTTGAGCTTGTCCAGGTCGATGCCCAGCTCCTGGTAGGAGGGGATCACCTGGGCGGCGAACGCCTCGTTGATCTCGACCAGGTCGATGTCGCCGACGGAGAGGCCCGCGCGCCCCAGCGCCTGCTTGCTCGCCTCGACCGGGCCGAGGCCCATGATCTCGGGGGAGAGGCCGGAGACGCCGGTGGAGACGATGCGGGCGAGCGGGGTCAGACCCAGCTCACGGGCCTTGGTGTCGCTCATGATGACGAGGGCGGCGGCGCCGTCGTTCAGCGGGCAGCAGTTGGCCGCGGTGACCAGGCCGTCGGGGCGGAACACCGGCTTCAGGCCCTCGACGCCCTCCAGGCTGACGCCCGCGCGGGGGCCGTCGTCCTTGCCGACCACGGTGCCGTCGGGCAGCGTGACCGGGGTGATCTCGCGCTCCCAGAAGCCGTTCTTGATGGCCTCTTCGGCGAGGTTCTGCGAGCGGACGCCGAACTCGTCCATCTCCCGGCGGCTGATGCCCTTGAGCCGTGCGAGGTTCTCGGCGGTCTGGCCCATGGCGATGTACGCGTCCGGGACGAGACCGTCCTCGCGCGGGTCGTGCCAGGTGGTGCCCTCCTGCTCGGCGACGGCCGCGGTACGGGCCTCGGCCTCGGCGAAGAGGGGGTTGCGCGTGTCCGGCAGGCTGTCGGAGTTGCCCTTGGTGAAGCGGGAGACCATCTCCACACCGGCCGAGATGAAGACGTCGCCCTCGCCCGCCTTGATGGCGTGCAGCGCCATGCGGGAGGTCTGGAGCGAGGAGGAGCAGTAGCGGGTGATCGTGCAGCCCGGCAGGTGGTCCATGCCCATCTGCACGGCCACGATCCGGCCGAGGTTGTTGCCCTGCTCACCGCCGGGCAGGCCGCAGCCGAGCATCAGGTCGTCGATGTCCCGGGGGTCCAGCTCGGGGACCTTGGCGAGCGCCGCCTGGATGATCGTGGCGGTGAGGTCGTCCGGGCGCAGGTCCTTCAGGGAGCCCTTGAAGGCGCGGCCGATGGGGGAGCGGGCGGTCGACACGATGACGGCTTCGGGCATCACGGCTCCAGAGGCTTACGGGAATTCGGGCAGGGCCGAGTCGGAAGTTACCCGTACGTATGGTCCGGGTCACCGGTGCGGCGGTGTGACACTGGCCGCAATTGTCTAAGCGCTTGCTTGGTCAGTGTCACACTGTCCGGCGGAGTCAGCCAGAGGGCGTGGCCGGTTCGGTCTCCCGCACCCGGCGGCGCCGGCGCCGCTTGAGCAGCGCCCAGGGGCCGCGCGGCCCGGTCGGCATCGCCGCCGCGACCTCCGTACCCGCCTCGGACGCGGCCTCGGCGGCCGCGCGGGCCACCGGCAGGAAGCCCTCCCGGCGCGAGGCGTCCGGCCCCTCCTCACCGGCGGGCCACAGGCCGAGCGCCGCGCAGAGGGTGGGCAGCACCGCCATCGCCGCCGTCGCGTACCCCTCGGCCGAGGGGTGGTAGTGGTCCGGGCCGAACAGCTCGCGGGGGTTGGCCGCGAACTCCGGGCCCAGCAGATCGCCGAGCGACACCGTCCGGCCCCCCTGCTCCACCGCCCCGATCGTCTGCGCCGCAGCCAACTGCCGTGAGGCGCGCCGGGCCAGCCAGCGCAGCGGCTGCCGCACCGGCTCGATGGTGCCGAGGTCGGGACAGGTGCCGATGACGACCTCGGCGCCGGCCGTGCGCAGCCGCCGTACCGCCGCCGACAGGTGCCGGACCGAGCGGGTGGGCGGGATGCGGCGGGTGACGTCGTTGGCGCCGATCATGATCACGCAGATGTCGGGGGTGGCCGACGGGTCCGCCAGCGCAAGCGCCACCTGCCGTCCGAGGTCGTCCGAGGTGGCGCCCGCCAGCGCGACGTTGTGCAGACGCACCGGCCGCTCCGCCACCGCCGCCAGCCCCGAGGCCAGCAGCGCGCCCGGTGTCTGGCCCGCCCGGTGCACGCCCTGTCCGGCGGCTGTGGAGTCGCCCAGCATGGTCAGCCTGAGCGGGGGCTCACCGGTGAGTCCGTACCCGGCGCCGTAGACGCCGTCCGCCGGTGGTACCCGGCCGGTGGCGCCGTTGTTCACATGGCGCCGGGCCAGGCGCATCTCCGTGAGCAGCAGCCCCACGGCGGCCGCGCCGACCAGTCCGACCCCGCCGCCGCCGTACGCCGCCCCGGCCGCGATGCGCCGGGCCACTCTCGCCCTCGACATGCTCGTCATGCGTCGCCGCCACCTCCTCGTAGCCGTACCCACTCCTTGCCCCGTACGGCATGTGCGCCAATCTCCACACGGAGTGAAGGCCCGTCCGCATCTCCTCCCGCTGGCCGTAGGCTGGCACGACCACGACGACCACAGTTTTTTGCAAGCAACCGGAGACAACGGTGCATTTCCACGACTCGATGATCAGCCTCGTCGGCAACACCCCGCTGGTGAGGCTCAACAACGTGACCGAGGGCATCCAGGCCACCGTCCTGGCCAAGGTGGAGTACTTCAACCCCGGCGGTTCCGTGAAGGACCGCATCGCCCTGCGCATGATCGAGGCGGCGGAGGCGAGCGGGGAGCTGAAGCCCGGAGGCACGATCGTCGAGCCGACCAGCGGCAACACCGGTGTCGGGCTCGCCATCGTGGCGCAGCAGAAGGGGTACAAGTGCATCTTCGTGTGCCCCGACAAGGTCAGCATGGACAAGATCAACGTGCTGCGCGCGTACGGCGCCGAGGTCGTGGTCTGCCCGACCGCCGTGGACCCCGAGCACCCGGACTCCTACTACAACGTGTCCGACCGGCTGGTCCGTGAGACGCCGGGCGCGTGGAAGCCCGACCAGTACTCCAACCCCAACAACCCGCTCTCGCACTATCACTCGACCGGCCCCGAGCTGTGGGAGCAGACCGCGGGGAAGATCACCCACTTCGTGGCGGGCGTGGGCACCGGCGGCACCATCTCCGGCACCGGCAACTACCTGAAGGACGCCAGCGAGGGCAAGGTCAAGGTCATCGGCGCCGACCCGGAGGGCTCCGTCTACTCCGGCGGCTCGGGCCGCCCGTACCTGATCGAGGGCGTCGGCGAGGACTTCTGGCCGACCGCCTACGACCGGGACGTCGCGGACGGGATCGTGCCGGTCTCCGACAAGGACGCCTTCCAGATGACCCGCCGCCTCGCCAAGGAGGAGGGCCTGCTGGTCGGCGGCTCCTGCGGCATGGCGGTCGTCGCCGCGCTGCGCGTGGCCGAGGACCTCGGCCCGGACGACGTGGTGGTCGTCCTGCTCCCGGACAGCGGCCGCGGGTACCTGTCGAAGATCTTCAACGACGAGTGGATGGCCGACTACGGCTTCCTGGAGGACGAGGGCCCCAGCGCCCGCGTCGCCGACGTGCTCAAGGACAAGGTCGGCAGCATCATCCCGTCCCTGGTGCACATGCACCCGGAGGAGACGGTCGGCCAGGCCATCGAGGTGCTGCGCGAGTACGGCGTCTCGCAGATGCCGGTCGTCAAGCCGGGCGCCGGTCACCCGGACGTGATGGCCGCCGAGGTCGTCGGCTCGGTCGTGGAGCGGGAGCTGCTGGACGCGCTGTTCTCCCAGCGGGCCTCGCTGGGCGACCCGCTGGAGAAGCACATGTCGGCCCCGCTGCCGCAGGTCGGCTCCGGTGAGCCGGTGGGCGACCTGATGTCGGTGCTCGGCGCGGCGGACGCGGCGATCGTGCTGGTCGAGGGCAAGCCGACCGGTGTCGTCAGCCGCCAGGACCTGCTGGCCTTCCTCGCCAAGGGCGCCCATCACGACCGCCTTTGACCGGGCCGTGGCCCAAGCGGCACGAGCGTGTCACGTGCGCGCAGCATGTGCTTAACACGGGCCCGGCACAGTAGTGGGCGTCGGCAAGGGCGGGAGCGGCTCCCCGCCCGTGCCGACGCCGAACGGCGCCCAGGAACCTCCGGAGCGGCTCCCGGACCTCCCACGGCGCCCCGGACGCGCACGGGCCTGACCCGACCCGCGTCCCTCGCGGGGACCGCCGTCGTCCCGCCCCCCTTCACCGGGGGTGCGGCGGTCCCCGCGAATGTTTTTTACGGGTCTCAGCTCGTGGCGCTGGGCCCCGACGTGTCGACCGCCAAGGTGACGGCCAGCGCCCCCAGCACCGTCCCCATCGCGTACCGCTGGACCTTCAGCCAGGACGGGCGTCGGGACAGGAACGTGGCGATGGTTCCGGCCGCCAGGACGATGGCGAGGTTCACCGCCACGCTGACCGCGATCTGGCAGGAGCCCAGCAGCAGGCCCTGGGTGAGGACATGACCCCGGTCCAGGTCGATGAACTGGGGGATCAGGGACACGTACATGATGGCGATCTTCGGGTTGAGCAGGTTCGTCATCAGGCCCATGGTGAAGAGCTTGCGGGGTGAGTCGGGCGGTACCTCGCGCGGGGCGAAGACCGAGACCCCGCCCGGCCGCAGCGCCGACCAGGCGAGATACGCGAGGTATCCCGCGCCGGCCAGCTTCACCCCGACGTACAGCTCCGGCACGGCGAGGAAGAGCACCGAGAGGCCGAGGTTGGCCGCCAGCAGGTAGGCCACGAAGCCGAGGGCCACCCCGCCCAGCGAGATGAGCCCGGCGCGTCTGCCCTGGGTGATGCTGCGCGAGACCAGGTAGATCATGTTCGGGCCCGGGGTGAGGACCATCCCGAGGGCCACCACCGTCACCCCCAGGGCCGCGCTGGGCTCGATGAGCATGGAGAAGTCCCCCCGGGTGTGTGCGTGAGCGGTATTGCCTTGAGGTTATGGACCGTCAATTCTCGGTGCAATAGCCGCTATTGTTCTCAGGGCAATGTCGTGGGAGGGGGCACCGAGTGAGCGACTACCGGAGCGTGGCCGACGCCGTGGCCGAGGAGATCCGCGGCGGGACCCTCCGCCCCGGCGACCGGCTGCCCCCGCAGCGGGCGTTCGCCCGGCGGCACGGCATCGCCGACTCCACCGCCACCCGCGTCTACCGCGAACTCGCCCGCAGGGGCCTCACCGTCGGCGAGGTCGGCCGGGGCACCTTCGTCCGAGCCGGAGCCGAGAGTGCCGCCCCCGCCCTCACCGAACCGGCCGCCGCCCGGATCGACCTGGAGCTGAACCACCCGGCCCTGCCCGGCCACACCGCCCTGCTCGCCGAGGGCCTGGCCCCGCTGGCCCGACCCGACATCCTCGGCGATGCGCTGCGGCCGGTCGGCGCCGCAGGCACCCCCGCGGCCCGCGAGGCCGCCGCCGACCTGCTCGCCCGCGGCGGCTGGCGCCCCGGCCCCGGCCAGGTGCTGTTCGCCGGGAACGGCCGCCAGGCCGTATCCGCCGCCGTCGCCGCCCTGGTCCCGCCCGGCGGACGGCTCGGGGTGGAGGAGCTGACGTACCCCGTCATCAGGACGGTCGCGGCCCGGCTCGGCGTCACCCTCGTGCCGCTCGCCATGGACGACGAAGGGCTCGTCCCCGAGGCCGTGGAGCAGGCCCACCGCCGGGCCCCGCTGCACGCCGTCTACACGCAGCCGACCCTGCACAACCCGCTCTCGCTCACCGCCCCGCCCGCTCGGACGGCGGCACTCGCCGAGGTGCTGACCCGGCTGGACCTCTCCGTGGTCGAGGACGCGGTATGGGGCTTCCTGTGCGATGAACTCCCGCCATTCGCAGCCTTGTTGCCCGAACGGACCGTGCTCGTCGACAGCCTCTCCAAGCGCGTCGCCCCCGGCCTCACCCTCGGCTTCCTCGTCGCACCCCCCGCCCGCACCGCCGACCTCGCCACCGCGCTGCGCTCCGGCGGCTGGACCCCCATGCGCTTCGCCCTGGAGGTCACGCGGCGCTGGCAGCGCGACGGCACCGCCGACACGCTCGCGGCGGACAAGCGGCGGGACGCCGCCGTGCGGCAGGCGCTGGCGGCACGACGGCTGGCCGGGTTCGACGTGCGCGGGGACGCCCGCGCCTACCACTGCTGGTGGCGGCTGCCCGAGGGCTGGCGGGCGGACACCTTCGTGGCCGCCGCCGCGCGCCACGGCATCGCCGTGGCCCCCGCCGCCGCGTTCGCCGTACGCCGCGACAGCGCCCCGCACGCGGTCCGCCTCGCCCTCGCCTCCCCGCCCCCCGACGCCCTCGGCCCCGCCCTGGACACCCTGGCCGGCATCGCCCGGTCCGCGCCGGAGGATCTGCTCGCCGACTGACGTCCCGCCCCGCTCGCTGTATAAAGGTATGCAGGACATCTCTTGGCTGAATAGGCGACGGTGCCCGACCCCGTCCCGGCGCTGTACCCTCCGTACTTTCCGCGCGGGGGCGCCCAGGACCCGACGACATCTGGAGGGGGAGCGCGTCATGAGCGCGAGCGACAGTCCTGCGAACCGGTTGCAGGCGCTCTTCGAGGGGCACCGGCTCACCCCGACCCAGCGCCGCATCGCGCACAGCATGGTGCGCCGCGCCGCCGACGTGCCGTTCCTGTCCAGCGTGGAACTCGCCGACCTTGCCGGGGTCAGCCAGCCCTCCGTCACCCGGTTCGCCGTCGCCCTCGGCTTCGACGGCTACCCGGCGCTCCGCCGCCATCTGCGCGAGGTCGTCCCCGCCGAACCGACCGCCGACACCGGTGCGTTCAACGAGTACCAGCAGGCCGTCGAGGCCGAGATCGAGAACCTGCGCCACCTCGCCGAGCTGCTCGCCGACCCCGCCCCGGTCCAGCGCGCCGGCCGGCTCCTGGCCGCCTCCCGCCCGCTGCCGGTGCTGGGCCTGCGCGCCGCAGCCCCGCAGGCGTTCGGCTTCGCCTACTTCGCCGCCAAGGTCCACCCCGACGTCCGGCTGCTGGACGAGGGCGGTTCGATGGTGCAGGACCGCATCGACGCCGCCGTACGGGCCGGCGCCTCCGCGCTGCTGTGCTTCGCGCTGCCCCGGCATCCGCGCGAGGTGCTGGACACCCTCGCGCACGCCAAGGAGGCGGGCCTGAGCGTCGTCACGGTCGCCGACTCCGCGTTCGCGCCGGTCGCCAAGTACTCCGACCTGCTGCTGCCCGCCGCCGTCGGCACCGGGCTCGCCTTCGACACCGCCTGCGCGCCGATGCTGCTGGGCCGGGTGCTGCTGGAGGCCATGTGCGACGGGCTGCCGGAGGCACAGGCCCGGCTGGAGGAGTTCGACGCGCGGGCGGCGGCCCGAGGACTCTTCGTGGAGTGAGCGGCGCGCTTCTCAGGCTCGTCTCAGGTTGCGTCGCTAGCCTGCCGCGCGGACACGAAGCACGGTGACGCGGGAGGCCGACGTGGCGCGCGGTGGACAGGGACTGGCCCGAGTGGCCGTCGTCGTACGGGCGGGAGCCGCCCCGCTGGGCCGGCTCGGGGTGCTCGCGGCCGGGCTCGGCGCGGTACCGGAAGGGCTGAGCGGACGTACGGCCGGGATCGCGGCCGGAGCCGCGCTGTTCGTCGCGGCCGCCGCCGCGACCGCCCTGACCCGCAGGTCCCGGTACGCCGACCTCGCCGTCGGCGCGAGCCGCGCGGGGCGATATGACCTGCTCCAGGACCGCGCGGTGACCTCACGCAACTGGCGCCGGGGACACCGCTGGTGGCTGCTGCTCGCCTTCGCCGCCGCGCTCGGCAGCGCCTTCGCCCTGCCCGTGGCCGGGGGCCTGCTGCTCGCCGGGGCCGGTGCCGGGCTCCGGCTGAAGGCGGGGTGGATCGGCCGCCGCGAACGGGCGCTGGACGCACTGCTCTGGGTCCGCGTCGACCAGCTCGACCGGCGCGGTGGAGCCCCGGTGGGTGCGGCCGTGCGGGGGCTGCGGAGCACGGGCCTCGCGGCGGGCGACGCGACCCCTGGCGGGGCCCGCCGCCGTGCCACGGCGTCGGTCTAGCTCAGAGGTACGGCGCGGAGGTGGGGCGCGGCGCGGTGGTCCCGCTCAGACCTCCAGGTCCTGCTCGATCCGCTTCAACTGGTGGCGGGCCATCGCCAGGTTGGCCCTGCTGTCCAGCACCAGGTACAGGAACAGGCCGTTGCCGCCCCGCCCCTTGAGCAGGCGGATCAGGTGGTACTGGTCGCTCAGCGTGATCAGGATGTCCTCGATCTCGGCGTTGAGCCCCAGGTGCTCCATGGTGCGCATCTTGGCGCGGATCACGTCGGTGTTGCCCGCGGCGGCGACGTTCAGGTCGAAGGTCTTGCTGCCGCCCAGCGTGCCCAGCGCCATGCCACTGGTGTAGTCGACGAGCGCGACGCCGGTGGCACCCTCGATGGAGGTGAGCGCCTCTTTCAGTGCCGTTTCGGTGTTCGCCATGGTTCTGCTGTCCTTTCGGAGGTTCAACTCTCGGTTGCGGTCGGTGTTTCGGTGGCCGTGGTCCGCGGGGTGCGGGTGGCGCGGGTACGGGCGGGCGCGGGCCGGGTGGGCCGCTCCGGCGGGCGGAGCCGGGCCGTGGCCTCGGCGGCGTCGAGCAGCTCCCCGACACGGGCGCCGGCCCGGCGGCCCTCCAGGTGCAGCCGCCCGACGTTGACCCGGTCCTGCGCGAGCAGCGTCAGTACGGCGGTGCGTCCGGCCGCGTAGGTGGCGACATAGCCGCGTTCGCCGCGCACCAGCAGCTCCCGGAAGCCGCCGTTGCCGGTGGCGTCGGCGAGCCGGACGGCGACGCCGAGCGAGGCCGCGGTGAGCGCCGCGAGCCCGTCGGGGTCGACGCCGGGTGTGTCGTGGGCGACGACGAGGCCGTCCACGCCCGCCGCCAGGGCGCCGGTGAGCTGGGGTACGCGGGTGCGCAGCCGCCGCAGCTCGTCCTGGACGGCGGCCAGTTCCGATTCGGGCAGCATCAGCTCTCTCCTCTCGGCGGGCGGTTGCCGTTCAAAGCGCCTCCAGCGCATTCCTGAGCCTCTTCAGCAGCGCGACGTCGGGGTCGGTGACCGTGAGCGGGGCCGGCGGATGGAACGCCGTCGGCGGAGGGTCCGGCGCGGTCGGTACCGGGGTCAGCAGGCCCTCCGCCGTGAGCCGCCGTACGTCCACCAGCGTGTGGAACGCCTGGCGCCCCAGGTCGTGGGCGATCCGCAGCGCGGTGCGGACACCGTCCGCCAGCTCCAGCACCGCCCGGCGGCGGGGCGGGACCTGGGCCGTGCCCACCGGGTCGGCCTGGATCAGCGGGGCGCTGTCGGCGGCCGGGTCGGGCCAGAGCCGGTGCAGCAGTAGGCGCCGGCGCAGCGTCTCCCGCTCCAGCGCGACGACCGGCACCGAGGGCAGCGGGCCGAGCTGGGGTGTGGCGTCGTAGCGGAACCGGCCCGGTGTGCTGCTCGGTGCCAGGGCGAAGTACCCGGCGTCGTACAGCGCGTCCAGGTGGCACAGTTCCAGCGCGCCTTCGGGGAGCAGCCCCGCGTCGAGCAGCAGGCGGGCGGCGTCCGGCGGGCCGGCGGAGCGTTCGGCGGCGTGCTGCCAGGCGGCCGCCGCGAGGGTGCCATGGGCCGTGAGGAGCACGCCGAGGCCGGGGGCGAACGGACTCTCGGCGTGCACCACTCTGCCCTGGGCGAGGTAGAGGGTGCCGTGCTCGCGGACGAGGACCCCGGTGGCCTGTTCCTCGGCGAGCCGTCTGAGCATCGGGGACAGCGCGCCCGCCGTCCCGTCGCGCTGGTCGCTCCGGTCCCGCACGGGCAGCGGCGGGGGTATGTCCACCACGGTCATCCCAGCACCAGCCGGTCGGCCATCTCGCCGAGCCTGATCCGGGCGAGCGCGAGATTGCCCTCCGCGCGGCCGACCCACAGATGGAGGAAGACGCTGCTGTCGAAGGACGTGTCCACGAACCGCAGCAGGTGGTAGCTGTCGTGGTTGCTGACGATCACGTCCTCGACGGGTGGTCGCCCGTCCTCGTTCTCCCCGGCCGAGAAGGCGCCGTGCTCGGCGGCCAGCCGGGCCAGTTCCGCGGCTTCGGCCGCCGTCGTCTCGTGGTCACCGCCGGGGGCCTCGCCGACCGTGCCGAGGGCCAGTCCGCTGGTCCAGTCCACCAGCGCGGCCCCCCGTGCGCCGGGCAACCGCATGGCTTCCAGTAAGCATTCGTCGATTCCGGGCACCGTGGGCTCCCCTCCCCGCCTGGGACTCCGGCTCAGTGACACCGACACTACGCAACGTGTGCGTGACGGGTGATGGCTTTGGCATTTTCCGTTGGAACGTGCGCCCGGCGTACTAGTGTGGGCCGATTGGCGTGCGTTGCGCGGAAGTCGGTCCCTTTGTCCGCCGGGCGGTGTCCCCGCGTCAACGGCTCCCGGTCGCGCCCAGGGTGGTGAGCGCGTCGGTGTGCGCCCCTCCGGACTCGGCCACGATCTCCGCCACCGTCTGCGGCGGGCGCACGGTCGCGAAGTCCACGCCCCCGGCACCGTCCGGCACGAAGCCGTAGACGCCGGGCCGGGCGAGGGAGTTGTAGGAGTAGTGGTGGGCGAAGAAGTAGGCGCCGGTGTCCAGTACGGCCGCCAGGTCGCCCTGCTCCAGCGCGGGCAGCGCGCGGCCCTCGGCGATCAGGTCGCCGGAGAAGCAGGCCGGTCCCGCCACGTCCTGCACCACGTCCGGCCCGGACTTCGGGCGCCCCTCGGCGTCGTACGCGGCGACCCGCAGCGGCCACAGCTCGGGCGCGTACACCGTCCGCGCGGCCACCTGCACGCCCGCGTGGGTCACCGCGATCCGCCGGCCGCCCGCGCTCTTGGCGTACTCCACCCGCGTCAGCACCGTGCCGTGCTTGGCCAGCAGCGACCGCCCGAACTCGGTGACCAGCCCGTACCGCCCGTCGAACAGCCCGGGGATCTCGTCCGCCAGCAGCCGCGCGTAGCGCGCGTACGTCGGCGCGGTCGCCTCGGCCGTGAAGTCGACCGGCAGACCGCCGCCGATGTCCAGGGTGTCGATCTGGCGCCGTCCGGCCCGCTCGTTGACCTCCTCGGCCAGGGCGTACGCCTTCGCCACCCCGCGCGCCATCAGCGGCAGCGGGATGCCCTGCGAGCCGGTGTGCGCGTGCAGCCGGGTCAGCCACGGCCTGTCCAGGTACGCGCGCACCACCCACTCCCTGGCCCCCTCGTCCAGCAGCGCCACCCCGAACTTGGAGGTCCGCGTCGCCGTGGAGGTCGACCCGATGGACCCGCCGCCCACCTGGGGGTTCACCCGGATGCCGAGCGGGGAGCGGGTGGGCGCGGCGGCGACCAGCGCGTCGATGCGGGCCAGCTCCTGCGGGTTGTCCGCGTTGACGGCGACCCCCAGCGCCAGCGCCTCGCGCAGCTCCTCGGCCGTCTTGGCGGGGGAGTCCAGCACCGTCCGCTCGGCCGGCACCCCGGCGGCGCGGACGAGGGCCAGCTCGCCGGGGCTCGCCGCCTCGGCGCCCAGGCCCGCCGCGTGCAGCAGGCTCAGTACGGGCACCAGCGGGGCCGCCTTCACCGCGAACGCGTGCAGCACCGGGGTGCCGGGCGCCACCACCGCGTCGAACGCGGCGCGCAGGGCCGCCGCCGACTCCTGGATGCCGGTCACGTCCAGCAGCGCCACCAGCGGCGCGTCCGGGCCGAGCAGCCCGCCGGTCACCGCGCCCCGCACGGCGGCGTCCCGCCGGGCGACCCGCGCGGCCGCCTCCCGCGCGGCGGTGCCGTCGGTGTGGTCCTGCTCCACGGTCTCCTGTGCCACGGTGTGCCCTCGTCCCTGTCGCTCGCCCCCGTTCACTGGTTCCAGCCAAACATTCCCGACGCGCGGGCGATGGCACCTGGAACCTATTGACTAGCTCTATTCACGACTGGACTATGTGAATAGCCATAGCAACAGGAGGAGCACACGATGCCGGGACCCCGCCCCGTACGAGCACCGCGCGGCACGGAACTGAGCGCCCTGGGCTGGCAGCAGGAAGCCGCCCTCCGGATGCTGCAGAACAACCTCGACCCCGAGGTCGCCGAGCACCCCGACAAGCTCGTCGTCTACGGCGGCACCGGCAAGGCCGCCCGCGACTGGCGCTCCTTCGACGCGATGGTGCGCACGCTCAGGACGCTGAAGCAGGACGAGACCATGCTCGTCCAGTCCGGCCGCCCGGTCGGCGTCATGCAGACCCACGAGTGGGCCCCGCGCGTCCTGATCGCCAACTCCAACCTGGTCGGCGACTGGGCCAACTGGGAGGAGTTCCGCCGTCTGGAGGCCCTCGGTCTCACCATGTACGGCCAGATGACCGCCGGCTCCTGGATCTACATCGGCACCCAGGGCATCCTCCAGGGCACCTACGAGACGTTCGCCGCCGTCGCCGCGAAGAAGTTCGGCGGCACCCTGGCCGGCACCATCACGCTCACCGCCGGGCTCGGCGGCATGGGCGGCGCCCAGCCGCTCGCCGTCACCATGAACGACGGCGTGGCCATCTGCATCGACGTCGACCCGCGCGCCATCGAGCGCCGCATCGAGCACAAGTTCCTCGATGTGAAGGCCGACAGCCTGGAGCACGCCCTCCAGCTCGCCACCGAGGCCCGCGACGCCCGACGCCCGCTCTCCATCGGCGTCCTCGGCAACGCGGCCGAACTGGTCCCGCAGCTCCTCGCCATGAGCGCCCCCATCGACATCGTCACCGACCAGACCTCCGCGCACGACCCGCTGGCCTACCTCCCGGTCGGTGTCGACTTCGAGGACATGGCCGACGCCGCCGCGAAGGACCCCGCCGGGTTCACCACCCGCGCCCGCGAGTCCATGGCCCGGCACGTCGAGGCGATGGTCGGCTTCATGGACGCGGGCGCCGAGGTCTTCGACTACGGCAACTCCATCCGCGGCGAGGCCCAGCTCGCGGGCTACGAGCGGGCGTTCGCCTTCCCCGGCTTCGTCCCCGCCTACATCCGGCCCCTCTTCTGCGAGGGCAAGGGCCCCTTCCGCTGGGCCGCGCTCTCCGGCGACCCGGCCGACATCGCCCGCACCGACAAGGCGATGCTGGAGCTGTTCCCCGAGAACGAGTCCCTCGCCCGCTGGATCAGGATGGCCGGCGAGCGGGTCCACTTCCAGGGGCTGCCGGCCCGGATCTGCTGGCTCGGGTACGGGGAGCGGGACAAGGCGGGCGAGCGGTTCAACGACATGGTGGCGAGCGGTGAGCTGGCCGCCCCGCTGGCCATCGGCCGGGACCACCTCGACTGCGGCTCCGTCGCCTCGCCCTACCGGGAGACCGAGGCGATGCTGGACGGCTCCGACGCGATCGCCGACTGGCCGCTGCTGAACGCCATGGTCAACGTGGCTTCCGGGGCGTCCTGGGTCTCCATCCACCATGGAGGCGGGGTGGGGATGGGCCGGTCCATCCACGCGGGGCAGGTCACCGTGGCCGACGGTACGAAGCTGGCCGGGGAGAAGATCCGGCGGGTGCTGACCAACGACCCCGGCATGGGTGTCATCCGGCACGTGGACGCCGGGTACGACATCGCGGAGTCCGTCGCCGAGGACCGGGACGTCCGGGTGCCCATGCGTGAGGGTGAGGGGGAGTGACCTCCTCCTTCCAGGAGATGTGGGCCGAGCTGTCGCCCGTCGGGCGCAGCCCCGCCTCCGGCGGCTACCGCCGCTACGCCTGGACCGGGGCCGACGCCGAGTGCCGGGACTGGTTCCGGGGGCAGGCCGAGGCCCGCGGACTGGTCTACGAGGTCGACCGGAACGGGAACCAGTGGGCCTGGCTCGGGGACCCCGCCGACGGGGACGCCGTCGTCACCGGGTCGCACCTCGACTCCGTGCCCGACGGCGGTGCCTTCGACGGCCCCCTGGGGGTCGTCTCCGCCTTCGCCGCGCTGGACGAACTCCGGCTCAGGGGAGTCCCGTCCGGCCGCCCCCTCGGCATCGTCAACTTCGGTGACGAGGAGGGCGCCCGCTTCGGGCTCGCCTGCGTCGGCTCCCGGCTCGCCGCCGGACAGCTCACCGTGGAGCAGGCCCACCTCCTCACCGACGGGGACGGGATCACCCTGCCCGAGGCGATGGAGGCCGCCGGGTACGACCCCGACGCCATCGGCGCCGACCCCGGACGCCTCTCCCGCATCGGCGCCTTCGTGGAGCTGCACGTGGAGCAGGGCCGCGCGCTGGACCTCTCCGGAGACCAGGTCGGCATCGCCAGCTCCATCTGGCCGCACGGGCGTTGGCGGTTCGACTTCCGCGGCGAGGCCAACCACGCGGGCACCACCCGGCTCGCGGACCGGCGTGACCCGATGCCGGCGTATGCCGAGACCGTGCTGGCCGCCCGCCGGGAGGCCGAACTCGCCGGTGCCGTGGCCACCTTCGGCAAGATCTCCGTGGAACCCAACGGGGTCAACGCCATCCCCTCCCTGGTGCGCGGCTGGCTGGACTCCCGCGCCTCCGGCCAGGAGGCACTGGACACGGTTCTCGACGGCATCACGCGTGCCGCCCGGGAGTACGCGGACGCCCACGGCATCGACCTGGACGTGGTCCGGGAGTCCTTCACCCCGGTCGTGGAGTTCGACCACGCCCTGCGCGACGAGCTGGGCCGCGTCCTGGGCCGGGACGCCGGACTGAAGGTGCCCGTGCTGGGCACCGGCGCCGGGCACGACGCCGGGATTCTGTCGGGGAGCGTGCCGACCGCCATGCTGTTCGTGCGCAACCCCACCGGTGTCTCGCACTCCCCGGCCGAGTCCGCGACCGAGGACGACTGCGTGGCCGGGGTGCGCGCCCTCGCCGACGTACTGGAAGGACTGACCCGCAGGTGACCCAGGGAACCTACTGGTTGGAACACGCCTGGCTCGGCGCGAACGTCGAGCCAGGCGTGCTCGTCGAGGTCGCGGGCGGCCGCATCACCGCCGTCCGCACCGGCACCCCCGCCCCGCCGCCCGGCGCCGAGATCCTGCGCGGCCTCACCCTGCCGGGCCTCGCCAACGCCCACAGCCATGCCTTCCACCGGGCCCTGCGCGGCACGGTCCAGGTCGGCTCCGGGACCTTCTGGACCTGGCGCGAGGTCATGTACTCCGTGGCCGACCGGCTGACCCCGGAGACCTACCACGCCCTCGCCCGCGCGGTGTACGCCGAGATGGCCCTCGCCGGGATCACCTGCGTAGGAGAGTTCCACTACCTCCACCACGCCCCCGGCGGCACCCGCTACGCCGATCCCAACGCCATGGGCGAGGCCCTGATCGCGGCCGCCGCCGAGGCCGGCATCCGCATCACCCTCCTCGACACCGCCTACCTCTCCGCCGGATTCGGGGAGCCTCCCAGCGCCCATCAGCTCCGCTTCTCCGACGGCACCGCGGACGCCTGGGCCGAACGCTGTTCAGTTCTCAAGGAACAGGACCACGCGCGGATCGGCGCGGCCGTCCACTCCGTACGGGCCGTCCCCGCCGCCCAGTTGGCGACCGTCGCGGGCTGGGCCCAGGAGCGGCGGGCCCCGCTGCACGTCCACCTCTCCGAGCAGACCGCCGAGAACGACGCCTGCCTCGCCGCGCACGGCGTCACCCCGGCCCGGCTGCTCGCCGACCACGGCGTGCTCGGACCGCGCACCACCGGGGTGCACAACACCCACCTCACCGGCGAGGACATCGCCCTGCTCGGCGGCTCGGGCACCGGCACCTGCATGTGCCCCACCACCGAACGCGACCTGGCCGACGGCATCGGCCCCGCCGTCAACCTCCAGAGCGCGGGCTCCCCGCTCTCCCTCGGCTCCGACAGCCACGCCGTCATCGACCTGCTCGAAGAGGCGCGCGCGATGGAGCTGGACGAGCGGCTGCGCACCCGCACACGGGGGCACTGGACGGCCGCCGCGCTGCTGCGCGCCGCCACCGAGGACGGGCACGCCGCGCTCGGCTGGCAGGAGGCGGGCGCCATCGAGCCCGGACGCCTGGCCGACCTCACCACCATCGCGCTGGACTCGGTCAGGACGGCCGGGCCGCCGCCCCGGCTCGGCGCCGAGACGGCGGTATTCGCGGCGAGCGCGGCGGACGTCCGGCACACGGTCGTGGGCGGCCGCCAGGTCGTACGGGACGGGGCGCACACGCTCGTGCCCGACGTGCCGTCGGCCCTGGCCCACGCGATCGGCGCCCTGCGCGACTGACCCCCACCGGCACCCCTGAGGACACCGAGAACACCATGAGCAGCAGCACCGTCATCACCAACATCGCCACGCTGGTCACCAACGACCCCTCCCTCGGTGACGCTTCCCCTCTCGGGCTGATCCAGGACGCGGCCCTGGTCATCGACGGCGAACGCGTCGTGTGGGCCGGTGAGTCAAGGAAAGCACCCGCCACCGACAATCGCATCGACGCCGGTGGAAAAGCGGTCATGCCGGGCTTCGTGGACTCCCACTCGCACCTGGTCTTCGCGGGCGACCGCACGGCCGAGTTCAACGCCCGCATGTCCGGCCGCGCCTACAGCGCGGGCGGCATCCGCACCACGGTCGCCGCCACCCGCGCCGCCTCCGACGCGGAGCTGGAGGCGGGCCTCGCGCGCCATCTGGCCGAGGCGCTGCGCCAGGGCACCACCATGATGGAGACCAAGTCCGGCTACGGACTCACCGTCGAGGACGAGTCCCGCGCCCTGCGCATCGCCGCCGCCCACACCGACGAGGTGACCTACCTCGGCGCGCACATCGTCGCCCCCGAACTCGCCGGGGACCCGGCCGCGTACGTCGCCCTGGTGACCGGCGAGATGCTGGACGCCTGCGCCCCGCACGCCCGTTGGATCGACGTGTTCTGCGAGAAGGGCGCCTTCGACGGCGACCAGGCCCGCGCGATCCTCACCGCCGGCCGCGCCAGGGGCCTGCACCCCCGCGTCCACGCCAACCAGCTCTCGTACGGCCCCGGCGTCCAGTTGGCCGTGGAACTGGACGCGGCCAGCGCCGACCACTGCACCCACCTCACGGACGCCGACGTGGACGCGCTGGCCAACAGCGGCACGGTCGCCACGCTGCTGCCCGGCGCCGAGTTCTCCACCCGCGCCGAGTGGCCGGACGCGCGCCGGCTGCTGGACGCGGGGGCCACGGTGGCGCTGTCCACGGACTGCAACCCCGGCTCGTCGTACACCTCGTCCGTGCCGTTCTGCATCGCGCTGGCGGTGCGGGACATGGGGATGACCCCGGACGAGGCCGTGTGGGCCGCCACGGCGGGCGGGGCGGCCGCGCTGCGCCGCACCGACGTGGGGCGGCTGGCGCCCGGCAGCCGGGCCGACCTGGTGCTGCTGGACGCTCCGAGCCATGTCCACCTGGCCTACCGGCCCGGCGTCCCGCTGGTCGAAGGGGTGTGGCGGCGCGGCGTCCGGGTGGTCTGACCCGGCCCGCCGGCCCCCTCCTCGTCAGCGGGCCCCCGCCCGCCACCGCTGCTCCCGGCCGCCGTTCAGCGGCCGCAGCTCCACCCCGCCACCGCCGTCGGGTACCACGGCCGTCTCGATGGCGATCTCCGGCCGGACGGTGCCGTCGGGGTCGACCGTGAAGCGGAGGTTCTGCCCGTTGCGGCCGTGGACCGAGTCGCACGGCCAGATGCCCACGCCCCGGTCGGCCTCGCCTCGGCTGTCCAGGCAGAAGTCGGAGTCGGCTGCCGAGCGGACGACCTTCAAGCCGCTGTCGACGCTCCAGCGTTGGGTCGGGGAGGAGGTGCAGGGAGCGGTGATGACGTCGGTTCCCTTGTCGAAGTCGCCGTCGCGGACGTCCAGGCACGCCCCGGTGGCCAGGTTCACCACCTGGGCGTGGGCGGCACCCGGAGGTATGGGCGTGGGTGTGGGGGAAGGGCTGTGCTCGCGGCGGGTCGGTAAGGGTGCCGGGCGGTGTGAAGTCCTGTCCGGAACCGGGGACTTGGTCGTGCGGGAGGGGGTGGGGGAGACCGCGGGCGAGGGGGAGGACGTCGCCGTGACCGTCACCCGCGGGGGTGCGGGGGCCGCCACCGGCAGGCCGGGGGAGTCGTCCGGACGTACGAGCAGGAACACCACGAGCGAGACCAGCGCCACCCCCAGGGCCACCGAGGCCGGCAGATAGCGGCGCCGCGGCGGCCGGTTCCGGCGCGGTGCGGGCTCGTCGGGCGCCGGGGCCGGACCGTCTCGGTGGACGTACGCCGTGCCACCCCAGGGGAGCAGCCCCTCCACGAGGGTCTGCCGCGGGGCGTCCCGCAGCGCGCCCAGATCCTCGAACGCGGCCGTGCAGCAGGTGCACCGGGCCTTGTGCGCGTCCAGGTCGACGCTGCGGCGGGGCCCCTTTGGCCGTACCGCCTCCTCGATCAGCCGGCGGAAGTCGGCGCAGCGCGGATCGTCGGACGCGGCCAGCCGGTGTCGCAGGCACGCCTGGGCCAGCGCCGTCACGGCTCGCGGGGTGCCGTGGGCGACATCCGCGGGACCGAGGCCGAGGTAGGCGGCGGTCCGGTCCTGGGCCTCCTCCTCCAGGACGCCGTACCAGAGCAGGCCCTGGTCGCGGGAGGCGAGCGACTGGAACGCCGGGAGCAGGGGCGGCGTCGGACCGTCGGGCAGGCCGCCGGAGTTGAGCACCAGCAGCAGGCCGGGGTCCAGGCCCGCCGCCCGCTCGTCACGGGCCCAGGACGCCGCGGCGCGACCCGCCAGGAGCAGCAGGTGGTGGCGCAGCGGCACGTTCGGCTCGATGCCGCGCGCCGTGTCGCGGACGGCCACGGTGAGGGCCTCCGCGGCCAGCCGCCGGGCGGCGGACTCGCCGGTGGTGCACAGGCGGGCGTAGGCGAGGACCGCCGGCTGGTGGCGGCGGCGCAACTCCTGCAGCGCCGGGTACGCCGTCGGGGTCGGGGTGCGCAGCAGCTCGGTGAGCCGCGTGTCCGGCGCCTCCTGGACATCCTCGTCCGGCTCGGCCGGGTCGCCCTGAGCCATGCGCGCGCCCTCCGTCACCACTGGGGGTTCTGACATACCAGTCAGTCGGGTGGCCCATGGTGCTGGAGGGGCGCGGTCCGGGAAAGGGGTTACTTCAGGTAACCCGCATCGGTCCGCGCATCGGTTCGCGCATCGGCGGCACGGAAGAGGCGGCCCGGCACCGTCTGCCGAGCCGCCTCACGCGTGCGGGAGAGAACCGCCTTCCGGCGGTGCCCACCGTCACTCGTCCAGCGTCAGTCCCTTGCGCAGCCGCGTCAACGTGCGCGACAGCAGCCGCGAGACATGCATCTGGGAGATGCCGAGCTCCTCGCCGATCTCCGACTGGGTCAGGCCCGCCACGAAGCGCAGGGAGAGGATCTTCCGGTCGCGGGGCGCCAGTTCGGCGATGAGCGGCTTCAACGACTCGACGTACTCGATGCCTTCGAGCCCGTGGTCCTCGTAGCCGATGCGGTCCGCGAGGGCGCCCTCGGTGTCGTCCTCGGCGGGCTGGGCGTCCAGCGAGGAGGCGGTGTAGGCGTTCGAGGCCGCCATGCCCTCGACGACCTCCTCGTGGGAGAGCCCGAGCCGCTCGGCCAGTTCCGCGACGGTGGGGGCGCGGTCCAGTCGCTGGGCCAGCTCGTCCCCGGCCTTGGCCAGGTCGAGCCGCAGCTCCTGCAGGCGGCGCGGGACGCGCACGGACCACGAGGTGTCACGGAAGAAGCGCTTGATCTCGCCGATGATGGTCGGCATGGCGAAGGTGGGGAACTCCACGCCGCGCGACATCTCGAAGCGGTCGATCGCCTTGATCAGACCGACGGTGCCGACCTGGACGATGTCCTCCATCGGCTCGCTGCGGGAGCGGAAACGCGAGGCGGCGAACTTGACGAGCGCCAGATTCAGTTCGACGAGGGTGTTACGGACGTACGAGTACTCGTACGTGCCCTCCTCCAGCGACTCCAGGCGCTCGAAGAGCGTCTTGGACAGCGCTCGCGCGTCCACCGGGCCGACCTCGTCGAAGGGCGGGATCTCGGGGAGCCCCGCCAGGGGGTCGAGAGGGGTGATGGTGTGGTCCAGCTTTTCCGGTGGGGGTGTCGACGTCGCTTTGTGGGTAGGCGATGCGTCGAGCCGGGGTGACATGGGTGTCCTCCATCGTTCTCGGCATATGGCTGCCGAAGCCAATTACGTGCACTGCGGAGTGCGGCGCCTCCAAAGCCGGCGTGTAGGGGTGTGTGTCGTACTAGCCCTACCTGCTTCGGTGAGCTGGTCGCAAGTGTCGTATGTGGCGATATGCCCGATTTTGGTGGGTTGTTCGGGTGTCGAAGTGTGGCTGGAAGGCGTAATGTTCGAGGGCATCAGCAGCCAAGACCTCGGGAGAGAGACGGCATGGACCACGGGACGGTCGGCAGCGCACAGTCGGGCCGGCTTCTGGTGGAGGTGCGGGAAGAGGGTTCCAGCGCCGTAGTGACGCCGGCCGGTGAACTCGATCACCACACCGCCGATCTACTGCGCGAGCCGCTCGACGACCTCCTTGAGAAGGGCTTCTCACGACTCGTCGTGGACTGCTCGCGGCTGGAGTTCTGCGACTCCACGGGACTGAACGTCCTGCTGGGGGCCCGCCTGAAGGCGGACGCCGCCGGCGGCGGAGTGCACCTCGCGGGCATGCTGCCCGTAGTCGCGCGCGTGTTCGAGATCACGGGAGCCGAGGCGGTCTTCACCGTCCACGACTCCGTGGAAGCGGCCCTCTCGGGCGAGACCGGCTGATCGAGCCTGTGCGCCCCCTCTCGTCCGGTGCTCCCGAGCGCCGTACGAACGCGGGGGTGTTCCGGGGGATCAGTCGGGCAGGAGACACTCTGAAACCTTTCGGCAGCCCCGCCGCCGAACCCGATCCGGGAACCGGAGAAGGGGCCCGGCGCGACGTAAGAGGCGAGGGGCGGACCGCTGGAGGGTGACGGAGCAGCACGCGGACACCGGACGGACGGTGAACCGGCCGTCCGGGACCGAAACGGAGTCGGACTTTTGGAATCGTGTACTGGTGGATCGGTGAGGTGAAGCGCTGATGAGCACCACCCGGCCCTACTCGCCGGGCGACGGTGGCCCGGAGCCGAGCGGCGCTTCCGGCATGCCCGAAGGAGAAGCGCCGGCGGACGGCGCGGCGGCCATGAGCGCCGCCGCCCCCGCCGTGCCCTCCGACGGCGCGCCGGAGGCGTGGGGACGGCAGGTCCGCAGGCTGAGCCTGGACGGCGAGAGCGGGGTGGTCCCGATGGCCCGTGACTTCACCCGCCAGGCGCTGTACGCGTGGGGGTGGCTGCCCGCCTCCGGCGCCGAGCAGCGGGCCGCCGCCGAGGACGTGCTCCTCGTCGTCTCGGAGCTGGTCACCAACGCCTGCCTGCACGCCGGAGGACCGGACGAGCTGTTCCTGTCCTGCGACCGGAAGGTGATCCGGCTCGAGGTCACCGACCGCGGCACCGGCCAGCCCGCGCCCCGTACCCCGCACCAGGCGGGCCGCCCCGGCGGCCACGGCATGTTCATCGTCCAGCGCCTCAGCCTGGACTGGGGTGTCGTACGCACCCCCGACCAGACGGGCAAGACGGTCTGGGCGGAGCTGGGCGCCCCGGCCTGAGGCACGGGCCGGCGCGCGGCTCGCGGCGGCCCGTCCGCCGGGACCACGAGAAGCCATATACGGCGAAGGCCGCCGCACCCCGAGGGTGCGGCGGCCTTCGCCGTCGTGTACTGCCTGACTCAGGTGACGTCGCCCATCAGCGACTTGACCTTCCGGCGGTACATCCACACCGCGAATCCGGCGAGGGCCGCGAGGATGGCCTCGCCGAGGACGGCACCCGTGCCGCCGAGGTCCACACCGGCGATGGCCGGGTTGGAGAGCAGGCTGGTGATGGAGTCGCCGGCCGTGACCGCGAGGAACCACACGCCCATCATCTGGCTGGCGTACTTGGCCGGGGCCATCTTCGTCGTCACCGACAGACCCACCGGCGACAGGCACAGCTCGCCGACGGTCTGGATGAAGTAGATGCCGACCAGCCACATCGGGCTCACGGCGGTGCCGTTCGCCGCCATGCCGAGCGGGACCAGGAAGAAGAAGAACGAGACACCGATCAGGACCAGACCCATCGAGAACTTCACGATGGTGCTGGGCTCCTTGCCCTTGCGGTTCAGCCACACCCACACGAAGGCGAACACCGGGGCCAGCGCCATGATGAACAGCGCGTTCACCGACTGGTACCAGGACGAGGGGAAGTCGAAGCCGAACATCATGTTCGACGCCTTGCCCTCACCGAAGGCCTGGACCGTGGAGGCGCCCTGGTCGTAGATCATCCAGAAGACGGCGGCCGCGACGAAGAACCAGATGTAGCCGGTCATCTTGGACTGCTCGACGGGCGAGAGTTCCTTGTCGCGCTTGATGCGCAGCAGCACGCCCGCGGGGATGACCAGACCGATGATCGTCAGCGGGATCATCGCCCAGTTCATCGTGAAGTGGCCGGTGCCACCGACGATGGCGTAGAAGACGACCGCGCCCAGCAGCCAGGCCAGACCCTTGCGCAGCCAGGTGGTCCGCTCCTCGGTGCTGAGCGGCTTCGGGACGACGCTGCTGACCGGGTTCAGGTTCCGGGTGCCGAGCATGAACGACGCGAGGCCGATGGCCATGCCGACCGCGGCCAGGCCGAAGCCGAGGTGCCAGTTGACCTCCTGGCCGACCGTGCCGATCACCAGCGGAGCGAAGAAGGCACCCATGTTGATGCCCATGTAGAAGATCGTGAAGCCACCGTCACGGCGCGGGTCGTCCGGGCCGTCGTACAGGTGGCCGACCATCGTGGAGATGTTGGCCTTGAGCAGACCCGAACCGGCGGCGACGAGCGCGAGACCGGCGAAGAACGGGGCCTGACCGCCCGGCAGCGCCAGCACGAGGTGGCCGCACATGATGGTCACGGCCGCGATGGCCACCGTCTTGCGCGGACCCCAGACCCGGTCGCCGAGCCAGCCGCCGGGCATGGCGAGCAGGTACACCATCGCCGAGTAGACGGAGACGATCACCGTGGTGGTGGCCACGTCCATCGCCAGGCCGCCGCCCATGCTGCCCTTGCCCGCACCGGGGCCGCCGGAGAGCAGGTACACGGTGAGCAGGGCCTTCATGCCGTAGTAGGAGAACCGCTCCCACATCTCGGTCATGAAGAGAGTGGCCAAGCCGCGGGGGTGGCCGAAGAAGGTCTTCCCGGAACCCGGAGACTCCGGGCGGACCGAGTCCTTCGTCAGGCTGGACGCCATGGTCGTTCCTTGCTGGTCGGGACGCGCGATGGAGCGCTGCGCGCCCGGTGGGGGTGCGGCCGGCACCGGCAGGGTCGGACATCCACCCCCACGCCCGGGGGGTCCCGCATCCTGGTGGAGCGGTGGACGGCGACCACCGGGATCCACGCCCCGGACGCGTCAATGCGTGCGGAGCCCGGCCAGAGGTCATTCCTTTCGAGGCTGATCTTCGTCAGCCCGCACATAAAGGGAGACCCTCGGCGTCATGTGCCCGCCAAAAGGTCCCCGATGTGCTACAGGCGTTCAGGTCACCATACGGCAGGGCACTGCCGGATATGGAAGGACTTGAGACACGGATCACAAGGTCCAGGGGAACCGCGCGACCTGATTCCAAGGTCTCTTCCACGATCGCATCCCACCGGCAATGGTTTGTACCAGCAGGGTACAAAGGTAAGAGCACTGCTGCCGACCACACCCCGGTCCCACGCGCGGGCGGTCTACCATCAGCTCATGACCCGTGTACTGCTCGCCGAGGACGACGCGTCCATCTCGGAGCCGCTGGCCCGCGCTCTGCGCCGGGAAGGTTACGAGGTCGAGGTGCGCGAGGACGGCCCCAGCGCGCTCGACGCCGGACTGCAGGGCGGCGTCGACCTCGTCGTGCTGGACCTGGGCCTGCCCGGCATGGACGGCCTGGAGGTCGCCCGCCGACTGCGTGCCGACGGCCACACCGTGCCGATCCTGATCCTGACCGCGCGGGCCGACGAGGTGGACACCGTCGTCGGGCTCGACGCGGGCGCCGACGACTACGTCACCAAGCCCTTCCGCCTCGCCGAGCTGCTGGCCCGCGTCCGGGCCCTGCTGCGGCGCGGCTCGGCCGAGCCCCAGCAGCCGCCGGCCACGCACGGTGTGCGGATCGACGTCGAGTCGCACCGCGCCTGGATGGGCGAGGAGGAGCTCCAGCTCACGGCCAAGGAGTTCGACCTGCTGCGGGTGCTGGTGCGGGACGCGGGGCGGGTCGTCACGCGTGACCAGCTCATGCGGGAGGTCTGGGACACGACGTGGTGGTCCTCCACCAAGACGCTGGACATGCACATCTCGTGGCTCCGCAAGAAGCTCGGGGACGACGCGGCGAACCCTCGGTACATCGCCACGGTGCGCGGCGTGGGCTTCAGGTTCGAGAAGAGCTGAGCTTCGCCCACCGGGGAGGGCCGCAGGTGCGTCGGCGGCTGACCCCGCGGCGCGGCCTTTCGCGCAGTTCCCCGCGCCCCTTCGGGGCGCTGCCCCGGGCCGGGGGACACTAGGGCTCTCAGTCTTCCCGGAGGGACCCCGTGCGTCGTCGTCTTATTCAGTCCACGCTCGCCGTCGTGCTGGTGGTAATCGCCGTGTTCGGGGTCTCGCTGGTGATCGTGGAGACGCGGACGATCAGCAACAGCGCCCAGGAGCGGGTCGAGTCCGAGGCGGTCCGGCTGGCCAGCATCGTGGACAGCCGCATCCTCGCCGCCGAGAACGTGAACGCCGACGTGCTGCGCAATCCGGTCAGCAAGGACCAGTACGCGGTGATCCGGATGCCCGGCCGGACGCCGATCGAGATCGGCAGCAAGCCCGAGGGCGACGTCATCCACTCCACGCAGCACGGCGAGGAGGGCGAGACGGTCACCGTGCAGGAGCCCCGCTCCGCCGTGACCCGTGAGGTCGGCCGCACGCTGCTGATCATCGGCCTGGTCGCCCTGCTCGCCGTGATCGCCGCCGTCCTGCTCGCCGTACGCCAGGCCAACCGGCTCGCCTCCCCGCTCACCGACCTCGCCGAGACCGCCGAACGCCTCGGCTCGGGCGACCCCCGCCCCCGCCACAAGCGGTACTCCGTCCCCGAGCTGGACCGCGTCGCCGACGTGCTGGACTCCTCCGCCGAGCGCATCGGCCGGATGCTGACCGCCGAACGGCGCCTGGCCGCCGACGCCTCGCACCAGCTCCGGACGCCGCTGACCGCGCTGTCGATGCGCCTGGAGGAGATCACGCTCACCGACGACCCGGAGACGGTGAAGGAGGAGGCCACCATCGCGCTGGCGCAGGTGGAGCGGCTCACCGACGTGGTCGAGCGGCTGCTGACCAACTCGCGCGACCCCCGTACCGGCTCCGCCGTCACCTTCGACCTCGACGAGGTCATCCAGCAGCAGCTCGCCGAGTGGCGCCCCGCCTACCGCAGCGCGGGCCGGGCCATCGTCAGCTCCGGCAAGCGGCACCTCACGGCGGTCGGCACGCCCGGCGCCGTCGCGCAGGTGCTGGCGGCGCTGATCGAGAACTCGCTGATGCACGGCGGCGGCACCGTGGCCCTGCGCACCCGGGTCACCGGCAACCAGGCCGTGATCGAGGTCACCGACGAGGGCCCCGGAGTCCCGGCCGATCTCGGCGCACGGATCTTCGAGCGGACCATCAGCGGCCGCAACTCCACCGGCATCGGCCTCGCCGTCGCCCGCGACCTCGCCGAGGCCGACGGCGGACGGCTGGAGCTGCTTCAGACCCACCCGCCGGTGTTCGGGCTGTTCCTCTCCCGTACGGCCCCCGCCCACAAGGGCGCGCAGTCAACGGTCCGCTAGCGGACCCGCTCGGAGTTCTCCGGGTTCTCCGGCTGGTGCCGGGCCACCGGCTCCTTGCCCGCTTCACCGGGCAGCGCACGGAACACCCAGGTCCGGTACGACCAGAAGCGGAACAGCGTCGCGACGCCGATGCCGACGAACTTGAAGACGTTGCTCTGCAGCGGGGTGTCCCAGCCGAACCCGTAGGTGGCGAGGTACAGCACCCCGTTCTCGATCACCAGGCCGATCGCGCTGAACACCAGGAACAGCATCAGCTCGCGCGGGCGCCCGCCCTTGTCGCGGTCCCGGTACGTCCAGTAGCGGAAGCCCAGGTAGTTGAAGACGATGGCCACGATCGTGGCGATGATGCTGGCCCGCACCACGGGCAGGTGGGACGTGTGCCGGACCAGGTTGAACACACCGAGGTTGACCAGGACCCCGGCTCCTCCGACCGCGCCGAACTTGGCCACCTCACGGGCGAGCCGTTGCAGCCCCGAGGAACGACGTTCCATGGCTGTGCAGCTCCCGTCCATAGGTTCTTCTCGGCCCGGCCATGCTATCCACGCGATCCCTCCTATGCCCGCGTACCCGGCCCCGGTGTGGAAACGGGTCGGCAAGAGGCAGGCAAGGGCCGGGTAAGAGATGCGCGCCGGGCGGTCCGGGGATCGGCCGTCCGGGCCGGTCCCGGCGGCCGATACGCTAGGGGGGTGACGTTCCCGGTAGTCGGCATGGTCGGCGGGGGGCAGCTCGCGCGTATGACGCACGAGGCGGGCATCCCGTTGGGCATCAGGTTCAAGCTCCTCAGTGACACTCCCCAGGATTCCGCGGCGCAGGTCGTGAGCGAAGTCGTCATCGGCGACTACCGCGACCTCGACACGCTGCGTGAGTTCGCGCGCGGCTGTGACGTGATCACCTTCGATCACGAGCACGTGCCGACCGAGCATCTCAAGGCACTGGAGGCGGACGGCATCCCCGTCCGGCCAGGGCCCGACGCGCTCGTGCACGCCCAGGACAAGGGCGTGATGCGCGCGAAGCTCACGGAGATCGGCGTGCCCTGTCCGCGACACCGCATCGTGCGCGATCCGGCCGACGTGGCCGCCTTCGCGGCCGAGGGCGACGGCTTCCCCGTCGTCCTCAAGACCGTGCGCGGCGGCTACGACGGCAAGGGCGTGTGGGTCGTCGACTCCGAGGCGGAGGCCGCCGAGCCGTTCCGGGCGGGCGTCCCGGTGCTGGCCGAGGAGAAGGTCGACTACGTCCGCGAGCTGGCCGCCAACGTCGTACGCTCCCCGCACGGCCAGGCCGTCGCCTACCCGGTGGTGGAGTCCCGGCAGGTCGCCGGCGTGTGCGACACCGTGATCGCGCCCGCGCCCGACCTGGACGAGTCCCTCGCGCTGCACGCCGAGCAGATGGCGCTGAACATCGCCAAGGAACTCGGCGTCGTCGGCCACCTCGCGGTCGAGCTGTTCGAGACCCGTGACGGCCGTGTCCTCGTCAACGAGCTGGCGATGCGCCCGCACAACTCCGGCCACTGGTCGATGGACGGCGCGATCACCTCGCAGTTCGCCAACCACGTCCGCGCGGTCCTCGACCTCCCCCTCGGCGACCCGCGCCCCCGCGCGCCCTGGACGGTCATGGTCAACGTCCTCGGCGGCGACTACCCGGACATGTACTCCGCTTACCTGCACTGCATGGCTCGCGACCCCCAGCTCAAGATCCACATGTATGGCAAGGACGTGAAGCCCGGCCGCAAGGTGGGGCACGTCAACACGTACGGCGATGACCTGGACGACGTGCTGGAGCGCGCCCGTCACGCAGCCGGCTACCTGAGAGGCACGATCACCGAATGAGCCCCGTTGTTGGCATCGTCATGGGGTCGGACTCCGACTGGCCCGTCATGGAGGCCGCCGCCAAGGCCCTTGACGAGTTCGAGATCCCCTACGAGGTGGACGTCGTCTCCGCGCACCGGATGCCGCGCGAGATGGTCGCGTACGGGGAGCATGCCGCCGAGCGCGGGCTGAAGGCGATCATCGCGGGCGCGGGCGGCGCCGCCCACCTGCCCGGCATGCTCGCCTCGGTGACGCCGCTGCCGGTCATCGGCGTGCCGGTGCCGCTGAAGTACCTGGACGGCATGGACTCGCTGCTGTCGATCGTGCAGATGCCGGCCGGGGTGCCGGTCGCCACCGTCTCCGTCGGCGGTGCCCGCAACGCCGGTCTGCTGGCCGCCCGGATGCTCGCCGCGCACGACGAGGACCTCCTCCAGCGCATGCGCGACTTCCAGCAGGAGCTGAACGACCAGGCCACGGAGAAGGGCAAGCGCCTCCGCTCCAAGGTCGAGGGTTCGGCCGGCTTCGGATTCGGGAAGTAGACGCGGATGACCTTTTCGGACGAAGCCCGCGCGCTGCTGCGGGAGTTCCCCGTCGTCGACGGCCACAACGACCTGCCGTGGGCGCTGCGTGAGCAGGTCGCCTACGACCTCGGGGCGCGCGACATCTCCGCCCCGCAGGACGCCCATCTGCACACCGACCTGCCGCGCCTGCGGGAAGGCGGCGTGGGTGCGCAGTACTGGTCGGTGTACGTCCGCTCGGACCTGCCCGACGCGGTGCCCGCCACGCTGGAGCAGATCGACTGCGTGACGCGGCTGATCGAGCGGTACCCGGCCGAGCTGGCGCCCGCGCTGACGGCCGCCGACATGGAGGCGGCCCGCGCCTCCGGCCGGATCGCCTCGCTGATGGGCGCCGAGGGCGGCCACTCCATCGCCAACTCCCTCGGCACGCTGCGCGGCCTGTACGCGCTCGGTGTGCGGTACATGACGCTCACCCACAACGACAACGTGGACTGGGCGGACTCCGCGACCGACGCGCCGAAGGCGAACGGTCTGACGGCCTTCGGCCGCGAGGTCGTGCGGGAGATGAACCGGCTCGGCATGCTGGTCGACCTCTCCCACGTCGCGGCGACGACGATGCGGGACGCGCTGGACGCCACCTCGGCGCCGGTGATCTTCTCGCACTCCTCCTCGCGTGCCGTGTGCGACCACCCGCGCAACGTCCCGGACGACGTGCTGGAGCGGCTGCCCGCCAACGGCGGCATGGCGATGGTGACCTTCGTGCCGAAGTTCGTCCTCCAGGCCGCCGTGGACTGGACGGCGGCCGCCGACGACAACATGCGCGCGCACGGCCTGCACCACCTCGACACCACCGAGGAGGGCATGAAGGTCCACCGGGCCTTCGAGGAGCGCAACCCGCGCCCCGTCGCCACGGTCTCCACGGTCGCGGACCACCTCGACCACATGCGCGAGGTCGCCGGCATCGACCACCTCGGCATCGGCGGCGACTACGACGGCACCGCGTTCACCCCGGAGGGTCTGAACGACGTCTCCGGCTACCCGAACCTGATCGCGGAGCTCCTCGACCGGGGCTGGTCCAAGCCGGACCTCGCCAAGCTGACCTGGCAGAACGCGGTCCGCGTACTGGGCGCGGCCGAGGACGTCGCCCGCGACCTCCGCGCCACCCGCCCGGCCTCCCACGCGACGATCGAGTCGCTGGACGGCTAGTCGACGAGGGCGGGGTAGTCGGTGTAGCCGTCGGCCCCGCCCACGTACATCAGGTACCGCTCGCGGAGCGGGTTGAGCGGGGCTCCCCGGCGCAGGCGTTCGACCAGGTCCGGGTTGGAGATGAAGGGGCGCCCGAGGGCGACCAGGTCCGATCCGGAAGCCAGCATCTCCCGTGCCGCCCGTGTCACCGCCTCGGTGGTGAGGTCGGTCAGCACCGGGTTGCCGATCAGCGTGCCCGGCCAGTCGGCGCGCAGCCGCCGGTACAGCTCGTCGCCGGGTTCGGCACGCACCAGGTGCAGGTAGGCGAGGCCCAGGCCGCGCACGCGGTGCACGAGTGCCGGGTACAGGGTGCCGGTGTCGTCCTCCTGGATGCCGTTGACCGTGCCGCCCGGTGAGATCCGCAGACCCACCCGCTCGGCGCCGATCGCGTCGGCCACCGCCTCGGTCACCTCCGCGGTGAAGCGCACCCGGTGCTCGGGCGGGCCGCCGTAGCCGTCGGTACGGCGGTTGGTGTTGCCGGCGAGGAACTGGTGCAGCAGATGCCCGTTGGCCGAGTGCACCTCCACGCCCTCGAATCCGGCGTCGATCGCGCGCCGGGCGGCCGAGGCGAAGTCGGCGACCGTGGTCCGGATGTCGTCGGGCGTCATCTCGCGGGGCACGGGGGCGGGCAGGTGCCCCTGCCGCGTGAAGATCGTCTCCGGGAGCGGCACGGCGGACGGCGCCACGGGGGTGAGCCCCGTCGTCGCCGGGTGGCTGACCCGGCCGCCGTGCTGGAGCTGGAGGAACATGTGCCCGCCGGCGGCCCCCACGGCCTCGGTGATCTTGCGCCAGCCGTCGGTGTGCCGGTCGGTGTGGAGGGCGGTGATGTCCGGGTAGGTCTGGCCGACCGCGTTCGGCGTCGCGGCCTCGCCGATGATGAGGCCGGCGGAGGCGCGCTGGGCGTAGTAGTCGGCCATGAGCGGGGTCGGGGTGCCGTCCGCCTCCGCGCGGTTGCGGGTGAGCGGGGCCATCACCAGGTGGTGCGGGAGGGCGAGTTGGCCCAGCCGGGCCGGGGCCAGGAAGTCCGTCATGGCCGTACCGTAGAAGCTGACACCGGTGTCAGGTTCAAGCCCTGGGGAGGCGGATGTGCGGATCGGTGAGCTGGCCCGGCGGACCGGAGTGAGCGAGCGGTCGCTGCGCTATTACGAGAGCCACGGCCTGTTGTCGGCCGAGCGCACGGCCGGCGGCCACCGGGAGTACCCCGAGGCCGCCGTCGACCGTGTGGTCCGCATCCAGGAGCTCTACGCGGCCGGGCTGCACAGCGAGCGCATCCGCCATCTGCTGCCCTGCATGCGGGACCAGGACGGCGGCCCCTCGGAGCGGGCGACCCCGAGACTCCTGGCCGACCTCACCGAGGAACGCGCCCGCATCGACCGCCTGATCACCGACCTCCACCGCACCCGCGACACCCTGGACGGGGTCATCGAGGCGGCGGAGGGCGAGTGACCCCCTGGGAGTCCCGGTCTCAGGAAGCGCACAGGCAGAACGGGTGGCCTGCCGGGTCGGCGTAGACGCGCCAGGACCGGCCCGGGGCGTCGGTGTCCAGGGGCTTGGCGCCGAGGGCGAGGATCTGCCGCTCGGCCTCGTCGAGGTCGTCCACCGTGAGATCCAGGTGGAACTGCTGCGAGGCGTCCGCGGCGGGCCACTTCGGGGGGACGAAACCGGGGGCCTGCTGGAAGGCGACGGTCCGGCCGGTGGGGGTGTGCAGGTCCACCCAGCGGCCGTCCTGCTCCACTTCCACCGTGCCGCCCAGGACTCCGGCGTAGAAACGGGCCAGCGCCTCGGGGTCGGGACAGTCCAGGACGATCGCGCCCAGCTTGGCGAGTGCCATGACTTCCTCCTCGGTCGTTACTCGTAAATCTCTTCAACCGGTAACGGTTACCCCATGGTCCGGCATCGGGGGTAACGTCGCAAGCATGAGTGAGAGATCGGTCGCGCCAGGAGGTCTCGCCCTGGTGGAGTCCCTGGTCAACACCCTGGACATCGAGAGCGGCCGCGACACGCTGGACACGGCCGGGGGCCGCGCCGCGCTCGGGATCGGCGACGGCGAGCTGGACACCGCCCGCGCGCTGCGCGAGTCGCTGCGCGCCGCCCTCCTCGCGCACGCCGGGCACCCGCCCCACGACGAGGTCACCCCGCTCGGCGAGCTGCTGGCCCGGGCCCCGCTGTACGTCGCCGTCGACGACAGCGACGGCTCCGCCGCCCTCGCCCCGGCCGACACCGGCCCGCTGCTCTCCCGCGTGGCCGCCGCCGTCGCCGGGGCGCTGGTCGCGGGCACCTGGCAGCGGCTCAAGGCGTGCGAGGCGCCCACCTGCCACTGGGCCTACTACGACCGCAGCCCCGCCGGGCGGGGCCGCTGGTGCTCGATGCAGGTGTGCGGGGCGCGCGCGAAGATGCGCCGCTACCGCGCCAAGGACAGGTGAGCCAAGGACAGGTAAGGCGAGGGGGGTTCCCCGGTCGCCGTCCGGCCGGGTGGTGCACAATGCGCACAGACGCCGGTTCGGCCGACTGAGCCTCGGCCGAACCGGCGTCGCGGGAAAGAGGGTTACGCGGTCGGGCGGCCCATCGCCCGGTACGTCCAGCCGGCCGTGCGCCACGGCTCCGGGTCCAGCGCGTTGCGCCCGTCCAGCACCACCCGCGCCGCGGCGACCTCGCCCAGCTCCGCCGGGTCCAGCTCGCGGAACTCCCGCCACTCGGTCAGGTGCAGCACCACGTCGGCGCCGCGCACCGCGTCGCGCGCCGACTCGGCGTAGCCCAGCGTCGGGAACAGCCTGCGGGCGTTGTCCATGCCCTTCGGGTCGTACACCGTGACCTGGCCGCCCTGGAGGTGTATCTGGCCGGCGACGTTCAGCGCGGGCGAGTCCCGGACGTCGTCGGAGTCGGGCTTGAAGGTGGCGCCGAGCACCGCGACCCGCTTGCCGAGGAACGAGCCGCCGCCGAGCGCCTCACGGGCCATCTCCACCATCTGGCCGCGCCGGCGCATGTTGATGGAGTCGATCTCCCGCAGGAAGGTGAGCGCCTGGTCCGCGCCCAGCTCACCGGCGCGCGCCATGAAGGCGCGGATGTCCTTGGGTAGGCAGCCGCCGCCGAAGCCGATCCCGGCGCGCAGGAACTTCTTCCCGATCCGCTCGTCGTGCCCGATGGCCTCCGCGAGCTTCACCACGTCGCCGTCGGCGGCCTCGCACACCTCCGCCATCGCGTTGATGAAGGAGATCTTGGTGGCGAGGAAGGAGTTCGCTGCCGTCTTCACCAGCTCGGCGGTCGGGAAGTCGGTCACCACGAACGGGGTGCCCTCGCCGACCGGGGTGGCGTACACCTCGCGCAGCAGCTTCTCCGCCCGCTCCCCGCGCACGCCGACCACGATCCGGTCCGGGTGCAGGGTGTCCTTGACGGCGAAGCCCTCGCGCAGGAACTCCGGGTTCCACGCCAGCTCGGCGTCGGCCCCGGCGGGCGCGTGCTCGGCGAGGTAGGCGGCGAGTCGGTCGGCCGACCCGACCGGCACCGTCGACTTGCCGACCACCAGCGCAGGGCGCCGCAGATGCGGGGCGAGGGAGGCGATGGCCGAGTCGACATAGCTCATGTCGCAGGCGTACTCACCGTGCTTCTGCGGGGTGTTCACGCAGACGAAGTGGACGTCGCCGAACTCGGCGACCTCGGCGAAGTCGGTGGTGAAGCGCAGCCGGCCGGTCGAGCCCTCGATGCCCGCCACATGGGCGCGCAGCAGCTCGTCGAGTCCCGGCTCGTACATCGGGGTCTCGCCGCGCTCCAGCATCTCGATCTTCTCCGGGACCACGTCCAGCCCGAGGACCTCGAAGCCGAGTTCCGCCATGGCCGCGGCGTGTGTGGCGCCGAGATAGCCGGTGCCGATCACGGTGATCTTGAGGCTCATGGGTGCTCCAGGCGGGGTACGTCGATGATGCGGCCCCCGAGCATAGTCGTGCCCGGAGGGTGCCTCGTCCGGAGGAAATCTCGCGCTGTCGCCAAGCTCACCTATGCGGGCCGGGGGCGGCGCTCTAAACTTTCAGTTACTTAACGGTAATTAGCGTCAGTATCACAGCGTCTTTGGAGCGTGAGAGACCGTGGCCGGATCGGCTGACTTCGACCTGTACCGCCCGTCCGAGGAGCACGACATGCTCCGCGACAGCGTCCGTTCGCTGGTCGAGGCGAAGATCGCGCCGTTCGCCGCCGCCGTGGACGAGGAGGCCCGCTTCCCCCAGGAGGCGCTGGACGCCCTCGTCGCGGGCGACCTGCACGCGGTCCACGTCCCGGAGGAGTACGGCGGCGCCGGCGCCGACGCGCTCGCCACGGTCATCGTGATCGAGGAGGTGGCCCGCGCCTGCGTCTCCTCCTCCCTGATCCCGGCCGTGAACAAGCTCGGCTCCCTCCCGGTGATCCTCTCCGGCTCCGAGGCGCTGAAGAAGAAGTACCTGGGCCCGCTCGCCAAGGGCGACGCGATGTTCTCGTACTGCCTCTCCGAGCCGGACGCCGGTTCGGACGCGGCCGGCATGAAGACCAAGGCGGTCCGCGACGGCGACTTCTGGGTGCTCAACGGCGTGAAGCGCTGGATCACCAACGCGGGCGTCTCCGACTACTACACGGTGATGGCCGTCACCGACCCGAGCAAGCGCTCCAAGGGCATCTCCGCCTTCGTCGTGGAGAAGTCGGACGAGGGTGTGTCCTTCGGCGCCCCGGAGAAGAAGCTCGGCATCAAGGGCTCCCCGACCCGCGAGGTCTACTTCGACAACGTCCGCATCCCCGCCGACCGCATGATCGGCGAGGAGGGCACCGGCTTCGCCACCGCGATGAAGACGCTGGACCACACCCGCATCACCATCGCCGCCCAGGCCCTCGGTGTCGCCCAGGGCGCCCTGGACTACGCCAAGGGCTACGTCCAGGAGCGCAAGCAGTTCGGCAAGCCGATCGCCGACTTCCAGGGCATCCAGTTCATGCTGGCCGACATGGCGATGAAGATCGCCGCCGCCCGCGCCCTGACCTACCAGGCCGCGGCCGCCTCCGAGCGCGTCGACGCCGACCTCACCTTCCAGGGCGCGGCCGCCAAGTGCTTCGCCTCGGACGTGGCGATGGAGGTCACCACCGACGCCGTCCAGCTCCTCGGCGGCTACGGCTACACCCGTGACTACCCGGTGGAGCGCATGATGCGCGACGCCAAGATCACCCAGATCTACGAGGGCACCAACCAGGTCCAGCGGATCGTGATGGCCCGCAACCTGCCGAAGTAGCGGGTACGCCGAAGGCGCCTCCCCCTGGTGCGGGGCAGGCGCCTTCGGCATGTCCGGGGCCGGGCGGGAGGACGGCCGGGTCAGTTGCCCGAGACGGTGACCTTCTCGTCGTTCTTCAACTGGTCCACCAGCGTCTTCACCTTCGCCTTGTCCCAGACGAGGTTGCCGCCGACGGAGCCGGAGACGGGTATGTTCAGGGACGTGCCCTCGCCGCCGTTGACGCCCTTCATCGCCCAGAACATCGAGGCCAGGTCGAACAGGCCCATGTCCTTGTCGACGCTGAGGGAGTCCAGGCCCGCGCCCATCGTCGGATAGAACGTGAAGGGGTTCAGCACGGTCGACGGGGTCGCCACCTGGTGGGCCAGCGCGGCGAGGAACTTCTGCTGGTTCTTGGTCCGCTCCAGGTCGGAGGCGGCGAACGCGTGCCGGGTACGGACGAAGGCGAGGGCCTGCTCGCCGTTCAGGGTCTGCTCGCCCGCCTGGAAGTCGGCGCCCGAGTACTTGTCCTTGAAGCCCTTGTCGATCTTGATGTCGACGCCGCCGACCGCGTCCACGATGTTGGCGAAGCCCGCGAAGCCGATCTCCACGTAGTGGTCGATGCGCAGCCCGGTGTTGTATTCCACGGTCCGCGTCAGCAGGGTCGGGCCGTCCTCGGCGTAGGTCGCGTTCAGCTTCGCGTGCCGTCCGCTCGCGGGGTAGACCTTGCCGGAGGCGGAGCCCTTGTAGGAGGGGACGACCACGTCGGAGTCGCGGGGCAGCGATATCAGGGTGTCGCCGTTCGAGCCGACGTGCAGGATCATCACCGAGTCCGTGCGCTGGCCCTCGGCGGACCCCGTGTGGAGTCTCTTCTTGTCCTCGCTCGTCATGCCCTTGCGGCTGTCGGAGCCGACGATCAGGTAGTTGGTGCCCTCGCCCTCCTCGGGGCGGTTGATCACCTGGGACAGGTCGACGTCCCGGTTGAGCTTGGAGTCGGCCCAGAAGTAGGTGGCCACCGAGGTGACGAGCAGCACGGCGACCAGCGTGACCGATCCCACCTTGATCCGGCGGCCCCAGTTCGGCGCCGGGCGGGGTGCGCGGGTGCCGGCCGGGGCGCCGGGGCCGCCCGCACCGCCGCCGCCGTAGACCTGGCCGGTGTTGTAACCGCTGTCGTAGCCGTCATGGCCCTGGCCGTCGACGTACGACGGCTGCCTCGGGACCCCGCCGCCGTACTGCGGGGCGGGGGCGCCGGGCGGCGGCGCGGCCGGGCGGCGTACCTGCCGCATCACACGCGGGCCTTCCGGCTGCGCACCGGCGCTGCCGCGTCCGTAGCGGGGGCCGCGCTCGTCGTCGGACCATCCCTCGGGCCAGTCATTCATGCGCCCCAGTGTGCAGGGTGCCGACGTATGCCTTACAAGGGTTGTCGGAAAATCGGAGCGCCTCTGTTGCGAACCCGACATAAATTCCGCGAAAGCGGCTTCGGCATAGGGTGGGGGACATGACAGACCAGGCGCCTTCCGCCACTCCGGAGATTCCGGGCAAGCCCACTTCCGCTTCCCGCACCACCCTCAGCCACATCATGACCCACAACGACACCAACCTGCTGGGGACGGTGCACGGCGGTGTGATCATGAAGCTCGTCGACGACGCCGCGGGCGCCGTGGCGGGCCGCCACTCCGGCGGTCCCGCGGTCACCGCGTCCATGGACGAGATGGTCTTCCTGGAGCCGGTACGCGTGGGTGACCTGGTGCACGTCAAGGCCCAGGTGAACTGGACCGGCCGCACCTCCATGGAGATCGGCGTCCGGGTCCTGGCCGAGCGCTGGAACGAGTCCGCGCCGGCCACCCAGGTCGGCTCCGCCTACCTCGTCTTCACCGGTGTCGACGCCGACGGCAAGCCGCGCCAGGTCCCCCAGGTGCTCCCGGAGACCGAGCGCGACCGCCGCCGCCACCAGGAGGCCCAGATCCGCCGCACCCACCGCCTGGCCCGCCGCCGCGCCATCCGCGAGCTGCGCGAACGCCGCGCGGCGGAGGGCATCACGGACTGACCTCGCGCGACGGACCGGCCCCGGCCGGGGTACGACCTGCGCTACGCCTTCCCCGAGCAGACCACCTCGTCGCCCCGGACCACGGGGGCGTCCGGCTCGGCGAGCCGGGGGGCCCTGACCGGGCGTACGGCCTTGTGGTCGGCGCCCGCGGTGACGCGCAGCACGGGGCCCAGGCCGGGGACCGCGCGCAGCTCGCTGCCGGGCAGCGCCATGGCCAGGGAGCGGGCGGAGCGGTCCCAGCGGGGGTCGTAGGAGATCACCGTGCGGGCGACCGGGTGCGCGGCGGTCACCGGACGGCGGGTGGTGGCGAAGCCGGTCCCGGCGAGCGCCGCGTCCACCTTCCTGCCGAGCCCCGCGGTGCCGGTGCCGTTCTCCACCCGGACCCGGACCGAGTGCGGGTCGACCTCGACGGTCGGCGCCACCGGGACCTTGCCCGCCGGGTGCGTGGCGAGCGGCTTGTCCTCGCGCAGGTCGGCGAAGAGCCGCTCCGACTTGACCGGGTCCCACTTCAGGGTCGAGCCGATGCCCTTGACGGCGTACCCCATCTGCCCGATCGGCACGGTGGTGAACTCCGAGGACGAGGGCGAGAAGTTCCGCATGGCCCGGCCGAGGTCGAGCAGCTCGTCGGTGCCGAAGCCGTTGTCCGCGCGCACCGAGCCCAGCACCGCCCGCGTGACGTCCCGGAACCGCATCGGGTTGAACAGCACCCCCGAGGACGTGGCCCGCTCGATCAGCCCGGCCAGGAACCGCTGCTGGCGCTGCATCCGGCCCAGGTCGCTGGCGCCGTCCACATGCCGGGCGCGGACGTACTGCAGCGCCTGGCCGCCGCCCAGGTCGTGCGGGCCGGGCGCGAGGTCCAGCCCGGTGTAGGAGTCCTTCAGCGGGGTCGGGGTGCAGATCCTGACCCCGCCGAGCACGTCCACCGTCTTCATGAAGCTGGTGAAGTCGACCTCCAGGTAGTGGTCGACCTTCACACGCGTCATCGCCTCCACCGTGCGCACCGTGAGCGTGGGCCCGCCCTCGGCGTACGCCGCGTTCAGCTTCATGGGGTGCGCGTGATGCCGTTCACCGGTGGTCTGGTCGACGTGCTCGGGCACCTCGGTGTACGAGTCCCGCGGCAGGCTCACCACGCTCGCCCGCTCCCGGTCCGCCGAGATGTGCACGATCATCACCGTGTCCGTGCAGTGACAGGGCGCGCCGCCCAGCTTGTACGCGCGCCGCTCCGCCTCGGTGATCTTGTCCCGGCCGTCGGTGCCGACCAGCAGGACGTTCATGCCGTGGCCCGCGCGGGGCCGGTTCTTCATGTCCTTGAAGGCGTCGACCCGGGCGATGCCCGAGTCCAGGCCGGTGACGACGGCGTGGCCGATCCCGGCGGAGGCGAGCACCACCACGGACAGCGCGGTCACCGCCCGCACCGCCCAGCGCGGCCGCCGCCTGCGGGCGAGGGGCCGCCGCCGCACCCGGCCGGGCGGCCGCGGCCGCCGCTGCGGCCTGGGGGTGCCTCCCGCACCCCGTGCGGAGGGGGAGGGGGGCCGAGGCGGACTGGGCAAGGGACACCTCCGGGCTGCGGCCGTACGTGGGAATGTGAGAACCGTAGGTCGATACGATCTCCAGCCCGCGTCGCGGCCGCGGCGGCGCGCAACGGTGTCCCCCATTCGCGGTAACGTGAGCCCCCTATGAACGCCAAGCCCGATGTGCGGCTCCCCGCCGTGTCCGTGATCATGCCCGTGCTCAACGAGGAGCGGCATCTGCGCGGGGCCGTCCAAGCGATCCTCGCGCAGGAGTACGCCGGCGACATGGAGGTCGTGATCGCCCTCGGTCCCTCCACGGACCGCACGGACGAGATCGCGGCCGAGCTGGTGGCCGAGGACCCCCGCGTGGTCACGGTCCCCAACCCCACCGGCCGTACCCCCGCCGCGCTCAACGCCGCGATCAAGGCGTCCCGGCACCCGGTCGTGGTCCGTGTGGACGGCCACGGCATCCTCTCGCCGAACTACATCACCACCGCCGTACGGCTCCTGGAGGAGACCGGCGCGCAGAACGTCGGCGGCATCATGCACGCCGAGGGTGAGAACGACTGGGAGCACGCGGTCGCCGCCGCGATGACCTCCAGGATCGGTGTCGGCAACGCCGCCTTCCACACCGGCGGCGAGGCGGCCCCCGCCGACACGGTCTACCTCGGTGTCTTCCGCCGTGAGGCGCTGGAGCAACAGGGCGGATACAACGAGGAGTTCATCCGCGCCCAGGACTGGGAGCTGAACTTCCGCATCCGCGAGGCGGGCGGCCTGATCTGGTTCTCGCCCGAACTCCGGGTCTCCTACCGGCCGCGCCCGAGCATCAAGGCGCTGGCCAAGCAGTACAAGGACTACGGCCGCTGGCGGCACGTCGTGGCCCGCTACCACGAGGGTTCCATCAACCTGCGCTACCTCGCCCCGCCGGCCGCCGTGTGCGCGATCGCGGCCGGTGTGGTGGTCGGCGTGGCGCTGACCCCGTGGGGCTTCGTGATCCCCGGCGGCTACCTGGCCGCCATCGCGGCCGGCTCCGTCCCGGCGGGCAAGGGCCTGCCGATCAAGGCCCGGCTGCAGATCCCGGTGGCCCTGGCCACCATGCACATGTCCTGGGGCTTCGGCTTCCTGACCAGCCCCAAGTCGCTGGCCCGCAGGGTCATCGCCTCCCGCCGCCCGGCGGTGCTCGAACCCCGCTGAGCGCGACCGCAACTGACGGTGTGAAAGGGCCCCTCCCGCGTCGGGAGGGGCCCTTCCCCTTGGTTCACGCGTCCTGGCCGCCTACCACTGGTACGGCTTGTACACGTCCATGCACGACGACTTGTCCGAGCCGTTGATCGCGTCCGTGCCGCCCGGCAGGTCACCGGCCTTCGGCGCCTCCTTCTTCGGATAGGTCGCGCCGACGCGCCAGTCCGCGCCGACCACGACCGTCACCCCGGAGACGTCGGTGGAACGTTCCACCTGCTTCGCCGGGATGCCGAGCGCCTTGGCCACCGCCTGCGCGTCGCCCTCCAGATCGGCGCTCGGGTAGTGCACCACCGTCTCGTCGGCGGACGGCGCCGCGGAGGTGTCGGCCTGCGCCAGGGCGTACCCCTTGGCCCCCAGGGCGCTCGCCACCGTGCGGGCGCGGCCGCTGACCGGTGCCAGCGTGCTGCTCCGGGTGCCGTTCTGCACCTGCACCCCGAGCCGGTCCGGGGCGGCCGAGGGCGCCTTGGCGGGCTCGGCCGCCGCGACCGCCTTCTTGGCCGGCTTGCCGTTCTTGTCGAGCGGCACGTCCTCGCGGAGCATCTGCCACAGCTTGTCGGCGCCGCCCTGGGCGGGCAGGACGTGCGAGATGTTCCGCGGGTCCTCGATGTTGGGCATGGTCACCGAGGTGATGCGGTTGGTCGGCACCGCCTTCAGCTCCATGCCGAGGTCGTAGAGCTTCTTGACGCTGCTGATCTCGTCGGACACCGTCAGGGACTTGGTGGCCGCCTCCGCCAGGTCCATCAGCCGGCCGCTGTCGGTGAAGACGTTCTGGCCCTTCAGCGTGCGGATCATCGAGTTCAGGTACATGTGCTGGGCACGGGCGCGCATCACGTCGCTGCCCCAGGCGTGCCGGGTACGCAGCCACTGGAGGGCCTGTTCGCCCTGTACCTTGTGCGTTCCGGCGGTCAGCTTCAGGCCGGAGCCACCGTGCTGGGCGGCGGTGGAGCGGTCCCAGACGTTCTGCTTGACGCACACGTCGACCCCGCGGATCGCGTCGGCCATCCGCACCACACCGGAGAAGTCGATCGTCATCCAGTGGTCGATGTAGACCCCGGTGAGGTTCTCCCAGGTCGCCAGGGTGCAGCCGGCGCCGCCGCGGGCCAGCGTGGTGTTGATGATGTCGTTGGTCGCCGGGTAGACCCGCCCGGTCTTGGCGTCCTTGCACTCGGGGATGTCCACGCGGGTGTCGCGGGGGATGCTCACCATGGCGGCGTTCCGCCGGTCCGCGGAGACGTGGATCAGCATCTGCACGTCACCGAGGGGCGGGTTGGTGCGGTTGTCCTTGCTGCCGCCGAGCTTGACGTTCTCCGCCGAGGCCCGGCTGTCGGAGCCGATCAGCAGGATGTTCAGCGGGGTCTGGCCGTCCGCGTTGGGCCGGGTGCGCTGCGCCCGTGAGTCGTCGCTGCCGCTGCGCGCGCCCGCCTGGATGTTGCCGTTCAGGTGCTCGTAGTACAGGTAACCGGCGCCGGCCGTGCCGAGTATCAGCAGCGCCAGCACGCTCGCCGACCAGCGCAGCGCGCGTTTTCCGCCCCGCTTCTCGTCACGGCGTCTGCCAGCCCGCCCTGATCCCCCGTCGCGCGGGCCGCCGGCCTTCGGCGCGCGTTCTCTGGTGTCCTGCGCCACCGTGGCCCTCCCCCGAACCCGACTCTGCGACAACTCCCCGTCCTTCCACCACACACCCAGCAAACGGGCCCGTCCCGCGTCGGGTTAGACGCACGACGGGCCCGATGGGTTACCTACGAGGCGCACTCGACCTTGTCGGCCGTGGACTTGTCGCTCACGTCCGGCGCCTTGGACGGCGCGGTGAGCGAGACACCCGCCCCCTTGAAGTCCTTGCCCAGCGTCAGGCTCATCGCGGGCAGTCCCTGGGAGTTGGTGACGCTCTTGCCCGGCTTCAGCGCCGAGCCGGACAGGCCCATGAGGGCCGCCAGCTCCCGCGCCTGCGGTGCCTGGTCGGGCGCGTACTCCAGCGTGGTCCTGCTCAGCTCGGCCGGGGCGTTGCCCGCGTTCTCCGACTTGAGGATGCTCTTCTCGGTCTGCATCCAGTTGAGGGTCTCCTGCGCGCTGCCGGCCACCGCGCCGCCGTTCATGATGCGCACCCGCACGTCGGACGGCGCCGACCTGCTGCCCTTCAGACGGGCGGCCTGGGCGTCCTTGGCCGCCTTCTCCTTCTTCTTGACGTCGGTGAAGGAGACGTCGCTGTTGATGGCGTCGAAGATCTCCGGGCCCTGGTTCTGGTCCACGACCACGGTCGCGTGCACCTTCTCCGTCGGGTTGTCGATGACCGGCACGGTGAGGAAGGTGATGTTCTTCGGCGGGACCTTCTTCATCTCAAGAGCTATGTCCTTGAGCGTGCTCACCGACTTGATGCCCTGGTCGACGGTGAGCGCCTTGGTCGCGGCCTCGGCCAGGTCCAGCAGCTTGGAGGGGTTGGTGAGGGTGTCGCTGGAGGACATGTCCCGCATCAGCGAACCCATGAACTGCTGCTGCACCTTGATCCGGTCCAGGTCGCCCTGGTTGCCCCAGGCGTGCCGGGTGCGGACGAACGCGAGCGCCTGCTCGCCCTGGATCTTGGACTCGCCCGCGGGCAGGTCCAGGTGGGAGTCCTTGTCGTTCACCGCGTGCTTCAGGCAGACCTTCACGCCGCCGACCGCCGCGGTCAGCGTCTTGACCGCGTTGAAGTCGACCATCATGAAGTGGTCCGGCGTGATGCCCGTGACCGCCTTCACCGTGCGCATCGTGCAGCCCGCGTCCCGGCCCTCCTGGCCGAGGCTGGTGTTGAAGCGGACCTGGCTGGAGCCGGGGACGACCTTCCTGCTGCCGTCGGGCTGGAGGGTCTCGCAGTCCGGCACGTCCACGATCATGTCGCGGGGGATGCTCAGCGCCGTCGCGTTGGTCCGGTCCTTGGCGACGTGCAGCAGGATGTTGGTGTCCGCGTGGCCGACGCTGTTCTTGTCGCCGTAGCCGTTGTTGCCCTTGCCGGTGCGCTTGTCGGTGCCGATGATCAGGATGTTGAAGGCGTCGTCCTTGCTGAAGCCCTGCTTGGCCGCGCTGCCGACATCCGTCGTGGAGACGTTGCCTTCCAGGTGCTTGAGGTAGAGGTAGCCCGCAGAGCCCACGGCGACCAGCACCAGGGCCATGCCGCCGCCGGTCCAGGCCACGATCTTCTTGGCCTTCGACTTCTTCTTCGCCGGGCGCCGGTTGCGCCGCCCCGGCTGCTGTTCCGGCTCGGCACCCTTGCGGCGGCGCGGCTGCGGCACCTCCGCACCCTGCTCCGGCGCCTCACGGGTCTCCCGGACCGGCGCGCCGCCCCGGCCGCGCGCGGCGTCGGGATCAGCGGGGCGCCCCCGCCGGGAAGACCGGGGTGAGGGAACCGATGACTGCGCTGTGGAATTGCCCAGTCGCAGTTCGTATTCGCCGGTGTTCGGATTGAGTACCCACTGGTCTGCGGGGTCGATGTTCTCCGCCCGCCCACGGCTTTGCGCGTCCACGGTTGTCCGAATCCTCCGTCGGGGCCACGCGGCGCCTTCCCCCTCGTAGGCGCTCGGGTCTCGGTGAAACCGGTGCGCGGCCTCAGGACGGACCTGGCGGGCCGGGTGCACCGGATCGCTCACACTATCCGCCCTGTTCAGCGTCGAGCGACGCCGGTGACGAATTCCATGTTCCTAGAACTGGGCAATCCCGCTCATTCCTCTGAACAAAAGTTCGTCGATTTGGTGTGGGGATTACTCACACATGTGCGCGGCGGCTGTGCTGCCCCGGTACGTGGGGACGGCCGAGGGGGACTTCCCGGAGTTGTCGTCGGGGGTTTTCCCGCCGGTTTCCGGTGAACTGTCCGCCACGCCGACGGGCCGGTCAGCGCGCAGCCGGGCGAACAGTTCCCCGGCGTCCGGCTGCACCAACTGGTCACGGTCGGAGTCGTAGACGTACGCCTCGCGCGGCACCGTAAGAAACTGCACTTGTTCGGTGGGGATGTCGCGCAGCCCCCGAACCAACCGGTACAAGCCGCGCAGACTGGCCAGTTCGGGGTCGGTGGTGAGCGCGGAGGTGGCCCCGTCCAGCAGCGGATACAGCTTCACCGGGTTCATCAGCACGCCGTCGCCGCGCACCTTCTCCACCAGCGCGCCCAGGAACCGCTGCTGGCGCTCCATCCGGTCGGTGTCGCTGCCGTCCCCGAGCGACTTGCGGGCCCGTACGTAGCCGAGCGCCTGCTCCCCGTCCAGCGTGACCCGGCCCGCGGGCAGCTTCAGCCCGGCCGCCTTGTCGTCGATCGGCTCCTTCAGGCACACCCGCACCCCGCCGACGGCGTCCACCATCTGCTTGAACCCGCTGAAGTCGACGACCATGTGATGGTCGACCCGGATGCCGGTCAGCTCCTCGACGGTACGGATCGTGCACGCGGAACCGCCCAGTTGGAAGGCGTGGTTGAGCATGGCGAAGGCCGGCTCGCCCCGGCGGCCGTCCGCGCTCGGGCAGGCCGGGACGCGCACCATCAGGTCGCGGGGGAGCGATACGGCGGTGGCGCTGTGCCGGTCGGCCGCCAGGTGCAGCAGGATCGTGGTGTCCGAGCGCTCGCTGCCCGTGTCCCGCCCGTACTTCCCGTTGTCGCTCCCGGCCCGGGTGTCGGAACCGATCAGGAGGATGTTCTGGGCGCCCGACACCAGTGCGGTGGGCCGTTCCCGGTCGTAGCGGGCCAGCTCCCGCGCGGCCGCCTCGTCGGGGGTGATGTTGTCGCTGAGCCTGGCGTAGAGGGCCCAGCCCACCCCGCCCGCCACCAGCAGCACCACGGCCGCCCCGAGCGCGCCGCCCCCGGCCCACCGCCGACGGCGCCGCCGCGCCAGTCCGGCACCGGTGGCCGAGGCGCCAGGGACGGGGGAGTCGTCCGCGGTGTCGGGCACGGCGGAACCCCCCTTGCGGTCGTACGGACGTCACGTCCTGCTCCTACGACCATGGCGGCGCACACGTCCCCGAGCCGCCCTTTGCTGGGCCCAACGGGTGACCCGGGCGTCCCTAGTGCCGGGAGGCGGTCACCCGCTCCGTGTCGATCCGCTGGGCCAGCGCTTCGGCGGGCAGCTTGTCGAGGTTGCGGCACAGCACCACCGAGCCCCCGGCCGCCAGCGGCGCGTACAGCCCCGCGCTCAGCCCGGCCCAGGTGTCGTACGGCAGCCCCGACAGCAGGCGCGAGCCCGGACCGGTCAGGTCGAGGTCCGGCGCGTCGGCGAGCGCCCGCTCCACCACCTCGGCCGCGCTGAACTCGGCCCCGGCCACGATCAGCGCGGGCTCCTCCGGGTCCACCGGTGCGAACGGGGCGAACTGGTCGCCCTGGCCCGGCACTTCGGCGGCGTAGTCCATGAAGCCTTCCGGCGTCTGCGGGAACCGGCCGCCCAGCGGGCGCAGCGCCAGCGCGACCCGCTCGCCCCGGCAGGCCCGCGCCTCCTGAAGGGTGTCGGGTCCGCTGACCACCACGTCGGCCGCGGCCGGGTCCCCGGACACGTCGGCCACCGCGCCCACCGACGAGCACGCCAGCAGCCACACGGCCGTCTGCCAGTGCGCGGGCAGCAGCAGGGCGACCCGGTCGCCGGGGGCCACGGACAGCTCGCCCTGGAGCAGATTGGCGGTCTTGGCCACCCAGTTGGCGAAGGTGGCGACGGACAGTTCGACGCGTTCGCCGGTGGCGTCGTCGTAGAAGGTCACCAGGGGGCGTCCGGCGTCCGCGGCGAGCGCGGAACGCAGCAGGTCGGCTGGGGTGCGATCGGTGGCGTTCACCCGCGCAAGGGTACGCGGGCGGGGCCGTGCCGTACGGCCGCCCGGAACGGGTGCCCGCGTCCGTACATGACCGGCGGCCGGCGGTGGCAGCCTCTTGGCGGGCGGCAGCCGCCCGGACGGACGCGTACGGCCGGGGGACGGCGACGCCGATCTTCCGGGACGCCGCGCGGCCACCGGGGGCGCGGTCGCACGGTCTGCATACACTGGCCGGCCGAAACGAGACGTTCCGCCGGTCCCGGCAGGAAGCAGAGACGACAGGTGACAGAAGCGATCCTCCTGGTCGGCGGCAAGGGCACGCGGCTGCGGCCGCTCACGGTGCACACGCCCAAGCCCATGGTCCCGGCTGCCGGGGTGCCGTTCCTCACGCACCAGCTCGCCAGAGCGAGAGCGGCGGGCGTCGAGCACATCGTCCTCGCCACCAGCTATCTCGCCGAGGTCTTCGAACCCCACTTCGGCGACGGCTCCGCCCTCGGGCTGCATCTGGAGTACGTCACCGAGAAGGAGCCCCTCGGCACGGGCGGCGCCATCCGCAACGTGGCCGAGCGGCTGCGCTCCGGCCCCGACGAGCCCGTCCTGATCTTCAACGGCGACATCCTCACCGGCCTCGACATCCCGGCCCTGGTCGACACCCACGAGTCCACCGGCGCCGACGTCTCCCTGCACCTGACCAAGGTGGCCGACCCCAGGGCGTACGGGCTGGTCCCCACCGACGCCACCGGGCGCGTGCTGGCCTTCCTGGAGAAGCCGCAGACGCCCGAGGAGATCGTCACCGACCAGATCAACGCGGGCGCCTACGTGTTCCGCCGCTCCGTCATCGACACCATCCCCGCCGGGCGCCCGGTCTCCGTGGAGCGCGAGACCTTCCCCGAGCTGCTGGCAGCCGGGGCCCACCTCCAGGGGATGGTCGACTCCACCTACTGGCTCGACCTCGGCACGCCCGCGGCCTTCGTCCGGGGCTCGGCCGACCTCGTGATGGGCCGCGCGCCCTCCCCGGCGGTGCCCGGCCGGCGCGGTGACCGGCTGATCCTGCCGACGGCCAGGGTGGCGCCGGACGCCAAGCTGACCGGGGGCACGGTGGTGGGCGAGGGCGCGTTCGTCGCGGAGGGGGCGCGGGTCACCGGGTCCACGATTTTGCCCGGCGCGGTCATCGAGCCCGGCGCGGTCGTCACCGACTCGCTCATCGGCAGCCGGGCCCGCGTGGGTGAGCGGTCCGTGCTCACCGGCGCGGTCGTCGGGGACGGGGCCGTGGTCGGGGCCGACAACGAGCTGCGGGAAGGGGTCCGGGTGTGGTGCGACGCGCGGATCCCGGCCGGGGCGGTCAGGTTCTCCTCCGACCAGTAGCCCCGCTCACCACCTGCCGATGTCCGTCTTCCGCATCTTGGGGTGCCTGCGGGGCGGGGTGTCGCCGCTCAGCAGGACGTAGCGCGCGGCCCGGTGGCGCTGGCCCCCGGGCGCGTACGGCTCCAGCAGGCGGAGCATCTCCGCGTCGTCGGCGTCGCGGTTCCCGGCCAGCGCCCAGCCGATGATGCGGGGCAGGTGCAGGTCGCCCGTGGTCACCGCGTCCGGCGCGCCATGGGAGCGCTGGACCACCTCGGCCGAGGTCCACGGGCCGACACCGGGTACGACCTCCAGCCGGGCCCGCGCCTCGGCCGGGGGCATCCCCACCGTCTGCTCCAGCCGCGCGGCCAGCCGGACCGCGCGCAGGATCGTCGCGGCCCGCTTGTCGTCCACGCCCGCCCGGTGCCACTCCCAGGACGGGATCAGCGCCCAGGTCCGGGGCGCCGGCATCACCCACATCGGGCGCTCGCCCGTACCGGCGGGGCCCGGCGCGGGCTCCCCGAACCAGCTCACCAGCCGCCGCCACGCCCGGTACGCCTCGTCCGCGGTGACCTTCTGCTCCAGCACCGAGGGGATCAGCGACTCCAGCACCAGCCCGGTCCGGGTCAGCCGCAGTCCGGGACGCCGGTGCCGGGCCAGGGCGACCAGGCGGTGCCGTGGCTCGAAGACGCCGGGGTCGTCGGCGGCGCCCAGCAGCTCGGGCAGCCCCTCCAGCAGCCAGTCGGCGCCGGGGCCCCACGCCTCGCCGCGCACCTCGCCGCCGCACGCGTACACGCGCAGCGTGCCCGGCCCGGCGGGCGTGCGGGCCGCCCGCCACACCGAACCGTCGCGCGTCGCGCGGAACGTCGGGTCGCCGCCGCCGCGCCGCAGCGGTCCCAGTACGAGGCCCAGGTCCAGCGGACCGTCCGGCACCCACGTCCGCACCCGCGGCCCGGCCGCCTGCCGGGGCACCACGGGTGCCGGAACCGCGTCGCGCACGGTCGCGTGCGACGGGGGCCGGGGGGCGAAACGTCCTGCCACGGGGAGAGGTCCTAGGGGTGCGGATGGGCCGGGGGTGTCCTACGAGACTAGGGCCTTTCTTCCGGATCAGGCCGACTCGGACCTACGGCGCCTTCTGGCCGACCGCGACCGCGGCAAGATCCGGAAGACAGGCCGTAGGGCTTCCCCCGCGGCCTTCAGCGCACCTCGATGAACGCCCCCGCCTCCCGCGCCGGGCGGGCGGGCGGTTCCTGGGCCGCGTGGCCGATCGCCACCGCGCCCATCGGGTCCCAGTGGGCGGGCACGTCCAGCACCTCGCGGACCACGTCACGGCAGAACATCGTGGAGGACACCCAGGCCGAGCCCAGTCGCTCCCCGGCCAGCGCGACCAGGAAGTTCTGCACGCCCGCGCCCGTGGCGACCACGAACATCTCCCGCTCGGCCGCGTCCCGCCGCGCGTCGCCGTAGGTGTGCGAGCCGTCCATGACGAGACAGGGCACGGCCAAATAGGGCGCGTCGCGCAGGACGTCACCGCGCCGGACCCGCTTGGCGACGGACTCCTCGCTCTTGCCGTCCCGGCGCAGGTCGGCGATCCAGGCGTCCCGCATCGCGTCCAGCAGCGCGAGCCGGGACTCGGCCGACTCCAGCAGCACGAACCGCCACGGCGTGGTGTGGTGCGGGGCGGGTGCGGTCACGGCGGCGGCCACCGCGCGGCGCACCGAGCCGGGGTCGACCGGCTCGTCGGTGAATGACCGCACGGTCCGGCGCAGGCTCAGCGCCTCCCGTACCGCCTCGGAGGTGCCGAGCCGGAACATGTCGTCCCGCGCGGAGCGCACCATCGCCCGCGCGCCCTCGCCCTGTTCGGCCGCCCCGGTCACCACATGGGGCAGGCCGCGTACGACCGCCACCGGCAGTCCCGACGCCTTGCCCTTGACCAGATCGCCCGCCGAGGCGAGTTCGTCGGCGGTGGCGACGACGGTGGCGGAGAGCGGGTTGCCGTGCGCGTCCGTGCCGCCGCGCAGGTCGTCCAGGACCCGCACCCCGGCCGCGCCGATCGCCACGTCGGTGAGCCCGGCGCGCCAGGGACGGCCGAAGGTGTCGGTGACGACCACGCCCACGGTGACGCCGAGCGCCTCCCGCAGGCCCTCGCGGATGGCGCGCGCGGAGGCGTCCGGGTCCTCGGGCAGCAGCAGGACGGTGCCCTCGGCGGTGTTGGACGCGTCGACCCCGGCGGCGGCCATGACCAGGCCCTGCCGGTTCTCCACGATGCGCAGGGGGCCGCGCCGGGCCACCACACGCACCGTCTCGGCGTCGATCGCGGCCTCCCGGTCGGCGGCCCGGACGATCCGCCCCTCGGCCTTGGAGACGATCTTGGAGGTGACGAGCAGCACGTCCCCGTCGGCGAGGCCGGGCTCGGCCGCGGCGATCAGCTTGGCCAGGTCGTCGCCCGGCGCCACCTCGGGCAGACCGGAGGGCGCCCAGACCCGGTAACCGGTCACGCGACCCGCACCTCCTCGGCCAGCGCCAGCGCCTCCCGCGCCATCCGGGCGGTCGCGTCCAGGTCGCTCATCATCAGCGGGACGGCACGGCAGCGGATGCCGGCCGCCTCCACCGCTTCGACCGAGCCGGTGTCCACGGTGTCGACGAGCCAGCCGTCCAGCAGCCCCGAGCCGTAGTGCGCGGCGACCGCGGCGGCGGTGGACTCCACGCCGACGGCCGCGAGCACCTTGTCGGCCATCCCGCGCACCGGCGCGTCACCGACGATGGGGGAGAGCCCGACCACCGGGACACCCGCCTCCGCGATGGCCTCCCGGATGCCGGGCACCGCGAGGATGGTGCCCACGGACACCACCGGGTTGGACGGCGGGAAGAGGATGACGTCGGCCTCGGCGATGGCCTCCAGCACGCCGGGCGCGGGCTTGGCCTGCTCGGCGCCGACCGGCACGACCGCCTCGGCGGGCACCGAGGCGCGTAGCCGCACCCAGTACTCCTGGAAGTGGACGGCCTTGCGCTCGCCGTCCAGGTCGACCGCGACGTGGGTCTCCACCCGGTCGTCGGTCATCGGGATCAGCTTCACGCCCGGCTTCCAGCGGTCGCACAGCGCCTCGGTGACCGCGCTCAGCGGATACCCGGCGCCCAGCATCTGGGTCCGCACGATGTGGGTGGCGAAGTCCCGGTCGCCGAGCCCGAACCAGCCGGGTCCGGCGCCGTAGGCCGCGAGCTCCTCCTTGAGGTGGAAGGTCTCGTCCTGCCGCCCCCAGCCCTGCTCCTCGTTGATGCCGCCGCCGAGCGTGTACATCACGGTGTCGAGGTCCGGACAGACCTTCAGCCCGAAGAGATGGATGTCGTCGCCGGTGTTGCCGATGACCGTGATGTCCGCGTCCGGGGCGGCCTGCTTCAGACCGCGCAGGAACCGGGCACCGCCGATGCCGCCTGCCAGAACCACAATGCGCATGGGATCAGTGTGTCAGCAGCCTCCGACAGGCGGTGCGGCCGGTGATCACACCGCGGCCGGGCTCGGCTCCGTACGGGCCTCGCAGTGCGGGGAGGTGTGCATGGGCATCTCGGTGAGGCCGGGGTGGTAGACGTGCAGGCTGACCGCGGGCTCCAGCGCGTCGTTGACCACGTCGTGCACGTAGCCGGGCGCGAAGACCCGCTGGGCGCCCGCCGCGAGGCTGCGGGTGCCCCGCCCGGTGCGCTCGGTCAGGGTGCCCTCCAGCACGGTGAGGATGCCGGAGGAGCGGCCGTGGTCGTGCGGCCCGCTGCCCTGGCCGGGCACCCAGGACAGCAGCCACACCTCGTAGCCGGGGCCGGTGCGCAGCCGGTGGTACCAGCGGGTGGTGGCGTCGTAGCGGACCAGGTGGGCCCAACTGTCACGGTCGGCGGCGACGGCGCGGGCGAGCCCGGCGAACTCGGCGACGGTCAGCGGGTGCTCGCGGGGCGGCTGGAGCAGGTGGGGGACCTCGAGGATGTCACCGGCGATCTGCAGGTCGTTGTCGCTGTTCATGGGGTGTGGGGTTCCTCGGCTCAGAGGCGGCGGCTGGGTGTCGCTGGGCCCTGGCCCGGGTCACGGGCGTACGGGCAGGTGTCCCCGAGGGGGTACGGGAACGGCGGGACGCGCCGGGCCGGAGTCGGCCCGAGGTCGGCTGGAGCGCGGTCGGCTCAACAGCAGGGACAGCAACAACAGCGTGAACGCACGCCGACGGCGCCGAGGGACCCGGCGATGCGGGTCGTGGCGGGTGCGAAGTCGGCGAGCATGCCCACAAGGACAGCGGCTCACACCTGCCGTGTCAACTCGGGGCCGGTTCGTGGGACGTGGTTCACCTCATCCGGTGGATCTGGCAGGCGAAAGGTTTGTGCACCCGGTACCGGGGACACATGGCGCACATCCGGGCGCTCGGGCATCACGGACCGCGTTCGAACGCGGGAGTGCCGTGCTTCGTACAGATGAGGTGCGAGGAACGGCGTCCCTCCCGCGTCCTCAACTGTGCGTCAAGGTTTATGCCGATTTGAACACTTAACGCAGGGCCTTGGTTCCGCAGAGTGAATAACGGGCTCAATAGCAGATCTCGGCTTGACTCGCTCGGAGCAGCACACTTGTAATTTCACTCGTGTCGTTCGGCCGGGACCGGCCAGGCACGGGGACGCGAAAGACAGACGAGGGGCGCACATGACCGAGCTCGTGGAGCAACTGCTGGTCGACGACGCGGACGAGGAACTCGGCTGGCAGGAGCGCGCGCTGTGCGCCCAGACCGACCCCGAGTCCTTCTTCCCCGAGAAGGGCGGCTCCACGAGAGAGGCGAAGAAGGTCTGCCTCGCGTGCGAGGTCCGTTCCGAATGCCTCGAGTACGCCCTCGCCAACGACGAGCGCTTCGGCATCTGGGGCGGCCTGTCCGAGCGGGAGCGCCGCCGGCTGAAGAAGGCCGCCGTCTGACCGGCGCACCTGCCGCTCGCAGGGCACCGGGGCGGCTGACGGCCGCCGGGTACACGCACATACGGTGCGAACGGCCCGTCGCACGTGGGTTGTCCACAGGCGGCGGGCCGTCGTCATGACCGACCGATAGTGTGGGCGCTCGTCCGAGACGCCTGCCCTCCACGGGGCCCAGGTGTCCACCGCAGTCCATCGAACCGGGGCCCGTACCTCGATGTCCGTGCACAGCCATACGGCAGCCCAACACGACGCTGCCACTCCCGAGTTCCCGCGCCATGTGGTGACGGCCGTCCTCGTCACCCATGACGGCGCCCGCTGGCTGCCCGACGCTCTCGCCGGGCTCCTCGGCCAGGAGCGCCCCGTGCAGTACGCGGTCGCGGCCGACACCGGCAGCGCGGACGACTCCGCCCAACTGGTCACCGAGACCCTGGGGGACGAGGCCGTCGTCCACCTGGCCCGGCGTACCGGCTTCGGCCAGGCCGTGGACGAGGCCACCCGCCTCGCGCCCGTCCTCACGCCGGACGACCTGCCCTACCTCAGGCGTCCGAACAGTTGGGACCCCGTCACGCGCACCTGGCGCGACGACGCCTACGACCTGCCCGAACTGCCGTACGGCGAGCCCGTCCAGTGGCTCTGGCTGCTGCACGACGACTGCGCACCCGAACCCGAGGCCCTCGCCGAGCTGCTGAGGGTCGTCGACAACGAACTCGAACTCGGCCGAGACGACGTGGCCGTGGTCGGCCCCAAGCTGCGCGGCTGGTACGACCGCAGGCAACTGCTGGAGGTCGGCGTCTCCATCGCCAACTCCGGCCGCCGCTGGACCGGTCTGGACCGCCGCGAGCAGGACCAGGGCCAGCACGACCACGTCCGCACCGTGCTCTCCGTCTCCACCGCGGGCATGCTCGTCCGCCGCGACGTCTTCGAACGGCTCGGCGGATTCGACCGCCGACTGCCCCTGATGCGCGACGACGTCGACCTGTGCTGGCGCGCCCACACCGAGGGCTACCGCGTCCTCGTCGCCCCCGACGCCGTCGTACGGCACGCGGAGGCCGCCTCCCGCGAGCGCCGCACCGTCGACTGCGCGGGCCGCACCACCGCCTCCCCGCACAAGGTCGACAAGGCCGGTGCCGTCCACACCCTGCTGGCCAACACCCGCACGGCCGCGCTGCCCTGGGTGCTGCTCCGGCTGGTCCTCGGCACCCTCCTGCGCACCCTCGCCTACCTCGTCGGCAAAGTGCCCGGACAGGCCCTGGACGAGATCCGCGGCCTGCTCGGCGTCCTCCTGCGCCCCGAGCGCGTCCTCGCCGCCCGCCGCAGCCGGGGCCCCTCCCAGCTCGACAAGGACGAGCTGCGCCAACTCTTCCCGCCGCCCGGCGCCACCATCCGCGCCACGGCCGAACAGATCGCGGCCAACTTCTCCACCAGCTCCGACGTCGACACCTCCGCCGGACGCCACGGCAGCGCGGTCGAGTCCGGGCCCGGCGGCGACGACGCCGACTTCCTTGAGATCGAGCAGTTCGCCCGGCTCAAGCGCATCGCCCGCAAACCCGGCCCGGTGCTCTTCCTCGCCCTGCTGCTGATCTCCCTGGCCGCCTGCCGCGCCCTGCTGGGCGGCGGTGCCCTCGCGGGCGGCGCCCTGCTGCCCGTCCCGCCCGGCGCGACCGACCTGTGGGCGAGCTTCGGCTCCGCCTGGCACCCCGTCGGCGCCGGCAGCACCACCTCCGCGCCGCCGTACCTCGCCGTGGTGGCGACGCTCGCCTCGCTCTTCCTCGGCTCCACCGGGCTCGCGGTCACCGTGCTGCTGGTCTGCTCGGTGCCGCTGGCGGGCTTCACCGCCTACTTCGCCTCCCGGCCCCTCGTCAGCTCCCGGCTGCTGCGCGCCTGGACGGCCATCGCCTACGCCTTCCTGCCCGCCACCACCGGCGCGCTGGCCCAGGGCCGCATCGGCACCGCCGTCCTCGCCGTGCTGCTCCCGCTCCTCGCCCGCGCGGGCGTCGCCGCGAGCGGCCTCGCCAATCGCTCCGGCGCACGCGGCAGCTGGCGCGCCACCTGGGCGTACGCGCTGCTGCTGACCATCACCACCGCCTTCACGCCCGTCGTCTGGCCCGCCGCGCTGGTCCTCGGCATCGGCGTGCTCGTCCTGCGCCGCTCGGACCCGGTCGCCCACCTCCTGCGCTTCCTGGCCCAGCTCGGCACCCCGCTGCTGGTCCTCGCGCCCTGGTCGCTGACCCTGCTCCCGACCGGCTTCTTCACCGAGGCCGGACTGGACTTCGGCGCCTCGGCCGCCTCCGCCTCCGACCTGCTCGGCACCAGCCCGGGCGGTCCCGGCACCGTGTCCGGACCGCTGCTCATCGGCATCGTCCTGGCCGCGCTGGCCGCGCTCCTGCGCTCCGAGCGCCAGTTGGGCATCCGTGCCGCCTGGGCCGTCGCCCTGACCGGCCTGCTGCTCGCGGTGCTGGCCAACCGTTCCGCCTGGGCCGGCCCGGCCACCCTGGTCTACGGCCTCGCCCTGCTCGCCGCCGCCGCGCTCGGCGCGGACGGGGCACGCGCGCGGGTCGCCGAGCAGAGCTTCGGCTGGCGCCAGCCGGTCGCCGCCCTGATCGCGCTGGCCTGCGCCGTCGGCCCGCTGGTCGCCGCCGCCGGCTGGATGATCCGGGGCGCCGACGGTCCCCTGGAGCGCCGCGACCCCGCCCAGGTGCCCGCCTTCGTCGCCGAGGACGCGAACACCCGCGACCAGGCCCGCACCCTCGTCCTCGAAGGCGACTCCGCCGCGCGGATCCGCTACACCCTGGTCCGGGGCTCCGGCGCCCGCATGGGCGACGGCGAGATCGCCGCGGCCGACGGGCCGAACACCGGCCTCGACAAGGTCGTCGCCAACCTGGTCGCCGGTTCCGGCGCCGACCAGAGCGGCCAGCTCGGCGGCTTCGCCGTCCGCTACGTCCTCGTCCACCAGGGCACCCCCCGCCAGATCACCCGCGTCCTGGACGCCACCCCCGGTCTCGCCCGGCTCAGCCAGCAGAACGGCAACGCCCTGTGGCGCGTCGACCGCCAGGTCTCCCGCGCCACCCTCATCGGCGCGGGCGGCTCCGGCACCCCGCAGGCCGTCGCCGCGGGCCCGGTGGAGATCCACACCACCGTCCCCACGGGTTCGGGCGGCCGTGTGCTGCGCCTGGCCGACGCCGTCTCCGACGGCTGGACCGCCACCCTGGACGGCAAGCCCCTCACCCCCAAGACCGTCGACGGCTGGGCCCAGGGCTTCGAACTCCCCGCGGGCGGCGGCAGGCTGGACGTCACCTACGACGCCCCGATCGCCCACACCGTCTGGCTGTGGGCACAGGGCGCGCTCGCCGTCCTCCTCGTCGTCCTCGCCCTCCCCGGCCGCCGCCGCGACATCGACGACGACCTCCCCGAGGAGCAGCCGATCCCTGCCCAGGCCATGGAGGGCGAGGGCCGCCGCGCCCGCCGCCTGCGCGCCCAGGCCGAGGAACAGGCCGAGGAACAGGCCGAGGGGGCCGGTGAGCCGGTGGAGCGGTACGCCGACCCCGAACCCCAGCCGTACGGCGAGCAGGAGCCCGCGCAGCCGGTCGTCCCGCAGCAGCAGCCCTACGCCGACTGGGACACCGGCACCGACACCTACGCCGACCCCGAGTACGCGGCCTACCCCGCCGACCCCTACCAGGCCCCGTACCAGAACACCGGGTACGACCAGGGCGCGTACCAGAGCGACCCCTACGGCCAGGCCCCCTACGACCCCTACGGCTACGGGGTCCAGCCGGAGCAGCAGCCGTACGACCCGGCGGCCCACCCGCAGGGCTACGACCCCGCCCAGCAGCCGCCCTACGGCGACGGCAGTGAGCGCCACGACGGGAGCCAGCAGTGAACCGCACCACCCTGTCCCTGATCGCCTGCACCGTCGCCCTGGCCGCGGTCACCGGCTTCGCCGCGTTCGACCCGCCCGCCGCCTCCGGCTCCGGCGCGGCCGGCAGTGCCACCGAACGGCCCGTGGAGCGCACCGGTCTGCTGTGCCCGGCGCCGAGCTTCTCCGACATCGCCGACACCGCGTACACCTCCTTCACGCCCGTCACCCAGGGCGCGGAGAACGGCGGCCGGGCCACGCTGGAAGCGGCCGACGAGCAGTCGGCGGACGGCAAGGGCGCCAAGAGCGCCGACAAGAAGGCCGAGCCGGTGCTCACCCCCAAGCCGCCGGGCACCCCGGCCCTGGGCGACACCTCCGGCAGTGACGCGCCCGCGCTGATCGGCACCGCCGACGGCAAGTACGCGCCCGGCTGGACCGTCCAGGAGACCACCAAGATCGCGGCGGGCACCGGACGCGGCCTCCAGGGCGTCACCTGCACCCCCGCCGACACCGACTTCTGGTTCCCCGGCGCCAGCACGGCCGAGGGCCGCACCGACTATGTGCACCTCACCAACCCCGACGACGCGGCCGCCGTCGTCGACATCAAGCTGTACGGCAAGGGCGGCGCCCTGAAGTCCGCGGTGGCCGACGGCATCACCGTGCCGCCGCACTCCAGCGAGCCGGTGCTGCTCTCCACGCTCACCGACGACCCGCAGACCGACCTGACCGTGCACGTCGGCGTGCGCAGCGGCCGGGTCGGCGCCACGGTGCAGGCCCAGGACGACGCGGGCGGCGGCGACTGGCTGCCCGCCGCGGCCGACCCGGCCGGCAGCCTGGTCCTGCCCGGCATCCCCAAGGACGCCACCGACGTCCGCCTGGTCGCCTTCGCCCGCGGCGACGACGACGCCGACCTCAAGGTCCGCCTGGCCTCGCCGAGCGGCTCGATCACCCCGGCCGGCAACGAGACCGTGCACGTCAAGGCGGGCATGACCACCGCCGTCGACCTCGGCCCCGTCACCCGGGGCGAACCGGGATCACTGATCCTCACGCCCACCGACGACGCGGTCCCGGTGGTCGCCGCGCTGCGCGTGGTGCGGGGCAAGGGAGCCCGGCAGGAGACGGCGTACATCCCCGCCACCGCTCCCGTCGGCCGCCGCGCCACCGCCGCCGACAACACCGCCAAGGGCTCCACCCTGTCCCTGACCGCGCCCACCGGCACCGCCACCGTCAAGGTCACCGCCTCGGCGGGCAGCGAGGGCGGGAGCCCGGCGACGAAGACGTACACGATCAAGTCCGGCACCAGCCAGGACATCAGCGCCCCCTCGGGCGGCAAGGGCACCTACGCCCTGACCGTGGAACCTGTCTCCGGCGGCCCGGTCTACGCCGCCCGCACCCTCACGAGCACCGACAACGCCTCCGACTTCACCATCCAGACCCTCCCGAACGACCGCGGCCTGGTCGCGGTACCGCGGGCGGAGCAGGATCTTTCGGTGCTGAACTGACCAAGGGGCTGCGACAGCCTCGATGGCGCACGGAACCGGGAGCGCCCCGCACGGCGAAGCGGCGTCGACGCGGTGTGCGGGGCACGGAAACCGGTAGTCTCGCCGCTGCCGTCACCGGCAATCCGGCCAATCCGGCCAATCCGGCTCTCGGGCCGCGCGGACCGGCGTCCGGCGAGGAGACGGCCGCCCACGTGGAGGGGCGTCCGATCGGTCGGCGGTCAGGATTGCCGGAACCGGGTTCGGCTACGGTGGCTGGGCTCGTTCCGACCGACGGGTACGAAGAGAAGGATGGGGCATTGGTACTGTCGACTCGCATCGTGGTGTTCGACCTGGACGACACGCTCGCCCTCTCCAAGGCGAAGATCACGCCTCGCATGGCCCAGTGCTTGTTGCGCCTCCTGTCCGCGAAGCACGTCTGCATCATCTCCGGCGGCCGGTACGAGCAGTTCCAGACCCAGGTCCTGGACGAATTGCCCCTCACCGCCGAACTCGCCGCGCGCCTCCACCTCATGCCGACCTGCGGCACGCGTTACCTGCGGTGGGAGTCCGGCGGCTGGAGTGACATCTACTGCGAGAACCTCGACGACGACGACAAGGCGCTCGTCATCGAGGTCCTGACCGAGGGTGCCAAGTCCCTGGGGCTCTGGGCGGAGCGGACCTGGGGAGACATCATCGAGGACCGGGGCAGCCAGGTGACGTTCTCCGCACTCGGCCAGCAGGCCCCGCACCAGGCGAAGGCGGCCTGGGATCCGGACGGCTCCCGGCGCAAGGCCCTGCGCGAGTACGCGGCGGCCAGGCTGCCTGGTCTGGAGGTCCGCAGCGGCGGCTCCACGTCCATCGACGTCACCAAGAAGGGCATCGACAAGGCGTACGGCATGCGGCGCCTCCTCGCCCATCTGGACCTGCGGGTGGACGACGTCCTCTTCATCGGCGACCGGCTCGAAGAGGGCGGGAACGATTTCCCGGTCCGGCAGATGGGCGTGCCCTGCGTCGCCGTGACCAGGTGGGAAGAGACCGCGGACCACATCGAGGCCATGCTCGGGCAGGGGCTGGACGTTCCCACGCTCCCGCTGCCGACCCCTGCGGAGACCCGCTGACCGGACCCCGGTCCCAGCCCGTCCGGCGCCGTGGAGACCAGAGGCTTTCGTGAGGACAGCCGGAGCGCAGCCGTGCTGTCCTCAGCGAGGATCGCGGGTCCTTGCCACCCGCCATGAAGCCCGGTCGCCCCGCACTGGGCGGCGCCCGCTACTCCTCGCCGTACCGGGGGTCCACCGTCTCCGGGCTCAGCCCCAGCAGTTCGGCGACCTGCTCCACGACCACCTCGTGCACCAGCTCGGCGCGTTCGTCGCGGCTCTTGGTGCGGATCTCGATCGGCCGCCGGTACACCACGACCCGCGCCCGCCGGTCGTCCCGCGCGGGGATGATCCCGCCCAGCGGCACGCCCTCGTCGTCCGGTGCTCCCTCGCCGGTGCCCTCCAGCCGGGGCACCTCCAGCACCAGGAACTCCACCTCGGCCAGTTGCTCCCAGCGCCGCTCCAGCCGTTCGACGGAGTCGCGGACGAGATCCGCGAACGCGTCGGCGCGGCTGGCCGCCAGCGGCACCTGCGGCGGTGCGATGGGGCCACGCATGCCCCGCCCGTGACGATCACGGCGGCGGGGTCGGGGGCCTGCGGCACGGGGCGGTACACGGTCGTCCATCACCGCAGAAGCGTAGTCCTCGCCCGCCCCGCCCGTCCGGTTCCACGCGGCAGCCGCCCGGACCCCGCCCGAGTGACCGCCCCTCCGCACCGCCTCCCCGGACTCTTCGCGCACTTTTCTCCCGGTGTTCGTGCGGTCGTCTTCCCGCCATCGCACGACCGTTCCGGCCACCACGAGGTCCACGAACCGGGTCCGGTCGACGGATTTTGTACCGGATCATCACCTGATGCCCCCCTGTCCGCCCCCTTCGGCGGGGCTCCCGGGAAAGGGGCCGCGGGGCGCCGCGCGGCACGACACGGGACAGTGACCTGGTGGAGAGTCGTCGCGGCCCGCTCAAGAGTGCGGTACCGTCCAACATCGTGAGCCTTGTACGTCGCTGTTCGCGCACCGCCTGCGGCCGACCCGCCGTTGCGACGCTGACGTACGTCTACGCCGACTCGACCGCGGTCCTCGGCCCCCTCGCCACCTACGCCGAACCCCACTGCTACGACCTGTGCGCCGAGCACTCCGAGCGCCTCACCGCCCCGCGCGGCTGGGAAGTCGTCCGGCTGCTCGACGGCTCCGCCCCGGCCCGCCCCAGCGGCGACGACCTGGAGGCACTGGCCAACGCGGTGCGGGAGGCGGCCCGTCCGCAGGAACGCGCGGCCGGAGCGAGCGGCGGCGCACGCACCGCCGACCCCATGGAAGTCGCCCGGCGCGGTCACCTGAGGGTCCTGCGTTCCCCCGACTCCTGACCCGGCGGTCCGGAGCCGTGGTCCGGCCGCGCACACCGACGGTCGTGCGGCCCGGCACTCGGACCGACCGGTGCCCGGGACACGCGGGCCGTCGTCCCGCCCCGGTCGAAGGCTCCCCACGGCCCGTCCCTCACCGGCGGTACCCTGACCAGGCTCCACGCCTACAGATCACGTCGACACCCGCTTGCCCGAAGGGACACCCCATGCCGCTCGAAACCGGCCTTCTCGAGATCCTCGCCTGCCCGGCATGCCACGCTCCCCTCAAGGAGCAGGACACCGAGCTGATCTGCACCGGCCAGGACTGCGGCCTGGCCTACCCGGTTCGCGACGGGATCCCGGTCCTGCTCGTCGACGAGGCCCGCCGCCCGCAGTAAGGGCCCATCGAACAGGGGCCGCCGCACGTACGACGCCGCCCCAGCCGCCCCCTCAGGACCCCGGCGATCGGAGGCCCCCGCACATGCTCGACGAATCGCTCCTCGACACCCCGGAGGGCCTCGCCAGGGCCGACCGCCGAGGGCTGCTGCGCGGTGCGGCCGAGGCGGGTGCGCGGGTCCGTACCGCGGCCCGGCACGCCGTCGAGGCCGGAGTCGGCGCGCTCCAGCCCGACGGCCGCCCCCGCGCCGTACTCATCGCCGGCCCCGGCGCGGCGGCCACGCACACCGCCGACCTCCTCGGCACCCTGGCCGGCCCCGGCAGCCCGGTGATCCGCCTGGAGGCCACCGGGGTCGCCCCCGCCCCCGGCGCCCTGCGCTGGGAACTGCCCGGCTGGGCGGGCTCCGTGGACCTGTTGCTGATCGCCACCCCCGACGGCAGCGAACCGAGCCTCGGCGTCCTCGCCGAACAGGCGTACCGCCGGGGCTGCTCCGTGGTGGCCGTCGCCCCCTCCGGCACCCCCCTCGCCGAGGCGGTCGCGGGCGCGCACGGGATGTTCATCCCGATGGCGACCGCCCCGTACGACCAGGAGGAGCCGCTCGCCGCGTCCTCCTCCGGCGTCTTCTGGGCCCTGCTCACCCCGCTGCTGGCCCTCCTCGACCGCGTCGGCCTGCTGAGCGCCGGACCCGACGCCCTGGAGAAGGTCGCCGACCGCCTCGACCACGTCGCCGAGCGCTGCGGCCCCGCCGTCGCCACGTACGGCAACGCGGCCAAGACCCTCGCCGCGGAACTCGCCGACGCCCTCCCCGTCGTCTGGACGGAGGGCACCTCCGCGGGACCGGCGGGCCGCCGCTTCGCCGCCGCCCTGGCCGAACTCGCGGGCCGCCCCGCCCTGGTGGCCGAGCTCCCCGAGGCGCTCGCCGCGCACAACGCCCTCCTCGCCGGCCCGCTGGCCGCCAGCGCCGACCCTGACGACTTCTTCCGCGACCGCGTCGAGGAGACACCCGCGCTGCACGCGCGCGTGGTGCTGCTGCGGGACCGCCCCCTCGGCGGCCTCACCGCGGCCCCCGCCGCCCGCGAACTGGCCCTCGGCCACGACACACCGATCAGCGAACTCGAACCCGAGGAGGGCGGCGAACTGGAGACCCTCGCCGATCTGATCGCCGTCACGGATTTCGCCGCCGTTTACCTGGCGCTCGCCGCCGGCGCCTGAGCTTGCTCGAGGCCCACGCCCCCGCAGCGCACGTACGGAGACAGAGAAGACACATGGACCGCCTCGACAACACCGTCCGCCCCTACGCCTGGGGCTCGCCCACCGCCATCCCGCGCCTCCTGGGCACCGAGCCCACCGGCGAACCGCAGGCCGAGATGTGGATGGGCGCGCACCCCGGAGCCCCCTCGCGCACCACGCGCGGCACGCTCGTCGAGGTCATCGACGCCGACCCGGAGCGCGAACTGGGCGCCGACGCGGTGGCGAAGTTCGGCCCCCGCCTGCCCTTCCTGCTCAAGATCCTCGCCGCGGCCGCCCCCCTCTCCCTCCAGGTCCACCCCGACCTGGCCCAGGCCCAGCAGGGGTACGCGGAGGAGGAGCGCCGGGGCATCCCCGTGGACGCCCCCGACCGCAACTACAAGGACGCCAACCACAAGCCCGAACTCATCTGCGCCCTCACCGAGTTCGACGGCCTGTGCGGCTTCCGCGCCCCCGCCGAAGCCGCCGACCTGCTCGACGGCCTGGGTGTCGCCTCCCTCAAGCCCTACGCCGACCTGCTGCGCGCCCATCCCGAGGACGCCGCCCTGCGCGAGGTCCTGACCGCGATCCTCACCGCGGACCGCGAGGACATGGCCGGCACCGTCACCGAGGCCACCGCCGCCTGCATCCGCCTCGGCGGCCCGTACACGCCCTACGCCGACATGGCCCACCACTACCCGGGCGACCCCGGCGTGATCGCGGCCATGCTGCTCAACCACGTCCGGCTCCAGCCCGGCGAGGCCCTGTTCCTCGGCGCCGGCATCCCGCACGCCTATCTCGACGGCCTCGGCGTCGAGATCATGGCCAACTCCGACAACGTCCTGCGCTGCGGCCTGACCCCCAAGCACGTCGACGTCCCCGAACTCCTGCGCGTGGTCCGCTTCGAGGCGGGCGACCCCGGCGTACTGCGCCCCGAGGCGTCGCCGGACGGCGAGGAGGTCTACGAGACCCCCATCGACGAGTTCCGGCTCTCCCGGTACGTCCTGCCCGGCGAGACCGCCCGCGACCTGACCCTGCCCACCCCGCAGATCCTGCTGTGCACGGCCGGCTCCGTCCGCGTCGGCGAGCACGAACTGCTGCCCGGCCGGTCCGTCTTCGTCCCGGCGGGAGAGAAGACCGAGGCGTCCGGCGAGGGCACCCTCTTCCGTGCCACTGTGATCGTATGACCGGCCCTGTGGACACCTGACGCGCCACACCCCGGTGGGACTGCAAGAATGACCCTCCGGCAAAGCACGGGCAAAGACGGAACCCTCCCGAAGAGTTCGGCCGTACGAGGGTGCAGAGGGCGAAGGGACTCGCGGACAACATGAGCGCGTCAGGCGGTACCAAGGCGATCGTGGCGGCACTCGGGGCCAATCTGGCGATCGCGGCAGCGAAGTTCGTGGCGTTCGCGTTCAGCGGCTCCTCGTCGATGCTCGCCGAGGGTGTCCACTCGGTCGCCGACTCCGGCAACCAGTTCCTGCTGCTCATCGGCGGCAAGAAGGCCCAGCGCGAGGCGACCCCGCAGCACCCCTTCGGCTACGGCCGCGAGCGGTACATCTACGCCTTCCTCGTCTCCATCGTCCTGTTCTCCATCGGCGGCATGTTCGCCATCTACGAGGGCTACGAGAAGATCAGCCACCCGCACGCGGTGGAGCACTGGTACTGGCCGGTGGGCGTCCTCGTCTTCGCCATCATCGCCGAGGGCTTCTCCTTCCGTACGGCCATCAAGGAGTCCAACGAGCTGCGCGGCAAGCTCTCCTGGGCCCAGTTCATCCGCCGCGCCAAGGCGCCCGAGCTGCCCGTCGTCCTGCTGGAGGACTTCGGCGCGCTCATCGGTCTGGTCCTCGCCCTCGGCGGCGTCGGCATCGCCCTGCTCACCGGCAACGGCGTCTGGGACGGCATCGGCACCGTCTGCATCGGTGTCCTGCTCGTCCTGATCGCCCTCGTCCTGGCCGCCGAGACCAAGTCCCTGCTGCTCGGTGAGTCCGCCGGGCTGGAGGACGTCAAGAAGATCGAGGCCGCCATCGTCGACGGCGACACCGTCACCGGCGTCATCCACATGCGCACCCTGCACCTCGGCCCCGAGGAACTCCTCGTCGCCGCCAAGATCGCCGTCCAGCACGACGACACCGCCGCCGAGGTCGCCCGCGCGATCGACGCCGCCGAGGCGCGCATCCGCGAGGCCGTCCCGATCGCCCGCGTCATCTACCTGGAGCCGGACATCTTCAACGCCGCCGAGGCCGCCAAGGGCCCCGACCCGCTCGCCACGCCGGGCGGCCCGAACCCCCACCCGGCCGACCACTGAGCCCCCGGTCCCAGAGCCGAGGCCCCCGGCGCATCCCGGTCCCCACCGGACGCGCCGGGGGCCTCGGCGCATCCGGCCACCCGCCCCCGCACCCACCCGTTCGCGCCACATCCGTCACCTGGACGGCACGCGGTGGCCGGACGCGGACTGGGGCGCGCCCCGTCCTCCGGTGTAGCTTGGGACGGAGCCAGACGTCGCTGCTGATGGCGGTCGGGCGGTCCAGAAACGGACCGGCCGAGGGAGAGAGGGCCTCCGACGGACTGCGCTGCGCGCACGCGGGCATGCCTGTGTCCTCTTCTCGGGACACCCCTGTGTCCGTCGCCGCGCAGACCAGCCGTACCCACCTCGCCCCGATCCCGAGGAGCAGCCCGCCATGACCACTGTCGACAACCGACAGGACTTCAAGGTCGCCGACCTCTCCCTGGCCGAGTTCGGCCGCAAGGAGATCACCCTCGCCGAGCACGAGATGCCCGGCCTGATGTCGATCCGCAAGGAGTACGCCGAGGCGCAGCCCCTGGCCGGCGCCCGCGTCACCGGCTCCCTGCACATGACCGTGCAGACCGCCGTGCTCATCGAGACCCTCGTCGCCCTCGGCGCCGAGGTCCGCTGGGCCTCCTGCAACATCTTCTCCACCCAGGACCACGCGGCCGCCGCCATCGCCGTCGGCCCCGACGGCACGCCGGACAACCCGCAGGGCGTCCCCGTCTTCGCCTGGAAGGGCGAGACCCTGGACGAGTACTGGTGGTGCACCGAGCAGGCGCTGACCTGGCCGAACAGCCCCACCGGCGGCCCGAACATGATCCTGGACGACGGCGGCGACGCCACCCTCCTCGTCCACAAGGGCGTCGAGTACGAGAAGGACGGCAAGGTCCCCTCGCCCGACACCGCCGAGAACGACGAGCACCGCGTCATCCTCGAACTGCTCAACCGCACCATCAGCGACGGCTCCCAGAAGTGGACCCAGCTCGCCTCCGAGATCCGCGGTGTCACCGAGGAGACCACCACCGGCGTCCACCGCCTGTACGAGATGCAGCGCGACGGCGTCCTGCTCTTCCCGGCGATCAACGTGAACGACGCCGTCACCAAGTCGAAGTTCGACAACAAGTACGGCTGCCGCCACTCCCTGATCGACGGCATCAACCGCGCCACCGACGTCCTCATCGGCGGCAAGACCGCCGTCGTCTGCGGCTACGGCGACGTCGGCAAGGGCTGCGCCGAGTCCCTGCGCGGCCAGGGCGCCCGCGTGATCGTCACCGAGGTCGACCCGATCTGCGCGCTCCAGGCGGCCATGGACGGCTACCAGGTCACGACGCTGGACGAGGTCGTCGACAAGGCCGACATCTTCGTCACCACGACCGGCAACAAGGACATCATCATGGCCGCCGACATGGCCAAGATGAAGCACCAGGCCATCGTCGGCAACATCGGCCACTTCGACAACGAGATCGACATGGCCGGCCTCGCCGCCATCCCCGGCATCGTCAAGGACGAGGTCAAGCCCCAGGTCCACACCTGGAAGTTCCCCGACGGCAAGGTCATCATCGTGCTGTCCGAGGGCCGCCTGCTGAACCTGGGCAACGCCACCGGCCACCCGTCGTTCGTGATGTCCAACTCCTTCGCGGACCAGACCCTGGCCCAGATCGAGCTGTTCACCAAGCCCGACGAGTACCCGACCGGCGTCTACGTGCTCCCCAAGCACCTGGACGAGAAGGTCGCCCGCCTCCACCTGGACTCGCTCGGCGTCAAGCTCACCAAGCTGCGCCCGGAGCAGGCCGCGTACATCGGCGTCGAGGTCGAGGGTCCCTTCAAGTCGGACCACTACCGCTACTGAGCCGCTGATCCCCGCTTCATCCAGGCAGGCCCCCGCACCCCCGTGCCGGGGGCCTGCCCCTTTCCACCGGACCAGCGGCCCCGGACCGGACCGTCACCCCGCCAGAACCCAGGACCTCCCATGCCGCGCGGCCGATATTCGCTCCACGATCCGCACGATCACACCCCTCTCGCGGAAGAACACTTCCACTGCGCCCCCGGCCCTTCCGGCTGGCGCTACGTCTCCCAGCTCACCTCTCCCGAGGGAGAGCACCGGGGCTCGGTCGACCTGGCCCTGGATGACATCGGCCGTCCCATCCGCCTCGAACTCCACGCCGGCGGCTGGCAGGTGCGCGGCGCCGCCCTCGACGGCGTCACCTGGGTCCGTACCGACCCCTCCGGCATCGAGGCCCAGGAAGGCAATGTGCCCGCCCACGCCTTCACCGGCACGTCCCCGGCGTTCCTCGTCGCCACCGCCCGTCTCCTGCGCCTCACCCCTTCCGCCGCCGCGACCCGCGTACGTCTCGTCGCCCTCACCGACCCGGTCCTCGCCCCCCGCACCGTGGACCAGTCCTGGGCGCTGATCGACAGAGAAGCACACGCCACTGACAACGGTCCTCTGCTCGTGGACGAATACCAGGTCACAGCCCTGGACACCGGGGAGAGGCACACCGTGCACATCGCCGGGGACGTCGTCCTCTCGGCCCCCGGGATCGAGCTGGAGGACCTCCAGACCCCGCCCTCGACGTTCGACCGACCGGACCGCTAGGCGGGCGGCGCGAACCCCGTCGACCTGGGGCCGGAACCGCCCTCCGGACGACCCGGCTCCTTCTCCTCCACCGGCGCGACGTACGGCGCCGCCACGGGAGGCACCCCGACCGGGCCCGCCCCCGCGCCAGGGGGCACGTACCGAGGCGGCTGCTGAGCCTGCCGGGCCTGCCGCTCGTGCACCACGGCCGCGAGGAAAGCAGCGGGCCGCGCCTGGAGATCCGGCGGTACGGCGGTCCCCGTCCGAGCCGCGACATCGGCCGCCAACCGGGAGGCCATGGACCAGGAGACCTGCGGCTGGAGCTGGTGCATGCGGGTCAGGTACTGCCGCACGGCGAGCCAGAGCCCGTCCGGCACCGCCGACAGATCCAGCTCCCCGAACCGCCCCGCCAGCTCCGGCGGCAGAGGCGGCGCCACCCCGGCCCGCCCCACCGGAATCCGCTCCCGCACGACCAGCGTCCCCGCGAACACGTCCCCGAGCCGCCGCCCTCGCGCCGAGACCAGCGAGGCGATGCACGCCACCACCCCGAACGTCATCAGGATCTCGATCATCCCGACGCCACCGCGCACCAGCGCGTGGCGGAACCGGACCGGACCGCCGTCGTCGCGCACCACCCGCAGCCCGAAAGCAAGCTTCCCCAGCGACCGCCCGTGGCTCAGCGTCTCCACCGCGATCGGCCCACCGACCAGCACCAGCAGAAATACGGCCGCCGAGAGCGCGGCCTGCGCGGCATCGTCCAGCGAGGACGTGGCCGCCACGAGCCCCAGCACCACCGCGACATAGACGAGCACGGCCACGACCAGATCGATCAGCACGGCCAACGCCCTGCTCGGCAGCTTGGCGGGCCGCAGCTCCAGCGCCACCGCCTCACCGGTCACCAGCTCACTCACGCCCGCCGTCCTTCCCTCGCCCACCCCTGTGACGCAAGTCTGCCAAGCTGAGGGCGCATCGCGTCGCGGTACGACAAGCTGACAGCGTCCCCGCGGTCCCGCGGCAGCGGGCCACGACGAGCCGAGGAGCAGGCAGACCCGATGGACCTGGACGTCTTCGTCTCCGCACACCGGGCCGAGTGGGACCGCCTCGACGCCCTGATCCGCCGCCGACGCCGCCTCACCGGTGCGGAGGCTGACGAACTCGTCACCCTCTACCAGCGCACCGCCACCCATCTCTCCCTCATCCGCTCCAGCGCCCCGGACCCCCAGCTCACCGGCCGGCTCAGCCGGCTCGTGGCCCGCGCCCGCAGCGCCGTCACCGGCACCCGCCGCGCCTCGTGGCGCGACGTCACCCGCTTCCTGGGCCGCAGCTTCCCCGCCGCCGTCTACCGGGCCCGTCACTGGTGGGTGCCCACCGCGCTCGTCTCCACGGCCGTGGCGGTCCTCCTGGGCTGGTGGATCGGCACCCATCCCGAGGTGCAGGCGTCGATCGCCGCCCCCGGCCACCTCCGCGACCTGACCCGCCCCGGCGGCGAGTACGAGACCTACTACTCCAGCCACCCCGCCGCGTCCTTCGCGGCACAGGTATGGACGAACAACGCCCGCGCGGCCGCGCTCTGCCTGGTCCTGGGTGTCTTCCTGGGGCTTCCGGTCCTCTGGATCCTCTTCGAGAACATGCTGAACCTGGGGGTCGGCTTCGGGCTGATGTCCTCGGCAGGACGCCTCGACACCTTCCTCGGCCTGGTCCTCCCGCACGGCCTGCTCGAACTCACCGCGGTCTTCGTGGCCGCCGGCACAGGGCTGCGCCTCGGCTGGACGGTGATCGACCCCGGCCCGCGCACCCGCCGCACCGCGCTCGCGGAAGAGGGCAGGGCCGCAGTGGGTATGGCCATCGGCCTCGCCCTGGTGCTGTTCGTGTCCGGCGCGATCGAAGGCTTCGTGACCCCGTCCGGCCTGCCCACCTGGGCCCGCATCACCATCGGGGTGGCGGCCGAGCTGGCCTTCCTCGCCTACGTCTACGTCCTCGGCGGCCGCGCTGTAGGCGAGGGGGAGACGGGCGATCTCCAGGAGGCCGAACGCAGCGTCTCCGTCCCCACGGCCGCCTGATGTGCGTTGAGCCCCCCTGAACTGCTAGTCTCCTCATCGCCCCAGAAAACCTGTTGACACGGGTGGACCGGGGAGGTAGAGTTGAACAGTTGCCTGGAGCTGGACAAGTTCAAGGTTAATCGTTAAGCTTTACCTAGCTTCGCAAGGAAATCGCTGAATGCGACATCCGAGAAGCACATCTGATTACTCGGAAATGAACGCCGGTAAGACCGGCCGAAAACTTCTGATAGAGTCGGAACCGCCGGAAAGGGAAACGCGAAAGCGAGAACCTGGAAAGCACCGAGGAAATCGGATCGGAAAACGATCTGATAGAGTCGGAAACACCGAAGGGAAGCCCGAAGGAAAGCCCGAGAGGGTGAGTACAAAGGAAGCGACCGTTCCTTGAGAACTCAACAGCGTGCCAAAAATCAACGCCAGATATGTTGATACCCCGTCTCCGGTCATCACGACCGGGACGAGGTTCCTTTGAAATAAACACAGCGAGGACGCTGTGAACCATCGGACTATTCCTCCGATGGTTCCGCTCTCGTGTGTGTGCACCGGATTACCGGTAAACATTCACGGAGAGTTTGATCCTGGCTCAGGACGAACGCTGGCGGCGTGCTTAACACATGCAAGTCGAACGATGAACCACTTCGGTGGGGATTAGTGGCGAACGGGTGAGTAACACGTGGGCAATCTGCCCTTCACTCTGGGACAAGCCCTGGAAACGGGGTCTAATACCGGATAACACTGCGGATCGCATGGTCTGCGGTTAAAAGCTCCGGCGGTGAAGGATGAGCCCGCGGCCTATCAGCTTGTTGGTGAGGTAATGGCTCACCAAGGCGACGACGGGTAGCCGGCCTGAGAGGGCGACCGGCCACACTGGGACTGAGACACGGCCCAGACTCCTACGGGAGGCAGCAGTGGGGAATATTGCACAATGGGCGAAAGCCTGATGCAGCGACGCCGCGTGAGGGATGACGGCCTTCGGGTTGTAAACCTCTTTCAGCAGGGAAGAAGCGAAAGTGACGGTACCTGCAGAAGAAGCGCCGGCTAACTACGTGCCAGCAGCCGCGGTAATACGTAGGGCGCAAGCGTTGTCCGGAATTATTGGGCGTAAAGAGCTCGTAGGCGGCTTGTCACGTCGATTGTGAAAGCCCGAGGCTTAACCTCGGGTCTGCAGTCGATACGGGCTAGCTAGAGTGTGGTAGGGGAGATCGGAATTCCTGGTGTAGCGGTGAAATGCGCAGATATCAGGAGGAACACCGGTGGCGAAGGCGGATCTCTGGGCCATTACTGACGCTGAGGAGCGAAAGCGTGGGGAGCGAACAGGATTAGATACCCTGGTAGTCCACGCCGTAAACGGTGGGAACTAGGTGTTGGCGACATTCCACGTCGTCGGTGCCGCAGCTAACGCATTAAGTTCCCCGCCTGGGGAGTACGGCCGCAAGGCTAAAACTCAAAGGAATTGACGGGGGCCCGCACAAGCAGCGGAGCATGTGGCTTAATTCGACGCAACGCGAAGAACCTTACCAAGGCTTGACATACACCGGAAAGCATCAGAGATGGTGCCCCCCTTGTGGTCGGTGTACAGGTGGTGCATGGCTGTCGTCAGCTCGTGTCGTGAGATGTTGGGTTAAGTCCCGCAACGAGCGCAACCCTTGTTCTGTGTTGCCAGCATGCCCTTCGGGGTGATGGGGACTCACAGGAGACTGCCGGGGTCAACTCGGAGGAAGGTGGGGACGACGTCAAGTCATCATGCCCCTTATGTCTTGGGCTGCACACGTGCTACAATGGCAGGTACAATGAGCTGCGAAACCGTGAGGTAGAGCGAATCTCAAAAAGCCTGTCTCAGTTCGGATTGGGGTCTGCAACTCGACCCCATGAAGTCGGAGTTGCTAGTAATCGCAGATCAGCATTGCTGCGGTGAATACGTTCCCGGGCCTTGTACACACCGCCCGTCACGTCACGAAAGTCGGTAACACCCGAAGCCGGTGGCCCAACCCCTTGTGGGAGGGAGCTGTCGAAGGTGGGACTGGCGATTGGGACGAAGTCGTAACAAGGTAGCCGTACCGGAAGGTGCGGCTGGATCACCTCCTTTCTAAGGAGCACTTCTAGGCCGCCTAGCGGTCCAGAGGCCAGTACATCGGCGAATGTTCGATGCTGGTTGCTCATGGGTGGAACGTTGATTATTCGGCACACTTCACTGACTTTCTCCTAGTACTGCTTCGGCGTGGAACGGAAAAGACGGGAAGGGTGTCGGGCACGCTGTTGGGTGTCTGAGGGAATGGATTTCCTCAGTCGCCGGCCCCAGTGCACTCACCAGTTCGTCTGGTGGGGTGATGGGTGGCTGGTCGTTGTTTGAGAACTGCACAGTGGACGCGAGCATCTGTGGCCAAGTTTTTAAGGGCGCACGGTGGATGCCTTGGCACCAGGAACCGATGAAGGACGTGGGAGGCCACGATAGTCCCCGGGGAGCCGTCAACCAGGCTTTGATCCGGGGGTTTCCGAATGGGGAAACCCGGCAGTCGTCATGGGCTGTCACCCGCTGCTGAACACATAGGCAGTGTGGAGGGAACGAGGGGAAGTGAAACATCTCAGTACCCTCAGGAAGAGAAAACAACCGTGATTCCGGGAGTAGTGGCGAGCGAAACCGGATGAGGCCAAACCGTATACGTGTGAGACCCGGCAGGGGTTGCGTGTACGGGGTTGTGGGATCTCTCTTCTGTCGTCTGCCGGCGACAGGACGAGTCAGAAACCGTTGATGTAGGCGAAGGACATGCGAAAGGTCCGGCGTAGAGGGTAAGACCCCCGTAGTCGAAACATCAGCGGCTCGTTTGAGAGACACCCAAGTAGCACGGGGCCCGAGAAATCCCGTGTGAATCTGGCGGGACCACCCGCTAAGCCTAAATATTCCCTGGTGACCGATAGCGGATAGTACCGTGAGGGAATGGTGAAAAGTACCGCGGGAGCGGAGTGAAATAGTACCTGAAACCGTGTGCCTACAAGCCGTGGGAGCGTCGGATATGTGCTTGCACATATCTCGTGACTGCGTGCCTTTTGAAGAATGAGCCTGCGAGTTTGCGGTGTGTTGCGAGGTTAACCCGTGTGGGGAAGCCGTAGCGAAAGCGAGTCCGAATAGGGCGATTCAGTAGCACGCTCAAGACCCGAAGCGGAGTGATCTAGCCATGGGCAGGTTGAAGCGGAGGTAAGACTTCGTGGAGGACCGAACCCACCAGGGTTGAAAACCTGGGGGATGACCTGTGGTTAGGGGTGAAAGGCCAATCAAACTCCGTGATAGCTGGTTCTCCCCGAAATGCATTTAGGTGCAGCGTCGTGTGTTTCTTGCCGGAGGTAGAGCACTGGATAGGCGATGGGCCCTACCGGGTTACTGACCTTAGCCAAACTCCGAATGCCGGTAAGTGAGAGCACGGCAGTGAGACTGTGGGGGATAAGCTCCATGGTCGAGAGGGAAACAGCCCAGAGCATCGACTAAGGCCCCTAAGCGTACGCTAAGTGGGAAAGGATGTGGAGTCGCAGAGACAACCAGGAGGTTGGCTTAGAAGCAGCCACCCTTGAAAGAGTGCGTAATAGCTCACTGGTCTAGTGATTCCGCGCCGACAATGTAGCGGGGCTCAAGCGTACCGCCGAAGTCGTGTCATTGCAGCAATAAGCCCCAACGGGTGCTGTGATGGGTAGGGGAGCGTCGTGTGCCGGGTGAAGCAGCCGCGGAAGCGAGTTGTGGACGGTTCACGAGTGAGAATGCAGGCATGAGTAGCGATACACACGTGAGAAACGTGTGCGCCGATTGACTAAGGGTTCCTGGGTCAAGCTGATCTGCCCAGGGTAAGTCGGGACCTAAGGCGAGGCCGACAGGCGTAGTCGATGGATAACCGGTTGATATTCCGGTACCCGCTGTGAAGCGTCAAACATCGAGCATCGTGATGCTAAGGCCGTGAAGCCGTTCCGGACCCTTCGGGGAAAGGAAAGTGGTGGAGCCGCCGGCCCAAGCGGTTAGTAGGTGAGTGATGGGGTGACGCAGGAAGGTAGTCCAGCCCAGGCGATGGTAGTCCTGGGGTAAGGGTGTAGCCCGAGTGGTAGGCAAATCCGCCACTCATTAAGGGTGAGACCTGATGCCGAGCCGATTGTGGTGAAGTGGATGATCCTATGCTGTCGAGAAAAGCCTCTAGCGAGTTTCATGGCGGCCCGTACCCTAAACCGACTCAGGTGGTCAGGTAGAGAATACCGAGGCGTTCGGGTGAACTATGGTTAAGGAACTCGGCAAAATGCCCCCGTAACTTCGGGAGAAGGGGGGCCATCACTGGTGATCCGATTTACTCGGTGAGCTGGGGGTGGCCGCAGAGACCAGCGAGAAGCGACTGTTTACTAAAAACACAGGTCCGTGCGAAGCCGTAAGGCGATGTATACGGACTGACGCCTGCCCGGTGCTGGAACGTTAAGGGGACCGGTTAGCTCTGTTTCGACAGGGCGAAGCTGAGAACTTAAGCGCCAGTAAACGGCGGTGGTAACTATAACCATCCTAAGGTAGCGAAATTCCTTGTCGGGTAAGTTCCGACCTGCACGAATGGCGTAACGACTTCTCGACTGTCTCAACCATAGGCCCGGTGAAATTGCACTACGAGTAAAGATGCTCGTTTCGCGCAGCAGGACGGAAAGACCCCGGGACCTTTACTACAGTTTGATATTGGTGTTCGGTTCGGCTTGTGTAGGATAGCTGGGAGACTGTGAACTCTGGACGCCAGTTCAGGGGGAGTCGTCGTTGAAATACCAGTCTGGTCGTGCTGGATGTCTAACCTGGGTCCGTGATCCGGATCAGGGACAGTGTCTGATGGGTAGTTTAACTGGGGCGGTTGCCTCCTAAAGAGTAACGGAGGCGCCCAAAGGTTCCCTCAGCCTGGTTGGCAATCAGGTGTTGAGTGTAAGTGCACAAGGGAGCTTGACTGTGAGACCGACGGGTCGAGCAGGGACGAAAGTCGGGACTAGTGATCCGGCGGTGGCTTGTGGAAGCGCCGTCGCTCAACGGATAAAAGGTACCCCGGGGATAACAGGCTGATCTTCCCCAAGAGTCCATATCGACGGGATGGTTTGGCACCTCGATGTCGGCTCGTCGCATCCTGGGGCTGGAGTCGGTCCCAAGGGTTGGGCTGTTCGCCCATTAAAGCGGTACGCGAGCTGGGTTTAGAACGTCGTGAGACAGTTCGGTCCCTATCCGCTGTGCGCGTAGGAATATTGAGAAGGGCTGTCCCTAGTACGAGAGGACCGGGACGGACGAACCTCTGGTGTGCCAGTTGTCCTGCCAAGGGCATGGCTGGTTGGCTACGTTCGGGAGGGATAACCGCTGAAAGCATCTAAGCGGGAAGCCTGCTTCGAGATGAGTATTCCCACCTCCTTGAGAGGGTAAGGCTCCCAGTAGACGACTGGGTTGATAGGCCAGATATGGAAGCCTGGTAACGGGTGAAGTTGACTGGTACTAATAGGCCGAGGGCTTGTCCTCAGTTGCTCGCGTCCACTGTGTTGGTTCTGAAACCACGAACAGCATCCATGTGCCACACATGGGTTTTGGCTGAAACAGTTTCATAGTGTTTCGGTGGTCATAGCGTGAGGGAAACGCCCGGTTACATTCCGAACCCGGAAGCTAAGCCTCACAGCGCCGATGGTACTGCAGGGGGGACCCTGTGGGAGAGTAGGACGCCGCCGAACAAATTTTATGGGAAACCCCCGCACCATTTGGTGCGGGGGTTTTCTGCGTTCCGGACCTTTTCCTTCCGATTCCGAGGACAGGGCTGGACGAATATCTGCGTCAGAGGCGTCCGGCTGACTTCAGCGCCAGATACGCGTCCGCCAATGCGGGAGCCAGTTCCTCCGGTGTCGCGTCCACGACCGTCACGCCATGGCGACGGAGCTGCTCGGCGGTGCGTTCCCGCTCGTGCTGGGCATGGGCCGCCGCCGCGGCTTCGTAGACCGCGTCGACGTTCCCTCTGCCCTGAGCCATGCGTGCGATGTGCGGGTCCGCCACTGAGGCCACGAGCACGGTGTGGCGTTGGGTGAGCTGCGGGAGTACCGGCAGCAGACCCTCCTCCACCGGTGCCGCGTCCAGCGACGTGAGGAGCACGATCAGCGAGCGGCGCGGTGCCGTACGCAGAGCGGCTGCTGTGAGGCCGTGGGCGTCGGTCTCGACGAGTTCCGGCTCCAGCCTGGCCATCGCGTTGACCAGAGAGGGCAGGAGCTGGCCGGCGGACTTTCCCTGGACCAGGGCGCGTACCTGACGGTCGTAGGCGAGGAGGTCCACGCGGTCGCCGGCGCGGGAGGCGAGGGCCGCCAGCAGGAGTGCCGCGTCCATCGCGGCATCCAGACGGGGCACGTCGTCCACCCGGCCGGCCGAGGTGCGGCCGGTGTCGAGCACCAGCAGGATGCGCCGGTCGCGTTCCGGACGCCAGGTGCGTACGGCGACCGTGGACTGCCGGGCGGTCGCTCGCCAGTCGATGGAACGGGTGTCGTCGCCGGGGACGTACTCACGCAGGCTGTCGAACTCGGTCCCCTCACCCCGCGTCAGGACGCTGGTCCTACCGTCCAATTCACGCAAACGTGCGAGTTTGGACGGAAGATGCTTTCGGCTGGCGAAAGGGGGCAGAACCCGTAGTGTCCAGGGAACTCGGTGAGTGCCCTGACGGGAGAACAGGCCGAGGGGGCCGTAGGAGCGGATCGTGACCCGGTCGGCCTGACGGTCGCCACGGCGGGTGGGGCTCAACCGCGTGATGACGCGGCGGCGTTCGCCAGGTGGGACGGTCAAGCGGTGCCGGGAGCCCTCGATCTCGGTACCCGGTTCCCAACTGCTGGGCGGCCAGGCGTCCCGCAGTCGTGCCCGCAGCAAACGGCGGGACGGGTTGGTGACGGTCAAGGTGATGTCGGCGGTTTCGCCGAGACGAGTGGAGGTGTCGCCGGAGCGAGAGAGGACAAGACGTCGTACGGGCGCCGCGAGCGCGAAGTCACAGGCGCATGCCAGTGCCAGGGAGCCGTCGACCGCGAGGATGCCCGTCCAGTTGGGCTCCAGCAGGCCGACGGGGAGGGAGCCGAGGGCCGCGATGAGGGCGGCGCGTCCGGTGAGCGGCATCAGCGGGGTACCGGGACCTGGGCCAGGACAGAGTTGATGACCGAGTCGGCGGTCACACCCTCCATCTCCGCCTCCGGGCGCAGTTGGACCCGGTGCCGCAGGGCGGGCAGGGCCAGGGCCTTCACGTCGTCAGGGGTGACGTAGTCACGGCCCGTCAGCCAGGCCCAGGCGCGGGCGGCGCTGAGCAGGGCGGTGGCACCTCGGGGGGAGACGCCCAGGGTGAGCGAGGGGGAGTGACGGGTGGCTCGGCAGATGTCCACGACGTAGGCCGTGATCTCGGGGGAGACGGTCGTCCTGGCCACGGCGGCACGTGCGGCCTCCAGGTCGGCCGGGCCGGCGACGGGGCGCAGGCCCGCCGCGCGCAGGTCGCGAGGGTCGAAGCCCGACGCGTGGCGGGTGAGGACGTCGATCTCGTCCTCGCGGGAGGGCAGCGGGATCGTCAGCTTGAGCAGGAAGCGGTCCAGTTGGGCCTCGGGGAGAGGGTAGGTGCCCTCGTACTCGACCGGGTTCTGGGTGGCCGCGACCAGGAACGGTTCGGGGAGGAGGCGTGGGGTGCCGTCGACCGTGACCTGTCGCTCCTCCATCGCTTCGAGGAGGGAGGACTGGGTCTTGGGCGGGGTGCGGTTGATCTCGTCCGCGAGGAGGAGGTTGGTGAAGACAGGGCCGGGCTGGAAGGAGAACTCGGCGGTGCGGGTGTCGTAGACGAGGGAGCCGGTGACGTCGCTCGGCATGAGGTCGGGCGTGAACTGGACCCGCTTGGTGTCGAGTTCGAGTGCCGATGCCAGCGCGCGGACCAGGAGGGTCTTGGCGACTCCGGGGACACCCTCGAGGAGGACGTGCCCTCGGCACAGCAGGGCGACGACGAGGCCCGTCACGGCGGGGTCCTGGCCGACCACGGCTTTGGCGATCTCCGTGCGCAGGGTCTCCAGGGAGGCACGGGCGGCGTCCGCGTCCTCGGTGTTCCCGGCGCTGTCAGTGGTCGGGTCCGTCATGAACGGCGTACCTCTCTTTCGAGGGCGTCGAGTCGGTCGGTGAGTGCGATGAGGGCCGCGTCGTCGCGGGGCGGCGCTCCGAAGAGGAGGGAGTACAGGGCCTGTTCGCCGTGGTCGGGGAGGCGGGCGGACAGGGCCGGGAGCAGGGCTTCCGGGGTGTGGGCCTGGGACGCGGGGATGCCGGCGAGCGGGGCCAGGCGGGTGCGGGTCGTGGCGCGCAGTGCTGCGGAGGCGCGGTCGCGGGCGTCGGCCTTGCGGTAGAGGCGGGCGCGGCCTTCGGTCGTCTCGGAGGCGCGGATGGCGACGGGCAGCCTCTCGGCCACGAGCGGACCGAACCGGCGCCCGCGCCAGAAGGCGGTGACGAGCGCCGCGACGAACAGTTGCAGGGTGCCCCAGAGCCAGCCCGAGGGGAGCAGGTCGAGGAGGCTTTTGCGGCCGTCGGTGCCGGTGGCGGAGGAGTCGGCGAGCGAGGGGAGGTACCAGACCAGATGAGGGCGGGAGCCGAGGAGTTGCAGGGCGAGCGAGGCGTTGCCCTGCTTGTCGAGACGGTTGTTGAGGAGGATGTCGGGCGCGCCCAGGACGACGGTGTCGCCGGTGCCCGAAGAGGCCGGGACGCGGAGCAGAGTGGCGCGTCGCTCGCTGGGGTAGCAGGACTCGGCGTCGCGGGCGGTGGCGGTGTAGCGGATGCCCCCGGTCTCGGCGCTGCCCGCCCGCCGTGCCTCGGGGAGCGAGCAGTCGGGGTCGAGCGTGGCGTCGGCGGTGGCGGGGCTCGCGCTGACGCCGGGAGCGAGGCGTCCGACGGACCAGCGGCTCGGGGCGACGAGCACGGTGCGACCGCCGGAGGATGCCGTGTCCGAGGCGAGCCGGGTTTGCTGGCGGTGGGTCAGCAGGTCGGGTACGGCAACCAGGAGGGTGGTGTCCGGGCCGGTGGCCGAGCGTGCCGCGTCGAGTGTGGTGACCACGCGGGTGGTGACCCCCCGGTCGGCGAGGAGTTCGGCGACGGCGCGGCTGCCGCGGGGGTCGGCGGAGCGGGGGTCCAGGTCACCGTGCTCGGTCCGGGAGCGGACCACGGCGATGGCGACGGCCCCGATCAGCAGCAGGACGACGGCCAGGGCGATGCCTCGGGAGCGGGTCCACATCTGACGGGTGGTGAGCGCGGAGGAGGTGGTCATCCGGTCGCCTCGTCATGGGCGGCGCTGTTCGCCAGGGCGGGGCGGGCGCGTTCGAGGTCGCTGTCGAGTCGGGCGATGCGCTGGTACGTCCGCTGGTCGGCGGTGCGGCCGCCGTATGTGATGTCGTCGAAGTGGCGGGCGGCGGCGCGCAGTCCGTCCGCGTGTCCAGGGAGGGCGCGGCCCGCCTCGGCGGCGGCTTCGTCGGCGGTCCGGCCGGGGCGGACGTCGAGCAGGGCCCGTTCCTCCAGCGACCGGACGATGGTCCGCATGCGTTCCTGGACCGCCTGGTTCCAGTGGCCCTGCGCGGCGTGCGCCTCGGCCGAGGCCCGGTGTTCGGCGGCGGTGCGCGGACGCTCGTCGAACAGCGGGACGGCCGAGGCGGGGCTGCGGCGTAGGGTACCCAGCCGCCACCACAGGGCGGCCAGGACGGCGATGACGCACAGGACCACGACGAGGAGGCCGAGCGAGCCGCCCGGTGTCGCGGAGGCGGCCTTGGCGAGGAGCCTGCCGAGCCATTCCCAGAAGGCGTTGAGGGCACGCTGGAGCAGGCCGGGGTCGTTCTCGTGGTACATCCGCTTGGCCAGTTCGCGGCGCGCCGCCTCGCGTGCGGGGTCACGCGGGACGGTCACGGGCGGCTCGTCAGCGGAACTGCCGAGTGCCGACGCGGCGGCGCCGGACAGGGCCGACGCCGCCGTGAGAACTCCCCCCGTCATGCTCACCGCATCAGCTCCCCGGCACCGGGCCGGGCGTGGTGCCGGGGGCGGAGCCCTGGACGCCCGCGGCGCGGGCCAGTTCGAGGTCGAGGGCCTCGCGGCGGATCCGCTGGTCGATGTAGAGGAGCACGGTGACACCGGCCTTGATCGGCAGGGTGAGCGTGCCGCCGATCACCGAGCCGACGGCGGTGATGAGCAGGAACGACCAGCCGGCCGGCTGGCCGCCGGTGCCGAGCAGGGAGGTCATGTTCTCGCCGTCCACGGCGAACGCGATGATCGTGAAGGGGATCACCGTCATCCAGGAGACGATGTTGGCGATGATCCCGGCGAGGAACTGGACGCCGAGGACCCGCCACCAGGAGCCCTGGACCAGCTTGGCCGAGCGGCTCATCGACTTCAGCACGCCCTGCCGCTCCAGCATCAGCGCGGGCGAGGCGAGGGAGAAGCGGATGGTCAGCCAGATCACGACGACGACGGCCGCCAGGATGCCCAGGACGAGCAGGACGACCGCAGGTGCGTCGAACCCCGAGACGGCCCCCAGGACGAGTCCGGGGACCATGCCCACCGCCAGGACGACGACGGTGATGAGGCCGAGCAGCATGAGCAGGCCGAGCAGCTTGAGGAGCTGACCTCGGGATTCGCGCCACGCCTCGCCGATGCCGACCTGCTTGCCGAGGACGGCGCGGCTGGTCACGGTGGTCAGCAGCGCGGTGGCCACGATGGTGCCGATCACGGAGACCAGGCCGACGAGCGCCGTACCGGCCGCGATCGAGCCCAGGGAGCGCAGCGCCTCGCCCGAGGAGACGTCGGGGTCGCTGAGCTTGCTGGTCGTGTCCTTCAGGATGACGCCCTGGAGAAGGAGCAGGCTGAGCTGGACGAACACCGACACCGTCAGCGAGATACCGAGGACGGTGCGCCAGTAGGCACGCATGGTGGAGATGGCGCCGTCGAGTATCTCGCCGATGCTGAGCGGGCGCAGCGGGATCACGCCGGGCTTCGCGGCGGGCGGGGGTCCGCCCCAGCCGTTGCCCCAGGCCGCGGGGCCGGGTCCGCCCCAGCCGCCGGAACCGGCGGGGGGCCGGCCGCCCCAGCCCGCGCCGGGTGGCGGGGGAGGCGTCTGGTCCGGAGCGGGCGCGCCGGTGGGCGCCGACCACTGTCCGGGCGGTGGCTGACCCTCGGCCCACTTGGCGTCCGGGTTCCGCGGGGCGTCGTCCGGCTGCGCGGTCGGCTCGGCGGGCTCGGCCGCGGGCGGAGGCGTGTCGGAGGGTGTGGGCTCGGCGGCGCCGGCCGCGCCGGTCTTCCGTTCCTCGGACGACGGGTCCGATCCGGGCGAGGTCCAGCCCGGCGTGTCACTCATCGAAGCTCCTTCACGGTGCCCGTCCGCGGTCGCGGCGGCAGGTTGGCAGCCATCGTGCCATGGCCGGGTCACGGTGTGACCTGGCGTGCTGGGCGCCGTACTCCATCAATTCTCCGCCGGATACGGGGCAGACTCACCGCATGGCTGATCAGCAGGCGCGACCTGGCGAGGACAAGCGGCCGACCGAGATACCGGTGATCCGATGGGAGGAACCACCCGAAGGGCCCGTACTCATCCTTCTCGACCAGACGAGGCTTCCCTCCGAGGAGGTCGAGCTGGTGTGCACGGACGCTTCCGCGCTGGTGGAGGCGATCGCTTCGCTCTCGGTGCGCGGAGCTCCGGTACTCGGTATCGCGGGCGCGTACGGCGTCGCCCTGGCGGCCGCGCGCGGCTTCGACGTGGACGAGGCCGCCGAGGCGCTCGAGGGCGCCCGGCCGACCGCGGTGAACCTGTCCGTCGGTGTGCGCCGGGCCCTGGCCGCGCACCGCGAGGCGCTGGCGGCGACCGGCGACCCCACGGCGGCGGCGACGGCGGCGCTCGCGGCCGCGCGGGCGCTGCACCAGGAGGACGCGGAGGCGAGCGCGCGGATGGCCGCGCACGGTCTGGCGCTGCTGGACGAGCTGATGCCGGGCGGCGGACACCGGGTCCTGACCCACTGCAACACCGGTTCGCTGGTGTCGGGCGGGGAGGGGACGGCGTTCGCGGTGGCGCTGGCCGCGCACCGGACGGGCCGGCTGCGGCGGCTCTGGGTGGACGAGACGCGCCCGCTGCTCCAGGGGGCGCGGCTGACGGCGTACGAGGCGGCGCGCAGCGGGATGGCGTACACGCTGCTCACGGACAGCGCGGCCGGTTCGCTGTTCGCGGCCGGGGAGGTGGACGCGGTGCTGGTCGGTGCCGACCGGATCGCGGCCGACGGGTCCGTGGCCAACAAGGTGGGCAGCTATCCGCTGGCGGTGCTGGCGCGCTACCACCATGTGCCGTTCATCGTGGTGGCGCCGGTGACCACCGTGGACCCGGCCACCCCGGACGGAGCGTCCATCGAGGTGGAGCAGCGTCCGGGCTTCGAGGTGACGGAGATCGTCACACCCCATGCTTCGGTGGCGGGCGGTGGCGGCGGGGTGCCGCTGGCCCCGCTGGGGACGCAGGCGTACAACCCGGCGTTCGACGTGACGCCGCCCGAGCTGGTGACGGCGATCGTCACCGAGGCGGGCACGGTCTCACCGGTGACTCCGGAGGCGCTGGCGGCCCTGTGCGCGACGGACCGGACCGCGCCGGCCCCCGGCTGATACCCGTACCCCCTGCCGGGGCCACCCGTCCGGTCGGCCCCGGCAGTCGTCCCACTCCGTGACAGGGGCAGACAGTGACCGGTCGGTACGACTATCGTCACAGGCCAGTGACGTGCCTCACCTGCGGCTCTGTCGTCGTTATGAGAATGGGATGCTCTTGCCCTGATCAACGGCAACGGCCCCCCGACCTGCGCGGAAGCGCGGGACGAAGGGCCGTGACATCCAAATGCGACATCAGTCGCCGGGTGGAGCGGGGTGGGACGCCTCCAGCTCACGGAGGCGAGCCGGCTGCCGCAGCAGGCGGTCGAGCTGTCCCACGGCCTCGATCACGTCAGGGTCGAGAGCCTCAGCGTAGATGTCCATCGTGGTGGCGATCCGGCTGTGCCGCAGGATGGCCTTCACGATCCGGGGGTGCACCCGGAGGTGGACCAGCAGGGTGCCGCACGACTTCCGCAGCCCCTTGGGGTTCATCTTGCCCAGCCCCTCGTTTCGGATGATCCGCTGCATGACGATGTACAGGTGCGCGGTCTGGAGCGGGCGCCCCGTGCGGGTGACGAACACGTGCCCCTCGGGATCGTCGAACCAGACGCGGCCGAGTCGCTCGGCTCGTTCACGCAGCATGGCCGTGCGCATCCGGGTCCACCGCAACGGCGCGATGCACTGCGCCGGCAGCGGAAGAGGAGCCTTGGATGTCTCGGTCTTCAGCTCGGCGTCGATGGTCCCGGCACTGGTGCGCTGCCGCTGCTGCTCGACCCAGATGACCCGGTTCTCAAGGTCGATGTTCTCCCAGCGGATGCCGCACACCTCGGCGCGACGCAGGCCCAGGAGACACAGCAGCAGGAACGCCGGGTAGTAGGGCGTCAGCCGACGAGCAGCCGCCAGGAACCGCAGCACCGTCACGGCGTCCCAGCTCTTGCCGCTGTCGGTGCTCGCCCGGACATGGACCAGCTTGGCCACATTCCTCGTGACGCCGATGTCCTCCACCATGGCGGCCGTGAGCGCCGCTGAGAGCACCCGCAGAGCACGCTTGGCGGTCTTGGCTCCTTGGTCGTCCACGAGGCGCTGCATGACCCCACGCAGCTCTTTGACGCCCAGCTTGACCATCACCTTCGAGCCCAGCCGAGGACGAAGGTGCAGGCGCACGGGAGACGCGTAGGCGTCATAGCTGCTCGGCGCCAGGTTCGGCTTGACGACGACCTCCAGCCAGTAGTCGAACCACTGACCCAACGTCATGTCCCGCGTCGGCGTCGGGATGCCGCCGTTGGCCCGGTCGATCAGCTCACGGCGCTTCCGGTCGCACTCCTCGAACGACCGGCCATAGGCGAACTTCCGCTTCACCGTCCCGTCCGGCTGCGGCACGTACACGGCAGCCTGATAGCGGCCATCAGCCCGCAGGGTGACCGTGCCCGCGCCGTTCGGGTTGCGCTTACGGCGCCGGGCCATCAGGACGCCTCCTCAAGCCGGTTCTGCACGTAGTCCCGCAGTGCGCTCTCCGGGATGCGCCGGCACCGGCCCTCGGTGAACGACACCAACCGCTTGGAGCGGATCAGGTCGTAGACCTTGCTGCGGCCGAGCTTCAGCCGCGCCATCACCTCAGGCACGGTGAGCAGTTCGACAGGGGCGGTGGTCACGCGGCGGCTCCTTCCAGGTCGAGCAGGGCGGGTAGTTCCTGGCGGGCGGTCTCGCGGCTCTGGGCGATCTCGCGGCGGATGTTGGCGGCGAGCCAGGATTCCCCGGGGGTGTGGCCGTGGCCGGCGTAGGTCCAGTGCGCGAGCGTGAGCGTGGTGGCCTCTTCGTCATGGGGGTCGGGGAGGCCGAGGGCGGCGCGTTGCTGTGCGGCGCGGTAGTCGGCGCGGACCTGGCGGAGGGCGCCGAGGGTGGTGGAGTAGCTGCGGGACTTGGTGGAGAAGTGGCCGCGGAAGCCGAGCATGTGCGCCCAGTCCCGTAACTTCCGGTCGGGGTAGAGCGGGTGGAGGTCCAGGCATGCGGCGATGAGCCGGGCCGGGTGGTCGGGCACGTCGAGCAGGACCAGAGCCTCCTTGTTACCGATCCGGCGATCCACTGTTCCGGTGGTCTCGGCGGCTTTGGTGGCGTACTTGGCGACGTAGGAGGCCACGGCCTGTTCGGTGATCTCAGCACCGTCCCCGAACGCGCGGATCGGACGCACATCGATCTGCTCACCCCACCGCAAGGTCCGAGCCGGCTGGTCCCCAGCCGAGTCCACGTCGACCGCGACGCGGGCGGCGGCGGCTTTGATCGCGGCGTCGAGGAGGTCACCGGTCGCCCACGGCGGGGGCGGGGTGTCGGGGCCGTCCGGTCCGTCGAAGCGGATCACGGCATGGAAGTGCACGGCGCCGCGCTTCTGGTACTCCGCGACCTTCCCGAACGAGACCCGAGACGCCTCCTTCGCAGCCTTCTGCGTGAGGCCAGCCATGCGGGCGATCTCGCGGCGCAGGTAGATCGTGAAGTAGCGCCACAAGTCGGAGGCGTGGTTGTTCCAGAGCACCGCCCCCGCATAGTCGTAGCTGTCGGGGTCGAGCGGGGTGCCCAGCTCGGGTGCGTCCTCACCATGCCGGGTTCCGCAGCGGCAGGGCCGGGTGCCGGGCCGGTTGTGGACCGGGCCGAACGAGGGGGCGGTGAGGGTGGCGAACACGCGCGGGTGATCCCTGATGGTGTGCGGGGTGCCCTTGTCGGGGTCGCCGACGAGGCCGGCGCGGATGAGGTGGTAGGTGTCGCCGGCGTAGGTCCAGGCGCAGGCCGGGCAGCGTGAGGCGCGCCGGTTGCCGCAGGCGAGGCGGAGGACGCCGCCGGGTTCGGTGTCGGTGGAGTAGTGGTGCAGGACGTGCCCGGTGGCGGTGTCGCGGGTGACGGTTGTTCCAGTGAGCCGGATGGGGTCGGTGCAGCCGCCGGTGCGGCGGATCTGGTCTTGGATGCGGTCGAAGCCGGGGTGCCCGGCCAGCCTCAGCACGTCGGTGAGGGTGGCCGGGTCCAGGCCCGCCACGGTGGCGGCGTCAGTCACGCGGCCACCTCCAGGGCGGCCGGGAGCAGGGGGCGGAGCACGGTGGTGGCGAGGAGGGGCGGTACGGCGTTGCCGATCTGCTCGAACTGCTTGGTCTTGGTGCCTTGGAAGGGGTAGCCGGTGGGGAAGGTCTGCAATGCGGCAGCCTCGGCCACCGTGATGCGCACCGATTCGGCGTCCGGGTGCTGGCCGGTCTGCCAGGCCACGTAATTGCTGGCGTTGCCGAAGTGGAGGGTGGCGGCGGGTTCGTCGGTCCGGCGGACGGTGGCGTTGCTGCGGTTGCTGTGGCGCAGCACCCAGGTCCCTTGCCGCTGGGCGGCGATCAGGGCTTTGCGGGCCTGGCTGGGGAAGGGTTCGGCGCCGCCGCTCTTGCCTCCGCCTGCGGTGACGGTGGGTGTGGGCCGGTTGGTGGCGCCCCAGCCCAGTGCGTCGGCCATCGTGACCCAGGGCAGCAGGGCGGGGCCGAAGAGGGTGTCGGGTCCGGGCTCTTGGGCGTGGGTTGAGTCGGGCGGGGTGACCGGCTGGTGGCGGGAGGCAAGGAGGATGGCGCGGCGGCGGGTCTGCGGGACGCCGAAGTCCGCCGCGTTCAGCACCCCGCTCCACACCGAGTAGCCGATGCCGCGCAGGATGACCGCCACGTGGGCGAACAGGTCAGCTACGGCCGGGACCTGTTCCAGGGCGATCCACTCGGGGCGCAGGTCGAGGGTGTAGCGCAGCGGTTCGACGACGAGGAGGGAGCGCGGGTCGGCGCAGGCGGCGCGCAGCGCGGTGCGCGTGTCGTTCCTGCGGGCGAGGTCGTCGAGGCCCTGGTGGCACAGGTCCATGTCGTCGCGGCCAGCGCGGCGGCCGGCGGCGCTGAAGGACTGGCAGGGTGGGGAGGCGATCAGGCCGGACACCTTCCCGCGGAACGATGTGGTGGGAAGGGCGGCGACATCGGCGCGGACCGTGGTGTGTTCGGCGGCGGCGCGGGTAGCACAGGCGGCCGGGTCGATCTCGATCCCGACATCCCGCAGGCCGAGGGCGCGCAGTCCCTCCGACCAGCCGCCGGGGCCGGCGAAGAGGTCCAGGACGGGGTGGGCGGTGTGTGCGGTCACTTGTCGCCCTCCCGGTCAGTGTGGGTGTCGGTCCACTGTTCGGCGCACACCTTGTGGACGGGCTTGCCCCGGTCGGAGCGCAGCGGGGTCGGCTTGGTGCAGAGGACGCAGGGCTTGTCGCCGCTGTGGTCGAAGTGCTCCGGGGAGCGCCAGTCGAGGAGGGCCACGGCGGTCACTTCCCGGCGCGGGCGAAGGCGGCGGCGGGGGTGCGGTGGCCGGTGCCCTGGCAGGTGGGGCAGTCGACACGGATCAGGGTGCGGGTGCCGTCCGACTTCCGGGTGCCGGTGGTGACCATGGCCGAGGCGTGGCCGTCGCAGTCGCGGCACAGGCGCGGGGCAGGGGAGTGCTGGGGCATGATGGTGCTTCCCTTCCGGGTCCTTTGGATCTGGGATGTGGGCCCCCGGAGCGGCGGATACTTGGCGGTAGAGGCCGCTCCGGGGGTTGGTCAGTGCTGGGTGTTGCGCCTGCTGTGGCCCTTGGCCGCGTACATCGCGGTGTCGGCGGCGGAGAGTGCGTCGGTGAGGGTGGGGACCGGGAGGTCCGCGCGGCGGGAGCGTCCGACCGAGGCGGAGACCGGCAGCACCTCGCCGTTGTGGTGGACGGGGCGGTCCAGCGCGGTCCGCAGGGCGTTGAAGCCGGTGGTGTGGGCGGGCTCGGTGACGATGGCAACGAACTCGTCTCCGCCGATGCGTCCGGCGATGCCGTGGCGTCCAACCCAGTCGTTCAGTCGGCGGGCGGTCGCGGCGAGTACCGCGTCCCCGGCGGGGTGGCCGTGCTGGTCGTTGATGGCTTTGAAGTCGTCCAGGTCGACCAGGACCACGAGGGCGTTGGGGTGCTTGGCGAGGAGGCGTTCGGCGCGGGCGGTCCATCCGGCGCGGGTGTGCAGGCCGGTCAGCGGGTCGCGGCGGGCGCCGACCAAGCGGTGGGTGAGGACGCTGCCGTGCACGGCCCAGCCCAGCGCCGGTAACGCGGCGGCGACGGGAACGAGGTCCATGCCGCTCACCGGCCCTTGCGGGAGTCGTTGAGCAGGGAGCGCAGGACCACGGCGCAGATGGCGACGGAGACGCCGGTGATGGCGACCGCCAAGAGCATGGAGACCAGGACGGTGCCGACGATGAGGACCACGGCGGTGCCGCCGCCGACGAGGGCGAGGGCGCTGCCGGGGGTGAGCTGGATGGTCGGCCGGTTCGACGCCGGGACCGGGGCGACCGGGGCCGGGCTGGTGGTGGCCGGCACGGTCGAGGACGCGGCGGGTGCCGGGGCGGGCACGGTGGGGGCGGTGTCGGTGGGCGGGTACTTGGGGGTGAGCATCAGATCTGTCCTCCTGTCAGGGGTTGCAGCGGTGGGTGCGGGCGGCGAGTTCGGCGGCGGAGCGGTCGGCGTAGTCGGTGGAGAAGCCGCAGCCGGGGGCGGAGCAGGCGGCGGTGTGCCGGGTGCGGCCACGGCCGTCGTGGTAGGTGGCGACGGTGACAGGGCCGAAGCGGCGCACGTCACGGAACCGGCGATAGGTGCTCACGGGACAACCTCCCTTCCGGGTCAGGCGAGTTCGAGCTGTGCGGCGATGGCCTGGCAGGTCGGTCCGGGCAGACCGAGCCGGGCGGCGAGCGCTTCAGCGGTGATCGGCTCACCTGTGGTCTTGCGGTGCGCGTCCGCGATGGTGCGGGCGTGGTCGACCAGGGCCGCCGGGACCGTGGGAACCGGAGCGGGCGGCGTCGGTGGCTTGACCGGCGCGGGGGCCAGCTCGGCAGGAGCGGACGCGGGGGCCGGAACCGGCGGGGTGTCGGTGCGGTGCAACTCGACTTCTGGCGCCGCCGGTTCGGGCTCAGTGCAGGTGTCCTCGGGGGCAGCCGCCGGGGTGGGGGTGTGGACGAGGAGGGTGCCGCCGAGGAAGGCGAGGGCGGGCCACCCGGCGACCAGGATGCGGAGCCAGGCGGGCACGTGATCGAGGTCGAGGAGTCCGGCGGTGGCGATGTTCGCGCCGAGGGAGGCGGCGAGCGCGATCGTGAACCAGGTCCACGAGGCCCCGTCCCGACCGATCCGCAGTCGACGCCACGCGGCGACGAGCAGCAGGTCGACAGAGATCGGGTAGGCCCATGCCTTCCAGCCCGACTGACCGGCAGCGGCGGCCAGATCATGCAGGTGAGCGAAGGACAGAGCCCCAGCGATCACAGCCTGAACGAGAACGGCGTCGGGGCGACGGAGAGTGCGGTTCACGGCGATCACTCCCCGTCCGGTGCTTCGCCGGTGCCTAGGCAGGTCAGGCACAAGGCGGCCTGTCGGTCCTCGGTGGCGCGGCCCTTGCGGGCGCCGACGCGAACGGTCTCGGTGATGTCCCCGTTGCCGGAGCAGTCCGGGCAGGCGGTCGGCTTCGGCGGGGTCTTCTTGCGCGTGGCCATGACTGCCCCTCCTAGTCCGTGACCGGGAACGGCTTGACCAGCGACGGACCCGGAAGCGGGACGCTCGCGGGGACGTGGGGCCGGTAGGGGTCGAGGCTGGGGAAGTCGGGCACGAGGTGCGCGAACTCCCGGCACACGGCAGCCGCTTCGATACGGGTGGTGTGAGGGGTGCGGATCTTCGTCCAGCCCCCGGAGGAGTCGGCGGCCACGGCGGTGCCGGGGCGTTCGGCGGGGATGAAGGAGGCGGCCATCACGGCGTCCGGGGCCACGTCCGCCAGACCCATTTCGGCGGTCTGCTTGTCGTTGACCCGATGCACCACCCGCCCGGTGAGCTGGGCACGGAGCATGGTCGCGCCGCGTCCGAGTTCGGAGCCGAAGCGCTGCCCGCACACCTCCAGATAGATCCCGACGGCACGCGCCATCTGGGCCAACCGGATCAGGGCGGTGACGATCCGCTCTCGGCGTTCCTCGTCCTTCTTGGAGGAGATCAGGAACAGCTCTGCCACCTCGTCCACCAGGACGATGACCGGGACGGGGCGTAGGCCGGCGGGCAGGTCCCACATGTCCGAGACGCCGTGCAGGCTCAGCAGGTCGAACCGGGATTCCATCTCCGCCACCAGCACATCCAGCAGGGAGGCGGAGTCGTCCGGGGTGGTCGCCAGCGCGGACAGCCGAGCCGCGTAGGCGGAGTGCTCCACCCCGCGCTTGCAGTCGATCCCGACCAGGGCCACCGGCAGCTTGGCCAGACCCTTGATCAGGTTGCGCTGATAGACCGACTTCCCGGAGTTGTTCGCGCCCAGGGTGAGCGCCATCGGGATCTGGCGATAGTCCCGCAGGAACGCGGTCCCGTCCTCCCGCAGCGCCACCGGCACGGTCAGTCCCTCGGGGCGGGCCCGGCGCGGCATCCGGACCCGGCGGAGCACGTCGTAGCCGGTCATCCGGAGTTCGACGTGGCCCGGCTTGGTCTCCGCGACGGTCACCGAGTGCACACCCCAGGCGTGGCGTAGCCGCTCCGAGGCGGCCACCAGGTCGGCCGGTTCCAGGCCGGCGGGGAGGCGGAGGGTGACGCGGAGGCCGGTGGAGGTGCCCCGGACGTGGCGGACCTTCGGCGGGACCGGCTGAACTTCGGTGTGGGCGATGTTCCGCGCCAGGAAGGCCCGCAGGCGGGACGGCTGAACCGTCAGCCCGCACACGTCCATCGTGGAGCGGTAGGTGAAGGAGAACCGGCCCCAGGTGACCGGCAGCCCGACCAGCGACCAGTACACGCGCGGGGCGTACACCTTCGCGTAGCCGAGACCGCCGGCCCCCGCTAATGCTCCCGTGGTCTCCAGGACCGTGGACAGGTCGGTCATGGTCAGACCGCCGGGGTGATCGCCACGGCGCGGAACGAGATGCCGTGCCGCTTCTGGCCGTTGAACTCGTTCTCCCAGTCCCGCGCCTTCAGCCCCACGACCCGGACCGGGGTACCCGGCGCCAGACCCTCCGGGCAGCCGGTTTCCGGGACGGTCACCTGGTAGAGGTTGCCCTCACCCTCGTCCGAGACCAGCAGGCCCACGGTCGACATGTCCGCGCCGGTCTCCCGGTCCACGGCCCGCTCCCCGGTCTTCTTGTTGACCATCTTGGGCTCCGGCGCGGTCGCCACGAACACCACGGCGGTCGAAAGGTCGATCTTGAACGACGGCATAGGGCCCATCCCTCGCTCTTGGAAGCCGCCCGATGCGGCCTCTCTAGACATCTTCAGCATGAGGGCGCCTGTCTAGAGATGTCAAGGAGGATGTATAGAGATGTTGGTGAAGCCGGATCGCGGTCACACGCACAGAGCGGGTGACCTAGCCATGGCCTAGGCTGTCTAGAGAAGAGAGGAGGACTCCCGAATGGCGAACACCGACGACGATCGTCGGCCCAAGTACCAGCGGATCGCGGACTCCCTGCGCGAGGCGATCCAGTCGGGCGAGTACGGTCCGGGTGATCGGCTTCCGGGAGAGAACGAGCTGATGGCCGCGCACGGCGTGGCCCGCATGACCGCACGACAAGCGCTGAGCGTGCTCCGTGACGAGGGTGCGGTCGAGGCCCGCAAGGGTGCCGGCGTCTTCGTCCGGGACTTCAGGCCGCTTCGGCGTCGAGGCATCCAGCGGTTGTCCCAGAAGCAGTGGGGCAGCGGCCGGTCGATCTGGTCCGCCGACACTGAGAACCGTGCCCTTGAAGTCGATCAGGTCACAGTGTGCGAAGAGGTCGCGCCGGATCACGTCAGCGCCGTTCTAGACCTCGGTGATGACGAGCGGGTGTGCGTCAGGCGCCGGCGCTTCGTCCTCGATGGCAAGCCCGTCCTGCTCGCAACGAGCTACCTGCCCATGTCGCTGGTCGCCGGTTCCGCGATCACCCAGGAAGACACGGGGCCGGGCGGCACCTACGCCAGGCTTGCCGAACTCGGATACAAGCCGGTGCACTTCCGCGAGGAGGTCCGCTCCCGCATGCCGTCGAAGGACGAGACATCCCGGCTGAGCATGTCCTCGGGCACGCCGGCCATCCTGATTTGCCGCACCGCGTTCGCGGATGAGGGGCGCCCCGTCGAGATCAACGAGATGACTCTCGACGCCGCTTCGTACATCTTGGAGTACGACTTCGACGCGTGATCAGCCGGACCAGGTGCGCGCTTGCCTTGCCACCGCGTAGATGTGGGCCACCTGATCGGTCGAGAGCGTCGGTGTCAGCCCAGACAGAACCCGGTCTAGGTGCTCGACCTCCAAGACGAGGACCGGCGGGTTGGCGCTCTTGACGGTCAGCTTTGCCGCGTCCACGACGGAGATCACGGGGCGTACGGACACCTCGAATCCACAGGGTGTGGACAGGGCGCGGGAGACTCTGCGGGCCTCGGACTGGCTGGCGGCGATGTGGCGGGTGGGGGCGCCGTTCACGGTGATTGCTCGGTCTCCGTACCAGAGGGTCTTGCCCGGGTGCCGCTTGGAGTTGATGGCGAAGACGCCGGCGGGACCGATGGCTATGTGGTCGATGTCCGTCCCAGTGGCCCACTGAACGGCGTGTAAGGTGAGCCAGCCGTGGCTACGAAGCCTCCGGAGCCGTCTGGCGGTGAGCTGCTCGCCCCTGAGACCGGAAGCCCAGCTATAGACGTCCGTGTGGGGTCGCCATCGGTCGATCAGTCTCAGTACGGGGTTTGGCTGTAGCTCCCGGATCTTGCGGCGCACCGCATCGCCCGGCCGGTTCCGTGCCAAGTCATCCGGCAACGACTGCCCCCTGCCCCCTTGCGCGTGCCTGCCCTGACCACCAGGCGACCACGGAGGCGGCACCCCTGCCCAGACCGGGACCAGCCACGAGTTGTTACAGGTTTCTCTACCTCATCAAGCCCCGGCTGCGCTCCGCTCCGCCGGGCGCGCTCCCGGCTCCGCTGCGGGCGGCGCTCCTGCCTTCGGCCCGCTCTGCCCGCGCTGCGCCGACGCGCGCCCACGCGTGAAGGGGCCGGAGGTCATGAGTCGATCACCGCATAGGGCGGGTCACGGTCAAGGCGATGCCTCCGGCGGGGGGATCGGCCGGCACCGGGGGGAGGGGGCACCGATGCCGCCCGCGGGTCCGTAGTGGTGTGCGTGGGGTGCTCCCGTCCCGTACGCCATCGACCCAGGCAGAGCCGAGCAGACGCGGCCCATGGCGTCCAGGTCGTTCGTACGGTGGCGCGCTCCACCTGGACGCCATGAACCACGCCCACTCCACGGTGTGTGGGTCGACGGCGTACGGGACGGGAGCCGGGTGGGTGATGCTAGTTGGCTGGTTGAGGCTGAGATCACAGGGCTCCTCAGCTATTGCTATGTAGTGATCAGTCCGGATGGGTAGTGTGTAGAGGCTCACCTCGAAGCGGAGGTCTCGTTGAGTCCAGTACCGGGCTTCCCGGCCATGCCAGCAGGCAAGCTGCTGAAGATCTTGGAGAGGCTTGGTTACCGGGAGGTGCCAGATAGTGGCAAGGGGAGTCACACTTGGCTGGAGGCGGAGAGTCGGCCGCGAATCCGCTGGGCGTTCCACAAGAGAGAACTTGCACCTATCGAGGTCCGGAACGTATTGATGCAGCAGGCAGGCTTGTCGCTGCAAGAGGCCAGGAAGGCGGTTGGTAATGGCTGACGAAGTCGTTCACGTCTTGCTGACTGACTACGGTCAGTACGGATGGGGTGTCACGAGTCCACAGCTCCCGGAGCTGGCTGGCGGGCGAGAGTCGTACAAGGAACTGCGCGATGACCTTGACGACATCTTGGCCTTCGGGGGAGTCCCTGAGGGCGCCAAGGTGATCGTCCACCGTCAGAAGTACGCCGTCGACCCTGGTGGTGAACACGCGTGCTTCATTCGGATCGCGAATGACGAGGTTGAGTTTGATCGCATTGAGGCAGCAATGCGCCTAGCTGGCGTACTCAACGATCCTGCTCAACGGACGAGGATCATGTCCGGTCCTAGCATCTCTACAGGTGAGCGACTCTTCATCTGCGCGGTTCCTGGTGACACTCTCCGTTGGCTGTCTGACCAGCTTGTCACTGGTGAGGTTGCCTCGATCATCACGAGCCTGGCGGATGACATGCTCGGTGGGAAGTTGATCCGCGAAATGCCCATCGCTCATGGTTGCGAGGGTGATGAGCCGGACGACGAGTGGCACTCACTCAGCGAATCAGGGCTGACGCCAGACTCCACACTCGGTGATCTGATCATGGCGGTCGATGCTGGGCGCGTTTCGGACGACGCTCTCCTCGTGACCTGCTGAGTCACCCCGAACCATTAGTACGGTCCGACCTTGCGTCGGGCCGTACGTGTGTTGTGGCCTCTCCTGCGCCGCGCTTGAAGGTCCAGGACTGAGCGGCAGTGGCAGCGCCTGCTGACGGTGTCCTCGTTGCAGCAGCCAGCAGCCAGCAGCCAGCAGCCAGCAGCCAGCAGCCAGCAGCCAGCAGCCAGCAGCCAGCAGCCAGCAGCCAGCCTGCACAGTGCTGACATCCGCCCCTGACATCAACGTCCACGGACAGGGGCAGACAGTGACCGCTCGGTACGACTATCGTCACAGGCCAGTGACGTGCCTCACCTGCGGCTCTGTCGTCGTTATGAGAATGGGATGATGTCGTTTATGAAGGGACGAGTCCTTGTCGTCGACGACGACACAGCACTGGCCGAGATGTTGGGCATCGTGCTGCGTGGTGAAGGTTTTGAGCCGTCTTTCGTTGCCGACGGGGACAAGGCGCTGGCCGCTTTCCGGGAGGCCAAGCCCGATCTGGTGCTGCTTGACCTGATGCTGCCCGGACGGGACGGCATCGAGGTCTGCCGCCTGATCAGGGCGGAGTCCGGTGTGCCCATCGTGATGCTGACCGCCAAGAGCGACACGGTCGATGTCGTCGTGGGCCTGGAGTCGGGCGCTGACGACTACATCGTGAAGCCGTTCAAGCCGAAGGAGCTGGTGGCCCGTATCCGGGCGCGGCTGCGGAGGTCGGAGGAGCCGGCGCCTGAGCAGCTCACCATCGGTGACCTGGTGATCGACGTGGCCGGGCACTCCGTGAAGCGGAGCGGGCAGTCGATCGCGCTGACCCCGCTCGAGTTCGACCTGCTGGTCGCGCTCGCGCGCAAGCCGTGGCAGGTGTTCACCCGCGAGGTGCTGCTGGAGCAGGTCTGGGGCTACCGGCACGCCGCCGACACCCGGCTGGTCAACGTGCATGTGCAGCGGCTGCGTTCCAAGGTCGAGAAGGACCCGGAGCGGCCGGAGATCGTGGTGACCGTCCGGGGCGTGGGCTACAAGGCCGGACCGAGCTGACGTGTCCGGGGACAGCGCCGCTTCGGCTCCCGGCCGGCCCGGCGCCGGTCCGGGACGCGCGTCCGGTCGCGGTGCGGGTGGTCCGCGCCGGGGCCGCCTGTTCACGGCCGCCCTGCTGAGGGGCGGCGTCCAGGGCAGCCCGGTGGTCCGGCTGTTCATCCGCTGGGTACGCCGTCCGCTGCTGCCCGTCATGCGGCTGTGGCGGCGCAACATCCAGCTCAGGGTCGTCGCCACCACCCTGCTCATGTCGCTCGGCGTCGTCCTGCTGCTCGGCTTCGTCGTCATCGGCCAGGTCCGCAACGGCCTGCTGGACGCGAAGGTGAAGGCGTCGCAGAGCCAGGCCACCGGCGGGTTCGCCGTGGCCAGGCAGAGCGCCGACGAGACCGCGGCCGCCACCCACGGCACCACGGGCGGCAACGGCACCGACGGACAGCAGTCCCAGAACGTCATCCAGTGGATGAGCGACCTCGTGGAGTCGCTGTCCAGCGGCGGTTCGGGCGCCTTCGACGTGGTCACCCTGCCCGTCGGCGACGACAGCGGCGGCGGCCGCAGCCCGCGTGGTTCCGGGTATGTCAGCCCGACCGAGAGCGTGCCCGCGACCCTGCGCGACCGGGTCAACAGCAGCACGAGCACCGCGGCCGCGCAGAGTTACACCCGCATCGTCTACAGCAACCGCAAGGAATCCCAGCCCGCGCTGGTCATCGGCAAGCAGGTCAACGACCCCAACGGCCACCCCTACGAGCTGTACTACCTCTTCCCGCTCACGCAGGAGGAGAAGTCGCTGAGCCTGGTCAAGGGCACCCTGGCGACCGCCGGCCTCTTCGTCGTCGTACTGCTCGGGGCCATCGCCTGGCTCGTGGTGCGGCAGGTCGTCACGCCGGTGCGGATGGCGGCCGGGATCGCCGAGCGGCTGTCCGCGGGGCGGCTCCAGGAGCGGATGAAGGTCACCGGCGAGGACGACATCGCGCGCCTCGGCGAAGCCTTCAACAAGATGGCGCAGAACCTCCAGCTCAAGATCCAGCAGCTCGAGGACCTGTCGCGGATGCAGCGCCGGTTCGTCTCCGACGTCTCGCACGAGCTGCGCACCCCGCTGACCACCGTCCGCATGGCCGCCGACGTCATCCACGAGGCCCGTGAGGACTTCGACCCGATGACCGCGCGGTCCGCCGAACTCCTCGCGGACCAGCTCGACCGGTTCGAGTCGCTCCTCGCCGACCTGCTGGAGATCAGCCGGTTCGACGCGGGCGCGGCCGCGCTGGAGGCCGAGCCGATCGACCTCAGGGAGGTCGTACGGCGGGTCGTCGGCGGCGCGCTGCCGCTCGCCGAGCGCAAGGGCAGCCGTATCCGCGTCGTCGGCGACCTGCAGCCCGTCGTCGCCGAGGCTGACGCCCGGCGGGTGGAGCGGGTGCTGCGCAACCTCGTCGTCAACGCCGTCGAGCACGGCGACGGCAAGGACGTGGTGGTCAAGCTCGCCAGCGCGGGCGGCGCCGTCGCCGTCGCGGTGCGGGACTACGGCGTCGGGCTCAAGCCCGGCGAGGCCACCCGCGTCTTCAGCCGCTTCTGGCGGGCCGACCCGGCACGCGCGCGTACCACCGGCGGTACCGGGCTCGGGCTGTCGATCGCGCTGGAGGACGCCCGGCTGCACGGCGGCTGGCTCCAGGCATGGGGCGAGCCGGGCGGCGGCTCGCAGTTCCGGCTGACGCTGCCGCGTACCGCCGACGAGCCGCTGCGGGGCTCGCCGATACCGCTGGAGCCCAAGGACTCGCGCCGCAACCGGGGCCTGGACGACGGCGGCACACCGCGTGGGGGAGCGGAGAAGCTGGCGACGGTCCCGGTGCAGCCGAACGGTGGCAACGCGTCCCCGCTCCCGCCGCGCCAGAACGCCGCCACGCCCGCCGTCGATCCGACGGCACTGCCCGGCAACGGCAACGGCACGCGTGTCGTACCGCGGCCCGCGAGCGGTGGACGGCGGCCCGACGACAGGACCGGCACTCAGGTGCCCGACCCGCGAACGGCGGGTCGCCCGGCTCCGGACGGGCAGGACACGACCGAGGCAGGGGAGGCTTTCCGTGGTCGCTGACCGCGAGGGGGGCGCCCGGCGCACGCCGGGGCGCGCGGTGACATACGCGGTCTGCGGGGCCGTACTTCTCGGCGGATGCGCCTCGATGCCCGACAGCGGGGATCTGCGCAACGTGGAGTCCACGCCCCGCCAGGACACCGGGGTACGGGTGTTCGCCGTGCCGCCCGCGGAGAACGCTTCGGACACCGAGATCATGCAGGGCTTCCTCGAAGCGCTGACCAGCGACGATCCGCACTACGACACGGCGCGCAAGTACCTCACCGCCCAGGCCGCGCGCGCCTGGCGGCCGGAGCGGTCGGCCACCGTCCTCGCGGACGGGCCCGGCATCAGGGCCGAGACCCCGCCGACCGGCAGGGAGCCGAACAGCGGCCGCACCTATGTCCTGACGGGCAGCCGGGTGGCCACGGTGGACGGACAGCAGGCGTACACGCCGGCGAGCGGCGACTACCGGGCCAAGGTGCATCTGGCGCAGGACGCCAAGAGCGGGCAGTGGCGCATCGACGCGCCGCCCGAGGGTGTCGTGATGGGAAAGTCGGACTTCCAGCGCAACTACACGTCCGTCGACAAGTACTACTTCGCCACGCGCACCAAGGCCTGGACGACCGGGGACCCCGTGGCGGTCGCCGACCCGGTGTTCGTGCGCAGCAAGGTCGACCCGATGACCCAGCTCGTGCGGTCGCTGCTGAGCGGTCCCACCAACTGGCTCGGCCCGGTGGTCAGGTCCAGCTTCCCGACCGGTACGGCGCTGAAGAAGGGCACGACCGGGCTGACCCCGGACGACGAGAACCGGCTCACGGTGCCGTTGAACGCCAAGGCCGCCCGCGTCGGCCCGGCCCGGTGCACGGAGATGGCGACCCAGTTGCTGTTCACGCTGCGGAACCTGGCGCCGACCCTGGAGTCGGTCGACCTGCGCGGGCCCGGCGGGGACGAGCTGTGCGACCTGTCCGCGAGCCGCGCGGGCTCCGTCGCCTGGCGCGCCTCGGCCCAGAGCCCGGACAACCTCTACTTCCTGGACGGCAAGCACCGGCTGATACGGACGCCCGCCTCGGGCACCGGCACCGGCGGCATCCCGGTGCCGGGCGTGTTCGGCGCGGGCACGAGGCAGCTCAGGTCGGTCGCCGTCTCGCGGGACGAGCACACGGCGGCCGGCGTCGGCGCGGACGGCAGGTCGCTGTACGTGACCCCGCTGGCCGCGGCCGCTCCGCCGGAGCCGGCCGTGCTGACCAGTCAGGGCCCCACCGAGGACACCCGGCTCACCCGGCCCGCCTGGGACGCCCGGGGCGACCTGTGGGTGGCCGACCTGAACCCGGCCCGGCCCCGGCTGTACGTCGTCCCGCAGGGCACCGGCAAGCCGGTGGCGGTGACGCTGCCGGAGCTGCCGGGCCCGATCCGGGACGTCCGGGTGGCCGCCGACGGGGCTCGCGTCGCGCTGGTCGCGGAGGCCAAGGACGGCAAGCAGTCCCTGCTCATCGGCAGGATCGAGGGCGGCGACAGCGCGAGCGCCCAGGACGGCGGGGACGACGGGAGCGTGGACGGTTCGGCCGAGGCGCCCGCCGTCGTCGATCCGCGTCCGGCCGCGCCCGACATGGAGCTGGTCACCGCGATGTCCTGGGCCGGTGACAGCCGCCTCGTCGTGGTCGGCCGCGAGCAGGGCGGTGTGCACCAGATGCGCTATGTGCAGGTGGACGGCTCCGTGCTGGACGGTCCGGCACCGGCCGCGCTCTCCCGGGTGAAGGCGATCGCCGCCGCCGAGGACGAGCGGGTGCCGCTGGTCGCCTACTCGGAGGACGGGATCGTCCGGCTGCCGTCCGGGGCGCAGTGGCAGAAGCTGGACAAGGACGGCACGGCGCCGGTCTATCCGGGGTAGGGCCGCCCGCTCCGTCCGGGCTGCGGTTTCCTGGCCGTGGTCACTCGTGCGGGTGAGCTGTGTCGGGTGCCGGCCGGGGTTGTCCACAGGGGCGTTGTCCACAGGGGTGGCCGGTCCGCTTGGGGCTCGGCACAGTGGTGGGCATGCGGGGATGGTGGCAGGACCTCACCGACCTTGCGCTGCCGGCCGAGTGCGGCGGTTGCGGGTCACCACCGGCGGTGCTGTGCGCACGGTGCCGGGCGCTGCTGGAGTGCGCGGCACCGCGCCGGGTGCGGCCGGTGCCCGAGCCGCCGGGGCTGCCGGTGGTGCACGCCGCCGCTCCGTACGCGCGGGAGGTACGGGCACTCCTCCTCGCGCACAAGGAACGGGGTGCGCTGGCACTAACCGGGGCGCTGGGCGCCGCCCTGGCGGGAGCGGTGCGCGCCGGGCTCGGACCGGAACCCGGTCGGTCCACGGCGGAGTCGGCCGCCGGGCCGGTGATCCTCGTACCCATACCCTCCGCCCGCTGGGCCGTGCGGCGGCGCGGGCACGATCCGGTGCGGCGGACGGCGCTCGTGGCGGCCGGGCGGCTGCGGCGCACCGGCACCCCGGCGCGGGTGGCCGCCGTGCTGCGGCAGCGGCGGCCGGTGGTGGACCAGGCGGGGCTGGACGCGCGGCAGCGCCGGGAGAACCTCGCGGGCGCGCTGGAGGTGCGGGCGGGCGGCGCGCGCCTGCTCACCGGCGGCCGGGTGGTGCTGGTCGACGACGTGATCACCACCGGCGCGAGCCTGGCCGAAGCGGCGCGCGCCCTGTGCGCCGCAACCGGAACACGCCACGAAGCGCGGGGGGCTGTGTATCGCGCCGCAACTCGGGAAGGTAGGGAGGAACGACGGATCGGGCCGCGATCACAGAGAGGAAAGTCGGTGCCTGGGGCATCGGAAAAGGGGCCGGTGAACATCATCGGAGAAGCCGTCCGGGCAGCGGTGATCGCCGCGCCCCGTGATTCCTTCGAATAAACAGGGAACCGGCCGAGAACTTGCGTCGTTGCAGGTAGGAAGAGGGGTAATTCACCTGAACGGAGGTACGCCTCAGTAGAGGGTGACGACATCCGTCCGGGCGAGATATGTTCGGTTGTGAGGAAAGGCCCAGGCCACACCTCTCATATCCGATTGCCGCGCCGTGGGTTTTTCGCAAACACCCACGCGACGGGGATGGAGATCTCGCCCATGGGGGAGGAGGAGGTGGAAGTCACCGAGTCCGAGGTTCCGGGACTCACCGGGACCTGGTGCGAAAGGGAGACGCTCCGCCGTCGGCGTGAGCGATCCGGGAACGGAGTTCTGCGTGGACATCGTCGTCAAGGGCCGCAAGACCGAAGTACCTGAGCGGTTCCGCAAGCACGTGGCCGAGAAGCTGAAGCTGGAGAAGATCCAGAGGCTCGACGGCAAGGTGATGAGCCTCGACGTCGAGGTGTCCAAGGAGCCCAACCCCCGACAGGCCGACCGCTGTGACCGAGTGGAGATCACGCTCCGCTCCCGCGGTCCGGTGATCCGGGCGGAGGCATCGGCCAGCGACCCGTACGCGGCCCTCGACATGGCCGCGGAGAAGTTGGACGCCCGGCTGCGCAAGCAGCACGACAAGCGGGTCGTGCGCCGGGGCGCACGACGCACCCCGGCCGCGGAAGTCCCCGATGTCGTCCCCGGTGTGGCGACGCTCTACCCCGACGGTGAGCCCGTCCCGACCGCCGAGTCCGACGGAGTGCCCACCAGGAAGATCGGCTCGCTGGAGGTCAAGGGCGACGGCCCGCTGGTCGTCCGCGAGAAGACCCACGTCGCCTCCCCGATGAGCCTCGACCAGGCCCTCTACGAGATGGAACTGGTCGGCCACGACTTCTACTTGTTCGTCGACTCCGAGACCAAGGAGCCGAGCGTCGTCTACCGGCGACACGCCTACGACTACGGCGTCATCCATCTGAACACCGACCCGATGGTGGCTCAGGCGCAGCCGCCCGCGGCGGGTGACACGCTGGGCGGCTGACCTGCCCGGCGGGAGCGGAGCAGGTGCCCCTGGGGCGGGTGTGCGCCCCCAGGGGCACCGGTGTGCGACCAGTTCGCCCCCTGTGTGTCACCCTTCGGGCGCCGGAGCATGAAATCATGACCGCACCGGCCCAACCGGTGGGCCGCTGCCTTGGGTTGGCATGGCACGAGATCACGGGCCACAGCCTTCAGGGGGAGGAACGATGGCGGACACCTTCGGACCGATGCGCGACGCGGGCGCCGACGACGGCGTCATCGGCATGGAGCCGGACCTGGACTCTCCACGCGACGAGCCGATCCGGGTGCTGGTGGTGGACGACCACGCGCTCTTCCGCCGCGGTCTGGAGATCGTGCTCGCGGCCGAGGAGGACATCCAGGTCGTCGGCGAGGCGGGCGACGGCGCCGAAGCGGTGGACAAGGCGGCCGACCTGCTGCCCGACATCGTGCTGATGGACGTGCGGATGCCCAGACGGGGCGGGATCGAGGCGTGCACCTCCATCAAGGAGGTCGCCCCCAGCGCGAAGATCATCATGTTGACGATCAGCGACGAGGAGGCCGACCTCTACGACGCCATCAAGGCGGGCGCGACCGGTTACCTCCTCAAGGAGATCTCCACGGACGAGGTGGCCACCGCCATCCGCGCGGTCGCGGACGGGCAGTCGCAGATCAGCCCCTCCATGGCGTCCAAGCTGCTCACCGAGTTCAAGTCGATGATCCAGCGCACGGACGAGCGGCGCCTCGTGCCCGCGCCCCGGCTCACCGACCGGGAGCTGGAGGTGCTCAAGCTCGTCGCCACCGGGATGAACAACCGGGACATCGCGAAGGAGTTGTTCATCTCCGAGAACACCGTGAAGAACCACGTCCGCAACATCCTGGAGAAGCTGCAACTGCACTCCCGGATGGAGGCGGTCGTCTACGCGATGCGCGAGAAGATCCTGGAGATCCGCTAGCCGCGTGGCTAGGCGAGGGCGCGGGCCAGCTCCAGCGTGAGGGGTGCGCGGAGTTCGGGGGCCTCGACGCGCTCCACGCGGACATCCGTGCAGCCCACCCAGGACGCGGCCTCCACCAGTGCCTGGGCCACGCCCGGCACTGCCTTCGGGCCGTCCAGCGTGACCTGCCTGGCCACCAGCGTGCGGCCCTCGCGTGCCGGGTCGACCCGCCCGATCAGCCGGCCGCCGGACAGCACCGGCATGGCGAAGTAGCCGTACACCCGCTTCGGCTTGGGGACGTACGCCTCCAGGCGGTGGGTGAAGCCGAAGATCCGCTCCGTGCGCGCCCGTTCCCAGATCAGTGAGTCGAACGGGGAGAGCAGCGTGGTGCGGTGCCGTCCGCGCGGGGGCGCCGCCAGTGCGGCCGGGTCCGCCCAGGCGGGCTTGGACCAGCCCTCGACCTCGACCGGCACCAGTCCCGAGTCGGCGATCACCGCGTCGACCTGCTCGCCCTTGAGGCGGTGGTAGTCCGCGATGTCCGCGCGCGTACCCACGCCCAGCGCCTCACCGGCCAGCCGGACCAGCCGACGCAGGCACTCGGCGTCGTCCAGGTCGTCGTGCAGCAGTTCCTTCGGGATCGCCCGCTCGGCGAGGTCGTACACCCGCTTCCAGCTCCGGCGCTCCACGCAGACCACCTCGCCGTACATCAGCGCGCGCTCCACGGCGACCTTGGTGCCGGACCAGTCCCACCAGTCGCTGGTCCGCTTCGCGCCGCCCAACTCGGTCGCGGTGAGGGGGCCTTCGGTGCGCAACTGCTTGATCACCTGGTCGTAAACGCCCTCGGGGAGCTGGTGGTTCCAGTGCGGGCGGTCGCGGTAGGCGCGGCGGCGGAACGCGAAGTGCGGCCATTCCTCGACGGGGAGGATGCACGCCGCGTGCGACCAGTACTCGAAGGCGTGGGGCGCGCCGGAGGACGGGGTGTGCCAGTAGGCCGACTCCACGGACTTGCGGCCGACCGCGCCCAGGCGCGCGTACGGGATCAGCTCGTGGGAGCGGGCCAGCACCGAGATGGTGTCGAGCTGGACCGCGCCGAGCGCCCTGAGCACCCCGCGCGCACCGGAGCGGCGGTCGGGCGCTCCGAGGAAGCCCTGGGCCCGCAGGGCGATGCGGCGGGCGTCGTCCGCGGTGAGGGTGAGAGCGGGGCGCGGCAGGGTCGTCATGACGGGGACGATAGAGGGTGCCACTGACATCCCCCGCCGACCTGCGCTTTCGCCCCCGAGGACCGGGTGCCGGCGGGCAGATACGGCAGCGACGACCGCAGCCCGAGGTCCGAGGGGAGCAGCGAACCCACCCAGGAGTCCCGCCGCACCCCCCTGCTGCCCACGCCCGCGCGCAGGACGCCCTCGACGGTGAAACCGAGCCGTTCGGCCACCGCGCGGGAGGCGCCGTTGCCGACCTCGGCGCGCCATTCGAGCCGGTCGACCGAGAGCGCGGTGAAGGCCCAGCGGGCGACGGCCGACGCGGCCTCGGTGACGTATCCCCGGCCGCGGTGCTCCCTGGCCGCCCAGTAGCCGAGTTCACCGTGGCCGGGGCCGCGCATCACGAGGCTGAGCATGCCCGCCAGTTCCCCCGTGGGCAGGAAGGCGCCGAAGGTGTACATCGAGTCGTCCGCCCAGCCTTCGGGGGCCGTTCGGCCGACGAACGTCTCGGCGTGCTCGCGCAGGTAGGGCGAGGGGAAGGAGGAGATCCAGCGCTGGATGGCGGGGTCCTGGGCCGCCGCGAGCACCGCCTCGGTGTCGTCCGGGCAAACGGGGCGCAGCAGGAGGCGTTCGGTGGTCAGCTCGACGGGGTCCATCCGTCGAGTCTGCTCGGGCAGGGACGTGCCGCGCCAGCGGTTTCGCCCCGCGTGAGCGGCGTATCACCATTCGCCCAAATCCTCGGCGTGGCGCGGCACCATCCGTGGCCCCCGGACGTTGTTCGGAGTGGAGGGACCACTGCGCCGCCGGGCCTCCCGGCGCGGCGGGGTCCTCGCATACGATGGCCGTTGCTCAATCAAGTCACATGGAAACCGACCGTCCCAGGCCCGACCGGCAAGGAGACCACCCCCCGTGTCCGTCCTCTCGAAGATCATGCGTGCAGGCGAAGGCAAGATCCTGCGCAAGCTGCACCGCATCGCGGACCAGGTCAACTCCATCGAAGAGGACTTCGTCGACCTCTCCGACGCCGAGCTGCGGGCCCTCACCGAGGAGTACAAGCAGCGGTACGCGGACGGCGAGAGCCTGGACGATCTGCTCCCCGAGGCGTTCGCCACCGTCCGCGAGGCCGCCAAGCGCGTCCTCGGCCAGCGTCACTACGACGTGCAGATCATGGGCGGCGCCGCGCTCCACCTCGGTTACGTGGCCGAGATGAAGACCGGTGAGGGCAAGACCCTCGTCGGCACCCTGCCCGCGTATCTGAACGCCCTCTCCGGTGACGGCGTCCACCTGATCACGGTCAACGACTACCTGGCCGAACGCGACTCCGAGATGATGGGCCGCGTCCACAAGTTCCTCGGCCTGGAAGTCGGCTGCATCCTGGCCAACATGACGCCGGCCGAGCGCCGCGACCAGTACGCGTGCGACATCACCTACGGCACGAACAACGAGTTCGGCTTCGACTACCTGCGCGACAACATGGCGTGGGCGTCGGACGAGCTGGTGCAGCGCGGCCACAACTTCGCCATCGTCGACGAGGTGGACTCCATCCTCGTCGACGAGGCCCGTACGCCGCTGATCATCTCCGGCCCCGCCGACCAGGCCACCAAGTGGTACGGCGACTTCGCCAAGCTGGTCACCCGCCTCAAGAGGGGCGAGGCGGGTAACCCCCTCAAGGGCGTCGAGGAGACCGGCGACTACGAGGTCGACGAGAAGAAGCGCACCGTCGCCATCCACGAGACCGGTGTCGCCAAGGTCGAGGACTGGCTGGGCATCGAGAACCTCTACGAGTCGGTGAACACCCCGCTGGTCGGCTACCTGAACAACGCCATCAAGGCCAAGGAGTTGTTCAAGAAGGACAAGGACTACGTCGTCATGGACGGCGAAGTCATGATCGTCGACGAGCACACCGGCCGTATCCTCGCCGGCCGCCGCTACAACGAGGGCATGCACCAGGCGATCGAGGCGAAGGAAGGGGTGGACATCAAGGACGAGAACCAGACGCTCGCCACGATCACCCTCCAGAACTTCTTCCGCCTCTACAAGCGTCACGACCACGGCGGCAAGGAAGTGCCGGGCCTGTCCGGCATGACCGGTACGGCGATGACCGAGGCCGCCGAGTTCCACCAGATCTACAAGCTCGGCGTCGTCCCGATCCCGACCAACCGGCCGATGGTCCGCAAGGACCAGTCGGACCTGATCTACCGCACCGAGGTCGCCAAGTTCGAGGCGGTCGTCGACGACATCGCCGAGAAGCACGAGAAGGGCCAGCCGATCCTGGTCGGCACCACCTCGGTGGAGAAGTCGGAGTACCTCTCCCAGCAGCTCAGCAAGCGCGGCATCCAGCACGAGGTGCTGAACGCCAAGCACCACGAGCGTGAGGCGTCGATCGTCGCGCAGGCGGGCCGCAAGGGCGCCGTGACGGTGGCCACCAACATGGCCGGCCGCGGTACGGACATCAAGCTCGGCGGCAACCCCGAGGACCTCGCCGAGGCGGAGCTGCGCCAGCACGGCCTCGACCCCGAGGAGCACATCGAGGAGTGGGCGGCCGCGCTGCCCGCCGCCCTGGCCAGGGCCGAGCAGGCGGTCAAGGCCGAGAAGGAGGAGGTCGAGCTCAGCGGCGGCCTCTACGTCCTCGGTACCGAGCGGCACGAGTCGCGCCGTATCGACAACCAGCTCCGAGGCCGTTCCGGCCGTCAGGGCGACCCCGGCGAGTCCCGGTTCTACCTCTCCCTCGGTGACGACCTGATGCGCCTGTTCAAGGCGCAGATGGTCGAGCGCGTGATGGCGATGGCCAACGTCCCCGACGACGTGCCGATCGAGAACAAGATGGTCACCCGCGCGATCGCCTCGGCGCAGTCGCAGGTCGAGACGCAGAACTTCGAGACGCGTAAGAACGTCCTGAAGTACGACGAGGTGCTCAACCGGCAGCGCGAGGTCATCTACGGCGAGCGCCGCCGCGTCCTGGAGGGCGAGGACCTGCAGGAGCAGATCCAGCACTTCATGAACGACACGATCGACGCGTACATCGCCGCCGAGACCGCCGACGGCTTCCCCGAGGACTGGGACCTGGACCGGCTGTGGGGCGCCTTCCGGCAGCTCTACCCGGTGAAGGTCACCATCGAGGAGCTGGAGGAGGCCGCGGGCGACCGGGCCGGTCTGACCGCTGAGTTCATCTCCGAGTCCATCAAGGACGACATCTACGAGCAGTACGCGGAGCGCGAGACGCAGCTCGGCTCCGAGATCATGCGTGAGCTGGAGCGCCGCGTCGTGCTGTCGGTGCTGGACCGCAAGTGGCGCGAGCACCTCTACGAGATGGACTACCTCCAGGAGGGCATCGGCCTGCGCGCGATGGCGCAGAAGGACCCGCTGGTGGAGTACCAGCGCGAGGGCTTCGACATGTTCACCGCCATGATGGAGGGCATCAAGGAGGAGTCCGTCGGCTACCTGTTCAACCTGGAGGTCCAGGTCGAGCAGCAGGTCGAGGAGGTCCCGGTCGAGGCCCAGCCGGTCGGCGAGGGCATCCAGGACAGCGTGCCCGCGCAGGTGCCCGCCGGGGCGCGTCCGGAGATCCGGGCCAAGGGCCTGGACGTGCCGCAGCGCCGCGAGCTCCACTTCTCCGCGCCCACCGTGGACGGCGAGGGCGGCATCGTGGAGCGCGACCTGGAGGACGACGAGCCGGTGCGCTACGAGTCCGAGTCCGACGGTCTGACCCGCGCGGAGCGCCGCCGGCAGGCCAAGGGTGGCCGACGCCGCAAGAAGTAGTACCGACGCGGTTGAGCGGTGAGTCGGGGCCGGTTCCTCCCAGTGGGGGGTTCCGGCCCCGAGTCGTGTCCGGGGCACGCACCCGCGGCCGGTGGACAGCCCCTGAGAGCCCTCAGGCGCCCCTCAGGGCCCCGTGGGTCGGCGGGCCGGTGGAGCAGCCAGCTCCACCGCTGTGCAGCGCCAGCGGAGGTCGTGGGACTGTTCCAGGCGGAAGGCGAGGGCGCGCAGGCGGTCGCCGTCGCAGATGCGGGCGAAGACCTCCAGGGCGCCGTCCCGGGGGACGAACCAGCCGAGGTCGCGGACGGTCGGGCGGTTGCCCCGGGTGCGCAGCGGGGCGCGTTCGGCGAGGCGTACGAGGTCGTCGTAGGCGGGGCCCGCGGTGTGGCGGAGCATCCAGTGGACCGGGCGCTCGCCGCTCAGTACGGCCAGCAGGCGGTCCGCGAACAGGTCCGTGGGCCGAGGGTGCGCCGCGGCGGTGCGGCCCCTGACCGGGGTGCGGCTCGGGGCGGCGCCGGGGCGGCGGGTGTCGTGGCGGGTCGGTGGGCGGTGGTGGGGTCGGGGCTGTGGCTTGCGGCTCATGACCTTGTTCATGGAATTCCCCGTTCGGCCGGCCCGGCTGATACCGGGCGGTAACTCAAGTGGTGGGGATCTTGTACGGGGGCGGGGGCGGGCCCGGCAAGGACGTCGGACCGGTGTCGCGGGCCACGCGGGCTTCACTTATCCGGGTGACGGCGGGGCCCGGAAACCTTGTGGCCGCGTGAGCGGCGGGGTGAGGTGCGGGGCGCCGGGTGGACGCCGTCCGGGGGTCGGGCGGGGACTCGAAAGGGGACGGCCGCACGTATTCTGGAGGCCCTCCGGGAGACGCCTCGCGGGTCTCCCCAGGGGGCCACACCGAAGCCTTTGACCAGGAAAGAGCGGCCCGCATGCGCGTCTACGTACCCCTGACCCTCCCCGGCCTCGCCAAGGCCCACGAGACGGGTGTGCTGGCGGCGGACCCGTTCGCCGCCTACGCCGTGACGCCCGCGCTGCGCGAGTGGTGCGGCACGGAGGACCTGGAGGAGCTGGAGTACGCGGCGCTCGGCGAGGCGGCGAACGCCTCGCTGCGGCTGCTCGCGGCCGACCCCGAGGCGGCTCCGCGCCGGATCGTCGTCGCGGTCGACGTACCGGACCGCGCCGTCGCCCCGGACCCGGAGGGGCTCGGCGAGGTGACCGTCGCCGCGTCGGCACCGCTCGCCAAGGCGGCGGCCGTGCACGCCGACGCCGACGACGCCGAGGCGGACGTCATCGTCGCGGCGCGGGCGGTCGAGGCGGCCGAGGACGGGGACGACGCCGCGCGGGCCGCCGTGGACGGTGCCGAGGACCACGAGCTGCTGTGGTTCGCCACGCAGGAGATCCCCGGACTGCTCGCGCCCCGCTGAGCCGCCGCCGCCCTCCGGCCCGGTGCGTTCCCCTGCCCGCACCCGCCTGACCTGCGGCGGTCCACTCGCCCCTCCGCGTTGTCACTGGCGCCCGGTACCGTTTTCGCCATGGGGAATCAGACAAGCGCGCACATCGTCTGGGACTGGAACGGCACCCTGTTCCACGACAACGACGCGATCATCGGGGCGACCAACGCGGCCTTCGCCGAGCTGGGCCTGGAGCCGATCACGCTCGAGCGGTACCGCGCGCTGTACTGCGTCCCCGTCCCGAAGTTCTACGAGCGCCTGATCGGCCGGATGCCGAGCGGCCCCGAGTGGGAGGTCATGGACGGCGCCTTCCACCGGCACTACACCGAGCACCGCACCCGCTGCGGGCTCACCGAGGGCGCGGCGGAGCTGCTGGCCGACTGGGGAGCGGCCGGCCACAGCCAGTCCCTGCTGAGCATGTACGGGCACGAGGACCTGGTCCCGCTGGTGCGCGGCTTCGGCATCGAGCCGCACTTCCTGCGCGTGGACGGGCGCACCGGCCCCTCCGGCGGCAGCAAGGCCGAGCACATGGTCCGCCACCTCGAGGCGCTGAACACCCTGGTCGACCCCGAGCGGACCGTGGTCATCGGTGACGCGGCCGACGACGCGCTGGCCGCCCACCACGTCGGCGCGCGTGCCGTGCTCTACACGGGCGGCTCGCACGGCCCCGAGAGCCTGCGCGGCACCGGCGCCTTGGTGGTGGACAGCCTCGCCGAGGCGGTCGCCGAGGCCCGCCGAATAGCCGCGTAGAGCGGAGGGCCGCCGGCAGGCGGACCGCCGGACGCCCGCGCGGACCGGCGGGTGGGGGCGGGGGCCGAGGGGTGTCTGGAGCGTTGTCCGGAGCGTCCCGGATACGCCACCGGGTCCCGCGACGCCGCTGTGCAGAACGTCAAACTTCACCCCCCGGTTTTGTACACATACGGCTCATGACGGGGCCCCCGTCGGGGGCGATAGCCTTGTGGCGTGATCAGCGCGATATCTCGCGGGGACGCCACTGTCCCTGCCCTGCGCCCGGACCGCACGGACGACCTCCGTGCCCGGGCGGCGGTCGCTGGTCCTCTCGGGCGGGACGGGGGCGCCGCAGCCCCCCGGACACCGGGCACGGCCCCCGGCACGACGGTGTGGAGAGCAGCGTCGCTTCCGACAAGTCTGTCGACAATGGCCGAAACCCCTCCGCCCATCTCACCTCGCGGCATAGCGTCGGAACGGACCGGACACCTCGGGCCGTGGCGTCATACCGGAGGGGAAGAAACCGTACTTCCTTCTACGTCACGCAACGGCGCGCGACAGGAGCCAGAGGACAATGCAGACCAAGCTGGACGAAGCCAAGGCCGAGCTGCTCGATCGGGCCGCTCGGGTAGCTGAGAACAGCCCGGTCGGGGGGCACCTACCGACCGGGACCACGAGCGAGGGCACGCCCGGCACCCCGGACGGCGAAGCCGTGCTCGCGTTCCTCCAGCGCTACTACCTGCACACCGCACCGGAAGACCTCGCCGACCGCGACCCGGTCGACGTCTTCGGTGCCGCGGTCTCCCACTACCGGCTCGCCGAGACCCGCCCCCAGGGCACGGCCAACGTGCGGGTGTACACCCCGACCGTGGAGGAGAACGGGTGGACGTGCAGCCACACCGTCGTGGAGGTCGTCACCGACGACATGCCCTTCCTGGTCGACTCGGTGACCAATGAGCTGACCCGCCAGGGCCGCGGCATCCACGTCGTGATCCACCCGCAGGTCGTCGTCCGCCGGGACCTGACCGGCAAGCTGATCGAGGTCCTGACCACCACGCCGCACGGCGACCTCCCGCACGACGCGCACGTCGAGTCCTGGATCCACGTCGAGACCGACCGGGAGACCGACCGCGCCGACCTCAAGCAGATCTCCGCCGACCTGCTGCGCGTCCTGTCCGACGTGCGCGAGGCCGTCGAGGACTGGGAGAAGATGCGTGACGCCGCGGTCCGGATCGCGGACGGCCTGAGGGACGAGCCCCAGCCGGCCGACCTGCCCGCCGCCGAGGTGGAGGAGGCCCGCGAGCTGCTGCGCTGGCTCTCCGCCGACCACTTCACCTTCCTCGGCTACCGCGAGTACGAGCTGCTCGGCGACGACTCCCTGAGCGCCAAGCCCGGCACCGGCCTCGGCATCCTGCGCTCCGACCCGCACCACTCCGAGGACGACGAGCACCCGGTCAGCCCCTCCTTCGAGCGCCTCCCGGCCGACGCCCGCGCCAAGGCCCGCGAGCACAGGCTGCTGGTGCTGACCAAGGCCAACAGCCGGGCCACCGTGCACCGGGCGTCGTACCTGGACTACATCGGCGTCAAGAAGTTCGACGCGGACGGCAACGTCGTCGGGGAGCGCCGCTTCCTCGGTCTGTTCTCCTCCGCCGCGTACACCGAGTCGGTGCGCCGGGTCCCGGTGATCCGCCGCAAGGTCGCCGAGGTGCTGGAGCGCGCCGGGTTCTCGCCCAACAGCCACGACGGCCGCGACCTGACCCAGATCCTGGAGACCTACCCGCGCGACGAGCTGTTCCAGACGCCGCCGGCCGAGCTCCAGTCCATCGCCACCAGCGTCCTCTACCTCCAGGAGCGCCGCCGGCTGCGGCTCTACCTGCGCCAGGACGAGTACGGCCGCTACTACTCGGCCCTCGTCTACCTGCCCCGTGACCGGTACACCACCGGGGTCCGGCTGCGGATCATCGACATCCTCAAGGAGGAACTGGGCGGCATCAGCGTCGACTTCACCGCCTGGAACACCGAGTCGATCCTGTCCCGGCTGCACTTCGTCGTCCGCGTCCAGCCCGGCACCGAGCTGCCGCAGCTCTCCGACGCCGACAAGGAGCGCATCGAGGCCCGCCTGGTCGAGGCCACCCGCTCCTGGTCCGACGGCTTCGCCGAGGCGCTGAACGCCGAGTGCGGCGAGGAGCGCGCCGCCGAGCTGCTGCGCCGCTACAACAACGCCTTCACCGAGGGCTACAAGGCGGACCACTCCCCGCGCTCCGCCGTCGCCGACCTGGTCCACCTGGAGCGGCTCAGCAACGACAAGGACAACGACTTCTCGCTCAGCCTGTACGAGCCGGTGGGCGCCGCCCCCGGCGAGCGCCGGTTCAAGATCTACCGCAAGGGCGACGCGGTCTCCCTCTCCGCCGTGCTGCCGGTCCTCAACCGGCTCGGCGTCGAGGTCGTCGACGAGCGCCCCTACGAGCTGCGCCGCGCCGACCGCAGCACCGCCTGGATCTACGACTTCGGCCTGCGCCTGCCCCAGAAGGCCGGCGGCGACCACCTCGGCGAGGACGGCCGGGAGCGCTTCCAGGAGGCGTTCGCCGCGACCTGGACGGGCAATGCGGAGAACGACGGCTTCAACGCCCTCGTGCTGAGCGCCGGACTGACCTGGCGCCAGGCGATGGTGCTGCGCGCCTACGCCAAGTACCTGCGCCAGGCGGGCTCCACCTTCAGCCAGGACTACATGGAGGACACCCTCCGCAACAACGTCCACACCACCCGGCTGCTGGTCTCCCTGTTCGAGGCCCGGATGTCCCCGGACCGGCAGAAGGCCGGCCTGGAGATCACCGACGCCCTGCTGGAGGAGCTGGACGCCGCGCTGGACCAGGTGGCGAGCCTGGACGAGGACCGCATCCTGCGCTCCTTCCTCACCGTCATCAAGGCCACGCTGCGCACCAACTTCTTCCAGGAAGCCCGCGACGGCGGCCCGCACGCGTACGTGTCGATGAAGTTCGACCCGCAGGCCATCCCGGACCTGCCCGCGCCGCGCCCGGCGTACGAGATCTGGGTGTACTCGCCGCGGGTCGAAGGCGTGCACCTGCGCTTCGGCAAGGTCGCGCGCGGCGGCCTGCGCTGGTCGGACCGGCGTGAGGACTTCCGCACGGAGATCCTCGGCCTGGTCAAGGCGCAGATGGTGAAGAACACCGTCATCGTGCCGGTCGGCGCCAAGGGCGGCTTCGTCGCCAAGCAGCTCCCCGACCCGAGCGTGGACCGCGACGCCTGGCTGACCGAGGGCATCGAGAGCTACAAGACGTTCATCTCGGCGCTGCTCGACATCACCGACAACATGGTGGCGGGCGAGGTCGTCCCGCCCGAGGACGTGGTGCGCCACGACGGCGAGGACACCTACCTGGTGGTCGCGGCCGACAAGGGCACGGCGACGTTCTCCGACATCGCCAACGAGGTCGCCCAGTCCTACGACTTCTGGCTCGGGGACGCCTTCGCCTCCGGCGGCAGCGCGGGCTACGACCACAAGGGCATGGGCATCACCGCGCGCGGCGCGTGGGAGTCGGTCAAGCGGCACTTCCGCGAGCTGGACCTGGACACCCAGTCCGAGGACTTCACGGTCGTCGGCATCGGTGACATGTCCGGTGACGTGTTCGGCAACGGCATGCTGCTCTCCGAGCACATCCGCCTGGTCGCCGCCTTCGACCACCGGCACATCGTCATCGACCCGGTCCCGGACGCGGCCACCTCCTACGCCGAGCGCCGCCGCCTGTTCGAGCTGCCCCGCTCGAGCTGGGCCGACTACGACACCTCGCTGCTGTCGGCGGGTGGCGGGATCTTCCCGCGCAGCGCCAAGTCGATCCCGCTGAACCACCACATCCGGGAAGCCCTGGGCATCGAGGAGAAGATCTCCAAGATGACCCCGGCCGACCTGATGAAGACGATCCTCAAGGCGCCGGTCGACCTGCTGTGGAACGGCGGCATCGGCACCTATGTGAAGTCCTCGGCCGAGACCGACGCCGACGTCGGTGACAAGGCCAACGACGCCATCCGCGTCGACGGCGCCGACCTGCGCGTCAAGGTCGTCGGCGAGGGCGGCAACCTGGGCCTGACCCAGCTCGGCCGGATCGAGTTCGCGCTCCAGGGCGGCCGGATCAACACCGACGCCATCGACAACAGCGCCGGCGTGGACACCTCCGACCACGAGGTGAACATCAAGATCCTGCTGAACAGCCTGGTCACGGACGGCGACATGACCGTCAAGCAGCGCAACAAGCTGCTGGCGGAGATGACCGACGAGGTCGGCGCGCTCGTCCTGCGCAACAACTACGCGCAGAACACCGCGCTGGCCAACGCGCTCGCCCAGTCCAAGGACATGCTGCACGCGCAGGCCCGGTTCATCCGGCACCTGGTCCGCGAGGGCCACCTCGACCGGGCGCTGGAGTTCCTGCCCACCGACCGCCAGATCCGCGAGCGGCTGAACCAGGGCCAGGGCCTCACCAGCCCGGAGACCGCCGTCCTGCTGGCGTACACGAAGATCACGGTCGCCGAGGAGCTGCTGCACACCTCGCTGCCGGACGACCCGTACCTGCGCGGCCTGCTGCACGCCTACTTCCCGACGGCGCTGCGCGAGCAGTTCGCGGAGGTCGTCGACAGCCACCCGCTGCGCCGTGAGATCACCACGACCGTGCTGGTCAACGACACGGTGAACACGGGCGGTACGACCTATCTGCACCGGCTGCGCGAGGAGACCGGCGCCTCGCTGGAGGAGATCGTCCGCGCCCAGACCGCGGCCCGCGCGATCTTCTGCTCGTCCCCGGTGTGGGACGCGGTGGAGGCGCTGGACAACCAGGTCGACGCGGCCGTCCAGACCCGTATCCGGCTGCACTCGCGCCGACTGGTCGAGCGCGGCACCCGCTGGCTGCTGAACAACCGGCCGCAGCCGCTCCAGCTCGCCGAGACCGTGGAGTTCTTCGCGGACCGGGTCGAGCAGGTCTGGCAGCAGATGCCGAAGCTGCTGCGCGGCGCGGACCTGGAGTGGTACCAGCACGTGTACGACGAGCTGTGCGAGGCCGGTGTCCCGGCCGAACTCGCCACCCGCGTGGCCGGGTTCTCCTCCGCCTTCCCGGCGCTGGACATCGTCTCGGTGGCCGACCGCACGGGCAAGGAGCCGCTGGACGTGGCCGAGGTGTACTACGACCTCGCCGACCGGCTGCACATCACCCAGCTCATGGACCGCATCATCGAGCTGCCCCGCGCCGACCGCTGGCAGTCCATGGCCCGCGCCTCCATCCGCGAGGACCTGTACGCCGCCCACGCCGCCCTCACCGCGGACGTGCTCGCGGCGGGCAACGGCACCTCCACGCCGGAGCAGCGGTTCAAGGCGTGGGAGGAGAAGAACGCGCCCATCCTGAGCCGGGCGCGCGCCACGCTGGAGGAGATCCGCAGCTCGGACGCGTTCGACCTCGCCAACCTGTCGGTGGCGATGCGCACGATGCGGACGCTGCTGCGCACGCACGCGTGACGCCGAGCGGCACCGCCTGAACCGAGGGCGCCCCGGACCGGAGAACCCGGTCGGGGGCGCCCTCGTCGCTTTCCGAGCGATGTGTCCGATTCGGATAGGGTCTGGCGCGTGACAGCGAACCCCACCGGGTCCCGCGCGGGGCACGGCCGGCCGTCACTGGTGGCCGCCGCCCTCGCCGCGCTCGTCCCGCTGCTGATGCTGCTGGCCGTCGTCCGGCTGCCCTGGGCCGGTGACCTGGGCATACACGCGGCGACCGTGCAGCGGCTGCGGCACAGCCTGCTCGACCCCGGCAACCCGCTGGTCGACGCGGACACACCGAGCCCGTACTACTCGCCGTGGATGCTGGTGCTGGGCGCTCTGGCCCGGCTCACCGGCCTGCCGGTGTTCGTGGTGCTGCGGATCGGCGCGGTCGTCGGGCTCGGGCTGCTGTTCACCGGGGTGTGGCGGTACGTGCGCACGCTCAGCGCGCACCGGGCGGCGCCCGCCCTGGCGATCCTGTCCCTGGTCTTCCTGTGGGGCCCGGACCTGCTCAACTGGAGCGGTTTCCTCGGCCTGAACTCCCTGGCGCTGACGGTGGCCTATCCGAGCGTGTTCGCGCTCGGGCTGTCCTTCCACTTCTGGGCGTGGCTCACCGCAGCGCTGCGCACGGAGAGCGGCTGGGGCCGCTGGGCCGGCCTCGGGGCGCTGTGGGCGCTGATCCTGCTGTGCCATCAGTTCACCGGTGTGGTGGCCAGCCTCGGCGCGCTCGCCACGGTCCTCGCCGCCCGCGCCGCCCGCGGTGCCCTCCCGAAGCTCGCCGCCGCGCTCGCCGTGGGTATCGTCCTGCTGTGGCTGTGGCCGTACTACGACTTCTTCGCGCTGTTCTCCGCCGGCACCGGGCTTGAGGCGATCCACCGTTCGCTCTACTCCGACCTGCTCGGGCGGTTCGGGCTGGCGCTGCTCGGTGTGGCCGCGCTGGCCCTGCGCGTGCGCCGCGACCACCGCGACCCGCTGGTCCTCTTCTTCGCCCTGGGCGCGGCGCTGTTCGTGGCCGGCGGCCTCACCGGCCACTACTCCTGGGGCCGTGCCGCGCCCGCCGCGCTGATCCCGGCCCAGCTCGCGGCCGCGCTGGAGACCGTGTCGGCGGGCCGGCGGGCGCTACGACTCGGCTGGGCCTGCCTGCTCGGCGCCGCCCTCGCCGTGGGGGCCTGGGGCCAGGCGGGGATGCTCGGGTACGTGATCCCGCGCGACGCGCTGCCCGCCCCGATCGCCGCCAAGTACCGCCCGCCGTGGGTCGGTTACCACTGGATCACGCCCTGGGTCGGCTACGGGGACGTGGTCATGGCCCGTACGGTGCCCTCCCGGCAGATCCCGGCCTACGGCCCGTACACCGTGGCGCCCGGCTACCCGGACGTGTTCCTGCCGGACCAGGGCGGGCGGGACGCGGCGGTGGAGCGGTACTTCGCGGCGGACACCTCCTCCGGCACCCGGCGGGCCATAGCGCGCCGGTACGGGGTGCGCTGGGTGGTCGGCCCGGCCGCCGACGCCGAGCCGTGGCTGCGCGCGGTGACGACCGGACCGGCCGGACAGGTGCTCTACGAGGTGCGCCGCTGAGCGGGGCTCACTTCAGCGCGCTCGTCACCAGCCGGAAGGCGTTGCGTACCCTCGGCCGGTCCACCTTGCGCACCACCGGACGCAGCACCCGGGCCGTGATCCCCACCGGCTGCCAGCGGATCTGGAGCCGGCCGGGGTTGCGTCCCTCGGGCTCCACGGTGACCCGGTGCGAGGCGGTGCCCGAGGGGTGGTCCACCCGCGCGGTCAGGGCCGGGAAGAACAGCGGGGCCAGCAGCAGGCCCGAGTGGGCGAGTCCCTGCTGCTGGAGCCGGACCTGCGGATGCCGTACCCCGTCGAAGCCCTGGACGGGGAGCCGGGCCTTGGTGAGGTCCAGGTGGACACGGCCCTCGAACACGCCGGGCCGCACCGGGTCCAGCCGGAACGGCACCGTGAGGCGCCGCCGGCCGGGGGAGAGCAGCAGCCCGGCCCGCTGCGGGCCGACCGGGAGCCTGAGTCCGGGGTCGTAGGTGCGCACCGTCAGGGTCAGCGCGGCGCCTGGGCCGGGGCGCAGGTCGGTGATCTCGTGGCGGAAGTAGGCGGTGGAGAAGGGGCGGGTCTCCAGCTCCAGGTCGGTCAGGTCCAGTTCGCGGCGCCCCCGCTCGGTGGCGGGTACCGCACCGCCCCAGTAGGGCGTGCCGTCGCCGTCTGCGGTGATCTCGCGCGGTGCCACCGGGTGGCCCAGGCCGCGGGCGGCGAGCCGCAGGCCGTCGAGGTTGCCCTCGCGCAGCAGCTCCAGCACCACCCGCTCCGGGCGGGGCAGCCGGGCGTAGGCGCCGTCGGCGAGGGTGTCCAGGTACGGGTTCATGATCTCGGCGAAGGCGGCCAGCCACTCGTCGTCCCGGTAGGGCAGGTCGCCCGCGTACATCCGGAAGTCGTGCTTGAGGAACTTGAAGTCCTTGTCCTCGCGCAGGTCCGCGAGCCCGCTCTCCGCCAGGAAGCCGTCGATCAGGCGTTGGACGTGTACCCGGTCCGCGACGTTGGAGATCTTGTGCCGCTGGTTGGAGATGGAGGCGCTGGACTCGGCCGCGTACGGCTCGATGTACCAGGTGTAGACCGGGTCCGGGATGATCGTGAAGGCTCGCGCCAGGCCGTACGCCCGGGCCGAGAAGAGCTGGTCCTCGTAGTGGATGCCCTCGGGGAAGCGCAGGTGGTGGCGGTCGAGGAAGGCGCGGGCGTACATCTTGCTGGTCGACAGGTGCTCGAAGAGCAGCCGGGGGTCGGCCGCGATGCCGTCCAGCGTGCGGCGCTCGCGGACCAGGTGCGGCATCCAGGTGGTGCGGCGGCCGTTGTCCACCCGGACCCGGCGCACCGCGCCCATGGTGAAGTCCACCTCGCGCTCCCGGTGCGCGGCCAGCAGCAGTTCCACGGCGCGCGGCGGGAGTTCGTCGTCGCTGTCGAGGAACATCAGGTATGGGGCGCGGGCGATGTCGATGGCCCGGTTGCGCGGCGCGCTGCATCCGCCGCTGTTCTCCGGCAGCCGCAGGTAGCGCACCCGGCCGTCCTCGGCGGCCAGCCGCCGGGCCACCTCGGGGGTCTCGTCGGTGGAGTGGTCGTCGCTGATGACGATCTCGATGTTCTCGTGGGTCTGCGCACGCAGGGAGGCGACCGCGCGGGGCAGCCGGGCCGCGTCGTTGTAGACGATGACGGTGACCGTGACATCGGGGTTCGTCATCCTTGGAGCTCCTCGGGCGTCGGGGCGGGGATACGTTCCTCCAGCGGAAGCACGGGCGGCAGCGCCTCCTCGGGCTCGCCGAGGAACACCCGGCGTACGACCCGTTCGGCGGCCCGGCCGTCGTCGAACTCGCAGAACCGGCGCCGGAACGCCGTCCGTGCCTTCGTCGCGGTCTCGTCGCGCCAGGCGTTCGAGGTGAGGATCTCGGTCAGCTCCTCCTGGGTGCGGGCGACCCGGCCGGGGGCCTCCGCCATCAGGTCGAAGTAGACGCCGCGGGTGGTGCGGTAGGTCTCCCAGTCGTCGGCGTGCACGACGATCGGGCGGTCCAGGTTGGCGTAGTCGAACATGATCGACGAGTAGTCCGTGACCAGCACGTCGGCGGCCAGGCAGAGTTCCTCGACCGGGTCGTAGGTGGAGACGTCGATGATGCGGCCGGAGCGGCGCAGGCCGGTCAGCGGGGAGGCGGCGCCGCCGCCGTAGAAGTAGTGGGCGCGTACCAGCAGCACGGTGTCCTCGCCGAGCCGGTCGGCGAGGGTGGCGAGGTCGAGGCGGGGGGTGAACCCGGCCTCGTAGTCGCGGTGGGTGGGCGCGTAGAGGACGGCGGTGCGGCCGGGGGCGATGCCGAGGCGTTCACGGGCGGCGCGGACGTCGGCGGCGGTGGCGGTGTAGAAGACGTCGTTGCGCGGATAGCCGTGGTCCAGGGGGATGTAGCGGGCCGGGTAGGCGCGCTCCCACATGCGGGTGGAGTGGCTGTTGGCGCTGACGCTGTAGTCCCACTTGTCGATCCGGGACAGCAGCGCGGCGAAGTCGAGCCCCTGCGCCGCCGCCGGGTGGTCCCGCTGGTCCAGGCCCATGCGCTTGAGCGGGGTGCCGTGGTGGGTCTGGAGGTGGACGGCGCCGGGGCGCTTGACCACCGCGTTGGGGAAGTTGACGTTGTTGACCAGGTACTTGGCGGTGGCCAGCGTCTCCCAGTAGCGGCGGGTGCCGGGAACCACGTGGTCGGTGCCGTGCGGCAGCAGGGCCGCGTTCTCCTTGGTCACCACCCACACCGGGTGGATGTGCGGGGCGAGTTCGGCGAGCTTGGCGGCGATGGCGGCCGGGTTGCAGGCGACGCCACGGTCCCAGTAGGCCGCGAACACGGCCAGGTCCGGGTCCAGCGGACGGCTCAGCGCCCTGCGGTACTGCTGCTCGCGCAGCCGCACCCCGAGCCGCCGCTTGCGGGCGCGGACCGCCTTCCGGGCCGCGCGCCGGGTGCGGTTCGCGGTCTGCAGGGCCCGGTACCGGGTGTAGGCACCCTCTTCCAGCAGCGCGTGCCGTACGCCCTCCAGGCCCGCCGGGCGCTGGTGGCCCTCGGGGCGCCAGCGGACGGCGGCGGAGGAGGCGCGGCGGAAGAACTCGCGGGCCACCGGCTCGGGCAGGTCCTCGCGGGCGAAGACCCGCACCAGGTCACGGACCATCAGCCCGTACAGCACGGTACGCACCGAGCGGCGGCCCTCGGTGAGCGCGAGCAGCCGTTCGTAGCGGTCGATCAGGGCGTAGCGGTCCTCGGGGGTGCGCGGGGGCAGGCTCTCGCGGCGCAGTCTGCGGTCGTCGTACGCCGTCTGGTCGAGGCAGGCCACGCGCTCGGCGCGCAGCAGGGCGGCCTGGGCGGCGAAGTTCTCGTCGTCGGCCGTGAACTCCTCCTCGTGCGCCCGCCAGAACGCGGCGCGCACCGCGCGGGTGCCGAGCAGCGGGGTCAGGCGGAGCAGGTTCGGGGAGTCGTCCAGGGTGACGTCGGCGCGGCCGGCCCCGGCCAGCAGGCGGCCGTCGCGGGAGGGGACGGCGGTGGTGCGCCAGGTGGTGGTGACGTGGTCCAGCAGGAGTACGTCGGCCCGCTCGTCCAGCTCCGCGGTGCGCTCGGCGAGCAGGCGGGGGGCTCCGGCGGGCAGGCTGTCCTTGGCGTGCACGAAGTGCAGCCAGCGGCCGGTGGCCCGCGCGGCCCCCGCCGACCGGGCCTCGGCGTCCCCCGTGCCCTCGGGCAGCGCCACCGTGACCGTCTCCGGGGCGTGGCCCTCGGCCGTCTCCCGCGCCCAGTCGCCGACCGCGGCCACGATCACCTCGGTGTCCGGGAGCGGATGGGCGTCGAGGGAGTCGAGGAGTTCGGCCAGATGCCCCTGGGTGTTTGGTCCGTAGACGATGACGCTGAGTTGGGGCATCTGGAGGGGCTCCTTCGGCTCGTCGTCCCGGCGATCACCTTTCATAACATACTGTCATTACATGACTGAAAGGGATATCCACGCGTGAAGCGGAAGCCCCGGTTCAGGAAGCCCGGGCCGGGGCGTGTGCCTACTTCTTCTTGCCCTTGTCGCCCGTGAACGCCTCGTACTCCTTGAGTACGTCCTCGGTGGCGCCGTCCATGCGCAGCTCGCCGCGCTCCAGCCAGAGCACGCGCTCGCAGGTGTCGCGGATGGAGTTGTTGTTGTGGCTGACCAGGAAGACCGTGCCCGCGTGCTTGCGCAGTTCGCGGATGCGGGCCTCGGAGCGCTTCTGGAAGGAGCGGTCGCCGGTGGCCAGCGCCTCGTCGATCAGCAGCACGTCGTGGTCCTTGGCGGCCGCGATGGAGAAGCGCAGCCGGGCCGCCATGCCGGAGGAGTAGGTGCGCATCGGCAGGGTGATGAAGTCGCCCTTCTCGTTGATCCCGGAGAAGTCGACGATGTCCTGGTAGCGCTCCTTGACCTGCTCGCGGGACATCCCCATGGCGAGGCCGCCGAGGTGGACGTTGCGCTCGCCGGTCAGGTCGTTCATCAGGGCCGCGTTGACGCCCAGCAGGGAGGGCTGGCCGTCGGTGTAGATGTGGCCGTTCTCCACCGGGAGCAGGCCGGCCACCGCCTTGAGCAGCGTGGACTTGCCCGAGCCGTTGGTGCCGATCAGGCCGATCGCCTCGCCCCGGTAGGCGACGAAGGAGACCTTCCTGACCGCGTGCACCCGGCGCACCCCGGCCGCCTTCTCGGCCTTGCCCCGGCGCAGGATGCGGTTGAGGGCGGCGGTGGCCGAGCCCCGGCCCGCGCCGGTGCCGTTGACCCGGTAGACGATGTCGACGCGGTCGGCGACGACGGTGGGGACCTTCTCGGCGCTCGTGTCGCGCGGGGTCCGAACGGGGGAGGTGGTCTGCTCAGCCACGGCCGTAGGTCTCCTCAGCCTTCCAGAAGTAGATGAAGCCGCCGATCCCCGCGGCCACCGCCCAGCCGGCCGCGATCGCCCACACGTGCGGGGGCAGCTTGTCCGCGCCGAAGCTGTCGATCAGCGCGAACCGCATGAGGTCGATGTACAGCGCGGCCGGGTTGTACTCCAGCAGGGCGGCCAGCACCCGCGACTGGTCCTTGGTGTGCTGGTCGATGCTCCACATCACGCCGGACACGTACATCCAGGTGCGCAGCAGGAACGGCATGAGCTGGGCGATGTCCGGGGTCTTGGCGCCCATCCGGGCCACCACCAGGGACACGCCCGCGTTGAACACGAACTGCAGGAAAAGCGCGGGCAGCGCCAGCAGCCAGGACGCGGTCACCGGCACGCCCACGCAGAGCACGATGACGATCAGCGCGAGCATCGAGAACAGCAACTGCTGGAGCTGCTGCAGGCAGAACGAGATGGGCAGCGCGGCGCGCGGGAAGTGCAGGGCGCGCACCAGGCCGAGGTTGCCGGATATCGCCCGCGTGCCCGCCATGATCGAGCTCTGCGTGAACGTCCACACGAACACGCCCGTGACCAGGAACGGGATGAAGTCGGCGACGCCGCGCTTGGTGCCCAGCAGGACGCCGAAGATGAAGTAGTAGACCGCCGCGTTCAGCAGCGGGGTCATGACCTGCCAGAGCTGGCCGAGCTTCGCCTGGCTGTACTGGGCGGTCAGCTTGGCCGTGGCGAAGGCGGTGATGAAGTGCCGCCGGTCCCAGAGCCGGCGGACGTACGCCGGTACGGAGGGGCGGGCGCCGCTGACGGTCAGGCCGTGCCGGGCGGCCAGGGCCGCGAGGTCGCCGTCGGCCGGGGCCTTCATCGGGGGCGGTGCGTCGAGGACCTGGCTCACATCCGCTGCTTTCGGTCGGAGGGTGGAAAAGCGCGGTCCGGCCGATGCCCGCCGTTTCCGCACGCTTCCCCATGCGTTCACTCACGTCGGGACGGGACCGTATCGTCGCAACGGGAGAGTAGGCCCATCCGACGACGGAACGCAACCGTTGCGTCGTCCCGCCCTATGCTGGTGCGCATGACGACCAACGCCGACGAACCCCCGGCGCGCCCGCGCCGGGCCCCGGCCGGGGCCGCCGTGCTCCGGGAGGACGTGACCGAGGCCATCCGCGCGGCCGTCTTCGAGGAACTGGCCGCCGTGGGGTACGCGCGGATGTCCATCGAGGGCATCGCGCGCCGGGCCGGCGTCGGCAAGACGGCGGTGTACCGGCGCTGGCGCTCCAAGCTGAACCTGGTGCTGGACGTCGTCTCCGCGATGGCGGTGCTCGGCCTGCCGGCCCCGGACACGGGCTCCCTGGAGGGCGACCTCCGGCTGCTGTACGAGGTGATGTCGCGCGCCCTGCGCCACCCGGTCGCCTCGCAGATCATCCCCGACCTCCAGGCGGAGGCCGCCCGCAACCCGGAGATGGCCGAGACCCTCCAGAAGGCCGTGCGCGACGGCCAGGACGGGGTCGCGTCCAAAATCGTGGCGGCGGCGCGGGAGCGGGGCGAGGTGAGCGCGGACCTCGACCTGGACCTCGCCCTCGACCTGATCTCCGGCCCCCTCTACTGGCGCGCGGTGATCATCCGCAGCCCGAAGCTCCCCAAGGGCTACCTCCCGAACCTGGCCCGTGCCACGGCGGGGGCGCTCAAGGCGCTGTAGGGCACCTCACCGCAGCAGCCTCCGCAGTCGTCCCCGTGCCACCCGGGACGCCCCCGACGCTCCCGTCGCCACGCGCAGGGACAGGGCGCCGGAGTGGGTGGCGTAGGGGTGGGCGAGGAGGACGAGGTGGCGGGTGCTGGGCAGGGCCCGTCTGCGCAGGTGGGGGGTGTCCGTGCGGGCGTGGGCCGTGATGTCCCGCTGGGCACCGTCCTTGAAGTGGACGGTGAGGCGCAGGTCCCAGACGCCCGCGCCCAGCGCGCTCAGGTCGACGGCCGCGTCCGCCGCCCAGATGCCGGGGGACGCGGGGACCAGGGGCAGGGTGATGTGCCGCACCGGCCGGCCCGTCGTACGGTCGTGCCATCGGGCCGTCACCGCCAGCGGGCCCGCCTCGGCCAGGCGGCCGTACAGCTCGTGCAGGCGCAGCCGGAGCCGGGAGATGTGGGCCCGCGGGAGCAGTTCGGCGTCCATGGCGCAGGGCAGCGCCTCGGTGGGGCAGGTCAGCAGCGGGGTCAGGGCCACGCCGGGCTGCGCGGCCGACCAGACGGGAGTGCCCTCGGAGTCGCGGGCGTAGGGCGGCAGCAGACGGGCCGGGCGGGCGGCCAGCTCGCGCAGCCGGGGCAGGTCGCGCGGCTCGGGCGACTCCAGCACGAACCGGCCCAGCAGGGTGCCGGGCGCGGCGGGGTCCCGCTCCCAGTCCTCGGCGTCGTACCCGGCGAGGTAGGCGCGGGTGTGCGCCCACCAGGCGCGCCGGTACTCCTCGTCCCGCAGGTCCAGCTCGCTCAGGTACATGCGCAGTTCGTGGTCGAGGAACTTCGCCCTGGCCGCCCGCGCCAGCTCCGCCTCACCGGCGTCCAGCAGGATCCGGTGCGCCTGCGCGCACGCCCGGGTGCGCGCGTGCCAGTTGTCGATGTGCTCCCGGTCCAGCGAGAGCGAGAGGTGCCCGGCGGCCCGGCGTACGTGCCACACGTAGACGCGGTCCGGGACGAGCGCGATGCGCGGGGCGGCGGCCAGGACGCGGGCGGTGAAGACGAAGTCCTCGTAGAGGAACCGGCCTTCGGGGAAGCGGATGCCGTGGGCGCGCAGGAAGTCGGTGCGGTAGAGCTTGTTGACGCACAGGGTGTCGTGGACCAGGTGCGGCCGGTCGGCGGGGTGCCCGATCAGCGCCTCCCGCGCGTACAGGGACGACTGCCAGAGGTGTTCGCGCCCCGAGGGCAGTTCCCGGCGCACGCACAGCCCTGCCGTCACCTCCGCGCCCGTCCCGCCCGCCGCCCGCAGCAGCGCGTCCACCGCGCCGGGCGGCAGCAGGTCGTCGCTGTCCAGGAACATGACGTACGGCATGGTCACCGCGTCGATCCCGGTGTTGCGCGGGGTGCCGCAGCCGCCGCTGTTGGTGGCGTGCCGGATCACCCGCAGCCGGGGCTCGGCGGCCGCGAGCCGGTCCAGGAGGTCGGCGCTGCCGTCGGTGGAGCGGTCGTCCACGGCGATCACCTCGCCCACCGCTGGGCCCTGACGGAGCGCCGAACGCACGGCGTCGGTCACATGGCCGGCGTCGTCGTAGCCGATGACGACGACGGCCACCCGGGGCTCGGCTTCAGGCATGGGCTCGGCTTCAGACATGGGGTCCATGGTCGGTGCCGGGCCGTCAGGAACGGGTCAAGACGGGGTCCGGGACCCGGCCGGGGTCCGGGACGGCGCGGGTCGCGGACGCGTTGACCGGGGGCCGGGTGGAGCGCCACAGCCGGACGAAGGACAGGACGGCGGCGGCCAGCAGGGTTCCGTTGCGGGCCAGGGTGAGCAGGCAGCCCGGCCAGGTCCCGGCGATGACCTCGCCGTAGGTCAGCGGGAAGATCAGGCTGCTCAGCCCGGTCGAGACCAGGATCAGCACCGTCACCGGGCGCTGGCCGGTGTGCCGCGAGGTCAGGCAGACGGCCGCCAGGCCCAGCAGCCAGATCAGGTACTGCGGGCTGATGACCCGGCTGGTGACGGTGAACAGCAGCACCGCCGTGAGCGCCGCGTCGTACGGCGTCGCCGGGCTGAAGTGCCGGGCCCGCAGCCGCCACACCACCAGCAGCACGAACGCGGCCGCCGTCAGCGCCAGCGAGGCGACGGCGACCGTGTGCACGTGCGGGCCGACCAGTTCCATGGAGCCGTACTGGTAGCGGACCCGGCCCGGCCAGCCCGCGTGCCGGGCCAGGTTGAGCGCCGTGCCGCCGAGCGACTCGATCTGCACGCCCCGGCCGCCCTGTTCGCGCAGGAAGCCGAACGGGTCGGAGAACAGCACCGCCAGCACCGCCAGGGACGCGCAGCCGGCGGCCGTCGCCCACGACCACGCCGACCGTGTCGCCCGTCCGCGTGACACGCCGAGCAGCACCAGCGCGGGCCACACCTTCACCACCGCGCCGAGCGCCCCGAACACCCCGGCCGCGCGCGGGGAGCGGCCGAGCGCCAGCAGGGCGGCGACACCCAGCGCGGTCACCTGTACGTCGTAGCGGGCCAGCGGCAGATGCAGCAGCAGCGGCAGCCCGCCCACCCACAGGGCGGCCCCGCGCAGGCTGCGCCCGGCGCGCCGCCCGGCGACGGCCAGCGCCACCGCGACGGCCGCGTCCGCCACCAGCGTCAGCAGCACGAACGCCTCGAAGTACGACAGCCACGGCAGCAGCCCCGGCGCCAGCAGCACCGGCCCCGCGCCCGGCGGGTACTGCCACAGCGTGTCGTGCGTGGGGAACGTCCCGTGGGAGAGCACGCCGTACCAGTGGAAGTACAGCCGCCACACCTCGCGCGACACCGAGCCGCCGCCCAGCACGTGCGCGGAGCCGAAGACGAGGAGCCCCAGCATCAGCGCGCGGGTGGCGAGCCAGCCGGCGACGAGGGCGAGGACCGGACCGGAGGTGACACGGAGACGGTTCATCGCGTGGGAGCCTAATCCGCGCGGATGGTGTATCCCTGCCGATACGCCGTCAATGATCGGAAAAGACTGGCCAATCGCAAAAGATCGGGCCGTGGTGAACGTCGGGCCTCTTGTGGAAGCGCAGTCGCCCAGGGCGGCTGGAACAACGGTTGTCGTGCCGGGCGGCGCGGGCGGGCCGCGGACCGGCCGGGTGCCCTGGCGCGTCCGGTGGGGCGCGCCCGTGTGCCTGCCCGCGCTGGTGATGCTCGGGCTCGGGCTCTGGGGCGTGGACCGGGGCGGGATATGGCGCGACGAGGCCGTCACCTTCCAGGTCGCCCGCCGCTCGGTGCCGCAGATCTGGCAGCTCCTGCACGGCGTGGACGCGGTGCACGGCCTGTACTACCTGCTGATGCACGCCGTCCTCGCCGTGCACCCCGACGAGGTCGTGCTCCGGCTGCCCTCCGTCTGCGCGGCCGCCGCCACCGCGGCCCTCGTCGGCGAACTGGGCGTCCGCCTGGCCGGACCGCGCGTCGGCCTGTGGGCCGGACTGCTGTACGCCGTCTCGCCGATGGCCGGCCACTACGCCCAGGAGGGCCGCTCGTACGCGCTCGTCGCCGCGGGCGCCACCGGTACGACCCTGCTCTTCGTGCGCGCCCTGCGCACCGGCGCCTGGCGGGCCTACGGCGTCGTCATCGCGGCCACCTGCTGGCTGCACGAGTTCGCCGTGCTGCTGCTTCTGGCCCACGCCGCCACGCTCGCCCTCGCCCGCGTCGGCGCACGGGTGTGGCGGGGCTGGGCGGGCGCGGCCGGGGTGGTGGGGCTCGCGCTGCTGCCGATGATCCTGGTCTCGCACGCCCAGTCCGCCCAGTTGGCCTGGCTGCGCCCGCCGACCTGGGCGACCGTGCAGGGGCTGCTGCGCTGGTTCCTCGGGCCGGGCGACGGCGTGTACTGGACCTGTCTCGTACTCGCCGTGCTCGGTCTGGCCGGGCTGGCGGCGCCGCCGGGGCGGCCGACCTGCGCGCGGGTGGGTCTGCCGCTGGCGGTGCTGCCGCCCGCCGCGCTGATGCTGGCCTCGCAGCTCTCCCCGCTCTACGTCGACCGCTACGTCCTCTACGCCCTCTCCGGCGCGCCCCTGCTGGTCGCCGCCGGGGCCGACACGGTGGCGCGGGCCGGGGCGCGGCTGCGGCTGCGGGTGCCCAGACCTCCGGTGCTCGCCCTGACCGGCGCCGCGCTGGCCGGCCTGGCGCTCGTGCTGCAGCTCCCGCTGATGAGCGGCGACCGCGACCCGGCCCACCGCCCGGACGACCTGGCCGCCGCCGCCAGGGTCGCGGCACGGGAGGTGCGCCCCGGCGAGCCGGTGCTGTTCCTGCCGGTCCAGGCCCGCAACGCAGCCCTGGCCTACCCGCGCGCCTTCGCGGGCGTGCGGGACGTCGCCCTCGTCGAGCCGGGCCCCGAGTCCGGGACGCTCTACGGGCGCGAGGCGGACGCGGCCGAGGTGCGGCGACGGCTGGCCGGTCTGGACCGGGTGTGGGTGGTGGCCGACCGGGATCTCCTGGCCGGCCGCTGGAGACCGAGCGGTCCCGCCGAGCGGGCCAAACTCGCCGTCCTGGCGCAGGAGTTCATGCCCGCCGAGGAGTCGGCCGACGGGGACGCGGGCGTACGGCTCTACGTCCGCCGGGTCGCCGTCAGTGCTCTGCCGGGCCTTCTTCCAGTTCCCGGACCGCCGCGTCCAGCGCGCCGGTGAGCCGGTCGAGGCGCTCGCGCAGCTCGCCGATCTCGGCCGGGTCCGCCCCGGTCGCGGCCGCGATGCGCCGGGGCACCTCCAGCGCCCGTTCGCGCAGGCCCACGCCGTCGCCGGTGAGCGTCACCCGTACCGAGCGCTCGTCGCTCGCACTGCGCTCGCGGCGCACCAGGCCCGCCGTCTCCAGCCGCTTCAGCAGCGGGGACAGCGTGCCGGAGTCGAGCCGCAGGTGCTCGCCGAGCTGCTTCACCGGCATGCCGTCGCGCTCCCAGAGCACCAGCATCACCAGGTACTGCGGGTAGGTGAGCCCGAGGTCCTTCAGCAGCACGCGGTAGACGCCGTTGAACGCGCGGGAGGCGGCGTTCAGGGAGAAGCAGATCTGCCGGTCCAGGCGGAGCCAGTCCGGGTCGGCGGCGAGGTCGGCCGGTGGGGTGGGCGAGGCGCTCATGACTCCAGGATAGCCAGACGGGCGCTGTTTGGTTGTGCGCAATTTAATTGTGTGCTCTACTCGGATTCGAGGGCGGCGGTCCTCCCGGTCCGCCGCCACCGACTCTCCGAGAGGACCGGTCTTCCCATGGACGCGCTCTACACCGCCGTCGCCACCGCCACCCACGGCCGCGAGGGCCGCGCCGTCTCCTCCGACGGCCGCATCGACCTTCCCCTCGCCATGCCGGCGGAGCTGGGCGGCGACGGCCAGGGCAGCAACCCCGAGCAGCTCTTCGCCGCCGGCTACGCCGCCTGCTTCGGCAGCGCCCTCGGCCTGGTCGGCCGTCAGGCCAAGGTGGACGTCTCCGACGCCGCCGTCACCGCCGAGGTCGGCATCGGCAAGGAGGGCGAGGGCTTCGGCCTCAAGGTGACGCTGCGCGTCGAGCTGCCCGACACCGTGGACGAGGCCACCGGCCGCAAGCTGGTCGAGACCGCCCACCAGGTCTGCCCGTACTCCAACGCCACCCGCGGCAACATCGAGGTCACCCTCGTCGTCGAGTGACCCCCGGCGCGGGCACCGGCCCGCGCCGCCTCACGAGGACCGGGTGAGCTGATCGCTCCCCATGGAGGGGCCGGGGATGCGCGCCGCACCGGTGGCGGGCATCGCCTCGCCGAGCAGCAGGGTGCGCACCACCCGCTCGGCGGCCCGGCCGTCCTCGAACTCGCAGAACCGCGCCCGGAAGTCGGCCCGCAGTGCCGCCGACTCCCCGTCCCGCCACGCCCCGGACTCGAAAAGCCAGGTCAACTCGCGCTCCGAGCGCGTCACATGGCCCGGCGGCCGGGCGGTGACGTCCAGATAGGCGCCCCGGCTCGCCCGGAACGTCTCCCAGTCGTCGGCGTGGACGACGATCGGGCGGTCCAGGACGGCGTAGTCGAACATGATCGACGAGTAGTCCGTGACCAGGGCGTCCGAGGCCAGCATCACCTCCGCCGCGTCCGGCTCGTCCGTCGCGTCGACCACCAGCCCGCGCCGGGCCAGCTCCGCCAGCCCCGCCCCGCGCGCCGGGCCGTTCGCCAGCGACGGATGCAGCCGCACCACCAGCGTGTGCCCCTCACCGAGGCCCGCCGCGAAGGCGGCCAGGTCGATCCGGTCCACGTGCCCGCCCCGCAGGTGGTCCCGGCGGGTCGGCGCGTACAGCACCACCGTGTCCCCCTCCGGGATGCCGTGCCGCCGCCGGAACTCCGCGCCCCGCGAGGCGCCCGCGCCCACCAGCACGTCGTTGCGCGGGCTGCCGGTGCGCACCGAGGTGAAGTGGCAGGGGAAGGCCCGCTCCCAGACCAGTTCCGCGTGCCGGTTGGCGACCAGACCGAAGTCCCAGCGGTCCGCCCGCCGCAGCATCCGGGGCACGTCGAAACCGAGCCGGGCGCCGGGCCTGTCCAGCAGATCGGCGCCCAGGTACTTCAGCGGGGTGCCCTGGTGGGTCTGGATGTGCGTGGCGCCGGGGCGCTTGACCAGCGCGCCGGGCCAGTTGACGTCGTTGACGAAGAACGAGGCCCGCGCCGTCACCTCCAGATAGCGCCGCGAGCCCAGCAGCACGTGGTCGGTGCCCGGCGGCAGCGTCGCCGCCGTCTCCTCGTCCCGCACCACCCACACCCCGCGCAGCCGGGGCGCGATGGTCCGCGCCGCCCGGTACACCGCCGCCGGGTCGCCGAGCATCCCCCGGTGCGAGGACGCCGAGTACACCACCAGGTCCGGGTCCAGCGGACGGCGCGACTGCACCGCCGACCAGCCGCGCCGGGCCCGTTTCCCCACCGCCGTCCGCATCCGCGCCGCGCGCCGTCCGGCCTCCCGGCCCGCCTGCCCGGCCCGGCGCCGCAGCAGATAGGCGGCGTACCCGCCCTCCAGCACGGCCGTCGCACCCTTCGCGCGGGTGCCCTCCGGCCGGTGCGTACGGAACATCCGCGCCGTGCGGTGGAAGAACTCCGCCTTGTCACCCGGCGGCAGCCGGTCCGGCTTGGCCAGGATGTCCAGGCAGTGCTCACCCATCTTGCGGTGCAGGTACGGCCGCCACCGCCACAGCTCCGGGCGCCCCTCGACGAACGCGAAGACCCGCTCGTACTGGTCGTGCACGTCGAAGTGCTTACGGCTGGTGGTGGAGAGGATGTTGCCCTGCCTGCGCTGGCGGTAGTGCAGGCAGATCCGGTCCAGGGTGGCGATCCGCGCGGCGCTCAGCATCACCGGGAACGTCCACGGGGTGTCCTCGTAGTAGCCGGGCGGGAACTCGAAGCCGTGGCCCGTCACGAAGTCGCGGCGGTAGACCTTGTTCCACACCACCATCAGCAGATCGAGGATCTCCGGCCGCTCGGCCGCCGTGAAGGTGCCGTCCTCGGCCGCCAGGACGTCCGCCAGCACGTTGCGGCGGGTGCCGCCCCACCAGTAGGTACGGGCGTAGTCGAAGACCAGCACGTCCGGGTCGTCGCTCTCCGCCAGCCGGTCGGCGACCGCCGCCAGGGCGCCGGGGGTGAGGGTGTCGTCGCTGTCGAGGAAGAGGAGGTAGTCGCCGCTCGCGTGCGGCATGCCGGCGTTGCGGGCGCGGCCGAGACCGACGTTCTCCGGCAGATGCAGCACCCGCACGCGCGGGTCGCGCTCGGCGTACTCGTCGAGGATCGCGCCGCAGCCGTCCGGTGAGCGGTCGTCCACGGCGATCACCTCCAGATCGCCGAAGGACTGCTGGAGCACCGAGTCCAGGCACTCGCGCAGGAAGCCCTGCACCTTGAAGCAGGGGACGATGACACTGAAGCGGGGCACGGCGGATCAGCTCCTCACGAGGGACGCGGCGGCGGGGGCGGGCACACGCTCGGCGAGCGGCACCACCGGCGGCAGCGCCTCCGGCGGCTCACCGAGCAGCACCCGCCGGACGACGCGCTCGGCGGCACGCCCGTCGTCGAACTCGCAGAACCGCTCCCGGAACGCGGCCCGGCACGCGGCCGACGCCTCGCCCCGGTACTCGCCCTCGCGGAAGATCCGGGCCAGTTCCCGGGGGGTACGGGCCACCGGGCCCGGCGCCTCGGCCATCAGGTCGAAGTACACGCCCCGCGTCTCGCGGTAGACCTCCCAGTCGTCGGCGTACACCACGATCGGCCGGTCCAGGTTGGCGTAGTCGAACATGATCGACGAGTAGTCCGTGATCAGCGCGTCCGCCGCCAGGCACACGTCCTCCGACGAGCGGTGCGCGGTGACGTCGATGATCCGGTCCGAACCGCGGGCCGTGCCCTGGTCGTAGAAGTAGTGGGCGCGCAGCAGCACCACCACGTCGTCACCGGCCGCCGCGCAGAACTCCGCCAGATCCAGGCCGGGTTCGAAGCCGGTCGCGTGGTCGCGGTGGGTGGGCGCGTACAGCACCGCCGTGGCTCCCTCCGGGACGCCCAGCTCGCGCCGGACCCGGGCCACGTCCGCCGCGGTCGCCGTGCAGTACACGTCGTTGCGCGGATAGCCGTACTCCAACTGCTCGTAGGAGCCGGGGAAGGCGCGCTCCCACATCTGGGTGGAGTGCCGGTTGGAGGAGAGGTTGTAGTCCCAGCGGTCCACCCGGCCCAGCAGCTTGGTGAAGCTGCCCGAGCGGGCGGCCACCACCGGGTACGTCGACTGGTCCACGCCCATCTTCTTCAGCGGGGTGCCGTGCTGGGTCTGCACGTGCACGCTGCCGGGGCGCTTGACGACGCCCTCGGCGAAGTTGGCGTTGTTCACCAGGTACTTGGCGCGGGCCAGCACCTCCCAGTACCGCCGCGAGCCGATCACCGCGTACTCCACGCCCTCCGGCACCGTGTGCGCCTGGTCGGCCTCCACCAGGAACACCGACCTGATGTGCGGGGCGAGTTCGCGGGCCTTGGCATGGATCGCGGCCGGGTTGCAGGCGTAACCCCGGCCCCAGTAGGCGCAGTACACCGCCAGGTGGGGATCGAGCGGCCGGCGCAGGGCGCGGGCGTAGCGCAGCCGGGTGCGCAGCATGCGCGGACGCGGCAGCCGCCCCAGCGCACCGGCCGCCACCCGGTTGATCCCGCGCAGCGCCCGGAACGGCGTGTACGCGCCCGCCGCCAGCAGCCGGTGCTGCACCCCGAGGCTCCCGCCGGGCGTGCGGTACCCGGCCGGGCGGTGCCTGCGGTACAGGCGCCCGGCGCGGCGGAAGAAGGCCCGGTGTCCTTCGGTCAGCCGCTCGGGGCGGGAGGCCGTCTTCAGCACCTGGGTGAACAACTGGCCGAACAGCGCTCGGGCCCGCTCCACGGGCAGCGCGCACTCGGCGGCCCGGCGCAGCACCCGGTCCACCTGGTCCAGCAGCTCCCGCTGGTGCGGTCCCGGCGCGTTGAGCCTGCTGCCCTGGCGCCGGGCCCGGTGCCGTACGACCGCCCGGCGCAGCACCGCGATCCGGGTGGCGGCGACCGCGACCAGGCCGCCCCAGCCGAGGTCGGTGAAGTGACCTTCGGGGAAGGCCAGTCCGTGCTCGGTCAGGAAGGTGCGCCGGTAGGCCGCGCTCCAGGCCGGTAGCTGGACGCCGGTGAGCCAGGGTGCCGCGCCGGGCGCGAAGGCGCCGCCGGGAGCCTTGGCCAGCAGCGGCTTCGCCGGATTGGCGGGCTCGCCCTCCCACCAGGGCACGCGCTCGTACTCGGCCTGCAGCACGTCCACGCCCGCGGTCTCGGTCAGCCGCTGGTCCAGCGCGTCCAGCGCGCCGGGCAGCAGCAGGTCGTCGCCGTCCAGGAACAGCACGTACCCGCCGCGCGCGGCCCGCAGCCCGGCGTTGCGTGCCCCGCCCAGTCCGGCCGACGGCGGTGAGTTCACCGGGAGCACCCGCCGGTCGCGTTCGGCGTACGCGGCGGCCACGGCGGCGGCCGGGGCGTCGGGGGAGTCGCAGACCGGGATCAGTTCCAGGTCGCCGAAGGACTGCTGAAGCACTGAGTCCAGGGCCTGCGACAGCCGGCCCGAGACCCCGTGGGAGGGAACGATGATGCTGAAGCGGGGCATGCTTTTCTTTCTGTCGTCTTGCGGCCGCGTCCCGGTCGCCCGGCGGGACGCCAGGTGGACGGCCGGGTCGGCGTGGGCCGCGTCGTGCCGAGGGGCATGGAAACTCCCGGAAGGTCCAACGGTGTTCAGCGGCCCTCGGTGACGGGGAGCGGGCCGGAAGGTTGCGGCACGGACTTCAGCGGCGCCCGGACGAGCGCCTCGGCCGCCGACCGCACCGGCCTCGGCGCTCCGGGCGGGACCGCCTCGGGGAGCCCCGCCGGGCGGCCCAGCACCACATGGCGCACGACACGCTCCGCGGCGTCGCCGTCGTCGTACGGGCAGAAGCGGTCGCGGAACGCGGCCCGCAGCCGGGCCGAGCGGACGCCGCGCCAATGCCCGGAGGCGAACACGTCGACCACCTCGTCCTCGGTGCGGGCGAGCGGCCCCGGAGGCCGGGCGAGCAGGTCGACGTAGGCACCCCTGACCGCGCGGAAGGTGTCCCAGTCCCCGGTGTGCACCACCACCGGGCGGTCCAGCCCGGCGTAGTCGAACATCAGCGGCGAGAAGTCGGTGAGCAGCGCGTCCGAGGCCAGGCACAGGGACGGCAGGTCCGGATGCGCGGAGACGTCGACGAGCCGGGCCCCCGCACGCGGCGGGTCGGCGAGGGGAGCGCGGGTCAGGACGGTGAACCGGGGGCCGAGCCGCCCGGCCAGCCGCTCCGGGTCCAGCGGCGGGGTCTGGGTGCGCCGGTGGTCGCGGTGCGCGGGCACGTACAGCACGGCGATCGCCCCCTCCGGCACGCCCAGCGACGCGCGCAGCCGGGCCACGTCGGCCGAACCGGCCCGCTGGAAGGCGTCGTTGCGCGGACAGCCGTACTCCAGCGTGGTGTACGCGCCCGGGTGGACCCGCTCCCGGGTCAGGGTGGAGTGCCGGTTGCCGGAGAGCACGTAGTCCCACTGGTCGACCTCGCGCAGTTGCCCGGCGAAGTCCGTGTCCCGGGCGACCGCCGGGCGTTCCTGGAGGTCGAGGCCGGTGTGGCCGAGCGGGGTGCCCTGGTGGGTCTGCACGAAGACCTGGCCGGGGCGCTTGACCAGGCCGGGGCCGAAACCGGCGTTGTGCACCAGGTACTTGGAGCGGGCCAGCGCCGTCCAGTGGGCGGCCGTGCCGGGCCGCAGACCGGCCGGGCCGCCGAGCCAGGCGGTGCGGATGTGCGGGGCGTGCGCGTGGAAGGCCGCCCGCAGCGCGCTCGGGTCGCAGCCGTGGTCCGGGCCCGGCCGGGCGGCGAACAGCGCGCGGTCGGTGCGCAGCGGCAGACGGCGCTGGATCCGGTAGTGCAGGCGCAGGCCGGCCGCCCGCAGCGCCCGCGTCCACCGCTTCGCCGCCGCGCGCGTGTGGCGCCTGAGCGCGGCCGCCAGGCGCAGGACGCGGAAGGTGCGGTGCAGACCGAGCCGGACCAGGGTGCGCCGGAGGCCGGGGGGCGCGGGGGTACCGGGGGTGCGGTGGCGGCGGCAGTGGGCGCGGGCCCGGCGCAGGAACGCGGCGCGGCTGCCGCGCGGCAGCCGGTCGGGGCGGGTGGCGACGGTGGCGAGGTGGTCGAGCATCCGGGCGAACAACTCGGGCCGCCAGCACTCGAGTTCCGGGCGCTCCGCGAGGTGGGCGAAGACCCGGTCGTACTGGTCGAACACGTCGAAGTGGCGGGGGCTGGTGGTGCGCAGGATGCTGCCCCGGCGGCGCTGGCGGTAGTGCACGCAGACCCGGTCCAGCGTGGCGATCGACCCGGCCGTCATCAGCGCCGGGAAGGTCCACGGGGTGTCCTCGTAGAAGCCCGGCGGGAAGGTGAGGCCCTCGCGGGTGACGAACTCCCTGCGGTACGCCTTGTTCCACGCCACCATCAGCACCCGCAGCAGCCCCGGCCGGTCGGCCAGGGTGAAGGGGGCCGGGCCGTCCTCGGTGAGCCGGTCCGCGAGCCGGTTGCGCAGGGTGGTGCCGTCCCAGTGGGTGCGGGCGTAGTCGAAGACCAGGACGTCCGGCTCGCCCGTGCGCTCGATACGGTCCGCGACGGCCCGCAGCGTGTGCGGGGTGAGGGTGTCGTCGCCGTCGAGGAAGAGCAGGTAGTCACCGGCCGCCTCGGCCAGCCCCGCGTTGCGGGCCGGGCCCAGACCGGCGTTCTCCGCGAGGTGCACGGCCCTCACCCGGGGGTCGCGGGCCGCGTACTCGTCGATGATCGCGCCGCAGCCGTCCGGCGAGCGGTCGTCCACCGCGATCAGCTCGAAGTCCGGGTACGACTGGGTGAGCACCGAGTCCAGGCACTCGGCGAGGTACGCCTGTACCTCGTACGCGGGGACGATGACGCTGAACCTGGGCAAGGCACATCCATGGGTCGGTCGGCGCGGGCCTTCTGCCCGGCAACGGCCTTACGGATGACTTGGTTACGGCCCCTACGGCATACGGGGGACACCCGAGGGAGTCCGCATGACTCCCTCGGGCAACATCGCGGCGGACACGGCTACTTGACCGCTCCTGCCATGACCCCGGACACGAACTGGCGCTGGAAGGCGAAGAACACGGCCAGCGGGATCACCATCGACAGGAAGGCGCCGGGCGCGAGCACGTCGATGTTGTTGCCGAACTGCCGTACCTGGGTCTGGAGTGCCACCGTGATGGGCTGGGAGCCGGACTTGGTGAAGACCAGCGCCACCAGCATGTCGTTCCACACCCAGAGGAACTGGAAGATGCCGAGGCTGGCGATGGCGGGCGCGGCGAGCGGCATCACCACCCGTGCGAACAGCCGGAGTTCGCCCGCGCCGTCCAGCCGGGCCGCCTCCAGCAGCTCGCGCGGGATCTCCGCGAAGAAGTTCCGCAGCAGGAACACCGCGAAGGGCAGCCCGAACCCGATGTGGAACAGCACCACGCCCAGGATCGAGCCGAACAGCCCGACCTTGCCGAACAGTTCGGCGATCGGGATGAGCGCCACCTGCACCGGCACCACCAGCAGCGCGACCACGCCGAGGAACCACCAGTCGCGGCCGGGGAACTCCATCCACGCGAACGCGTAGGCCGCCAGGGAGCCGATCACCACCACGCCCACCGTCGCCGGGACCGTGATCAGCACGGTGTTGACCAGCGAGTGGGTGATGTCGCCGTTCTCCAGCAGCTTGCCGTAGCTCTCGAAGGTGAGTTTGGACGGCTCGGTGAACACCGTCCACCAGCCGCTCGCGCTCATGTCCTCCGGCGAGCGCAGCGAGGAGATCAGCAGCCCGACCGTCGGCACCAGCCAGAACAGGGCCACCACGACCAGGACGAACCGGACCAGTCCGCCGCCCAGCCCCTCCACCAGCCGGGCGCCCAGTGAGCGCCGGCCCCGCACGGTGTCCTTGGCGGGCAGCTCGCGCATCCGTCCCGCGCTCTCGGTGTGCGTGCTCATCGCCGGCCCTCCCGCCGCAGCCTGCGGATGTTGAACAGCATCACCGGGATCACCAGCAGCAGCAGGAACACCGCGATGGCGCTGGCCACCCCGGGCCGCCCCTCGGAGAAGCCCTTGCGGTACAGCTCCAGCGCCAGCACGTTCGCGTCGTCCTGGGACGAGCCCGGCGCGATGATGTAGACGAGGTCGAACACCTTCAGCACGTTGATCATCAGGGTGACGGCGACGACCGCGAGCACCGGCGCCAGCAGCGGCACGGTGACCTTGCGGAACACCTGCCACTCACTGGCACCGTCCACCCGTGCCTGCTCCAGCAGTTCCCTCGGCACCCCGGCGAGCCCCGCCGCGATCAGCACCATGGCGAAGCCCGCCCACATCCAGACGTAGGAGCCGATGATCGCCGGGGTGACCAGGGCCGGGCCGAGCCAGTCCACGCCGTTGTAGGGCTCCTTGAAGTTGTCGGCGGGGAGCCGGAGCCGAGCCCCGTCCGCCGAGGCGGGCAGGGTGAAGGTGCCGTCACCGGCCGCCTCGGCGGAGGCCACCACCTTGCCGTCCTTCACGGCCTCGACCCGCATCCCGGCGTACCCGACCTCGGCCGGGTCCGGGGCGCCGAGCCGGCCGACGCCCTTGCCGCGGGTGAAGTCCTGCCAGACGGTGCCGGTGACCTTCCCCGGCTCCGGCCGGGCGGCGGCCGCCCGCTTCACGTCGCCGGGCAGCTTGTCGGGGGCCACGCCGACCATCGGCAGCGCGACCGGACTGCCCGCCCGCACCGGCTCCTTGGTGACGAAGGCGCCGTCCTGTCCGACCAGCGGCGACTCGCGGCCGGGGTGCGCCTTGGGGAACGCCGACGACTGGGCGAAGCTGTCGTGCACCCCGACCCACACCGCGTTGGCGACCCCCTTGTCCGGGTCCTGGTCGTACACCAGCCGGAAGATGATCCCGGCCGCCAGCATCGAGATCGCCATCGGCATGAAGACGACCAGCTTGAACGCGGTTCCCCAGCGCACCCGTTCGGTCAGCACGGCGAAGACCAGGCCGAGCGCGGTGGAGACGGTGGGCGCGAACACCACCCAGATCACGTTGTTCTTCAGCGCCGTACGGATGCCGTCGTCCGTGAACAGCGCCTTGTAGTTGTCGAATCCGGCGAACTGGTCACCCGAGGAGTCGTAGAGACTGCGGACGACCGAGTACCCGATCGGGTAGAGCACGAGCGCGCCGAGCAGCACCAGGGCGGGCAGCAGGAACAGCGCCGCCACCGCCCTGCGGGTCCCGGTCACGCTCCTGCGGCTCTTCGGCGCGGCCGGGCCCGGAGGGGACCCGGCCGCCGTGGCCGATGCCATGACCGGATCAGCCCTTGTTCCCGTACGCGGCCGCCGCGTCCTTCTCCAGCCTGGCCTGGGTGCCCGCGACGTCCTTCGGGTTCTTCAGGAAGTCCTGGAGGTCCTTCCACTCGCCCTTGCCCGGCGTGCCGCCGAACGCCTGCGGCGCCTGGTCGGACATGTCGAAGCGGAAGTCGTCGCCGGACTTGATCAGCGCCTTGGCGATGGTGCGCTGGGTCTCGTTCGGGTACGCCGACTCCGCCACGTTCTTGTTGGGCGAGAGATAGCCGCCGAGCTTGGCCTGCACGGTCGCCGCGTCCGGGGAAGCGAGGAAGGTCGCCAGCGCCTGGGCCGCCTTGGAGTCCTTGAGGATCACCGCGGCGTCACCGCCGGAGACCACCGGCGCGGTCGAGCCGACCGCCGGGAACGGGAACACCTTGGCGTCCGTGCCCACCTTCGCCTTGGTCTCACCGATGTTGACCTGCGCGAAGTCGCCCTCGAAGACCATGCCCGCCTTCGGCTGGTCGCCGCCGGTGAAGGTCTGGGTCACCGAGGCCGGGAACTCGGTCTGGAGCGCGCCGTCCGCGCCGCCCGCCACGTAGTCCTTCTTGCCCCAGACCTGGGCGAGCGTGGTGAGCGCCTGCTTCACCGAGGGGTCGGTCCACTTGATCTCGTGCTTGGCGAGCTGGTCGTACTTCTCCGGACCGGCCTGGGAGAGGTAGACGTTCTCGAACCAGTCCGTCAGCGTCCAGCCGTCCGCGCCGCCCACCGAGAAGGGGGTGACACCGGAGTCGTACACCGCCTGCGCGGTGGTCAGCAGCTCGGGCCAGGTCCCCGGCGCCTTGGCGCCCGCGTTCTCGAAGACCGCCGAGTTGTACCAGATCAGGGACTTGTTGGCGGCCTTGTAGTAGACGCCGTACGGCTTGCCGTCGACCGCGCCGATGTCCTGCCAGCCCTGCGAGTAGTTCTTCTTCAGTTCCTTCACGGCCTCCGGGCCGAGCGGCTTGGCCCACTTCTTCTCGACCGCCTGCTTGATCGCGCCCGGCTGCGGCAGCATCGCCACGTCCGGCGGCTGCCCGCCCGCGATCTTGGAACCGAGGAAGTTGATGATCGGGTCCTGGGCGGGTACGAACGTCACCTCGGCGCCCGTGCGCTTCTCGAACTCCGCGAGGACCTTCTTGAAGTTCTCCTGCTCGGTCCCGGTCCAGACAGCGGCGACCTCGAGTCGGGCGCCGTCCAGCTTCGGCAGGTTCACGGTCGAGCCGGTGGCCCCGCCGCCTTCCTCGCCGTCCTTCTTCCCGCCGTCGCCGCCGGAGCAGGCGGTGAGCGCCAGAGCCCCCGCCAGCAGTGCGGCGAGGGCGGTGCCGGCCCGATGCCCTCGAATGGTGTCGCTCGGCTTGCGCATCACTTCCCCGTTCGTCGTTCTCCGTTGAACGCCTGAACTCTGCTTGTGCGCTCCGGTGTACGCCGGGCCGCCCCGGTGCGGCAAGAGCACCCGCAGGGTCCGGCCACGCATCGTGACCGGCTCGTGATCATCGGGGTATGCGCGCCTGGCACCGGAGACCCCGGTGCCCCGACGGTCACAGCAGCGAGGGCACCTGACCGGCCGACACCTGCCGGGCCGCCCGCTCCACCGCGCTCGCCAGCAGGGCCAGGTCGGTGGGGCCGTTGCCCAGCTCGCGCACCGGGCGCCGGGCCGGGGGGTCGCCCATCCGCTGCCAGTCCAGCGGCAGCACCGTCGGCCGCTGGGTCGCGGTGCGCGGGATACGGCCCGTCACCCGGCCGCCCTGCACCCCGGTGACCCGGCCGTCCGGGTACGCCAGCACGCCGCGCCCCGGCGCCGGTTCGCCCTCCGCGCCCCGCTCCGCGGGGCCCGTACCGCGCCCGCCGGAGGGGGCGTCCAGCGTCACCCGCAGCGTGGCCCGCCGCGCCGGCTCCGTCTCCGCCGCACGGCCGCCCGTGCCGGACGCGGCCACCAGGTGCACGCCGAGCCGCTCGCCCTCGCGGGCCACCGCCTCCAGCGCCCGCATCACCGACCCCGCGGCGGGGCGGCCCGGCGAACCCAGCGCCGGGGAGACCAGCGCGTCCAGGTCGTCGACGACCACCACCAGCCGGGGCAGCGGAGGCGCCGCCTCGGTGTGCTGCCGGGCGGCGCCGGGCCGCAGCCGCAGCGTGGAGCTGGGCGGCGTCTCCAGGTCGCCGTCGCCCGCGCCGCGGCCGCCGGAGCCGCGCTGGGCGACCATCCGGCCGGACACCTCGTGCCCGGTGTGCCAGTGCGCGAAGTCGGTCAGCCCGACCAGCTCCGACCGCCGCTTCAGCTCCGCGCTCAGCGACTGCGCGAACTCCCGCATGCGCACGGGGTCGTTGGCGATCAGGTGGGTCGTCACATGCGGTACGTCGGTACACGACCGCAGGCCCTCGCCGACCCCGGCGGCCGTGCCGACGCCGTCCCGGCCGTCGATCAGCACCATGCCGAGCCGGTCCGGGCGCTCGGCGGCGGCCAGCGACGCCACCACCGCCCGCAGCATTTCCGTACGGCCGCTGCCGGGCGGCCCCTCGACGAGCAGATGCGGACCGTCGGCCACCAGGTCGGCGGTCACCGGGCCGCGCGGACCGGCGCCCAGTACCGCGCGGGCCCGGCCGCCCAGCGACTCGGTGTCGTCGGCCGCGTCCGCCCAGCGGGCCATCAGCGAGGCCGGGGTGGCCCGGGCCAGCCCGAGTTCGTCCAGCAGCCGGGCCGACAGCGGCAGCGGCACCGCCACGCGCGGGTGCCGGTCGTCGGCCGGGGTGTCCGGGCGCAGCGGGGCGAGCGCCCGCGCGAACCGTTCCGCCCAGGCCCCCGACACCGCGTCCACGGCGGCGAGCGTGCCCGGCCCCACCGGACCGGTCGGCGCCACCCGCATCAGCCGCAGCGCGGTGGCCACGTCGCCGCTGAGCAGCGCCACCGCCCCGCACTCCCGGAAGGTGGGCGTCGCCGCGCAGGCCGCCTCGTAGGTGGCGGTGAGAGGGGAGGCGGGGGAGGCGGGCGCCGTCTCGGCCAGGCACACCACGTGCACCCCGGCCCGCGGCCCGCTCAGCGCCAGCCGCGCCACGTCCTCCCGCAGCGCCGACCCGCCGGGATCGCCGTCCACCACGACCACCGTGTAGGGCCCCGGGTGCCCGTGCGGGCCGTGCCGGAAGGCGGCGGGGTCCGAACCGCTCTCGACGCGGCGCAGCAGTTCCCCGGTACGGGCCGCCGCCTGCTCGCGGTCGTAGGCCAGCAGCAGCCGGCAGTCCTGGCCGTGCCCCGGCCGCACGTGCGGCAGCCAGCCCAGCCACGACCACTCGGCCGTGCGCTCCTCCGCCGAGCGGGAGCGGTCCGCGCTGATCAGCACGATCTCCAGCAGATCGGGGGAGTGCAGCGCGGCGAGCTGGGCCAGCACCGCGCGGGCCAGCCCCGCCAGCCGGGGGCGCGGACCGGCCAGGCCCAGCGCGCCCGCCTCGCGCAGCGCGGTCGTCACCGGCACCGCGAGCAGCGCCGAGCCGTCGGGCCCGGTCCGGTCGGCCGTGCCGAGCCGCACCGCCAGCGCCTCCGGGTGCCCCGGTCCCCGGTCCCACAGCCGGGGGCCCGGACCCAGCGCCGTCAGCAGCAGCGCGGCCGGGTCGGGCCAGGTCTCCGGGCGCCGGAACACCTCGGGCACGGCGACGGGGGGCGCCTCGGCGTACGGGGCCGGGTCGTCCTGGACGTCCTCGCCGCGTGTGCCGGTCAGCTTGCGCGCCCAGGCGCCGATACCGCCCCGGCGCCGGGCGGCGGGGATGTCGGTGCCCCGGACGGGGGTGCCCTTACGGGTGGGGGAGTCCAGTTCGTCGGGGTGCGGCTGGTCGGGCCGGTGACCGGCGTGGGTGTCGTGCTCCTCGTACCGGCCGGCGGAAGGGCCGGCGGGCCGGCTCTCGATGCGGGGCGCCCGGCCCTGCCCGGGTACCGCCGCCCGCTCGGTGCGCTCGGCGCCGACCCGTCCGGCCGTGCCGTACACGTGCCCGGTCGGGCCGTCCGGTGCCGTCGCGTCCGGGGCCGGGGCGGCGTCGGGGGTGTTCCAGGCGTCGGCGTCCGGGTCGTCCCCGAGAGGCACCCGGACACAGCCCTCCCCGTCCGCGACCGTGCGCACGCGGGCGGCGGGTCCCCCCGACGGGGTGACCCTGAGCGCGGATTCACCGAGGCGGAGCAGGCCGCCCGCCGGGAAGCGCAGCGGGCGGTCGGTGACGCGGGCGCCGTCCAGCGTGGTGCCGTTGGTGGAGTCGAGGTCGGTCACCGTGACCCGGCCCTCGGCGGTGACCGTGACCGCGCAGTGCAGCCGGGACACGTCCGGGTCGTCCAGGGGTACGTCGGCGTCGGCGGAGCGGCCGACCGTTATCCGGCCGCCGTGCAGCAGATGGACCCCGCCCGCGTCCGGGCCCGCGACCACGTGGAGCTGGGTCGGGGCGTCGTCCAGCTCGGGATGCGGCTCGGGGGCCGCCGGGGCGCCCAGGGACAGCACCGCGCCGTCGACCAGCGGGGGCTCACCGAGGGTGTGGCGGCGCGGGTCGAGGCGGTCCGCGCCCGCGTACAGCACCACCTGGGCGCCGCCGCTCTCCCGGCCCGCCCCGCTCTCGCCGGTGACCGCCGAGGCCAGCGCGGGCGCCACCGACGCCAGCTCGGTGCCCGTGGGCGCCGTGACCAGCACGTCGCGCGTCGCGGCGCCACCCCGCCTCGGGGACGCGCCCTGCGGATCTACGACGGTCAGCCGGATCTGCATCGCCGTCAGCGGTCCCTTCTGCCCGGCCGCGGAGGTCCCCCACTCCGCACGGGCACGTAGGCCAGTACTGCACGCATCCTCGCACCTGTCGCGGCCCTCCCGCCCGCGTCCCGGTACGAAGTGATCTTGATTGGTCAGCTCTGCCCCCAAAAGTGCCTGACCGGTGACGCGGCGGCGATCACTTGAGATCGGTCACGCACCTCGATGGGCAACCCGTGGACCGAGGTGAGCGTCTTTCCTCCGAACATGGACCGGAAGCCGCGCGTATCACTCAGGGGGCGGCTCCGGGACAGGCCACTACAGTGGTCGGAACGCCGGAACACCGGCAGCAATCAGCGAGCAAGCAGCAGGGAGCGCGTGACGTGCGGCCAGTCGGCAGCAAGTACCTGCTCGAGGAGCCGCTCGGACGCGGCGCCACGGGCACCGTCTGGCGCGCCCGCCAGCGGGAGACGGCGGGCGCCGAGGCGGCCGTGGCCGGGCAGCCCGGCGAGACCGTCGCCATCAAGGTCCTGAAAGAGGAGCTGGCGAGCGACCCGGACATCGTGATGCGCTTCCTGCGCGAGCGCTCCGTACTGCTCCGGCTCACCCACCCCAACATCGTCCGGGTCCGCGACCTGGTCGTCGAGGGCGATCTGCTGGCGCTCGTCATGGACCTCGTCGACGGCCCCGACTTGCACCGCTACCTGCGCGAGAACGGCACCTTCTCGCCCGTCGCCGCCGCCCTGCTCACCGCCCAGGTCGCCGACGCGCTCGCGGCCAGCCACGCCGACGGCGTCGTCCACCGCGACCTGAAGCCCGCCAACGTGCTGCTGCGCCAGTACGACGGCCAGATGTACCCGATGCTGACCGACTTCGGCATCGCCCGCCTGGCCGACTCGCCCGGCCTCACCCGCACCCACGAGTTCGTCGGCACCCCCGCCTACGTGGCCCCGGAGTCCGCCGAGGGCCGCCCGCAGACCTCCGCCGTCGACGTCTACGGCGCCGGCATCCTGCTGTACGAGCTGGTCACCGGGCGTCCGCCGTTCTCCGGCGCCACCGCCCTGGAGGTCCTGCACCAGCACCTGAGCGCCGAGCCGCGCCGCCCCTCCACGATCCCCGACCCGCTGTGGACGGTCATAGAGCGCTGCCTGCGCAAGAACCCCGACGAACGGCCCAGCGCCGAGAACCTCGCCCGCGCCCTGCGCGTGGTCGCCGAGGGCGTCGGGGTGCACGCCAACCCGGCGCAGATCGCCGCGGCCGAGGGCGTCGGCGCCCTCCTCGCACCCGACCCCGACCCGGCCCCCGTACCGGGCGTGCCCGGCGTGCCCGGCGCCTCCGACGCCACCCAGGTGCTGCCCCCGAACGCCGCCCAGGGGGCGTACGACCCCAACGCGGCCACCAGCTTCCTTCCGCACACCGCGGGCCCGCAGGGCGCCGCCGACCCGACCACCGTGCTCCCGAACACCGGCGCCGGCGACCCCACCTCGGTCCTGCCGCCGGTGCCCCAGGGCCGGCCCGGCCAGTACGACCCGCAGGACCCCTACGGGCAGAACCAGCAGCAGCCGGATCAGCCGCACCCCTGGCAGACCCAGTTGCGCGCCGCCCGCGACCGCAACGAGCAGACCCAGGTCCAGTACCTCGACCCGGACGAGGACCCGCTGCGCCGCCGCCCCCAGCGGCAGGCCGCCCGCCCGCAGCACCAGCCGCAGCAGCCCCGCTCGCAGCAGCCGCAGCAGCGCCCGCAGCCCCGGCGCCAGACCCCGCAGCCGCAGCAGTACGCCCCGCCGCCCCAGCCCCAGCGGTACGCCCCGCCGGAGCCGCAGCGGCCCGCGCGTGAGCCCCGTCCGCCCCGGCAGCGCAGCGCCAACCCGATGAAGATCCCCGGCCTGGGCTGCCTCAAGGGCTGCCTGTTCACGATCCTCATCCTGGTCGTGGCGAGCTGGCTGATCTGGGAGCTGACCCCGCTGCACACCTGGGTCGGCCAGGGCAAGGGGTACTGGGACCAGCTCAGCGACTGGGCCGGCTCGGTCGGCGACTGGTTCAAGAACCTGGACAGCTCGACCGGCGGCGGCAACTGAGACCCCCGCTCTGGGGACTTGTCGACACCCAGCGGGTGATTTCCGGCTCCGCGGTGAAGGCGGGCCCGACGGCCGCGTAGTTTTGTCGACCGGGGCAACACGCGTCTGTGGGAGCAGTCTTGGCACGGAAGATCGGCAGCCGGTACACCGCCAACCAGATCCTGGGGCGGGGCAGCGCGGGGACAGTGTGGCTGGGCGAGGGACCGGACGGCCCCGTCGCCGTCAAGCTGCTGCGCGAGGACCTCGCCTCCGACCAGGAGCTGGTCGGCCGCTTCGTCCAGGAGCGCACCGCGCTGCTCGGTCTCGAGCACCCGCACATCGTCACCGTGCGCGACCTGGTGGTCGACGGCAACGACCTCGCCCTGGTGATGGACATCGTCCGCGGCACCGACCTGCGCACCCGCCTGGAGCGCGAGCGCCGCCTCGCGCCCGAGGCCGCGGTGGCGATCGTCGCCGACGTCGCGGACGGCCTCGCCGCCGCGCACGCCGCCGGTGTCGTCCACCGGGACGTCAAGCCCGAGAACATCCTCCTCGACATGCGCGGTCCGCTCGGCCCCGGCGGCGCCCACCCGGCGCTGCTCACCGACTTCGGCGTGGCCAAGCTCATCGACTCGCCCAAGCGCACCCGCGCCACGAAGATCATCGGCACCCCCGACTACCTCGCCCCCGAGATCGTCGAGGGCCTGCCCCCGCGCGCCGCCGTGGACATCTACGCCCTGGCCACGGTCCTCTACGAACTGCTCGCGGGCTTCACCCCGTTCGGCGGCGGCCACCCCGGCGCGGTGCTCCGCAGACACGTCACCGAGACCGTCGTACCGCTGCCCGGCATCCCCGAGGAGCTCTGGCAGCTCCTCGTCCAGTGCCTGGCCAAGGGCCCCGCCTCCCGCCTGCGCGCCTCCGAACTCGCCGCCCGCCTGCGTGAGCAACTGCCGACCCTCGAAGGCATCCCTCCGCTGGAGGTGGACGAGCCCGACCCCGAGGCCGCCCCGGAGGAGCCCCCGCCGCCGCTCCCCACGGGCGAGCCGGTCCGCCGCAGGGGCGCGGTCTCCCTGGTCCCCGGCGCCAAGCCCGACTCCAACCGCGACACCCACACCTCCATGCGCGTCCCCGCCCCCGACGAACTCGCGGGCGGCGCCCACGGCACGGCCCGGGCCCCGCGCGCCCCCGGCGCCCCCCGCCCCGGCTCGGCCCGCCACCGGGCGGCGGCCCGCCGCCGGAGGATCACGCTGACCGTGGCGGGGGTCCTGCTGGCAGCAGCGGTGGGAGCGGGCGCGTGGGCGGCGACGAGCGGAGGGGACGAGGCTCCGGCTCCGGCGCGGAGCACCTCGGCACCGTGAGGGCGGGTGCCATCCGGCCCGGGTCAGCCCTATCGGGGGGCCATGCAGCCCAGGTCAGGCATCACTCGGCCCGTCCGGCGTTCGAGGACGAGGCCCCTGGGGGCCGACAGCGGGGGCCCGGGGGCGCAGCCCCTGGTACGCCCGCCCCGACGTCCCGCACCATGGTGGGCCGGACCGTCGGCGACCTACCGCACCCGGCGGAGCCGTTACGCTGGGGGGCGTGGCAGTCGTCGATGTATCCGAAGAGCTGAAGTCCCTCTCCTCGACCATGGAGTCGATCGAGGCCGTCCTGGACCTCGATGGCCTGAGGGCACAAATCGCCGTGCTCGAGGAGCAGGCGGCCGCGCCGTCCCTGTGGGACAACCCGGACGAGGCGCAGAAGATCACCAGCAAGCTCTCCCACCTCCAGGCCGAGGTCAGGAAGGCGGAGGCGCTGCGCGGCCGGATCGACGATCTCGCCGTGCTCTTCGAGATGGCCGAGGAGGAGGACGACCCGGACACCCTCGCCGAGGCCGAGTCCGAGCTGGTCCTGGTGAAGAAGGCGCTGGACGAGATGGAGGTCCGTACCCTCCTGTCCGGCGAGTACGACTCCCGCGAGGCGCTGGTCAACATCCGTGCCGAGGCGGGCGGCGTCGACGCCGCCGACTTCGCCGAGCAGCTCCAGCGCATGTACCTGCGCTGGGCCGAGCGCCACGGCTACAAGACGGAGATCTACGAGACGTCGTACGCCGAAGAGGCCGGCATCAAGTCGACCACCTTCGCCGTCCAGATCCCGTACGCGTACGGCACGCTCTCGGTCGAGCAGGGCACGCACCGCCTGGTGCGCATCTCGCCCTTCGACAACCAGGGCCGCCGCCAGACGTCCTTCGCGGGCGTCGAGGTGCTCCCGGTCGTGGAGCAGACCGACCACGTCGAGATCGACGAGTCCGACCTGCGCATCGACGTCTACCGCTCCTCGGGTCCCGGCGGCCAGGGCGTCAACACGACGGACTCCGCGGTCCGCCTCACCCACCTCCCCACCGGCATCGTGGTCTCCTGCCAGAACGAGCGCTCCCAGATCCAGAACAAGGCCACGGCGATGAACGTGCTGCAGGCCAAGCTGCTGGAGCGGCAGCGCCAGGAGGAGCGGGCCAAGATGGACGCCCTCAAGGGCGACGGCGGCAGCTCGTGGGGCAACCAGATGCGTTCGTACGTCCTGCACCCGTACCAGATGGTCAAGGACCTGCGCACCGAGTTCGAGGTCGGCAACCCGCAGGCCGTGCTCGACGGTGAGATCGACGGTTTTCTCGAGGCCGGAATTCGCTGGCGCAAGCAGCAGGAGAAGTAAGTTTGTCGACATGACAACCTGAAAGAACTGCCGTCCTCGGGGCGGCAGTTCTTTTGTTTCTGGGTTTTAGGTCACAGTCACAGCAGCCAACTCCCGGCAAACGCCCTCCCATAGGACATTGCGCCCGCAACGGCCTTGACGATGCTTTGGAAAATGGGAAAGGTGAAACGCGGCATGCGTATCCGTGGGGCGCATGTGAACCGGGGGAACGGGAGAGTGCCGGGTGCCGACGCGACAGTCGGGCCCGGCGTCGTCAGCCACCTCCGTCGAGCACGGCCCGCCCCATGCGCAGCCACATCGACAACAGCTACTGGGGGTAGCAGACATATGACGAAGAAGACGCGCGTCCGCGTCGCACGTATAGCCGCCGGCGCCGTGATCGCGGCCGGCGCCTCGCTGATGGTGGCCGGCGTCGCCTCGGCCGACCCGGGGCAGCCCAACCCCGACCCTTCCTGCACGATCGGCACCTGCACCGAGCCGGACCCCGGCGGCGACACCGACGGTGGCGCGACCGACGGGGGTGCCACGGACGGTGGGGCCACTGACGGCGGCGCGACCGACGGCGGTGCCACGGACGGCGGCGCGACCGATGGTGGCGCGACCGACGGCGGCCTCATCGGCGGCCTCATCGGTGGCAACGACACCACGGGCGGCAACGGCGCCAACGGTGGCAACGGCACCAACGGTGGCAACGACACCACGGGCGGCTCGAACACCACGGGTGGCAACGACACCACCGGCGGCAACGGCACCACGGGTGGCTCGGACACCACGGGCGGCACCTCGACCACCGGTGGCACCTCGACCACCGGCGGCGACTCCACCGGTGGCACCTCCACCACGGGCGGCACCTCGACCACCGGCGGCTCCACGACCGGTGGCACCGGCACCACCCCCGACGGCGGCGGCAACGACAACGTCTCCCAGGAGGAGGGCACCTCCGCCCTCACCGACACCGGCTCGGACACCGCTCCGCAGCAGACCGGCAACGGCAAGCAGCTCGCCGAGACCGGTGCCGGCCAGACCACCTTCCTGCTGGTGGGCGCCGCGACGATGATCGCGGGCGGCGTCGCCTTCCGCGTCCTGCCGCGCCTGGCGGACAACCGCGGCGGCACGGCCGCCTGAAGGTAGCCGAATCGTCACTCCACGCCACCGCGCGGCGGAGACGGCGAAGAGAAGGGCCCGGAGCGCATCCAAGCGCTCCGGGCCCTTCTTCCTGTCCTACAGCCCCGCAGGGCCCCGTCTAGACGGTCTGGTGCGCCAGGATCGCCATCAGCGCGATCAGCACCAACAGGAGCGCGATCAGCGCCGCCGGGCTCACCCCGGCGAGGAAGCCCGCCTGCTGCTGCAGCCGCTCACGGCTCGCACGGCACACCGGACACCGGCCCTCGTTCACGGGGGCCGCGCAGTTAGCGCACACCAACCGGTCGTACGTCATGCGCTCGCCCTCCTCGTGCCAGGCCCTCAACCCCGTACAACGCCGACGGGAACGAGAACGTTCCCCCTCCACTCTGCCAGGTTCCCCCCGAAAGAGCGCGGGCGCCCGGGAAAGCGGGAGGAGCCGCCCGTACAAAAACCCACAAGTGTCGCCCAACCGCAACCGGGCCCTGCGTAGGCACTCCCGGTTCGCGTATGGTCACGCTCATCATCCCCCGGCGACCCGTGGTGCATCCGTGATCCGATTCGACAGTGTCTCCAAGGTCTACCCCAAGCAGACCCGCCCAGCCCTCAGGGAGGTGTCCCTGGAAGTGGAGAAGGGCGAGTTCGTCTTCCTCGTGGGGTCGTCCGGCTCCGGCAAGTCGACCTTCCTCAGGCTGGTGCTCCGCGAGGAGCGGTGCAGCCACGGCCAGGTCCACGTCCTCGGCAAGGACCTCGCGCGGCTGTCCAACTGGAAGGTGCCGCAGATGCGCCGCCAGCTCGGGACGGTCTTCCAGGACTTCCGCCTGCTGCCCAACAAGACGGTCGCGGAGAACGTGGCCTTCGCGCAGGAGGTCATCGGCAAGTCCCGAGGCGAGATCCGCAAGTCCGTGCCCCAGGTGCTCGACCTCGTCGGGCTCGGCGGCAAGGAGGACCGCATGCCGGGCGAGTTGTCCGGCGGTGAGCAGCAGCGCGTCGCCATCGCGCGGGCGTTCGTCAACCGGCCCAAGCTCCTGATCGCCGACGAGCCCACCGGCAACCTCGACCCGCAGACCTCCGTCGGCATCATGAAGCTGCTCGACCGCATCAACCGGACGGGCACCACCGTCATCATGGCGACGCACGACCAGAACATCGTGGACCAGATGCGCAAGCGCGTCATCGAGCTGGAGAAGGGCCGCCTCGTGCGTGACCAGGCCCGCGGCGTCTACGGCTACCAGCACTAAGCAAGTTCACGACGGAAAGGCTTGACCAGACGCCATGCGCGCCCAGTTCGTCATGTCGGAGATCGGTGTCGGTCTCCGCCGCAACCTGACGATGACCTTCGCCGTCATCGTCTCCGTCGCCCTGTCCCTGGCCCTCTTCGGCGGCTCCCTGATGATGAGCGACCAGGTGAGCACCATGAAGGGCTACTGGTACGACAAGGTCAACGTCTCGATCTTCCTCTGCAACAAGAGCGACGCCCAGTCCGACGTCAACTGCGCCAAGGGCGCGGCCACCGAGGACCAGAAGAAGCAGATCCAGGCCGACCTCGGCAAGATGTCCTCCATCGTGGAGAAGGTCACCTACGAGTCGCAGGACACGGCGTACAAGCACTACAAGGAGCAGTTCGGCAACTCCCCGCTGGCCAGCTCGCTGACGCCGGACCAGATGCAGGAGTCGTACCGGATCAAGCTCAAGGACCCGCAGAAGTACCAGGTGATCGCCACCGCGTTCAACGGGCGGGCCGGTGTGCAGTCGGTCCAGGACCAGCGGAGCATCCTCGACAACCTCTTCCAGTTGCTCAACCTGATGAACCGCGCCGCGCTGTTCCTGATGGCGCTGATGCTGTTCGTGGCGCTGCTGCTGATCGTCAACACCGTCCGCGTTTCGGCGTTCAGCCGCCGCCGGGAGACCGGCATCATGCGGCTGGTCGGTGCCTCCGGCTTCTACATCCAGGCGCCGTTCATCATGGAGGCCGCGGTCGCCGGTCTCATCGGCGGCAGCCTCGCGTGCGTCTTCCTGGTGCTGGGCCGGTACTTCACCATCGACCACGGCATGGCCCTGTCGAGCAAGCTGACGCTCATCAACTTCATCGGCTGGGACTCGGTGTTGACCAAGCTGCCGCTGATCCTCGCGACCAGCGTGCTGATGCCTTCCCTGGCGGCGTTCTTCGCGTTGCGCAAGTACCTGAAGGTGTGACACATGCCAAGAGGGCCGTACAGGCATCCGTCTGTACGGCCCTTCGCGTTGTCCTAGACTCACCGCCATGTCAGGCCGAGCCCTGTTCCGTCAGCCCCGCCGCAAACGCCGCGGGGCCGCCCTGACCTTGGTGTTCGCCGGAGCGCTGACCGCGGGGGCCGTGACGGGCTCCCTGCCGGGTACCGCGGAGGCCCGCCGCATGGACGCCAAGGCCGAGGCCACGCAGGGCGCCAGGGACGCCGGGAAGGGCGCGGTGCCCCGCCCCGAGGACGTGCGCCGGGCCGCCGCCGAGGCCATGGCGAAGGGCAAGTCGCCCACCGAGGCCGCCGAACAGGCCGTCAGCCGCAGCGGGGACCGCTGGGGCGCCGTCTACTCCGAGGACGAGTACGCGGAGTTCCGCGACGCGCTCGACGGCGAGTACACCGGCGTCGGACTGTGGGCGAAGCGCGAACGCGACGGCCATGTCACCGTGAGCCGTGTGCGGTCCGGCTCGCCCGCCGCCGACGCCGGCATCCGCGAGGGCGACCGGCTGCGCAGCGTCGACGGCCGCCGGGTCGACGGCCGCCCGGTCACCGAAGTGGTCTCCCAGCTCCGCGGCGACGCCGAGGACGCGACCGCCGGCACACCGGTCACCGTCGGCATCCAGCGCGGCGCCGCCTCCTGGTCCCGGACCCTGCGCCGGGCCCGGCTCTCCACCGACCCGGTGACCGTCGCCGAGCCGGTCGACGGGGTCGCCGTGGTCCGGGTGTCCGCCTTCACCAAGGGCTCCGCCAGGGCCGTACGGGACGCCGTCCGGCGCGCCCCCGGGAACACCGGGATCGTGCTCGACCTGCGCGGCAACTCCGGCGGCCTGGTCACCGAGGCCGTCGCCACCGCCTCCTGCTTCCTCGACGGCGGCCTGGTCGCCACCTACGACGTGGACGGCGCCCAGCGCGCCCTGCACGCGGCCTCCGGCGGCGACACCGCCCGCCCGCTGGTCGCCCTGGTCGACGGGGGCACGATGAGCGCGGCCGAGCTGCTGACCGGCGCCCTGCAGGACCGGGGCCGGGCCGTGGTGATCGGCTCCCGCACCTTCGGCAAGGGCTCGGTGCAGATGCCGACCGAGCTGCCGGACGGCTCGGTGGCCGAGCTGACCGTCGGCCACTACCGCACCCCCTCCGGCCACGCCGTCGACGGCCGGGGCATCACCCCTGACCTCGACGCGGGCCCCAGCGCGCTGAAGCGGGCGGAGCGGGTCCTGACGGGCCTGGGCGATCCCCGGTAGCGGGCCCAGGCAGCTAGCCAGGCCTCCCCGGCTAATGCGCTTCCCTCAGCCCCCCTCCATGGTGCGAAAATGGCCAGCACTATGAGTAAGGGAATGTACGTACCGAAGGAGTCCCAGCCCAAGCAGGGCGGCGCGGCCTCCGCCAGGACCAAGGACGGCAAGCGCAAGATCGTCGCCCAGAACAAGAAGGCCCGGCACGACTACGCGATCATCGACACCTACGAGGCCGGGATCGTGCTGTCCGGCACCGAGGTGAAGTCGCTGCGCCAGGGACGGGCCTCGCTGGCCGACGGCTTCGTCCAGATCGACGGGAACGAGGCGTGGCTGCACAACGCCCACATCCCCGAGTACAGCCAGGGCACCTGGACCAACCACTCCGTGCGCCGCAAGCGCAAGCTGCTCCTGCACCGCGAGGAGATCGACAAGCTGGAGGCGAAGTCCCAGGAGACGGGTCACACGATCGTGCCCCTCGCCCTGTACTTCAAGGACGGCCGGGCGAAGGCGGAGATCGCGCTGGCCCGGGGAAAGAAGGAGTACGACAAGCGGCAGACCCTGCGCGAGAAGCAGGACCGGCGCGAGTCGGACCGGGCGATCGCGGCCGCCAAGCGCAAGCAGCGCGGCTCCTAGCAGGCCCGCCGGGAATAGGCTGGCACTGTCGTACGTTGGTCACGTACGATGGAACCGCACCCCATCGAGGGTGCACGCCTCCTGCGGGGGGCATTGAAAAAACAACATGGGGATGATCGGTTTCGACAGCGGATGTCGAAGCAGGGGAAGCGTGTCGAGGAAGCGGCAATGATCTCGTAAACCATATGTCGCAAACAATAATCGCCAACACCAAGCGCGATTCCTTCGCCCTCGCTGCCTAAGTAGCGACTTGCGAAGTGTCAGCCCGGGGCTGTTCCCGACCCGGATCCTGGCATCAGCTAGGGAACTAAACCTTGATCCCGGTCACGGGGTGAAGAGGGAAATCTAACAGTGACTGAGCCCGTCGGAGACTTGTCCGCGTGATCTCCGGGGCCGAGAAAATCGAAGCGGACTGCACACGGAGAAGCCCTGTTTCTGCACCGGTGGACGCGGGTTCGATTCCCGCCATCTCCACGATCAGGAGGCCCTCGGGCCTTCGGAACCCATGTGGGCAAAGGCCCCGTCGCGTTGAGCGGCGGGGCCTTCGTCTTTTTCACCGGCCCCTTTTCACCGCGAGCCCCGCAGCGTCCAGCCGAGGAGGCAGGCGGTGGAAGCCGCCAGCGCCGGGATCGCGTAGGCCGTGGCCGGGCCGAGGTGGTCCGCCGCCCAGCCGCCGGCCGCCGAGCCGCAGGCGATGCCGGTGAGCAGCGCCGTCACGACCAGGCTCATGCCCTCGTTGAGGCGGTCGTCCGGCGTGCGCTCCTGGACGAGGGTCATCGCCGTGACCATGGTCGGCGCGGTCGCCGTTCCCGCCACCAGCAGAGCCCCCGCCAGCACCCACAGTGAGCCGGTCGTGGCGGCGAGCCAGGGCAGCGTCATCAGCGCGGCCATCGCGGGCAGGCACCACCCGAGCCGCCGCGCGGCGGGGCCCGGCGGCAGCGCCCCGTACAGCAGGCCCGCAGCGCACGACCCGGCCGCCTGGAGCGCGAGCACGACCCCGGCCACCGCCCGCTGCCCGTGGGCGTCGGCGTACGCCACGGTGACGACCTCCATCGACCCGAACACCGCCCCGGTCGCCGTGAAGCAGACCAGCAGCGGCCGTACACCGGGTGCGCGCAGCGGCGACGGCGCCCTGGTGCCTGGGCTCGGCGGCGGCTCGGTCGCGCGCTGGGCGGTGAACAGCAGCATCCCCGCCGCCAGCAGCACGGCCCCGGCGAGGGTGCCCGCCTCCGGGAAGAGGGCGCCGGTCAGGAAGGACGCCAGGGCCGGGCCCAGCATGAAGCACAGTTCGTCGGCGGCCTGCTCGAAGGAGTTCGCGGTGTGCCGGGCCCCGGGATCGTCGCGCAGCAGGTGCGCCCAGCGGGCACGGGACAGCCCGCCTATGTTGGGCGTGGCCGCCCAGGTGGCGTACGCGGCGAACAGCGTCCAGTCGGGGGCGTCGTAGCGCACGCACAGCAGCAGGGCCAGGGCGCCGAGCACCGCCACCAGCGTCGCGGGGCGTGCCACCCTGGCCTGCCCGTGCCGGTCCACCAGCCGGGCCAGCCAGGGGCCCACCAGCCCGCTCGCCACCAGCCCGGTGGCGCTGACCGCTCCGGCGAGCGCGTACGAGCCCCGCGCACCGGCGATCATCACGACCGCGCTCACCCCGGCCATCCCCACCGGGAGGCGGGCGAGCAGGTTTCCGGCGGTGAAGGCGAGGGCGCCGGGGCGGGCGAAGAGGCGGCGGTAGGCGGGTGCGGTCTGCGTGGGCATGCCGCTCACGCTCTCCCGTGCCCCGGCCGGCGGTCCAACACCTGTTCGGCACCGATTCACGCGCCCGCGTTGTAGGTTCGCCGCCATGCCTCCCGCGATCGAACCCCGGCTGCTGCGCGCCTTCGTCGCCGTCGCCGAGGAACTGCACTTCACCCGCGCCGCCGCCCGGCTCCACGTCGCCCAGCAGGCGCTGAGCCGGGACGTACGGCGGCTCGAACGGGAGCTGGGCGCCGAGCTGTTCGTCCGTACCACGCGGCAGGTGACGCTCACCCCGGACGGCGAGCGCCTGCTGCCGCACGCCCGGCGCGTGCTCGCCGCCCAGGACGACCTGCTCGCCGCCTTCGGCAGCGCCCGCCCGCTGCTGGTCGACCTCAACTCCGAAGGCCCCCTCACCGCCCGGCGGGTACTGCTCCGGGCCCGCGAACTGGCGCCCGGGAACGAGATGCTGGCCCGCTACGAACATGGCCTCACCGGAGCGGCGGCCGCGCTGCTGGCCGGGCGGCTGGACGTCTCCTTCGGCCGCTTCGCCGGTCTGGACCCGGTGCTGCGCTCCGGCCTCGCCCAACAGCCGGTGCGCTACGAGCCGATGGCGGTCCTGCTCCCCGAGGACCACGCCCTGGCCGCGCTGCCCGAGGTGCCGCTCGCCGCGCTCGCCGGGGAGACGGTGTACGCCGGGGCGGGGAACCCCGGCACGCGGGAGTGGACCGACCTGGCGCGTCAGCTCTTCGAGGGACGCGGTATCCGTCTGGCGCCACCCCATCCGGTGGTCCTGGGCGCCGAGGAGTTCGCCCGGGTGATGGCGGCGAGCCGGATGCCGGTACTCGCGGTGGTGGATTTTCCGGCCATGTCGGGCGCGGTGCTGCGGCCCCTCGTCGACCCCGTTCCGCTCTCGCCCGTCTCGCTGGTGTGGCGGAAGGGGCTGGTCCATCCGGCACTGGACGCGCTGCGGGCGGCGGCGGCCGAGCTGTCCCGCGCCGAGAAGTGGCTTTCGTCGCCTGTCGACCGATGGATTCCAGCCATGGATATTGATGTGATGAACCGCCCGATCTGACACTCCGAGCACACGCGAACTCACCTTGCGCTACATTCGGGGACCCGAGCACTGGGGTAGAGGGGGGCGTTCGGACCGGGTGGGGGCCTGGTCCGGCCGGCGCGTGCTCGGTGTCGCCGGCGCACCCCGGAACAGTCCCGTGGGGGGATGTGCGCACGTGGAACAGTGGCGAGAGAACCGTCGACCGGAATGGCCCGATGTGGCATCGGCGGCAATAGACATGCAGGTGACAGGGGGTTCCACGCAGGCTTTTCCGGAAACCGGAACCGTCGTGGAGAGCGATGCCGCTCCGGGCCGTGGGGCCCCGCCGGGCGGTGGACGCACAGCGTTCCCGCGCGTCGTGAGGCCGTCGGACGCCCGGCTGTTCGCGGCGACGGAGATACTCCGGGGCGGCCCGGCCGCCCTGGCCGGGGCCGACTCGACGGCCCTGCTCCCGCGCTCGGGAACCCCGCGCGCGGCGGCCGACTTCCGCCCCTCCGGAACCGAGCGGACGGCCATGCTGCCCGCCCAGCCGGACCGCGACTCCGTGGGCCGCGAAGCCCACGATCCGCACGAGGTGACCGTCCAGCTCGACTCCGTGGCCGCCGACGGTGCCGTGCCCGCCGACCGGACAGCCGGCACCGACGCCTCCGACGGCCCGGTGTTCGTGGACGAGTCCGGCCGCCGCAGCCGTACCTTCCGGCGCCTCGGCCTGCTGGTCGCCGGGCTCTGCGCGGGCTACGCCGTCGTCATCGGCGTCACCCTGCTCTCCGGCAGCTCCGACGCGCCCTGGCTGCCGGTGCCGCAGAAGGACGACAAGCCCGCGGGCCGGGTCGACACCTCACCCGTGCCCAGCGCCTCGGCCCCGGCCGCACCCGGCGGCAAGGGCCGCGACCGTACCGGAACCGCACCCGCGGCGCCGGGCACCGCGCCCGCCACCGTCGCCGCCGTACCCGTACCGGGACGGCCGAGTCCCGCCGCCGGTGGCACCACGGCGGCCCGGCCGCCCGCCGCGGCGAGCCCGACCCCGGGCCGGTCCGCGCCGCCCGCGCCCGGTGGCGGCAGCCCGAAGCCCGCGCCCAGCGCGACCACTTCGACCGTGCCGTCCCCGGCACCGAGCACCACCGCGCCCAGTCCGGCCGCCACCGAGTCCCCGGCGGGCGCGGGCGGCCCGCAGCCCCAGGGCTCGGCCGGCCGTCCCGCCGCCGGATGACGCGCCGCGTCCTCGACCGGAAGAACCAGATGACTCCGCGAACCGCTCGCCGGGCGCTGCCCCGGCGGCGCCGGCTCCCGCTGCGCCCGCTGCTGGCCTTCCTGGTGCTGCTCGCCACGCTGGCCATGCTCATGCTGCACGGCTACGTCCACAACGAACTCCTCGCCGACCACCGCGTACGGCCCGAGGCGCCCAGCGGGCAGGTGCCCGAACGGATCACCGACGGCGGCCCCGTCATCGACACCCGGGGCGGCCGCACCGACAGCCTCCGCGTGCCGGAGCGCCGTATCGTCCTCACCTTCGACGACGGCCCCGACCCGACCTGGACGCCCCAGGTCCTCGACGCGCTGAAGCGGAACCACGCGCGGGCCACGTTCTTCGTGACCGGCACGATGACCTCCCGCTACCCGGAGCTGGTCCGGCGCATGGTGGCCGAGGGCCACGAGGTCGGCCTGCACACCTTCAACCACCCCGACCTCTCCTACCAGTCCCAGCGCCGGGTCGACTGGGAGCTGTCCCAGGGGCAGTTGGCCCTCGCGGGCGCGGCGGGCATCCGCAGCTCGCTGTTCCGGCCGCCGTACTCCTCCTTCGCCTCCGCGATGGACGACCGGTCCTGGCCGGTGACCCGGTACATCGGCGGCCGGGGCTATCTCACCGTGCTCAACGACCGGGACAGCGAGGACTGGCGCAGGCCCGGCGTCGAGGAGATCATCCGCCGGGCCACGCCCGAGAACGGCAAGGGCGCGGTCGTCCTCATGCACGACTCCGGCGGCGACCGGAGCCAGACGGTCAAGGTCATCGACACCCTGCTGCCCCGGCTCCAGTCCGAGGGCTACCGCTTCCAGACCCTCACCCAGGCGCTGAACGCGCCGAGCGGCGACACACCCGTCACCGGGGTCGGGCTGTGGACCGGCAAGGCGTGGATCGCGGCTGTCGGGGCGGCGGACGGCATCACCACCGTGCTCGTCGCGGGCCTCGCCGTCGTCGGCGTGCTGGTCTTCGGGCGGTTCGGGCTGATGCTGCTGCTGTCCGCCGCGCACGCCCGCCGCACCCGCCGCCGCGACTTCCGCTGGGGCCCCGAGCCGGTCACCGAACCGGCGACCGTGCTGGTGCCGGCGTACAACGAGGCCAAGTGCATCGAGAACACCGTGCGTTCACTGGTCGGCGGTGAGCACCCGGTGGAGGTCATCGTCGTCGACGACGGCTCCGCCGACGGCACCGCACGCATTGTGGAGGGGCTCGCGCTGCCCGGCGTACGCGTCGTCCGGCAGCACAACGCGGGCAAGCCCGCCGCCCTCAACCGAGGGCTGGCGAACGCCAGTCACGACCTGATCGTGATGATGGACGGCGACACCGTCTTCGAACCGTCCACCGTCCGCGAGCTGGTGCAGCCGTTCGCCGACCCACGCGTCGGCGCCGTCGCGGGCAACGCCAAGGTCGGCAACAAGGACACCCTGATCGGCGCCTGGCAGCACATCGAGTACGTGATGGGCTTCAACCTGGACCGCCGCATGTACGACGTGCTGCGCTGCATGCCGACCATCCCCGGCGCCGTGGGCGCGTTCCGCCGCACCGCGCTGGAACGGGTCGGCGGGATGAGCGACGACACCCTCGCCGAGGACACCGACATCACGATGGCCCTGCACCGCGACGGCTGGCGGGTCGTCTACGCGGAGAAGGCGCGCGCCTGGACCGAGGCCCCGGAGTCCGTGCAGCAGCTCTGGTCCCAGCGCTACCGCTGGTCCTACGGCACCATGCAGGCCATCTGGAAACACCGCCGGGCCGTCCTCGAACGCGGGCCCTCCGGGCGGTTCGGCCGGGTCGGGCTGCCGCTGGTCTCCCTGTTCATGGTGGTCGCCCCGCTGCTGGCCCCGCTGATCGACATCTTCCTGGTCTACGGCCTGGTCTTCGGCCCGACAGGCAAGACGATCGCGTCCTGGTTCGCCGTCCTGGCCGTCCAGGCGGTCTGCGCGGGCTATGCCTTCGCACTGGACCGGGAGCGGCTCACCCCGCTGATCTCCCTGCCCCTCCAGCAACTCCTGTACCGCCAGCTCATGTACGTCGTGCTGCTCCAGTCCTGGATCACGGCACTCACCGGCGGCCGGCTGCGCTGGCAGAAGCTGCGCCGCAAGGGCGGGGTGTCGGCCCCGGTCCCGGCCGAAGGAGCACTGCGATGACGACGTCACACGAACTGACGACACCGACGCCGGAGTTGGTGCCGGAGCCCGTACAGCGGCGGGCCCCGGTCCGGGACCGCTACTTCGACCTGCTCCGCGCCCTCGCCCTCTTCCGCGTCGTCTTCTACCACCTGATGGGCTGGGCCTGGCTGCCCGTGGTCTTCCCGTCCATGGGCGTGATGTTCGCCCTCGCCGGCAGCCTGATGGCCCGCTCGCTGAAGCGGCCCGCCCTGGGCGTCGTACGCGGCAGGCTCCGCCGTCTGCTGCCCCCGCTGTGGCTGCTCGGCGCGCTCGGGGTGTCCGGCATGGTGCTCCAGGGCTGGCGCCCCGGCGCCGAGGGGCATCCCGGCTGGTGGTTCGCCCACCTCGGCTTCTGGATACTCCCGCTGAGCGACCCGCCGTACGCGGGCACGCTGCCCGGCGTCCACGGGGTGCTCGGCCCGGACTGGGCGGCCGAGCTGGCCGGACCGCTCTGGTACATCCGCGCCTACCTGTGGTTCGTGCTGCTCTCCCCGGTCCTGCTGAGGGCGCTGAAGGCGATCCCGTGGATCACCGTGCTGTCACCGATCGCGCTGGCCGCCGCCTTCGAGTTCGGCCACCTCCAGCTCCCCGGCGAGCGCGTCCCGTCGGCGCTGACGGACTTCAGCACCTTCGGCGCCTGCTGGATCCTCGGCATGGCACACCAGCAGGGCGTACTGCGCCGCATCCCGCGCTACGTCGTGCCCTCCGCCGCCCCGCTCGTCGCCGGGGCGGGCCTCTGGTACGCGCTCACGCACGGCTTCCGGCAGGGGCACGACCTGGACGACATCCCGTTCGCCCAGTCCCTGTGGTCCCTGGCCACCGTGCTGCTCCTGCTGCACATCAGCCCGGTCTGGACCGAGTGGCCCCGCCTGCTGCGCCCCTTCGACCGCCTGATCACCCTGCTCAACTCCCGAGCGGTGACGATCTACATCTGGCACAACCTCTGCATCCTCGTCGCCTCCACCCTCTGGGACCAGCTCTGGCGCTACGACGTCCTCGACGAACGCTGCCCCTGGCTCCTGGAGAGCCCCTGGCCCGTCCTCGCCCTCACCTGGACTCTGATCTGCGCCTGCGTCGTCACCTTCGGCTGGGCGGAGGACCTGGCGGCCAGGAGGAATCCGCGGCTGTGGCCGGACGGGCGCGCACGGCGGGACAGCCGCCACCGGGCCGTCTGACGCGAGGGGTTCCGGCCGCCGGGCCGGGCGGGCACTGTGGAGGGGAGCGAGAAGAGTCTCCTGCCTGGGCGGTGACGTGACGCATGGGACCGGGTACGCCACGATTCGACGCCGGGCGGTCCTGCCTGGACCTGCTGGCCACCGCGCATCCGGCGGAACGGATCGGTACGGCCGCGGAGTTGGCGGGGTGGATCGCCGGAGCCGGGCTGGTGCCCGTCGGAGCGCCGCTCCAGGGGGTCGACGGGTGCTGGGTCGCCGGGTTCCGGGAACTGCGGCTGCACATCGATCGGTTGGTCAGAGCGCGTACCTGCACCCCTCTCGACTCGCTCGACCGGATCAACCGCGCGGCCGAAGCGGCCGCACCCCCGGCCATCCATGCCGTACCCGGTGAAAAGGGGCGCTTGAAGCGGGAGTTGGCCGAGCCGCCGCGATGCGCCGCCCTCCTCTCCCTCCTCGCCCGCGACACCGTCGACCTCCTCACCGACCCCCTGGCGCGGGCCGCCGTGCGCGAATGCGAGGCGGACGGCTGCTCGTTGCTGTACCTCGACACCTCCCGGGGGCGCCGGAGGCGGTGGTGCTCCAGCGAGGTGTGCGGGAACCGGGAGCGGGTCGCGCGGCACCGCAGGCGGGTCGCGCTCGCGCGGTCCTGAACGTCCGGGTACGGGCCAAGTGCCGGAAAGACACATCCACTTGAAGTATGTGATCTGCGCGACACCGCGTTTGCCCGGACTCAAGTGAGGGCAGTTCCCGCTCACTTGACAGCGTGTCGGAAATGTAAAGATCGCGCGGTGAGAATGTGCGCGCATGTCCCGCTCGTCACACCGCCACTGAGAAAAACACCACCTCACCTTGAACAACCGCGCCTCCTGCCCCGTACGAATGGGCGAGCGACCGACGGGGGCAAGCCCCGGACACCGGAGGTGGGCGTGCGCAAGGATGCGGCCGTGGCCAATGAACGTGGATCGAGGGCCCGACATCGCATGTCCTCGCAGCCCTCACAGTCGTCGGAACCCGACGAGGAGTTGATGCGTGCCCTGTACCGGGAGCACGCCGGACCACTCCTCGCCTATGTCCTCCGGTTGGTCGCCGGTGACCGGCAGCGTGCCGAGGACGTCGTACAGGAAACCCTCATCCGTGCCTGGAAGAACGCCGGCCAGCTCAATCGGGCGACCGGTTCGGTACGCCCCTGGCTGGTGACGGTCGCCCGGCGCATCGTCATCGACGGCCACCGCAGCCGGCAGGCCCGGCCGCAGGAGGTCGATCCGTCGCCGCTGGAGGTCATCCCCGCGGAGGACGAGATCGACAAGGCGCTGTGGCTGATGACGCTGACGGACGCGCTCGACGACCTGACCCCGGCCCACCGGGAGGTCCTCGTCGAGACCTACTTCAAGGGGCGTACGGTCAACGAGGCGGCACAGACCCTCGGGATACCCAGCGGCACGGTGCGCTCACGGGTGTTCTACGCCCTGCGGTCGATGAAGCTGGCGCTGGAGGAGCGGGGGGTGACGGCGTGATGGGTGTGTACGGAGGAATGCGAGGATTCGGCGCGGGCGGTACGGGTATGTCTGGCCCCATGCAGGGATCTCCGGTGCCGAACGAGCATGAGACGGTCGGCGCCTACGCCCTCGGGATCCTCGACGACACCGAGGCGACCGCGTTCGAGACCCATCTCGCCGGCTGCGAGTGGTGCGCCCAGCAACTGGACGAACTCGCGGGGATGGAGCCCATGCTGGCCGCCCTCGCGGACCTGCCCGGCACCGGCAGCACCCCTGTCATCGGCGAGTCGCTGTCCGCGCGTCCGACCCCGAGGCTGGTCGAGAGGCTGGTCGACGAGGTCTCCGAGCGGCGCGCGAGCAAGCGGCGCCGCGGCTTCTACCTGGTCGCGGCCGCGGCCGCGCTGATCATCGGCGGCCCGGTGGCCGTGATGTCGGTGAGCGGCGGTGGCACGAGTCAGACGGCGACCCCGCTGGCCGCCTCCGCCAAGGACCACTTCGACCAGTTGCCCGACAAGGTCACCGGCACGGACGCCGGCACCGGTGTCTCCGCGACCGTCGCCATGCAGGGCAAGACCTGGGGCACCGACGCCGTGCTGCGCTTGGGCGGCGTCAAGGGCGAGCTGAAGTGCTCCCTGATCGCGGTCGGCAAGAACGGCGAGCGGCAGACGCTCGGCTCCTGGAGCGTGCCCGCGGACGGCTACGGCATCCCGGACGCCAAGACCGAGCAGGCCCGCAACCCGCTGTTCATCGGGGGCGGCACCGCGCTCCAGCCGAACGAGATCGACCACTTCGACGTGATGACCCTCGACGGGAAGAAGCTCGTCCAAGTGGACGCCTAGTAGCCGCTCAGAATCACGCCCGCGTAGCTTTGCCGGGTCCTCTTCGCGTACGGTTGACGGCTGCCCAGCACGTCAGAAGGGGGCCCGGTGGCCGCTCAGGTTCAGCATCCCGCGGATCTCTCGGTACACGACGCACACGACTCCGTCCGTGACCGAGAGATCAGCGTCGAACAGGAACATCTGGACCGGGTGTACCGGCGGCTCGAGGAGAAGATCCACGAGGCCGAGTTCCTGATGCACGACGCGGCCCAGCGCGGCCATGTGGGTACACCGGGCGCGCTCGCCGAACGGGACGCCCAGGTCTTCCGGGCCGGTATCCATCTCAACCGGCTCAACAACGAGTTCGAGGACTTCCTCTTCGGCCGCGTCGACCTGCTCCAGGGCAAGGACGGCAAGAAGGGCCCCGACGGCGCGTACACCGCCGTCGAGCCCGCCGAGGGCGCCGTGCGCCCCGACAGCACCGCCGACATCGCCGAGACCCTGCACATCGGCCGGATCGGCGTCCTCGACGAGGACTACTCCCCGCTGGTCATCGACTGGCGGGCGCCGGCCGCCGCGCCGTTCTACCGCTCCACCCCCGTCGACCCCGGCCGGGTCGTGCGGCGGCGGGTCATCCGCTCCAAGGGCCGCCGCGTCCTCGGCGTCGAGGACGACCTGATGCGCCCCGAGCTGAAGGCCACCCTGGACGGCGAGGAACTGCCCGTCATCGGCGACGGCGCGCTGATGGCCGCCCTCGGCCAGGCCCGCGGGCACACGATGCGGGACATCGTCTCCTCGATCCAGGCCGAGCAGGACCAGGTCATCCGCGCCCCCGCCGCCTCCGTCACCTACGTCGAGGGCGGCCCCGGCACCGGCAAGACCGCCGTCGCCCTGCACCGCGCGGCCTATCTGCTCTACCAGGACCGCAGACGCTACGCGGGCGGCATCCTGATCGTCTCGCCGACCCCGCTGCTGGTGGCCTACACCGAGGGCGTGCTGCCCTCCCTCGGCGAGGAGGGCCAGGTCGCCATCCGCGCGATCGGCTCCCTGGTCGACGGTGTCGAGGCCACGCTCCACGACTCCCCGGCCGTGGCCCGCGCCAAGGGCTCGTACCGGATGCTGAAGGTGCTGCGCCGGGCCGCGCGCGGCGCCCTCGAACTCGGCGTCGGGGACGGCACCCCGCCGGACCGGCTCCGGGTCGTCGCCTTCGGGCGGCGCCTCGAACTGGAGGCCGAGGAACTGGAGAACGTCCGGCGCACCGCGCTCGGCGGCACCGCCCCGGTCAACCTGCTCCGCCCGCGCGCCCGCAAACTGCTGCTGGACGCCCTGTGGGCGAAGTCCGGCGCCTCCGGCCGGCACACCGACCCCGAGCTGGCCGCCGAGCTGCGCGCCTCCTTCGACGACGACGTGGCCGACGAGGACTCGTTCATCGCCTTCCTCGACGCCTGGTGGCCCGAGCTGACCCCCAAGGGCGTCCTCGCTGCCATGGCCGACGAGAAGCGGCTCGGCCGCTGGGCCCGCCGCGTCCTCAACCCCGGCGAGGTCCGCAAGGTCGCCCGCGCGCTGAAGCGGGACGGCTGCTCGGTGCACGACATCGCCATGCTGGACGAGCTCCAGGCGATCCTGGGCGCCCCCGCCCGCCCCCGCAAGAAGCGCGAACTCGACCCGCTGGACCACCTCACCGGCCTGGAGGAGCTGATGCCGGTCCGCGAGGAGACCCAGCGCGAGCGGGCCGAGCGCCTGGCCCAGGAGCGCACCGAGTACGCGCACGTCATCGTCGACGAGGCGCAGGACCTCACGCCGATGCAGTGGCGGATGGTCGGGCGCCGGGGCCGGCACGCCACCTGGACGGTCGTCGGCGACCCCGCCCAGTCCTCCTGGTCCGACCCCGACGAGGCGGCCGGGGCCCGCGACGAGGCCCTGGGCTCCAGACCCCGGCGCCGCTTCGAGCTGACCGTCAACTACCGCAACCCGGCCGAGATCGCCGAGCTGGCCGCCAAGGTCCTCGCCCTCGCCATGCCCGGCTCCGAGTCCCCCCGCGCCGTCCGCTCCACCGGCGTCCAGCCGCGCTTCCAGGTCGTCGGGGACTCCCTGGCCGACACGGTCCGCGCGGAGGCCGAGCGGCTGCTCGGGATGGTCGACGGCACCGTCGGCGTCGTCGTCGCCATGAACCGGCGCGAGGAGGCCCGCCGCTGGCTCGCCGGGCTCGGCGACCGCGTGGTGGCCCTCGGCAGCCTGGAGGCCAAGGGCCTGGAGTACGACGCGACCGTGGTCGTCTCCCCGGCGGAGATCGCCGACGAGTCCCCGGCCGGCCTGCGTGTGCTCTACGTCGCCCTCACCCGCGCCACCCAGCAGCTCACCGTCGTCTCCGGCGACCGCGACGAGCCGGACGCGGCCGGGGTCCCGGACCTGCTGCGGGACTGAGGCCCGCGAAACCGCGCGCACGGGGGAATGCCCCCCGGCGTCCGTTTGTTAGCCTTGTCGTGGCACCGGCCCGATCCAAGCCCCCGGGCCCAACCTTCGTCGCTACGAGCGACCACTTGCCGCGAGGCGAGCATGGCGGGTCGGTGTCATGAACGTATGCGAGAGGCCCACGTCACCTGTGACGTGGGCCTCTCGTCTTGGGGACACCCCCGAGAACACAACGTCCGCAATCGGGGGCGACTACCACGTACTCGGCGGTAGGTGCGACGATCGGACGGCACAACACGCGACACGGTGAAAGCAGAGGAAGTCGGCCATGGCAACGGCGCCCAGCGTCTCCTACTCGATGACCATCCGGTTGGAGGTGCCAGCGAGCGGGACGGCCGTCTCGCAGCTCACCACCGCCGTGGAGTCCTCCGGAGGCTCGGTCACCGGCCTCGACGTCACCGCGTCCGGGCACGAGAAACTCCGCATCGACGTCACCATCGCGGCCAGCTCCACCGCGCACGCCGACGAGATCGTCGAAGAGCTGCGCGGCATCGTGGGCGTCACGCTCGGCAAGGTCTCCGACCGTACGTTCCTGATGCACCTCGGCGGCAAGATCGAGATGCAGTCCAAGCACCCGATCCGCAACCGCGACGACCTCTCCATGATCTACACGCCCGGTGTGGCGCGTGTCTGCATGGCGATCGCGGAGAACCCCGAGGACGCCCGGCGCCTGACCATCAAGCGCAACTCCGTTGCGGTCGTGACGGACGGTTCCGCCGTGCTCGGGCTCGGCAACATCGGCCCCAAGGCCGCGCTCCCGGTCATGGAGGGCAAGGCGGCCCTCTTCAAGCGGTTCGCCGGCATCGACGCCTGGCCGCTGTGCCTGGACACCCAGGACACCGACGCCATCGTGGAGATCGTCAAGGCCATCGCCCCGGGCTTCGCGGGCATCAACCTGGAGGACATCTCCGCGCCGCGCTGCTTCGAGATCGAGGCCCGGCTGCGCGAGGCCCTGGACATCCCCGTCTTCCACGACGACCAGCACGGCACCGCCATCGTCGTCCTGGCCGCGCTGACCAACGCGCTGCGCGTCACCGGCCGCACGATGGAGTCCATCCGGGTCGTCATGTCCGGCGCCGGAGCGGCCGGTACGGCCATCCTGAAGCTGCTGCTGGCCGCGGGCGTGAAGAACGCCGTCGTCGCCGACATCCACGGCGTGGTGCACGCGGGCCGCGAGGACCTGGTGGACGCCCCCTCGGACTCCCCGCTGCGCTGGATCGCGGACAACACCAACCCCGAGGCCCTCACCGGCACCCTCAAGGAGGCCGTGCGCGGCGCGGACGTCTTCATCGGCGTCTCCGCCCCGAACGTCCTGGACGGCGCCGACGTGGCCGCCATGGCGGACGGCGCGATCGTCTTCGCACTGGCGAACCCGGACCCCGAGGTCGACCCCGCCGTGGCCCGGCAGACGGCCGCCGTGGTGGCCACGGGCCGCTCCGACTTCCCCAACCAGATCAACAACGTGCTGGTCTTCCCCGGTGTCTTCCGGGGTCTGCTGGACGCCCAGTCCCGCACCGTCAACACCGAGATGATGCTCGCCGCCGCGCAGGCGCTCGCCAACGTGGTGACCGAGGACGAGCTGAACCCGAACTACATCGTCCCCAGCGTCTTCAACGACAAGGTCGCGGGCGCGGTGGCCGGGGCCGTCCGTGAGGCCGCCAAGGCGGCCGGAGCGGCGGCTGCGGCGTCTTAGCACCGCTTGCCGTAGGGTCGGGGAGGTTGTGGGACCGACGCAGCCTCCCCTACGGCGAGTCGTCGGTTCCCCGGTCGTGACGCCCTCTAGGGTGTCGGCGGGGCAGGCGCTTTTCGTGTGACTCCCTAGGGTGTTCTCATGACTCCTACGGGTGCCGGATTGGCTTTCCCGCCGCAGGTAGGGGCAGGATGCGTCTCTGGGCGCGAGCGCATCGGCATCGATCTCACCTCACGCCTCATTGGCAAGAAGAACACGGGAGTAAGAACATGAACCGCAGTGAGCTGGTGGCCGCGCTGGCCGACCGCGCCGAGGTGACCCGCAAGGACGCCGACGCCGTGCTGGCCGCGTTCGCCGAGGTCGTCGGCGACATCGTCTCCAAGGGCGACGAGAAGGTCACCATCCCCGGCTTCCTGACCTTCGAGCGCACCCACCGTGCCGCTCGGACCGCGCGCAACCCGCAGACCGGTGAGCCCATCAACATCCCGGCCGGCTTCAGCGTGAAGGTCTCCGCGGGCTCGAAGCTCAAGGAAGCGGCAAAGGGTAAGTAACCCCGACAACGCGAAATGGGCGGTCCCCCGATCGGGGGACCGCCCATTTCGCGTTCTGCGTGGGACCTAGCCGAGCGCCTTGCCCGGCAGCTCGACCTTCGCGCCCAGTTCCACGAGCTTCTCCATGAAGTTCTCGTAGCCGCGGTTGATCAGGTCGATGCCGTGGACCCGCGAGGTGCCCTCGGCGGCCAGGGCCGCGATCAGGTACGAGAAGCCGCCACGCAGGTCGGGGATGACCAGGTCGGCGCCCTGGAGCTTGGTCGGGCCGGAGACGACCGCCGAGTGCAGGAAGTTCCGCGCGCCGAAGCGGCAGTCCGAGCCGCCCAGGCACTCGCGGTAGAGCTGGATGTGCGCGCCCATCTGGTTCAGCGCGGAGGTGAAGCCGAGGCGGGACTCGTAGACCGTCTCGTGGACGATGGACAGGCCCGTGGCCTGGGTGAGGGCCACCACCAGCGGCTGCTGCCAGTCGGTCTGGAAGCCGGGGTGCACGTCCGTCTCCAGCGCGATGGACTTGAGCTGGCCGCCGGGGTGCCAGAAGCGGATGCCCTCGTCGTCGATCTCGAAGGCGCCGCCGACCTTGCGGTAGGTGTTCAGGAACGTCATCATCGAGCGCTGCTGGGCGCCCCGGACGTAGATGTTGCCGCCGGTCGCCAGCGCCGCCGAAGCCCAGGACGCGGCCTCCAGGCGGTCCGGGAGGGCGCGGTGGTTGTAGCCGCCCAGCGAGTCCACACCGGTGATGCGGATCGTCCGGTCGGTGTCCATGGCGATGATCGCGCCCATCTTCTGCAGTACGCAGATGAGGTCCTCGATCTCGGGCTCCACGGCCGCGTTGGACAGCTCGGTGACGCCCTCGGCCAGTACGGCCGTCAGCAGCACCTGCTCGGTCGCGCCCACCGACGGGTACGGCAGGTCGATCTTCGTGCCGCGCAGCCGCTGCGGGGCCTCCAGGTACTGCCCGTCCGCACGCTTCTCGATGGTCGCGCCGAACTGGCGCAGCACGTCGAAGTGGAAGTCGATCGGACGGCCGCCGATGTCGCAGCCGCCGAGGCCGGGGATGAAGGCGTGACCCAGTCGGTGCAGCAGCGGGCCGCAGAACAGGATCGGGATACGGCTGGAACCCGCGTGGGCGTCGATGTCGGCGACGTTCGCGCTCTCGACGTAGGTCGGGTCCAGGATCAGCTCGCCCGGCTCCTCGCCCGGACGCACCGTCACGCCGTGCAACTGGAGCAGGCCGCGCACGACCCGCACGTCACGGATGTCCGGGACGTTGCGCAGGCGGCTGGGCGCGCTGCCCAGGAGGGCGGCGACCATGGCCTTCGGCACGAGGTTCTTCGCACCGCGGACACGGATCTCGCCCTCCAGCGGGGTTCCGCCGTGGACAAGCAGGACATCGTCGTTGACGGTCATGAATCTCGCGTTCCGATGAGTCGGGCAGGGGTCGGCCGATCACTTTGCGCAGGGGCCGGAGAGACAGGGTAATCGCCGATCACCCCCCGCCCGTAAGCCCGAGCACCCGCCAGCCGTGTCACAACACGAACTGTTTCCCCGCGGGTACGTCGGGTCACCGGCCCGCCGCACCCCTCGAAGGGACGTGCTCCCTGTTCATGTGCCTCCCGGCTCCCCACGCGGGCCCGAGATGCGGGATCATGTCTGGCATGACCGAGGTGTCATCGCTCACAGGGCGGCTGCTCGTGGCAACCCCCGCTCTGGCGGACCCGAACTTCGATCGCGCGGTGGTGCTCCTCCTCGACCACGACGAGGAGGGTTCCCTGGGAGTGGTCCTCAACCGCCCCACCCCGGTGGACGTGCGCGACGTGCTGGCCGACTGGGCGGCCCTGGCGGGCGAGCCCGGCGTGGTCTTCCAGGGCGGGCCCGTCTCGCTGGACTCCGCGCTCGGCATCGCCGTGGTCCCCGGCGGCGGCGAGGGGGAGGGCGCGCCGCTGGGCTGGCGCCGGGTGCACGGCGCGATCGGCCTGGTCGACCTGGAGACCCCGCCCGAACTGGTCGCCTCCGCCCTCGGCGCGCTGCGCATCTTCGCCGGGTACGCGGGCTGGGGGCCGGGCCAGCTCCAGGACGAGCTGGACCAGGGCGCCTGGTACGTGGTCGAGTCCGAGCCGGGCGACATCTCCTCCCCGGCCCCGGAGCGGCTGTGGCGCGAGGTGCTGCGCCGCCAGCGCGGAGACCTGGCGATGGTGGCCACGTATCCGGACGACCCATCGCTCAACTGATGCCTGTGAGCTTCAGTACCCTTGGCCGTATGAGCACTCTTGAGCCCGAGCGCGGGACTGGTACGGGGACCCTCGTAGAGCCGACGCCGCAGGTGTCCCACGGCGACGGCGACCATGAGCGCTTCGCCCACTACGTCCAGAAGGACAAGATCATGGCGAGCGCCCTGGACGGTACCCCCGTCGTGGCGCTGTGCGGCAAGGTCTGGGTGCCCGGCCGCGACCCGAAGAAGTACCCCGTCTGCCCCATGTGCAAAGAGATCTACGAGTCCATGAGCAGCGGTGGCGACAAGGGCGGGGACAAGGACAAGAAGTAACGGCCCCCCGGCCCGGCACGACAAGGCCCCAGGAGCGCGCGCACGCGTTCCGGGGCCTTGGCGCTTTTCCGGGCCGCGCGCGGTCCCGCGGATTCGGTCCGGCGCGCTTCCCGGCCCATTTCCGGGCCCTCGCCGCGCGTGTTTCCCAGGCTCCCGCGCGTGTTTCGCCGAGCGCCTGGGCAGCGTCCCCGTGATACGGATTCCGGGCTGTGCACCGAGGGATTTCGGGGACTGAAGTGACGCGTGAGATTCCGGATGTGATTCCGGCGCCGATCGGGACGGAAGAGGGCCCCGGCGAAGGGTTCGTCCTCGGGCCCGGCACCGGTCTGGCGGCCGGGGGAGAGGACGCTCACGGCACCGAGCGGTGGCTGCGGACCACCCTGGGCGCGGCCACCGGCTACGCCCTGGCCCCGGCCGACGGCACCGGCGAGAACGCCGTACGGCTCCGCGTGGACCCCCGCGTCACCGGGGAACTCGGCGCCGAGGGCTACCGGCTCGACATCACGCCCACCGGCGCCGACCTGCGCGGAGGAGGTCCGGCCGGGCTGTTCTGGGGCGCCCAGACGCTACGGCAACTGCTCGGCCCCGACGCCTTCCGGCGGGCCCCGCTGCCCGGCCGGACCTGGCGGCTGCCGCCGGTGCGCATCACCGACGCGCCCCGCTTCGGCTGGCGCGGCATGCTGCTCGACGTGGCCCGGCACTTCATGCCCAAGGAAGGCGTGCTGCGCTATCTCGATCTGCTGGCCGCGCACAAACTCAACGTCCTCCACCTGCATCTGACGGACGATCAGGGATGGCGGATCGAGATCGGCCGGTACCCGAGGCTCACCGGGACCGGTTCCTGGCGCGCGCGGACCAAATTCGGCCACCGCTCGTCCCCTCTGTGGGAGGCGAAACCGCACGGCGGCCACTACACCCAGGACGACATCCGGGAGATCGTCTCCTACGCCGCCGAACGCCATATCACCGTCGTCCCGGAAATCGATCTTCCCGGCCACTCCCAGGCCGCCATCGCCGCCTATCCGGAACTCGGCAACACCGACGCCGTCGACACCTCCGCCCTCGCCGTCCGGGACGACTGGGGGATCTCCCCGTACGTGCTCGCCCCCACCGAGGCCGTCCTGCGCTTCTACGAGGGCGTGCTCGAAGAGGTGCTGGAGCTGTTCCCGTCGCCCTTCGTGCACCTCGGCGGCGACGAGTGCCCGCCGGACCAGTGGCGGAGATCGCCCACCGCGCGGGCCCGCGCGGCGGAACTCGGGCTCGCGGACGTGGACGGGCTGCGCTCCTGGTTCGCCGGCCACTTCGGCGCCTGGCTCGCCGCGCGCGGGCGCAGGCTCGCCGGCTGGGACGAGATCCTCGACGGCCCGCTGCCGCCCGGCGCGGTGGTCTCCTCCTGGCGCGGTCACCGGGGCGGCCGTACCGCCGCGCGGGCCGGGCACGACGTGGTCATGTGCCCCGAGCAGCACGTCTACCTCGACCACCGGCAGGCGCCCGGCCCGGACGAACCGGTGCCCATCGGCTACGTGCGCACCCTGGCCGACGTCTACCGGTTCGAGCCCGTCCCGGACGGCCTCACCGCCGAGGAGGCCCGCCATGTGCTGGGCGCCCAGGCCAATGTGTGGACCGAGGTGACCGAGGACGCCGGACGCGTCGACTACCAGGTCTTCCCCCGGCTCGCCGCGTTCGCCGAGGTCGTCTGGAGTCCGCCGCCCGAGCCCGGCGGGCGGGACCTCGCGGACTTCGAGCGCCGGATGGGCGCCCACTACCGGCGACTCGACGCGCTCGGCGTCGCCTACCGCCCGCCCGGCGGCCCCCATCCCTGGCAGCGGCGCCCCGGAGTACCGGGACGTCCCTTCGCCGGACCGCCCGCCGAGCCGGAACCCCCGGCCCCCGTGCCCTCGGACGCCCACCCGGACGCGTAACGGGAGAACCACCCGGACATCACCGAAGAGGGTCAATCGGACCCACCCGAAGATGCTGGTGTAAACGGGACCATCCGCCCGATGGAGTGGGTCAACACCCCTTGGCCGACCCGCGCGTCCGAGCCTTGCGAAGATGTGCCAGAGTTGCCACGTCCGCCCTGTCAGCACGTACCGTACGGCAGCACAGGCGCGACCAGGTGGGGCAGCGGGAAGGGGCAGCCGGTTTGACCACGCACGCACCGCAGGCGGCACAGGCCGTCACGCTGCCCACGACGCTGGACGAGGCGGTGGCAGCCCTGACCGCCATGCCCGCCGCGGTCCCCGTCGCCGGCGGCACCGACCTCATGGCCGCCGTCAACTCCGGCCAGCTCAGGCCCGCCGCGCTGGTCGGCCTCGGCCGGATCAGCGAGATCCGCGGCTGGCAGTACCAGGACGGCCACGCCCTGCTCGGCGCCGGCCTCACCCACGCCCGCATGGGCCGCCCCGACTTCGCTGCGCTGATCCCGGCGCTCGCCGCCGCCGCGCGCGCCGCCGGACCGCCGCACATCCGCAATGCGGGCACCCTCGGCGGCAACATCGCCTCCGCCGCCCCGACCGGCGACGCGCTGCCGGTGCTGGCCGCGCTGGAGGCGACGCTGATCGTCGCGGGCCCGGACGGCGCCCGCCGCGAGGTCCCCGTCTCGCACCTGCTGGCCGGCGTGGAGATGCTGCGCGGCGGCGAACTCATCGGCTACGTCCGGGTCCCGCTGCTGCATGCCCCCCAGGTCTTCCTCAAGGCCACCGGGCGCACCGGGCCCGGCCGCTCGGTCGCCTCCGTCGCCCTCGTCCTCGACCCCGCCCGGCGCGGAGTGCGGTGCGCGGTGGGCGCCATAGCGCCCATGCCGCTGCGCCCGCTGGACGCCGAGCAGTGGGTCGCGCAGCTCATCGACTGGGACAACGACCGCGCGCTCGTCCCCGAAGCCCTCCAGGCGTTCGGCGAGTACGTCGCCGCGGCCTGCATCCCCGACCCGGTGCCGGAGCCGGACGGCACGGTCGTCCCGCTGCCGCCCGCGGTACTGCACCTGCGGCGCACCGTCGCCGCGCTGGCCCGACGAGCACTGGGGAGGGCGCTGTCGTGACGGACGACCAGCATGGACACGGAGACGACACGTCCCAGGGCGGGGGCCGCTGGAACCCGCTGCCCCAGGGCGAGTACGACGACGGCGCGACCGCCTTCGTCCAGCTCCCCGAGGGCGGCATCGACGCCCTGCTGGCCGGTGACAGCCCGCTGGCCGCGCCGGGCCACGGCTTCGTGCCGCCGCGGATAACGACCCCGCCGGAGGGCGAGGGCCACCACGCCTGGGGCGCGCCCCAGGACCAGTGGCCCGCGCAGGACACCGCCGCGCCCCAGCAGCCGCACGGCGACGACCGGTTCACCTACCAGCCCGAGGCGCAGGGGCACTGGACCACCGAGGAGTCCGCCGCCGCGCCCGGCCACGACGTCACCGGGCAGTGGTCCGTGCCGGTCGCCGGGGGCGAGCTGCCCGACGAGTCCGGCGAGTTCACCACCTCCGCCCTGGCCGAGCAGTGGGGCGCCGCCCCGCCGGTCCTGCCCGGCGGCGCCGCCGCGCCCTGGGTCACCGACACCATCGGCGGGGCCTGGGGGCCGCAGGAGCCCGCGGCGCCCGAGCCGGAAGAGGCCGGCCCCGGCTACGAGCACGAACCCGCCGAGTCCGCGGAGTCCGCCGACCCCGGCGACCTCGGCGAGGACGCCGGGAGCCCCGCGGAGGCCCCTGAGGGCGTCTCTGACGGCCCGTCGGCCGAAGAGGCGTACGAGGAGCCGGAGGCGGCCCTCGAGGCCACGGAAGAGCCTCTCGCGGCCGACGAGGCGGACACCGCCGTCGAGGCCGCCGAGGACGAGGACGAGGCCCCGCCGCCACCGCCCCAGGACGAACACCCCCTCGCCTCCTACGTGCTGCGCGTCAACGGCGCCGACCGGCCCGTCACCGACGCCTGGATCGGCGAGTCCCTGCTCTACGTGCTGCGCGAGCGGCTCGGCCTCGCGGGCGCCAAGGACGGCTGCTCGCAGGGCGAGTGCGGGGCGTGCAACGTCCAGGTCGACGGACGGCTCGTGGCCTCCTGCCTGGTCCCCGGCGTCACCGCCGCGGGCAGCGAGGTCCGCACCGTCGAGGGCCTGGCCGCCGGCGGTCACCCCTCCGACGTGCAGCGGGCGCTCGCCCGGTGCGGCGCCGTGCAGTGCGGCTTCTGCGTACCCGGCATCGCCATGACCCTGCACGACCTGCTGGAGGGCAACCCCGCCCCCACCGAGCTGGAGACCCGCCAGGCGCTCTGCGGCAACCTCTGCCGCTGCTCCGGCTACCGGGGCGTCCTCGACGCCGTCCGCGAGGTCGTCGCCGAGCGCGAGGCCGGTATCGGCGCCGACGTGGAGCCGGACGCCGACACCGCGCGCATCCCGCACCAGGCACCCCCCGGCTCCGGCGGCGTCAACCCCTCGGCGTTCGAAGCACCCGGCGTCTTCGGGGCGTTCGGTGCCCCGCAGGACCACCCGCACGACCCGCACCACGGCCAGGACGGAGGCCAGGCGTGAGCGACGAAGCCGCCACCGCGACCACGGCGGCGGAAGCCCCCGCGGCCGAGCCGCTGCCGCACGGCCTGGGCGCTTCCCTGCCCCACGCCGACGCCCGCGCCAAGACCGAGGGCACCTTCCCCTACGCGGCCGACCTGTGGGCCGAGGGCCTGCTGTGGGCCGCCGTGCTGCGCTCCCCGCACGCGCACGCGCGCATCCTCTCCATCGACACCACGCACGCGCGCGCCATGCCCGGCGTGCGCGCCGTCGTCACCCACGAGGACGTGCCCGGCACCTCCCGGCACGGCCGGGGCACCCCGGACCGGCCGGTGTTCGCCTCCGAGGTCGTGCGCCACCACGGCGAGCCCATCGCCGCCGTCGCCGCCGACCACCCCGACACCGCGCGGATGGCCGCCGCCGCCGTCATCGTCGAGTACGAACCGCTCGACCCGATCACCGACCCCGAGCGGGCCTTCGAGGCCGAACCGCTGCACCCGGACGGCAATCTGATCCGGCACATCCCGCTGCGCCACGGCGACCCCGACGCGGCCGGCGAGATCGTCGTCGAGGGCCTGTACCGCATCGGCCGTCAGGACCCGGCGCCCATCGGCGCCGAGGCCGGGCTCGCCGTACCGCGTCCCGACGGCGGGGTGGAGCTGTACCTCGCCTCCACCGACCCGCACAGCGACCGCAACACCGCCGCCGCCTGCTTCGGGCTGCCCGCCGACCGCGTGAAGATCGTCGTCACCGGCGTGCCCGGCGCCACCGCGGACCGCGAGGACCAGGGCTTCCAGTTGCCGCTCGGCCTGCTCGCGCTGCGCACCGGCTGCCCGGTGAAGCTCACCGCGAGCCGCGAGGAGTCCTTCCTCGGGCACGCCCACCGCCACCCCACCCTGCTGCGCTACCGCCACCACGCCGACGCCGAGGGAAGACTCGTCAAGGTCGAGGCGCAGATCCTGCTGGACGCGGGCGCCTACGCCGACACCTCCGCCGACGCCCTGGCCGCCGCGGTCTCCTTCGCGTGCGGCCCCTATGTCGTCCCGAACGCCTTCATCGAGGGCTGGGCGGTACGCACCAACAACCCGCCCTCCGGTCATGTGCGCGGCGAGGGCGCCATGCAGGTGTGCGCCGCCTACGAGGCGCAGATGGACAAGCTGGCCAGGAAGCTGGGCCTGGACCCGGCCGAGGTGCGCCTGCGCAACGTCCTGGCCACCGGTGACGTCCTGCCCATCGGCCAGACCGTGACCTGCCCGGCCCCGGTGGCCGAACTCCTCCAGGCGGTACGGGACTTCCCGCTCCCGTCGCTGCCCAAGGACGGCCCGGAGGAGGACTGGCTGCTGCCCGGCGGCCCCGAGGGCGCGGGCGAGCCGGGCGCGGTGCGCCGGGGCGTCGGCTACGCGCTCGGGATGGTCCACATGCTCGGCGCCGAGGGCACCGACGAGGTGTCCACCGCGACCGTCCGGGTCCACGACGGCGTGGCGACCGTGCTGTGCGCGGCCGTGGAGGCCGGGCAGGGCTTCACCACGCTGGCCCGCCAGATCGTGCAGGAGACGCTCGGCATCGACGAGGTGCACGTCGCGCCGGTCGACACCGACCAGCCCCCGGCCGGCCCCGGCTGCCGCGGCCGCCACACCTGGGTCTCCGGCGGGGCGGTGGAGCGGGCGGCCAAAATGGTCCGCACCCAGCTCCTGCAGCCGCTGGCGCACAAGTTCGGCATGTCCACCGAGCTGCTCCAGATCACCGACGGCAAGATCACTTCGTACGACGGGGTGCTCTCCACCACCGTCACCGAGGCGCTGGAGGGCAAGGAACTGTGGGCCACCGCCCAGTGCCGCCCCCATCCGACCGAGCCGCTGGACGGCGCCGGCCAGGGTGACGCCTTCGTCGGCCTCGCCTTCTGCGCGATCCGCGCGGTGGTCGACGTCGACGTGGAGCTGGGCTCCGTCCGGGTGGTGGAGCTGGCGGTCGCGCAGGACGTGGGCCGGGTGCTCAACCCGGCACAGTTGGCGGCGCGGATCGAGGGCGGTGTCACGCAGGGCGTGGGCATCGCGCTCACCGAGAACCTGCGTACGCCGCGCGGGCTGATCCGCCACCCCGACCTCACCGGGTACGCGCTGCCGACCGCGCTGGACGCGCCGGACATCCGGATCGTGAAGCTGGTCGAGGAGCGGGACGTGGTGGCGCCGTTCGGCGCGAAGCCGGTCAGCGCGGTGCCGGTGGTGACCTCGCCCGCGGCGATCGCGTCGGCGGTGCGGGCGGCCACCGGGCGGCCGGTGAACCGGCTGCCGATCCGGCCGCAGGCCGCGGTGGTCAACGCGCGGTGAGCGCCGGCCGGTGAACTCCGGCGCTCCGCCCAGGCAACGCGAACGCCTCCTGGCGCGTCTTCCTCTCCGGGGCGTTGTCAGTGGTGCGGCGTAGGGTCCTTGAAGTCGGGGACGGCCGCCGCGCGCGGAGCCCGCCGTATCGAGGAAGATCGCGGGGGAGCGAGCCATGAGCATGACCGATGCCGGGGTCACAGGGATCACTTTGACCGAGGCCGAGCTGGACCGCTGGGTCACGCACGCGCCGACACGCGGACTGCTCACCGGGCCCGGACTGCCCCCGGACACCGGCCTGCTGACCTTCGCCCCGCTGCGCACGCACGGGCTGCGCAGGCTCGCCGACGCGACCGACGGGCCGTGCCGGCTCGCGGACGAGCTGCGGGACCGGCTGGTCATCGGCGAACTGCTCAACCCGGCCGGGATGGAGCGCGAGTCGATACTGCTCGACGGCGCCACCGGCGAGATCACCACCGCGTACCTCGTCGACCCCTCCGGCGCGCGGCCCTTCGCGCCCTCGCTGAACACCATGCTGCGCTTCGCCGCCGTCACCGAGGAACTGGCGGGCCTGCGCGGCCGGTTCGCCTCCCTGGCCGGGCAGTACGGGCCGGGCGCGGTCACCGAGGCGTCCCGGCGGCTGCTGGCGCTGTTCGAGGAGGGCACGGACGGCGCGGTCCCGGCGTACTGGAAGGCGGCGGCGCTGATCCGCCCGCTGTCCCTGGTCGCCGCGCCGGGGCTGGGCGGTCTCTCGCTGGAGATGCCGGGTCGGCTGCTGGACCAGGAGTTCGGGCACGGGCGCGTGGCCCGCTTCGAGGAGGTCGACTTCCCGGCCACGCTCACCCACGAGCCGACGCGCCGCTTCCTGCGCGAGACGGGGCTGCCGGAGGAGGCGGTGCTGTCCCGCGCCGACACCGATGTGCCGCTGCCGACGCTGACGGAGTACTTCACCTCGGAGTGCGAGGACCACCCCCTGGACCGGCTCCCGGCCCACGCCGACCACCTGATCCGCCTCGGCGACCTGACGGCGGACACCATCCTCGTCCTGGACGGCCGCACCGGCGCGATCCTCACCTACTCCGAGCCGGACGCCGCCCTCCACCCCCTCAACACCGACGTCTCCACCCTCGCGTACACCCTCTGGCTCCTCCACCACGAACGCACCATCGACGACCACCTGTCGCACGAACTGACGACGACGGCGTACGACCACCTCGCGGCCGCCATGATCGACACCCTGACCACCCTCGACCCCACGGGCACGTCCCCCGTCCCGACCTGGCACTACTGGACGGAGCTGCTGCGGGACGAGGCGGGCGGGGTTCTCTGAGGTCTTCCGGCGATTGTCCGCCGTCCGTCCGGGACGAGGAAAGGGCGGCACCCTGTGAGGGGTGCCGCCCTTTCGGTCTGCCTGGGTCAGGCAACCGAGGCCGTGGCGGGGATCGAACCCGCGTAACTCGCTTTGCAGGCGAGTCCCTGAGCCACTCGGGCACACGGCCGTGTGTCGTGGAACGAACGTAGGGCGGGGTGGGGGAGGGGACAAGGAGGGCGGGCGGGGTGCAACGCGACTGCCATGCCGTGTTCATGTGGGGGCGGGGGGCTTACGGCCAAGGGTGTAGGGCGGGTAGGGCTCGGGACAGGGGTCAAAGCGGGGTGTGGGCCTTACGCTGGCCGGTATGGCCGCCCTTGAGTCTTCCGACAGTGTCGTCGCCGGCATAGCCGGCCCGGAGGACGAGGGCGGGGTGCTCGGGCGGGCGCACCGGGCGCTCAGCGTGGGGATCGTCTCCGTCGTGCTGCTCATCGCGTTCGAGGCGACCGCCATCGGCACCGTGATGCCGGTCGCGGCGCGCGAGCTGGACGGGGTCTCGCTGTACGCCTTCGCGTTCTCCGGGTACTTCACCACCAGCCTCACCGGCATGGTGCTCGCCGGGCAGTGGGCGGACCGGCGCGGACCGCTCGCCGCGCTGGCCACCGGGATCGGCGCCTTCGCGGGCGGGCTCGTGGTGTCCGGGACCGCGCAGGTCATGTGGGTGTTCATCCTGGGGCGCGCGGTGCAGGGGTTCGGCGGCGGGCTGGTGATCGTCGCCGTGTACGTGGTCGTCGGCCGGGCCTACCCCGAGCGGCTGCGGCCCGCGATCATGGCGAGCTTCGCCGCCGCGTGGGTCGTGCCCTCCATCGTCGGCCCCCTCGCCTCCGGCGCCGTCGCGGAACACCTCGGCTGGCGGTGGGTCTTCCTCGGCATCCCCCTCCTCGTGCTGCTTCCGCTGGGCCTCGCCCTCCCGCAGATCCGGCGCCGGGCGGGCGGGCCGGTGGACCACGACGCCGGTACCCCCGCCTTCGACCGGCGGCGCATCCGGCTCGCGCTAGCCGTCTCGCTGGGCGCCGGGCTCGTGCAGTACGCGGCCCAGGACCTGCGCCCGCTCTCGCTGGTGCCCGGTCTCCTCGGCGCCGCCCTGCTGGTGCCCGCCGTGCGGCTGCTGCTGCCGAGAGGGACGTACCGGGCGGTGCGCGGGCTGCCCTCGGTCGTGCTGCTGCGCGGGCTGTCGGCGGGGTCGTTCATCGCCGCCGAGTCCTTCGTACCGCTGATGCTCGTCACCCAGCGCGGGCTGTCGCCGACGCTCGCCGGGTTCTCGCTGGCCGCGGGCGGGCTGACGTGGGCCGCGGCGTCGTGGATGCAGTCGCGGCCCCGGATGGAGCCGCACCGGGAGCGGCTGATGACCTTCGGCATGGTGCTGGTGGCGGCCGCCATCGCCGCCGCGCCCGCGGTGCTCGTGCCCGCCGTGCCGGTGTGGACCGTCGCCGTCGCGTGGGGGTTCGGCTGCTTCGGGATGGGCCTGGTGATCTCCTCCACCAGCGTGCTCCTGCTGAAGCTGTCCGCCCCGGCCGAGGCCGGCGCCAACTCCGCCGCCCTGCAGATCTCCGACGCCCTCTCCAACGTCGTCCTCCTGGCCACCGCCGGTGCCGCCTTCGCCACCCTCGGCTCCGACGGCACCCCCGCCTTCGCGTCCGTCTTCCTGCCCATGGCCGGGGTGGCGCTGGTGGGGGCGTGGGTGACGACCCGGCTGAGGGCGGCGGACTGAGCGCGAGGACCTCCCGGCCCGGCACCAGGACCGACTGTGACCTCGGTCCCACCCGCCTGCGCCGCCGCCTCGTCCGAGCCCGGCGGAGCCGATGGCGCCGGTAGGGTGGCCCGGTTGTCATACGTAGCCGAGCCGCCCTACGCCCCCACCCCCGGAGACCGTGACTACCACCGCCGCTTCCGCCTCGAACCATCTGTCCCCCGCCTTTCCCGGCCGCGCCCCCTGGGGCACCGCCAGCAAGCTGCGCGCATGGCAGCAGGGGGCGATGGACAAGTACATCCAGGAACAGCCGCGTGACTTCCTCGCGGTCGCCACCCCCGGCGCCGGCAAGACCACGTTCGCGCTGACGCTCGCCTCCTGGCTGCTGCACCACCACGTCGTGCAGCAGGTGACCGTCGTCGCGCCGACCGAGCACCTGAAGAAGCAGTGGGCGGAGGCCGCCGCGCGGATAGGGATCAAGCTCGACCCCGAGTACAGCGCGGGCCCCGTCGGCAAGGACTACAACGGCGTCGCGGTCACCTACGCCGGTGTCGGCGTCCGCCCGATGCTGCACCGCAACCGCTCCGAGCAGCGCAAGACCCTGGTGATCCTCGACGAGATCCACCACGCCGGCGACTCCAAGTCCTGGGGCGAGGCGTGCCTGGAGGCGTTCGAGCCCGCGACCCGGCGCTTGGCCCTGACCGGCACGCCGTTCCGCTCGGACACCAACCCGATCCCCTTCGTCGCGTACGAGGAGGGCAACGACGGCATCCGGCGCTCCGCCGCCGACTACACCTACGGCTACGGCAACGCGCTGGCCGACCACGTCGTCCGCCCCGTGATCTTCCTCAGCTACAGCGGCCAGATGCGCTGGCGCACCAAGGCGGGCGACGAGATCGCCGCCCGGCTCGGCGAGCCCATGACCAAGGACGCCGTCAGCCAGGCGTGGCGCACCGCGCTCGACCCGCGCGGCGAGTGGATGCCGAGCGTGCTGCGCGCCGCCGACCAGCGGCTCACCGAGGTGCGCAAGGCGATCCCGGACGCGGGCGCCCTCGTCATCGCCTCCGACCAGGACTCCGCCCGCGCCTACGCCAAGCTGATCCGCGAGATCACCGGCTCCAAGGCCACCCTCGTCCTCTCCGACGACACCGGCGCCTCCAAGCGCATCGACGACTTCAGCGCGAGCACCGACCGCTGGATGGTCGCGGTCCGCATGGTGTCCGAGGGCGTCGACGTGCCCCGGCTCGCCGTGGGCGTGTACGCCACCACCATCTCCACCCCGCTGTTCTTCGCCCAGGCCGTCGGCCGTTTCGTGCGGTCCCGGCGGCGCGGCGAGACCGCGTCCGTGTTCCTGCCCACCGTCCCCGACCTGCTGACCTTCGCCAACGAGATGGAGAAGGAGCGGGACCACGCCCTCGACAAGCCGCAGAAGGCCGGCGAGGAGGACCCGTACGCCGAGTCCGAGAAGGAGATGGACGAGGCGAACAAGCAGCAGGACGAGGACACCGGCGAGCAGGAGCAGTTCTCCTTCGAGGCGCTGGAGTCCGAGGCCGTCTTCGACCGCGTCCTCTACGACGGCGCCGAGTTCGGCATGCAGGCCCACCCCGGCAGCGAGGAGGAGCAGGACTACCTCGGCATCCCCGGACTGCTGGAGCCCGAGCAGGTGCAGTTGCTGCTGCAGAAGCGGCAGGCCCGGCAGATCGCGCACAGCAAGAAGCGCCCCGACACCGAGGCCGACCTGCTGGAGCTGCCCGCCGAGCGGCGCCCGGTGGTCAGCCACAAGGAGATGATGGAGCTGCGCAAGCAGCTCAACACCATGGTCAGCGCCTACACCCACCAGAGCGGCAAGCCGCACGGCGTGATCCACACCGAGCTGCGCCGGGTCTGCGGCGGCCCGCCGAGCGCGGAGGCCACCGCCGGACAGCTCAAGCAGCGCATCGCCAAGATGGGCGAGTGGGCCACCCGGATGCGCTGAGCGTGCGCCCCGGAATGCGCTGAGCGTGCGCCCCGGAATGCGCTGAGCGTGCGCCCAAGGTGCGCGGACGGCGCGCTCCGGTGCTCGTATGCGGACGAATACTGGCAGGCCGCGACCGGTCCTGACCGGATTCTGGACCGAGTCTTCCGCTGAGCGGACCGGCTCGCTACTGTCCCGCTACGCACACGCCCCGTGGCAGCGCCGCCGCGGAGCGCAGCCGTGAAGCGACGGGTCCGACAGCCGCCGGGCCGTCCTGCCGATCGGCGGCCTCTGAAACGCGTCGCCGACGGGGCTCGGTGACGCGCGCCGCTCGGAGGGCGCCGACCTCACCGCAGAAGGAGGGGGCGTCGTGACCGCGGAGACCTCCCAGACGCTCGACCGGGGACTGCGCGTCCTCAAGCTGCTCGCCGACACGGACCACGGGCTGACCGTCACGGAGCTGTCCGGCAAGCTGGGCGTGAACCGGACGGTGGTGTACCGGCTGCTGGCCACGCTTGAGCAGCACGCGCTCGTCCGCCGCGACCTCGGCGGCCGCGCCCGCGTCGGGCTCGGGGTGCTGCGGCTCGGCCGCCAGGTGCATCCGCTGGTACGCGAGGCGGCCCTGCCCGCGCTGCGCTCGCTGGCCGAGGACATCGGCGCCACGGCCCATCTGACCCTGGTCGACGGTACGGAGGCGCTCGCCGTGGCCGTGGTCGAGCCGACCTGGACGGACTACCACGTCGCCTACCGCGCCGGCTTCCGCCACCCGCTGGAGCGCGGCGCCGCCGGCAAGGCCATCCTCGCCGCCCGCCGCTCCCCGTCCGCCGACCCCGGCTGCACCCTCACCCACGGCGAGCTGGAGGCGGGTGCGAGCGGTGCCGCCGCCCCCCTCCTCGGGGTCACCGGCGTGGAGGGCAGCGTGGGCGTGGTCATGCTGACCGACGCCGTCCCGGAACGGGTGGGCCCCCGCGTCGTGGAAGCGGCCCGGGAGGTGGCCGACGCCCTGCGCTGAGCCGTACTGTCCGTAGGAGGAGACGTCGAACGGGGGTACGGGGTATGGACGTGACGGTGACCGCGGTCAGCAGCAACGGGGTGTACTCGTTCACCAAGCCGAACCGGGACAGCATCACCCTGCTGGCCGGGCTCGGGGTGGAGGGGGACGTGCACGCGGGTGTGACGGTCAAGCACCGCTCGCGCGTCGCCCAGGACCCGACCCGGCCCAACCTGCGCCAGGTCCACCTCATCCACGAGGAGCTCTTCGCCGAGGTGGGCGCTGCCGGGTTCACCGTGGCCCCCGGCGACCTCGGCGAGAACATCACCACGCGCGGCATCGACCTGCTCGCCCTGCCCACCGGCACCCTGCTGCACCTCGGGGACGAGGCGGTCGTGGAGGTCACCGGACTGCGCAATCCGTGCCGCCAGATCGACGCCTTCCAGGACGGGCTGCTCAAGCAGGTCGTGGGCCGCGACGCGGCCGGGCACATCGTGCGCAGGGCCGGGATCATGGCGGTCGTACGCGAAGGCGGCCCGGTGCGTCCCGGCGACAGCGTCAAGGTGGAACTCCCCGCGCGGCCGCACCGGCCGCTGGAACGAGTCTGATCACCACCCCGGCCCGCCCCGGCCGGCCGGGACCGCCACGTTAGATTGATTCCGTGCTCTCACGTCTCACGCGTCCCCGGACCCTCGCCCTCTGCGCCCTGCCCGTGGCGGGCCTGCTCGCCGCGGCGGCCTTCGCGCCGCTGCCGTTCGCGGTGGCGCAGCCGGGGATGACGGCGAACGTGCTGGGGAAGAACGACGGGACGCCGGTGATCACCGTGTCCGGGGCACCGACGCGGAAGACCTCCGGCGAGCTGCGGATGACGACCATCGAGGCGACCTCGCCGGACACGCAGGTGTCCCTCGGGCAGGTGGCCGACAACTGGTTCCGCACCGACCGCGCGGTCATGCCGTACGACGCGGTGTACCCGACCGGGGACACCGTCAAGGAGATCGAGAAGCACAACAGCGCCCAGATGCGGCAGTCCCAGGACGCGGCGACCAGCGCGGCGCTGGACCACCTCCGCAAGGACCCCGACGACGTCAAGGTCACGCTGCGCCTGGCCGACGTGGGCGGACCCAGCGCGGGCCTGCTGTTCAGCCTGGGCATCGTGGACAAGCTGGACGGCGACGGCAGCGGGGGAGACCTCACCGGGGGCCGGACCATCGCCGGTACCGGCACGATCGACGCCGAGGGCAAGGTCGGCGCGGTCGGCGGGGTGGCCCTGAAGACCCAGGCCGCCCGGCGCGACGGCGCCACCGTCTTCCTGGTGCCGAAGGCCGAGTGCGCCGACGCCCACACCAACCTGCCCAAGGGCCTGCGCCTGATCCCGGTCACGGACCTCGACGGCGCGGTGGACGCCCTCGTCGCCCTGGAGAAGGGCACGGGCAAGGTCCCGAGCTGCTAGTCCTCCTCGAACTCCCCGGCCGCCTGCCGCACCAGCGGGATGATCCGCAGTGGCACCGGGTTCTCCATGACGATCGTCGTGGAGGCGCGGACGATGCCGTCGAAGCCGACCACCCGGTCGATGACCCGTTGCAGATCGGCGTTGGAGCGGGCCACCAGCCGGCACAGCATGTCCCCGGTGCCGGTCGTGGTCAGCAGCTCCAGCACCTCCGGCACGCCCGCCAGATGCGCCCGCACGTCGGGACCCTGGCCCTGCCGGATCTGGAGCGTGGCGAAGGCGGTCACCGGATAGCCGAGCGCCGAGGGGTCCACCTGCGGCCCGAACCCCCGGATCACCCCGCGTGAGCGCAGCCGGTCCAGCCGCGCCTGCGCCGTGCCCCGCGCGACCCCGAGCCGCCGCGACATCTCCAGCACGCCGATACGCGGCTCCTCGGCCAGCAGCACCAGGATCTGGCCGTCCAGATGATCGATCGCCACGACGCCCTCCAGGGATGGTCATCCTGTACAGAAAGCCCGCCGGTAGGGCCGTAAGGCTGAACAGACTGCCCAGCGAATACGCGAACTATTGCGCACCTTGCAGGGCGGGGCCACCCTTCGACCATGACGCAGACCACTCAGCACACTCCCGAAACCGCCCGGCAGGCCGACCCCTTCCCGGTCAAGGGAATGGACGCGGTCGTCTTCGCCGTGGGCAACGCCAAGCAGGCCGCGCACTACTACTCCAGCGCCTTCGGCATGCGTCTGGTCGCCTACTCCGGACCGGAGAACGGCAGCCGCGAGACCGCCAGTTACGTCCTGGAGAACGGCGCCGCCCGGTTCGTGTTCACCTCGGTGATCCGGCCCAGCACCCCCTGGGGCGAGTTCCTCGACCGGCACGTCACCGAGCACGGCGACGGCGTCGTGGACCTGGCCATCGAGGTCCCGGACGCCCGCGCCGCCTTCGCCTACGCCGTCGAGCACGGCGCCCGCCCGCTCGCCGAGCCGCACGAGGTGAAGGACGAGCACGGCACCGTCGTCATCGCCGCCATCGCCACCTACGGCGAGACCCGGCACACCCTGGTCGAGCGCTCCGGCTACGACGGCCCCTACCTCCCCGGCTTCGTCGCCGCCGCCCCGATCGTCGAGCCGCCCGCCCGCCGCACCTTCCAGGCCATCGACCACTGCGTCGGCAACGTCGAACTCGGCAAGATGGACGAGTGGGTGGCGTTCTACAACAACGTCCTCGGCTTCACGAACATGAAGGAGTTCGTGGGCGACGACATCGCCACCGAGTACAGCGCGCTGATGTCGAAGGTCGTCGCGGACGGCACCCTGAAGGTCAAGTTCCCGCTCAACGAGCCCGCCGTCGCCAAGAAGAAGTCCCAGATCGACGAGTACCTGGAGTTCTACGGCGGCCCCGGCGTCCAGCACATCGCGCTGGCCACCAACGACATCGTGCAGACGGTACGCACCATGCGCGCGGCCGGTGTCCAGTTCCTCGACACCCCGGACTCCTACTACGACACCCTCGGCGAGTGGGTCGGTGACACCCGCGTGCCGATCGAGACCCTGCGCGAGCAGAAGATCCTCGCCGACCGCGACGAGGACGGCTACCTGCTGCAGATCTTCACCAAGCCGGTCCAGGACCGGCCGACGGTGTTCTTCGAACTCATCGAGCGCCACGGCTCGATGGGCTTCGGCAAGGGCAACTTCAAGGCCCTCTTCGAGGCCATCGAGCGGGAGCAGGAGAAGCGGGGCAACCTGTAGTCCGGCTTCGCACAAGCTGAGCCGGGGCGCGGTGAGCGGCCGCGCCCCGGCTCACAACGCGTCGACGGGCAGCGACCCGTCCTCCGCGTCACCCAGCTCCGTCAGGGCCGCCCGCGCCTCGGGCGCCCACAGCGGCGAGAAGGCCGGGTTGACCAGCAGCGCGTCCTGGAGGTGGCGGCGCGCGGACCCGTACCGCTCCAGCTCGTACTCGATCATGCCCCGGTGGAAGGCGTGCAGCGCGCTGCGCACCCCGCCGCCCTTCGCCTTGTCGGTCGCGGTGGTGGCGAAGGTCAGCGCCTCCTCGTCCTGGCCCGTGCGGTGCAGCGCCCAGCCGAGCGCGTCGGCCACCTCGATGCCGGGCTGGCGCCCGTACTCCGCCCGCAGCCGGGTCACCGCCTCCTGCGGGTCCCCGTGGTCCGCCTCCAGCCTGCCGAGCACCAGCTCCTCGTCGACCCCGCCGGCCGCCGACTTCTCCGCGCGCTCGCCCGCCAGCGCGTACTGCGTCTCGGCGTCCTGGGTGCGGTTCACCGACTCGTACAGCTCGGCCAGTTCGAGGGTTGCCGCCGCGTCCGGCCACTTCGAGAGAGCCGTACGGTACGCGGTGAGCGCGTCGGCGGTGCGGCCCTGTGCGGCCAGGGTGCGGGCCCTGCCGACGCCCGCCGTGGCCTCGGCCGGGTCCAGGCGGAGCGCCTCGGTGAACTGTCGCAGCGCTTCCGGGAGTTCGCCGCGCTCCCACGCCAACTGCCCGACCCCGGCCCGGTAGGCGGCCTGCTCGGCGGGCGTACCGGCGGCCGCGGCCGCGTCCGTCAACTGGGCCGCCGCGTCCTCGCGCCAGCCCCGGTCCCGGTAGACGGCCGACGCCCGCGCCATCACGGCCGGCCGGTCGGCGGGGGCGGTGCGCAGCGCCATCAGCCGGTCCAGGGTGTTCCGGGCGGCGGTGTAGTCACCGAGCCCGTTGTACGCGTCGATCAGCGGGGGATACGCCGACCACCGCTTCGGGGTCAGCTTCAGCGCCTGCTCCCCGTACCGCTTGGCCGTGGGGAAGTCGCGGCGGGCGTTGGCGAGGGCGGTCAGGCCGGCCAGCGCCTCGGCGTTCTTCGTGCCGCGCACCTTCAGCGAGGTGCCGAGGGCCCGCTCGGCGCGTGGGAGGTCCGCCGCGTCGGCCGTGCGCCCTGCCCGCGCCACGTAGGCCGCGCCGAGCACCGCCCAGGCGCGGGCGTCGGCGGGCCTGGCCCGTACCCCGCTCTCCTGCCGGGTGATCAGCTCCGTCAGGTCGGGCAGCGCCGCGGGGACGCCGGTGGTGACCGCCGTCAGCGCCCGCGCCTGCGGTCCGGGCGCGGGTGCCGGGGGCCGGTGCCGGGCCCGCTGGGGCACCTCCTGCGGCAGCAGCGTCAGCGCCGCGCCCGCCGCCGCGCCGCCCGCCACCACGGTGAGCAGCGCCCGGCCCAGCCAACGCCGGGGCCGGCGCGGCGCGGGCTCGGCCACCAGGGAGGTACCGGGCTGCGAATCGCCGTACTGTCTGTTCGCCATACCGGTCACTGTGCGTCAATATGACGACCACATCCGGGTGGCCCAAGCACGGCGCGTGCGGGGTTCACACCGATGGCCCCGAGTGCCACGCTGTGATCATGAGCCGCATCGAAGCGCCCCGCGACGAGGACACCGCGCCCGCCGAGAGTCTCACCGAACGGCTGCTGGCGGGCCTGCCCGCCGGGGCCGTGCTGACCGATCCCGACGTCACCGCCTCCTACGCCCACGACATGGCGAGCTTCTGCCCGGCCGGGGCCCCCGCCGCCGTGGTCCTGCCACGCACCGTGGAGGAGGTCCAGCACGTGCTGCGCACCGCCACCGAGCTGCGGGTGCCGGTCGTCCCGCAGGGGGCCCGCACGGGGCTGTCCGGCGCGGCCAACGCCTCCGACGGGTGCATCGTGCTGTCGCTCACCAAGATGGACCGCATCCTGGAGATCAGCCCCGTCGACCGGATCGCCGTCGTCGAGCCGGGCGTCGTCAACGCCGTGCTCTCCCGCGCGGTGGAGGAACACGGCCTGTACTACCCGCCGGACCCCTCCAGTTGGGAGACCTGCACCATCGGCGGCAACATCGGCACCGCGTCCGGCGGCCTGTGCTGCGTCAAGTACGGCGTGACCGCCGAGTACGTCCTCGGGCTGGACGTCGTCCTCGCCGACGGCCGCCTGATGTCCACCGGCCGCCGCACCGCGAAAGGCGTCGCCGGGTACGACCTGACCCGGCTCTTCGTCGGCTCCGAGGGCTCGCTCGGCATCGTGGTCCGCGCCGTGCTCGCGCTCCGGCCCAAGCCGCCCCGGCAACTGGTGCTGGCCGCCGAGTTCGCCACGGCCGCCGAGGCCTGCGACGCGGTGTGCCGGATCATGGCGGGCGGCCATGCGCCCTCGCTGCTGGAGATGATGGACCGCACCACCGTCAAGGCCGTCAACGACTTCGCCCGGATGGGTCTGCCTGAGACCACCGAGGCGCTGCTGTTGGCTGCCTTCGACACCCCGGACCCCGCCGCCGACCTCGCCGCGCTCGGCGCGCTGTGCGAGGCGTCCGGAGCCACCGGGGTGGTCGTCGCCGACGACGCCGCCGAGTCCGAACTGCTGCTCCAGGCACGGCGGATGTCGCTCACCGCGCTGGAGGCGGTCAAGGGCACCACCATGATCGACGACGTGTGCGTGCCCCGCTCGAAGCTCGGCGCGATGCTGGAGGGCGTCGAGCGGATCGCCGCCAAGTACGACCTCACCATCGGGCTGTGCGCGCACGCCGGTGACGGCAACACCCACCCCACGGTCTGCTTCGACGCCCTCGACGAGGACGAGTCCCGCCGCGCCCGCGAGTCCTTCGACGAGATCATGGCCCTCGGCCTCGAACTCGGCGGCACCATCACCGGCGAACACGGGGTGGGCGTGCTGAAGAAGGAGTGGCTGGCGCGCGAACTCGGCCCCGTGGGCGTGGAGATGCAGCGGGCCGTGAAGGGCGTCTTCGACCCGCTGGGCATCCTCAACCCCGGCAAGCTCTTCTGAGCCGGGGCCCCTCACCGGGCCAGCAACTGGTCGAGCGCGTCGTCGATCCCGAGCTGGGCGGCCTCGGTGCCCGGCGGCACCGCCCGCAGCGTCCGCTCCAGCCAGGAGGACACCTGCGGGGTGGGCGCCTCCAGCAGGGCGTCGCCGTCCGGCGAGCTGAGCGCCATCAGCACCACGCTGCGGCCGTTCACCTTCGTCGGCCACACCCGCACGTCCCCGTGCCCGCACGGCCGGAACACGCCCTCCACGAGGAGTTCGCGGGCGAACGTCCAGTGCACGGGGAACTCGGAGTTGATGTGGAAGGTGATGTGGACGGCGTAGGGGTCGTCGGACCGGTAGGCGAGCCGGGCCGGGACCGGGATGCTCCGCTCGGGCGAGAGGATGAGCTTGAGCTCCAGTTCCCGCTCCACCACCGTGTGCTCCATGACCTGTCTCCTTCTTCGGACCGGGGGCCGCTCGGACGGGCCCGTGCCAGGAGAGAGGGGGCAGGGGCGCGGTCATTACGCGGGTTCCCGGAAATCTTTTTCCAACCTGTGCCAGGGAGCCCCCACGGCGTCGCCCGGAAGGGGGCGGGTCCGGCAGGAGAGGGGTATGGGACGCCCCGGGTCTGATAGATGTGGAGGCTCCCTTCCACCCCCGAGCAGATACGGGACGACGGACATGAGCGCCCCTACGCCGGCCCACGGTGACGACAGGCCCCGCGAGGGCTACTACCCGGACCCGTCGATCCCCGGCTACGTCCGCTACTGGAACGGCACCGCCTGGGTGCCCGGCACCAGCCGCCCCGCCCCCGCGGACGGCGAACCGCTCACCGCGCCGTCAACCTCCGGCCTCGCCACTCCCGCTGTGGAGGAGACGGGTCCGCACTTCTTCGACGAGGGCGGCTCAGCCGATGGTCCGGCGGGCCAGGGCGAGGCGCCCCCGGACACGTTCCTTTTCCGGCGGCCGACTCCGGGCCCGGCGGCGGGGGTCCAGCGGGACGACGGGACTATGACGTTCCGGCGGGTGCGGCCGGGGGATGCCGGGGAGGCCGGTGCCGCGAGGACGCCGGGGCAGGCCCCGGGCGCGGCTCAGGGGCCTGTGGGCGGACCGGCGGGATTCGGGGCCGCCCCCGACGCGGCCGCCGGGCCGGCCGCCCGGGCAGCCGTCGCACCCCAGGTGCCGGGGCAGTCCGCGCAGGCCCCGGCGGACCCCCGCAGACAGCCCGGCGGGGACTGGCCCGGCGTCCCGCAGCCGGCCGCCCCCGCCCCCGTGGCCCCCGCCCCGGTGAACCCCGTACTCCCGCCCCAGGCCGGAGGCCCCCTCGCCCCCGGTCCCGGAGGCGGTCAGGCGTCCTGGGCGCAGCAGGTGCACCAGCTCGCCGGGACCGGCGAGGAGCAGCCCGTCGCGCCGTGGAAGCCTCCGGTGGAGGACCCGTTCCTCGCGGCGGTCCGGCGCCAGGCCGAAGCCCGCCCGGCCGGTCTCGGCAAGCGCTTCGCCGCCCGGCTGATCGACAACGTGTTCATCGGCGCCGTGACGGCGGCCGCGGCCGTGCCGCTCGGGGTCCGCGCCGTCGACCACGTGCAGAGCAAGATCGAGGCGGCCCGGCTGTCCGGCCGTACCGTCACCGTCTGGCTGCTCGACGGCACCACCGCCACCTCGCTCGGCATCGTGCTCGGCGTCCTCCTCGTCTTCGGGGTGGTGTACGAGGTGCTGCCGACCGCCCGCTGGGGCCGCACCCTGGGCAAGCGGCTGTGCGGCATCCAGGTGCGGGACATCGAGGGGCACGAACCCCCGTCCTTCGGGGCCGCGCTGCGCCGCTGGCTGGTCTACAGCCTGCCCGGAGTCCTCGTCATCGGGGTCGTCGGTGTGCTGTGGGGGCTGTTCGACCGGCCGTGGCGCCAGTGCTGGCACGACAAGGCGGCGCACACCTTCGTGGCCGAATAGGGTCCCCCGTACGGCCGCCCGCCGGGTGCGGCGGCGGGGCGTTCGCGGTCGACTCGGGCCATGAGCAGTGAACCGCCCCCCGGCTCCGGACCGCAGCCCCCCGACGACGACCCGCTGAGGAAGCGGCCCGAGTCGGACCAGGGGTCGGGTTCGCCGTACGACCGCCCGTACGGCGCCCAGCAGCCCCCGCCGCCCGGCGGCGAGCAGCCACCCCCGCACGGCGGCGGCCAGCCCCCGCCCCAGGGCGGCGACCCCTACGGCTCGGGCAACCCCTACGGTTCGGGCGGCTCCTACGGGGGCGGCCCTCAGGGCGGCGGTCCCTACGGCGGCGGCCCTTACGGCGGTCGCCCGTACGGGGGCGGACCCCAGGGCCCCGGTCACCCCGGCGACCCCCTCGCGGGGATGCCCCCGCTCGCCGACAGCGGCAAGCGCACCGTCGCCCGCATCATCGACATGATCATCGTCGGCATCGCCGTCTGGCTGCTGACCTGGGCGTTCGGGGTGCACCAGTACGACGTGAACGGCGACCGGATGGAGGTCGGCAAGTCGCTCGGCCAGTCCATCATCGCCGCCGTCCTGTACGTCGCCTACGACACCATCCTGATCGCCCGCACCGGACAGACGCTCGGCATGCGCTGGTTCAAGATGCGGGTGGCCAACCTCAACGACGGGGCCACCCCCTCCCCGCAGTCCTCGCTGATCCGGGCGCTGGTGCTGTGGCTGCCGTTCGCGTTCTGCTGCGCCTGTGTCTGGACCGCGATCTGCGGTGGCTGGAGCTACTTCGACCGCCCCTACAAGCAGGGTCTGCACGACAAGGCGGCCAAGACGGTGGTGGTCAGCACCACCTGACCGGGCCGGGGCGCGCACACCGCAAGCGGCGGGCAGGGGAGCAGTCCCCGGCCCGCCGCTTGCGGTGTGTGTCCTTGCTCGCGGCGGCCCTTCAGGAGGCCGCGCGGCCGCGTACCGTCTCCGCCGAGGCGCCGACGGGACGGCGCCGCTCGGCCAGGCGCGCGGGCTCGGCCGGTGCCTGCCCGGCGGTGGCCGAGCCGGTCGGCCGGGCTCCCGGCAGTGGCACCGTCATGGCCACGAGCAGCCCGAGGGCGAGCGCGGCCAGCGCTATGACGGCGACCCCGATGCCCGAACTGGTCTGGGACAGGGCCAGCATGGCGACGGTGGAGAGGATCACGGTGCAGGAACCGTAGACGAGCTGTGCGACGGTCGGACGAGGCATGGCAATCGTGTCCTCGGAAGACGGGGGATGAGATGGATCTGGGCGCCATTTCGACTCTATTCGCGTGCATGCCCGAGTCCTGTGCCAGGTAAGCCCCACCTCACCCGAGGGGGCGGTGCACAGGGGGCGCACGGAGTCATGGTCCGCCTCAACTGGGCTGATGCACGCGCCCGTTCAGAGGAAGTGGGCGTCCGTAAAGCGGACGCGGGCTCCGCATAGTGCACTTGTCCTGCACAAGTCAAGGTCTGTCTTTTCTGCTGAACCTCTAGTCAAATTACGGCACTTGACTACACGCGTTGATCGTGCGCGCACGGAATCTTCCAAGGTCCGGAACCCTCCTGCCGTGCGCGCGGCGCGGGGGAGGATCTCAAGTGACCAGCAGACCCTGGACGTTCAGAGCCGCAGCGATAGGCGTGGCGCTCGCGGCGTCGTCCGCCACCTTCGCCACGTTCGCGGTGGCGGAGGCGAGCACGACGCCCCGCCCGGCGGCCGAGAACCGGCACGACCCGGCCCCGGCCGGACAGCGGGAGCACGACCTCGACGGCCCGCTGAGCAAGACCCAGGACGCTCAGCGCCAGGAGGCCCTGAACCAGCTCATCGCGGGCAAGGCCACGGCGAAGGAGCGCAACGGTTCCAAGGTCGTCCAGCTCAAGAGCAAGAAGGGCGACAGCAAGTACGTCGAGCTGAGCCGGGAGAAGACCGACAAGATCTTCACCATCCTGGTGGAGTTCGGGGACCAGACCGACCCCAAGTTCGGCGGCACCCCCGGCCCGCTGCACAACAAGATCGCCGCGCCGGACCGCAAGAAGGACAACTCCACGGCCTGGCAGCAGGATTACAACCAGAAGCACTACCAGGACCTCTACTTCGGCACCGGTGCCAAGACCGAGTCGCTGAAGAAGTACTACGAGAAGCAGTCCTCGGGCCGCTACTCGGTCGACGGCGAGGTCTCGGACTGGGTCAAGGTCCCGTACAACGAGGCCCGTTACGGCAACAACGCCTGCGGTCAGACCAACTGCACCAGCGTGTGGAACGTCGTCGGCGACGGCCTGAAGTCCTGGGTGGCCGGGCAGAAGGCGGCCGGCAAGACCGACGCCGCCATCAAGGCGGACCTGGCCCAGTACGACCAGTGGGACCGCTACGACTTCGACGGCGACGGCAACTTCAACGAGCCGGACGGCTACGTCGACCACTTCCAGATCGTGCACGCCGGTGAGGACGAGTCCGCGGGTGGCGGCGCCGAGGGCGAGAACGCCATCTGGGCGCACCGCTGGTACGCCTTCGGCACCGACGCGGGCGCGACCGGCCCCACGGGCAACAAGCTCGGCGGCGCCCCGGTCGGCGACACCGGCATCTGGGTCGGCGACTACACCATCCAGCCGGAGAACGGCGGACTCGGTGTCTTCGCCCACGAGTACGGCCACGACCTCGGTCTGCCGGACGAGTACGACACCGCCGGCGGCGACAACTCCACCGGTTTCTGGACCCTGATGTCCTCCGGTTCCTGGCTCGGCACCGGCAAGGACGCCATCGGCGACCTGCCCGGCGACATGAACGCCTGGGACAAGCTCCAGCTCGGCTGGCTGACCTACGACACCGCCAAGGCGGGCGTCTCCTCCTGGCACAAGCTCGGCCTCGCGGAGTACAACACCAAGTACCGCCAGGCCCTGTTGGTCTCGCTGCCGGACAAGGCGGTCAAGACCGAGATCGTCACCCCGGCCCAGGGCGCCACCCAGTGGTGGAGCGGCAGCGGTGACAACCTCAAGAACACGCTGACCCGTTCGGTCGACCTGACCGGCAAGTCCAAGGCCACGCTGGGCCTGGACGGCTGGTACGACATCGAGGCCGGCTTCGACTACCTCTACGCCGAGGTCTCCACGGACGGCGCCAACTGGACCGCCCTGGACGGCACGGTGGACGGTCAGCCGATCCCGCGCGACGGCTCCGACAAGCCCACGCTGACCGGCACGGTCGACGGCTACAAGAAGCTGTCGTACTCGCTGGACGCGTACGCGGGCAAGAAGATCCAGCTCCGCTTCCGCTACCAGACCGACGGCGGTGTCGCCCTCAAGGGCTTCGCGGCCGACGAGATCACGGTCACCGCGGACGGCACCCCGCTGTTCTCCGACAACGCCGAGACGGCCGACGCCGCTTGGGCCGCGACCGGGTTCTCCCGCATCGGCGCCTCCTTCACCAAGGACTACGCGCAGTACTACCTCGCGGAGAACCGCCAGTACGTGTCGTACGACAAGACGCTGAAGGTCGGCCCGTACAACTTCGGCTTCACCGGCACCGACCGGCCCGACTGGGTGGAGCACTACCCGTACCAGGACGGCCTGTTGATCTGGAAGTGGGACACCTCCCAGGCGGACAACAACACCAACGCCGACGCGCACCCGGGCACCGGTCTGATCCTGCCGGTCGACGCCCACCCGAAGGCGCTGAAGTGGTCCGACGGGACGCTGCTGCGCAACCGGATGCAGGCGTACGACTCGCCCTTCTCGCTCGACCCGACGGACGGCATCACGCTGCACAAGGCGGGCGCGGCGACGAAGATCAAGGCGCAGAACGGGGTGTCGGTCTTCAACGACCGCACCAACACGTACTGGGACCCGTCGAACCCCACCGGTGGCGTGAAGGTCACTGACACCAACACCAAGATCAAGATCAAGAAGCAGGCGGACGACGGCTCCACGATCGAGCTCGAAGTCGGGCCCGCGGCGAAGTAAGCGACATCTTCGCAGGTCAGAGACGTATCGGCGGTGACCCCCTGGCGGGTCGCCGCCGATCGTGTTTAGGTGCGTCCTGTGGATCGCTTATTGACACCTGAGTGGACGGGGATGTGACCGCATGGCCGCAGGAGGCTTCTGCAAGCTGCCGGGAGGCACGGTCGTGGTGGCCGTGAACCTCCCCCACGGCACTGCCGGCGTACGGGTCCTCGTCCACGCGGGCAACCGGGCGCGGGCGCTGACCCGGCTGCGGAACCTCGGCCTGTGGTCGGTGTATCTGCGCGGCAACGCGGCCCCGCCCACCCCGGACGAGGTGACCGCGGTCCTCCACCACCCCGACGGCCTCATATGGCGCACGGCCCCAACAGAGGGCACGGGCCTGTGGCGCCCCATCCGGGCCCTGCGAGCGTCTGCCGTCCAGCCGTAGATCTCCGTGTGCGGGCCCGTCGCGGCTGGTCGCGCAGTTCCCCGCGCCCCTCAGGTGGCGAATCTGTGCCGGAGCTGGCCAGGCGGGCCGGGAGTCACGATACGACTCCGCCCAGGGTTGCCGACTCAGGGGCGCGGGGAACTGCGCGACCAGCCACAGCGGGCCCGCAGACTGAAGCTATGCGTTGACCACCGGCTTGCCCGTTAGCTGGACGCCTGCCTCGCGCAACGCCTCCAGGGCCTTGTCCGTCGTCTCCTGGGCGACCCCCGCCGTCAGCTCCAGTAGGACGTGCGTGCGGAAACCCTCGTTCGCCGCGTCCAGGGCGGTGGCCCGTACGCAGTGGTCGGTGGCGATGCCGACGACGTCGACCTCCTCGACACCCCGCGCGCGGAGCCAGTCCGCCAGAGTGACCCCGTTCTCGTCCGCGCCCTCGAAACCGCTGTACGCGGCCGAGTAGGCGCCCTTGTCGAAGACCGCGTCCACCGCGCCGGAGGCGACGGCGGGGGCGAAGTTCGGGTGGAAGCCCACCCCCTCCGTGCCCGCGACGCAGTGCGCGGGCCAGGAGTGGACGTAGTCCGGGTTGTCCGCGAAGTGGCCGCCCGGCGCGATGTGGTGGTCGCGGGTGGCCACCACATGGCGGTAGCCCGAACCGGCCGCCTGCCCGATCAGCTCGGTGATCGCGGCGGCCACGTCGGCCCCACCGGCCACCGCGAGGCTGCCCCCCTCGCAGAAGTCGTTCTGCACATCTACGACGATCAAGGCGCGGCGCATGGTGGTGTCCTTCGAGTGGGGTCCAAGGAATCGAGCCTAGAGACTTCCGGCCTCCGGCGGGAGGGGGCGTGAGGAGGGGCGTACGGCGGTCCCGCTCTAGCTACCCGAGGGCAGGTGGAGGTACTCCGTCGGAATGACGGGTTCCCCCCGCGAGAGCTGGGTCGCGGACAGCGGAAGATTCGCCCGCGCCGCGATGTGCCGCTCACGCGCCGCGTCCAGCGGCTCGCGCGCGACGACCTCGCCGCCCTTGACCAGCTCCACCAGCAACTGCCGGTCGGCCAGCTCGTCCGGCACCGGCCCGGTGCCCACGACCTCGGCCTCCGCGACCCCGTACGCGTCCAGCCGCCGCGCCGCCCACTTGCGGCCGCCGACGGAGGTCTTCCCGCCCGTGGACTTCTTCGCCACCGGCATCAGCGGCGCCGACGGGTCGGCGGACTCGGCACGGGCGACCAGCTTGTAGACCATCGAGCAGGTCGGATGCCCGGACCCGGTCACCAACTGGGTGCCCACCCCGTACGCGTCCACCGGCGCCGCCGCCAGCGAGGCGATGGCGTACTCGTCCAGGTCGGAGGTGACCACGATCCGGGTGTCCCGCGCCCCCAGCTCGTCCAACTGCTGGCGCACCCGGTGCGCGACCAGCAGCAGGTCACCGGAGTCGATGCGCACCGCGCCCAGCTCCGGCCCGGCCACCTCCACGGCCGTACGGACGGCCTCCGTGACGTCGTAGGTGTCCACCAGCAGGGTGGTGTCCGCGCCGAGGGCGTCGACCTGGGCGCGGAAGGCGTCCCGCTCCTGGTCGTGCAGCAGGGTGAAGGCGTGCGCGGAGGTGCCCACGGTCGGGATGCCGTAGCGGAAGCCCGCGGCGAGGTCGGAGGTGGTGGCGAAGCCGCCCACGTAGGCCGAGCGCGCGGCGGCGACGGCGGCCAGCTCGTGGGTGCGGCGGGCGCCCATCTCGATCAGCGGCCGCCCGCCCGCCGCGGAGGACATCCGGGAGGCCGCGGCCGCGATGGCCGAGTCGTGGTTGAGGATGGAGAGGATCACCGTCTCCAGCAGCACGCACTCCGCGAAGCTGCCCTCGACCCGCAGCAGCGGCGAGCCGGGGAAGTACACCTCGCCCTCCGGGTAGCCCCAGATGTCGCCCTGGAAGCGGTAGTCCGCCAGCCACTTCAGGGTCGCCTCGTCGACGATCCCCCGCTCGCCGAGGAAGGCCAGCATCCCGGCCTCGAAACGGAAGTTCGTCACCGCGTCCAGCACCCGGCCGGTGCCCGCCACCACGCCGTAGCGCCGGCCGTGCGGCAACCGCCTGGTGAAGACCTCGAACACACTGCGCCGCTCGGCCGTCCCGGCCTTCAGGGCGGCTTGCAGCATGGTCAGCTCGTACTGGTCCGTGAAGAGCGCCGTCGACGGGACTTCGACCGGCAGCCCAAGGTCCGCTGTGTTCATGGGGACGGATCGTACTCCCATTTCGTCAGTGTGACGATTTCGAGGGTGCGTGGCAGCATGGCTCTGTGACGTCACCCGCGCCCGTAGAGATCGAACGCACCGAATCGGCGGAGGAGACCTTCGCCGTACCCGAGCCGGACGTCCCCTGGATCACGATCGTCCACAATGATCCGGTCAACCTCATGAGCTACGTGACGTATGTCTTCCAGACGTACTTCGGCTACTCCAAGGACAAGGCCACCCAGCTCATGCTCGATGTCCACCACAAGGGCCGGGCGGTCGTCTCCAGCGGGAGCCGCGAGGAGATGGAACGCGACGTGCAGGCGATGCACGGCTACGGACTGTGGGCCACCCTCCAGCAGGACCGGAAGTAAACCGACACAGATGCCCGGACACTTCGAACCGCTCCCCGGCGGCGGCGCGACCGTCGCGCTCGACGACGTCGAGATCTCCATCATCCGCTCGCTGGCCGTCCAGCTCCTGGAGCTGATCGGCCCCGGTCCCGCCGAGGACGCCGGCGGCGACCCGCTCGCCGAGCTGTTCGCCGAGGGCCCCAGCGAGCCCCCCGCCGACCCGGTGCTGCGCCGGCTGTTCCCCGACGCCTACACCGACCCCGAGCAGGAGCCGGGCGACCCGGCCGAGGCCGAGGAGCGGCGCGCGCATTCGTCCGAGTTCCGCCGCTACACCGAGAACGACCTGCGCGCCGGCAAGCGGACGAACGCCCTCGCGGTCATCCGCGCCCTGGACGGGATCGTCTCGGCGGCCGAGGGCGGCGAGGCGGTGCTCAAGCTGTCCCCGGAGCAGTCCCGGCAGTGGCTCGGCGCGCTGAACGACCTGCGCCTGGCCATCGGCTCCCGGCTGGAGATCTCCGACGAGGACGACACCGACCCGCTCTACCACCTCCCGGACCAGGACCCGCGCAAGCCCATGGTGCTGGCCTATCTCTGGCTCGGCGGCCTCCAGGAGACCCTGGTCTCGACCCTGATGCCGTAGCCCGAAGCCGTAAGGAATCCGGCGGTGTCCGTAAAGAGCGGACACCGCCGGATTTCTTGTTCGCTCAGAGGACGCTCAACTCCGGATAACGATCGCGTTACCGTTGCGGCCGTTTTTGCCGCATTTGGGCGTACTTTGTCCGGTTCTTCCTGTGCGGTGCGCCACAGGGCCCCCCTTTGCTCAATATTGCGGCCGTGATAAATCTTCACGATCGCCCGGCGAACACCACCCATGTTCGGCCGGGTGCGCCACCGAGCCGGCGACCGCCGGCCAGGCAACGAGCGGGTCGCTGACCTGCTCACTCCATCAGTTCCGGGGGGATCGAGACCCGATCCGAGGCCGAGTGAAGGCCACGGGTCGGCATGGAGAAAGGCGCACCACCATGGCCTCTGAGAAGGTCACCGAAGCCCCTGAAGAGGGTTACGAGCGAGGGCTCGGCAGCCGGCAGGTCCAGATGATCGCCATCGGTGGCGCCGTCGGAGTCGGCCTGTTCCTGGGAGCCGGGGCGAACATCGCCAAGGCGGGCCCCAGCCTCATCCTCATGTACGCGCTCGCGGGCGCGATCATCTTCTTCATCATGCGAGCCCTGGGCGAGCTGCTGCTCTACCGCCCGGTGTCCGGCTCGTTCGCCGAGTACTCGCGCGAGTTCCTCGGCCCGTTCTTCGGTTACTTCACCGGCTGGACGTACTGGCTGATGTGGGTCGTGACCGGCATGGCCGAGCTGACGGCCGCCGCGATCTACGTCAACTACTGGTTCCCGGCCGTGCCTCGGTGGGTCACGGCACTGGTCTTCCTGGTGGTCCTGTTCGGGGCCAACCTGATCTCCGTGAAGCTCTTCGGTGAGCTGGAGTTCTGGTTCTCGATGGTCAAGGTCACCGCCCTGATCGGCATGATCGTCATCGGCCTCGGCGTGCTGACCTTCGGCTTCAGCGCCGCCGGTGACACCGCCTCGGTGGCGAACCTCTACCAGTTCGACGGTTTCTTCCCCAAGGGCGTCGGCTCCTCGCTGATGACCCTGCAGGGCGTGATGTTCGCCTACCTCGCGGTCGAGCTGGTCGGCGTCACCGCCGGCGAGTCCGAGGACCCGGAGAAGACGCTGCCCAAGGCGATCAACACCCTGCCCTGGCGCATCGCCCTCTTCTACGTCGGTGCCCTCACCGTCATCCTCTGCGTGGTCAAGTGGACCGAGTTCGCGCCGGGCGTCAGCCCGTTCGTGAAGGCGTTCGCCATGATCGGCATCCCGGCCGGCGCGGGCATCGTGAACTTCGTCGTCCTCACCGCCGCCCTGTCCTCCTGCAACTCCGGCATGTACTCCACGGGCCGGATGCTGCGCACCCTGGCGGACAACGGCGAGGCCCCGCGCGTCTTCGCCAAGCTGTCCTCCACCAAGGCCCCGGCGCTCGGCATCACCGTCTCGGTGCTGTTCATGGGCATCGGCGTGGTGCTGAACTACATCGTCCCGGAGAAGGCGTTCGGTTACGTCACCTCCATCGCCACCGCCGCGGGCATCTGGACCTGGCTGATGATCCTGATCAGCCACGTCCTCTACCGCCGCAAGGTCGTCGCCGGCGAACTGCCCGCCTCGTCCTTCCCGGCGCCCGGCGGCTCGGTCTGCTCGTACATCGCCATCGTCTTCCTGCTCTTCGTCACCGGTCTGATCGCGTACGATGCCGACTCCCGCATCTGCCTGTACGTGATGGCGGTGTGGGCAGCAGCGCTCGGCATCGGCTGGCTGGTCATGAAGTCCCGCACGCCCGAGACCGGCGAGCGTGACGAACCGGCGCTGGAGAAGGTGGGCTGACCACCACAGGGACCATCCAGGACGCCCGGTCCCCGGGAGTACTCGTGGCACCCCCGGGGGCCGCCGCTCAGGGCGTCCGCCATGCGGGCCGTCCCGTACCGCACTGCGGTACGGGACGGCCCGTCCCCCTATCCTGGCCCGCATGCTGACCATCACCCAGGACCTGTACGACCGGATCGTCGCCCACGCCCGCGAGGACCACCCCGACGAGGCGTGCGGTGTGGTGGCCGGGCCGGAGGGTGCCGGGCGCCCCGAGCGCTTCATCCCGATGCTGAACGCGGCCCGCTCGCCCACGTTCTACGAATTCGACTCCCAGGACCTGTTGAAGCTCTACCGGGAGATGGACGACCGCGACGAGGAGCCGGTGGTGATCTACCACTCCCACACCGCGACCGAGGCGTACCCCTCCCGTACCGACATCGGCTACGCGAACGAGCCCGGCGCGCACTACGTCCTGGTCTCCACGGCGGACTCCGACGGCCTCGGCGACTTCCAGTTCCGTTCGTTCCGCATCCTGGACGGAGAGGTCACCGAGGAGGAGGTCAAGGTCGTCGAGGCGTACTGATCCCACTCCCCGGTCGGAAAACGTCCATCATCCGGGACGGGATTCCGGAGGGTGGACCGGGAATCGATACGATGAGCTCATGGTTCTGACTGTGGTGCGCGCCTTCTGCTGACGTACCGAGCCGCAGCCCCGACGAACACCTTCGAACAGGAGCCCGCAACCATGGCCATCGAGGTCCGCATCCCGACCATCCTCCGCCAGTACACCGACGGCCAGAAGGCGGTCGAAGGCAACGGGGAGACCCTCGCCGACCTGTTCGCCGACCTCGAGACCCGGCACGCGGGCATCCAGGGCCGCGTGGTCGACGGCGGGCAGTTGCGCCGGTTCGTCAACGTGTACCTGAACGACGAGGACGTCCGCTTCGTCGACGGCATCGACACCAAGCTGTCGGACGGCGACACCGTGACCATCCTGCCGGCCGTCGCCGGCGGCATGGCCTGATCGGCCGCCGCGCCCTCATGCGTTACGACTCCCCGCTGGCCGCGGTGGGCAACACCCCCCTGGTGCGCCTGCCGCGGCTCTCGCCGTCCCCCGACGTCCGGATCTGGGCCAAGCTGGAGGACCGCAATCCGACCGGCTCCGTCAAGGACCGGCCCGCGCTGCACATGATCGAGCAGGCGGAGAAGGACGGCCGGCTCACCCCGGGCTGCACCATCCTGGAGCCCACCTCCGGCAACACCGGCATCTCCCTGGCCATGGCCGCCAAGCTCAAGGGCTACCGCATGGTCTGCGTGATGCCGGAGAACACCTCCCGCGAGCGCCGTGACCTGCTCGGCATGTGGGGCGCCGAGATCGTCCCGTCCCCGGCGGCGGGCGGCTCCAACACCGCCGTCCGCGTCGCCAAGGAGCTGGCCGCCGAGCATCCCGACTGGGTGATGCTCTACCAGTACGGCAACCCCGACAACGCGGGCGCCCACTACGCGGGCACCGGTCCCGAGATCCTGGCCGACCTGCCCTCCGTCACCCACTTCGTCGCGGGCCTCGGCACCACCGGCACCCTGATGGGCGTCGGCCGCTACCTGCGCGAGCAGAAGCCGGACGTGAAGATCGTCGCCGCCGAGCCGCGCTACGACGACCTGGTCTACGGCCTGCGCAACCTCGACGAGGGCTTCGTGCCCGAGCTGTACGACGCCTCCGTGCTCACCACCCGCTTCTCCGTCGGCTCGGCGGACGCGGTGGCCCGTACCCGTGAACTCCTCCAGCAGGAGGGCATCTTCGCGGGCGTCTCCACCGGCGCCGTGCTGCACGCGGCGCTCGGGGTGGGCCGCAAGGCGGTCAAGGCGGGGGAGAGCGCCGACATCGTCTTCGTCGTCGCCGACGGCGGCTGGAAGTACCTCTCCACCGGGGTCTACACGGCGGCGACCACCGAAGAGGCGGTCGAGACCCTCCAGGGCCAGCTCTGGGCCTGAGGGGAGCCGTTCGGGGCGGTCGCGCGTCACACCGGTACCAGTGGTGCCGGTGTCCCGGCCGGCCCCGGACGGAGAGGCGGTCCCCATGCGCCGTACGACACCCTTTGCCCTCGCCGCGCTCGCGGCGGCCCTGCTGCTGGCGGGCTGCGGGGAGGGCCGGAGCGACGCGGGCCGGAGCGTGTCACCGGAACCGACCCGCGAGAACTGCGCCGGGGCGCTGCGGCTGACCGCCGCCGACTCCGGGCGCACCCTGTGCCTGGCCAAGGGCGGTGAGCTGCGACTCTCCCTCGACGGCGACAAGGCCCGCCCCTGGAAGCCGGTCCGGACCGAGGGCGGCGCGCTCACCGCGATCAACTCGGGCTTCGTCCTCCAGCCGGGCGACGCGAACGCCGCCTACCGCGCGGAGAAGACCGGCACCGTCGAACTGACCTCCACCCATGGCACCGAGCGGTGGCAGGTCACGGTGCGGGTGCGCTAGGGCCTTTCCGCCGGACGGGCCCTCAGCCGGCGAGGTGCCGGACCCGGTCCCACAGGGCCGGGTCGGCCTCGCCCACGCGACGGCGCAGTGCCCCCACGGGCAGCTCGTGCAGCGCTCCGGGGTCGAGGTAGCGGGGGCCTTCGCCCAGTACGCCGCCCGGCAGCGGGATCAGCTCGGAGTGCTCCGTCTCGGGGCGGCCGGTGATGCGGACGACCATGGCCCGCCCGTCGCGCACGGCCAGCACCAGGCAGGGCACCGGCTCGGCCCACCAGATGTCGCCGGGGCGCGGACGCTCCGTCAACTCCCTTGCCGCAACGGCCCGTACACGCCGACGACGCGGCCGGTGCCCCCGTCCCCAGCCGTCCACCAGCGTGGCGACCAGGGCCAGCAGAAGCACCGCGACCAGCGCAGCCCACCAGGTCGTGTCCATGCGAGGACGTTACCGGCGCGCACCGCCCACCGCGCGCCCTCGACTCGTCCCCACGCGCCCCCGGTCCAGCCGAACCGGTGACAGCACAGGTGAGTTCGCCCACAACGGCCCCTGGCGAAGGAGCGACCCGCGCTTTCGCGCCTTACGCTCGACAAACCGCACAACCCAGCCCCGCCGCTCTTCGCCCACCCCTTTTTCCGCCAGCGGAGGTTTCTGTTTCATGAAGCTCACCGTCGTCGGCTGCTCGGGGTCGTTCCCGTCCGCGGAATCGGCCTGTTCGAGCTACCTCGTCGAGGCCGACGGCTTCCGGCTGCTTCTCGACATGGGCAACGGCGCCCTCGGCGAGCTGCAGCGCCATTGCGGTCTCTACGACCTCGACGCGATCTTCCTCAGCCATCTGCACGCCGATCACTGCATCGACATGTGCGCGTATTTCGTGGCGCGGTACTACCGGTACGAAGGCGGCCGCTGCGCGCCGATCCCGGTCTACGGCCCCGAGGGCACCGAGCACCGGCTGACCACCGCGTACGCCGACACGCCCTCCGCGTCCTCGATGAGCGAGGTCTTCGACTTCCACACGGTCAAGCCGTCCACGTTCGAGATCGGCCCCTTCACGGTGCACACCGAGCGGGTGCGGCACCCGGTGGAGGCGTACGCGATCCGGATCGAGCACGGGGGCAAGTCCCTGACGTACTCGGGGGACACCGGGGTCAGCCCGGCGCTGGACGAGCTGGCGCGGGACGCGGATCTCTTCCTGTGCGAGGCGGCGTTCACGCACGGCAAGGAGAACATCCCCGACCTGCACCTCAACGGCCGCGAGGCCGGGGAGTCGGCCACCCGGGCGGGCGCCCGCATGCTCGTCCTGACCCACATCCCCCCGTGGACCGACCCCCAGGTCAACCTGGCCCACGCCCGCGAGACGTTCACCGGCCGCGTGGAGCTGGCGGTGCCCCGCATGACGTACGAGCTGTAGCCCCGAGCACGACGAAGGCCCCGGAACCTCAGGAGGTTCCGGGGCCTTACGCGTCCTTCGGCCGGGTTACTTGGCCTCGGCCTTCTGGAGTTCGGCCAGCTCCTCGTCGGACTCGCGGCCCGGCGTGGGGAGGTTCCACTTGGTGATGGCGAAGCGGAAGACCACGTAGTAGACGACCGCGAAGCAGAGGCCGACCAGGATGAGGCCCAGCGGGTTCGACGCGATGCCCCAGTTCAGGCCGAAGTCGATCGCGCCGGCGGAGAAGCCGAAGCCGTCCCGCATGCCCAGCGACCAGGTCAGCGCCATGGAGACACCGGTGAGCACCGCGTGGATCGCGTACAGCACCGGGGCGATGAACATGAAGGTGAACTCGATCGGCTCGGTGACACCGGTGAAGAACGAGGTCAGCGCGAGGGAGAACATCATGCCGCCGACGACCTTGCGGCGCTCAGGGCGCGCGCAGTGCACGATGGCGAGGCAGGCGGCGGGGAGCGCGAACATCATGATCGGGAAGAAGCCGGTCATGAACTGGCCCGCGTGCGGGTCACCGGCGAGGAAGCGCGCGATGTCGCCGCTCTTGCCCTGGTAGTCACCGGCCTGGAACCACGGGAACGAGTTCAGCAGGTGGTGCATGCCGATCGGGATCAGCGCGCGGTTGGCGACACCGAAGATGCCGGCGCCCACGGCGCCCGAGCCGACCAGCCACTCACCGAAGCTGTGCAGACCGGTGCCGAGGACCGGCCAGATGAAGCCGAAGACGATGCCGATGAGCAGACCCGCGAGCGCGGAGAGGATCGGGACCAGACGGCGGCCGCCGAAGAAGCCGGCCCAGTCGGGCAGCTTGGTGCGGTAGAAGCGCTGGTAGAGCAGGGCGACGACGATGCCCATCACCACGCCGCCGAGGACCTTGGCGTCCACCGGGGCATTCACCATGACGACCTTGCCGTCGACGGCGGTGGCCACCTTCGGCAGGTTCTTGTCGGTGAACGTGGCCAGCACGTTCTTGAAGACCAGGTAACCGACGACCGCGGCGAGCGCCGTGGAGCCGTCCGACTTCTTGGCGAAGCCGATGGCGATGCCCACCGCGAACAGCAGCGCCATGTTGTCCAGGATCGCGTTGCCGCCCGCGGCCATGAAGGAGGCGATCTTGGTCAGGAACGCCGGGTAGGAGGGGTCACCCAGCATGTCGGGGTTGCCGAGCCGAACCAGCAGGGCGGCGGCGGGGAGCACCGCGACCGGCAGCATCAGGCTGCGGCCGATCCGCTGGAGGACGCCCATCACCTTGGCGCCCCTCTTCTTCTCGGCCGGGGGCGCGGCGCTGGCCGTGGTCACAACTTCCTCCAGTTGGGCAGGGCGCCGCCCTGGGACCATGGAAGGGGACGGCAGCGTCTGTGGTCTACACCACTTGTGGTGTAGACCTGTTGTAGCACGATGGCACGGATATAAGTAACCCGTGAAATAGCGACCGTGGGGCTACACGGTGTGCAGGGCCCGCGAGTTGTGGGCGGCGGTTTGGTGGGGTTCCCCATGGTGGTGTAGACCAGTCTCCGGACGGTTCTCGTTCGGATCAGGGAGAAGGAACATGGCCACCAAGGCTGAGAAGATCGTCGCCGGGCTCGGCGGCATCGACAACATCGACGAGGTCGAGGGCTGCATCACCCGCCTGCGTACCGAGGTCCACGACGCGTCGCTCGTCGACGAGGTCGCCCTGAAGGCCGCCGGCGCCCACGGTGTCGTGAAGATGGGCACCGCCATCCAGGTCGTCATCGGCACCGACGCGGACCCGATCGCCGCGGAGATCGAAGACATGATGTGAGCTTTCCGCTCACCGTCACGAGGGGCTTCTCCCACCGAGGGAGGAGCCCCTCGCGTCACTCCCGATAGGCTCACCGTCATGTCTCGAATCGACGGCCGCACCCCCGAACAGCTCCGCCCCGTCACCATCGAACGCGGCTGGAGCAAGCACGCCGAGGGCTCCGTCCTCGTCTCCTTCGGCGACACCAAGGTGTTCTGCACCGCCAGCGTCACCGAAGGCGTCCCCCGCTGGCGCAAGGGCAGCGGCGAGGGCTGGGTCACCGCCGAGTACTCCATGCTGCCCCGCTCCACCAACACCCGCGGCGACCGCGAGTCCGTCCGGGGCAAGATCGGCGGGCGCACGCATGAGATCTCCCGCCTGATCGGCCGCTCGCTGCGCGCCGTCATCGACTACAAGGCGCTCGGCGAGAACACCATCGTGCTCGACTGCGACGTCCTCCAGGCCGACGGCGGCACCCGCACCGCCGCCATCACCGGCGCCTACGTCGCCCTCGCCGACGCGATCGCCTGGGCCCAGCGCAAGAAGCTGATCAAGGCCAACCGTCAGCCGCTCACCGGTACCGTCGGCGCCGTCTCGGTCGGCATCGTGGACGGCGTCCCGCTGCTCGACCTCTGCTACGAGGAGGACGTGCGCGCCGAGACCGACATGAACGTGGTCTGCACCGGCGACGGCCGCTTCGTGGAGATCCAGGGCACCGCCGAGGCCGAGCCCTTCACCCGCGAGGAACTGAACGCCCTGCTCGACCTGGGCGTCGCCGGCTGCGCCGAACTCACCGAGTTCCAGCGGGCCGCCCTCGCGCTCACCCTGCCCGAGTAGAACGAGTACGCCGAGTAAGCCGAGTAGCCCCGGCAGGCCCGAGCGGTCCGGCTGCTCCGGCGGCCGGGTAAAGGAAACCCCAAAAACAGGTGGCCGTACGGGCAACCCCGCCCCGTCGGACGGCGTCTTGGACGGTACGGGCGCGCGGCTCATCACCGCGCGCCCGTCCAGCCGTACCAGGGGAGGAACACCGCATGGCCGCCAGTCGCCGCCGACGCCGTATCACCGCCATCGCCGCTGTCGCGGCCGCCGCGCTCACCGTGGGGCTCACGTCCGGCTGCGACGCCGTGAGCAAGGCCCTGGACTGTGTGCAGACCGCGGACTCCATCGCCGACAGCGTCACCGACCTCCAGCAGGCCGTGGAGAACGCCGCGAACGACCCGGCGCAGGCCGACGCCTCCCTCGACTCCATCGAGAAGAACCTCGACAAGATCGGCGACCGGACGGACGACGCCGACGTCAACAAGGCGGTCGACGACCTGAACACAGCCGTCTCGAACGTCCGCACCGCCATCAAGAACGGCGACAACACCCCGGACATCACCCCGGTCACCAGCGCGGCGGGTGAACTCACCAAGGTCTGCACGCCGTAGGGCTTCAGTGCCCGTCGCGGTCCTCGCGGCGGGCATGCCGCAGTTGGTGACGGGCCTCGCGGCGGTCCAGCCGATCCTGGCGGCGCAGCTCCTTCAGCCGCTGCCGCTCGGCCCGCGTGAGCTTGCGCTCCACGCCGACCCCGCCCCAGAACGCGAACCCGCTGATGATCACGCGCGGCGCCCCCGGCTCGCCCGGCTCGTCCCGGTCGGGGTGCTCGAAGCCGCCCATCACGCCGATGCCGCGCACCACCACCTCGACCCCCGGCGGCACGATCACCTCCAGGCCGCCCATCACGGCCACGCAGTTGATCTCGACCTCGCGGTCCGCGAAGTACGCCTCGCGCAGGTCGATCTCGCCGCCGCCCATGAAGGCGAAGCAGGTGAACTTCTTCGGCATCGTCCAGCGCCCCTTGCGTTGGAACCCGGACAGCACCGCCACCGCACCCGTCGACGTGCCCTCGCCCCCGACGATCCGGGACGCCCAACTCCCGTCCTCCACGGGCTGCTTGATGAAGGAGACCGGAGGCGCCGAGACGCCGGGCGCGGGGAGATCACTGGTCAGCGGTGCCAGCTCGCCGTAGGTGCGCGCCTGGTACGCCGACTCCAGCCGCTCCTCGAACTCCGCCATGTCCAGGCGGCCTTCGGCCAGCCCGTCGCGCAGGATCTCGACGACCCGCTCGCGGTCGGCGTCCGAGGCCCGGAGGTCGGGGACGGGAGGGGTGGAACGGCGGTCCGGGGCAGCGTCGTCGCTCATGACAGCAGACTACGAGACCGCCTTCTCCGCGTACATCTTCGCGATGACCGCCTCGATGTCGGGCTCGCGCACCGACAGGTCCACCAGCGGATACCCGGCCGCGATGTGCGCCACCAGCGGAGCCGCCGACTGCCCGGCAGGGAACGCCAGCCACTGCCGGGGCCCCTCCACCCGCACCACCCGCGCCGACGGCGCCTCGATCGGCGGGAGTTCGCGCTCCAGGTCCACCACCAGCGTCCGCTCGCCGTCCCCGGCCTCGTGCAGCCCGGTCAGCGAACCGTCGTACACCAGGTGCCCGTGGTCGATCACCATCACCCGCGAGCACAACTGCTCGATGTCCTGGAGGTCATGGGTGGTGAGCAGCACCGTCGTGCCGCGCTCGGCGTTCAGCTCCTTGAGGAACCCCCGCACCTTGGCCTTGGAGACGACGTCCAGGCCGATCGTCGGCTCGTCCAGGTACAGCACCTCCGGGTCGTGCAGCAGGGCCGCCGCGATGTCGCCGCGCATCCGCTGGCCCAGCGAGAGCTGCCGCACCGGTACGTCCAACAGGTCTTCCAGCTCCAGCAGTTCGACGCAGCGCGCCAGGTTCTCCCGGTAACGGGCGTCCGGGATGCGGTACATGCGGTGCGCCAGCCGGTAGGAGTCGATCAGCGGCAGGTCCCACCACAGGGTCGTGCGCTGCCCGAACACCACCCCGATCCGGTGCGCCAGCCGCGTCCGCTCCCGCGAGGGGTCGATCCCGGCCACCCGCAGCCGGCCCGAGGTCGGGGTGAGGATGCCGGTCAGCATCTTGATCGTGGTCGACTTGCCCGCGCCGTTCGGCCCGATGTAGCCGACCATCTCACCGCGCGCCACGGTGAACGAGATCGAGTCCACCGCCCGCACCTCGCGCCGCTCCCGCTTGAGGAACCCCGTCTTCCTGCGCACCTCGAAGACCTTGCCGACCTTCTCCAGCGCGATGAACCCCTCGCCGTCCGCCATCAGTTCAGCTCCCCGTGCTCCGGTACGAACGCAGTCCCGCCCGCCAGGCCAGCCCCGCGAGCGCACAGCACGCCAGCGCCACCAGCGGGGAGGCGAACGCCGTCCACCCCGGCAGCCCCAGCGGATACGGGCGCCCCAGCACATAGGAGGCGGGCACCCAGTTGACGAAGGCCAGCGGCAGCACGAAGGTCACCCCGCGCACCAGTTCCGCGGTGAACACCGTCGGCGGGTACTGGAGCAGCGTCGTACCGCCGTAGGTGAAGGCGTTCTGCACCTCCGAGGCGTCCTGCGCCAGGAACTGGAAGGCCGCGCCCGCCACGAACACCGCGCAGAAGATCCCGCAGCCGCCCGCGATCATCAGCGGCATCAGCAGCAGCTTCGCCGCCGTCCAGTCCACCTCGATCCGGCTCAGCGACCAGCCCAGCACCAGCGCCCCCTGCGTCACCCGGCCCAGCCTCCGAAGCGCGAACCGGTCCGCCGCGACCTGCGCCAGCACCGGTGCCGGCCGCACCAGCAGCGTGTCCAGCGTGCCGTCCCGCACCCGGCGCCCGAGCCGGTCCATCGACCCGATCAGCAGGTCCGCCAGCCCGAACGCCACCCCGGACAGGCCGTAGAGGAACGCCACCTCGGGCAGCGACCAGCCCGCCAGGGAGTCCACGCGGGAGAACATCAGCATGATGGCGACGAAGTCGAAGAAGGTCGCCACGAAGTTCCCGAGCGTGGTCATCACGAACGACACCCGGTAGGCCATCGTGGACCGCACCCACATCCCCGCGATCAGCCCGTACGCCCGTACCCCCTCCCGCACCCGGCCCCGCTCAGCCACCCTGGACCACCACCCGCCGGGTCGCCACCGACTGCAGCAGGCGCCCGGCGCCCAGCAGCGCCACCGCCCAGGCGGCCTGGAACAGCCAGGTGGCCAGGGGATTCGCCCGGCCCAGCAGCACGTCCGCCGGGGCCTGGAGCAGCGCCGACCAGGGCAGCGCCCGGACCACCTCGCCGAGCGTGCCCGGAAAGACGTTCAGCGGCAGCAGCATCCCCGAACAGAAGTGCCCGGCCAGCCAGGCGATCCGGGTCACCCCCGAGCCGTCCAGCAGCCAGAACGTGCTCAGCGCCACCAGGTAGCGGATGCCGAAGCCGACCAGCATCGCCAGCGCCACCGTCACCAGCAGGGCCAGCCAGGTGCCGACGTCCGAGGGCAGGTACGCCGGGAAGCAGAGCATCCCGATGAGGAACGGCACCACCCCGCGCCCCAGCAACTGGAAGCAGGCCCGGCCCAGATCGGCCGCCAGCCACCACAGTTGGAGATCGGCGGGCCGGTAGAGGTCGACCGCGACGTCACCCGTACGGATGCGTTCCATCAACTCTTCCTCGACACCGCCGCCGCCGATCGCCAGCGTCGACAGCAGGGCCTGCCCGAGCCAGACGTAGGTCACGGCCTGCGCCTGGTCATATCCGCCCAAGTGCGGCCTGGCGTCCCACAAGGCACGGTAGGTGCACACGATGATGAGGCCGAACACGGTGTTGGTGAACACCCCTGCCGCAGTGGCGGCCCGGTAGGTCGCGTACCGTCTGAATCCCCCTGCCGCGACGGCCACGTACAACCGTCCAGCGCCCACGCGAGTCCACCTCCTAGGACTGCTCGACACCGAAGCGCAGGAGCCTAGCCCCCGGCCCCGCGAACGGCCACGCGTTTTCCGTGACCGAAGCGTGCCGGAATCCGGGAACGGTTCGCCAGGTGCGAGAGTCTTCAAACAGGGGGCGCAGAAGGCGTACGAGGCGTACGGGAACGTACGACGAAACAGGAGTCCGTGCACGACATGAGCGACGAGCCGCAGCCGCAGCAGCCGAACGAGGGCGGGGCGCCGAACGAACCTCTGCCGGCTGAGGGGCCCGCAGCAGCGCGACCGCAGGCGGAACCGGCGAAGAGTCCGGCCGACCGCAAGTCCGCGCAGGCCGGGAAGCCGCCGGAGAGCGCGCCCGCGCGTGACTCCGCCACGCCCAACACCCCCCGCCCGTCCGGGCCTTCGGCCACGGGAGGGAAGCCCGACGCCGCACCGGCGAAGAAGGCCGACGGCCCGGCCGGAGCCAAGGGCACCCCGGCGGCGAAGGACGCCGGGAAGCCGGCCACGAGCGGACAGGCACCCGCCGTGCCCACGCCCCGTGCCGACCGGAGCGGTCAGGCGCAGGGCGGCTCCGGTGCCGCTCGCACGGCCGGGAAGTCCGGTGCCGAGCAGACCCCGGCGGTCGAGAGCACGCAGGTGCTGCGGCGCGTCAAGGCGCCGACCGGGGCCGCCAAGCCTCCGGCCGGCGGCGGGAAGCCTCCCGTCGGCGGTGGCAACTCTCCCGTCGGCGGCGGCAAGCCCCTGGTCGGCAGTGGCAACCCTGCCGTCGGCGGTGGCAAGCCTCCCGTCGGCGGTGGCAAGCCTCCCGTCGGCGGTGGCAACTCTCCCGTCGGCGGCGGCAAGCCCCCGGTCGGTGGCGGGAAGCCGGAGCAGGCGCCCGAGAGCACCCAGGTGCTCCGGCGCGTCAAGGCCGACCGGCCCCCGGCGGCGGAGAGCACGCAGGTGCTGCGGCGCGTCAACGCGCCCCGTTCCGGCGACACTTCCCGGCCCGGCGGCAGCGGCGACGCGCCCAAGCCGACCCCGGCCCCGGCCACCGCCACCCCGGCCGCCGCGGCCACCACCGTCCTGCCCCGCACCCCCTCCGAGCCCACCGCCACTCCTCAGGCGAGCGGCAGCGGCAGCGGGGACGGCGGCAGCGGCGACGGCGGCGGCAAGAAGCCCAAGCGCCCCAAGCGCACCGGCTGGCGGCGGATGTTCCCCACCTGGCGCATGGTGCTCGGCACCGTCGTGCTGGGCGCGATGGTGATCATCGGCCTGCTGTTCCTCGGCTACTCCATGGTGCAGATCCCCGCCGCCAACGCCCTGGCCACCAAGCAGGCCACCGTCTACCTCTACGCGGACGGCTCCCAGCTCGCCCGCGACGGCGAGATCAACCGCGAGAACGTCGGTCTCGCCCAGATCTCCAAGGGCGCCCAGCACGCCATCCTGGCCGCCGAGGACCGCGACTTCTACACCGAGTCCGCCGTCGACCCCAAGGCGATGCTCCGCGCGGGCTGGAACACGGCCCTCGGCAAGGGCAAGCAGTCCGGCTCCACCATCACCCAGCAGTACGTGAAGAACTACTACCTGGCCCAGGAGCAGACGGTCAGCCGCAAGGCCAAGGAGTTCTTCATCTCCATCAAGCTGGACCGGGAGAAGTCGAAGAACGAGATCCTCGAGGGCTACCTCAACACCAGCTACTTCGGCCGCAACGCCTACGGCATCCAGGCCGCCGCCCAGGCGTACTACGGCCGCGACGCCATCGACCTCGACCCGGCCCGCGCCGCCTACCTCGCCGCGCTGGTCAACGCGCCCAGCGAGTACGACGTCGTCGCCCACCCCGAGAACAAGGGCGCCGCGCTCGGCCGCTGGAACTACGTCCTGGACGGCATGGTCTCCAAGGGCTGGCTGGCCCAGTCCGAGCGCACCGGGATCAAGTTCCCGATGCCGAAGGAGCAGACCGTCTCCACCGGCATGTCCGGGCAGCGCGGTTACCTCGTCGAGGCCGTCAAGGACTACCTCGTCGGCCACGACATCCTGACCAAGGACCAGCTCACCGCGGGTGGTTACCGCATCACGACCACCATCCAGAAGCCCAAGCAGGACGCCTTCGTCAAGGCCGTCGACGACCAGCTCATCGCCAAGCTGGACAAGAAGAACCGCAAGGCCGACACCTACGTCCGCGCGGGCGGCGCCTCGATCGACCCCAAGACCGGCAAGATCGTGGCGATGTACGGCGGCATCGACTACGTGCAGCAGTACACCAACGGCGCGACCCGCGGTGACTTCCAGGTCGGCTCCACCTTCAAGCCGTTCGTGTTCACCTCCGCGGTGCAGAACGCCTCCAGCACCCAGGACGGCCAGCGCATCACGCCCAACACGTACTACGACGGCACCAACAAGCGTGCCGTGCAGGGCTGGACCGGCGGCGCCTACGCCCCGGAGAACGAGGACCAGAGGTCGTACGGCAAGATCACCATCCGCAAGGCCACCGACCTGTCGGTCAACTCGGTGTACGCGCAGATGGCCGCCGACGTCACCGGTGCCAAGGTCAAGGAGACCGCGATCGACCTCGGTGTCCCGGCCGACACTCCTGACCTCTACCCGTCCCCGTCGATCGCGCTCGGTACCGCCACCGCCAGCGTGCTGGAGATGACCGAGGCGTACGCCACGCTCGCCAACCACGGCCGGCACGGCACGTACACGATCATCGAGAAGATCAGCAAGGACAACGTCCCGGTCGACCTGCCGGGCCGCCAGACCAAGCAGGCCGTCAGCCGCGAGGCCGCCGACACCACCACCTCCGTGCTGAAGAGCGTGGTCGAGGGCGGTACCGCCACGGCCGCGCAGGCCGCCGGCCGGCCCGCCGCGGGCAAGACCGGCACCGCCGAGGAGGACACCGCCGCCTGGTTCGCGGGCTACACCCCCGACCTCGCCACGGTCGTCTCCGTGATGGGCCAGGACCCGGTCACCGCCAGGCACAAGCCGCTGTACGGCGCCCTCGGCGTGGCCCGTATGAACGGTGGCGGTCCGCCCACCGAGATCTGGGCGCAGTACACGCGCAACGCACTGCGCGGCAAGCCCGCCGCGGGCTTCGACCTGGAGCTCCAGGCCGGTGCCGACGTCGTGGCGCCCAGCACGCTGCCCTCGACCTCGCCCGGCACGGACGCGGGCCAGGGGAACGCCGGCGCCACCGGTACCCCGAGCCAGGGCACCACCCCGGCCGACGGCGGTCAGGACAACGCCGGCACCACGGGCACCCCGACCCAGGGCACCACCCCGGCCGATCCGACCACCACGGGCGGCGCCGCCACCACCGACGGCACCACGGGCGGCCCGGCCACGGACGGCGGCGCCACCGGCGGCGGCCTGCCCGGCGGACAGCCGGGCGGCGGTGGTGACGCCACGGGCGGCGGCGCGGACCCCGGCACCGCCGGCCTGCCTGGCGGGTTCGTCGCACCGCAGACCACGACCCGGCGCCAGTAGCACCACGCACGGAGAAGGGGCCGACGACCACCGGTCGTCGGCCCCTTCTTCCCTGTCCTGGGAGGTTCAGAGATACAGCCCCGTGGAGTCCTCCGACCCCTCGAACCGGTCCGCGGCCACCGCGTGCAGATCGCGCTCGCGCATCAGCACGTAGGCCACGCCCCGCACCTCGACCTCGGCCAGGTCCTCCGGGTCGAACAGGACCCGGTCGCCGGGCTCCACGGTCCGTACGTTCTGCCCCACCGCGACGACCGCGGCCCAGGCCAGCCGCCGCCCGACCGCCGCGGTCGCGGGGATCAGGATGCCGCCGCCCGAACGGCGCTCGCCCTCACCGGTCTCCTGCCGCACGAGCACCCGGTCGTGCAGCATGCGGATGGGCAGCTTGTCGTGGTGGGGGGTGCTCTGCTCGTCTCTGTTGGCGCTCACGCCGTCGAACCTACCTGCCCGCGCGGCGCGGACACGCCTCCGGGTCGCCACGGCTCCCTGCCATGGCGACCCGGCACGCTCTGTCGAAGGACGCTCAGCGCTTGCGCCGGCGCGTGCCCGCGACGATCAGTCCGACCGTTCCGGCCACGATCAGCGCGGCGGGCACGACCCGCTCCATCCGGGGCGCGCCGTCGTCGTCCACGAACTGGTCCCGTACCTCGGTCATCACCCGATTGACCTGGACGTACGCCCGCCCGAAGACCCGATCGACATTGGCGACGGCCTTCGCCTTGGCATCCCCGACGATCGTCTTCGGGTGCACCCGCACCCCGATCTCGTCGAGCGTCTCGGCCAGCACTTCACGACGGCGCTTGATGTCCGCCTCGATCTGCGCCGGTGTTCTGGTGTCCGACGTCTCCGCCACCGTACGGCCTCCGAAATCTCATGATGCTGTTCCGAACAGTCTGTCAGCTTCGCGCCACACCGCACGGCAGGGGCGCCCGGTTAGGCTGGCCGGATGAGCGAGCGACTTGAGCCCGGGGACCTGGCCCCCGCCTTCACCCTGCCCGACGCCGACGGGAACGAGGTGTCCCTGGCCGACCACAAGGGCCGCAAGACCATCGTGTACTTCTACCCCGCGGCGCTTACCCCCGGCTGCACCAAGCAGGCGTGCGACTTCACCGACAACCTCGCCCTGCTGGCCGGTGCCGGGTACGACGTCATCGGCATCTCGCCGGACAAGCCGGAGAAGCTGGCCAAGTTCCGGGAGAAGGAGGACCTGAAGGTCACCCTCCTCGCCGACCCGGACAAGAAGGTCCTGGAGGCGTACGGCGCCTTCGGCGAGAAGAAGCTGTACGGCAAGACCGTCGTCGGCGTCATCCGCTCCACGGTCGTCGTGGACGAGGACGGCAAGGTCGAGCGCGCCCTGTACAACGTGAAGGCCACCGGTCACGTGGCGAAGATCATCAAGGATCTGGGCATCTGAAGCCGCCGCCCGGCCGCTAGCATGGCCGGGCAGCAGCAGGCGGCCGTGGTGGAATTGGCAGTCACGCTGGGTTTAGGTCCCAGTGGGGTAACTCCCGTGAGGGTTCGAGTCCCTCCGGCCGCACCGATGTTCAGCCCAACAGCTCCCGCACCACCGGGACCAGGGCACGGAACGCCTTCCCGCGATGGCTGATCGCGTTCTTCTCGTCCGCGGACAGCTCGGCGCAGGTACGGCTCTCGCCCTCCGGCTGGAGGACCGGGTCGTACCCGAAGCCGCCCGCACCCGCCGGAGCCTGCCGCAGGGTGCCGCGCAACTTCCCCTCCACCACCCGCTCCGTGCCGTCCGGCAGCGCCAGGGCGGCGGCGCAGGCGAAGTGGGCGCCCCGGTGCTCGTCCGCGATGTCGGAGAGCTGGGCGAGCAGCAGGTCGAGGTTGGCGCGGTCGTCGCCGTGACGGCCGGCCCAGCGGGCGGAGAAGATGCCGGGGGCGCCGTTCAGCACGTCGACGCAGAGCCCGGAGTCGTCGGCGACGGCGGGCAGCCCGGTCGCCTGGGCCAGCGCGTGCGCCTTGAGCAGGGCGTTCTCCGCGAAGGTGACGCCGGTCTCCTTGACGTCCGGGATCTCGGGGAAGGCGTCGGCGCCGATCAGCTCGTGCGGCAGCCCGGCGTCGGCCAGGATGGCCCTCAGCTCGGTGATCTTTCCGGCGTTACGGGTGGCGAGGATCAAGCGGGTCATGGGGGCCAGTATCCCCGGCCCCCGTTCCGCGCCCCGCGAGGGGTTACAGCTCCGCCTGTCCCGCGCCCTTGAGCAGGCCCAGGTCCAGGGTCTCGGCCATCTTGCGGAACCCGAGGTCGCTGGGGTGCAGATGGTCGCCGGAGTCGTACACCGGGCGCATCCGCTGCGGGTCCGCGGGGTCCCGCAGGGCGAGGTCGAAGTCGACCACCGCGTCGTACACCCGGCCGGCGCGGATCTCCGCGTTCACCCGCTGGCGCATCGCCTCCAGGGGCTGCGTCCAGCGCCAGTAGCCGCCGAAGGGCGTCAGGGTGGTGCCGACGACCTTCAGACCGCGTGCGTGCGCCTGCCGGACCAGGGTGCGCAGGCCGTCGATGATCTTCTCCCCGTCGGCGGGCGTCCGCGAGTGCGTGACGTCGTTTATGCCGAGGTCGATGACGACGACCTTGACGTTCGGCCGGGAGAGCGCGTCGCGGCCGAAGCGGGACAGCCCGCTCGGGTTCTCGGCGGGCCTGCCCAGGCCGTCCGCGAGCACCTGGTTGCCGCTGATGCCCTCGTTGACCACGGAGTAGCGCGGCACGTCGGCGCCGCGTCCGGCGGCGGACCGCAGCCGGGAGGCGAGCATGTCGGGCCAGCGGCGGTTCTCGCCCATGGTGGAGGTGAGGCCGTCGGTTATGGAGTCGCCGAACGCGACGACCGTGCCGTCCGCCTCGTTGCTGAGCACGTCGAGCGCGGTCAGGTAACGCCAGTACGTGCTCCGCTGCGCGTACGGGACGCCCGTCGACTCCTCGGCGCGGTCACCGGCCGCGACGAACGAGATCTGCCGCGCGTGCGGGTGGATGGTGACCGGGCCGGACGGCGTGGGGGAGTAGGTGGTGACCAGCACGTCCTGGTCGTGCGGTACGACGATCCGCACGGCGTCGCTGACCGCCTGGCCCCCGGCCGGGATGGTGACCGTGTAGGCGCCGTTGAACGTCAGGCGCCGCATCGTTTCCGCACGGGCGGTGGCGGTGCCCCGGCCGGCCGAGAGGGCCAGCGTGGTGTGAGTGATGGTCAGGGGCGCCTGGCCGTACAGGTTCGACAGGGTGATCCGGGCGCTCGTGCCACCGGTGTTCGCGTGCACGACGTTGCGCACCGAACGCCCCGCGAGGCCCGTGGTCTCGGTGCCGGGCTCGGCGCCCACGGGCGAGGTGGCCCAGGAGCCGACCCAGGTGCCCGCGGAGGCGGGGGCGGCGGAGGAACCGTGGTGGGGGCGCCGGCCCGTGGCCGTGGCACCCGAGGTGCTGTCGCCGGACGCCGTCCTGAGGAGGATCGTGACGGAAAGGGCGACGACGAGTGCGACGAACGCACTGAGCAGGGCATAACCGTGGCGCTTGGTCACGCTGTCGTTGTTCTCCTCGGACGACGGGAGCCGTATTGGGTCGGTTCACCATGATGAGGCATGGTGCGAACGGAGTTGACGGGCACCTGCCCTAAACCTCCTCCCAGTCTGACGCCGGGAACTTCCGGTCCGTTCCGTGGGGTCGACGGGAAGGGACAATGTGTGTGCGGGATCACCGATCGGGCGGAGCGAGATGGAACGCGCGCAAGCGGAAGAGGCGAAGCCGGGGCGTACCCCCCGGCCGGCGACGGCCGCCGGACGTGCCGGGTCCTACCGGACCATGACCGCCTTCACGGCGGCCGACGAGGAGCGGCAGCGCGGAGTAAGGCGCATGAAGCTCACGGCCGCCGGGCTGCTGCTGTTCGTCGCCGTGGTGTACGTCCTGGCCACCTGGGCCGGGCACGCCGGGGCGGGACCCTGGACGGGCTACGTGGCGGCGGCCGCCGAGGCAGGCATGGTCGGCGCGCTCGCGGACTGGTTCGCGGTCACCGCCCTGTTCCGGCACCCGCTGGGCCTGCCCATCCCGCACACCGCGATCATCCCCACCAAGAAGGACCAGCTCGGCGTCTCCCTGGGCGAGTTCGTCGGGGAGAACTTCCTCTCCGAGGACGTCGTACGCCAGCGGCTCGCCGCCGTCGGCATCGGCAGCAGGCTCGGTGACTGGCTGGCCCGGCCCGAGAACGCCGACCGGGTCACCGCCGAGCTCGCCACCGCGCTGCGCGGCGCCCTGACCGTGCTGCGGGACTCGGACGTGCAGGCGGTGGTGGGGGAGGCGATCACCCGGCGTGCCGACGCACGGGAGATCGGGCCGGCCGTGGGCAAGCTGCTGGACCGGATCGTGGCCGACGGCGGCCACCGGCGCGTGGTCGACCTGGTGGTGGGCCGTGCCCACGAGTGGCTGGAGCGGCACCGGGACGACGTGATGGTGGCCATCGAGGGCGGCGCGCCCGGCTGGACCCCCCGCTTCGTGGACCGCAAGGTCGGCGACCGCGTCTACAAGGAACTGCTGCGCTTCGTCACCGAGATGCAGGAGATGCCCTCGCACCCGGCGCGGGCGGCCCTGGACCGCTTCCTCACCGACTTCGCCTCCGACCTGCAGTCCGACACCGAGACCAGGGCGCGGGTGGAGCGGCTGAAGAGCGAGGTGCTGGCCCGGGACGAGGTCCAGGACCTGATCGCGTCGGCCTGGACCGCCGTACGGTCCATGATCGTCGCGGCTGCGGAGGACGAGCGCAGCGAGCTGCGGCTGCGGGTGCGGGCCGGGCTGATCTCGCTCGGGCAGCGGATGGCGACCGAGCCCAAGATGCAGGGCAAGGTCGACCGCTGGGTGGAGGGCGCGGCCGTCCACGTGGTGACGACCTACCGCCAGGAGATCACCTCCCTGATCACCGAGACCGTGGCGGGCTGGGACGCGGAGCACACCACGCGGAAGATCGAGGCGCACATCGGCCGTGACCTGCAGTTCATCCGGATCAACGGCACGGTGGTCGGTTCACTGGCCGGACTGGTGATCTACACCGTCTCCCGGGCGCTGGGCGGCTGAACGCCCCGCCCGGCGGTCCTCCGGCGGGGTGAGGCTGCCCGGCGGCCCGGTCTGTTCCCGCGCGGCGCGGGCACCCGTAACTCGTCCTTCGACGAAGAGGGGTGCCGATGAGCACAGGAACCGGGACGCCGTCGCAGGCCGGCGGTACGACCACCACTGACATCCCGGCCCGGCTGGACCGCCTGCCGTGGTCCCGCTGGCACTGGACGATCGTGATCGGCCTGGGCACGGTCTGGATCCTGGACGGCCTGGAGGTCACGGTCGTCGGCAACATCGCGGGCCGGCTGTCCGAGCCCGGCAGCGGCCTGTCGATCAGCTCCGGGCAGGTCACGGGCACCGCGGCCGCGCTGTACGTCGCCGGTGCGTGCGTCGGCGCCCTGTTCTGGGGCCGCCTGACGGACCATTTCGGGCGCCGCAAGCTGTTCATGATCACGCTGGCGGTGTATCTCGCGGCGACGGCGCTGACCTCGCTGTCCACCGAGGCGTGGTGGTTCTTCCTGTTCCGGTTCCTGACCGGCTTCGGCATCGGCGGCGAGTACGCGGCGATCAACTCGGCGATCGACGAGCTGATCCCGGCGGACTATCGCGGCCGGGTCGACCTGATGATCAACGGCAGCTTCTGGCTGGGCGCGGTGGGCGGCTCCCTGCTGTCCATCCTGGCCCTCGACACGGCCTTCCTGCCGGAGAACATCGGCTGGCGGCTGACCTTCGCGCTCGGCGCGGTCCTCGCCCTCGTCATCCTGCTGGTCCGGCGCCATGTCCCGGAGAGCCCGCGCTGGCTGCTGATCCACGGGCGGGACCGGGAGGCGGAGGAGATCGTCTCCGGGATCGAGCGGAAGATCGAGGAGGAACGGGGAGAGCCGCTGCCGACGCCGGAGGGCCGGCTGGAGATCCGGCGGCGGGGCAGCGTGACGTTCCGGGAGATCGCCCGCACCGTCTTCGGCCGCTACCGCAGGCGCGCGGTGCTCGGCTTCTCCCTCTTCATCGGGCAGGCGTTCCTCTACAACGCGATCACCTTCGGCTTCGGCGCGATCCTGACCCGCTTCTACGACATCCCGGCGGACCGTACGGGGTACTACTTCGCCGTGATCGCGGTCGGCAACTTCTTCGGCCCGCTGCTGCTGGGGAAGCTGTTCGACACGGTGGGCCGACGGGTGATGATCTCCTCGACCTACCTGCTCTCAGGCCTCCTCCTGTTCGGCACGGCCTGGCTGTTCGACCAGGGCGCGCTGAGCGCGACCACCCTGACGGCGTGCTGGTGCGCGGTCCTCTTCTTCGCCTCGGCGGGCGCGTCGAGTGCCTACTTGACGGTCTCGGAGATCTTCCCGATGGAGACCCGGGCCATGTCCATCGCCTTCTTCTACGCCCTCGGCACGGCGGCGGGCGGCATCAGCGGCCCCCTGCTGTTCGCCGACCTGACGGGCACGGGCCGGGTCGGCGACACGGTCCTCGCCTTCCAGATCGGCGCGGCGCTGATGTGCGTGGCGGGGCTGGTGGCGGCGGTGCTGGCGGTGGGGGCGGAGCGGCGGTCGCTGGAGGACATCGCGACCCCGCTGACGGCGACGTCGAACAGGGCGAAGGCGGTGTCCTGACCGACCGGGGGTCCGGGTGGCGGGTGGCAGGCGGCCGGGTGGCGGACGGCCGCCGCGCGTCAGGCCCCGGTGGTCGACCCGGTCCGCACGATCAGCAGGATCGTCACGGCGGACGACAGTAGATTGAAGACGCTCGTGAACATGGCCGGCCGTACGGTCCGCTTGGGTTCCGCCGCCCTCGATGCCTCCACGAGGGCGGACTGCACTGGCAGGACGAACGCGGCGAGGACGACGGCGGCCAGGGCCCGGCGGAGACGGCGGGCGGGAACATGCTGGCGGAGACGGTGACGGGCCCGATGGCGACGATCGCGGCGAGGACTGCATTTGTCAGCACTTGCGCGGGCGGTGGTGGGGCGACCGCGAGACGTCGAATGGGCGGAGGTGACGCCCTGCCGCAGTGACCGCAGGCGCCTGACTCTGCCGGCGCCTCAGGTCACAGCCGCACGCATGAGTTCGCCGGCGTCACCCAGTGCGCCTTGCTCGTGCAGTGACAGCGCAGCGTGCATTACCTCGTGTATGTCTTGGTCCCGGCCGTAGATGCGGATCAGATCATCTGCAAGGTCGTCCTGCTCCTGCTTCCTGAGCAGCAGCAGGAGTCCAGCCATTTCCAGGGGGCTCAGTGCCTCCGCGGTCTGGCGCAGCATGATGAGCGCTGCGGCCGGGCTGTCGGCGGCATGAACGTCCTGCGCGCGACTGGCCAGCTGGCGTACGGCCGCCTTGTCGTTAGCGAGCTGCTGCCGGTCCCCCCTGCGGCGGGGGACCGGCAGCGGAGTTGAAGAAGCCCGGACAGCGAGACGAGCGCGCAAGCCGGCCCGGGACTCCTTCAGGTTGGCCACTGCCGCCCGCAGTCTGTTCACCTCCTGACGCAGGAGAGTGCGGTCATCTTCCGCTTGTCGGGAAGGGGCCGTGCGGGTCCGAAGGGTGGCGCAGTCGGAGCAGCGCCTTTCGGCTTCCGCCTGGCGGCGGAGCTTTCTCAGCTCGGGCAGGCTGATGCCGACACGTTTCTCCCCACCTGCGTCCATGCAGGCCTCCTTGTGCAGGCGCTCAGTGAAATCCCGCATGGGAACTGTCTGGGCGCTCAGAAAGCGCGAGAGTGAACTTGAGTTAGTGAGCAGTCTTTTAGCCGCTATCTCCTGAGTGAGCCGCTTATGCGGCAATCCTGCGAGGGTGTCCGGCAGGAGATGCTGGCAGAGGCCCTGCAAGGCGAGAGCGAAGGCGCGCCAGCCCGGCGGAACGTCACTTCTAAGCCGCTTCGCTGCCCACTTGTTGTTGCCAACTACGACGCCAGTACCGACCGTCATGCCTCTCCCGCTCTAGTTCTAGTGGTTCTAGCGACCCCGTCTTGATGCCGGGTCCCAGCAATTGTGCATGGATGAGAGCCAGTTGGCCTTGCTCTTTTGTGAGCAAGTGTTCTTTCGCTGGACTTCCATTCGGTCTCTGGTGCAACACTTGGAGCACCGCCCGACGAGCGGGGGGAGCTGCAGAAGGTGCCCGTTGCGGAGCATCTGCGCGGCGTGAGCGGGTGCTGTACGACTTGACCGGAGGCGCTAGATGACGCTGCCGTCGTGGCAGGACAAGAACATGGGAAGCAAGGCGCGGGCGGCGCTTTGGCTGGTCGATGTAGTGAAAGAGGGGAACCTCTTCACCAAGGGGGAACTCCGGACCGCCTTCTCGGATGTCGCCCAGATCGACAGGCGTGTCCGCGAACTCCGGGCCCACGGCTGGAAGATCAACACCAGTCGTGAGGACGTCAGCCTGAAGCAGGAGGAGCAGCGCTTCGTGGCCCGGGGGGCGGACGTCTGGATTCCCGGCCAGGCGACGGTGCCGAAGCACAAGAACAGCCTCACGACGACGCAGCGCGCGAAGGTTCTTCAGGCCGACAACCACCTGTGCAGGACGTGCGGTGTTGGCGCAGGCGAGCCCTACGAGGACGGTATCGAGCTCGCGATGCTGAACGTGGCTCGGCGCAAGGTGCTGCTCGATGACGGTAAGACCGACTACCAGTTCGTCACTGAGTGCAAGAAGTGCGTGTCGGGTGGGGGCACGGACCGCGAAGTGGACCTCGGCGCGTTGCTGGAACTCGTCGAGAACCTCTCTCATATGGAGCGGCGCGCCCTCGCCGGCTGGGCCGCGGCCGATCGGCGGTCCCTGAGCCCGCTCGACAAGCTGTGGGGGATCTACCGGACGCTGCCCGCGGCGAGCCGCGAGGCAGTAGCCGAGGCGATCGACGACATGGACAAGTAGGAAAGGGACGGGGAGAAACATGCTTCGTGAGTTCCCGGCGCCTCCGCGCGCGGCCGAGTTCAGTGAACTGATCAAGAAGCGTCTGGAGGAGGTCAGGACGGGCGGCGGCACGCGCGAGACGGTCACCGTCGACTGGAATGGCCAGCAGGCCCACGTGGAGGTCATCGACCTTCCGCTGAGCGGCCTCTACTTCAACCCGGGCACGCACCGGATCCGGGCGCAGCGTAGCCACGACGCGGCCCGCGATGAGCTGCTGGAGAAGGATCCGTGGAGCGCTGAGAGCCAGGACTACCTCCGGTACCTGCTCCAGGCCCGGCCGACGAACCCGGATGTCCGTGACGTCGAGTTCGACAAGCTGAAGGACGACCTGAACGCGTTCGGCCAGAACGAACCCGGCCTTGTGACGCACCACGGCGTCCTGGTCAATGGCAACACCCGTGCGGTCGCGCTGGGCGAGCTCGGCGCCCAGTCGATGCGCGTGGGTGTGCTGCCCGAGTCGTTCACCTGGGCGGACATCTACGCCGTTGAGCTGTCCTTGCAGCTCCGTCAGGACCAGCGCCGCGACTACACGTTCATCAACCGGTTGCTGGCGATGGAGGAGCAGGCCGCGCTCGGGAAGACGCGCGAGCAGATCGCCAAGGAGTTCCGGATCAAGCCGGCCACGTACGACCAGGCCCGGTGGATTCTGCGCACGATCAAGGACCTGAACGACCGGAGCAGGAGCGGCGGGGGCGCCACGCTCCGGCTCGTCGACTGGGAGGCGGCCCAGGAGAGCCTCAAGGAGCTGCATCGCCTGTACATCAAGCTCCAGAATCTTGACCGGGACCAGGCCGAGATCCTGAAGGAGTGGCGACTGGCCGCCATCCTGCTCGACTTCTCCAAGACGGATATCCGGCACATCGACGAAGACTTCCTGAAGAGCGACTACTTGGGGCAGACGCTGCCGGCGCATCTTGTGGACGGTGGTGTGCCTGCGTTGTCCCAGGCGGTCTCGGTACCGGGGCTTGGGCTCGATGTGCCGGCGGCGTCGGCGGGAGTCTCTTCGGCCCGGGCGCTGAACGACCAGATTCTGCGTGCCGCTGCCAGGACGAAGGCACCCGATCTGACGGATACCGAAAGGGCGAAGGCGCAGGAGCTCTTTGAGGACGCGAAGTCCGCCTTCAACGACGCCATCGATCAGGCGGGCCGCGACGGGCGTGTGCGTAAGCGTAAGCAGCTCGCCCCGGCCCGGCTGGCGGATGCCTGCGCCAGCATCGACCAGTGCGTGATCGAGATCGTCCAGGCCCGTACCTCACAGAGCTTTGATGAGGAAGCCTTCGACGAGGCCGTGCTCAAGCTGCGGGAGAGTCTGCGGAAGCTGGCTCAGCAGTCGGGCCGGGGTATCCCGAATCCCGGGGACGGCGTTTCCTGGCTGCTCGCGGCCGCTGCCGTGGAAGGCACGCAGTGACCGAGACCATCAGCGAAACGTCTCTGCGCCTCGGGTTCGACGAGTCGCGGACGCGTGTGGTGCTGAGGACGACAGACCAGTACCGACAGGATCTCGTTCAGCTGGCCGCCCGGTTCCGTACCGGCGGCCAGCTGGGCCCCCTGTCCGCGTCGGTGGCACTGGACGAACTTCTCGCGGACCTCGGCGTCCTCAGCCACTGGCCCGACCACGCCGGCGTCGAGTGGGCTCCGGAGCTCCGCGATCTGGTGGCCGGCGTCATCCAGGACGCTAACACCGTCCAGCAGCGTCTCTCCGACGCGGCCGCACCCGGAGAAGTCGAACCTGATGACGTAACCGGCCTGCTCGGAGACACCTGGGAAGCGGAACTCAACGCGTTCCAGCGGCGTGACATCGCCAAACTGCTTTCCCTCCGGCACGGGGCGAACTTCAGCGTGCCCGGAGCGGGCAAGACACGCGTCGCGCTCGCGGTGTACGCCGCCCAGAAGGCCAGGGGAAACGTCAGCCGTCTCCTGGTTGTCTGCCCCAAGTCGGCGTATGAGTCGTGGCGGTATGAGACCGCTGTCTGTTTCAGCTACCCGCTTCGCACCCACGTGCTCGACGGGACTCTGGACCAGTGGGCTGAGGTGCTGATCGTCAACTACGAGCGTCTTGACCGCTCGCTGGGGACGCTGGCCGGCTGGTTGCAGTCGGGCCCGTCGATGGTCATCCTCGATGAGGCGCACCGGATGAAGCTCGGGGCGCGCGGTACGTACGGGGCCGCTTGCATGGCGCTCGGCCCGCTCGCACGGCGGCGGCTGATCCTCACCGGGACCCCGGCTCCGAACGGCTCCAAGGATCTTGAGAACCTGCTTGGCTTCGTGTGGCCCGGACATGGACAGCGCACCGTGGTCCAGGCAGTGGCCGGCGGAGATCTTGCCTATGCAAGTTCTGTGCTGAGGCCTTTGTTCACGAGGACGACCAAGCAGGAACTCGGTCTGCCCCCGATGCAGCTGCGCATGAGATACGTCGACATGCCGCCCCTGCACAGTGAGATCTACAGCTCACTGGTGGGGAACATACGGACTGGCACGGCTCGGGAGGATCTCAGTTCGCTGGGCAAGACGGCCCTGCGGCTTCTTATGGCGGCGACGAGTCCGGCGCTGCTCCTGGAAGGGGCGACGAAGTACGAACCGCTGGCCTACCAGCTGCCTCCGCTGGAGATCCCGCAGGGCAGCTCGCTGTTCCAGCTCACGCGTGATCTGCCCGACTACGAGTTGTCCCCGAAGTACAAAGAGGCCGTAGCGATTGTGGCGGAGAACGCCCGGCAGGGCCGAAAGACGCTGGTCTGGACGACGTTCGTCCGGAGTCTGACGACGCTAGCCCACATGCTTGAGAAATGCAGTCCGGCGGTGGTGTACGGCGGGACACCGGACCGGGATGAGCAACTACGGCGCTTCCGGGAAGATCCGGCGTGCATGGTGCTGATCTCCAACCCGGCGACGCTGGGAGAGGGGATCAGCCTGCATCACGACTGCCACGACGCCGTCTATGTGGACCGGGACTTCATGGCCGGCCGTTTCCTCCAGAGTCTGGACCGGATCCATCGCCTCGGCCTGGCGCCGGACACGGTCACGCATGTAACTGTTCTGGCTGCCCGGAACACCGTTGATGAGGTGGTAGAGGTGCGCCTCGATCAGAAGCTCGAGTTCATGGGAAAGATTTTGGACGATCCTACAGTCCAGCAGCTTGCTGATCTAGAGGAAGAGCCCGCGGTGGCCGCAGGCCTGGCGCCGAGTGACATGGAGGCTTTGCTTCACCACATGGCCACCCGCTGACTTGAGGTGATCAGCCTTCCTGGTGCCAGACTGTGGCGGCCGCACCAGGAAGGCTGCGGAGTGCGGGACTCTGGATGTCAGTAGGGTGCGAGACTCTTGGTGCTAAGGGAACCGGAGTCCCGTCTTGCAGGCGTAGTGACTCTGGGACACTTGGGTCGGTTTTGAGTCACTTCCGGGAGGAGCGCCATGCGCCCCAGCGGCCGCGAGCGTCCGCAGTTCACCTCGCCTCTGACCTCTGTCGAGATCTGTGCGGGGGCGGGCGGGCAAGCTGTCGGGCTCCATCACGCAGGCTTTGATCACTTGGCCCTCGTGGAGTGGGACGCGCATGCCGTCGAAACGCTGAAGGCGAACGTCGACGGCTGGCCGGGGTGGAACCGGGAGCGCGCCCAGGGAATTACTCCGATGGATGTGAGGAAATTCCTTGGTTCGCAAGTTCACAAGAGTCTTCCGGTAGGTAATGAGAGGCTTGACCTGCTTGCCGGTGGCGTCCCATGCCCCCCCTTTTCGCTTGCCGGAAAAAGGCTGGGGCCGGACGACGAGCGAGATTTGTTCCCTGATGCACTGAATATAATCGACAAGTTGCGCCCTCGTGCGGTCATGATTGAGAACGTTCGTGGCATCCTTGAGCCCCCGGAAGTTTTCATTGACTATCGCAGGGATATTCTGAACACGCTGCGCTCCCTTGGGTACATTGTTCCAGAAGTCAAAGAATACTGGTCAGCGGAGAAGCAGGACCTTGTCATGCGAAGTGCGTGGCGGAGGATCGATGCTAAGCATTTCGGTGTCCCGCAGCTTCGCCCTCGTGCCATTCTCGTCGCAATTCATGAGGATGCTCTGGAATCTGGCGGCGCTGAATTTGAGTGGCCTCTCCGGCTCGAAGGCGAAGAGGTGACGGTATTTGATAAGCTTGAAGAGAGCATGAGGGAGCGCTGCGGAGAGTTCTGGGACAGGAATTGGGAAGGGAAGCGCGCTAAGAGCGGTCAGCGGACGGGTGAAGTCGTCTACCGCGACTGGCGTCAGGCCGCCCTTGAGGCCAAGGGGGTGGGGCGAGGTGTCGCACCTACTCTAGTAGGCGGTTCTCGCAAGCATGGTGGCGCCGACCTCGGCCCCACGAGGGCGAAGCGTGCCTGGGCCGCGCTCGGCGTGGACGCGATGGGAGTTGCGAACGATCCGCATGAATGTGATCCGGAACGCGACCTCTTCAGGCCTGCCGGGCCGATGCTGACGGTTCAGCAGGCAGCCGTGATCCAGGGATTCCCGGATGGCTGGAAGTTCCAGGGCAGGAAGACTGCTCGTTACCGGCAGGTTGGTAACGCTTTCCCGCCGCCGGTTGCTGAAGCGGTAGGCCGGGCAATTGCCGCGGCACTGCGTCCGGAACACCGTGACGAGTTGCTGACGGGGTACGTAATGGACACCGGTGACGGTGAACTTGACCGGAAGGTCTCGGAGCAGACGGCACTGCCGGTTTCAGGACTTTCGCAAGCCTGATCGCCGTCCAGTCACTATGGCTGTGATGTGCTGAGCGCATACTTCTGATGGCTCGTGCTCCCAGAACCGGAGCACGAGCCATCCCGCGTCTTTCAGGCGCTGATCCGTGTCGCGATCTCGCTGCACGTTCTTCAGGACCTTCTCGGACCAGTAACCTGAATTAGTTCTCGGTGGGACGTAATGCTCCGGGCAGCCATGCCAGTAGCAGCCGTCGATAAATACGGCCACCTTCACCGGGCGGAATACCATGTCTGCCGTCCGGCGCAGATCCGGGAGCGGGCGTGCTGACACGCGGTAGCGCAGGCCCTGCGCGTGGACCAGTCGCCGGATCAGCGTTTCAGGCTTTGTGTCACGGCTGCGGATCGCTTGCATATTGCGTCGGCGCGCCGCCGATGAGGCCCATGACCCCTCTGGCGCTGTCCACTCGGGATTTGCGTGTTCGGACACATCGAAGAGGGTAGTCCGGCATGCCTGGATCAGGTCGGCCAGGGCATTCAGGGCTCAGTCGCTACTCTCCCCGCCGCGCAGGGACGACAGCACCAGCCGGCCGTACCGGGTGGTCATAACGGCTGCCGTGGCTGCCACCGACAGGGCGAGTGCCAGGAGCAGATGGCTGACCGTGTGGTCGTCGAGGGCCTGGAGGATGCCCAGCGCAGTACCGAGAGGTAGGCCGAGGACTGTCAGGACGCCCAGGGCGCCGCTGATCTGCTGGCTCTCCTGGGTTTGCACGAGCCTGCTGTAGTCGGCCGCTTCGGCGAGGATTTCGTTGAAGCGGTCCGGGAGGCGGTGCTGGTTCTGGAAGGCGAGAAGGAGCTCGTTGGCGGGACCGTGGGCGGTGAGGTGCTGGCGCCAGTAGCCACTGCGGAAGAGCGCGATGCTGCGTTCCAGGCTGGCGACCCGACGGGCTAGGCGACGAGGGGAGGTGAAGACGTCCGAGAGCTCGTCGGTTAGTTCATCAATGTGGTCGCGCTGGAGTGAGCCAAGCAACAGGGCGTCGAGGTAGACGGTGCGCGAGTGGAGGGCACCGAACTCGTAGAAGTCGCCTTCGCCGGTGTCCGGTCGGTGGCCGAGAAACGCGGCGCCCTGTCTCAGTACCAGGGCGCTCCAGTCCGCGGAGATGCGTACGGCGTCCTTGAACTGCTCGACAGCGGTTTCCGGGGCTAGCGGGAAGTCGGCCGGAGTGGAGCGGGAGGCCAGTTGCCACAGCCAGTGGTCTGCCGTGGCGGGCAGCTTCCCTGTCGTGCTGTTGCGGAGCGTCGGTGTGTGCTGTGCCGTCGGGGTCAGGAAGGCGATGGTGTACGGGCGGGCGACGGCGAAGGGCGCGGCGGAGTCCCGGACGTCGGCGATGCCTTCGAGGAGCTCAGCCGGGTCGAACGGCCCGGTGAGTCCAGTGGGCAACTCGTCCACGGTGGCCGGCCGTCGTCCGCCCAGGGTCCGCAGTACCGGCAGGAGCGGCCCCTCAACACTGAAGTGCATGACGGCAAGGGCGTGTTCGGGATCTCGGGTAGTGGCTGCACGGAGTACTTCCAAGCCGAGCAGGTGCAACCCGTCGTGCTTGATATCGAGGGGAAGATGCCAGCGGCGCGGTCGCCCGGGGGCGCCGTAGAGCGCCCGGGCGGAGGCGGGGGCGAAGTACGTGGAGCGCGTCGGCGTGTCCGTGCGGCGGCTGCCGAGCTCGAACGGGAACGGGCCCTCCGGCCAGTCGGGGGCACGGCGCAGTCGAGCGGGCAGGACGACGGTGAGCTCTTGGCGGGCTCCTGTGACGTCGTCGAGCAGTGGTACGCCATTGCCGGTCACCGGTAGTACTCAGCAGGGTCGGGCTGGTCGAGGCGGATTACGAACTCCGCCCGGTCGGGCCTCTTGGCGCTGATGTGAAAGCGCACCCGCTCGCCGGTACGGATGGTGCGGAACCCTTCGGTCACGATCTGCCGGTAGTCGAAGCCGTAGTACCGCTCGTCCTCGTCGTCCCGGACGATGTAGGAGCCGAGGGCGCCGCTCGGCCCTCCACCGCTCGGCCGCCGGTCGACGATGGTCCCGTGCCGTGGTCCGCCGCCGCTGCTGAAGCCGCCGCTCATGCCGTCGTTTCCTCCGTTCCGGTCGGGTCGGCTGCCCGTGCCATGGCGGGCGTGTCTGTCGGGTCGACGTCCTGCACGCAGCGGAATCCCACCGCGTTGCTTCCACCGCGCTTGCGGTAGACGCCTTTGGTGCTGGTCTGCACTGCGCGTAATGGGTTGTCGTAGCTTCCCCCGCAAATTACGGCCTCGGCGGGGTCGTCCAGGCTGGTGGCGGTCCACTCCCAGCAGTTACCTACCATGTCCAGCACGCCGAATGGGGAGCGGTTGCCGGGACGTTCGCCGGACGGGGTGGCACCGGCATGCCGGACGGCGTCATCCGCGAAGTCCCGGTACCAAGCCTGGTAAGTCACGACAGGGTGGCCGACCCAGGTGTCGGCGCAGTTGACTCGGCTGTTGTCCGGAGTGTCGCCCCACGGGAAGAGCCGTCCGTCGGCCCCGCGCGCGGCAGCCTCCCATTCGAGGGAGGTGGGTAGCCGCTTCCCGTCGAATGCAGCGAAGGCGTACGCGCTCCACCAGTTGACGCAGATCGCAGGGTGATGGTCGTAGCGCGGATTCTCGTAGTAGTCGTGATGGCGTAGTCGGTCCCTCCAGGGCCGGTGGGTTACATGGGCCGGCTGCTCCGGGTGGTCCCACCGGGAGGTGCCGTCCGGGGCGAGCGCGTTGAGGAAGCGTCGGTAGCGGGCGACGGTAACGGCGTGGCGGTCGAAGCGAACGGGGCGCTCCACGCGGCGAATCAGCAGTCGTTCGGCCGGGCCGACTAGGTAGGCCCCGGCAGGCAACACACAGTCGTCGCGCACTTTTCTTCCGCCGGACAGGCTGGCGAGGAAGGCGCGCACCTGCTCCGTCAGGAAGGCACCGCCGGGCAAATCCGCCGCCGCGCCCAGGTTCGCCGGGTCGGTGAGATACCGGGCAGCCAGCAGTTCCTGATATGCCGTGTGCACGAAGGCGACCCGGTCGGTTCCCGCGGGGCGAAGCAGCGGAGCAAGGACGCAGGCTGCCGGGTTGAGGCGTCTGTTCGTGAAGGCGTCGGCACCCAGAGCGCCATGGAGGTCGAGCACGGAGAAGACGGTCCGGTCGGTGAGGAATGCCTGCCCGAATGCGGCGGGCAGGCGCTGCTCAAGTTCGGGTCGCTCGTGCTCGACCAGAGTCCGCGTGAGATGGGCGCCAAGGATGTCCGCGAGCGGCTGTCCCGTGGGAAGACTGAGCTGCGCGGTGAGGCGCCGTACCAGCGGCGTCGCCGCAGGCTCGGTCAGGCGTACGACGTGAAAGTGCGGGACCCGGGAAGGGTCGACGCCGTTCGCGTACATCTGCTCGACCAGCTGCTCGGAGCGTCCGGCTCCGCTGTCAAGCAGTTGGCGCACCTGGGGCGAGTCCGCGAGGAAGGAGACCCGGGAGCTCATGACGACCGCCGACTCCGCAGACAGTACGGCGGCGAGGTCAGTGAACAGGCGCAGGAACCCGGCGGGGCTCGGTTCCTCCACACCTTCGTCGACGGCGTCGAGCACGCACAGCGCAGTCCCTGACCGGATTAGGTACAGGAAGAGGTCGTATGCACGGGAGCGGTCGGACGCCATGGCCGGAGCCAGGAGGCGGGCTGCGTACTCAGAGAAGGGCTCGTCCTTCGGCTTGAGGCCGAGGTCGAAGTAGAAGCGGAAGCGGCGGACCTCCGGATTTCCGGCCAGGGCGCGTAGAAGGGTGCTCTTCCCACTGCCCGGTCGGCCGGTGACGAGGACGTTGGCGCTTCCGCGTGCGAGCCGGGTGAGTAGTTCGGCTGCGTCACCGGACTCCGTCACGTTTGCTTCGCCGGTGCGTGCGTCGGTGCTGAGGGCCGTAGCGGCGACGGCGACCCGGGGCTCGGGCGTGGTCCTGTCTGCGATTTCGGGAGCGGTGCTGTCGGCGAGCCCGGCGAGATGGGTCTCGAGGTTGACGATGGTGTCGACGAATCCGTCGTACCGCACGATCCGAAAGTCGATGCCCAGCAGTTGATGCAGGGCTCCGGGGCGCGCGCCGCCGTCGTCGTCCACGACGACGAACCGGGTGAGTTTGGGTAACCGGGTGCGGAGCAGCTCGCCGCCGTGAGAGGCAAGGACGGTGTCCAGGTCGTCGGCATCCCGGGAGAGCATCAGCTCCACGTACTCGAGCCGCATCCCCGCCTCACGGCAGAACAGCAGGTACACGGTGTCCGGGCTGAGAACGAACCGCTTGGCCTGCCTGTAGCCGAGAGTGACATGAAGCCCGGCCAGGAACTCGCAACGGCGTGCTACTTCCGGGGCTACATCGGGTTCGCCGCCGAGCAGGGCGGTACTGCCGGTATTGGTGAACCAGACCAGGACGTCCACGAGCCGGCGGACCGCGAGCAGCCCGTCCTCATCGCTGATGTCGTACCCGTCGTGTGTGGAGCGATTGCGCAAACGCCGAATGTCATCGAGTGCATCGAGAACCGCGCTGCTGCGGATGTACGGACGGCAACGCTTCACAAGGTCGTTGAGCGCCTTGGTAGAGGGATCACCCTCGACGTCGTGGTGACGCCACAGTTCCTTGAGGAGCTTCTCGGTCAGCTTTCCGACCAGCGCGACCGCGTTCTCGGGATAGCCGTCGTTGAGAGACCGTAACGGGCGTTCCAGATCGAGCCCGAGCCGGTCAGCGATCCGCGAATGGTCGTCGAGTTCTCTCCGAAGACGCCGCAGCCGTTTGTCGACGACGGTGCTCATGCGCTCTCCTTTGGTCGTCGGCCGAGGATGAACGCGAACCGGTCTGGGAAGACCAGTACGGGCTCCGGGTGAGCGGCTCGCATCTCGTCGATGCCTTCCTCGATCTCACCTTCACTGAAAGTGGAGAGCACAGACATATAGCGGGCACGGACCATGCCGAGGTACTTGTCCCTGTCGATGCGCAGTTCGTGCTCGACGTGTTCGAGCCGGGTCTCCAGTCCTGCGTCGCTCAGATGCCCTTGGACGACGGCCGGATCCGGCTGGAGTTCCTCGAAGCGGGCAAGGGCAGCTGTGAACAAGGGGTACTGGATGGTGGCCGGAAGCATGATCACCAGTAGTCGGCCGCCCGAAGCCAGCCTTTCGGCAAGGCCTCGCAATGTGCGAGCCGGGTCGGTCACATGATGCACCGACTCCTTCAGCCACATCGCGTCGAACTGCTCGTACGGCAGCGAAGCGCGTCTCTCGGCAATGTCTTCCGCGGAGGCGACGACCGGCATCAACGCGGGAGGGGGCGGGGTGCCCAGCCCTCGCAGCATGGCCTCAGAGGGGTCGATACACAGGATGGGCTGGAGTGGCCGTAGTTGCCTGGCTACTTCTCTGGTGAAAAGGCACGTTCCGGAGCCGATGTCGGCGATCCGGTTGGCGGCGCTGAGTCGAAGTGCCTCCGCGATCCGGCCAGACATCCACGGGATGTACTCCGGTCCGTAGAACCAGTGTTCGTCATATTCGGCTGCGAGACCGTCGTAATGTTTTCGCAGATCGCGCTGCCTCACGGTCCCCCCGTGTATCACCTGGTCATGCCATCACCGGTCACCTGGCAGGCTACCTTGGGCGCTGGGACACCAACAGTGTGTAACGCGACACCTGTTGTCTGTAGCCAGCTCAAGCCCATCGGGGCTTGAAGCGAGCTGTGCTGGCCAGACCATAAGCCCGTGAAGCGGTCCCGTGCGGCGCGGCTCGTCGCGCCCCCGATCAGATACCGATGAGGCGTACACGGTCCCCCGCACAAGCGGGCCGTGTCGTCGACATCGGAGGTCACCATGGCCACGGGTCCTGGTTGGCGTAGCGCCATCTCCGCGACGGTCGCGTGCTTATGACCGTGCGGCCCCGCTGCCTTGAGCAGCTCGGCAGAGGCCCTTGCCGCGTCCTCGGCCACGGGGTCGAGGGAGTCCGCGCCCACGGTTTCGATGCGTCGTTCACGCCGCGCTCGCTGCCCCTCCGCCGCCTGCCGATCCCAGGATCGTGGAGCGGGCTTGGGTCAGCTCCTCCTCGATGAAGGCCCCGTGTTCCTTCGGGTGGCGTTCCAGGTCGGCGCCGAGCATCTGGTGCCACAACTGCCGGGCCACGGCTCCGGCGACGTAGCCGTTGTCGGTTAGCTTGCGCAGTTCGGCGACCTGATCGGTCGGTAGCGTGACCGTAATGCGTGTCGTGTCCGCCATGAGAGCGAGAATGCTGAGGTAGGCACCCGCTTGGGGGCGAAGCGGGGGGATCTTGTCGGCCTCCACGTTCAGGACCGCGCACCTGGGCCGCCGAGCAGGGTGACCGGACCACGAGCCGGCCCGGTGCACCGGGCCGGCGGCCTCAGCGAGGTGTGGAGGCTTGGGCTGCGGCCGTTCGGGTTCAGGCGTCGGAGCCGTGACACGCCCCGTAGGACTCCCTCGACCCGCACCAACACCCCGCCCCCCGCCCCGGCGGCCAAGCCACCGCCAGCCCTCGCGCCGCCAGCGTCGTCGCGTACTGCGGGAGGAGGGAAGGATCGGCCGGGGACGCCCCCTCCGATGCCGCGAACGCCTCGTACGACGGGACCGTGCCGGTGACGATGCCCAGGTTCGGGGTGCCGGAGGTGGAGAGTTCGCGGAGGGACGTCTCTATGGTCGCCAGGTGGTGGGGGTGGGAGGGGTACTCCTCGGACAGGGCCGGGTACGCCGTGAGGAGTTCCGTCAGTTCCGTCGACGGCCAGTGCAGGACCGCCACCGGGTAGGGGCGGGACAACGCCTCGCGGGCCGTGGAGAGTTCGGCGCGCAGGCGGGAGAGTTCGGCCTCCAGTTCCGCCGGGTTCTCCGAGCCGAGGGACCAGACCCGCTTGGGGTCGTGGAGTTCGTCAAGCGAGACCGGGGAGGTATGGAGGGTGTCGGCGAGGCCGTCCCAGGTGTCGTGGGGCAGGCCCAGCATGCGGCGGACGCGGTGGCGGCCGAAGAGCAGGGGGTGGGTGGCGTAGGGAGGTTCCGGCGCGTCCGTCAGGAGCAGGACCGCGCCCGCGTGGAACGTCTCGTGTGCCGCCTCCAGTTCGTCGTGCGACTCCAGCGACTCCGCGACGATCACCCAGGGCGCCGCATCCCGCGGAGCGGCCATGCGGATGCCGTCGATGATCGCTCGCGCCTCGGCCTCGTGGCCGTACTCCCAGAGGTTCGCCGCCTTCAGGGCGCGGACGAGCTGCGGATGCTCCAGCGGGCCGGCGGAGGACAGCAGACGGTCGTAGAGCGCGGTCGCCGCGGGGCGGTCGCCGGACAGTTCGAGGTGGGCCGCGGCGCGCAGCAGCAGTGCCTCCGCGTCCTCGGGGTACAGGCCGGCGGTCCGCTCCAGGCGTGCCGCTTCGGCGGTGTGGTCGACGTTCTCGGCAGGCGTGTCGGGGCGCATGGATGACACCGTACTGCCGAGGGGTGACAGCGGAGGAGGGCGCCTGAGGGGGAGATTCCTCCAACTCCTGGCGAAGATCGGGAACCGGCCCGTGACATCCGGCGTTGTACGGGGTGAACGGGCTTGTACAGCCCGTAGTCATGGGGCCGGGGTGAGTGGAGAGAAGGGGGTGCCGTCGGTGATGAGCAGTCGTTCCGTCGCGACGCGCGGCCTGCTGCCCCTGCTCGTCCTCCTCGTCCTCGGCCAGTCGCTGCTGCTCCAGGCCGCGTTGCTCGGGTCGGGCGGCCTCACCACCGCCCTCGCGCTCGCCGCGACCACCGCCGCCGGCACCGCCCTCGCCCTCCGCTCCCTCCTCACCGCCCTCCGCGTCCCGGCCGTCCCGCCGACGCGCGTGCGCACCGCGATACGCGACAGGGCCCGTCGTACGGCGTTCCTGGCGCAGCGCGACCCCGACGCGAGGGGGCGCCGCCGCCCCCGGGCGCCGGGCCGGGTCCTGCTGACGACCTGCGCGTAGGGCCTGCCTGGGAGCCTCCGGCTCACCACGGCACACCATCCTTCACCGCCCCACCGCGGGTCGTCCTGCCATCGGCCGTTCTCCGGCCGCATCCAGCACCCGGCACGACGCCACCCCGTACGGAGGGCCTCCCATGTCCGTCTTCGCCCGCCTGGTCGAGCAACTCGCCGACCTGCTCCAGCCGTTCTTCCACGCCTCCGCGACCGCCGCCGCGATCGTCCTGTTCACCGCGCTGGTAAGACTCGCCGCCCACCCCCTCGCCCGCGCCGCCGCCCGGGGACAGCGGGCCCGCGCCGCGCTCCAGCCGAGGATCGCCGCACTGCGCGAGCGGCACGCCCGTGACCCCGAGCGGCTCAAGCGGGCGGTGCTGGAGCTGCACACCGAGGCGAAGGTCTCCCCGCTCTCCGGCCTCCTGCCCGGCCTGCTCCAACTCCCCGCGTTCTTCCTGCTCTACCACCTGTTCTCCAACGCCACGATCGGCGACGAGCCCAACGCCCTCCTCGGCCACGACCTGCTCACCGCCCCGCTCGGCGGCCACTGGGCCGACGCGGTCGGCGGCGGGATCTTCGGCACGGCCGACCTGGTCTACCTGGTCCTCTTCGCCGTCGTCGCGGCCGTCGCCACCTTCAACTACCGGCGGGCCAGGCGGACGGTGGCCGAGAGCCCGGCCCCGGCGGGTGACTCCGTGCCGGGCCTCGGCGCCGTCGGCAAGGTGGCCCCGTTCCTGTCCTTCTTCACCCTGGTCACCGTCGCCGTGGTCCCGCTGGCCGCCGCGCTCTACGTCGTCACCAGCACGACCTGGAGCGCGGTGGAGCGGGCGGTGCTGTCGTGAGCGGCCGCAGGACGGGACGGTCAGGCGAGGATGTCCGCCAGCCTCCGCCAGGCCGCGCGGGGCAGGTCCTCCGGGGACCCGGCCTGCACGACCTGGAGGGCGACGTGATCGGCGCCCGCGGCGAGGAAGGAGTTCACCTCGTCCCGGATGCGGTCGTCGTCGCCCCAGGCGTACAGCGAGTCGATCAGGTGATCGCTGCCGCCGTCGCGCAGGTCGTCCTCGGAGAAGCCGAGGCGCTGGAAGTTGGTCGTGTAGTTGGGGAGCTGGAGGTACATGTCCAGGTGGGCGCGGGCCAGTTCACGGGCGCGCGCCGGATCGGATTCCAGTACGACACCGAACTCCGGTGCCAGCAGCGGGGCTTGGCCCAGGATCTCGCGGGCCCGCGCGGTGTGCTCGGGGGTGACGAGATACGGGATCGCCCCCAGGGAGCGCTCGCCGGCCAGTCGTACGGTCTTCGGTCCGAGCGCGGCCAGGACGCGCCGCCCGGCCGGGACACCGGCCGCGTCCAGCGCGTCCAGGTAGTCGACCAGCGCCGAGTACGGCCGCCGGTACTGCTCGGCCAGCTTGGCGTGGCTCACGCCCAGGCCGAGCAGGAAGCGGCCGGGGTGCGCGGCGTCCACCTCGACGTACCCGGCCGCGCTCTCCTCGGCGTCGTACTGCCAGATGCTCTGGATGCTGGTGGCGACGATCAGCCGGTCCGTCGCCTTCAGCAGGGGCAGGGCGTTGACGGCCGCGCTGCTGCCGCCGAGCCAGGCGGTGCCGTAGCCGAGTTCCTGGAGTTCGGCCGCCGCCTCCTCGATCTCGCCGCGCCGGCTCGGGTCCTCACTGCGCAGGCCAAGGCTCCATACGCCGTACCGGCCGATCTCCGCCTTGGAGATGCTGCTGCTCGTCGAGTCGCTCATCGGGTCCTTCCCTCCGGCTGGATGTCGTGCCGTCGATCGTCGTGCACGTCAGGCCCAACCGGAGGGAGCCGCGCGGGGATTCCGCGCGCGGATCACTCGCCGAGGAACCGCTCCAGCGCCTCGACGACCAGACGGTGGTCCTCGATCTGGGGCAGACCGGAGACGGTCACCGAGCCGACGACGCCGACGTTCTCCACGATGATCGGGAAGGAACCGCCGTGCGCCGCGTAGAGATCGGGGTCGAGCCGGGACGACTCCTCGAAGGTGGTGCCCTTGGCGCGGAAGCGTGAGCCGACCAGGTAGGACGCGGAGCCGTAGCGCTCCACCACCCGGCGCTTGCGGCCGATCCAGGCGTCGTTGTCCGGGGTCGAGCCCGGCAGCGCCGCGTGGAAGAGCTGCTGGCCCGCGCGGTGGATGTCGACGGCGATCGGCGCCTGCCGCTCCCGGCCGAGCTCGACCAGGAGGGAGCCGAGGGCCCAGGCGTCGTCGTGGGTGAAGGTGCGGAACGTGAGGCGCTGTTCCTGCGCCTCCAGGTCCGCCACGCTCGGGGTCTGCGGCTGCGTCATCAGAGGGTCACCGTCACCTTGTCGCGGGCGGAGCGGCGGGCCGCCTCCAGTACGTCGAGGGTCTCGGCGGCCTCCAGCGCGGTCACCGGGTTGGGGCCGGTGCCGCGGACGGCGGCGGCCACGGCCGCGTAGTAGGCGGGGTAGTCGCCGGGCAGCGTCTCGACGGCGGTGCCGCCGCCGGTGACCGGGGACTCACCGGCGCCCAGGCGGCCCCACAGGGACTCCTCCTCGACGCCCCAGGCGGCCTCGGTGTGGGGGCGGGCGCCGTCGCGCAGCGCCGCCTCCTGCGGGTCCAGGCCGTGCTTCACGAAGCCGGCGCGCGAGCCGAGCACCCGGAAGCGGGGGCCGAGCTGGGCGGTGGCCGCGGAGACGTACAGGTGCGAGCGGACGCCGCTCGCGTGGGTCAGCGCGAGGAAGGTGTCGTCGTCGGTCTCGGCGCCGTCGCGGCGGACGACCGCCTCGGCGTACACCTCGGTGACCGGGCCGAACAGCACCAGCGCCTGGTCGACGACGTGGCTGCCGAGGTCGTACAGCAGGCCGCCGATCTCCGCCGGGTCGCCGGACTCGCGCCAGCCGCCCTTGAGCTGCGGGCGCCAGCGCTCGAAGCGGGACTCGAAGCGCCAGACGTCGCCCAGATCGCCGTCGGCCACCAGCTTGCGCAGGGTGAGGAAGTCGTTGTCCCAGCGGCGGTTCTGGAAGACGGAGAGCAGCACCCCGTGCTCGTCGGCGAGGGCGGCCAGTTCGCGGGCCTCGGCGGCGGTGCCGGAGATCGGCTTGTCCACGACGACCGGCAGCCCCGCCTTGATCGCGGCGGTGGCGAGCGGCACGTGCGTCTTGTTCGGGGACGCGATGACGATCAGGTCCAGCTCACCGGCGCGCTCGAGCAGCTCGTCGGGGGTGGCGGCGACGCGGACGTCCGGGAACTCGGCGCGGGCCTGCTCCTGGCGCTCGGGGTTCGAGGTGACGACCGTGTCCAGGACGAGGCCGTCCGTGGCGGCGATCAGCGGGGCGTGGAAGACGGAGCCGGCGAGGCCGTAGCCGATCAGGCCGACGCGGAGGGGTGTACCAGTCATGCCTCCTACTTTCGCAACGCTGTTGCCAAAGTGCAAGCGCCGGGGAGAATGGACACGTGAACAGGACGAGGAGCAACCCGGCGGGGGCGAATCTGCTCGCGGTGCGGTCGCACAACACCGCACTCGTGCTCGATCTGCTGCGCGGCGCCGGGGCGGAGGGCATCAGCAGGCTGGAACTCGCCGAGCGCACGGGGCTCACCCCGCAGGCCGTCAGCAAGATCACCGGGCGGCTGCGGGAGGACGGCTTCGCCGCGGACGCCGGACGCCGGGCCTCCACCGGCGGCAAGCCGCGCACCGTGCTGCGGCTGGTCCCCGAGGCGGGGCACGCGGTGGGCGTGCATCTGGACCGCGACGAACTGCGGGTGGTGCTGCTCGATCTCGACGGCACCGTGGTGGGGGAGCGGCGGGGTGAGACCGGGCTCGGCGGCGGCGCCGAGACGGTGCTCGCCCTGGTCGTGGCCGAGGTGACCGCACTGGTCACGGAGGTGCTGGGAGGCGCCGGGCTCGCGGACGCCGGGACGCTGCTCGGGGTCGGGGTCGCGCTGCCGGGCCCGCTGGACCACACGGGCGGGGTGCTGCACCGGGTGACCGGCTTCCCGGAGTGGGAGGGCTTCGGGCTGCGGGACGCGCTCGCCGGGCGGCTGGGGGTGCCGGTGGTCGTCGACAAGGACACCAACGCCGCGGCGCTCGGGCTGGCGGCGGGGGGCGAGCGGGGTTCGTTCGCCTACCTGCACCTCGGTACGGGGCTCGGCGCCGGCCTGGTGATCGGCGGCAGTGTGCACCGGGGGGCGCGTACGGGGGCCGGGGAGTTCGGGCACCAGGTGATCCAGTTGGACGGGCCGCCGTGCGAGTGCGGCGACCGGGGGTGCCTGGAGGTGCTGTGCCTGGCGGCCGCCGGCCGCGGGGACACCGCGGAGGCGGCGCGGGTGCTGGGGGTGGGCGCGGGGAATCTGGCGGGGCTGCTGGACATCGACCGGGTGCTGCTCGGCGGGCGGACCATCGCCTCGGCGCCCAGGGCCTACGTCCAGGGGGTCTCCGGGATCCTCGCCGCGCGGGCCCGGCGCGAGGGGCTGCCCGGTGACACGGTTCCGGTCCGGCCGGCGCCGGGCGGGGAGCGGGTCGTGGCCGTGGGGGCGGGACAGTTGCTGCTGGCGCCGGTGTTCGGGCGGGCGGAGGGCTGAGGACGCCCGTGGGAGCCGACCTGCCGGTTGGCGCAGCGGCGGTCCACTGATCGGGCGGAGATGGGGGCGGGGCCGGAGTGGCGCGGGGGTCGGGGGCGGGTATCCGGCATGTTCATGTGTTCATGCGATTGTCCTCGGCCCTGTTGTCGTCCCTGCCGTCCTCGTCCCGGTCGTCCACGTCCCGCTCCTCGGCGTCCGCCTCCGTGTCCGCCTCGCTCTGCCTGGTCGCGGTCGCCGCGCTCACGCCCGTGTCGCCCGCCGCCGCGGTCGCCCCCTGCATGGCGGGCGACGACGGTTCCTTCCCGCTGGAGACCCGCATCCACGGCGGTCCCGACGGCTACGAGGCCGGCGGGGCGCCCGGCACCTGGTACATCGACCTCGTCAACACCGGCTCGCAGGCGTGCGCGGGTGTCCACCCGGTCGTGGTCCTCGTCGACGACGAGCGTCTTCTGCGGCCGTCGCAGGCCAAACTCGATTTCTACGACGGCCGCAGGCGCCGCCCGGTCCGGCTGGAGAGCACCGATCAGCAGGAACTGGTCGGCGTGGTCGGCGCCGACGGCTTCGACGGGTACACCGTGGCGCCCGGCGGGACGGTCACCGTCAGGCTCCGGCTGATGATCACCTCCGACGCCTTCGCCGACCACGTCACCGCCAAGGCCGCCCTGGTCCAGCGGCGCGGCCAGGACGGGGAGTGGGTGGGCGAGTCCGGCGACTACGTCTTCGACATCGACGGCGAGGCGCCCGAGCGGAGACCGGACGGGCAGCACGACCCCGCCCGCACGCAGGGCCCCGTACCCCCGGGCGAGCCGGACCGGCCGGGCCGCCCCGACGCGCCGACCGGTACCGGGGAACCAGGCCGGACCCCCGGCCCGAGCGACCCGGCCGACTCCGCGGACCCCGGCCTGCCGTCCCGTACCGACGAGCCGGGCCCGACCACAGGCCCGGCCGACCTCGCGGACCCCGACGGCACCTCGGCCCCGGTGGACCCCAGCCGCGCGCCCGACACCACCGAGGCGGGCGTCACCCCGGCCGCCGAGGACCCCTCCGCCACGGAGGCCGTACCCGCGGCCCCCCTCGCGCCCGTAGACCCCGCCGAGCCCACCGACGACGAGGACGGCGAGGACGGCGAGGACGGCGAGGACAGCGAGTACGGCGAGTACGGCGAGGACGGGGAGTACGGCCGGCAGGCCGCCGAACTCGCCCACACCGGCCAGGGCCTGTCACGCGGCCTCTTCACGGCGGCCGCCGTACTCCTCGTCCTCGGCGGCACCGCGCTGCTCCTGGTCCGCAGACGCCGCTGACCTCACCCGGCACCCCAGCCCCTCCGGCCCCCCAGGCCCCACGGCCACGCCCGCCTCACTACGCTGGACCCGTCAGCCGTCGGCAGCACTCGCAGGAGGACGTACGCATGGCAGACCGCAGGCCCATCGAGTCATGGCTCACCGACATGGACGGCGTTCTCATCCACGAGGGTGTGCCCATCCCCGGCGCCGACGCGTTCCTGAAGAAGCTGCGCGAGGCCGAGCGGCCGTTCCTGGTGCTGACCAACAACTCCATCTACACGGCCCGCGATCTGCACGCCCGGCTGAGCAGGCTGGGCCTGGACGTGCCGGTGGAGAACATCTGGACCTCCGCGATGGCCACCGCCCAGTTCGTGGACGAGCAGCGGCCCGGCGGGAGCGCGTACGTCATCGGCGAGGCCGGACTGACCACCGCGCTGCACGACGTCGGCTACATCCTCACCGACCACGACCCGGACTTCGTGATCCTGGGCGAGACCCGGACGTACTCCTTCGAGGCCATGACCAAGGCGGTCCGGCTGATCAACGACGGCGCCCGGTTCATCGCCACCAACCCGGACAACGTCGGCCCCTCCACCGAGGGCGCGCTGCCCGCCACCGGATCGGTCGCCGCCCTGATCACCGCGGCCACCAAGAAGAAGCCGTACTTCGTCGGCAAGCCCAACCCGCTGATGATGCGCGCCGGGCTCAACGTGCTCGGAGCCCATTCGGAGACCTCCGCGATGATCGGCGACCGCATGGACACCGACGTGCTCGCGGGCCTGGAGGCCGGGATGCGCACCTTCCTGGTGCTCACCGGGGTCACCCAGGCGGACGAGATCGACCGGTACCCGTACCGTCCGTCCAAGGTCGTCGACTCCATCGCGGACCTGGTAGACCTGGTCTGAGCTGGGGTTTGCCGGAATCCCCAAACCCGTTCCCACCCGTTCGGAGCAGCCGGACGCCCCGCGCGGATGCGGAAGCACACCGGACGGGGGAACCTCCCAATATCTGGAGGTTCACGATGGGCTCACTTCGCCTCACTCTCTGTACTTCGATCCTCGCCGCCGCCGCGCTCACCCCGGCGGCCCACGCTGCGGACGGCGGCTCGCACGGCACCGGTGGGCTCACCGTGGCCCCGGCCGTCCCCCTTCCTGGCACCGACGTGTCGCTGCGGGTACGCGGCTGCACGGCCTCGCAGGGCACGGCGGTGTCGAGCGCGTTCGTCTCGGACGCCCGGCTGACCGGCGGCCAGGGCGACCTCTCCGGGGAGACCCGCGTCCGCACCTCCCTCAAGGCGGGTGCCTACGACGTGCGCGTCACCTGCGCCGACTACTCGTTCACCGGCCGGATCAGCGTCGACGAGTCGTCGCTGGGCGCGCGCCCCGACTCCGACGACGAGCCCGGCACTGGGCCCTCCCCGGTCGCCCCGGTGCACGCGGGCGGCGGCGGCACGGCCGCCGGTGGCGGTGCCGACACCAGCACCCTGTTCGCCACCGTGGCCCCCACCGGCTCCGGCCCCGGCGCCGCCCAGGCCCTGACCGGGCTGGCCCTCGCCGGATGCGCGGCGGTCACGGTCGGCGCGCTCCGGGCCCGCCGGAGCCGTGGCAACGGCTGAGCGGGCGCCTTCATGTCCGAGGAGCGAGGGCACACCGCCGCCACCGGCCGGCTGATCACGGCCGTGGCCTGGGCCGTGCTGCTGCTCGGACTCTGGCTCTGGGGACGGGACGTGACCGGGCTGCCGGACAACCCGGCCGGCACCGCGCACGGCGACGTGGCCGGACTCGGCGGCATCACCCTGCCCGCCCCGGCGACCCCGCTGCCCGAATCCGCCCCGCAGCGCGTCGACATCCCCCAACTGGCCATCCAGGCACCGGTGATGTCGCGCGGACTCGACAGCCGGGGCGGCATCGACCCGCCGCCCTTCGATCAGCCGGGGGTGGTCGGCTGGTACGGCGCCGGAACCGCACCCGGTGCGGCCGGGACCGCGCTGCTGGTCGGCCATGTCGACACCGAGACCCGGCCCGCCGTCTTCTACCGGCTCAGCACCCTGACACCCGGCGAGACCGTCCGGGTGGTCCGCGCGGACGGCAAGGTCGCCCGGTTCACCATCGACGACGTCGAGGTGCTCCCCGCCGACCACTTCGACGCCGAACGCGCCTATGGCACCCGGCACCCCGGCCGCGCCGAGCTCCGCCTGATCACCTGCGGCGGCACCTACGACCGGACGAGCCGCACCTACACCGCCAACGTGGTCGTCTCCGCGTACCTCACCGGCACGGGTGCCTGAACACCCCTGCGGACAAAGGGCGTTGACTTCCACATCTCCCCATGTCCGGCACGGCCGGTATGCCACGATTGGCCCTCCGGAACAGACGTGCCCAGGGGGGAACCGCATGTACGGGAAGTGGGGGGCCGGTCCAGCGGGACGGGCCGGGGTGTCCGCGGTGCTGCTGGGGGCGGCACTGCTGGCGGCCGGGTGCTCCGCAGGGGACGAGGGCGCCGGGGGAGCACCGGTCACCCCGCGGCCCGCGTCCCCCTACTGGGTCAACCCCGACGGCAACGCCGCCCGCCAGGTGGCCGCCTACGAGAAGGCCGGCAGGAAGGCCGAGGCGGAGCGGATACGGGAGATCGCCGAGCAGCCGGTGGGGGAGTGGCTCGGCCCAAAGGACCCGGAGGGGGAGGCGCGCGGGTTCACCGAGGCCGCCGCGAAGTCCGGCCGCGGAGCCCTGCTGGTGCTCTACAACATCCCGCACCGCGACTGCGGCCAGTACTCGCGAGGAGGCGCGGCCGACGGAGCCGCCTACCGGACCTGGCTCGCCGGGGTCGCGCGCGGCATCGGGGACCGCCCCGCCACCGTGATCCTCGAACCGGACGCCCTGCTCCACCTCGTGGACGGCTGCACCCCGGAGGAGTTCCGCGAGGAGCGCTACGACCTCCTCGCGGGCGCGGTCACCACGCTCACGTCCCTGAAGAACACCAAGGTCTACCTGGACGCGGGCAACGCGGGCTGGGGCCACCCCGACCAGATCTTCGAGCCGCTGAGGTCGGCGGGCGTGGAGGACGCCGACGGCTTCGCCGTCAACGTCTCCAACTTCTACTCCACGCCCGACTCCATCGCCTACGGCAAGCGCCTCGCCGCCAAGGTCGGCGGCAAGCACTTCGTCGTGGACACCAGCCGCAACGGCAACGGCCCCTACACCCAGGGCGCCCCGGCCGAACGCTGGTGCAACCCACCGGGCCGGGCCCTGGGCGAGACCCCGACCACGAACACGGCCGACCCCCTGGCCGACGCCTACCTGTGGATCAAACGACCAGGGGAGTCGGACGGCGAGTGCAAGGGCGGCCCGAAGGCGGGGGCCTGGTGGCCGGAGTACGCCCTGGACCTGACCGATGGCCGCTGAACGCCGAGCCCTGAGCCCTGCGCCCCTCAGCCCTGAACGCTAAGGCACGCGCACCCACCGGGCCTTCGACGGCGTCCCCTGCTCGTCGTCCACGAACAGCATGTACCAACCCGACTGCACCAGATTCCGGTTGGAAGGCACCCGCACGGTGATCCGGTCCCCGGAGGCCGTGAAGTCCAGCGCGATCGACCGCTGGTCCACGTCCGTCACATGGGTCGCCGCGCTCGGCCGGATCAACCGCGCCTTCCGGATGCTCGACGCGGCTTGCGAGGTGAACGTCCCCGACCCGCCCCGCGCGATGCTCTCCGGCCCCTTGCCGAGCGAGGGGCGGGATTCCCGGTACAGGTAGGGCGGCGTGTAGATCTCGATCCGCTGCTCGAAGCTGCCCGGCTCGGTGTTCGCCCGGTCCCCGTACAGCGGGTCGGAGCCGAAGAACATCACGCGCCCGTCCGGCAGCAGGATCGACCCGGAGTGGTAGTTCCGCCCCACCAGCGGGTCGGCGACGCGGGTGAAGCTGTCGCTGTCCGGGTGGTAGATCCGCGCCTCGAGGATGTCGGAGTCACCCCGCCCCCGGTAGTCCCGCGAGCCGCCCGACACCAGCACCGTGTCGTCGGGCAGCACGGACGCCTGCGGATACCGGGTGCCCTTGGCCAGCGAGGGCCCGTCCACGAAGTGCGGAGCGCGCGCCTTGAGGTCGATCAGCCGGGTCTTCCTGCTGGACAGCCGGGACTCCCCGACCCCGCCCCCGCCGACCACCAGGTACCGCTCGTCCTGCGCCGGAGGCAGCAGCACCGTGCCCGAGGTCTCCAGACGGTCCGGGTCGCTCAGCCCCGGCAGCTCGGTGAACTCGTTGGTGTCCACGTCCCAGATGCCGGGCTTACGGCCCACGTCGTCCGGTCCGTAGCCGGCGTTGGAGCCCGAGTAGAAGACCTTGCCGCTCTGCGTCAGGAACAGCGCCGGGTAGGTCGGGAACTGCCTGACCTTCCGCGTGTACGTCCACTTCTTCGTCGCCGGGTCGAAGACCTCGTTCTTGCCCGGCACCAACTGGCCGATGTCGTCCAGCCCGGAGACGCTGAGCACCTTGCCGTCGGACAGGGTGGTGAGCGTCGGGTACCAGCGGGCCTCCTTCATCGGGTCGACCTCGATGTACCGCTCGGCCACCGGATCGAACTCGAAGGCGTCGCGGATGCCCTGGAAGTCCTTCTTGTCGAGCGCCAGCTTCTGCGCGATGCCGTACGTGTTGCGCGCCTCGGCGCCGGTCAGGCCGCGCACCCGGTAGTTGTCCTGGGTGCCGGTCTCGTACTTCGCGCCGCTGCGCTGGGCCTCGACGTAGATCCGGCCGAGACCGGGGTCGTTGCGCACGAACCTGCCCGCGCGGTCGAAGACCTTCTTCGCGCGCGGGACGAGCACCGGGTCCCTGGAGACGAAGGTGCGGCCATTGCTCTTCCCGGTGAACCGGGTGCCGGCGGGCAGGGTGACGGGGCGGTCGGGGTTCTCGTTGTGGACGATCATCAGGCCGCCCGCCTTGGTCACATCGCCCTTGAGCTTCTCGTACCGCTTGGTCCCGCCCGCGATCAGCAGCCTCCCGTCGGCGAGTTGGGTGTGGCCGGTGCAGAAGAGGTCCTTGGGCGTGGGGATCTTCTTGATCGTGCCCTTGACCGGGTCCCAGAGCCGGGTGTCGAACTTCTTGGCGTCGAAGTTCTCCTGCTTGTTGCCCGACCCCGCCACCAGCAGCACCTTCCCGGTGCGCAGCAGGGCCGCGTGGATGGTGTCCTGGCGGTACTCCTCGGGGAACTCCACGGTCTCCCAGCGGCCGTTGGCGGCCTTGTACTCCGGCTTGTCGATCTTGTACTGGTGGTACCGCTCGGTGCTGAAGCGGTAGAGCCACGGCCCGTTCATCCCGGCCAGCGCGAGGACCACCACCGCGCTCATCCCCAGTCGGCGGGCGCGGCGGCGGCCGGTGAAGTCCCTCATTCCTTACGGCCCCCCAGCCCGCCCAGGGCGATCCGCAGCGTCTGCTCGCCGTCGTCGTCCCCGTTCCCGTCGTCGCCCAAGGGTGGCGAGGCGGTGCGCTGGGCGGGGACGCGCGGTGCGGGCAGCGGCTCCGGCCCGGCCGCCCCGACGGCGGCGGACTCGCGCGGCCCGGCCTCCCGCGGCCCGGCCTCCCGCACCCCGGCAGGCTCCCGCCCCAGGGTGTACCGCCAGACGAGGATCGGTGAGGCGGTGATCAGCAGGGCTAAGGCGGCCCAGGTGATCATCGCGGGGTGGCCGTGGCCCAGCGTGAGGCCCGCGGTCAGCGAGCCCGCGAAGACCGCGATGAAGAACCAGTGGACGCGGAACGTCCCGAACAGGGTGTCCGGGCTGGCGGAGTCGCCCTTGGGGGTCACCACGAACCCGCTCTCGCGGCGCAGCACCGCGTCCAGCAGCGAGCGGGCGTACACCGGCGCGGACAGCGCCGACATCATCATGCCCGCGACCCCGCCGGAGCCCTCCGGCTCGTGCGGGGAGACGTTGTGCCGCCGGTTCCAGACGTACAGCCCGATCTGCAGCGCGGAGGCGTTGCCGTACAGCATCAGCCAGACGGTCGGGTCGATGTTCACGCCCGAGGCGCCCAGGCCCAGGAAGAGCGCGCAACTCAGGGCGGCCAGAATCCAGTTGAGGGCCGACATCGGGTAGAAGATGATCATCATGGTGTAGTTGAAGAGCTTGCCCGGCGGCAGGGTGAAGACGCCCTTCCAGTACTGCTTGAGGATCGTCTCGTAGGTGCCCCGCGACCAGCGCAGTTGCTGGGTGAAGAAGTCGGTCCAGGCGTTCGGGCCCTCGCCCACCGCGAGCACGTCCGGGGTGTACACCGACTTCCACTTGCGGCCGGTGGCCGGGTTCGTGGTGCGGTGCATCTCGAAACCGGTGGCCATGTCCTCGGTGATCGAGTCGTAGAGCCCGCCGATCTGCTTCAGCGCGCCGATCCGCACCGCGTTGGAGGTGCCGACGAACATCGGGCCGCCGTAGCGGTTCCCGGCGCGCTGGATCAGGGCGTGGAAGAGGAACTGCTGCGACTCGGCGGCCTTGGTGACGAACGTGTCGTAGTTGCCGTACACCTGCGGGCCGATGACGAAGCCGACGTCCGGGTCGCGGAACCAGCCGAGCATCCGCTCCAGGTAGTTGGGGAGCGGGACGTGGTCGGTGTCGACGGAGGCGAAGAAGTCGTAGCCGTCGCCGTGCGCGTCCAGCCAGGCGTTGTAGTTGCCGTGCTTGGTCCTGGCGCGGTGGGGGCCCGAGGGCTGGTTCCACTTCGCCACGCCCTTGCGGGAGAAGTGGCGGACGCCGAGCCGGGCGCAGACCTCCTTGACGGCCGGGTCGTCGCCCTCGTCCAGCAGCCAGACGTGCAGCAGGCCCCGGTGCCGCAGCCGAACGGCCGCCCGAAGGGTCCGGGTGACCATCTCCAGCGGCTCCTTGCCCGGCACGAAGGAGGTCAGGAAGGCCACGCGGGTGCCGGTCTCGGGCACCACCGGCACCGGGTCGCGGGCGACGAGGGTGGCGTGCGCGTTGGACAGCACGTTCATGCAGCGGAAGAACTCGATCAGGCCGATCGAGACCAGCATGACGGTGTCCAGCACGGGCAGGAAGTCGTGGGCGGGGTGGTCGCGCTCGGTCCAGTGGTCCGGCTGGAGCAGCCAGAGCAGCAGGACGAGCGAGAGCAGCGGGGCAGCGCCCAGCATGAGCGCGGCGCGTATCCGGTGCGGCTCCTGCGAGAGCAGCGAGCGGTAGCGCACGGTGTAGGGCCGGTCGGCGGGCGGCTGGGTGAGCGGGCCGGCGAGTCTGCTGTAGTGCTCGTAGTCGTATCCCGGACGGTTCTGCGCGTCCCGGCCGGTCCGGTGCGAGACGGTTCCGGGTCTTGTGGTCCGTGACGGATCATCCGTCATGAGTCATCCCCCCACACGCGGCTCAGCGCGTGTTTCGTCAGTCCTTCCGCCCCCGACGGACCTCCCCAGGGCCGTCGGGGGCGGCTCGATGGCATGCCGCTGTGACCATGCCCTGACTCACCGTGAGCAGGGCAGGCAACGGCGATGCTCCGGTCGCGGCGCGGGACGCCCCCCTAGGCGTCCGAACCGGGCGGGGACTGTTCCGCCCCGCCGGTGCGCGACCGGTACTTCCCCCCAACTGCCGTGTTTCCACGGCATCGTGGACAACAGGGTTCTACGCCGACGAGCATGATCGCAAGACGCGAAACGTGTTGTTTACCGGTCAAAACCGTTCATTGCGGTGAAAGGAAACGCAAGCAGGCCCCCCGTTCACACGGGGGGCCTGCTTGTTGTCTGTGCGCCGCCAGGGACTCGAACCCCGGACCCGCTGATTAAGAGTCAGCTGCTCTAACCAACTGAGCTAGCGGCGCCTGCTGACGGGAAAACTCTACAGGACCCGCGGGACGCTCCCGACCACCGCTGGTTGCCCGGCGAGTGGTCCGGCGGGGCGTGTGCACCATTCGGACCGTCAACATGCGCGTCACGCGGACAGTTGTGAAACTGATCAACGTGCACACACGCGGACATATCCACCCCGAATGTGAGGCAGATCGCATGACGGCTCCGGCGTTCGAGGAAATCGATCCGGTGAGCGACTGCGACTGCCTCGGCTGCGTCCGGTGGCGGCGGCTCGCCCTGCGGCCGTCGACCGCCCGTCCCGCCGGCCGGTCCACCGCCCGAGGCGCCGTGGTCATGGCCGCCGCCGCGTCCGCCGTCCTCGGCGCGGTCTCCCCGGCGGCCGCCCTCACCTCGGCGCCGCCCCGGCACGCCGCCTCCTACCGTCCCGGCGCCCCGGCGACGGACGGGGGGCCCGCGAGCCCCCAGGGCACCGCCGTCCCCCTGCACGGTCCGGGCGGCTCGCCCGCGCGGCCGCAGGCCAAGACCCCGGCCACCACCCGGACCGCGATCATCAACCGGGCCAAGCTCTGGGTCGACGCGAAGGTGCCGTACAGCACCACCGCGTTCTGGTCGGACGGGTACCGCCAGGACTGCTCGGGCTATGTCTCCATGGCCTGGGGGCTGCTCTCCAACGAGTGGACGGGCAGCCTCGGCCAGTTCGCCGTCAAGATCACCAAGGAGGAACTCCAGCCCGGCGACATCCTGCTCTTCCACAACCCCGCCGACCCCCAGGGCGGCTCGCACGTCGTGATCTTCGGCGGCTGGACGGACCACACCCACACCGCCTACACGGCGTACGAGCAGACGCCGCCCCACACCCGCCGCCAGAGCACGCCCTACGCCTACTGGAACAACAGCGGCAAGTACGTCCCCTACCGCTACAAGGGCGTGACCGCGGGGTCGGCGGGCGCCGAGCCGGAGACCGCGCCGGTGCCCTTCCCCGGCACCTCCTACTTCGGCCCCGGCGCGAACAACAAGTACGTGACCATGCTCGGCGAGATGCTGGTGGCCAGGGGTGGCGGTTCCTACTACGCCACGGGACCCGGACCGGTCTGGGGCGAGGCCGACCGGCGCGCGACCCAGGCGTTCCAGAAGGCCCAGGGCTGGACCGGCTCGGCCGCCGACGGGCTGCCGGGACCGCGCACCTGGGAACTGCTGGTCACCGGCGGCGGCAAGGACATCGCCTCCGGCGCGGCGAGCCCCGGCGGCGTGCCCGCCTTCCCCGGCAAGCAGTACTTCCGGGCGGGCGCCGACAACGCACACGTCACCCGGCTGGGACGGCAACTGGTGAAGAAAGGATTCGGCAGTTTCTACGCCACCGGACCCGGACCGCGCTGGGGCGAGGCGGACCGGCGGGCGGTGGAAGCCTTCCAGCGCGCCCAGGGCTGGCGCGGTGGAACGGCGGACGGCTATCCGGGCCCCGAGACCTGGCGCCGTCTGTTCGCCTGAAGGCGCCGGTCACCCGGGGATTCCGTACTCGCGCGGAATCCCGCATCCCCTGTCATGACGCATCTGGCGCGGAGGCTGGAGGCACCCATGAGCACGACCACACCACACACGCACGAGTCCGAGGACCGACCGGAGAGCCTGCCGGGCGGTGCGGGGGCGGCCGTCCGGGTGCCCCGGCTGATCCACAACGAGGCGACCACCGAGATCCCCGTCCATCTGCTCTTCCGCGACGAGCCCGCCCCCGGCCCACAGGCGCGGCGGCCCGCCGTGGTGAGCCGCCGGCAGGGCACCGGCGAGCAGCCCCGGCTGGAGCGTCCGGCGCCGGTCCGCAGGCGGCCCGAGCTGCGCCCCGACCCGGAGCTCCAGGAGCGTCCGGCGCGGGTGCTGCCCGGCGCGGCCGGGGTGCTGGCCGGGCTCGGCGGGGTCGCCGGGTGCCTGGCCACCTCGTGGTGGGCGGGGGTGCTGCCACCGCTCACGGAACAGGCGCTGGGGCTGCCCGTCCACCCCGGCGCGGGGCTCGGCGCCGCGCAGTGGGCGGCGTACGCGGGCGCCGGGACGGTAGGGCTGTTCGGCTTCGGCGGACTGGCGCGCGGGCGCACCGGGCGGGCCTGGGTGCTGGGCCTGTTCGGCCGCTACCGGGGGACGGTACGGCGTACCGGGCTGCTGTGGATCAACCCGCTGCTGCGGCGGCGCCGGGCCGATGTGCGGCTGCGGCACTGGCGCAGCGGTGCGGTGCCCGCGGCCGACGCCAACGGGGTGGCGCTGCGGGTGGTCGTGCTGGTGGTGTGGCGGGTGCGGGACACCGCCCGGGCGCTGCTCGGGATCGAGGAGCACGAGACCTATCTGCGCGAGTGCGTGGAGGCGGCGCTGGCGCGGGTCCCGGTGGAGCTGCCGGGCGGGGTGCGCAGCGGGGCGGACGCCGCGGGGGACGCGCTGACCCGGCTGGTGGCGGCCGATGTCACGCCGGTCGGGGTGGAGGTGTTCTCCGTGCAGCCGGTACGGGTGGAGTACGCGCCCGAGGTCGCCGCCGCCATGCACCGGCGCCGGATCGCGGCGCTGGACGTCCAGCAGCGGGCCACGATGCTCAGCTCGGTGGTGGACTCGGTCGAGGACACGGTGACCCGGCTGACCACGCGCGGGCTGGTCGAGCTGGACGACCACGAGCGCAAGGTGCTGGTCCGGGACCTCACGGTGGCCTTCTGCTCCGCCCGCTCGGAACCGGTCTGACGAGTGCCGCCGAACGGTATGGACACGTTCAACTCCCGGCAATAATCTGGTACTTGGTCTGGACCTACCGCACAGCTCGGCTCAGTGAACCTTCCCCCACGACGTTCCCCGGGAGCGGCAGCATGCGTACCAGGACCAGGTTGTCAGCGATGTCCGCGGCCGTGCTCGGCATGGCCACGGCCGGCGCCTTCGTTCTCTCCGCCGGCGGTGCCAGCGGCCACGGCTACACCGACCTGCCGATCAGCAGGCAGAAGCTCTGCCAGAACGGCTCCGTGACGAACTGCGGCGACATCCAGTGGGAGCCGCAGAGCGTCGAGGGCCCCAAGGGCTTCCCCGGGTCCGGCCCCGGCGACGGCCAGCTCTGCAGCGGTGGCAACAGCCGCTTCGGCCAGCTCAACGCGGCGAACACCCCCTCGGGCGGCGCCTGGCCCACCACCAGGGTGACCGGCGGGCAGTCGTACACCTTCCGCTGGCAGTTCACCGCCATGCACGCGACCAGCGACTTCACGTACTACGTCACCAAGCAGGGCTGGAACCAGAACCACGCCCTCGCCCGCTCCGACCTCAACCTGACGCCGTTCCTCTCGGTGCCGTACAACGGCCAGCGTCCCCCGTCCACGCTCAGCCACAGCGGCACCCTCCCCAGGGGGCTGACCGGTCACCACATCATCCTCGCGGTGTGGAACGTGGCCGACACGACGAACGCGTTCTACTCCTGCTCGGACGTCACGTTCTGAGCTTCGCTTGAGGCCAACTGCCCCGCCGCATGGGTACGTTCACGGCACGCCGGTCCACCGGAGCGGCGTGCCGACCCAGGGGGGCCTGATGGACGCACTGCTCTACCTCGTGCCCGCGGTGATCACGGCCGGGTGTGTCTTCGGCGTGGTCCAGGTGATCCGCCGCGCGCTGCGCACCAGCGAGCTGTGGGCGCACGGCCTGACGGCCGAGGGGCGCTGCCTGAACACCTACGCGAAGACGAGCGGCGGCAATGACGCGGCCGTGCGCAGCACGCTCCACCACGTGTACGAGTTCACCACCCGCGAGGGCGGGAGGTTCCGGTTCGACGAGGCCGGGGGTGACTCGACCGTGGTGGCGGGCGACCACGTGACGGTCCGCTATCTGGCGGAGCGGCCGCAGTGGGCCACCGCGCTGGAGCCGGCCCGGGGGCGGCTGATCATCGGCACCGGGGTGGTGGTCGTCTTCCTCGGGGTGATGATCGCGGGCTGCGTGCTCTTCGCCGTCTCCGCGCACTCGGCGTTCTAGGAAAACCGCGAGGGCGGGTCGATTTCTCGACCCGCCCTCGGTGGTTGTGCGCCGCCAGGGACTCGAACCCCGGACCCGCTGATTAAGAGTCAGCTGCTCTAACCAACTGAGCTAGCGGCGCATGACTCTCGCCTTCCGCTCTCCGCGGCCGGCGACAGAGAAAATACTACCTGGTCCCCGGGGGTGCTCCGGACCACCGCCGGGGGCGCTACAGGGTCAGCGAGAGCAGGACCGGGGCCGCGTGCCGGTTGAGGGCGTCCGCCGCCTGGCGCAGCCGGTGCGCGCGCTCCACCGGCAGGGAGACGGCCAGGCAGCCGACGGAGGACCCGGCCGTGATCGGGACGGCCGCGCAGACCGTGCCGACCGCGTACTCCTGGAGGTCCAGGACGGGGACCGTGGGCGGCTGGGACTCCAGCCGGGAGAGCAGCAGCTTGTCGCTGGTGATCGTGCGCGAGGTCAGGCGCGCCATCCGATGCCGGGACAGATGGTCGCGCCGGGCGTCGTGGTCCAACTGGGTCAGCAGGCTCTTGCCGACGGCGGTGGCGTGGGCGGAGGAGCGGAAGTCCACCCACTCGTTGACCGCGGGCGCGCCCGGTCCGGCCGCGTACTGGGTGACCTGGACCTCGCCGTCCTCGTACCGGCTGATGTAGACCGCCGCGCCGACCGAGTCGCGCAGCCGGTCCAGGGTGTGCTGGAGCTTCTCGCGCAGCGCGCGCTCGTGGTCGTGCGCCGAGGTGAGGCGGCGCAGGGTTTCGCCGGTGACGTAGGCGCCGTCGGCGGTCTGCTCGACGTACCCCTCGCGGCGCAGCATGCGCAGCAGGGCGGTCAGCCGTCCGTTGTCCAGGCCGGCCTCGCGGGCCAGCCCGGCCCCGGCGATCCCGGCGGGATGGCGGGCGACGGTCTCCAGCACGCGCAGCGCGTCCTGGGCGGAGTGGTACGGGGCGGTCGGCTCGTGCTTCAGCGCCACGGTTTCCCCCTGCGCTCGCTTCCTTGGCCGCGAGATCCGGTCGGCGGATCACTTCCACGATAGCGGGCAAGCGGCCAGCGGGGAGGGGGTGTTGACGGGATCGGGGCACCACCGGCGCCCCTCCGAGCTGCGAAGGCGACCCTCTGGCATATGCCTTGGGCATCACCCAGCCTCTGGACCTCGGCTTCCCGCCTTCACCCCCGCGCTCAGAGCACCGCGCTGAGGAATTCCCGCGTCCGCTCCTGTTCCGGATCGCCGAAGATCTTCTCCGGCGGACCGGACTCCACCACCCGCCCCTGGTCGAACATCAGCACCTGGTCGGAGATGTCCCGCGCGAAGCCCATCTCGTGGGTCACGCAGAGCATGGTGATGTCCGTGCCGCGTGCGATGTCCCGCAGGACGTCCAGCACGCCCGCGACCAGCTCCGGATCGAGCGCACTGGTCACCTCGTCCAGCAGGAGCACCCGCGGCCGCATCGCCAGCGCCCGCGCGATGGCGACCCGCTGCTGCTGGCCGCCGGAGAGCCGGGTGGGCCGCGCGTCGCACTTGTCGGAGAGCCCGACCAGCTCCAGCAGGTCGCGCGCCCTTGCCTCCGCCTCGTCCCTGGACAGCCCCAGCACCCGGACCGGAGCCTCGGTGATGTTGCGCAGCACCGACATGTTCGGGAACAGGTTGAAGTGCTGGAACACCATCCCGATCTTCTTGCGCACCTCCCGGACCTGCTTCTCCGGCGCCGGGAACAGGGCCTGACCGTCCACGGTGATGGTGCCCTCGTCCGGCTCGGTGAGCGTCATCAGCAGGCGCAGGATCGTGGTCTTGCCCGACCCCGAGGGGCCGATCAGGGTCACATGTCTGCCCGCCTCCACGGAGAAGTCGAGCCGGTCCAGCACGGTATTGGCGCCGAAGCGCTTGGTCACCCGGGACAGGCGGATCAGCTCACCGGACGGGGTCTGCTCGGGAAGGGTGATGTCAGCGGGCAAGGCGTCGCTCCAGGGCTCGCAGAAGAAGGGAGGCCAGATAGGACAGGACGATGAAGGCCGCGCCGATCACGGTGAGCGGCTCGGTGAACTGGAAGTTCGCCTGCGAGAAGAGCCGGGCCCGGCCGAGCATCTCCAGCACGGTGATCACCATCAGCATCGGGGTGTCCTTCAGCATGGCGATCACGTAGTTGCCCAGCGCCGGGATCACCCGGCGCAGCGCCTGCGGCAGGACGACGGCCGTCCAGATCCGGTGCCGGGGCAGGCTCAGCGCCGTCGCCGCCTCCCACTGGCCCACCGGCACGGCCTCGATGCCGGCCCGGTAGACCTGCATGGTGTACGTCGAGTAGTGCAGCCCGATGGCGAAGACACCCGTGGTCAGCGCCGAGAAGGTCACACCCCGCTCGGGCAGCACGTAGAAGAGGAAGAACAACTGCACCAGCAGCGGGGTGTCCCGTACGAACTCGGTGACCGCGCCAACCGGCCAGCGCACCCAGCGCGACGGCGCCCGCATCAGCAGCGCCCACACCAGCCCCAGCGAGAACGACAGCACCGAGCCGAGCGCCACCACCTGGAGCGTGACCAGCAGCCCCTGCCAGAAGTACGGCATGAAGTCGCCCACGGCGTTCCAGTCCCACTTCACGCGGCACCACCCACCTTGTCCGCCGGGGCCGGTCCGCTCTCCCGCACCACCGGATCAGGGACGGGCCCCTGGCCCGGCCCGGCCTTCAGCCGCTTCTCCAGCGAGCGCATCAGCCGGGTCAGCCCGAACGCGATCACGAAGTAGATCAGCAGGACGTACGTGTAGATCTCCGCGCTCTGCTGGAGGGCGAGCCGCACCAGGTTGGCGCTGAACGCCAGATCGCCCATGCCCATCACCGACACCAGAGCGGTGCCCTTGAGCAGCTCGATCAGCAGGTTGGAGAACGGCGGGACCATCTCCGGCACCGCCTGCGGCAGCAGGATCAGCCTCAGCCGCTGCCAGGAGGTGAAGCCGAGCGCGACACCGCCCTCGCGCTGCGCCGGGTCGACCGCGTTCAGCGCGCCGCGCACGATCTCCGACCCGTACGCGCCGTACGTCAGCCCCAACGCCAGGGTGCCCGCCCACAGCGGCACCAACTGCCAGCCGAAGGCGATGGGCAGCACGAAGAAAACCCAGAAGATCATCACCAGCGCCGAGGTGCCGCGGAACACCTCGGTGTACAGCCCCGCGAGGAAGCGCACGATCCTGCGCCGGGCGGTGCGCGCGATCCCGACGGCGAAGGACACCGCCGCCGCCAGCAGCGCGCTCAGTACGAGTAGTTGGACGGTCGTCCAGACGCCCCTGAGGACGAGTTCCCACAGTCCCGGGGTCATCCGCCGCACAGCTCCTTCGCGGTGAGGTCCGTCATCTCGGCCGCCGTGAACCCGAACGGACGGAGGATGCGCAGCAGTTCACCGGTCCGCTTCAGCTCGCGCAGCTCGGTGTTGAAGGCGTCCCGCAGCCGGGTCTCGACGGGCCGGAAGGCGAACGCGCCCCCGTCCACGTGCCGTTCGCCCTTCACCAGCGGCGCGAACGGCTCGGTGGCCTCCGCCTTCCGGGACTTTCCGACCACCTCGCGGACGGTGAGCGCCGTACCGGCGAACACGTCGACCCGGCCGGCCTCCACCGCGTTCAGCCCGGCGACCTGGTCCGGCACGATCAGGACGTCGCTCTCCCGGTAGCCCGCCTCGACCGCGTACCGGATCTCGGCGTACCCGGCGCCGGTGGCGAACCTCGCCTTCCTCTCCACCACGTCCCGGTACGAGTTCAGGCCCTTGGGGTTGCCCTTGCGGACGATGAAGGAGTCCTTCATCTGGTAGTCCGGGTCGGCGAAGATCACCTGGCGGCAGCGTTCGGGGTTGACGTACATCCCGGCGGCCACGACGTCGAACTGCTGGGAGTTCAGGCCGGGTATGAGCGAACCGAACTCCGTCGGCACCGGCTGCGTCCGCTCCACCCCGAGCCGCTTGAAGATCACTCTGGCCAGTTCGGGCGCCTCCCCGGTCAGCCGGCCGTCCCGGTCGATGAACCCGAAGGGCACCTCACCGGCGATTCCCAGCCGCACGACACCCTGGGCGCGCAGCCGGTCCAGCAGATCGCCGCCCCTCTCGCCGGACGCGGCCGCCACCCGCGTACAGCCCGCCGCACCCAGCGCTCCCACCCCGCCCAGTGCCAGTGCGCCCAGGAGCACCGCCCGTCTCTCTCTCAGGCGCACCGGCCGGAATCTTTCCGTGTCCTTGCCAAGTCGAGAAGCCATGGCGGCGCCGCTACCCAGGCCCGCACGGGTCATGCGCGTCGATTTCCCGCCGTGCGGGGGGAGTTCAGTGCCCCGGCACGTACCCGCGCTTCTTGTCCACCACGTTGACCAGCGGTCTCCCGGCCGCCCAGCGCTCGTACAGGTCCACGAACTGCGCGCCCAGTTCGTCCCGCCAGCCGACCGTGTCGCCGCTCATGTGCGGGGAGAGGAGCAGTCCGGGCAGGTCCCACAAGGTGCTGTCCGCGGGCAGGGGTTCGGTGGCGAGGACGTCCAGGGCCGCGCCCGCGATCCAGCGTCTGCGCAGCGCCTCGGCGAGCGCCGCCTCGTCCACCAGCTCGCCCCGGCCGACGTTGACGAACACCGCCGAGGGCTGCATCACCCCGAAGCGGTGCGCGTCGAACATGCCGCGCGTCCGCTCGGTCAGCGGGGCGGCGGCGATCACCCAGTCCGCGCGGGCGATCAGCCGGTCCAGGTCGGCCGGGCCGTGCACGCCGGTGAGCGGCACCCGTCCCACCAGCGCGGGCGTCACCCCGAGCGCCTTCAGGGTGCGGGCGATCGCCCGGCCGATGGGTCCCGAGCCGACCACGCAGGCGCGGGTGCCCGCCACCCGGCGCGTCTCCCGGTGCCGCCAGAGGCGCTCCCGCTGGAACTCCACCGTGCGCGGCAGGTCCTTGGCCGCCGCCAGCACCAGCGCGGCCACGTACTCGGCCACCGGCTGGTCGAAGACACCGCGCGCGTTGGTCACCACCGTGTCGGAGGCGGTCAGTTCGGGGCACATCAGATGGTCCACGCCCGCGCTCGCCGTGTGCACCCAGGCCGGGCGCGGCCCCTCGCCGGGCCAGGCTTCGCGTACCGCCCGCGACCGGAAGTCCCACACCAGCAGCACGTCCGCCTCCGGCAGCAGCGCGGCCAGACCGTCTTCGCCGGTGTGCACGACGCGGGCCCGGCCGGTGAGCCGGCCCAGCCTCGGCGGCGGATCGGCGTCCAGCACCAGCAGGGTGGGACGGGTCGGGACGGTCATCGGCCTGTCACCTCCCGTCTCCCGCGCGGCCGCCCACGCTGGCACGGGCACCCGGCGCCGTCAACGGGCCGCGCCCTACAGGGGGCGATCCGGCTCCCGCTGGGTACCCGAACCTCCAGCGGGGGTGCCCGTACCGCCGTGCGGGCCACGCGGGGCGCCCTCGCGGGAACCGGGGGAAGACGCAGGGAAGGCCCCTGAGTAACACGGAGAAAGGCCGACATGACAGCAATCGGATTCCTCTGTCCGGGCCATCGCGGCGAGGACGACTATCCGCGCGTCGAGCAACTGCTCGCCGGCGCGGTCCGGCTGGACCTGGTCCACACCGGCACCGGCGAGGACGCCCACACGGTGGACCCGCTGCACGGCGCGGACTTCGCCGGACGGCTCACGGCCGCCATGGAGGGACTGCGGCTGACCGGCGCCGAGGCGGTGGTCTGGACGAGCCCGGCGGGCGGCTTCGCGCACGGCTGGAAGGGCGCGCACGCCGAGGCGACGGAACTGGCCCGGCAGGCCGGGCTGCCCGCCTCCTCCACCTCGCTGGGCTTCGTGCACGCCGCCCAGGCGCTCGGTGTCCGCAAGGTCGCCGTCGCCCACGCCTACCCGCCCGGGACCGCCGAGCGCTTCCGGGTGTTCCTCGGTGACGGCGGGCTGGAGGTGACCGGCGCCGACGAGCCCGACGCCACCACCGCCGAGCGCGCCGTCGACGGCGGCGAGGCGGAGCTGCTGGCCCTGGCACGCGCCGCCGACACCCCGGACGCCGAGGCGGTGCTGCTGCCCGACACCGCGCTGCGCACCGTCGCCCACCTGGCCGCGCTGGAGGCCGCGCTCGCCAAGCCGGTGCTCACGGCGTGCCAGGTCTCGGTGTGGGAGGGGCTGCGGCTGGCCGATCGCCGGCTGCGCACCGACACCCTCGGCATCCTCTTCACCCGCGACCCCGTCGTACAGCTCTGACCAGCCCCTCGGCACGGCCGGGGGAATAAGCGGGGACTGCCTCCTGTTGTGGCACGACAGGACAGAGCACGCCGTAAACAGGAGGCATCCACCGTGTCGGCAGACGAGATCCGGGGCGCCGTGCACGGCACCGCCCCCGTCCCCCTCTCCGTACTCGACCTGGTCACCGTGGGAGCCGGGAGCACCGCTTCCGACGCGCTGCGCACCAGCGTGGAGCTGGCCCGGTTCTCCGAGGCGCGCGGCTTCCACCGCTACTGGGTCGCCGAGCACCACTCCATGCCGGGCGTCGCCTCCTCCTCGCCCGCCGTGATCCTGGCCAACCTCGCCGCCCACACCGACCGCATCCGGCTCGGCTCGGGCGGCGTCATGCTGCCCAACCACGCCCCGCTGGTCATCGCCGAGCAGTTCGGCACCCTGGAGGCCATGGCACCGGGCCGGATCGACCTGGGCCTCGGCCGGGCGCCGGGCACGGACGGGGCGACCGCGGCCGCGCTGCGCCGCTCCGACACCCTGAACGAGGGCGCCGACGACTTCCCGCAGCAGCTCGCCGAACTCACCCGCTTCCTCGACGACGACTTCCCCGACGGGCACCCCTACGCCCGTATCCACGCCATCCCCGGCCCCGTGCAGGGCAGTACGCCCGGCGGGGTGCAGTCGCCGCACCGGCCGGTGATCTGGCTGCTCGGCTCCTCCGGCTTCAGCGCCCAGTTGGCCGGAATGCTGGGCCTGCCCTTCGCCTTCGCGCACCACTTCTCGGCGCAGAACACCATCCCGGCGCTCGACCTGTACCGGGAGACCTTCCGCCCCTCCGAGGTGCTGTCCGAGCCGTACGCCCTCATCGGCGTCTCCGCGCTCGCCACCGACGACGAGGCCGAGGCCGGCCGCCAGGTCCGCGCGACCGCGCTCAACATGCTCCGGCTGCGCATGGGCCGCCCCGGACTCTTCCCCGACCCCGAGGACGCCGCCCGGCACGAATTCAGCCCGATGGAGGAGGAGTTCGCGGCCTCCTTCACCCGCAACATCGTGCACGGCACCGCCGACGAGGTCCGCGCGGGTCTGGACGACCTCCAGAAGCGCACCGGCGCCGACGAGCTGATGCTCACCAGCCACGCCCACCGCGGCGAGCTGCGGCTGCGCTCCTACGAGCTGATCGCCGACGCCTACGGCCTGCCCGCCGCGTAGCTCCGCACCCCAGGGGGTGTCTTGTCGGTCAGGCCGGGCTCGCGGCGCCTGGCACCGCACCTCGCGGCGTTGTCGTCGGTTGCCGATGCTCCGCGTCGACGCCCTCCTCCGCCTTGCGATGCACGGCACCGGACGCCGCTCCCTGACCCGGCCTGACCGACGAGACACCCCCGAGCAGCTCCGTGATGCGGTCCGGCGGCACCGGGCGGGAGTACAGCCAGCCCTGCCCGGTGTCGCAGCCGATCCGGCGCAGCCGGGTGGCCTGCGCGGAGGTCTCCACGCACTCCGCGGTGACGGTCAGCCCGAGCCGGTGGGCGAGCTGGATCATCGCCTCCACGATCACCTCGTCGGCCGGGTTGGCGCCCGCGCCCGCCGGGCCGGGGTCACCGCCCTCGTACTGGAAGCCGCGCACGAAGGAGCCGTCCAGCTTCAGCACCGAGACCGGGAGCCGGCTGAGGTAGGCGAGGTTGGAGTAGCCGGTGCCGAAGTCGTCGATGGCGATGCGCACGCCCATGTCGCTGAGGGCCTGGAGCGCCTGGATCGGGCGGCCGCCGGAGCCCATCACGGCCGACTCGGTCAGCTCCAGTTGGAGCAGGTGCGGGGCGAGCCCGGTCTCCCTGAGCGTGCCGGCCACGTCCGCCACCAGGTCGGAGTCCCACACCTGGCGCACGGCCACGTTCACGCTGACGAAGATGGGCGGCTCGTCCGGATGGGCGAGCTGCCACTGCCGGGCCTGGCGGCAGGCGGTGACGAGCGCCCAGCGGCCGAGCTGCACGATCGAGCCGTCCTCCTCGGCCAGTTGGATGAACCGGTTCGGCGTCAGCATCCCGAACTGCGGGTGATGCCAGCGCACCAGCGCCTCCACCCCGCTCAGCCGCCCGTCCTCCATGCCGACCAGCGGCTGGTACTCCAGCGCGAACTCCCCGCGCTCGATGGCCGGGCGCAGCGTCGAGGACAGGGCCTGACGGGTGACGCGGTGCGCGTTGCGCTCGGGGTCGAACAGGGTCCAGCGGGCCTTGCCGTCCGCCTTCGCCCAGTACAGCGTGGTGTCGGCGGCCTGCATCAGACCGGTCGCCGTCGTCCCGGCCGTGTTCCGCTCGACCACCCCGATGGACGCGGTCAGCGACAGCCGCCGGCCCGCCAGGTCGAACGGCTCCTCCAGCGCCCGCAGCGCGGAGGCGGCCAGGTCGGAGAGCTGCTCGGTGCCGGTGGAGTCCTCCACGAGCAGCGCGAACTCGTCCCCGCCGAGCCGGGCCACCAGCGGGGCGCCGGCCCGCGCGTCCTCGGTCTCCTCGGCCACATGGGTCAGCCGCTTGGCCACGGCCTCCAGCAGCCGGTCGCCGACGCGGTGGCCCAGGGTGTCGTTGACCGCCTTGAAGCCGTCGAGGTCCAGACAGCACAGGCCGATCCGCCCGGTCCCGGTGCCGTCCTCCGGGTCCGCCTCCAGCGCGGCCGACAGCCGCTCGAAGAACAGGGTGCGGTTGGGCAGCCGGGTCACCGGGTCGTGCATCCGCAAGTGCCGCAGGCGCGCCTGGAGTTCACGGCGGGCGCTGATGTCGGAGACGGACAGCAGGGCGCCCGGTGTGCCCTCGGTCAGCGGGGTGACGGTGATCCGCACCCACACCGGGTCGCCGTCCGGCTGCTTGAGGCGCCGGGTGCAGCGCAGCCGGTCCTGGCGGCCGCCGAGCACCTCGCGGTAGGCGTGCCGGGTGCGCGGGTCGGGGGCCAGGTCGACGAGGTCGGCCGCGGGGCGTCCGGCCAGCGCCTCGGCGGTGGTTCCCAGCAGCGCCCCCAGGGCGGTGTTGGCGTGTGCGACCAACCCGTCCGGGGTCACCACGGCCATGGGGAGCGGGGCCGTCGTGAAGACGCGGTGGTAGGTCATGGGGTCACCGTCTGTGACGGCTGACCGGTCGAGGTCTGCCGCGGGCGTCGGCCCTTCGGACGTTCCGCTCACCGCTCGCTCCCGCAGTGCACTCGATCCCTGTCCGTGCCGGAAAGTGTGCCGATCATAGAGGCTGGTCCCGGCCCCTTCCAGCCGGTCTCCAGTGTCCCCGATCGGCCCGCCCTCCTGACAGATCGTTTCTGCCCGGACCTGGACGGGTTCTTGAGGCCCACGACCACTTGTGACGTTCCGTGAGTGGTTCGGGGTGTCGGTCACCGGGTGACCACCGGGCGGGCAAACGGGCGTACTCACCCTTCCGGTTCAGGTAAACAGGGCATAGCGCAACATAAGCACACAGTCTGGGTGGCGGTGTCCCGTGAACCGCATCCGGAGGTCCCTGACGTGCCCAAGCTGCGCAGCACCGCCGCCGTGGCCACCACGATGTCGGCGCTCGCCGCGACCTCGATCCTGTCCGGCCCCTCGGTGGCCGAACCCTTCTCGCCCGAGCCCTGCGCGCTGCACCGCACCGACGCCCACCACTCCGAGGGCCTGGACACCTGGAACTCCGCCTACCCCCGCCCCGAGGGCCGGCTCGACGCGGCCCTGGTCTTCCTGTCCTTCCCGGACGCCGCCCCGCGCACCACCCCCGCCGAGCTGACCGCCGACCACTTCCCGGCCACCAGCCGCTACTTCGAGCAGTCCTCCTACGGCCGCTTCACCCTGCGCCCGCACCCGCTGGACCGCTGGCTGCGGATGCCGCGCCCGTCGACCGCGTACGCCATAAGGCGGGACTGGGCGGCCTCGGACCGCTCCGCCTACCTGCGGGACGCGTTCGCGGTGGCCGACAAGGCGCTGGACTTCTCCCGCTACGACGTGGTCTACCTGGTGGCCGACCCGGACGCGCCCGGCGTGGACTCCGACGCCACCAAGGTGGTCAACCTCGACTCGCCCGTCCGGCTGGACGGCACCGACGTACGCCGGGTCGTCACGGTCTTCGAGCAGCACCCGCCCGACCGGCTGGTGCTGGCCCACGAGACCGGGCACGTCTTCGACCTCCCGGACCTCTACCACCGCCCGACCGACAACAAGGGCGACTGGGACACCCACGTCGGCGACTGGGACCTGATGGGCAGCCAGTTCGGAGAGGCTCCGGACCTGTTCGGCTGGCACAAGTGGAAGCTGGGCTGGCTGGACCCCCGCCAGGTGGCGTGCGTACGGGGGACGGGCCCGACCCGGCTCACGCTGGAGCCGCTCGCCGCCGGGCCCGGGGTCCCGGTGCGCGGCGCGACCGGGGTGCCGGCCTTCGGGCTCGGGAACGGGACCAAGCTCGCCGTCGTGCGCACCGGTCCGGACAGCGCCCTCGCCTTCGAGGCGCGCGCCCCGGCCGGGAACGACCGTACGGCGTGCAGGCAGGGCATCCTCGTCTACCGGGTGCGCGCCGACGTCGAGTCCGGGGAGGGGCCGGTGGAGGTGGTGGACGCGCATCCGCGCAGCGAGGCGTGCTGGGAGAACTCCGTCTATCCGCCGCTGGCCGACGCGCCCGTCTCGCCCGGGGAGAGCTTCACGGTGCCGGGGGACGGGGTGCGGGTGGAGGTCGAGGAGCGCACGGCGGCCGGGGCGTGGACGGTCCGGATCACGCCGGGGGAGGGTGCTTGAGCGCACGAGGGCACGCGAAAGGCCCCCGCTCGCGCGAGGGCCTTCGTTGTCTGTGCGCCGCCAGGGACTCGAACCCCGGACCCGCTGATTAAGAGTCAGCTGCTCTAACCAACTGAGCTAGCGGCGCCTGCTGACGTCGTAGACCTTAGCACCCTGGTCGGCGGGAGGAAAAATCGATATCCGGGCCGCCGTGCGGGCCGCGCGCACCGCCGCCCAGAGCACCACCTCGGGGCCGGGCAGCCAGGGGTGCCGGGTGTCCGGGGCGACCAGCCACCGGGAGCCCGCGGGGGCCGCGGCGGCGTCGCCCTCCAGCGCCGGGACGGTCACCGCGTCCCCGGTGCCGTGACACAGCAGCGGCGGGACGGCGTGGGTACGCGGTCCCCACTCCTCCCAGGCCAGCAGCGAGGGCAGCCGCTGGGCCGTACCGGGTGCCGCGAACAGCAGCGTCCGGCCCCGGTGCACCGCGACCGGGCCGCAGCCCGGCCCCTCCTCCCACAGCCGGTCCAGCATCCGGCGCCCGAAGACCGCGGGCGCGCTCACCACGTCGAAGACCGTGCCGCAAGGCAGTACGACGGGAGCGCCGGGCCGCTCCTCCCAGAAGGCGAGCGTGCTGCGCGGATACGTTCCGGCGGAGGCGAGCCAGGCGGCTCCCTCGGCGGTGGCGGCGGTGACGTCCGGTGCACTGGTCATGCACACAGATCTACCGCCGGTGAGCGGATGGTTTCCCTGGGTTGCGGAAATTGGGGACACCAAGGGGCGGGAGGGGGTATCTTGCCCGCCTGGCATATGCCAGGTGCGTCGGGCGTTCCGCTCGGCCCCAGGGCCTGTCTTCCGGATCTTGCCGCGGTCGCGGGGTCTGGCACGCACATCTGCGGCGTTGTCGTCACTCGCCGACGCTCCGCGTCGACTCCCTCCTCCGCCTTGCAGCTGCACGCACCAGACCCCACTCGGGTCGGCCAGAAGGCGCCGTAGGCCCGAGCCGGCCTGATCCGGAAGAAAGGCCCTAGCGCGGATCGGCCGCCCTACGACCCTCGGGGTCGGCGCCCCGCATGAGGTCCCTGCCGAACTCCACCATCTTCTTGGCGTAGTCCTCGGTCCACTCCGCGCGCTCGGCGATGTCCGCCGCCGTCAGCCGGTCGAACCGGCGCGGGTCGGCGAGCTGGGCCGCCGCCACGGCCTGGAACTCCATGGCCCGGTCGGCCGCCGCCCGGAACGCCTGGGTCAGCTCGGTGGCCCGCGTCAGCAGCGCGCGCGGGTCGTCGATCGACTCCAGGTCGAAGAAGTGCTCCGGATCGGCGGCCGCCTCCGCGGGCTCGAAGAGCAGGGGCGCGGGGCGTAGCCGCGGTTCGTTCCGACGCGGCGAGGGCTCCGCCATGTCTTCATCTCCTCCTCGTACGTTCGCTTGCACTGGGCCCCGCCTGCGGCCGGACCACCGTCCATTGTCCCGCGCCGACGCAAGAGGGCCCCAGGGCCAGGCATGCACCCACGGTCAGGGCCGGTGGCTCACCCGGTGTTCGGCCAGGTGTGCCAGGACCGCGTGGTTGGCCTCCCAGCCGTCCGGACTGTGTCCTTCGGCCGCCTCCGGCGGCGTGCCGGACTCCGTCCGGCGGCTCGGGCGGCGCTGCGGGGACCGTTCCTGGGGCGCCGCCCGGTGCCGGGGTCAGGGCCGGTGGCTCACCCGGTGTTCGGCCAGGTGTGCCAGGACCGCGTGGTTGGCCTCCCAGCCGTCCGGGAACTTCACCAGGGTGCCGAGCTGGACCGGTTCCGTGGACGGGTACTCGTCCAGCAGGTCGCTCACCCCGGCGCGGCACACCACGATGCACGCGTGCCGGTGGCGCGAGGCCAGCACGCACAGGCGGCCCGTCTCCAGGTGGAAGGCGGTGGCGTCGGGGCGGCCGGAGAGCGGGTGCAGGACCACCGTCACGTCGTACTCCCGGCCCTGGAGCCGGTTGGCCGTGTCCACGGTGACGCCCACCACGCCCAGGTCCGCCAGCGCCGCGCGGACCGCCGCCGCCTGGTCCCGGTGGGCGGTGCCCACGGCGACCCGGTCGGCGGTCAGCGGGCTCGGTGCCTCGGCGCGCTCGGAGAAGGCAGCGCCCCCTCGGTCCAGCAGCCGCCGCACCACCGCGGCCACCGCCCGCACCGCCTCCGGGTCGGTGCGCGGGGTGTGCCGGGCCGGCAGCTCCAGCAGCCCCCAGCCGGACTCCGCCGCCTCGTCGATCACCCGGTCCGGCGCCGAACCGTCCGAGCGCACCGCGAAGGTGAGCCGCCGCTGTCCGTGCCCGGTGCCGCTGCGGAAGGGCGTGTACGGGTAGAACGCCGCCGACACCAGCGGCGCCGCCGACGCGGGCAGCCGCCAGGACACCGGCAGCCGGTGCTGCGGCAGCCGAGGGTTGTGCGCGAGCAGCGTCGACACCGCCGAGGCGGACGGGTCGTAGGACAGGCCCGCCCACTGGTCGCCGCCCACCGTGGAGAACGGGTCCAACTGGCCCGGATCGCCCACGAACAGCGCCCGCTCGAACAGCCCGGCCACGGCCAGCAGCGAGTCCGAGCGCATCTGGTACGCCTCGTCCACGATGGCGTGCGGCCACGGCTCGTCCACCTTGACGTGCGCCCACTTCGCGGCGGTGGACAGCACCACGGGCAGCCCGCCGAGATCGCCCGCCTTGGCCGAGGTGCGGACGTTCGGCAGCGCGTCCAGCGCCTTGTCGTAGGCGTCGGTGTCGCTGCTGTGCAGGCGGCCCACCGGCAGCTCGGGGTTCTTCTCCGCGAGCCGCAGCACCAGGTCGTCCACCTGGGCGTTGGTCTGCGCCACCACCATCAGCGGGCGGCCCGCGTCGGCCAGTTCCAGCGCCGCCCGGACCACCAGCGTGGACTTGCCCGCGCCGGGCGGGGAGTCCACCACCACACCGCGCTCGGTGCCGTGCAGGGTGTCGGCGAGGATCGCGTCCGTGGCGCGCGTGGCGGCGGCCGCGGGGTCGTGGTCCACGGTCGTCACAGCACGTCCTCCTCGGTCATCGCGTCCGGGGCCTCCCGCACGGCCTCACCCGGCGGGCCGCCGTGCGTCCACGGGGTCTGCTCGGGGTCGGGCAGCCTGGCGCCGCCGCGCTGCTCGTGCTCGAAGAGGGTGAAGCACACCGCGTCGCCCTTCCCGGGCACGGAACCGGCCTCCGGCTCCTTGCCCCGGCCCATCTTGTCCATGATCCGCAGCACGATCACCCCGTCCTCCGGGGCGCCCTCGTACCCCACGAACTCCGCCGACTGCGGCTTGCCGTTCAGCGAGCGGTACGCCCTGGCGCGCTCCGCCAGATGCGGGCGGTCCTCGGTGCGCACGGTCACCAGCGGGCGCGGGCTCGGCCGCCTGCCCTCGCTGTACGCCATGACCGACTCGGTCACCTCGCCCGCGAACGCCTCCCCGGCCAGCCGCCGGGCCGCCATCACCAGCGGGTCGTCGAGCGCCTCCTGCGCCTCCAGCCGGGCCTGCTCGCGCTCCCGCGTGGCCAGCTTGTTCGCCGCCGTCACCGCGTCGTCCCGGCGCGGCTGCGGGGGTTCCCCCGCCGCGATCCGGTCCCGGTGCGCGGTGAACGACCAGCGGTCCCTGGTCCACCGCTCCTCGACGTGCCCGCCCTCCGGGAGCCCCCGCAGCAGGTCGAGCCCCCGCCACACCGCGTCCCAGGTGGGCCGGGTGCGGCTGAGGACCAGCTCGCGGATCTCCCGCTCGGCGGCCGTGACGGCGGTCAGCAGGTCCTCGGCGCCGAGGGCGTCCTCGGCGGCGGCCAGGGCGGTGCGCGCCCGGTCGTACCGCTCGATCGCCGGGGCCAGCAGCTTGTTGTCGAACGCCGGGTCGGTGGCCGGGCCGGCCGGCGGACACAGCAACTGGCCCGCCGCGTCCCGCTCCCGCTCGGCCCGCCCGGCCGCCTCGGCGCCGGACTCGCCCTCGGGCGGGTCGATCCAGGCCAGCAGGGCGCCCAGATGCTGGTCCTCCACCATGGACTGGCCGGTCGCCCAGTGCCGGTACAGCACGTCGGTCAGCGCCAGCAGCAGCGACGATCCGGGCACCCGGGAGCGCTCGCCGTAGTGCGTCAGCCAGCGGCCCAGCAACGGCACGCGCGGCGGCGCCGGATGGGGCGTCTCCGGGTCCTGCTCGGCCGTGCGCCGGAACCGCATCGAGCGGCCCAGCAGCCGCACGAGGTCCAGGCCCGCGCGGCTCGGCACGATCAACTGGGGCGCGTCCACGCACAGATCGACCTCGACCTTGACCCGCTTGCCGGTCTCCGGGTCGGTGTCGGAGCGCTCGGCCGCCTCCACCTCCTCGGCGCAGGAGTCCAGGTGCGGCAGCACGATGTCGGCCAGCTCGGCGAGGAACGCGAAGCGCAGGTCGCGGTCGCGGGGCTGCGGCACGACCAGCAGGCGCGGGGCGTCCCGGTCGGTGCCGACCAGCGCGCCGAGCGGGGCACCCGTCTCACCGGCGGTGGTCAGCGGCACGAACACCAGCGGACGGTCGGACAGATGGCGGTGCCGGACGGTGGCGGCGGGCTGGGCCCGGCCGGTGGCGACCGCCTCCAGGCGGGCCAGGGTGGCGATCAGGGACACGGCACGGCCTCCCGCTCCGCCGCGTGCGCGAGCGCCTCGGCGCGCAGGGCGGCGGCCCGGCGCAGCGCGGCCACCGCCGGGTCGTCGGCGTCGCCGCTCTCGCCCCGTGCCGCCGACAGCACCTCCTGGACCGTCTCGAGGCCGCCCAGCTCGGCGCGGAGCGGGCGGCCGAGCCGGGTCACCGTGTCGGCCGCGCGGGACCGCTCCCGGCAGTGGAAGGCCAGCTCGCACGAGGACAGGCACTCGGGCGCGTAGGCGGCCGGGACCGCGTCGACGGCGGCCGTCAGCTCACCGGCCGGGCGGTCCGGCGCGAAGCAGGTGCCCTCGGGCAGCTCCTGGGCGATGGTCTCGACACGGGTCAGCCGGGTGAGCTGCCGCGCGGTGACCGCCCGCTGCGCCCGTACGTCGACCGCGCGCGCGGTGGCCAGGTTGGAGAAGTCCTTCGGGCACACCAGCAGCACCTCGTGCCGTACGGCGGGCGGCGGGGTCAGCCGGGCCGCGACCGCCTCCAGCGCCAGCACGTACACCGCCGCCTGGCGGGCGGCCGCGCCCACCTTCGCCGGGTCGGCCGAGCCGTCCAGCATCGGGAACGACTTGATCTCCACGACCGTCCAGCCGCCGTCGGGGTGCACCACCACCGCGTCCGGCTCCAGGAAGGCGGGCGAGCCCGCCACGTCCAGGGCCAGCATCGGGTGGTCCAGCAGCGTCCAGCCGCCCGCCGCGACCGCCTCGCGCAACGCCAGCGCCGTACGCGCGGTGCGGCCCTCGGGGCCCGGCGCGCTCAGGTCCGGCACGGACGCGCCGGCGGGCGGCTCGGCGGCCGGGTCCAGCAGGGTGTGGGTGAGCCGCAGCAGCTCGGCGCCGCCGTCCGCCTTGACCCGCGCCTCGAAGGTGTTGCCCCTGATCAGCGCGAACTGGGACTGTCCGTAGTCCGACGGGGCGCCCAGCGCGCCCGCGAGCGCGGCCTTGTCCACCCCGGCGCCGTCCAGGATCGCGCGTCTGCGGCAGCCCGGGTTGGCCGCGAGCGCCGCGAGGGCGCGCGCGTCCAGCGCCTTGGCCGGTACGTCGGGACCGCGCAGCTCAGCGAGCCGGTGCCGCAGCGCCGTCCCCCGCTTCGCTGGGGGAGGCGTCGGTTCCGGCCGCGGGGTCGAGCCGCGACTCGCGCTGCCGTGGAATTCGCTCACCCGCGGAAGTCTGGCATCCGTCACTGACAATCGGGGAGGGACCGCTGTTCTGGGCCGTCCTGAACGGGGCGGCCAAGGCGACGAGCCGCAGCCGCAGAGCGGTCGCGCCGCGCGTGACGTACGGGGTCAGGAGCAGGCCGACGCCCATCACGGCCACGCCCGCGACCGCGTCCAGGAAGTAGTGGTTGGCGGTGCCCATGACCACGATCGCGGTCAGCAGCGGATAGCCGATCGCGGCCGCCTTCGCCCAGCGGGTACGGCCGCAGCGCCACAGCATCACCCCGCAGAACAGGGCCCAGCCGACGTGCAGGCTCGGCATCGCCGCGTACTGGTTGGTCATGCCGCCCATGCCGCGCGGGGCGCTGGCCTCGCCGCCCCACCAGCCGTACGCGCTGTAGTGCGCCATGGTGTCCACGAAGCCGTGGGCGGGGGAGAGCAGCCGGGGCGGGCAGGTGGGCAGCAGGGTGAAGCCGATCAGTCCTATGAACGTCGACGTCAGCAGCCAGGTGCGCGCCGCCCGGTAGTGCTCCGCGCGGGCCCGGAACAGCCAGACGAGGATCGCCGGCGTGACCAGGTAGTGCAGCGAGGCGTACCAGAAGTCGGCCGGCACACCTATCCAGGGCTCCGCGGTGAACAGGCGGTTCAGCGGGTGCTCGGCGTTCAGGTACAGCGCCTTCTCGACGCGGAGGATGGCCAGACCGTGGTCGACGGCGGTGGAGACGTCCCCGCGCGCCAGGAGTCGGCCGGCGGTGTAGCAGCCGTAGACCAGCAGGATCAGGGGCAGCTCGGTCCACCAGCGCGGCCGGGTCCGTGGGCTCGCCACGGTGCCCGGTGCCTCGGTAAGCGGCATCCGATCGCCCTCCCCCTTCGCGCGGCCACGCACCCCCCGCGGGCGCCGTGACACTTTACGGTGTCGGCCTGCCCGTCCGCGCGGGCGTTCCGGCTCTCGAAGACGCCAGGATCGCCCGCCGGGTTGCCCGCGCGCGTGGTGCGCGATGATGGAGGGACCTCATATCGGGTTTCCCCGGCGTCCACTCGGCGTCCCTCTTCCGGAAAGGTCTCCCATGGCACCGCGCATCCTGCTGGCCCGGCACGGACAGACGGCATGGTCGCTGTCCGGCAAGCACACGGGCAGGACCGATGTGCCGCTCCTGGAGGAGGGCCGGCGCGGGGCCAAGCTGCTCGGCGAACGGCTGCGGCAGGCTCCGCTGGACGGCCTGGCGGACGTCGAGGTGCGCACCAGCCCGCTGGTCCGCGCGCACGAGACCTGCGAGCTGGCCGGGTTCGGCGACCGGGCCGGGACCTGGGACACCCTGATGGAATGGGACTACGGCGCCTACGAGGGCATGACCCCGGCCGAGATCCGGGCCCAGCGGCCCGACTGGCTGATCTGGCGCGACGGCGTCCCCGAGGGCGAGACCCTCGCCGAGGTCACCGCCCGCGCGGACGAGGTCGTGCGGTGGGCCCGCTCCGCCGACCGCGACGTCCTGATCTTCGCCCACGGCCACATCCTGCGCTCCATCGGCGCCCGCTGGCTGGGCCTCCCCCTCGACTTCGCCGCCCGCCTCCGCCTCAACCCCACCTCCCTGTCCACCCTCGGCTGGGCCTACGGCGAGCCGGCGATCGAGCACTGGAACGACACCGGGCACCTGGCGGGCTGAGCGGCGCTCCGCGCCGGGTACTACCCCCGCCGGGGCCGCGGCAGCGAGGCGTGGCGGTCCAGGAACTCCGCGACCCCCGAGGCACGGCGGTGGGGGAGGAGGACGCGGGCGGTGCCCGCCAGCATCGACTGGATGCGCGAGGACTGGACCTGGGCCAGCAGGTCCAGGACGCGCAGCCCCGCCGTCGCCGCCTCGTCGGGGTGACCGTCGCGGGCCAGGTCGTCGGCGAGTTCGGCGGTGTACAGAGCGATGTTGCGGGAGAAGTGCGGGTCCTGGAGCCGGGTCGCGCGCCGGGCGTGCCGGGACGCGCGGCGCCAGTCGCCCAGCGTCGACCAGCACTGCGCCTCCAGCCCCGCCAGCTCGGCCTCGCCGTAGAAGCTCATCCACTCCGGGTCGGCGTCGGACATACCGCGCCCGAACAGCGCCTGCGCCCGTACGAGCGCCTGCTCGCAGCCGGTGCGGTCGGCGAGCCCCGCCCAGCCGCCCGCCTCGCGCAGCGCGAGCAGCGACATCAGCCGGGGCGAGCCCAGCGGGCGGGCGGCCCGCTGCGCGGCCTGTGCCGCGCGGACCGCCTCGCGGGGGCGTCCGGCGTCCCGCGCGAGGAAGGCGGTGTTGCAGAAGGCGTGCGCCTCCAGGGCCGCGTCCCCGGTCATCCGGGAGGTGGCCAGCGCCTCCGCGTAGTGCGAGCGGGCGTCGTCGAAGCGGCCCGAGTCATGGGCCAGCCAGCCGACGGAGATGGCCAGTTCACCGGCGCCGGAGTGCAGCCGCTCGGCGGTGGTCTGCCGGGTCGCGCCCGCGTCCAGCAGGGCGTACGCGGCGCGCAGCGGTTCCGCCGCGCGCCGGTACAGACCGTCCGCGCCGTGCTGGTCGTCCAGCAGCCGGATGCGCCGCACGGCCTCCTCGACGGCGGCCGCCTCCGACGTGCCGGCCCGCCGCGAGGCCGCCGAGGCGTCCGTGGCGATGCCCAGCGGGCCCAGCGTGGCGGCGGCCGCCACCGTGGCACCCGTACCGGTCATGAATGCGCGACGCAGCACGTCGCTCTCCTCGTGGTTCAGTGGGTCGTTCGGGTACGGCCGGTGTGCGCCGTACGGGGCGTCGCGGTCGCAGGGTTGCTCGTGCGCGGACGCCGCCACCGCGGCGGCGGCCGGACGCGCGCCGCGGCCGCGCACGGTCGAGCGCGGCGCGAAGCCGAGGTCGGTGAGCGTGCGGCCGGGGAACATGTGCAGGAACACCCGCTCGTACGCGTAGTTGGGACAGCGGATCTCACCCGCCTCGACTCTCCCGACATAGCGCGCGTCACAGCTCACCCGCTCACCGATCTCCCGTGCCGCGCGCCGCACCAGGGCGGCGAACTCGGCCGGGGAACGGCGACCGCGCAACTGCCTGAAGACGGTGTTGGGGCGGAGCGGCCGGTCGGGCTGCGCCGAGGTATCGGTTGACGACGCCATGGCCGGTCCTCTCGTGCGAACCGTCGAACCAGGCCGGACAGGGCCTCGCACGGGCATGGTCGCCCGTGTGACACCGTGGGTCCGGCGGGGCAAGAACGTACAGGCTGTGTCCGACCCGACACGCAGTGTTTGGCTACAAAACGGATATCTCATCCACGATCTGCCATGAACTGCCATCCTTTGCGGCGCACTTGCGCAGTAGCCCTTGACGCCGTCACGCGTTGTACCTCACGGACCGCAACAGGCAGCGTGCTGGAGGCCGGCATGGAGACCCGCCCGAACAACGATCCTCGTCTGGTGCCGTCGTGGTCGCGGCCGCCCGGCGACGCGGCGTGCGACCTCGTCACGGTGCCGACCCGCCAGGGTCTGGAGGCCGTCGACATCCTGCGCCGCGAGGCGGCGGAGGGCGTGGGCCCGGTGCTGCACGACGACGGCCGCGACACCCTCGGCTTCCTCGTCCCGCCCGGTACGGCCGGCCACTGGGACATGCCCGGCAGCACCTGCGTCCGGACCTCGGGGCGCGGTCTGCGGCTGGCCCCGGAGCCGCCGGTGCAGGGCTCGGACTGGCTGCTGCCGCCCGGCGAGGCCGACCTCGCCACCGACCCGGCGGTGCTGCGCAGGGCGCTCGGTGAGGCGGCCCGGCTGATCGAGGCCGCCGACAGTTGCCGCTGAGCGGCGCCGTTCGGCGGGCCCCCGTGCCACCTGCGAGAATGGGCCGATGGGCAGGTCCAGGGACAACCGGCGCAGGGCGGCGGCCGAAGCCGTGGTGGAGGCGGTCGACGGCGGCCTCGCGCAACTCATACCCGACCCGGACCGCGCGCGGGCCTGGTCGCTGCTGATCGACGGCGCACCCCAGTCGCACGTCGACCTCGACGACCCGGCGCACCTGTCCTTCGAGTACCAGCGCCGCATCGGCCATGTCATCGACCTGGTCGCACCGCAGGGCAAGCCGGTCCAGGCCGTGCACCTCGGCGGCGGCGCGCTCACCCTGGCCCGCTACACCGCCGCGACCCGGCCCCGCTCGACCCAGCAGGTGGTGGAGCGCGACTCGGCCCTCGTCCAACTCGTCCGACGGGAACTCCCCTTGGACCCCGGCGCCCGGATACGGGTGCGCTCGGCCGACGCCCGCGAGGGGCTCGCCAAGGTGCCGGACGGGTGGGCCGACCTGATCGTCGCCGACGTCTTCAGCGGCGCCCGCACCCCGGCCCACCTGACGTCCGCCGAGTTCCTCGACGAGGTCCGCCGCGCACTGCGCCCCGGCGGCGTCTACACCGCCAACCTCGCCGACGGGCCGCCGCTCGCCCACCTGCGCGGCCAGATCGCCACGGCGGCCGCCCGCTTCGCGGAACTGGCCCTGATCGCCGACCCGGCGGTCCTGCGCGGCAAGCGCTTCGGCAACGCCATCCTCGTCGCCTCCGACGCCCCGCTGCCGCTGGCCGAGCTGACCCGCAAGGCCGCCTCCGACCCGCACCCGGCCCGCGTCGAACACGGCTCCAGACTCGTGGACTTCACGGGCGGCGCGGCCCCGGTGACGGACACCTCCGCGGTGGCGTCCCCCGCTCCGCCGCCCTCGGTCTTCCGCTGAACCCGCCTAGTACGTCTGCACGTCCACGTGTGGCGGCCCGTCGTGCCAGTCGCAGAAGACCGTCACCCGGTCCGTGCTGCGGCTGAACTCGACCCTGATCCAGGTCTCCGTCTTGAAGACCTGCATGGACCAGCCGGTCCCCGGCGTCGCGGAGACCAGGGTCGCGCTCACGGGCCCCAGGTCGAACACCGCCCGGCCACCGCCCGTGTCGTACGCCTTGACGTCGCCGGAGGGCGTGGTGGGCGCCGGGGGCGTGGGGTTCACAGTGGGCGTAGGGGCGGTGCGGGTCGGGGTGGGGGACGGGGGTGCCGAGGTGCGGCGGGGTGTGGGGGTGGGTGTGGGGGTCGGGGCAGGGGGTGCCGGGGGCCGGGCGGTGGCGTGCGCCGCCGCCTCGGCCGCGCTGATCGGCACGGCGCGCGGGGGGTCGTAGGCCGTGCCCGCCATCACCGTGTGCACGCCCCACCAGGACAGCGTGGTCGCCGCCGCGGTGGCCAGCAGCCACGCCAGTACGTGTACGAGTCCTCTGCGCATCGGGGCCATACTGCCTCAGCCGCCACCCGCCGCGCAGCACAGCCCAGTTGTCCACAGGGAGTTGTCCACAGGCCAACACTTTGCAGGTCGGCATGGCGTACGGTGCGGCGCATGGCAAGTGTTCTCGTGGTCGAGGACGATCAGTTCGTCCGCTCGGCGTTGATCCGGCATCTGACCGACGCCGCCCACGTGGTGCGCAGCGTCGGCACCGCGCTGGAGGCGCTGCGCGAGGTCGCCCATCTCCGGTTCGACGTGGTCATCCTCGACCTCGGACTGCCCGATCTGGACGGCTCCGAGGCGCTGAAGATGCTGCGCGGCATCACCGACGTGCCCGTCATCATCGCCACCGCGCGGGACGATGAGACGGAGATCGTCCGGCTGCTCAACGCGGGGGCGGACGACTATCTGACCAAGCCCTTCTCGGTCGAGCACCTGTCCGCCCGCATCGCCGCCGTGCTGCGCCGCTCCCGCTCCGCCGGCGCGGAGGCGCCGCCCTCGCCGGTGATCCGGGTCGGCGGCCTCACCGTCGACCCGCTGCGCCGCCAGGCCGAGCTGGACGGCGCCCGACTGGATCTGACCCGCCGCGAGTTCGACCTGCTCGCCTTCCTCGCCGGCCGCCCCGGCGTGGTCGTCCCGCGCAAGGAACTGCTCGCCGAGGTCTGGCAGCAGTCCTACGGCGACGACCAGACCATCGACGTCCATCTCTCCTGGCTCAGACGGAAGCTGGGCGAGACGGCAGCCCGCCCCCGCTATCTGCACACCCTGCGCGGGGTCGGGGTCAAGCTGGAGCCGCCGGGTGCGGGGGAACCGCGATGAGATGGGCGCTGGTCAAGGTCTGCCTGGCGGTGACCACGATGGTCGTCGTCGCCTTCGCCGTCCCGCTCGGCCTGGTCGTGAAGGAGATGGCCCGAGACCGTGCCTTCGCGGGCGCCGAGCGCGAGGCCGCCGCCGTCGCGCCCGCGCTGTCCATCACCACCGACCGGGACGAGCTGGAGCGGGTGGTGGCCGCCGCCGGGGCCGACTCCGGGATGTCCGTGCACCTGCCCGCCGACGGCGACCGGGGCGCGCTCGACCTCGGCCGGGGGCGGGCCGCCGACCGGGACATCGCGGCCGTGCGCCGGATGGGCCGAGCCTCCACCACCGAGGTCACCGGCGGCTCCGCCCTGCTGCAGCCGGTCGCGCTCGGCTCCGGTGCCATCGCGGTGGTCGAGGTGTGGGTGCCCGAGGCCGCGATGAGCAACGGCGTGGGCACGGCCTGGGCGGTGCTCGCCGCCGTGGGGCTCGCGCTGATCGCCGGTTCGGTCGCGGTCGCCGACCGGCTCGGGGTGCGCATGGTCCGGCCCGCGCGGCGGCTGGTGGAGGGCGCGCACGAACTGGGCGAGGGCAAGCTCGGCGCCCGCGTCCCCGAGGACGGGCCGACCGAACTCCGGCTCGCAGCCGTCGCGTTCAACTCCATGGCCGACCAGGTCGTCCAACTCCTCGCCAACGAACGTGAGCTGGCGGCCGACCTCTCGCACCGGCTGCGCACCCCGCTCACCGTGCTCCGACTGAACGCCGCCTCGCTCGGCGCCGGGGCCGCCGCCGACCAGACCCGCGCCGCCGTGGCCCAACTGGAGGGCGAGGTCGACACGATCATCCGTACCGCCCGTGAGGCCAAGCCGCAGACCGCGGCCGCCGGGCCCGGTGCGGGCTGTGACGTGGCCGAAGTGGTGCGCGGGCGGATGGAGTTCTGGTCCGCGCTCGCCGAGGACGAGGGCCGCAAATGGCGGGTGGCCGGAGCGGAGCGGCCGGTGCGCGTCCCGGTGGCCCGCGCCGACCTGGCCGCCGCCCTGGACGCCCTGCTCGGCAATGTCTTCCGGCACACCGCCGAGGGCACCGCCTTCGCGGTCGACGTCCACCACGCCGAGGACGCGGTCATCGTGCTGGTCTCCGACGCGGGCCCCGGCATATCCGACCCCCGCGCGGCGATGGCCCGCGGCCGGGGCTCCGGTGCGGCGGGCTCGACCGGGCTCGGACTGGACATCGTGCGCCGTCTGGCCGAGTCCACGGGCGGTGACGTACGCATCGGCTCCTCCGTGCTGGGCGGCACCGAGGTGCGGATCTGGCTCCAGCTCGACGCCCGCAAGCCCGCCGGACGCGGCCACCGGGGCACCGTCCGCAGGCGGCGCCGCCTCACGCCCTCACGCTGAACCGGATGGGCGGGCGGGCAGCGGGGGCCCGCGGAAATCACGCCGAATTGGTCTCGACCTTTAACCCGTCCCGATCCCTTCCTTAAGCGGACCCTAAGCCTTTCGATCCCCGCCCCTGATAAGCCGATTGCCGCATTCCGCGTCGGTAGCGTGCTGCCACCACCCCCCACCCCCGCAGCGAAGGACAGGCACGCCATGAGCACGCACCGGCGCAGGATCAGTGGCAGGAACAAGGCGATAGGCGGCGTGGTCGCGGCCGCCGTGGCCGGTGGCGGCGCGGTCCTGGTGACCGGGATCGCCCACGCCGCCGGTGTCGGCGCCGCGTACACCAAGACCAGCGAGTGGTCGACCGGGTACAGCGCCCAGTACGTCGTCACCAACGACACCGGTGCGGCCAAGAAGGACTGGAGCCTGGAGTTCGACCTCCCGGCCGGCTCCAAGCTCGGCTCGCTGTGGAACGCCGAGTCCAGCGTGAGCGGGCAGCACGTCACCGTGAAGGCCGCCAAGTGGGACACCGACGGGCTGGCCGCGGGCAAGTCGGTCACCGTCGGCTTCGTCGTCGACGGCGCGGGCGACCCCACCGGCTGTCGCGTCGACGGCGCCGAGTGTGCCGTCGACCCCGGCGCCACCCCCGAGCCCAGCGGCCGCCCCACCGAGCCCGAGACCCCCGCGCCCAGCCAGAGCGCCCCCGGCAAGCCGGAGACGCCGGTCCCCACCAAGAGCGCGGGCAACGGCACCAAGGCGGCGGCCGGCTTCGCCCCCTACGTCGACACCTCGCTCTACCCGGCCTTCGACCTCCTCGGCACCGCCGACGCCACCGGCGTGAAGAACTTCAACCTCGCCTTCGTCACCGACGGCGGCGGCTGCACCCCCAAGTGGGGCGGCGTGAGCGACCTGACCACCGACGGCGTGGCCGCCCAGATCGGTGCCCTGCGCGCCAAGGGCGGCGACGTCCGCGCCTCCTTCGGCGGCGCCTCCGGCTCCGAGCTCGCCACCACCTGCTCCTCCGCCGACGCCCTGGCCGCCGCGTACGCCAAGGCCGTCGACGCCTTCAAGCTGACCAAGGTGGACTTCGACGTCGAGGGCGGCGCGCTGCCCAACACCGCGGCCAACACCAAGCGCGCCCAGGCCATCGCCAAGCTCCAGGCCGGCCACCCCGACCTGAACGTCTCCTACACCCTCCCGGTGATGCCCGAGGGCCTCACCCAGGACGGGGTGAACCTGCTGGCCGACGCCAAGGCCAACGGCGTCCGCGTCGACGGCGTCAACATCATGGCGATGGACTACGGCCCGGCGTACAGCGGCGACATGGGCGACTACGCGATCCAGGCCGCGACCGCCACCCAGGCCCAGATCAAGGGCGTCCTCGCCCTCTCCGAGGACGACGCCTGGAAGACGGTCGGCGTCACCCCGATGATCGGCGTCAACGACGTGGCCACGGAGATCTTCAAGGTCGACGACGCCGGCCAGCTCGTCGACTTCGCCAAGTCCAAGGGCATCGGCTCGCTGTCCATGTGGTCCGGCACCCGTGACAAGAGCTGCGACGGCGGCACCAAGCCCACCGCCGACGCCTCCTGCAGCTCGATCGCCCAGGACAAGTTCGCCTTCTCCAAGGCGTTCGCCGCCTTCAACTAGACGGCACCGAGGACGAGGCCCGGCGGAGGCGACACCCGCCGGGCCTCACCCGTGGGTCCGTCTCAGCCCGCCGACTCCACCGACGGCAGCGTGCCGGTACGGGCCGCCTCGCCGTACCAGCGGGCGCTGGACTTCGGGGTCCGCTCCTGCGTGGCGTAGTCCACGTACACCGCGCCGAACCGCTTCTCGTAGCCGTAGGACCACTCGAAGTTGTCCATCAGGGACCACAAGTAGTAGCCGCGCACATCGGCGCCGTCGCGCAGGGCGTGCCGGACCGCCGACAGGTGGGAGTGGAGATAGGCGACGCGGTCGGGGTCGTGCACCCGGCCGCTCGCATCCGGCGCGTCGTCGTAGGCGGCGCCGTTCTCCGTCACGTACAGCGGCAGTCCGGGTGCCTCGCGGGTGTAGCGCATCAGCAGGTCGTAGAGGCCGGTCGGGTCGACCGTCCAGCCCATCTCGGTGCGCTCGCCGGGGCTCTGGTGGAACAGGACGTCGTCGGCGCCGGGCCAGGGGGAGTGCTCGCTCGCGCCGTGCCCGTCCGCGCGGGGGCCGCTCACCTTGTCGTCCACCGCCGAGACCAGCGCCGGGGTGTAGTAGTTGAGGCCGAGCGCGTCCAGCGGGGCGTTCGCGGTGGCGAGGTCGCCGTCCAGGACGAACGACCAGTCGGTCAGCGGGGCCGTCGCCGTCAGCAGGGACTCGGGGTAGGCGCCGTGCAGCATCGGGCCGTGGAAGACGCCGTTGGCCAGGTCGTCGATGCGCCGGGCCGCCGCCAGATCGGCGGGGCTCTGCGAAACCGGGCGCACCACCGAGGAGTTGAGGCTGACCGCGACCTGGTTGCGGGCCGGCATCGCCGCCCGCAGCGCCGCCGCGCCCAGCCCGTGTGCCAGGTTGAGATGGTGGGCGGCCCGCAGCGAGGCCACCGGGTCGGTGCGGCCGGGGGCGTGCACACCGGAGCCGTAGCCCAGGAAGGCGCTGCACCAGGGCTCGTTGAGGGTGATCCAGTTCTCCACCCGGTCGCCCAGCGCCTCGCCGACGAGATGCGCGTACTCGGCGAACCGGTGCGCGGTGTCGCGCTCCGGCCAGCCGCCCGCGTCCTCCAGCTCCTGCGGGAGGTCCCAGTGGTAGAGGGTCACGGCGGGCTTGATGCCGCGCTCCAGCAGCTCGTCCACCAGCCGCCGGTAGAAGTCCAGGCCGATCTGCACCGCGGGTCCCCGCCCGGTGGGCTGCACGCGTGACCAGGAGACGGAGAAGCGGTACGCGCCGAGCCCCAGGTCCGCCATGAGGGCCACGTCGTCGCGGTAGCGGTGGTAGTGGTCGACGGCCACGTCGCCGGTCTCGCCGCCCGCCGTCTTGCCGGGTGTATGGCTGAAGGTGTCCCAGATCGAGGGCGTACGGCCGCCCTCGCGGACCGCCCCCTCGATCTGGTACGCGGAGGTCGCCGCCCCCCAGAGGAAGGCCGGAGGGAAGGTGACCTCGGAGGCCACGGGGGACACCGTGGAGGAGGAGTCGGGCATGGAAGCGCTCCCATCGAGAGTCGGGAAGACCTTGGGGGAAGGGGAGGAGGGGCCGGGGCGACGGTGACCCGGCCCTCCGTACGGCGGTTCAGCCCTTGATCGCGCCCTGCATGATGCCGCCCACGATCTGCTTGCCGAACAGCAGGAAGGCGATGAGCAGGGGCAGGGTGCCGAGCAGCGCGCCCGCCATGATGACCGCCTGGTCCGGGACGTAGCCGGTGCCGAGCGCGTTCAGGGCGACCTGCACGGTCGGGTTCTGCTGGTTCAGGGCGATGATCGGCCACAGGAAGTCGTTCCAGGCGAACACGAAGGTCAGCAGGCCGAGCACCGCCATCGCGGGCCGCGCCGCCGGGAACACCACGTGCCAGACGACCCTGAGACTGCTCGCGCCGTCGACCCGCGCCGCCTCGATCAGTTCGGTGGGCAGCGCCTGCACCAGGTACTGCCGCATGAAGAACGTGCCGAACGCGGTCACCAGGCTCGGCAGGATCACCGTCTGGAGCTGGTTGGACCAGCCGAGGTCGCTCATCCACAGGTACAGCGGTACGACGGCGAGCTGCGGCGGGATCATCATCGTGCCGATGGTCAGCAGCAACAGCAGGCCCGAGAACCGGAACCGCAGCTTGGCGAAGGCGAAGCCGGCCAGCGTGGAGAAGACCACCGTGCTGACCGTGATCGTGCCCGCGACGATCAGCGAGTTGAACATCGCCAGGCCGAGCCCGGCCTGGTCCCAGGCGGCCTCGAGGTTCTTGAACAGGTTGCCGCCGAACCACAGCGGCGGAGGGGACTGGGCGAGCCGCCGGTCGGTGCGCGAGGCCGCGACCGCCGTCCACACCAGCGGGGCCAGCGAGATCAGCGCGAACACGGTCAGCGCCACGTACGTCACCGGACCGGCGTGCAACTGCTTGCCCGCCTTCGTGGCCCGGCGCCGGCCCGTGCGCGCCTCGGGGAGAACGAGGTCACCGGTGGTCATCGGACCTCCTCAGCCATCGGGTCAGCAGCAGGTTGACCGCCGCGACGATCAGCAGGATCAGGAACATCGACCACGCGATCGCGGACGCCTTGCCGAGGTTGCCGATGATCCAGCCCTGGTCGTACATGTACAGCCCGAGCGTCTGGTACTGGTGCTCCGAGCCGCCCTTGGAACCGCTGACCCCGCCGAACAGCAGGGGCTCGCCGAAGAGCTGGGTGGCGCCGATGGTGGAGACCACGATCGTGAACAGCACCGTCGGCCGCAGTTGGGGGATCGTCACGTGCCAGAACTGCTGGCGCCGGTTGGCACCGTCGAGCGCGGCCGACTCGTACAGGTCCGCCGGGATGGCCTGCATCGCGGCCAGGTAGATCAGCGCGTTGTAGCCGGTCCAGCGCCAGATCACGATGGTCGACACCGCGAACTGCGAACCCCAGTCGGACTCACGCCAGTTGATGGCGTCCACCCCGAAGAAGTGGAGTATCCAGTTCACCATGCCGCCGTCCCACGAGTACAGCAGCGCGAACACCAGCGTCGCGGCCGCCACCGAGGTGGCGTACGGGGTCAGCATCACCACGCGCCACACGGTCGAGCCGCGCAGCCGGTAGTTGAGCATGTGGGCCAGCCAGAGCGCCGCCATCAGTTGCGGGACCGTGGAGATCACGCCGATGGTGAAGGTGTTCCGCAGGGCGTTCCAGAAGAAGTCCGAGGACAGCAGGTTGCGGTAGTTGTCCAGGCCCGCCCAGCTCTGGTGGTCCAGCGCGGACAACTGCACGTCGTGCAGCGAGTACCAGACCGTGTACAGCAGCGGGACCAGCGTGAACACGCCGAACAGCACGAAGAAGGGGGTCACGAACGCGTACGGCGACGCCTTCGTGTCCCAGCGGTACAGCCGGCTGCGCCAGGAGGGGGCGCCGTCCGGCGCACCGCGACCCCGAGCGCCCCGGACCGCGCCCGGCGGGATGCCGGGCGCGGTCTCGGCGCTCGACGCGTGATGCGCGAGAGCCTCTTTTGAGGTCACTGGCCGAGCACGTCCTTGATCTCCTTGGACGCGGCTTCCCAGCCCTGGGCCGGGGTCTTGCCCTTCTGCTCCACCTGGAGGATGCCGATGTCACTGATCGCGGTGTCGATCGGCTTGTCCTTCGGACCGAGCGGCTGGGCCGGGATGGTCTTGGCCGAGTCGGAGAAGATCTGGGTGAGCGGCGCGTTCGAGAAGTAGGCCGTGGTGTCGGCCTGCGGCTTCAGACCCGCGTACGCCGACGGGGTGGAGGGGAAGCTCGCCTGCTTGGCGAAGACCTTGGCCTGCTGCTCCGGCGCGGTCAGCCACTTGGCCAGCGCGACGGCCTCCTTCTGGTGCTTGCTCGCCGTCGGCACGCCGAGGAAGGAGCCGCCCCAGTTGGACGCGGTCGGCGCCGCCGCCACGTCCCACTTGCCCTTGCCGGAGTCGCCGGCCTTCTCGCCGATGTAGCCGAGCATCCAGGCGGGGCAGGCCAGCGAGGCGAAGCTGCCGTTGGCGAAGCCCTTGTCCCAGGTGGGGTCGAACTGCTTCAGCTTCGCGGACATGTCACTGGTGGCCACGCTCATCGCGGCGTCCCAGGCGTCCTTCACACCCTTGGACTTGTCCCAGACGACTTTGCCGTCCTTGTCGTAGTTCCGCTCCGTGGAACCGCCCAGGGACGCGTTGTACACCGAGGACGCCGAGTCGACGTACTTGGTGCCCTTCGGCGCCTTCTTCATGTACTGCTTGCCGAGGTCGACGTACTTGGACCAGTCGCCCTTCCACTGCTCGGCGAGCTTGGTGCGGTCGGTGGGCAGACCGGCCTTCTCGAAGAGGTCCTTGCGGTAGCAGATCGCCATCGGGCCGATGTCGACGCCGAGGCCGATCGTCCTGCCGTCCGCGGTGGTGGCCTGGGCGGTCTTCCAGTCCAGCCACTGGGACTTGTCGGCGTCCTTGCCGATGTCGACGAACTTGGCGGCCTGCGTCTGCACGGCCTCGGTGATGTTGCCGACCTCGATGGCCTGGATGTCGTCGGTGCCCGAGCCGGCCTGGAGGCGGGTGAGCACCTTCGGCCAGTACACGTCGGTGCGGGTGGTGACGTTCTCCTTGATGCTGATGTCCGGGTGCAGCTTCGTGTACTCGTCGTACAGACCGGCCTGCTTGTAGCCGAACACCCCGAAGGTGCCGACCGTCAGCGTGATCTTGCCGTTTCCGTCGCCGCCGCCCGCGTCCGACGAGCCGTCGTCCGAGTCACTGGCGCAGCCGGCCAGCAGACCCGTGGCCAGCGCGGCTGCGGCGACCATGGCCACCGTGCCGCGGGACCTGCGGATGCTCGTACGCATTGCGTCCTCCTGTTGCCTGACGTGCCGACCCCCCGGCCAACTGCATGGAAATCGCGTGGATCTGGGCCCGTTCGTACTCGCTGCGGCTCGGGCGGGGAACGTGCGGGATATGTAGGTGTCAGGTAGTGTGGGAGCGCTCCCACATGTGATGGGTTGAAGGTTCGTCCGTTCGGGACGGGGTGTCAAGGGAGTGCGCACGCCCAACGGCGTTCAGTTATCGGGCTGTTAACCGGGCGGCGGTGACGACCCGGTCCGGATGGCCACTGTTACATTCCAGGCCGGAGCTGGACGGCCGAGAGAGGCGGAGGCCATGGCGAGCCACGGAGCGCGGGGCGGCCGGAGCGGGGGGCGGCCCACGCTCGAAGAGGTGGCCGCCCGGGCCGGGGTCGGCCGCGGCACGGTCTCCCGGGTGATCAACGGCTCCCCGCGGGTCAGCGACACCACCCGCGCGGCCGTCGAAGCGGCGGTCGCGGAACTCGGGTACGTCCCCAACACCGCGGCCCGTGCCCTCGCGGCCAACCGCACCGACTCCATCGCGCTGGTCGTGCCCGAGCCGGAGACCCGGTTCTTCGCCGAGCCGTACTTCTCCGACATGCTGCGCGGGGTGGGGGCCGAACTGGCCGACACCGAGTGGCAGTTGCTGCTGATCTTCGCCAGCAGCGACCGGAAGCGGCAGCGGCTGGCGGAGTACCTCGCCGCGCACCGGGTGGACGGCGTCCTCCTGGTCTCCGTGCATGCCGACGACCCGCTGCCCGACCTGCTGGACCGGCTGGAGATTCCGGCCGTGATCAGCGGCCCCCGGTCGGCGGGGGAGACGCTCACCTCCGTGGACTCCGACAACTACGGCGGCGCACGCTCGGCCGTCGAGCACCTCCTCGGCCGAGGTCGCCGCCGCATCGCTCACATCACCGGCCGCCCGGACGTCTACGGCGCCCAGCGCCGCGTCGACGGCTACCGGGACGGGCTGCGGGGCGCGGGGCTGGAGGTGGACGAACTGCTGCTCGAACCGGGCGACTTCACCGAGGACGGCGGCCGCCGCGCGATGGCGGCCCTGCTGGCCCGCCGCCCCGACCTGGACGCGGTCTTCGCCGCTTCCGACGTCACGGCGGCGGGGGCCCGCCAGGCCCTGCGCGAAGCGGGCCGCCGCATCCCCGACGACGTGGCCCTCGTCGGCTACGACGACTCCGCCATCGCCCGCCACATGGACCCGCCCCTCACCAGCGTCCGCCAGCCCATAGAGGAGATGGGCCGCGCCATGATCGACCTCCTCCTGGCCGAGATCGCGGACCGCCGCCCGGCTGGGACGCGGGGGCTGGAGCGCAGGCACGCGGTGCTGGCCACGGAGCTGGTGGGCCGGGAATCGTCCTAGGGGGTGTCGCGCCGAAGGCGTGCCGCCCCTCCGGTGTGGGCCGTTGAGGCGGGCGACCTCCGGTCGGGGTCGTCCTCGTGTGTCAGACGGCCGTCGGTCAGGTGCCAGAGGCGCTCGTGGGGAGTGAGCCGCCAGGTCTCGGTGGCGGCGCTCTCCTCGGCGATCCACTCGTGGAGCCGCGGGAGGGCCTGGGCGCGCAGCACGTCGCGGACGGCGGCGCGTTCCCCGGCGGCGACCGGGTGGACGTCCACGCGGAAGCCGACCGAGTCCGGGTGCATCCCCCTGCCGTGGTTGCGGGAGAGAGGGGCTACCCATGCCGCGCCCAGGACGATGGTCCCGCTGTCGAGGCCCGTGAGGAAGCGCAGCTCCGTGATCCGGCTCATCAGGGGGCCGAGGTGGGCGGAGACGTCCGTGGTCGTCAGGGGCCAGGCGCGGTCGCGGGGGAGGCGGCGGTTTCGTGCGGACATGACACGCAGGATGGCAGGGGGGAACGTGGCGCGGAAACGACTTTGGGGCCGATCCGTCGAAACGGATCGGCCCCAAAGTCCTACAGGGTGAGTGACGGGACTTGAACCCGCGACTTCCTGGACCACAACCAGGTGCTCTACCAGCTGAGCTACACCCACCACGACCGGCGGTGGAACTTGTCGTTTCCCCGACCGGCCGAGAAGAAGTCTACAGGGTCCAGAGGGGTGCTCGCGCACACGTTTCCGCGCACGCGTTCCCGGTGGGCTACGAAGGCGGCAGGACGTACTTCGCCGCGATGGTCTTCGCGGTGTCGGAGTCCGGGCCGGGCTGCGGGACGAAGACCGCCTCGCGGTAGTAGCGCAGCTCGGCGATGGACTCGCGGATGTCGGCCAGCGCCCGGTGGTTGCCGTTCTTCTCCGGGCTGTTGAAGTACGCCCTCGGGTACCAGCGCCGGGCCAGCTCCTTGACCGAGGACACGTCGACGATCCGGTAGTGGAGGTGGGCCTCCAGTGTGGGCATGTCGCGCAGCAGGAAGCCGCGGTCGGTGCCGACGGAGTTGCCGCACAACGGGGCCTTGCCGGGCTCCTTGACGTGCTCCCGGATGTAGGCGAGCACCTGCTCCTCGGCGTCGGCGAGCGTGGTGCCGCCGGCCAGCTCCTCCAGCAGGCCGGAGGCGGTGTGCATCTGGCGCACCACCTCGGGCATCGTCTCCAGCGCGGAGTCCGGCGGGCGGATGACGATGTCCACCCCTTCGCCGAGCACGTTCAGCTCGGAGTCGGTGACGAGGGCGGCCACCTCGATGAGCGCGTCGTCGGACAGCGAGAGGCCGGTCATCTCGCAGTCGATCCACACCATGCGATCGTTCATGTGTCTCACCTTAAGGGGACCCGGACCCGCCCGGACCCGCCCGTACGCACGGAGAAGGGGGTGGGGGAGGCCGAGCCTCCTCCCACCCCCTTCTCGCCGGTGATGCTCAGCCGCCTCCGCGCGGCCCCGGCAGCAGACTCACCGCGCCCGCGTGGCGACGGCTCTGCAGCGGCACCCCGCCGTCCCGGTCCTGGTGCAGGACCGAGGGCACGGGGGTCACCGGGCCGTGACCGGGCAGCCCGGCCGCGGCCGGACCCTGCGGCACACCGTGCTGCGCGAGCTGCTGCTCCTGCTCGATCTGCCGCTCACCCTGCGGCCTGCGGGCCCGGTAGGCGGCCCGGTAGGTCGCGGGCGACGAGCCGAGCTGGCGGCGGAAGTGCCCGCGCAGCGCGACCGGCGAGCGGAAGCCGCAGCGGCCCGCGACCTCGTCCACGGAGTAGTCGGAGGTCTCCAGCAGCCGCTGCGCCTGGAGCACCCGCTGGGTGATCAGCCACTGCAGCGGCGCACTGCCGGTAAGCGAGCGGAACCTGCGGTCGAACGTACGGCGGCTCATGTAGGCGCGTGCCGCCAGCGTCTCCACGTCGAACTGCTCGTGGAGGTGTTCCAGCGCCCAGGCGACGACCTCGGCCAGCGGGTCGGCGCCGATCTCCTCGGGTAAAGACCTGTCGAGGTAGCGCTCCTGACCGCCGCTGCGGCGGGGCGGCACCACCAGGCGGCGGGCCAGCGCACCGGCGGCCTCGTTGCCGTGGTCCGTCCGCACGATGTGCAGACACAGGTCGATCCCGGCCGCCGTACCGGCCGAGGTGAGCACGTCGCCGTCGTCGACGAACAGCTCACGCGGATCGACGTGCACCGACGGATAGCGCTTGGCCAGCGTCGGCGCGTACATCCAGTGGGTGGTGGCCGGGCGGCCGTCCAGCAGGCCGGCCGCGGCCAGGACGAACGCCCCGGTGCACAGGCCGACGATGCGGGCCCCCTCCTCGTGCGCCCGGCGCAGCGCGTCGAGCGCCTCCTCCGGTGGCGGCGAGGTGATCGAGCGCCAGGCCGGTACGACGACCGTGCCCGCACGGGAGATCGCCTCCAGCCCATGTGGCGCGGTGAGTTCCAGGCCCCCTGTGGTCCGCAGCGGGCCGTCCTCGCCGGCGCACACCAGCAGTCGGTAGCGCGGCACTCCGGCGTCCTGGCGGTCGATCCCGAACACCGAAAGCGGTATGGAACTCTCGAAGATGGGGCCGCCGCTGAACAGCAGCACCGCGACGATCTCCTTGCGGCGTCGCCCGGCCAGTTTCCGGACAGCGGCTTCCGGCGCGGCGGTGGAGTCGTGGCTCATACTGCTAAGCCCCCCTCGGTGGTCGCGGCTCCCTTTACGCTTCGGGTCTGTCGCTCCTGCACGTTTCCCCTCGGTCCTGCACGAGTCCCCCGCCGTAAGACATCAAGATCGAATCTACTGGCTCCCGCGGTCTGCCGGTGGCCAGTTCCACACGCGGTGCATTGTCGACATGACAACTTGGCGTGAAGCATTCGATCACGAAGGGTTGCACTCGTGGGGCGTGCAGGGAAGTACGCCTCCACGGGGTGGCCAAACCGCATAGGGTGCGACGGGTCGGACGACCCTTGTTTGTGCAGGTGGAACGGGGGTTGAGGGGTGGTTGGAACCCCTCCGGAGCGATATTCAGAACTTGGCTGAAAAGCAGCGTTCGAGGGTGTGGAAACCGGTCAGTCGACCGGTGTACCAGCCCTCCTGTGATCTGCGACTCGCCGTGCGGCCTCCCGCAGCGAGCGATGGAACAGCAGCCGGCACGCACCGGTGACCGCCCCCAGGCCCACCCCCGCGCCCACGGCCAGGGTGGGCGCCGTACCGCACCACAGCAGGATCACCGGTACCAGTACGCAGCAGAGGGCCGCCCAGCGGATCACCTCACGCGCGGTGTCCGATCCGGGTGCGGACCGGTGCGCGGGGCGGGCTGCGGGCATCTGCGGGCTCCCTGGGGGCGGCGGTTCAGGGGGTTCAACGCGCGGACGGCCGGACGGTCACCCCCTTGATGCACGGGTCCCGGCAAAACGCCTGTACGGGGCAGCGACCATTGCGTAAGGGGCGCCGCTCGTGCATGCTCCGGGGAACCCCTCGGGACTTCCCGGAGGGCCGCTCACGGAGCGTGTGCGTGAACTGCGACTGGGAGGCGTGCCGCCGTACCCTTGAGGGTATGGGGATGGGAAGACGTTTCCCGGACACAGCTCCGCCGCACGATGTTCCCCCTCCATACAAGGATCACGACGCCGAGACAGCCATGGCCGGTCACGAATTCTTCGAACCCGCGGACCGCAAGCGGCCGGTAGCCGAACCCACGGCGGCCGAGCCCCTGGCGGCGGAAGAGGCACGCCCTTCCTGCGATCCCGCCTTCAAGCACGGAGTGGTCGTCGGCTTCGACGGCTCCACCTCCAGCGAGCGCGCCCTCGCCTACGCCGTCGGCATGGCCCACCGCTCCGGTTCGGGCCTGATCATCGTCCACGTGGCCAACCGGCTGCCCACCACGGTGTGGGCGGGCTGTGAGCCGCCCGTCTTCGTGGACGTCCCCGACCACCGCACCGAGGTGCTCGGTCTGGAGCTGGCCTGCGCCGACCACTTGAGCGAGGTGCCGTGGATCCTGGTGGAGCGCGGCGGCGACATCTGCCATGAACTGGAGGAGGTCGGGCGGGAGTACGAGGCGGACGCGATCGTCGTCGGCTCCACGCACGGCATCGCCGGGCGGATCTTCGGCTCCGTGGCCGGCCGGCTCACCAAGCGGGCCCGGCGGCCCGTGATCGTGATCCCCTGACGCCTCAACTTCCTCTGCGATCGCCCCACTTCCCGCTCCGTGAAGCTACTCGCGCGTAGAGGTGTCCCTCATGCCCGTGCCGGGCATACAACGGCCGACGCCGCAGGCGAGTCGTGCTGCCGGCCGGGGGGTGACGGCCACCGGCCGAGGACAGCGGCACGGGCAGCGGCACGGAAACGGACCCCCACGACGGCTCGCGCGAGGGTCCGTTTCTTTGTGTCCGGGGGCGTGGACTACTCCACGGTCACCGACTTGGCCAGGTTGCGCGGCTTGTCGATGTCGCGGCCCAGGACCTTCGCCGCGTGGTAGGCGAGGAGCTGGAGCGGGATGCCCATGAGGATCGGGTCCAGCTCGTCCTCGTTCTTCGGGACCACGATGGTCCGGTCCGCCTTCTCCTGCTCCTGGTGGGCGACCGCGAGGATCTTGCCGCTGCGGGCCTTGATCTCCTCCAGCGCGGCGCGGTTCTTCTCCAGCAGGTCGTCGTCGGGGACGATGGCGACCGTCGGCAGGGCGGGCTCGATCAGGGCCAGCGGGCCGTGCTTCAGCTCGGAGGCGGGGTACGCCTCGGCGTGGATGTAGGTGATCTCCTTGAGCTTCAGGGAGGCCTCGCGGGCGACCGGGTAGCCCCGGACCCGGCCGATGAAGAGCATCGAGCGGCTCTCCGCGTACTCCTCGGCCAGCTCGCGGACCTGCTCCTCCTGCTTGAGGATCTCGGCGATCTGTCCGGGCAGCTTGCGCAGGCCCTCGATGATCCGCTTGCCGTCGCGCACGGACAGGTCGCGGGTGCGGCCCAGGTGCAGCGCGAGCAGCGCGAAGGCGACCGTGGTGTTGGTGAAGCACTTGGTGGAGACCACGCACACCTCGGGACCGGCGTGCACGTAGATGCCGCCGTCGGCCTCGCGGGCGATGGCCGAGCCGACCACGTTGACCACACCGAGGACGCGGGCGCCCTTGCGCTTCAGCTCCTGCACGGCGGCCAGCACGTCGTACGTCTCACCGGACTGGGAGACCGCGATGTACAGGGTGTCGGGGTCGACGACCGGGTTGCGGTAGCGGAACTCGGACGCCGGCTCGGCGTCGGCGGGGATGCGGGCCAGCTCCTCGATCATCTGGGCGCCGATCATGCCCGCGTGGTACGAGGTGCCGCAGCCGAGGATCTTCACGCGGCGGATGCGGCGCGCCTCGCGGGCGTCCAGGTTGAGACCGCCCAGGTGCACGGTGGAGAAGCGGTCGTCGATGCGGCCGCGCAGCACGCGGTCCACGGCATCGGCCTGCTCGTGGATCTCCTTGTGCATGTAGGTGTCGTGGCCGCCCATGTCGTAGGAGGCGGCCTCCCACTCCACGGTGGTGGGCTCGGCGCTGGTGCGGGTGCCCTCGGTGGTGTAGGTGCGGAAGTCGTCGGCCTTCAGGGTGGCCATCTCGCCGTCGTCCAGGGTGACGATCTGCCGGGTGTGGGTGACCAGGGCGGCGATGTCCGAGGCGACGAACATCTCCTTCTCGCCGATGCCGAGGACGACCGGGGAGCCGTTGCGGGCCACCACGATGCGGTCGGGGAAGTCGGCGTGCATCACGGCGATGCCGTAGGTGCCCTCGACCAGGCGGAGCGCTTCGCGGACCTTGTCCTCGAGCTTCTCGGCCTCGGAGCGGGCGATCAGGTGGGTGAGCACCTCGGTGTCGGTGTCGGAGAGGAACTCCACACCGTCCGCCTCCAGCTTGCGGCGCAGGTCGGAGGCGTTGTCGATGATGCCGTTGTGGACGACGGCGACCTTGTCGTCGGCCGACATGTGCGGGTGGGCGTTCACATCGGAGGGGGCGCCGTGGGTGGCCCAGCGGGTGTGGGCGATGCCGGTGGTGCCCTTGAAGCGCGCGGGGACCTTGGCCTCCAGGTCACGCACCCGGCCCTTGGCCTTGACCATCTTCAGGCCCGCCGTCTTGGGGGAGGTGACGACGATGCCGGCCGAGTCGTAGCCGCGGTACTCCAGGCGCTGGAGACCTTCCAGCAGCAGGGGAGCGACGTCCCGCTTACCGATGTATCCGACAATTCCGCACATGTGTTAGCTCCCTCACCCTGGCTTCTCAGCCGTAGACCATGCGGCGCAACTGCCTGAGCGTGAGCTCCGGCGGTGCCACCGCGCGGTATTTCAGGTCCGCATCGATCCGTTCGAAGATCGCCGCGTTCTGCAGACCCTGGGCCTGCAGTTCTCGGTGTCGACGACGGACGTAGTCCTGGGTCGTCTCGTCGAAGAAGGCGAGCACGTCCTGTATCACTCGCAGCGCCTCGCCCCGGCTGAGCGGGGTGGAGCGCGTCAAATGATCGACAAGTTCCTCGTGCACCCGGTAGATCTTCGGGTACGGACGCCGGTTTCGCAAGAATCGTGCCCGATTCCGGGCAAGCACCTGTTGGTGTGCTCATGGGCGGCTGTTCGCCCGGTGTCCACGTCCCGTCCCGGACCGTGTTGCCGTCGGGCCCGAGTTTTGGGGGTCATGGACATACCTCGCATGGGCGTACCCGAGAAGCTGGCCGAGCGGATGAGCATGGCCGAGCGGCACGAGTACCTGCGGAGCAGATTCTCCCGGCGCACCCTGATCAGGGGTGGCGCGGTCACCCTGGGCACCGTCGCGGGCGGCGCCTTCGTGCCCGGCGCCGCGCCCCCGGCCGCCGCCGCGACGCCGGCTCCCCGGCGGGCCGCCGAGCAGGTGGACGGCGCGCTGGCCGCCCCCTTCGGCCGCCACCTGGCCTGGGGCAACGACCCGCGCACCGAGATCACCGTCTCCTGGCAGGTGCCGGTCGCGGTCAAGCGCCCCTTCATCCGCGTCGGCGCCCACCCCTGGGACCTCTCCCGCAAGATCGACGCCGAGGTTCGCACCTTGCACACCCCGGCCGGGGTCGGTGCGAGCGGCGACCACACCCAGTACTACGTGCACGCGAGGCTCAGCCGTCTGCGCCCCGGCCAGACCTATTACTACGGCGTCGGCCACCACGGCTTCGACCCCGCCGAGCCCCACCTGCTCGGCACCCTCGGCACCTTCACCACCGCCCCCGCCCACAAGGCGCCCTTCACCTTCACCGCCTTCGGCGACGAGGGCGTCGGCTACCACGGCCTGGCCAACAACGCCCTGATCCTCGGCCAGAACCCCGCCTTCCACCTGCACGCGGGCGACATCGCCTACGGCGACCCCGCCGGCGCGGGCAAGACCACCGACACCGGCTTCGACTCACGCACCTGGGACCAGTTCCTGCACCAGACCGAGTCCGTCGCCAAGCAGATCCCCTGGATGCCCGCCTACGGCAACCACGACATGGAGGCCTGGTACTCGCCCAACGGCTATGGCGGTGAGGAGGCCCGCTGGTCCCTCCCGGACAACGGCCCCGACGCGGCCAACCTGCCCGGCGTCTACTCCTTCGTCTACGGCAACACCGCCGTCATCTCGCTCGACGCCAACGACATCTCCTACGAGATCCCGGCCAACCTCGGCATCTCCGGCGGCACGCAGACGACATGGCTGGAGGCCCAGCTCAAGAGGTACCGGGCCGCGCGGGACGTCGACTTCGTGGTGGTCTTCTTCCACCACTGCGCCTACTGCACCTCCACCGCCCACGCCTCCGAGGGCGGGGTCCGCCAGGAGTGGGTGCCGCTGTTCGAGAAGTACACGGTCGACCTGGTCATCAACGGCCACAACCACCAGTACGAGCGCACCGACGTGATCAAGGGCGACACGGTCGTCAAGAAGCTGCCCATCGGCGGCACCGCCTACCCCGAGACCGAGGGCGTCGTCTACGTCACCGCGGGCGCGGCCGGCCGCAGCCTGTACGCCTTCACCGCCCCCGACACCTACGAGGGACACGAGAAGGAGACCGAGTCCGTCGCCTCCTTCGTCAACCTCAAGGACGGCAAGCGGTCCGAGACCGTCGCCTGGTCCCGCGTGCGCTACCTCGACTACTCCTTCCTCCGCGTGGACGTCACGCCCGCCCCCAGGGGCCGGCACACCACGCTGACCGTGTCCGGCATCGCCGAGACCGGTGAGCGGATCGACCACTTCACGGTGGCCCGCCGCGCCAAGTAGCCGGGCAGGCGGAAACAGGGGTACGGGCACCCCGGAGGACCGTCTCCGGGGTGCCCGTGGTCTCGTGCGCTCCCTCAGCGCCCGGCGAGCGGGTTCTGAAGGGTGCCGATGAGCTGGAGCGCGCCGGACGGGTCGGCGAGGTCCACCATCTGCCTGTTGTTCCGGAGCTGGAGCCTGTTCAGGCAGGACAGCGCGAACTGGGGGGCGAACATGTCGTACAGCTCGAACTTCTCCGCGAGCTGCGGGTTCGCCGTCTGGTACTCGCGGGTGATCTCCGCGACCGTGTCCCAGAACTCGTCCTCGCCGAGCACGCCGTCGGCGGCGAGATCGGCGGCGAGGAAGCGGAAGAAGCAGTCGAAGACATCGGTGAAGATCGACAGCAGCTTCTTGTCCTCGGGGACCTCCACCCGGATGCGCCGGACCTCCGGCGGCAGGGCCGCGTCCGGATCCATGACGGCGATCTCCTCGGCGATGTCCTTGTACACCGCCCGCCGGACCGCGCCGTCCTTCAGCACCAGGATGACGTTCTCGCCGTGCGGCATGAACACCAGGTCATAGGCGTAGAAGCTGTGCAGCAGCGGGACGTAGTAGGCCCGCAGGTAGTCGCGCAGCCATGCGGCCGGCGCCTGGCCGGAGCGCTCGATCAGCGCGCCCGCGAAGGAGGCGCCGTCGTGGTCGACGTGCAGCAGGGAGGCCATGGTCGCCAGCGACTCGCCCTCGCCGAGGGAGGCCACCGGGCTCTCCCGCCACAGCGCGGCCAGCATCTTGCGGTAGGGGGAGTGGCGGTCGGTCGCCCGCTCGTACTCCAGGTGCCGGTAGCCGACGGCCGCCTGCTCGCGGATGATCGTGAGGCCGGTCGCCGCGAGCACCGGGTCGTTCTCGATCAGCCGGGCCAGCCAGTCGTTGATCGCCGGGGTCGCCTCCATGTACGCGGCCGACAGACCGCGCATGAAGCCCATGTTGAGCACGGACAGCGCCGTCTTGACGTAACTCTTCTCCGGGTGCGTCCGGTTGAAGAACGTCCGGATGGACTGCTGGGCCAGGTACTCGTCGTCGCCCTCGCCCAGGCACACCAGGTTGCGCCGGGCCACCTCGGCCGCGAAGGTCACGCTGAGCTTGTTCCACCACTGCCAGGGGTGGACCGGGATCAGCAGGTAGTCGTCCGCGTCCAGGCCCTGCCCGGTGAGCACGCCCCGGAACCGCTCCAGGGTCGCCTCGCCCAGCTCGCGCCGGAAGAACTCCTCGTACTCGACGCCCGCGCCGGCGGTGAACGCGGCGCGCGAGCGGTGGGCGGCCAGCCACACCAGCTTGACCGGGCTCGCCGCCTCCGGCGCGTACGCCAGGTACTCGTGCACGCCGAAGCCGAGGCGGCCGTTGTTGGCCACGAAGCACGGGTGGCCCTCGGTCATCCCGGTCTCGATGTCCTGGAACGAGCCGCCGGCCAGTTCCTTCGCGCTCACGCGGGGCTTGGTCAGCTTGTAGCAGGTGCCGGACAGGGTGGAGGAGATCTCCTCCAGGTAGACCGGCAGGATCTCCTCGCTCAGCCCGAGGGTCTCCCGCAGCTCGATGAAGAAGTCCAGCGCGGCGAGTGGCAGTTCGGCGCCCTCGCGGTGCCGGGTGATGGAGTCGGCGTCCACCTGCCAGTGGTCCAGGCCCCGGCGGACGGCGGAGAAGCGGTACGAGGTGAGCTCGTCGTCACCGCGGACGACGTACCGCTCCTCCCCGTCCGGCTCGGGCGTGAGCAGCCGCTCGTGCGCGAACTCGGCGAGGGCCTTGCGGATCAGCAGGCGGTTGGCCTTCTCCCAGCGCTCGGGGGAGAGGTGGGCCACGGAGTCGGTCAGGGTCATGCCACGACCCCCGTCGCCGCCTCGAACTTCTCCCGCGTGCAGAAACTCAGCAAGGCCCGCTTCTCCGGCTTCTCCATCTCGCCCTCGGGCACGAACCCGACGGCCTCGTTCAGCGCGTGCACGGCCGTGTTGCGCACATCGGGCTCCACGACCACGCGCAGGGTGCGCGGGTCCGCGAACAGGTGGGCCATCACGGCGGTGATGACCCGCCGGGTGAACCCGTGCACGGGCCTGTCGGTGGGCGCCACCAGGAAGTGCATGCCGACATCGCCCGGCTGCGCCTCGTACAGCCCGGCCAGCTCGCGGTGCGCGGGGTCGTAGCTCTCCATCAGGAACACCGGCACCCCGTCGTCCAGACCGAGGAAGGCGTGGTGGTGCTCGTCGGCCGCGATCTCCATGTAGGCACGCTCGACGTCCACCAGCCGGGCGTCCTGCATCATCCAGAACGCGGCCTTCGGGTCGGTCACCCAGCCGTGCACCAGGCGCGCGTCCTTCAGGGGGTCGAGCGGGCGGATCGTGAAGGTCATACGGCGAACTCCTGGAAAGCGATGGTCTTCTCGACCGGGTAGTACTCCGAGCCGAGCAGCTCGCGGATGATGTAGGCGTTGCGGTAGGCACCCATGCCCAGGTCGGGGCTGGTGATGCTGTGGGTGTGGACGCCGGCGTTCTGGAGGAAGACGCCCCGGCCGGTGACGTCGATGGCGTAGTTGCGGGCCAGGTCGAAGTTGCCGTGGGTGTCGTAGCGCAGGCGGTCGCGGACCGGCTTCAGGAACTCCGGCTCGCGGTACTGGTAGCCGGTGGCCAGCACCAGGCCCTCGCTGGACAGCTCGTAGTCCTTGCCCTGCTCCTCCTGGCGGAGGGAGAGGGTGTACGTGCCGTGGTCGTAAGAGGCGCTGTTCAGCGAGGAGTTGGTGAGCAGGCGGGTCTGGACCGGGCCGCCGAGGTTCTTCTGGTAGAGCAGGTCGAAGATCTCGTTGATCAGCTCGCCGTCGATGCCCTTGAACAGGCCCTTCTGCTGGGCGGTGATCCGGTAGCGGGTGTCCTCGGGGAGCGCGTGGAAGTAGTCGACGTACTCCGGCGAGGTCATCTCCAGCGTGAGCTTGGTGTACTCCAGCGGGAAGAAGCGCGGGGAGCGGGTGACCCAGTTGAGCTGGTAGCCGTGGACGTCGATCTCGCTCAGCAGGTCCTGGTAGATCTCCGCCGCCGACTGCCCGCTGCCGACCAGGGTGATGGAGCGCTTCTTCTGCAGCTCCGCCTTGTTCGCCAGGTAGCGGGAGTTGTGGATGAAGTCGCCGCCCAGGCCCTCGCACGCCTCCGGGATGTACGGCGGGGTGCCGGTACCGAGCACCAGGTGCGTGGCGCGGTAGGTGTCACCGGCGTCGGTGTGCACCGCGTACACGCCGTCCTCGTACGTCACTTCGGTGACCGTGGTGCCGAAGCGGACGCTGGTCAGCTTGTTCGCGGCCCAGCGGCAGTAGTCGTCGTACTCGACGCGCAGCGGGTAGAAGTTCTCCCGGATGTAGAACGAGTACAGCCGGCCCTTCTCCTTCAGGTAGTTGAGGAAGGAGTAGGGCGAGGTCGGGTCGGCCAGGGTGACCAGGTCCGACATGAACGGCGTCTGGAGGTGGGCGCCGTCCAGGAACATCCCGGCGTGCCACTCGAAGTCGGGCTTGGAGTCGAGGAAGACGCCGTTCAGCTCCTCGATGGGCTCGGTGAGGCAGGCCAGGCCGAGGTTGAAGGGGCCGAGGCCGATCCCCACGAAGTCAAGGACGGGGCTGGCTTCAGGAAGCGCGGTCAAGGGACTCTCCCAGGTACTGCTCGGCGTGGCCGGCGATCAGGTCGAGGACGGCGGCGATGTCGTCGGCCGTGGTCTCGGGGTTGAGCAGGGTGAACTTCAGGTAGTGGCGGCCGCCGACCTTGGTGCCCGCGACCACGGCGTCGCCGGAGGCGAACAGGGCCTTGCGGGCGTAGAGGTTGGCGCGGTCGATCTCGGCCGGGTCGGTGACGGTCGCCGGGATGTAGCGGAAGACCAGGGTGGACAGCGAGGGCGCGACGACCACGTCGTAGCGCGGGTCGGCGGCGAGCAGCCGCCAGCCCTCCTGGGCCAGTTCGCAGACCTCGTCGAAGAGTTCGCCGATGCCGTCGGCGCCCATCACGCGCAGCGTCATCCACAGCTTGAGCGCGTCGAAGCGGCGGGTGGTCTGGAGGGACTTGTCGACCTGGTTGGGGATGCGCTCCTGCACCATGCGGCGGGGGTTCAGGTAGTCCGCGTGGTAGGTGGCGTGCCGCAGGGTGGCCGCGTCCCGGACCAGCACGGCGGAGGAACTCACCGGCTGGAAGAAGGACTTGTGGTAGTCGACGGTGACCGAGTCGGCGCGCTCGATGCCGTCGATGCGCCTCCGGTGCTTCAGCGAGGTGAGCAGTCCGCAGCCGTAGGCGGCGTCCACGTGCATCCACACATCGAACTGCGCGCAGAGTTCCGCGATTTCGGGGAGCGGGTCGATGGAGCCGAAGTCGGTGGTGCCCGCGGTGGCGACGACGGCCATCGGGACCAGGCCGTCCTGGACGCAGCGCTCCAGCTCGTGGGCGAGCGCGAGGGTGTGCATCCGCTTGTCGTGGTCGGCCGGGATGACGACGACCGAGTCCGGTCCGAGGCCGAGGAGTTTGGCGGACTTCTTGACGCTGAAGTGGCTGACCTCGGAGGTGAAGATCCGCAGTCGGCCGAAGGACTCGGCCTTGGTCTCCTCGCGGGCCAGCAGCAGGGCCTGGAGGTTGGACTGGGTGCCGCCGGAGGTGAACACGCCGTCGGCGGCGGGGCCGAGGCCGATGCGGGCGTTGGTCCAGTCGATCAGTTTCCGCTCGATGAGCGTGCCCCCGGCCGACTGGTCCCAGGTGTCCAGGGAGGAGTTGACCGCGGAGAGCACGGCCTCGCCGACCACCGCCGGGATGACGACCGGGCAGTTGAGGTGGGCGAGGTAGCGGGGGTGGTGGAAGTAGACGGCGTCGCGGAGGTAGACCTCCTCCAGCTCGTCCAGCGCGGCGGCGGTGTCGCCGAGCGGCCGGTCGAGATCGACGGAGTCGACGCGGGGAGCGAGGTCGTCGACGGTGATGCCGGTGAACGGGCTTGCGGCGGTGGCGAGTCTGGCCGCCACCCGCTCTACTCCTTCGGTCACGGAGCGGCGGTACGTCTCCGCGGTGAGGCCATTGAGCAGGTGCGAGCGCATGAGGGGGTCCTCCGAGGGAAAACACGAGGGGAGTGAAGTTCCGCGGCTTCAACTTAGGTAAGCCTAACCTAAGTTGAAGATCTCTAATCACACCTCTTCGGTGACGCACGTCACTCCAGGGGGGCGCTCCAGTCGCTCCCTACGCGGCGCTCGCGCGTAGCTGTTCTTCCGTCAGCCCCCGCCGCCAGTAGCCGACGAAGGTGACGCGCCGCCGGTCGGTGCCGCGCTCGCCGACGAAGTGCCGCCGCAGCTCCCGTACCTGGCCGGCCTCGCCCGCGAGCCAGACGTACGGGCTCGTGTGCGTGGGCAGTCCGGCCGCGCGCATCGCGTCCACGGCCGAGGGGGCGCCCTCGTGCCGCACCAGCCAGGTGATCCGGGCGTCCGCCGCGGTCCGCACGTCCTGGATGTCCCCGGCGTGCGGCACCTCCAGCCAGGCGTGCACGCGGGCGGACGCCGGCAGCGACTCCAGGACGGCGGTCGCGGCCGGTACGGCCGTCTCGTCGCCCCACAGCACGATCAGGTCGGTGTCCTCCGGCGGCCGGAAGCGGATGGCGCGGTTGTCGGCGAGGGCCGGACCGAGCAGCAGCACCCGGTCGCCCGCCACGGCCCCGGCCGCCCAGCGGGAGGCGGGCCCGGCCGGGACCGGGGCGCCGGGCTCGGTGCCGTGCAGCGCGAAGTCGATGTCGATCTCGTCCGGGTCGCGCCGCAGCGCCCGCAGGGTGTACGAGCGCATCACCGCCCGCACGTCGTCCGGGAGTTCACGCCAGCCGTGCCACCAGTCGTCGCCCAGTTCCAGCGGGACCACGGGTTCGCTCTGGCCCGGCTGCGGCAGGAACAGCGAGAGGGACTGGTCGCGGCCCTCGGAGTGGAACTCGCTCAGAGCGGGACCGGTGAAGGTGACGCGGAGCAGAGACGGACCGAGCCGCCTCGTCCGGGTCACCGAAAGGGCGAAGAAACGGAACGGGGCGGCTACGGCCGTCGTCATACGGGGCTCCTGAACGTCAGGAAGGGTTCAGATGGGCAGGTGCTAGCCGACCTTCTTGGCCGTCTCGATGGCCTTGGCGAGGTTCTCCAGCAGCGGGGCGCACTTGTCGTAGGACAGGATCGGCTCGGCGGAGCGGGGGATGACCTGGCCGGCCTTGACGGCGGGCAGCTTCTTCCAGGTGGCCTTGGTGATGTCGGCGGGCTGGATGGTCGAGGAGCGGTCGTCCATGATGATGATGTCGGCCGGGTACTTGTCGACGTTCTCCCAGCTCAGGGTCTCGAACCAGCCGCCGGTGGGCTTCTTGGCCGCCTCCGAGGGCTCGACGAACTTCACGCCGAGGGACTTGAAGTACTCCAGGTCCGCGGAGAGGTTGGTGCCGGAGACGTAGAACGCGTCCTGCGCGGCCGAGCCGGCCATCACCTTGATCTCGGGGCGGGACTTGGCCGCCTTGCGCAGCCGGGCCGCGGCCGCCTCGAAGCGCTTCTTGGCGTCCACGACCTTGGCCGACTTCGTGTCGGCGCCGAGGGACTCCGCCAGCTCCCACATGCGCTGGAGCGGGCCGGTGAGCGGGCGGTCGTAGACGGAGACGGCGACGCTGGGGGCCAGCTCGGCTATCTTCTCGGCGGACTCCAGCGGCACGTACCACAGCACGCCCTTGGGGTCGAAGGTCGTGGTGATGAGGACCTCGGGGGCGAAGGCCGCGTACTGCTCGACGTTGAACTGGTTGAAGACGTTGCCGAAGACGGTCAGCTTGCTGACGTCCATGTCGCCGGCCTGCACATCGGCCTTGCCGTCCTTGGTCTTCGTCGGGCCGAAGACGCCCTTGACCTCGATGCCGTAGTCGTACAGGGCGGCGGCGACACCGGTGAACGCGACGATCTTCGTGGGCACCGAGTCCAGCTTCACGGTCTGGCCGCGGTCGTCCTTGAAGCTCCACGCGCCGGCCTTGCCCGGCTTCGCCTGCCCCTCGGAGCCACTCTTGCCCTTGTCGTCACCGCACGCGGCGAGCGCGGCGCCGAGACCGAGGGCACCGCCCGCGGCGAGGATGCCGCGACGGGTGAGGTGGGTGGCACGGGTGTGGGACATGGGTGCGCTGCTTTCGACCAGGGCTGATCGCCCGCCGGACTGGTTCGTGGCAAGGTTAGCCTAACCTTGCCAGTTGTCCAGGGGTAGGCGGACGATCGCGCCCGGTCTCAGAACTTGTAGTTCGTCACCATGGCGTTGCCGTAGACGTCGTAGACGGACGCGTAGCCCTGCTCGGAGTCCTTCCAGGACGCGAACGCCTTGGCGATCGCCGCGGCGGCGCCCTGGGGGTCGGCCGCGGGCCAGGACCCTGTCCCGGCACCTCCCCGCCGACATCAGGCATCACGCGGGGACGCCGTCTTGCGCCCCCGCGTCAGGCCGCTCTCAGCCGGTCAGGCCCAACTCGCGGGCGATCAGCATGCGTTGGACCTCGCTCGTGCCCTCGCCGATCTCCAGGATCTTGGAGTCGCGCCACATGCGGGCCACCGGGTACTCGTTCATGAAGCCGTAGCCGCCGTGGATCTGGGTGGCTTCGCGGGCGTTGTCCACGGCGACCGTGGAGGAGTACAGCTTGGCGATGGCCGCCTCCTTCTTGAACGGCTCGCCCGCCACCAGCCGGGCCGCCGCGTCCCGCCAGGCGAGGCGGGCGGTGTGCGCCTTCATCTCCATGTCGGCCAGCTTGAACTGGATGGCCTGGTTGGCGCCGATCGGCCGGCCGAACGCCTGCCGCTCCTTGGCGTACCGCACCGACTCGTCCACACAGCCCTGCGCGAGCCCGGTGCCCAGCGCGGCGATGGCGATGCGGCCCTCGTCGAGGATGCGCAGGAACTGGGCGTAGCCGCGGCCCTCCTCGCCCAACAGGTTGGCGGCGGGGACACGGACGTCCTGGAAGGACAGCTCGCGGGTGTCCGAGGCGTTCCAGCCGACCTTGGAGTAGGGGGCGGCGACGGTGAAGCCGGGGGTGCCCGAGGGGACGATGATCGAGGAGATCAGCGGCTTGCCGTCCGGCTTGCGGCCGGTGACCGCCGTGACCGTCACCAGGCCGGTGATGTCGGTCCCGGAGTTGGTGATGAAGCACTTGGTGCCGTTGATGACCCATTCGTCGGTGTCCGGGTCGAGGCGGGCCGTCGTACGGGTCGCGCCCGCGTCCGATCCGCCGTCCGGCTCGGTCAGCCCGAACGCGCCCAGGATCTCGCCCGCGCACAGCCGGGGCAGCCACTCGGCCTTCTGCTCCTCGGTGCCGAACAGGTGGATCGGCATGGCCCCCAGCGAGACGCCCGCCTCCAGGGTGATGGCCACCGAGGAGTCGACCCGGGCCAGTTCCTCCAGCGCGATGCCCAGCGCCAGATAGTCGCCGCCCATCCCGCCGTACTCCTCCGGGAACGGCAGCCCGAACAGGCCCATGCGGCCCATCTCGCGGACGATCTCGTACGGGAACTCGTGCCGCTCGTAGAAGTCGCCGATCTTCGGCGCCACGACGTCGTGCGCGAACTCCTCCACCGTGCGGCGGAGTTCCTCCAGCTCGGAGCTGAGGCGGTGGTCCATGCTGATCACTGGTCCTTGTCGGGCTGTGTCGTGTTACCGAGGGCGCGGACGGTGCGGGAGGGGCTCGGGCGGCCCAGGTGGCCCGCCATCCAGACGCTGGTGGCGGTCAGCGCTTCGAGGTCGACCCCGGTCTCGATGCCGAGGCCGCGCAGCATCCAGACCAGGTCCTCGGTGGCGAGGTTGCCGGTGGCGGACTTGGCGTACGGGCAGCCGCCGAGGCCGCCCGCGGAGGCGTCGACGGTGGTGACGCCGTGCTGGAGCGCCGCGTAGGTGTTGGCGAGCGCCTGGCCGTACGTGTCGTGGAAGTGGACGCCCAGTCCGGCCGTCTGCAGGCCCGCCTCGTTCAGCAGGGTGAGCAGGGCGCGGACCTGGCCGGGGGTGGCGACGCCGATGGTGTCGCCGAGGCTCAGTTCGTCGCAGCCCATGTCCCTCAGGGCCGCGCACACCCGGACCACCTGGGGGAGCGGTACCTCGCTCTCCCAGGGGTCGCCGAAGCACATCGACACATAGCCGCGCACATGGGCGCCCGCGTCCTTCGCCTGCCGTACCACCGGCTCGAACACGGCCAGCGACTCGTCCACCGTGCGGTTGAGGTTGGCCTTGGCGAAGGACTCCGTCGCGCTGGCGAACACAGCGATGCGGCGGGCCCCGAGCGCCAGCGCCCGGTCCAGGCCGCGCTGGTTGGGCACCAGCACCGGGAGTTCGGCGTCCACATCGGAAAGCTGCGGGAAAAGCTCCTCGGCGTCCGCCAGTTGGGGCACCCACTTGGGGTGCACGAAGCTGGTCGCCTCGATGGTGGTCAGGCCCGCCTCGCGCAGCCGGCGGATGAACTCCGCCTTCACCTTGGTCGGTACGGCCGTCTTCTCGTTCTGCAGCCCGTCCCGCGCGCCCACCTCGTGGATACGGACCCGCGCGGGCAGGCCGGGCTCGGGGACGACCATGGGCAGCGCGCTCATTCCGTCTCCCCCTTCGGCTCCTTCGGCGCGATGACGGCCAGCACCTGGTCCATGGCGACCGTGCTGCCGGGCGTCACGTCGAGTTCGGCGACCGTGCCCGCGTGCGGGGCGGAGACGACGTGCTCCATCTTCATCGCCTCCACCACCAGCAGGCTCTGCCCGGCCTCGACCACGTCGCCCACGGCCACCTTCACCACCGTCACCGTGCCCGGCATGGGCGCGGTCAGCGAGTCGGCGCCCGCGTGCGCGGAGCGGCTCAGCGAGGCGGCGACCGGGTCGTGGTCGCGCACCTGCCAGGCGTCACCGTCCCGCCCGAGCCAGTCGGCGGCGCGGCGGAAGGTGTGGCGGACGCCGTCCAGGGTCACGGTCACCCGGTCGTCGGTGACCTCGGCAGCGCGGGCGGCCCGGGTGACGGGTTCGAGTCCCGCGACACGCAGCGGGAACGACACCGGCTTCGGGGTCCCGCTCAGCCGCCAGCCGTCCGGCACCGAGAAGGGGTCCACCCAGCCGTCGCCCGTGGGGCGCAGCTCCTCCAGGCGTACGGCCGCCGCAGCCTCGTAGACCTCCTCCGGGACCTCGTCCGGGATCAGGTCGTCCACCGCGCGCTCCACCAGCCCGGTGTCCAGCTCGCCCGCGACCACCGCGGGGTGCGCCAGCAGCCTGCGCAGGAAGCCCGCGTTGGTCGGGACGCCCAGCGTGACCGTCTCCGCCAGGGCGGCGCGCAGCTTGCGCAGGGCGGTCGCGCGGTCGGGGCCGTAGGCGATCACCTTGGACAGCATCGGGTCGTACAGGCTGCCGACCTCGGTGCCCTCGCTGAGCCCGGAGTCGGTGCGGACCCCGTCGCCCTGGGGCTCGGCCAGCAGCAGGACCGTGCCGCCCGAGGGGAGGAAGCCGCGGGAGGGGTCCTCGGCGCAGATGCGGGCCTCCACCGCGTGCCCGGTCAGGGTCACGTCCTCCTGGGCGAAGCCCAGCGGCTCACCGGCGGCGACCCGGAGCTGCCACTCGACCAGGTCGAGGCCGGTGATCAGCTCGGTGACCGGGTGCTCGACCTGGAGGCGGGTGTTCATCTCCATGAAGTAGTACGAGGACGGGTCGTTGCCCGGCACGATGAACTCCACCGTGCCCGCGCCCCGGTACCCGCACGAACGGGCCGCCTGCACGGCCGCCTCGCCCATCGCGGCGCGCGTCGCCTCGTCAAGGAGCACGCTCGGCGCCTCCTCGATGATCTTCTGGTGGCGCCGCTGGAGCGAGCACTCGCGCTCGCCGAGGTGGACCACGTTTCCGTGGCCGTCGGCGAGCACCTGGATCTCGATGTGCCTCGGGCGGTCGATCCACCGCTCAACCAGCAGGGTGTCGTCGCCGAAGGAGGCGCGGGCCTCGCGGCGGGCGGCCGCGATCTCCTCGGCCAGCGCGCTCTCGTCCCGCACCAGGCGCATGCCCTTGCCGCCGCCGCCCGCCGAGGGCTTGAGCAGCACCGGCATCCCGATCTCGCGGGCGGCGTCGGCCAGTTCGGCGTCGGTGAGCCCGCTGCCGCTGGACCCCGGCACGACCGGCACCCCGGCCGCCCGCACCGTCTCCTTGGCCCGGATCTTGTCGCCCATCAGGGCGATGGCGTCGGCGGACGGCCCGATGAAGACGAGCCCCGCCTCCTCGCAGGCGCGCGCGAAGCCGGCGTTCTCGGCGAGGAAGCCGTAGCCGGGGTGGACGGCCTGGGCGCCGGTGCGGGCGGCGGCCTCCAGCAGCCGCTCCACCGACAGATAGCTCTCCGAAGCCGGGGCGGGGCCGATCCGGACGGCCGTGTCGGCCTCCCGGACGTGCCGCGCGTCGGCGTCGGCGTCGGAGAAGACCGCCACCGAGCGCACGCCGAGCGCACGGAGCGTACGGACGACCCGTACGGCGATCTCGCCCCGGTTGGCGACCAGCACTGTGTCGAACACGGAAGTTCCCCTCCCTCTCACATCCGGAAGACGCCGAACCGGGGCTCTCCCAGCGGCGCGTTGGCACAGGCGGTCAGGGCGAGTCCGAGCACCTGACGGGTCTGGAGCGGGTCGATCACACCGTCGTCCCAGAGGCGGGCCGTGGCGTAGTAGGCGCTGCCCTGGCCCTCGTACTGCGCGCGGATCGGGGCCTTGAAGGCGTCCTCGTCCTCGGCGGGCCACTCCTCGCCGCGCGCCTCCATCTGGTCCCGCTTGACCGTGGCGAGCACCGAGGCGGCCTGCTCGCCGCCCATGACGGAGATCTTGGCGCCGGGCCACATCCACATGAAGCGGGGGGAGTAGGCGCGGCCGCACATCGAGTAGTTGCCCGCGCCGTACGAGCCGCCGACGACCACCGTCAGTTTCGGCACGCGCGTGCAGGCCACCGCGGTGACCATCTTCGCGCCGTGCTTGGCGATGCCGCCCGCCTCGTAGTCCCTGCCGACCATGAAGCCGGAGATGTTCTGGAGGAAGACCAGCGGGATGCCGCGCTGGTCGCACAGCTCGATGAAGTGCGCGCCCTTCTGGGCGGACTCGGAGAACAGGATGCCGTTGTTGGCGACGATGCCGACCGGGTGGCCGTGGATACGGGCGAAGCCGGTGACCAGGGTCTGCCCGAACTCGGACTTGAACTCGCTGAACCGCGAGCCGTCCACCACGCGGGCGATGATCTCGCGGACGTCGTAGGGGGTGCGGGAGTCGACCGGGACCGCGCCGTACAGCCCGAAGGGGTCGACCTTCGGCTCGACGGCCGCCGTCACCTCCCAGGGGGCGTCGTTGCGGGCGGGGAGGGTGGCGACGATGTTCCGCACGATCCTCAGCGCGTGCGCGTCGTCCTCCGCGAGGTGGTCGGTGACGCCGGAGACACGGGAGTGGACCTCGCCGCCGCCCAGCTCCTCCGCCGTCACGACCTCGCCGGTGGCGGCCTTCACCAGCGGGGGGCCGCCGAGGAAGATCGTGCCCTGGTCGCGGACGATCACCGCCTCGTCGCTCATCGCCGGGACGTACGCGCCGCCGGCCGTGCAGGAGCCGAGGACGGCGGCGATCTGCGGGATGCCGGCCGCGGACATGCGGGCCTGGTTGTAGAAGATGCGGCCGAAGTGGTCGCGGTCGGGGAAGACCTCGTCCTGCATGGGCAGGAAGGCGCCGCCGGAGTCCACCAGGTAGACGCAGGGCAGGCGGTTGTCGAGGGCCACCTCCTGGGCGCGCAGGTGCTTCTTCACCGTCATCGGGTAGTACGTGCCGCCCTTGACGGTCGCGTCGTTGGCGACGATCACGCACTCGCGGCCGCTGACCCGGCCGATCCCGGCGATCACCCCGGCGGCCGGGGCCTGGCCGTCGTACATCCCGTCGGCCGCGAGGGGGGCCAGCTCCAGGAAGGGGGAGCCGGGATCGAGCAGGGCGTCCACCCGGTCCCTCGGCAGCAGCTTGCCGCGCGCGGTGTGCCGGGCGCGCGCCTTCTCCCCGCCGCCGAGGGCCGCTGACGCCAGCTTGGCGCGCAGCTCCTCGCCGAGGGCGAGATGGGCCCGTTCATTGGCCCGCCACGCCTCCGACGCGGGATCCGCCGCGCTCGTCAGCTCCGGTGCCTCGTGCATCCTGCGAACCCCTCACCTTGTTAATGAGCGTTAACGCATTTCCCTCAGGTTAACGACCGCTAACCTCCCTGTCTAGAATGAACCGCATGGCCAGCAGAACCGACGCCCCGACCAGGCGGCAGCAGATCCTCAGGGAGGCCGCCCGCCTCTTCGCCGAGCGCGGGTTCCACGGCGTGGGCGTGGACGAGATAGGGGCGGCGGTCGGCATCAGCGGCCCCGGCCTGTACCGGCACTTCCCCGGCAAGGACGCGATGCTCGCGGAGCTGCTGGTGGGCATCAGCGGCCAGCTCCTCACCGGGGCGCGCCGCCGCCTGGCGGAGACGGACGGCCACGCGGGCGCCTCCGAGGTGCTGGACTCCCTCATCGAGGGCCACATCGACTTCGCCCTGGACGACCGCCCCCTGATCACCCTCCACGACCGCGAGCTGGACCGGCTGCGCGACAGCGACCGCAAGCTGGTCCGCCAGCTCCAGCGCCAGTACGTCGAACTCTGGGTCGGCGTCGTCCGCGAGGTCTACCCGGCCCTCACGGAGCCCGCCGCCCGCTCCGCGGTCCACTCCGTCTTCGGCCTCCTCAACTCCACCCCCCACCTCGGCCGGGCCGGCACCCTTCCGGGCCGAACGGTGACGGCGGCGCTGCTGCACCGGATGGCACGGGGGGCGTTCGCGGCGGCGGGCGCCTGACGGCGGGTCTCGGCGGCCTTCCCCTCGGTACGCTCCGGCCGAAGCGTCACGCACCGTCCCCTTCGGCCCCCTGGCTGATCGACACCGCCGACTTCGGGCGGTAGGGCAAGGCCGGGAACCGGCAGTCGTCCGGGGTGGGGAAGCTCACCCTGGACGGGTGAACGTACTCGCCGGTACCTTCGGTTGAGCAAGCGCTTAGACATGCTCGATGTCATGCCGAGGTACGTGGAGGTGGCGGCGTGCGCCGTACGGTTTTCAGTGAGGATCACGAGGCGTTCCGGGAGACCCTTCGGGCCTTCATCGAGGCCGAGGTCGTGCCGGTCTACGACGAGTGGTTCGCGGCCGGTCAGGCGCCGCGGGACTTCTACTACAAGCTCGGCGAGCTGGGCATCTTCGGGATCAACGTCCCCGAGGAGTTCGGTGGTGCCGGCATGGACAGCCACAAGTTCGAGGCCGTCCTGTACGAGGAGACCGCCCGCGCGGGCGTCCAGTTCGGCGGCTCCGGCGTGCACGTCCTGCTCGCCCTGCCCTACATCAAGATGCTGGCCACGGACGAGCAGAAGAAGCGTTTCCTGCCGAAGTTCGTCACCGGCGAGGAGATGTGGGCCATCGCGATGACCGAGCCGGGCACCGGCTCGGACCTCGCGGGCATGAAGACCACCGCCAAGCTCTCCGAGGACGGCACGCACTACGTCCTCAACGGCGCCAAGACCTTCATCACCGGCGGTGTGCACGCCGACAAGGTCATCGTCTGCGCCCGCACCTCCGCCCCGAAGGAGGACGACCGCCGGTTCGGCATCTCCCTCTTCGCCGTGGACACCAAGTCCGAGGGCTACTCGGTGGGCCGCAAGCTGGACAAGCTCGGTCTGAAGACCTCCGACACCGCCGAACTCGCCTTCGTGGACGTCAAGGTCCCCGTCGAGGACCTGCTCGGCGAGGAGAACAAGGGCTTCTACTACCTCGGCCACAACCTGGCCTCCGAGCGCTGGGGCATCGCCTTCGGCGCCTACGCCCAGGCCAAGGCCGCCGTCCGCTTCGCCAAGAACTACGTGCAGGACCGCACGGTCTTCGGCAAGCCGGTGTCCCACTTCCAGAACACCAAGTTCGAGCTGGCCGCCTGCCAGGCCGAGGTGGACGCCGCCGAGGCCGTCGCCGACCGCGCGACCGAGGCGCTGGACGCCGGCGAGCTGACCCCCGCCGAGGCCGCCTCCGCCAAGCTGTTCTGCACCGAGGTCGCCCACCGCGTGATCGACCGCTGCCTCCAGCTCCACGGCGGCTACGGCTACATGAACGAGTACCCGATCGCCCGCCTGTACGCGGACAACCGGGTCAACCGCATCTACGGCGGCACCAGCGAGATCATGAAGTCGATCATCGCCAAGGACATGGGCCTGTAAGGCCCCCGCAATGACTGGCCGGTACAACTACACGACATGAGCCAGGCACTTCAGGACCTCCTCGATCTGCTCGACCTCGAGCGGATCGAGGAGGACATCTACCGCGGGCAGTCCCGCTCCGCCGTCATCCCCCGCGTCTTCGGCGGCCAGGTCGCCGCACAGGCGCTGGTCGCGGCGGGGCGCACGGTCCCCGCCGACCGTGCCGCCCACTCGCTGCACGCGTACTTCCTGCGCACCGGCGACCCCGGCGCGCCGATCGTCTACAGCGTCGACCGCATCCGTGACGGCCGCTCCTTCACCACCCGCCGCGTGGTCGCCGTCCAGCACGGCAAGCCGATCTTCCATCTCTCCGCGTCCTTCCAGACGTACGAGGACGGCCTCGACCACCAGGCGCCCATGCCGCCGGCGCCCGACCCGGCCACCCTGCCCACCTCCCAGGAACGCCTGCGCGGCTACGCCCACCTCGACCCCGAGGTCGTGGAGCGCTTCCTGGAGGCCCGCGAGGCGATCGACCTGCGGTACGTGGACGAGCCGCCCTACGGCGAGTTCGGCGCCCCGCGCGAGCCGCACAGCCAGGTCTGGTTCCGCGCCAACGGCAAGCTGGACGACGACCCCCTGCTGCACGTCGTCCTCGCCACCTACGTCTCCGACATGACCCTGCTCGACTCGGTGCTGCTCGCCCACGGGCGCGGCGGCTGGGCCGTCGGGGACGTGGTCGGGGCCTCCCTGGACCACGCGATGTGGTTCCACCGCCCCTTCCGCGCCGACGAGTGGCTGCTGTACGACCAGGAGTCACCCTCCGCGCACGGCGGCCGGGGTCTGGGCCAGGCCCGGATCTACACACGGGACGGCTCTCTCGCCATCTCCGTCGTCCAGGAGGGCGTGGTCCGCGTACCGCGCTGAGGCGTCAAGTCCATTGCCGGGCGCCGGAGATGATCCCCTCCGCGGGGCTCCCGGCGCCCTCGGACGCGAGGGCCCCCGCGCCGTGCGGGTGGCGCCTGCGAGGGCTCGTCACTCAGTAGACCGCTCAACAGGACGCGCGACGCATCCGGGACTAGGCTTCATGAGTGAAGGCCGCAGCACACGGCTTGCCCGGCGACGAGGATTCCGGATTCGAGGACCTCAGCCGCAGCACTTGATGGCGTGAATGCGCACAGGTGGTCTGTAAGGCGTCGGCGGAGCTCGATCGTGCCGCTCAGCACACTGCGGTGACACCTGAAGACCGTGCCGCAATCTTCCTCTTCGCGGTGACGGCCATCCACCCTCGCACCCAGATCGGGATCGCGAGAGACGATGGAGATGGAAGGTAATTTCTCATGCGATCAACGCGCGCGAGGCGTCTTGTCGCCCTGTCCGCAACCGGCCTGCTGCTGGCCGGCGGAGCAGCGGTGGGCGCCGCGGGCACCGCTTCGGCGACCCAGAACGGCCACCACAGCTCCTACGACCGGGACTACCGGGACGGTCACCACAACAGGTACAACGACCGAGGCTGGTGGAACGACGACGACTGGGGTTGGGGTCGTCACGGCAACCACCACAACAACAACTGGAACAACTGGGGTGACTACGACAACAACTGGGGTGGCTACGGCCACGGCGGTTACGGCCACGGCGGCTACGGCAACGGTCACGGCGGCGGCTACGGCGGCGGTCATGGCGGCGGCTACGGTGGCGGCCATGGCGGTGGCGGTCACGGCGGTGGCGGCCACGGCGGCGGCGGCGGTCACGGTCGCTGACAACACCGCAACCTGAGCGAGACGTGCGGTCCCTCCGGGGGCCGCACCTCGCGTTCGGGGCAGGCTCAGCCGAGTCCGGCCTGGTCCAGCAGATACGCCGTCATCGGGTCGTAGTACCGGGGGCTGACCACATGGTCGTCGAGCGGCACCGCCACTTGGAGGGTGCCCTCGGCCTCGGCGAGGAACAGCGCCGGGTCGTTGCAGTCGGCGTACCCGACCGCGTCCACGCCGTGCTGCGCCGCGTACCCGGCCCAGCCGTGGTCGGCCACGACGAGGTCCGGCAGCTCGCGTCCCTCGCGCTCAAGTCCCGTGAGGATGGCGCGCATCGGCTCACCGGAGTGCGTGTGCCACAGGGTCGCGCCGTGCTCCAGGACGGCCACGTCGGCGAACTGCATGACGTACCCCTCGTCCGTCTGCAGCCGCTCCGGGATGACCACGATCTCGCAGCCCGCGGCGCGCAGCGCGGCGGCGGTGGCCCGGTGCACGTCCAGCAGGCCGCCGGGATGACCGGTGGCGAACAGCACCCGCTGCCGGTCCTCGGCCGCCTTGCGCAGCCGCTGCGCGAGGCGCTCCAGCGCGGCCACGGTCAGCTCCGGGTCGATGGTGTCCTGCCCGTACCGGTGCTCGGCGTCGTCGTCGACACCGACCCGCTCGGCCATCACCGCGAGCACGTCCTGCTCGTCGGTCCACCTGTCGCCCAGCTCCAGACCGAGCCAGAAGTGCCGGTCGCCATTGGCCAGCCTGCGGTAGTGGGAGAGGTTGTTCTCGCGGGGCGTGGCCACGTCCCCCGCGATCCGCGTCCTCACCAGATGGTCGACGAGCTGAGCACGGCTGGGCGTCCCGGATATCGGCATGCCCCCCATTGTGGGGCAGCGAACGATCCTCCGTCTCCGGGACGCCCCTCTTCCGGGGGACCTTGATGATCTAGTTGTCACGCAGGGCGAACCACAGCTCCATCCGTACGTCCGGATCGTCCAGATCCGTGTCCAGAAGGGCCGCGCAGCGGGTGATGCGCTGGCGGACGGTGTTGCGGTGCACGTCCAGCGCCACCGCGGTGCGGTCCCAACTGCCGTGCAGCGAGAGCCAGGTGCGCAGAGTCTCGGTCAGCGCCGGGCCCGCGGCGAGCGGTGCGAGGAGGACCCGCGCGTACTCCTCCGCGTCCGCGCGCGGCACCAGGTCCGTCAGCCCCGGCCGGGCTCCGTGCCGGACCAGCGGGGCACGGGTGGCGCGGGCGCGGGCCAGCGCGCGGGCGGCCTGCGCGTCGGCGGACGGCCAGTCGGCGGGGCCGGCGGGGGCGCCGACGCCGAGCGTCCAGCCGGGCTGCGCGGCCGGCTCCCGCTCGGCGGGCACGAGGACGCGTACGACGTCACGGTCCAGGTCGATCAAGGGGGAACCGAGCGCCGCGCCGAGTGCGGCCGCGCCCATGGGGTCCGGCGTGCCGTTCTCCGGGCGGGCGTGCACGACCAGCCACCGCCCGCCGTCCCCCAGCAGCGCGGCCACCTCCGCCGGGGCCGCCCCCAGCAGCAGCCGCACCAGCGCCGAGGAGCGCGCCGCGCCCGCCCCGCTCTGGTGCTCGCCGGTCAGCAGGGAGAGCAGCACGGCGGCGACGGAGGCGATGGTGTGGTCCGCCTGCTCGCGCCGCCTGGTGGCCACGCCGAGCACGAAACCGCTGCCGCCGCCGAGGGCGTAGGCGGTCAACTGGGTGTCTGCGAGGGCGTCGGTGGCCGAGGCGGGGGTGGCCCGGGCGGGGCCGGGCTCGGGCGGGGCGGCCGGGGACCCGTCGCCGGGGGCGCCGGACGCGGTCGGAGCGGTGGGTCCGCCCGCCTGGCCACCGGGCCCGCACTGCTCTGCGGGCGCACCGGGTTCCGTGACGCCTCCCGGCCGCACCACCCCCGTCAGCTTCCGCAGCGCCTCCCGCGTGCCGGGCACCGGAGCGCGGCCCGCGCCCGCGACCACCGTGCCGTCGGGGCCGTAGAGAAGGGCCTGCCCGGAGAGCCGCTGGGCGAGCTGGCGCAGGACCGAAGGGACCGGGTCGGGGCGGGAGGCCGCGGCGGCCAGGCTCTGCTGGGCCTCCGTGACGCGGCGCAGTTCGGCCAGGCGGGCCTGTGCCATCAGTTGCCAGACCGCGCGGGCGATGCCGGAGAACGTGGTCCGGGGCGGCACCTCCAGCAGGGGGAGCCCGTACGCCTCGCAGGCGGCGACCAGCGCGCGCGGCACCGTGTCGTGCACCGGGGCCAGGCCGAAGCCGAGGGCGGCGCCGCCCGCCGCGACGATCCGGGACACGTAGTCCTCGAAGTAGTCCCCCGAGCTCCCGACTCCGCTCGAGCAGGGGGCGCCCCCATCCGCCCCGGCCGCCTCCGGCACGTGCACCCCGGCCGTCAGCAGCAGCTCGCCGCCCAGCAGATAGGGGTACGGGTCGGCCATCTCCGAGGTGTGCGCCCAGTGGATCACCGTGTCCTGGGCCGGGGGACCGGCGATCTGCCGCAGGCCAAGATCCTCGCGGGCCAGCAGCGCGGAGAGCGCCACGGGCGGGGTCGGCGGGACGGCCGGCGCGATCGGCTCAGACATGGTGTGCACATCCTCCTGCCAGCCCCGTTCATATGGATGAAACGTACACTTCGCAGTCGCTTTCCGGCCACCTATCGTCTAGCGGAACGGCAGCCGCGGGTACGGGCGGATGTCCCCGCGAACCGCTGCCGTCGACACCCCCACGCCAGAGCACGACACGCCACCGGAAAAGCGCGCGAAGGAGGGCCCCAGCCCATGGCCGTCGACTACACAGTGATCGTCGTCTATCTCGCCGGGATGCTGGCCATGGGCTGGTGGGGCATGCGCCGCGCCAAGTCGAAGAGCGAGTTCCTGGTGGCCGGCCGCAGACTGGGTCCGGCCATGTACTCCGGCACCATGGCCGCCATCGTCCTCGGCGGCGCGTCCACCATCGGCGGGGTCGGCCTCGGCTACAAGTACGGCCTCTCCGGCGCCTGGATGGTCTTCACCATCGGCCTCGGTCTGCTCGCCCTGTCGGTGTTCTTCTCCGCCCGCATCGCCCGGCTGAAGGTCTACACCGTCTCCGAGATGCTGGACCTGCGCTACGGCGGCCGGGCCGGGGTCATCTCCGGCGTCGTCATGTGGGCGTACACCCTGATGCTCGCGGTCACCTCGACCATCGCCTACGCCACGATCTTCGACGTGCTGTTCGACATGAACCGCACCCTGGCGATCGTCCTCGGCGGCTCGATCGTCGTCGCCTACTCCACCCTCGGCGGCATGTGGTCGATCACGCTCACCGACATGGTGCAGTTCGTGGTGAAGACCATCGGCGTGCTGCTCCTGCTGCTGCCCATCGCCGTGGTCAAGGCGGGCGGTTTCTCGGAGATGAAGGCGAAGCTGCCGACCTCGTACTTCGACCCGCTGGGCATCGGCGGCGAGACGATCTTCACCTATGTGCTGATCTACACCTTCGGCATGCTGATCGGCCAGGACATCTGGCAGCGCGTGTTCACCGCCCGTGACGACCGCACCGCCAAGTGGGGCGGCACCGCGGCGGGCACGTACTGCCTGGTCTACGCCGTCGCCGGCGCGGTGATCGGCACCGCCGCCAAGGTGCTCTACCCCAAGCTCGCGAGCCCCGACGACGCCTTCGCCACCATCGTCAAGGACGAACTCCCCATCGGCGTGCGGGGCCTGGTGCTGGCCGCCGCCCTCGCCGCCGTGATGTCCACGTCCTCCGGTGCCCTGATCGCCTGCGCGACCGTCGCCAACAACGACATCTGGTCCCGGCTGCGGGGGATGGTGCGGCCCGGCGGCGAGGAGCACGACGAGGTGAAGGGCAACCGTGTCTTCATCCTGATCATGGGCCTCGTCGTGATCGGCACCGCCATCGCGCTGAACAACGTGGTCGAGGCGCTCACGGTCGCGTACAACCTCCTCGTCGGCGGACTGCTCGTGCCCATCCTCGGCGGACTGCTGTGGAAGCGCGGCACCGTGCAGGGCGCGCTGGCCTCGGTGATCGTGGGCGGCCTCGCGGTGATCGGCCTGATGGCGGGCTACGGCATCCTCGCCAACGAGCCCGTCTACTACGGCCTGCTCGCCTCCCTCGCCGCCTACCTCGTGGTCTCCCTGGCCACGAAGCCCACCGACGAACGCGTCCTCGCCGCCTGGCGCGACCGCCTCGCCGGCAAGTCCCCCGAACTCCCGTCCGAACCCGTCCCGGCTCACCAGTAGAGTCGTACGGAAAGCAGTACATGCGCGACGAAGCGCAAGGAAGAAGGCATTTCACGATGAGCAGCACCGAGACGCCCCGCGGGCCCGTCGACTCCTCCCGCGTCCCGCGCTACGCGGGTCCCGCGACCTTCGCCCGGCTGCCCCGCCTGGACGAGGTCGGCCGCGCCGACGTCGCCGTGGTCGGCGTGCCGTTCGACTCCGGCGTCTCGTACCGGCCGGGCGCCCGCTTCGGCGGCAACGCCATCCGCGAGGCGTCCCGGCTGCTGCGCCCGTACAACCCCGCGCAGGACGCCTCCCCCTTCGCCCTCGCGCAGGTCGCGGACGGCGGCGACATCGCGGTGAACCCGTTCAACATCAACGAGGCCGTCGACACCATAGAGGCCGCCGCCGACGACCTGCTCGGCACCGGCGCCCGCCTGATGACGCTGGGCGGCGACCACACCATCGCGCTGCCGCTGCTGCGCTCGGTCGCCAAGAAGCACGGCCCGGTGGCGCTGCTGCACTTCGACGCGCACCTGGACACCTGGGACACCTACTTCGGCGCCGAGTACACGCACGGCACGCCGTTCCGCCGCGCGGTGGAGGAGGGCATCCTCGACACCGAGGCGCTGTCCCACGTGGGCACCCGCGGCCCGCTGTACGGCAAGCAGGACCTCACCGACGACGAGAAGATGGGCTTCGGCATCGTCACCTCGGCGGACGTCTACCGCCGGGGCGCCGACGAGGTCGCCGACCAGCTCCGCCAGCGCATCGGCGACCGCCCGCTGTACATCTCCATCGACATCGACTGCCTCGACCCTGCCCACGCCCCCGGCACCGGCACCCCCGAGGCGGGCGGCATGACCTCCCGCGAGCTGCTGGAGATCCTGCGCGGCCTCGCCTCCTGCAACCTGGTCTCGGCCGACGTGGTCGAGGTCGCCCCGGCCTACGACCACGCCGAGATCACCTCGGTCGCGGCCTCGCACACGGCCTACGAACTCACCACCATCATGAGCCGTCAGATCGCGGCGGCCCGGAAGGACGCGTAAGCGACGTGACGCACGACCACGACCTGGAACTCCGCCCGACCGAGGCGCAGACGGAGGCGGCCCTGAATCCCCCGCCGGGGCGCAACGGCGGCGACCTGGTCGTGGAGACCCTGGCCGGGCTGGGCGCGACGACCGTCTTCGGCCTGCCCGGCCAGCACGCGCTCGGCATGTTCGACGCGCTGCGCCGCTCCTCGCTGCGCTACATCGGCCTACGGGTGGAGAACAACGCGGGCTTCGCGGCGGACGCGTACGGCCGGATCACCGGGGAGGCGGCACCGCTGCTGCTCTCCACCGGGCCGGGCGCGCTGACCTCGCTGGCGGCCCTGCAGGAGGCGGCGTCCGCCTCGGCGCCCGTCCTGGCGATCAGCAGCCAGATCCCGACGGCGGGGCTGGGCGGTGGTCGACACGGTTATCTGCACGAACTCCCCGACCAGTCGGCGTCGTTCCGGGGCGTGGTGAAGTCGGTTCACACGGTCCGTACGCAGTCGCAGATCCCGTCGGCGATCGCGGAGGCATGGCGGTCCGCGCTCACGGCCCCGCACGGCCCGGTGTGGGTGGAGATCCCGCAGGACGTCCTCCTCGTGGAGACCTCGCTGCCCCAGGTGACGGCGCCGGACGCCCTCCCGGAGGACCTGGTCCCGCGCGTCGAGCTCACGGCGGTCGCGGCCGACCTGCTGTCCAGGGCGGAGCGTCCGGCGATCATCGCGGGCGGGGGAGTCGTACGGTCGGACGCCTCGGGCAAGCTGCGGCAGCTCGCGGAGAAGCTGGACGCCCCCGTGGTGACCACCTTCGGCGGTAAGGGCGCCTTCCCCTGGGAGCACCCGCTGTCCCTCCAGTCCTGGCTGGAGGACCGCCACATGACGGACCTCCTGGAGGACGCCGACGTCCTGCTGGTGGTCGGCTCGGGCCTGGGTGAACTCTCCTCGAACTACCACACGTTCAAGCCGCGTGGCCGGGTGATCCAGATCGAGGCCGACCTCGGCAAGCTGGAGTCCAACCACCCGGCGCTGGGCATCCACGCGGACGCCCGCCTGGCGCTGCAGGCCCTGCTGGAGACGGTGGCGGAGCGGGACGACGCCACGGCGCCGGACCGGGTCCGGGACGTACTGGCCCGCGTCGCGGACCGCATCGCGGGTCAGGAACTCGCCCTGGAACAGGACGTGTTGGCGTCCGTCCGCCGCGCCCTGCCCGCCGGTTCCCCGTCCTTCTGGGACATGACGATCCTCGCCTACTGGGCCTGGTCCGCCTTCGACCCGCGCGGCTCCAACACCATGCACTCGGCCCAGGGCGCCGGCGGCCTCGGCTACGGCTTCCCCGCGGCCCTCGGCGCGGCGGCGGCCGATCCGACCCGCCCGGTCCTCGCGGTCTCCGGCGACGGGGGCGCCCTGTACTCCATCGCGGAACTGGCGACGGCGAAGCAGTACGGCCTCCCCGTGACGTGGCTCATCGTCGACGACGGTGGCTACGGCATCCTCCGCGAGTACATGACGGACGCCTTCGGCCAGGCCACGGCGACGGAACTCACCCGCCCTGACTACGTGGCCCTGGCGGAGTCCTTCGGGGTACCGGGCGTGCGGACGTCTCCCGAGACCCTGGAGGCGGACCTGGCCAAGGCCCTGGCCGCACCCGGGCCGTCGGTGGTCGTGCTCCCGGCGGTGCTGCGGATGTTCGCGCCCACGCACCTGGGCTGAGCGGCCGCGCCGGACACCGGACAGCGGTGAACTTCCCCCGTGCGGGGGCAGGTTCACCGCTGTCGTGCTTCTACCAGATCGCGTCGACCCACTCCGGGTGGTCGATGAACGGGTTGCGGTTGTGCTGGTAGGTGTCGTAGATGACCTGGTTGCGCTTCTCCTCGAAGGCGCTCGGCGGGTCCTCGTCGCTCCACTGCTTGAGGACGGACAGCTTGCCGATGTACGGGTTGCTGCCGTTGCCGACCTTCTCGTTGGGCTCCAGGTCGGCGAAGCCGTCGCCCCCGTCGTAGCGGACCGCCATGTAGAGGATCATCCGGGCCACGTCGCCCTTGTCCGCGTCGCGCGGCTCGAAGGAGTCGGAGTCGGTGAGGCTGCCGCCCCCGCCGCTGACCGCGCTGCCGCCGTTGTCGAAGTCCTTGTTGCCGCGGATGCTGTTGACCGACACGTCCGCGGGGCGCAGGTGGTGCAGGTCGGTGCCGGGGCCGGTGACCTCGCCGAAGTCGCCGTGCGACTTGGCCCAGGTGTGCTCGCGGTTCCAGTCGCCGACGTCGCCGCCGTTGAGGGACTTGCTGCGCGAGACACCGCTGTAGAGCAGGATCACGTTGTTGCTGTTGTTCGGGTCCTGGTCGGTGACCTTCAGCGCGTCCCAGACCGCCGAGTACGAGATCTTGCTCTGGCTGCTGATGATGGTGTGCAGCGAGGACTTGAGGCTCGCGCCCGTCTTGCCGACGGCGTTCTTGTAGTACGTGGTGTCGTACGAGGTCGTCGTCGCGTTTGCCGGGGTGGCTACCGCCGCAGGCAGGGTGAGGCCGACGAGCAGTGCCGAAACGGCCAGTGCCGGGACCTTCCAACGGTGCATGTGCGTCACGGGCATGAGGGTGCCGATCTACGCGGGTTGATTGAGCGGACAACGAGCGTGACATGGACACGCGGGCGTGGCGGTGAAGAGGAGGTGACCGTTGTGTGACGAGATCCGGCAAGTGGGCTGCGCTGTGCGCTGTTTGACGGGACGGTGACCGCCCCTGCCGTCGGGGCTCGCGCCCCCTAGGGCCGCCTGGCGGCCCTACTGCCCGCGAGCACGCCCAGGAGCACCAGCGCCGCGTTCACCCCGATCGCCGTCTTCAGGCCGGTCAGGACGGCGGGGGCGGTCGGGCCCGGCATCGCGGCGGTGGCGATCGCGCTCATGACCGGGGCGCCCATGGTGATGCCGATCTGCTGGGTCATCGTGGCCAGACCGGTGGCGAGACCCTGCTCGTGGTCGGCCAGACCTGATGTGGCGGTGACCATGAAGCCGACGATGACGAGCATGTTGCCGACGCCGCCGGTGAAGGTGGCGGCGAGCAGCAGGGGCAGCGAGCCGTGCCCCTCGCCGAGCCCCAGCAGCGCGGCCGTGGACACCGCCTGGACCAGGCCGCCGACGATCAGCGTCCGCCGGTTGCCCAGCCTGGCGATGACCCGAGGCGCGACCGAGCCGCCGACGACCGTACCCGCGCCCAGCACGCCGAAGGCCAGCCCGGCCGCGAGCGGGGAGAAGCCGAGCACCTCCTGGAGGTACAGGGTCAGCAGGAAGACCAGCGAGGTCTCGGTGAGGAACGCGAGCAGCCCGACGACGTTCCCCCAGGCCACGGTGGGCTTCCGCAGTATCCCGAGCGGCACGAGCGGGGCGGCCGCCCGGCGCTCCACGGCGTGGAAGGCGAGCAGCAGGGTGGCGCCGACGGCGAGCGAGAGCAGCGCGTACGGGGAGGTCCAGCCGTGCTCACCGGCCTGGGTGAGGCCGAGGACCACCGCGAGGAGGCCGAGGGTGACGGTGAGGGCGCCGGGGAGGTCCAGCCTGGGGCGCTGGACGGGCCTGGACTCCGCGACGACCGTTGGGGCGAGGAGCAGTACGGCGAGGGCGACGGGGACGTTGATGAAGAAGGCCCAGCGCCAGGAGAGCAGGTCGGTCAGCACGCCGCCGAGGACCGCGCCGGTGGTGAACCCCGCTGACATCAAAGCTCCGTTGAGCCCGAGCGCCTTCTCCCGCAGGGGCCCCTCGGGGAACGAGGTCGTCATCAGCGACAGCCCCGCCGGGGTCACCGCGGCCGTGGCGAGCCCTTGCAGCACGCGTGCGGCGAGCAGCACTTCGGGGCTGGTGGCGAGACCGCCCGCGAGCGAGGCGACGGCGAGTACGGCGAGGCCGCCCAGGAACAGCCGACGGCGCCCGAAGAGGTCGGCGACGCGGCCGAAGAGGAGGGTGAAGCCGGCGGCGCAGAGGGCGAATGAGGTGCCGATCCACTGGAGTTGACCGAGGGGGAAGCCGAGGCCCTGGCCGATGACGGGGAGGGCGACGTTGAGGATGGAGAAGTCCACGGCGAGCATGAACTGGGCGGCGAGGAGAAGGACGAGGGTGAGGCGGAGGCGGGGGGTGAGAGTCGGTGCGAGCGTCGTCGTCATGTCCGTCAGGCTGGCCGGAGGGGCGCGGGGCCAGCCAGAACCGTGGGAAGGGTGGTCATGACGTGACCACCCTGGGCGGGGCGGAGCGCGCCATCATGGAAGCCCCGACCTCCAGGAGGCAGCGATGGACGTCCCGTCCGACCTGGGCGAGTTCCTCAAGTCCCGCCGGGCCGCGCTGCGTCCGGAGGAGGTGGGCCTCACTCCGCTGCCGACCCGGCGCCGGGTGAGCGGCCTGCGCCGGGAGGAGCTGGCCATGCTCTCCGGCGTCAGCGTCACCCACTACACCCGCCTGGAACAGGGCCGCGCGGCTGGCGCCTCCGACTCCGTCCTGACCGCCATCGCCCGGACCCTCCGCCTGACCGACGACGAGACGGCGCACCTACGCGCCCTCGCCCGCCCGTCCCGCCGTACGGCCCCGTCCCGCCCGGGACACGCGAGCGCGTCGATACGGCAGTTGCTGTCCGCGATGCCGGGCGTCCCCGCCCTCGCGCTGGACCGCCGCAACGACATCCTGGCCTGGAACACCCCCGGCCACGCCCTCCTGGCCCCCCACCTCCCCACCACCCTCCCCGACACCCCGGCCACGCGCCCCAACCTCACCCGCATGCTCTTCCTGGACCCCGACTACCGCGCCCTCCACCGGGACTGGCCCACGGAAGCGACCCTGGCGGTGGCCTCCCTCCGCCAGACAGCGGCCCACCACCCGGACGACCTGATCGACCTAATAGGCCAACTGACCATCCAATCACCCGAGTTCACTACCCTCTGGAACCGCCACCCGGTCCGCACCTGCACCTCAGGCGTCAAACACCTCCACCACCCGACCGCGGGCCCCCTGGACCTGACCTTCGAAACCCTGACCCTCCCGACTCCCTCGGGCCAGCGGCTGATCACGTACACGGCGGAAGCGGGCTCGGGCTCGGAACGAGCACTCCGCATGCTCGGGGGCCTCGACGGATCCTGCGCCGTGTCGGGTTCCGGTTCACTCGCCGCCTGGTCGTAGCCGCCGGGCGATGTCGATGTCCTGCTGCAGTGCGCTGAGACGGGGAGGGTTTCTGCTGGCGTCGAGGACGACAACATGCAGTTGATCTCCCACCTGGGGCGGTGCGGTGCGCTCGTCCCACCAGGATGGGTGTTTCACCTGGTCGATAAATCCGCTCTCACCGTCGACATTCACTTGTGCCCCTACGGGCGCCACTGCCACCACGGTCACGTCGAGTTCCTGATGATTGCGGAATGTCACTCCGGTCCTCCGAAAATAGAAATCCAGCTGCGCCCCAGGGTGAGCTCGTTGAATCGATCCAGCCTGTCCATGCCGGTGAGATCCTGGATGATCTCCTTCGCCTTGTCCGCCGCGCTCACTCGGACCGTCCCTCGCCCTTCGCGCCGACCTTGCTGAACATCGAGCGGATGAGCTCCTCGTTGTCGATGTGACTGTCCGCCATGTCGCTCATCGCTTCGTGGATGCTCGCTATGCCGTCGGAGAGGATGGACGCGGCGTGCTCGATCTTCTTCACGATCGGCCCATACGCCTTGTGGAACGCTTCGCCCTGCTCGTCGTCACCCCACGGTGAACCCGCTTCTCCGAGCGCGGCCTTCAGCTTGGTGAGGGCCTTGGCGAGATCGTGGCTGTGCGTCTGGAAACGCGGAGCCGTCTTCTTCAGATCGGCGATCTTGATGTCGAGTATCTTGCCGTCGCTGCCCTGGTCACCCATGTGCCGCTCTCGTCCCCTCCGCCGACGCGCCAACCCAACGACCCTAGTGGGGGCGACGGTTTGCAATCGAAGAGAACGCCAAGAGACGGCAAAGATCGCTTTGTGATCACGTTGAGTGGAGGCGTCGCCCCCCACCTTCACGAACACCAGTACAACCCTCACCCACCCCCATGAGTCATCCGATGCATGACGCATCGGACATCAAGACGCAAGGGAGCGATAGCCGCCGTGCTCGGTGGCGCATTGCTCATACCCGTGGTGGCTGCCGCCCCCGCCTCCGCCGCCACCGCGGTGAGCTGTACCTCCGCCAAGTCGGGCCTCGCGGCCAAGCTGAGCAAGGACATCACCGCCGCGCTCGCGGGCCGCAAGGGCAGCGTCGCGCTCGGGGTGTACGAGCGGTCCACCAACACCACCTGCACGCTGCGCGCGACCAGCGCGTACGACTCGGCCAGCACCGTCAAGGTCACCGTGCTGGCCACCCTGTTGTGGGACGCGAAGAAGCGGAACCGGTACCTGACCAGCACCGAGACCTCGCTCGCCACGGCCATGATCACGAAGTCGGACAACGCCGCGACCACCAAGCTGTGGAAGCAGCTCGGGACGACGAAGGTCAAGGGCTTCCTGTCGGCCGCCGGGATGACGAAGACCACGCCGGGCGCGGACGGTTACTGGGGCCTGACCCAGATCAATGTCACCGACGAGCAGAAGCTGCTGAAGCTCGTCACCGCCAAGAACTCCGTGCTGAGCGACAACTCCCGTGCCTACATCCTGAAGTTGATGGGCCAGGTCGTCTCCTCCCAGCGCTGGGGCACCCCCGCCGGCGCCCCCTCCACCGTCGCCGTCCACGTCAAGAACGGCTGGCTCCAGCGGGCCACCCACGGCTGGCGCGTGCACAGCCTCGGCACCTTCAACGGCGCGGGCCACGACTACACGATCACCGTGCTGACCCAGGACAACAGCACGATGGACTACGGCGTGACCACCATCCAGAACGTCTCCAGGGCCATCCACAAGGACCTCGTCCCGACCACGTCGAAGACGGCCCTGTACGTCCCCACCAGCACTCCCAGCGAGGCCTTCGTCGCGACCCCGCCGCAGGGCTGATCCTTCACCGGGCGCTCTCCCGCCGGTCACCGCGCACGCCCTACGGTGACCGGCATGCGTCCACGCACCCTGCTCGCGGCCCTCGCCGCCGCCACCCTCGCCGCCAGTGCCAGTGCCAGTGCCAGTGCCAGTGCCAGTGCCAGCGGCACCGCGCACGCCGACGAACAGCAGAGTCACGCCTGTTCGGCCTCCGTCGCCATCGACGGCTTCTCCGACACCCTCGACAAGACCACCTACGACGGCACCTACGTCGGCAACCTCTCCGCCCTCGCCGTCGACCGCGACGGCTCGCTCGCGGCGCTCTCGGACCGGTCAGCCCTGTTCCGGATCGATACGAAGAGGCCGCGGCCGACCGCCGCCGTACCGCTCGCCGACGAAGCGGGCGGCGGGCTGGACTCCGAAGGGCTCGCCGTCGACCGGGACGGCACGAGGCTGGTCACCTCCGAGACCGAGCCGTCCGTGCGGCGGTACTCCCGCGCGGGCGAACTGCTGGAGCGGCTGCCGGTGCCCGACGCGCTGAAGGTCACCCCCGCGGGCCGTGCCACCGCCAACCAGACCTTCGAGGGGCTGACCCTCCTGCCCGGCGGCCGGACCCTGCTCGCGTCCATGGAGTACGCCCTCGCCGGTGACGACCCCGGCACCGTCCGCTTCCAGACCTGGACGCGGGACCACGGCCGGTTCCGGCTCGGCCCGCAGTACGCGTACCGGACCGACGACCCGAGTCTGGGCGTGCCCGAGGTGCAGGCCACCCCGGACGGGCGCCTCCTCGTGCTGGAGCGCGGTTTCGAGGCGGGCGTCGGCAACACCGTCCGGCTGAGCCTCGCCGACCCGCGCCGCGCCACGGACACCTCACGCGTCGAGCACCTCACCGGGCAGCCCGGAGTCCGGACCCTCCGCAAGACCCCGCTCGCCGACCTCGCCGACTGCCCCACCCTCGGCGCGACCGCCCGCCAGCCCCAGCCCAACCCGCTGCTCGACAACATCGAGGGGATGACGGTCACCGGCCACGAGCACACCCTCAAGGTGCTCCTCGTCAGCGACGACAACCAGAACCCGGCCCAGACGACCCGCCTCTACCGCCTCCGCGTCCGCCTCGACTGAGACTCCCGTCCGCGTTCCAGTCCGACGGGATCTCCGCCGTCAGACCCAGCGCCCGCGCCCGCTCCTCGATGTGCCGCCGGATCTCGTCGTGCGGATCGCGGCGCCCCCGGCCGACCGCGTGGACCGCCCGGCGCAGATCCTCCACGCCGTGCAGACCGGCCGGCCGGACCGGGGAGCCGCCGTCCGGGAGGGACCAGCCCTCCTCCGCGCAGTAGCGCCGCGCCGCCGCGTCCAGATCGCCCGCGTCCGGTGTGTCGATGTTGCCCTTGTCCATGCGAGCCTCCAGCGCAGAGCCCCTACGACGCGACGCATTCCAGCACATATGCGGGCACCCCGCCCGCCGGACGACACCCCCGCCCGGAATACCCCCCTGCGCCCCCGTGTTTGTGCCTCACGGAAGATCAGGCAGACCGACGGAGGACACCCGCGTGGGACCGCAACGGGGATGGGCACGACGGCTGGCGGGATACGCCTGGCGCCATCCGAAGGACGTCGTCCTGGCGCTCGGCGCCTCCCTGGGCGGGATGGCCGTCATGGCCGTGGTCCCGCTGGTCACCAAGGTGATCATCGACGACGTGATCGGCGACCACACCCGGGACATGGCCCCCTGGGCGGGCGCCCTGGTCGGCGCCGCCGTCCTGATCTACGCCCTCGCCTATGTCCGCCGTTACTACGGCGGACGGCTCGCCCTGGACGTCCAGCACGACCTGCGGACCGGGATGTTCGACGCGATCACCCGGCTCGACGGCCGCCGCCAGGACGAGCTGTCCACCGGGCAGGTCGTCGGCCGCGCCACCAGCGACCTCCAGTTGATCCAGGGCCTGCTGTTCATGCTCCCGATGACCATCGGGAACGTCCTGCTCTTCCTGATCTCGCTCGGCATCATGGCCTGGCTGTCGCCGCCGCTGACCCTGGTCGCGCTCGCCGTCGCCCCCGCGCTCGGCTGGATCGCCCGCCGCAGCCGCACCAGGCTGCACCCCGCCACCTGGTACGCCCAGGCCCAGGCCGCCGCCGTCGCGGGCGTGGTCGACGGCGCGGTGAGCGGCGTCCGCGTGGTCAAGGGGTTCGGGCAGGAGGAGCAGGAGACCGGGAAGCTGCGCGAGGTCGGCCGCAGGCTGTTCGCGGGGCGGCTGCGCACCATCCGGCTGAACAGCAGGTACACCCCCGCCCTCCAGGCCGTCCCCGCGCTCGGCCAGGTCGCCATGCTGGCCCTCGGCGGCTGGCTCGCGGTGCGCGGGCACATCACGCTCGGCACCTTCGTCGCCTTCTCCACCTACCTCGCCCAGCTCGTCGGCCCGGTGCGGATGCTCGCCGTGGTCCTCACCATCGGCCAGCAGGCCCGCGCGGGCACCGAACGCGTGCTGGAGCTGATCGACACCGAGCCGACCCTGCGCGAAGGCACCAAGACCCTCCCCGCCGACGCCCCCGCCTCCGTCGAGTTCGACGACGTGTCCTTCGGATACGACCCCGGGCGCCCGGTGCTCGACGGGCTCAGCCTGGAGATCCGGCCCGGCGAGACCCTGGCCGTCGTCGGCTCCTCCGGCTCCGGCAAGTCCACCCTCTCCCTGCTCCTGCCGCGCTTCTACGACGTCACCCACGGCGCCGTCCTGGTCGGCGGCCACGACGTGCGCGAGCTGACGCTCGACTCGCTGCGCGCCGCGATCGGCCTGGTCCCGGAGGACTCCTTCCTGTTCTCCGCCACCGTCCGCGAGAACCTCGCCTACGGCCGCCCCGACGCCACCCAGGACGACATCGAGGCCGCCGCCCGCGCCGCCCAGGCCGACCGCTTCATCGCCGAGCTGCCCGAGGGGTACGACACCAAGGTCGGCGAGCACGGCCTGACCCTCTCCGGCGGCCAGCGCCAGCGCCTCGCGCTCGCCCGCGCCCTGCTCACCGACCCCCGCCTGCTGGTGCTGGACGACGCCACCTCGGCCGTGGACGTACGGGTCGAGCACGAGATCCACGAGGCGCTCGCCCACGTCATGGCGGGCCGCACCACCCTCCTCATAGCCCACCGCCGCTCCACCCTCAGCCTCGCCGACCGCATCGCCGTGCTGGACGGCGGCCGCCTGGTCGACGTCGGCACCGACGCGGAACTGCAGAAGCGCTGTCCGCTCTACCGCAGGCTGCTCACCGACCCCGACGAGCTGGGCGCCCCCTCGCCGGGCCACGCCCGCCCGGTCGAGCCGGCCGAGGACACCTCCGTCCGCGAGGAGCTGGACGCCGAGTTCGACGCCGAGCGCGGGGTCACCCCCCGCCTGTGGACCGGCGACCGTACGCCCAGGGAAGAGACCCTGTCCGGCACGCCGGCCACGCCCGAGCTGCTCGCCCAGGTCGAGGCGCTGCCCCCGGCCACCGACACCCCGGACGTGGACGAGGCCCGCGCGGTGCGCGCCGAGGACTCCTACGGGCTGCGCCGGCTGCTGCACGGCTTCGGGCGCCCCCTGCTGATCAGCCTGCTGCTGGTCGCCGTGGACGCGGGCTCGGGCCTGCTGCTGCCGGTGCTGATCCGGCACGGCATCGACGAGGGCGTCACCCGGACCGCCCTCGGCGCGGTGTGGGCGGCCTCCCTGCTCGGTCTGCTCACCGTGCTGGTGCAGTGGACGGCGCAGTACGGCGAGACCCGGATGACCGGCCGCACCGGCGAGCGCGTGCTGTACGCGCTGCGGCTGAAGATCTTCACCCAGCTCCAGCGGCTCGGCCTGGACTACTACGAGCGCGAGCTGACCGGCCGGATCATGACCCGGATGACCACGGACGTGGACGCGTTGTCCACGTTCCTCCAGACCGGCCTGGTCACCGCGTTCGTCTCGGTCGTCACCTTCTTCGGCATCATGGGCGCCCTGCTGGTGCTGGACATCCAGCTCGCGCTCGTCGTCTTCGCCACCCTGCCCCCGCTGGTCATCGCCACCTTCTTCTTCCGCCGGGCCAGCGTGAAGGCGTACGAGCTGGCGCGCGAGCGGGTGTCGGTGGTCAACGCCGAGCTCCAGGAGTCGGTGGCGGGCCTCAGGATCGTGCAGGCGTTCCGGCGCGAGCGGGACGGCGGGCGCCGGTTCGCCGAGCGCAGCGACTCCTACCGGCAGGCCCGCATACGGGGCCAGTGGCTGATCTCGATCTACTTCCCCTTCGTGCAGCTCCTGTCCTCGGTCGCGGCCGCCGCCGTGCTGATCTCGGGCGCCGGGCGGGTGGAGGCGGCCACGCTGACCACGGGCGCGCTGGTCGCCTACCTGCTCTACATCGACCTGTTCTTCGCCCCGGTGCAGCAGTTGTCCCAGGTCTTCGACGGCTACCAGCAGGCCACGGTCTCGCTGGGCCGCATCCAGGAGCTGCTGCGCGAACCCGCCTCCACCGGGTCCGCCGCCGCCCCGCTGGACGTGCTCTCGCTGCGCGGCGACATCGCCTTCGAGGACGTGTCCTTCGCCTACGGCGACGAGGAGGAGGCGCTCACCGGCATCGACCTGGCCATCCCGGCCGGGCAGACCGTCGCGTTCGTCGGTGAGACCGGCGCGGGCAAGTCCACCCTGGTCAAGCTGGTCGCGCGGTTCTACGACCCGACCTCGGGCCGGGTCACGGCCGACGGCACCGATCTGCGCTCCCTGGACCTCACCTCGTACCGGCACCGGCTCGGTGTGGTGCCGCAGGAGGCGTACCTGTTCCCCGGCACGGTCCGCGACGCCATCGCCTACGGGCGGCCCGAGGCGACCGACGCGGAGGTGGAGGCGGCGGCGCGGGCGGTCGGCGCGCACGAGATGATCGCGACCCTGGAGGGCGGCTATCTGCACGAGGTCGCCGAGCGCGGCCGCAACCTCTCGGCCGGCCAGCGCCAGCTCATCGCGCTCGCCCGCGCCGAGCTCGTCGACCCCGACGTGCTGCTCCTGGACGAGGCGACGGCCGCGCTGGACCTCGCCACCGAGGCGCAGGTCAACCACGCCACCGACCGGCTCTCGGGCCGCCGCACCACCCTGGTGGTGGCCCACCGGCTGACCACCGCGGCCCGCGCCGACCGGGTGGTCGTCATGGAGCACGGCCGGGTCGTGGAGGACGGCCACCACACCGAACTCCTCGCCCTCGACGGCCGGTACGCCGACATGTGGCGGACCTTCGTGGGCCAGTCGGAGCCGGAGGAGCCGGTCGGCGCGACCCCCTGAGCGGCGCGTTTCGCTGACGGCCGTGCAACCATCCGGCACATCCGCTGCGTCCGTACATCAGTACGTAGATCGCAGAAGTGTGCCCATGGGGCGGGGAAGGACGGCCGTGGACGGTGGTGCGATACGGCGGTGGGCCGCGCTCGGCGCGACGGCGCTGACCCTGTCCGGGGCGTTCGCCCTCGCCGCCCCCGGCACCGCGGGGGCCGCCACCGGCGGGTGGTGCGCCGGACGTCAGGTGCGCGCGCTGCCGTTCCGTACCGGCACCGTCCACCTGTACCGGGGCAACGGCTACGTCTGCGCGGTCACCGTCGCCAAGTCCTCCGGCGCCGGCCGCGTCCTGTCGGTCAGCCTGCAGGCGCGCGGCAACCGGCCGGTGACCGACCTGGGCCGCTACAAACACCACGCCGGACCCGTGACCGTCCACGCAGGGCACCGGTGCGTCAAGGTGCGCGGAGCGGTCGGCACGGGGACGGTCAGCTCCGGCTGGATTCTGTGCTGATCGCGCGATCCGGCCAATCCCCTCTGGTGTGAAGGCAGTTGCTCGGATAGCTTCCGGCGGACATCTGTCTCACAGGGGAGAGTGCGCATGCGCAAGGCGCTGAGATGGCTGCTGGCGCTCACGGTGCTCATCGGCACACTGGGCACGGCGGGCACAGCGGGGGCGGCCACCACCGCACCGCAGGCACCCACGGACATCAAGGACCGGCTGCTGGCGATACCCGGCATCAGCCTGGTGGAGGAGAAGCCGTACACCGGCTACCGCTACTTCGTCCTGAACTTCACCCAGCCGGTCGACCACCGGCACCCGGCCAGGGGCACCTTCCAGCAGCGGATCACCGTGCTGCACAAGGACGTGAGCCGCCCGACCGTCTTCTACACCAGCGGCTACAACGTCTCCACCACGCCGTCGCGCCGCGAGCCCACCCAGATCGTGGACGGCAACCAGGTCTCGCTGGAGTACCGCTTCTTCACCCCGTCCCGCCCGGCCCCGGCCGACTGGTCCAAGCTGGACATCTGGCAGGCCGCGAGCGACCAGCACGCCGTCTACGAGGCGCTGAAGCCGCTGTACTCCGCCAACTGGCTGGCCACCGGCGGCTCCAAGGGCGGCATGACGGCCACCTACTACGAGCGCTTCTACCCCCGCGACATGGACGGCGTGGTCGCCTACGTCGCCCCCAACGACGTCGTGAACGACGAGGACTCGGCCTACGACCGCTTCTTCGAGCGCGTCGGCACCAAGGAGTGCCGCGACAAGCTGAACGCCGTCCAGCGCGAGGCCCTGGTCCGCCGCGAGCCGCTGGAGCGGCGGTACGCCCAGTACGCCGCCGACAACGGCTACACCTTCACCACCGTCGGCTCCCTGGACAAGGCGTACGAGGCCGTCGTCCTCGACTACGTGTGGGGCTTCTGGCAGTACAGCGGCCTCGCCGACTGCGACTCGATCCCGTCCGGCGCCGCCACCGCGACCGACGACGCGATCTGGGACTCGGTCGACACCATCTCCGGCTTCTCCGCCTACGCCGACCAGGGCCTGGAGCAGTACACGCCGTACTACTACCAGGCGGGCACCCAGCTCGGCGCGCCCACCATCGGCTTCCCGCACATCGAGCGGAAGCTGATCCGCTACGGCTACCAGCCGCCGCGCAACTTCGTGCCCCGCTCCATCCCGATGCGCTTCCAGAAGGGCGCCATGCGGGACGTGGACACCTGGGTCAGGCACCACGCCCGGCAGATGCTCTTCGTGTACGGGCAGAACGACCCCTGGGGCTCGGAGCGGTTCCGCCCCGGCGCGGGCGCCCGTGACTCCCACGTGTACACCGCGCCCGGCATGAACCACGGCGCCAATGTCGCCGGTCTCGTCGCCGACGAGCGGGCCTTCGCAACCGCCCGCATCCTCGAGTGGGCCGGGGTGGCGTCCCCGGCGGTCCAGGCCGACCCGTCGGCGGCGAAGCCGCTGGCCCGGTTCGACGGCAAGCTGGACGTACGGGACGTGGAGCGCGAGCCCGCGCTGCGCCCGTAGGGCAGAGACGTGAAGGGGGGCGCCGGTTCGTCCGGCGCCCCCCTTTTCCGTGGCGGTGGGTGATGCCCCGTGAGTTCCCTTGACGGAAAGAAACTTCCCGGATATTGGTGATTTCCGAAAGTTTCCTTCAGCGGTTCTCTCCTTCGGAAGGGGCGCACGTGCACCACACCAGCACGGGAAGCACGGGAAACACCGCACGGACCTCCAGACGGGCCCTCCTCGCGGCGACGGCCGGCCTCGGCGCCGCCCTCGCCGTCCCCACCGCCTCCGGCACCGCCCAGGCCGCCACCCCGGGCGACGCCGCGCTGCGCGCGCTCATCGCGCGGATGACGCTGGAGGAGAAGGTCGGCCAGCTCTTCGTCTCGCGCGTCTACGGCCACTCCGCCACCGCCCCCGACCAGGCCGACATCGACGCCAACGTCAAGGAACTGGGCGTCCGCACCGCCGACGAGCTGATCGGGCGTTACCGGGTCGGCGGCATCATCTACTTCACCTGGGCGCACAACACCCGCGACCCCCACCAGATCGCGGACCTCTCCAACGGCATCCAGCGCTCGTCGCTGACCCGGCCGCGCGGGCTGCCCATGCTCATCGCCACCGACCAGGAGCACGGCGCGGTCTGCCGCATCGGCAAGCCCGCCACCCTGCTCCCCGGCGCCATGGCCCTGGCCGCCGGCCGCTCCCGCACCGATGTGCGCACCACCGGCTGGATCTCCGGCACCGAGCTGCGCGCGATGGGCGTCAACCAGGACTACGCGCCCGACGCCGACGTCAACGTCAACCCCGCCAACCCGGTCATCGGCGTCCGCTCCTTCGGCGCCGACCCGGAGCTGGTGGGCACCCTGGTCGCGGCCGAGGTGAAGGGCTACCAGTCGGCCGGGGTCGCCGCCACCGCCAAGCACTTCCCGGGGCACGGGGACACCGCCGTCGACAGCCACACCGGGTTCCCCGTCATCACCCACAGCCGGGAGCTGTGGGACAGGCTGGACGCGGTGCCGTTCCGGGCCGCCGTCGCCGCGGGCATCGACTCCGTCATGACGGCGCACATCCAGTTCCCCGCGCTAGACCCGTCCGGCGACCCCGCCACCCTCTCCCACCCGATCGTCACCGGCATCCTGCGCGGCGAACTCGGCTACGACGGCGTCGTCATCACCGACTCCCTCGGCATGGAGGGCGTCCGCACCAAGTACGGCGACGACCGGGTGCCGGTGCTGGCGCTCAAGGCCGGGGTCGACCAGTTGCTCAACCCGCCCTCCATGGACGTGGCCTGGAACGCGGTGCTGGCCGCCGTCCGCAACGGGGAGCTGACCGAGGCCCGCGTGGAGGAATCGGTTCTGCGCATCCTCCGCATGAAGGCGAGGCTCGGCCTCTTCCGGGGCACCCGCGTCACCCGCGCCGGTGTCGACCGGACCGTGGGCAACAAGCGGCACCTGGCCGCCGCCGACCACATCGCCGACCGCACCACCACCCTGCTGGCCAACGAGGGCCGGCTGCTCCCGCTGGACCGGCGCAGGCAGCCCAAGGTCCTGGTCGTCGGCGCCGACCCGGCCTCCCCGTCCGGCACCACCGGCCCGCCCACCGGCGTACTGGCCGCCGCGCTCACCGAACTGGGCTTCACCGCAACGGCGTTGTCCACCGGCACCGCACCCACGACGGACGCCATCACCAAGGCGGTCACCGCCGCCCAGGACGCCGACGCGGTGATCGTGGCCACGTACAACGTCACGGCGGCCAGCTCCCAACGCACGCTTGTGCAACGGCTATTGGCCACCGGCCGCCCGGTCGTCGCGCTGGCGGTCCGCAACCCGTACGACATCGCCCAGCTCACCGAGGTCAAGGCACACCTGGCCGCCTACTGCTGGACCGACGTCGAACTCCGCGCCGCAGCACGGGTCATCGCGGGCCGGGTGAAGCCGCGCGGCAAGCTCCCGGTGCCGATCGCGCGGGCGGACGACCCGGCGAAGGAGCTGTATCCCCTGGGACACGGGCTGAGCTACTAGGGGCCCGCGAAAAAAACTTCTCCCGAGCGTGCAACCCTTCGCCGCCATCCGGTGTCGTACTACGCGTCAGGGCTTCGGGGGGGATTCCGTGGGGGGATTGCGAAGCTCCGGCACGTAGGGGGAAAGCCGAGGGGGCGTCCCCGGTCGACGAGACCGGGGACGCCCCCTCGAAACTTTCTCAGGCGTCCAGCGCCGCCACGTCCGCCGCCGTCGGGTACGACTCCTGCGCCCCGCGCCGGGTCACCGCCGCCGCACCGACGCGAGCCGCGTACGCCGCAGCCACCGGCAGCTCCTCGCCCGCGCCCAGCCGCCAGGCCAGCGCGGCCGTGAAGGCGTCCCCGGCACCCGTGGTGTCCACGGCGGCCACCGCCACCGACGGCACCGCGCATACGCCCGAGGCGTCGCACACCAGCGCGCCCTTCGCGCCCAGCGTCACCACCACCGAGCGCGGACCCAGGGCCAGCAGGCGCCGGGCCCGGTCGGCCGGGTCGTCGCCCGCCTCCTGGTCGCCTAGCAGCACCCGCGCCTCGTGCTCGTTGACCACCAGCGGATCGCAGGCGGCCAGCACCTCGTAGGGCAGCGGGCGCGGCGGGGACGGGTTCAGCACGAACCGGGTGTCCTCGGGCAGCGCCCGCACCACGGCCGCCACCGTCTCCAGCGGGATCTCCAACTGGGCCGACACCACCCTGGCCGCGCCCACCACATCCGCTCGCACATCACCTTCGGTGAGGCGGGAGTTGGCGCCGGGGGAGACCACGATGCTGTTGTCCCCGGACGGGTCGACGGTGATCAGCGCGACCCCGGTCGGTGCCCCGCCCGCGAGCACCGCCGAGGTGTCCACCCCGGCCGAGCGGAGCGAGTCCAGCAGCAGCGTGCCGTGGCCGTCGTCGCCGACCCGCGCCAGCAGCGCCGTACGGGCGCCGAGGCGGGCGGCGGCGACCGCCTGGTTGGCACCCTTGCCGCCCGGATGGACGGCCAGGTCACCGCCGAGCACCGTCTCCCCGGCACCCGGCCGCCGCTCCACACCGACCACCAGATCGGCGTTGGCGGACCCCACGACCAGCAGGTCGTAGTCGTACATCAAGGCTCCCTTGCAGATGTGGGCAAAGAGGTGAGGCGCTGTCAGCCGGTGAAGCCGTCCACGTTCTCGCGGGTGACCACCTTGACCGGCACCATCACCGTCGGCGCGACCTTGCCGCCGTCCAGCGCCTTGAGCGCGTTGGTCACGGCGATCCGGCCGAGCTGGGTCGGCTGCTGCGCCACCGACGCGTACAGACTGCCGCCCTTGACGGCCTTCAGTCCGTCCGGGGTGCCGTCGAAGCCGACGACCTGCACCGACCTGCCCGCCTTCGCGCCGAGTGCCTTGATGGCGCCGAGGGCCATCTCGTCGTTGGCCGCGATGACGCCCTGCACATCGGGGTGGGCCTGGAGCAGGTTGGACATCACGTCGAGACCCTTGGCCCGGTCGAAGTCGGCGGGCTGCTGGGCCAGCACCTTGATGCCGGGGTACTTCTTCAGCCCCTTGGCGAAGCCCTCGGCGCGCTCGCGCGCGGCGGAGGTGCCCGCCTGGCCCTGGAGGACGACGATCCGTCCCTTGCCGCCGAGCTTCTCCGCGACCGTCTTGGCGGCCAGCTCGCCGCCCGCCACGTTGTCGGAGGCGACCAGCGCGGCGATCTTCGCCTTGTTGACGCCGCGGTCCACGGCGATCACCGGGATGCCGGCCTTGCCCGCGGCCTTCACCGAGTTGCCGGCCGCGTCGGAGTCGACCGGGTTGACGATGACCGCGCCGTAGCCGGAGCTGGTGAAGTTCTGGAGCTGGTCGGCCTGCTGGGAGGCGTCGTCACGGGCGTCGGTGACGGTGAGGTCCACGCCCCGCTTCTTCGCCTCCGCCTGGGCGCCGTCGCGGATCTGCACGAAGAACGGGTTGTTCAGCGTCGACAGCGACAGACCCAGCTTGGGGCTCGCCGAGGCGGAGCCGCTGTGCAGGAAGGAGGTCGCGCCGACGACCGCCACCGTCACCACGGCCGCGAGCCCGTAGGTCGCCGCCTGCTTGCCCCGGTTCCCGCCGCCGGTACCGGCCGCCACCGGGGTCGCCCCGGCCTTGCGGCGCACGGTGTCCAGCAGCACCGCCAGCGCGATGACGACACCGATGACGACCTGCTGCCAGAACGCGGAGACCGAGAGCAGGTTGAGGCCGTTGCGCAGCACCGCGAGGATGAGCGCGCCGATCAGGGTGCCCGACGCCTTGCCGGTGCCGCCCGCCAGCGAGGCACCGCCGATGACGACGGCCGCGATGGCGTCCAGCTCGTAGCCGTCGGCGGCCTGCGGCTGCGCCGAGGAGAGCCGGGAGGCGAGCACCACACCGGCGACGGCCGCGAACACGCCGGACAGCGCGTACACGGCGAGCTTCTGCCGCTTCACCCTCAGGCCGGAGAGGCGCGCGGCCTCCTCGTTGCCGCCGATCGCGTACATCGACCGGCCGATGTAGGTCCGCCCCAGCACGAACGCCGCGAGCAGCCCCATCACCACCATGACCAGCACGGGTACCGGCAGCCAGGAGCCGAGGGTGTCCCCGAGGTGCGAGACGGAGTCCGGGAACGGGATCGGCACGCCCCCGGAGATGACCAGCGACAGACCGCGCGCCACCGACAGCATGGCCAGTGTGGCGATGAACGGCGGCAGCTTCCCGTACGCCGTCAGGAAGCCGTTGACCAGGCCCGCCGCGATGCCCGTGGCCAGCGCCAGGACCACCGCGAGGGCGACCGGCACCCCGTGCGAGGTGGCGCTCCAGGCCAGCACGGTCGCCGACAGCGCGGCCACCGAGCCCACCGACAGGTCGATGCCCGCCGAGACGATCACGAAGGTCACACCGAAGGCGAGGATCGCCGTCACGGCCGCCTGCACACCGATGTTGAGCAGGTTGTCCGTGGTCAGGAAGTCCCCGGAGAGCACCGACAGCGCGATGACGAGGACGATCAGCGCGGTCAGCGCGCCGTTGTCGAGCAGCAGGCGGCCGATGCCGCGCGCCGGGGCGTCGCCGGAGCCCGCCCGGCTCTTGAGGGTGTCAGCGGCCACCGGGGGCCTCCGTTTCGGTACTGGGGTCGATCGTGGGGGTGCCCACGGCGAGGGACATGACGGCGTCCTGGGTGGCCTCGCCGGAGCTGAGTTCACCCGCGATCCGGCCCTGGGCCATCACCAGCACCCGGTCGCTCATGCCGAGCACCTCGGGCAGGTCGCTGGAGATCATCAGGACGGCCGCACCGGCCGCGGTGAGTTCGTTGACGAGCTGGTAGATCTCGACCTTCGCGCCGACGTCGATGCCGCGCGTCGGCTCGTCGAGGATCAGCACCCGGGCGTCGGCCAGCAGCCACTTGCCGATGACGACCTTCTGCTGGTTGCCGCCGGACAGGGTGCGCGCGTGCTGGCCGAGGCCGGCCATCCGCACGTTCAGCCGCTCGGCGATCCGCCCGGCGGCCTCGTGCTGGCCCTTGCGGTCCACCAGCCCGGCCCGGCTGGCCGAACGCAGGGTCACCAGGCCCAGGTTCTCCGCCACGGAGGCGTCCAGCACCAGGCCCTGGCCCTTGCGGTCCTCGGGCACCAGACCGATCCCGGCCGTCAGCGCCGCGTCGACGTCGTGCCGTCGCAGCGCGGTGCCGCGCACCTTCACCGTGCCCGCGTCGTACGGGTCGGCGCCGAACACCGCCCGCGCGACCTCGGTACGGCCCGCGCCGACCAGCCCGGCGATGCCGACGACCTCACCGGCGTGCACCTCGAAGCTCACGTCGTGGAAGACCCCGTCACGGGTCAGCCCCTCCACGGCGAGCAACGGCTCGCCCCGCTCGGGGCGTTCACGCGGGTACTGCTGCTCGATGGAGCGGCCCACCATGAGCCGGACGAGTTCGTCCTCGGGCGTGGACGCCGGGACCTGGCCCACGCTGCGGCCGTCGCGGATCACGGTGACCCGGTCGCCGAGGGCGGCGATCTCGTCCAGGTGGTGGGTGATGAACACGATGCCGACGCCGTCCGCGCGCAGCGAGCGCACCAGCGTGAACAGCCGGCCGACCTCCTCGGAGGTGAGCACGGCGGTCGGCTCGTCCATGATCAGCACCCGGGCGTCCAGACTGAGCGCCTTGGCGATCTCCACCATCTGGAGCCGGGCGATGCCCAGTTCACGCACGCGGGTGCGCGGGGAGACGGCCAGCCCGACCCGCTTCAGCAGGACCTCGGCGTCGGCCTCCATCCGCCCCCGGTCCACCATGCCGAAGCGGCGCGGCTGACGGCCCAGGAAGATGTTCTCGGCCACCGTCAGATCGGGGACCAGGTTGAACTCCTGGTAGATGGTGGCGATCCCGAGCGCCTCCGCGTCCCGCGCGCTGCGCACGCGGACCTCGGTGCCTTCGACCAGGATGCGCCCGGAGTCGGGCGGGCAGGCGCCGGAGAGGGTCTTGATCAGGGTGGACTTGCCCGCGCCGTTCTCGCCGAGCAGGACATGGACCTCGCCCCGGCGCAGGCCGAAGTCGACGCCGTCCAGCGCGACCACACCGGGGAACGCCTTGCGTATGCCCTCGACGCGCAGCAGTTCGTCGGGATCGCTCACGGTGTGCTCCTCTGCACGGGGGTGCTCCTTCGCATGGGGGACGTGGGAGGAATCAGTACGGGCGCCGGGGCTCCGCACGAGCGGCGCACGACCAGCCGGGCGTCGAGGGTCACGGACTCGGCGGCCCGCCCCTCGATCCGGTCGACCAGGGCGCGTACGGCGGCCCGGCCCAGTTCGCCGGTGGGCTGGGCGATGGCGGTGATCGGCGGTTCGGTGTGCACGAACCACGGGATGTCGTCGAACACCGCCAGCGCGATGTCGTCCGGCACCCGGAGCCCGCGCGCCCGGATCGCGTCCAGCGCGCCCAGCGCCATCAGGTTGTCGGCGGCGAACACCGCCCGGGGCGGCTCGGGCAGCGCGAGGAAGCCCTCGGTGACCCGGCGCCCGCTGGCCGCCTGGAAGTCGCCGTGCCCGATGTACTCGGCCGCCAGCGGCAGTCCGTACGCGGCCATCGCGTCCCGGAACGCGGTCACCCGCTCGCTGCCGGTCGTGGTGCCGGCCGGGCCCGCGATGATGGCGAGCCGCCGGTGCCCGAGCCCGTGCAGATGCGCCACCAGGTCCCGTACCGCCCGCCGTCCGTCGGCCCGGACCACGGGGACCTCGGCGCCGGGGATCCAGCGGTCCACGAAGACCACCGGGGTGCCCGCGCGGGCCGCGTCCAGCAGCAGCGGGGAGTCACCGGGGGCCGGGGAGACCAGCAGACCGTCGATCCGCCGGTCCAGCAGGGTGCGGACGTGGTGGTCCTGGAGGTCGGGCCGCTCGTCGGCGTTGCCGATGATCACGCTGTAGCCCAGCGCGCGTGCCGCCTCCTCCACCGAGCGGGCCAGCTCGGTGAAGTACGGGTTGAGCACATCGCCGATCACCAGGCCGAGGGCATGGGTCTGGTCGGTGCGCAGGGAGCGGGCCACGGCGTTGGGCCGGTAGCCCAGCGCGGCCACGGAGGCCAGCACACGGGAGCGCGCCTCGGCGCTCACCGAAGGGTGGGCGTTCAGCACGCGCGAGACCGTGGCGACGGAGACACCCGCCGCGGCGGCGACGTCCTTGATGCTCGCCATCGACGGCTCCACCTCCTTGTGGAATCGATTTCAACGACGTGTCCGGAGGATTGGAATCGATTACACGGGTTCCGGACAACCCCCTCCCCGGTGGCTGAAATCAGATTGTGATGAACTCCGCTCAGATGAGCGCGACCGCCGCGAGGCTCGCTGTCGGCCCCCGCCGGTACCGTCGCTCCATGGCTCAAAAGGCGGGAAACCCCCCGGGCGAACGGCACTTGGCCGAGCTGGAAGGCGTGCTGGAGCGCATCACCTACGCCGACGAGGAGACCGGCTACACCGTCGCCCGCGTCGACACCGGCCGGGGCGGCGGCGATCTGCTCACCGTGGTCGGCGCGCTGCTCGGCGCGCAGGTGGGGGAGTCGCTGCGCATGGAGGGCCGCTGGGGCTCGCACCCGCAGTACGGCAGGCAGTTCACCTGCGAGAACTACACGACCGTCCTCCCCGCCACCGTCCAGGGCATGCGCCGCTACCTCGGCTCCGGCCTGGTCAAGGGCATCGGCCCGGTCTTCGCCGACCGCATCACCCGGCACTTCGGCCTGGACACCCTGCGGATCATCGAGGAGGAGCCGAAGCGCCTGATCGAGGTGCCCGGACTCGGCCCCAAGCGCACCGCCCGCATCGCCGACGCCTGGGAGGAGCAGAAGGCGATCAAGGAGGTCATGCTCTTCCTCCAGACCGTCGAGGTCTCCACCTCCATCGCCGTGCGCATCTACAAGAAGTACGGCGACGCCTCCGTCTCCGTGGTGAAGAACCGGCCGTACCGGCTCGCCTCCGACGTCTGGGGCATCGGCTTCCTCACCGCCGACAAGATCGCCCGGTCGGTCGGCATCCCGCACGACAGCCCCGAACGCGTCAAGGCGGGCCTGCAGTACGCCCTTTCCCAGTCCACCGACCAGGGCCACTGCTTCCTCCCCGAGGAACGCCTGATCGCGGACGCGGTGAAGCTCCTCCAGGTCGACACCGGCCTGGTCATCGAGTGCCTGGCCGAACTCGCGGCCCCCGGCGAGGAGGGCGAGGAGCCCGGTGTCGTGCGGGAGAAGGTCCCCGGCCCGGACGGCGGCGAGCCCGTCACCGCCGTCTATCTCGTCCCCTTCCACCGGGCCGAACTCGCCCTCGCCGCGCAGTTGCTGCGCCTGCTGCGCACCGGGGAGGACCGGATGCCGGCCTTCCGGGACGTGAACTGGGACAAGGCGCTCGGCTGGCTGAAGGGCCGTACCGGCACCGAGCTCGCGCCCGAACAGGAGGCCGCCGTCCGGCTCGCGCTCACCGAGAAGGTCGCCGTCCTCACCGGCGGCCCCGGCTGCGGCAAGTCCTTCACCGTCCGCTCGATCGTGGAACTCGCCCGCGCCCGGCGGGCCAAAGTGCTGCTCGCCGCGCCCACCGGCCGCGCCGCCAAGCGGCTGGCCGAGCTGACCGGCGCCGAGGCGTCCACCGTGCACCGGCTGCTGGAGCTGAAGCCCGGCGGCGACGCCGCCTACGACCGCGACCGCCCGCTGGACGCCGACCTCGTGGTGGTGGACGAGGCGTCCATGCTGGACCTCCTGCTGGCCAACAAGCTGGTCAAGGCCGTGCCGCCCGGCGCCCATCTGCTCTTCGTCGGCGATGTGGACCAGTTGCCCAGCGTCGGCGCCGGGGAGGTGCTGCGGGATCTGCTGGCCGACGGCAGCCCGGTGCCCGCCGTCCGGCTCACCCGCGTCTTCCGCCAGGCCCAGCGGTCCGGCGTGGTCACCAACGCGCACCGGATCAACGCGGGCCGACACCCGCTCACCGAGGGCCTGGAGGACTTCTTCCTCTTCGTCGAGGACGACACCGAGGAGGCCGGCCGGCTCACCGTGGACGTGGCCGCCCGCCGCATCCCGGCCCGCTTCGGCCTCGACCCGCGCCGGGACGTGCAGGTCCTCGCCCCCATGCACCGGGGCCCGGCGGGCGCCGGCGCCCTCAACGGCCTGCTCCAGCAGGCCGTCACCCCCGGCCGGCCCGACGTGCCGGAGAAGCGGTTCGGCGGCAGGGTCTTCCGGGTCGGCGACAAGGTCACCCAGGTCCGCAACAACTACGAGAAGGGCGAGAACGGCGTCTTCAACGGCACCGTGGGAGTGGTCACCTCACTCGATCCGGTCGAGCAGCGCCTGACGGTGCTGACGGACGAGGACGAGGAGGTGGGGTACGAATTCGACGAACTGGACGAACTGGCCCACGCGTACGCCGTGACCATTCACCGCTCCCAGGGCAGTGAATACCCTGCGGTGGTGATCCCGGTCACCACCGGGGCCTGGATGATGCTCCAGCGGAACCTGCTGTACACGGCGGTCACCCGCGCCAAGAGGCTCGTGGTGCTGGTGGGTTCACGCAAGGCGATCGCGCAGGCCGTGCGCACGGTGTCGGCCGGACGGCGGTGTACGGCGCTCGACTTCAGGCTCGTCGGCAAAAATGATCGATCAAATGAGTCACGAAGGTCACAGAGCACTTCCGGAACCCCCGGCCAGGGGGCAGGATGAGCAGGTTGACGGCACTGAGTGCCGCCGATGGGCCAAGTGGCGACCCCGAGTGCACTCTCCTGAGCCAAATGGGGGATGGTAGAGACAGTCAGGGCACCTCGAAGATGAGGCACTAAGTCGGTGAGGGAAGACGTGAGCGACAACTCTGTAGTACTGCGGGTCGGCGACGGCGAGTACACCTATCCGGTGGTCGACAGCACCGTTGGTGACAAGGGCTTCGACATCGGGAAGCTCCGCGCCCAGACCGGTCTGGTGACCCTGGACAGCGGCTATGGCAACACGGCCGCCTACAAATCCGCCGTCACCTACCTCGACGGCGAGGCGGGCATCCTCCGCTACCGCGGCTACCCGATCGAGCAGCTCGCCGAGCGCTCCACCTTCCTCGAGGTGGCGTACCTGCTCATCAACGGTGAGCTGCCGACCGTCGACGAGCTGGCGACGTTCAAGAACGACATCACGCGGCACACCCTGCTGCACGAGGACGTCAAGAACTTCTACCGGGGCTTCCCGCGCGACGCCCACCCGATGGCCATGCTGTCGTCGGTCGTCTCGGCGCTGTCCACCTTCTACCAGGACAGCCACAACCCGTTCGACGAGAAGCAGCGCGACCTCTCCACGATCCGCCTGCTCGCGAAGCTTCCGACGATCGCGGCGTACGCGTACAAGAAGTCGATCGGCCACCCGTTCGTCTACCCGCGCAACGACCTCGGCTACGTCGAGAACTTCCTGCGCATGACGTTCTCGGTGCCGGCGCAGGAGTACGACCTCGACCCGGTCGTGGTCTCCGCGCTGGACAAGCTGCTGATCCTGCACGCGGACCACGAGCAGAACTGCTCGACCTCCACGGTCCGTCTGGTCGGCTCCTCGCAGGCCAACATGTTCGCCTCGATCTCCGCCGGCATCAACGCGCTGTGGGGCCCGCTGCACGGCGGCGCCAACCAGTCGGTGCTGGAGATGCTGGAGGGCATCCAGGCCAACGGCGGCGACGTCGACTCCTTCATCCGCAAGGTGAAGAACAAGGAGGACGGCGTCCGCCTGATGGGCTTCGGCCACCGGGTGTACAAGTCCTTCGACCCGCGCGCCAAGATCATCAAGGCCGCCGCGCACGACGTCCTCTCCGCGCTCGGCAAGTCCGACGAGCTGCTGGACATCGCGCTGAAGCTGGAGGAGCACGCGCTCTCCGACGACTACTTCGTCTCGCGCAACCTCTACCCCAACGTCGACTTCTACACCGGTCTGATCTACCGGGCCATGGGCTTCCCGACCGAGATGTTCACGGTCCTGTTCGCCCTCGGCCGCCTGCCGGGCTGGATCGCCCAGTGGACCGAGATGATCAAGGAGCCGGGTTCCCGCATCGGCCGCCCGCGCCAGATCTACACGGGTGTCGTCGAGCGCGACTTCGTGCCGGTCGAGGAGCGCTAGGAGCGCTAAGGCCAAGAGCCGAAAAGCGGAAGGCGCCCTGGCGTCGGTCCCCCCACGGGCCGACGTCCAGGGCGCCTTCCCATGCCCCGGTGCGGATTCCCCCCACGGGATCCGGGCCGGGCGCTCGGAGGGCAGCGCCTGAATTTCGCTGCCTGAGCAGGACGGGCGGACCCGTCATGCTCCAGTGACGTAAAACGTTTGCGGTCTGCCGGGACAGCGCACGCTGGGAGGGCCGCTCAAAGCTTCCCGGTGTACGTGCCCCGGCAACGCATCTCTGGAGAAGTCCCCCAAGACGACTCCAGATGCCAGCCGGCGCCCCCCAAGACGCTGGACTGACACCGCCAACTTAGACCTTCGAACCCCTTCGATGGTTACGTTCGCGTCACTGTGACTTGCGTCTCTTGCATACGTCCCATAGGTGCGCAAGAGCCCCGATACGGCGATCGGGACCCAAGCGTAAGGAAGATGCGCGAGCCTTGTGAAGAGCTTATGTGAGGTGCGCGCCGGACTCTAGGGGGACTCTTACTTCTCCTCGGCCGATGTCAGTGGAACCGCCGCAGCCTGAGGCTGTTGGTGACCACGAACACCGAGGAGAAGGCCATCGCCGCTCCCGCGATCATCGGGTTCAGCAGTCCGGCCGCGGCCAGCGGCAGGGCGGCGACGTTGTAGCCGAAAGCCCACACCAGATTGCCCTTGATGGTGGCGAGGGTGCGCCGGGAGAGCCGGATGGCGTCGGCGGCCACCCGCAGGTCGCCGCGGACCAGGGTCAGGTCGCCGGCCTCGATGGCCGCGTCCGTACCGGTGCCCATGGCGAGTCCGAGGTCGGCGGTGGCCAGCGCGGCCGCGTCGTTCACCCCGTCCCCGACCATGGCGACGGTCCGTCCCTCGCTCCGCAGCCTGCGGACCACGTCCACCTTGTCCTCGGGCAGCACCTCGGCGATGACCTCGTCGATGCCGACCTCGCGCGCGACCGCCTCGGCGACTGTGCGGTTGTCCCCGGTCAGCAGCACGGGCGTCAGGCCCAGCGCGCGCAGCTCCCGTACCGCCTCGGCGCTGGTCTCCTTGACCGCGTCCGCCACGGCGAGCACGGCACGCGGCTCGCCGTCCCAGCCGGCCACGACGGCCGTACGGCCCTCCTGTTCGGCCCTGGAGCGGGCGGCGGCCAGTTCCTCGGGCAGGGTGTCGTAGAGCCGTCCGGCGGTCACCTCGCGGCCGTCCACACGGCCGCGCACGCCCCGGCCGGGGACGTTCTCGAAGTGCTCGGCCGGGGGCAGCGTGCCGACCCGCTCCTCGGCGCCGGCGGCGATCGCGCGGGCCACCGGGTGCTCGGAGGCGTGCTCCAGGGCGCCGACGAGGCGCAGCACCTCCTTCTCGTCCTCGCCGGGGGCGGTGTACACCTCCTGGAGGGTCATCCGGCCGGTGGTGACGGTGCCGGTCTTGTCGAGGACGACGGTGTCGACGCGGCGGGTGGACTCCAGCACCTCGGGACCCTTGATGAGGATGCCGAGCTGGGCGCCCCGGCCGGTGCCGACCATCAGCGCGGTCGGCGTGGCGAGGCCCAGGGCGCAGGGGCAGGCGATGATCAGCACGGCGACGGCGGCGGTGAACGCGGCGACCGTGTCCCCGGTGACGCCGAGCCAGACGCCGAACGTGCCGAGCGCGATGAGGATGACGACGGGCACGAACACTGCGGAGATCCGGTCGGCCAGGCGCTGCACCTCGGCCTTGCCGTTCTGCGCGTCCTCCACCAGCCGGGCCATCCGGGCCAACTGGGTGTCGGCGCCGACGCGGGTGGCCTCCACGACCAGCCGGCCGCCCGCGTTCACGGTGGCGCCGGTGACGCGGTCGCCCGGGGAGACGTCGACGGGGACGGACTCGCCGGTCAGCATGGAGGCGTCCACGGCGGAGACGCCCTCGACGACCGTGCCGTCGGTGGCGATCTTCTCGCCGGGCCGGACCACGAACCGGTCGCCCACGGCGAGCGAGCCCACCGGCACCCGGGTCTCGCGCCCGTCCCGCAGTACGGTCACGTCCTTGGCGCCCAGTTCCATCAGCGCCCGCAGCGCGGCCCCGGCACGGCGCTTGGAGCGGGCCTCCAGATAGCGGCCGAGCAGGATCAGCGCGATGACACCGGCGGCCACCTCCAGGTAGATGACGGAGGTGCCCTCGGTGCGCGAGACGGTGAACCGGAAGGCGTGCCGCATGCCGGTCATGCCCGCGTGGCCGAAGAAGAGCGCCCACAGCGACCAGCCGAAGGCGGCCAGCGTGCCGACCGAGACGAGGGTGTCCATGGTGGCCGCGCCGTGCCGCAGGTTGGTCCAGGCGGCCCGGTGGAAGGGCCACCCGCCCCAGACGACGACGGGCGCGGCGAGGGTGAGCGAGAGCCACTGCCAGTTGTCGAACTGGAACGCCGGGACCATGGCCATCAGGATGACGGGCGCGGCGAGCAGGGCGGAGACGAGCAGGCGCTGCCGGAGCGCGGCGAGTTCGGGGTCGGGCTCGGTCGGCTCGGGGGCCCCGGCGGCCGGTTCCGGCTCGGGCGGCGGGGGTTCCTCGGCGGTGTACCCGGTCTTCTCGACGACCGCGATCAGGTCCGCGACGCGGACGCCGTCGCCGAAGCTGACCTTCGCCTTCTCCGTCGCGTAGTTCACGGTGGCGCTCACGCCGTCCACGCGGTTGAGCTTCTTCTCCACGCGTGCGGCGCAGGATGCGCAGGTCATGCCGCCGATGAGCAGCTCGACCCGGTTGCCGGCCTCCGCGGGGGCCGTACGCCCTGTCTCTGCGGTGGTGCTGGTCATGCCCGGACTCCAGACATCGGACCGGACCTTACGGAATCCAGTATGAGCTGGTCGGTACGGCCCGGTCGGGGAAGGTTCTCGTGGGCCGCGCGAGGGCGCGCGGCCGTTCGCCCGCGGTGGTGCTCAGGCCCGGCCGGCCAGCTCGAAGCCCGCCTCGTCGACGGCGGCGCGCACGGCCTCCTCGTCGAGCGGGGACTCGGAGACGACGGTGACCTCACCGCTGGAGGCGACGGCCTTCACCGAGGTGACGCCGGGGAGCTGGGAGATCTCGCCGGAGACGGAGCCCTCGCAGTGGCCGCAGCTCATGCCGCTCACCTGGTAGACGGCGGTGACGGAGCCGGGGGTGTCGGTCTGGGCGCTCATGTCGTTCTCCTCGTCGGACAGGCGGTGGGGGGCGGTTGATGCCCTAGGGGTCCTCGGGGACCCTCACTCTTCGAACACTATACCCCTAGGGGGTATTCCCCAAGGAGGAGTCGAGTGAGGGGTGGATACTCCAGAACCCTATGTACACGCCCGCTTTGTCGCAGCGTGACGAACGCCCGCAGGCCGCCCCTGGGGGAGGTCTGCGGGCGTCCGGAGCCGGGTGGTGTGCGGGTCAGCCGTCCCTGCGGCCCCGGTTGCCGGGCCGGGAGGCGACCCAGGCGCGCACGGTGTCGGCGTACCAGTAGGGCTTGCCGCTCTCCACGAGGTCGGGCGGTGGCAGCAGGCCGTGTTTGCGGTACGACCGAACGGTGTCCGGCTGCACCCGGATGTGTGCCGCGATCTCCTTGTAGGACCAGAGCCTGCGGTCGGTCATGAGTCGCACCTCCTGCGCGCGCCGCGGCGGCGGCCGGGGGACGGCCGTCGGGGGAGCCCGGCGCTGTGCTGGTGATCACCAAGCCTGTGCCCGGTCAACGACGCAGAGTGAGCGCGGGCCTGTGCTTGTGGGCCGGGTGTGACCGAGAACCCGCGTAGGCGCGACATATGTGACAGGAACGGGGTTTTCGTGACATGACCGCAGCGGAAGAAGCCGGCGCACGCCGGGCGTGGCAGGTTGACCCGAGCGGTCCCGGCCGCTCCGCAGAAACGTCACATCGGGTGGAACGGAGCGGAGGTCAGGCTCCGCAGGACCGCAGGAACGCCCGGGTGCGCCGCGCGATCGGCAGCGGGGCGCCCGGATCGCACGGGTACATGTCCTGCTCGACGATGGCGAACAGGTCGGTGTCCAGCTTCGCCGCCGCGTCCAGCACCGGGCCCAGGGCGGGTACCCCGGCGGGGGGTTCGCACATCACGCCCCGCGCGACCGCCGGCCCGAACGGCGTGCCCTCGGCGCGCACCTCGGCCAGGACCGCGGGGTCCACCTGCTTGAGGTGGAGGTAGCCGATCCGCTCGCCGTAGGTCTCGATCAGCTCCACGCTGTCGCCGCCGCAGTAGGCGTAGTGGCCGGTGTCCAGGCAGAGGGAGACCAGGGCGGGGTCGGTGGCGTCGAGGAAGCGGGTGACGTTGGCCTCGGTGTCGATGTGGGTGTCGGCGTGCGGGTGGACGACGATCGTCAGGCCGTAGCGCTCGCGCACCTCGTGGCCCAGCCGTTCGGTCTGCGCGGTCAGGTCGCGCCACTGGGCCGGGGTCAGCTCGGACGGCTCCAGCACCTCGCCGGACTTGTCGTCCCGCCAGAAGGAGGGGATGACGACGAGATGGCGGGCGCCCACCGCCCGGGTCAGCGCGGCGACGGCGGAGACGTGCTCCCAGGTCTTCTCCCACACCGCCGGTCCGTGGTGCAGCCCGGTGAAGACGGTCCCCGCCGACACCTTCAGGCCGCGCCGGGCCGTCTCCTCGGCGAGCGCCCCGGGGTCGGTCGGCAGATAGCCGTAGGGGCCCAGTTCGATCCACTCGTAGCCGGACTCGGCCACCTCGTCGAGGAAGCGCCGCCAGGGGACCTGCCGGGGGTCGTCCGGGAACCAGACGCCCCAGGAGTCGGGCGCCGACCCGACGCGGACGCGGGACAGCGGGGAGGACGGCATCGACGTCATGGCGGCCAGCGTGCGGGCCGCCCGGAGAGGGTGTCAAGAGCTGGTCCGAATGTCTGGACAAAACGTTGACAGGGCTCACCGGACCGGACTAGAAAGCCGGGGGAGAGTCCTGACGAAGGGGAGTCGATGGCGTACGACCTGATCACCATGGGACGCATCGGGGTGGACCTCTACCCCCTCCAGACCGGCGTCCCGCTCGCCCAGGTGTCCTCCTTCGGCAAGTTCCTCGGCGGCTCCGCCACCAACGTCGCCGTCGCCGCGGCCCGGCTCGGTCTCGGCACCGCCGTGATCACCCGTACCGGTGACGATCCATTCGGCACCTACCTCCACGAGGCCCTGCGCGGCTTCGGCGTCGACGACCGCTGGGTCACCCCGGTCCCCGGCCTGCCCACGCCGGTCACCTTCTGCGAGGTCTTCCCGCCGGACGACTTCCCGCTGTACTTCTACCGGCTGCCCAAGGCCCCCGACCTCCAGATCCACCCCGGCGAACTCGACCTCGACGCCATCCGCGCGGCCCGCGTCTTCTGGGTCACCGGCACCGGCCTGAGCGAGGAGCCGAGCCGCGGTGCCACCCTCGACGCCCTCGCCCACCGGGCCAGGTCCGGCACCACCGTCTTCGACCTCGACTGGCGGCCCATGTTCTGGGAGGACCCCGGCGCGGCCCGCCCCTTCTACGCCGAGGCCCTGCGGCACGCCACCGTCGCCGTCGGCAACCTGGACGAGGTGGAGATCGCCACCGGCACCCGCGAACCGCACGCCGCCGCCCGTGCGCTGCTGGCCGCCGGGGTGGAGCTGGCCGTGGTCAAACAGGGCCCCAAGGGCGTCCTCGCCGTCCACCGCGACGGCGAGAGCGCGGAGGTGCCCCCGCTGCCCGTCACCGTCCTCAACGGCCTCGGCGCGGGCGACGCGTTCGGCGGCTCGCTGTGCCACGGGCTGCTGGCGGGTTGGGATCTGGAGACGGTCATGCGGCACGCCAACTCCGCCGGGGCCATCGTGGCCTCGCGCCTGGAGTGCTCGTCGGCGATGCCGACCCCGGACGAGGTATCGGCCGCGCTGACCGCCGGAGCGGTGCGATGAGCCCGGTCCGGGCGGGCGCGGAGGCCGCCGTGGGGGTTCCCTCGGGGCGAGGCGCCGCCGCCGGGGCGCTGACCGCCGGGGTGCGGGCTGCCGGGGCGCGGACCGCCGCCGGGGCGTGGGCCACCACCGGGGCGCGCGTCACCACCGAGGCGCGGGCCGCCGCCGGAGCCCGTGCCGTCGCCGGAGCCCGTGCCGTCCGCGGGGCTCGGAGCGCTTCCGGAGCCCGCCCCGCCGAGGCCGCCGCCGGAGCGGTGCGATGAGCACCGCCCAGGTCGACGTCGCCGCGCTCGTCCACCTGCGCACCCGGCACCCCGAGGCGATCGCCGAGGCGGCCGCCCGCCGGACGAGGCGCCCGCTGCTCGGGCCGAGCGAGCGGCTGCTGATCGTCGCCGCCGACCATCCGGCCCGCGGTGCGCTCGGCGCGGGCGGCCGGCCCTTCGCCATGGCCAACCGCGCCGACCTGCTGGACCGGCTGTGCCTGGCGCTGTCCCGGCCCGGCGTCGACGGGGTGCTGGCCACCGCCGACATCCTCGACGACCTGCTGCTGCTCGGCGCCCTGGACGGCAAGGTCGTCCTCGGCTCCATGAACCGGGGCGGGCTCCAGGGCGCCCGCTTCGAACTCGACGACCGCTTCACCGGACACCGCCCCGAGGACATCCAGCGCCGCCGTTTCGACGCCGGCAAGCTGCTGCTGCGCATCGACCACACCGACCCCGGCTCGCTGACCACCCTGGAGGCCGCCGCCCGCGCGGTCGACGCCATGGCGGAGCGCCGACTCCCGGTGTTCGTCGAGCCGTTCCTCAGCGGACGCGGCCCGGACGGGCGGCTGCGCAACGATCTGTCCGCCGGGGCCGTCACCACCTCGCTCGCCATCGCCTCCGGCCTCGGCGGCACCTCCGCCTACACCTGGCTGAAGGTGCCCGTCACCGAGAACCCGGACGACATGGCCGAGGTCATGGCGACCACCACCCTGCCCGCCGTCCTGCTCGGCGGCGAGGCGGGCGGCTCCCCCCAGGAGCAGACGGCCGCCTACGAGAAATGGCGCGGCGCGCTCCGACTCCCCACCGTGCGCGGCCTGGTGGTCGGCCGCACACTGCTGTACCCGGCGGACGGCGACGTGGCCGCCGCCGTGGACACCGCCGCAGGACTGCTGTGAGGGCCCGCATGACCAGCACCCGACTCCACCTTCCGCACGGCTCTGCCGGAAGCGGCCCGTACGCGCTCGACATCGGGCCAGGTCAGGAGGGCTGGTCGCACACCCGCCTGCGCGTCGTGGAGCTGGAACCGGGCGGCACCCATACCTTCGACACCGGTGACGGCGAATGGATCGTGCTCCCGCTCCAGGGTGCATGTACCGTACAAATTGACGAGAACGAGTTTCATATCCGGGGCCGGGAGAACGTGTTCGCGGCAGTCTCCGACTTCGCGTACGCCCCCCGCGACAGCCGGGTCCAGATCGCCTCCGGCGCGGGAGGCCGCTTCGCCCTGGCAGGAGCGAAGTGCGAGCGACGACTCCCCGCCCGCTACGGCCCCGCGCCGGAGGTCCCCGTCGAAGAGCGCGGCAGCGGCGACTGCGCCCGCCAGGTACGCAACTTCGCCGCTGCCGACGCCTTCGAGTGCGACCAGCTCATCGCCGTGGAGGTCATCACCCCCGGCGGCAACTGGTCGTCGTACCCGCCGCACAAGCACGACGAGCACCGGCCGGGCGAGGAGTCCGAGCTGGAGGAGATCTACTACTTCGAGATCGAGGACGGCGGCTTCGGCTACCAGCGCGTCTTCCCCTCCCGCACGGGCGGTGCCGACCTGCTCGCGGAGGTCCGCACGGGTGACGCGGTGCTCGTCCCCGACGGCTGGCACGGCCCGTCGATCGCCCAGCCCGGCCACGCCATGTACTACCTGAACGTGATGGCCGGACCCGGCGCCGGCCGTGAGTGGCGGATCAGTTTCCACCCGGACCACGCAGGGGGTTATCGGTGACCACCAGGCTCACGGTCGCGCAGGCGCTCGTCCGCTTCCTCGCCGCCCAGTACACCGAACGCGACGGCGCCCGGCAGCGGCTCATCGGGGCCACCTGGGGCGTCTTCGGGCACGGCAACGTCGCCGGAATCGGCCAAGCACTCGTGGAACACCGGGACTTGATGCCGTTCCACCAGGGCCGCAACGAGCAGGCGATGGTGCACGCGGCCGTCGGCCACGCCCGCCAGTCGGGCCGCCTCTCCACCCACGCGGTCACCACCTCCATCGGCCCCGGCGCCACCAACCTGGTCACCGGCGCCGCCCTCGCCACCATCAACCACCTTCCCGTCCTGCTGCTCCCCGGCGACGTCTTCGCCGGCCGCCCCGCCGACCCCGTCCTCCAGCAGCTCGAACTCCCCTACGCGGGCGACGTGTCGGTCAACGACACCCTGCGCCCGGTCTCCCGGTACTTCGACCGGATCACCCGCCCCGAGGTGCTGATCCCGAGCGCGCTCGCCGCCATGCGGGTGCTCACCGACCCGGTGGACACCGGCGCCGTCACCCTCGCCCTCCCGCAGGACGTGCAGGCGGAGGCGTACGACTGGCCCGAGGAGTTCTTCGCCGACCGGGTCTGGACCGTACGCCGTCCGGGCGCCGACCCCACCGAACTCGCCGAAGCGGTACGGGTGATCAGGTCGGCCCGCCGTCCCCTCGTCGTCGCGGGCGGCGGGGTCCACCACAGCCGCGCCGAGGAAGCGCTCGCGGAGTTCGCCGCCGCCACCGGCATCCCGGTCGCCTCCACCCAGGCGGGCAAGGGATCGCTGGTGCATGACCACCCCCAGGACGTGGGCGGCATCGGCCACACCGGCACCGACACCGCCGACGTACTCGCCCGCGGCGCTGACCTGGTGATCGGGATCGGCACCCGGTACACCGACTTCACCACCGCCTCCGGCACCCTCTTCGCCGACCCCGGCGTGCGCTTCCTCAACCTCAACATCGCTCCCTTCGACGGCCACAAGATGGCCGGGCTCCCGCTGGTGGCCGACGCCCGCAGCGGCCTGGGCGAGCTGACCGAGGCGCTGGCGATGCACGGGTACCGGGTGCCGGACGCGTACCTCGCGAGCTACAGGGCGACCAAGGCGGACTGGGAGGCGCGCGTCGACGCCTGCTTCGCCGCCGACGACCCCGACGCGATCCCGACCCAGACCCAGGTGATCGGCGCGCTCGACGCCCTGGTGGACGCCAGCGACATCATCGTCAACGCGGCCGGCTCCCTCCCCGGCGACCTGCACAAACTCTGGCGGACCCGCGCCCGAGACCAGTACCACCTGGAGTACGGCTACTCCTGCATGGGCTACGAGATCCCGGCTGCCCTCGGCGTGAAGCTCGCCGCGCCCGAGCGGAACGTCTGGGCGCTGGTCGGCGACGGCACGTACCTGATGATGCCGACCGAGATCGTCACCGCCGTGCAGGAGGGCGTGGCGGTCAAGATGGTGCTGATCCAGAACCACGGGTACGCGTCCATCGGAGGGCTGTCGGAGTCGGTCGGCGCCGAGCGCTTCGGCACCGCCTACCGGTACACCGCCGCCGACGGCACCTTCACCGGGCCGCCGCTCCCCGTCGACCTCGCCGCCAACGCGGCCAGCCTCGGCATGCGGGTGCTGCGCGCACGGACCGTGGCCGAGCTGCGGGAAGCCCTCGCCGAGGCACGCGCCGCCGACACTCCCACTTGTGTCTACGTGGAGACCGAAACGGCCGACAGTGTGTCGGGCGCGCCTCCCGCCGCGGCCTGGTGGGATGTTCCTGTGGCCGAGACCGCGACCAGGCCGTCCGCGGTCGAGGCACGCGAGCTGTACGAACGGCACCTGCCGGCCCGCCGCCGCCATCTGTGACAAGGAGTCCGAGGACATGACGAAGATCGTCAACCACTGGATCGGCGGCAAGACCGCCGAGGGCGCGTCGGGCACGTACGGGCCGGTCACCGACCCGGCGACCGGTGAGGTCACCACCAAGGTCGCCTTCGCCGCCGTCGAGGAGGTGGACGCGGCGGTCGCCGCCGCCAAGGACGCCTTCGCCACCTGGGGACAGTCCTCGCTGGCCCAGCGCACCTCGATCCTCTTCAAGTTCCGCGCGCTGCTGGACGAGCACCGCGACGAGATCGCCGCGCTGATCACCGCCGAGCACGGCAAGGTGCACTCCGACGCGCTCGGCGAGGTCGCGCGCGGCCTGGAGATCGTCGACCTGGCCTGCGGGATCAGCGTCCAGCTCAAGGGCGAGCTGTCGACCCAGGTCGCCACCAACGTCGACGTGGCCGCGATCCGGCAGCCGCTCGGTGTGGTCGCGGGCATCACCCCGTTCAACTTCCCGGCGATGGTGCCGATGTGGATGTTCCCGCTGGCCATCGCGTGCGGCAACACCTTCGTGCTGAAGCCGTCGGAGAAGGACCCGTCGGCCGCCGTCCGGCTCGCCGAGCTGCTGGCCGAGGCCGGGCTGCCGGACGGTGTGTTCAACGTCGTGCACGGCGACAAGGTGGCCGTGGACCGGCTGCTGGAGCACCCGGACGTGAAGGCGGTGTCCTTCGTCGGCTCCACCCCGATCGCCCGCTACATCCACACCACCGCTTCCGCCAACGGCAAGCGGGTGCAGGCCCTCGGCGGTGCCAAGAACCACATGCTGGTCCTGCCCGACGCCGACCTGGACGCCGCCGCCGACGCCGCCGTGTCCGCCGCCTACGGCTCGGCGGGCGAGCGCTGCATGGCCATCTCGGCGGTGGTGGCGGTGGGTGCCGTCGGCGACGAGCTGGTGCAGAAGATCCGCGAGCGCGCCGAGAAGATCAAGATCGGCCCCGGCACGGACCCCACCGCCGAGATGGGCCCGCTGATCACCAAGGCCCACCGCGACAAGGTCGCGTCGTACGTCTCGGGCGCCGCCGCCGAGGGCGCCGAGGTCGTGCTCGACGGCACCGGATACACCGTCGAGGGCCACGAGAACGGCCACTGGATCGGCATCTCCCTGCTCGACAAGGTGCCGACCGGCGCGAAGGCGTACCAGGACGAGATCTTCGGCCCGGTGCTGTCCGTGCTCCGCGTCGACACCTACGAGGACGGTGTCGCCCTCATCAACGCCTCGCCCTTCGGCAACGGCACCGCGATCTTCACCCGCGACGGCGGCGCCGCCCGGCGCTTCCAGCTCGAGATCGAGGCGGGCATGGTCGGCGTCAACGTCCCCATCCCGGTCCCCGTCGGCTACCACTCCTTCGGTGGCTGGAAGGACTCTCTCTTCGGCGACCACCACATCTACGGCAACGACGGCACGCACTTCTACACCCGCGGCAAGGTCGTCACCACCCGCTGGCCCGACCCGGCCGACGCCCCCGCGGGCGTCGACCTGGGATTCCCGCGCAACCACTGAGCCGACGCCGTCCGGCGGCCGGACCCGCTCTTTCCGGGGCCGGCCGCCGAAAACCCTGTGGCAGTGGTGTCGGTGGTGCCGCTTATGCTGCCCCCCAAGATCACCGGGGCCAGGGGAGGGCGCGGCATGTTCGGCAGGCTGACCAGGGGTGGGAAGAGACCGGAGGCGGACCCGTACGTCCTGCCGGCCCCCCGCAGATTCGGCGTCTACCGGCTGGAGGCGCTCGGCGACACCCGGGTGCGGACCCTGCTGCGGGCGGCCGAGGCGGGGGACTGGGGAGCGGTCAAGGAGGCGCTGACCCCCTTCGGCCTCGGCCGTGACCACCAGCTCCTGGACGAACTGGCCGAGGTGGCCGGGGTGCAGGACTGGATCGGCCGGGCCGTCGAGGAGGGCGGGGAACATCGCGCGACGGCCCTGCTGATCTCCGGGGCGCGGCACGTCGTCTGGGGCTGGGAGGCGCGCACCAGGTATGAGGCCCAACACGTCTCACCGGCACAGTGGCAGGTCTTCCACGAGCGGCTGCGCATCGCCGAGGAACACCTCCTGGAGGCCGCCGAGCTGCGCCCCGAGTGGATCACCCCGTGGCGCCCCCTGCTGAAGTCCGGCCGCGGCATGTCGCTCGGCGACGACGTCAACCGGGCCCGGCGCGACGCCGCCCTGCGACGCGACCCGCTGGACCTGGAGACCCATTACGAGTGGGTGACGTTCCGGCAGCCGCGATGGCACGGAAAGCCCGGCCAGGCCCTGGCGTTCGCGCGCGAGGCGTTCCACAGCGCGCCGGAGGGCCATCGTCTCGGCTGCGTACTGGCCCTGGCGCACCTCGAGGACTGGGTGGAGTCGGACCGCGGCGACTGCCTCGACGACCGGCACATCCAGACCGAACTGCGGGACGCGGCCAAGCACAGCATCCTCCACCCGGCCTACGAGCGGCGCCTGGGCTGGCAGGAGGACTTCAACGTCTTCGCCATGGCTCTGTCGGTGTCCGGCGAGAGCATCGTCGCCCCCCGCGTCTACTACGAGCTGCGCCGGGCGTACACCCGGTGGCCGTGGCGGTACGTGAACCATCCCGAGAAGCTGTACGCCTGCTACCGGAGCCGGGCCTGAGAGCGTCGGCCCCTCTCCCCTCGCCTCCGTTCCGCGCGCACCCACGTTCAGATGTCGCCCCCCCCGACGACCACACCCCGGACTCCGTGATGACTCTGCCCGACACCTCCATGGCTCCGGCCGGCGCCGACCGCACCTTCCAGGTGGACCTGCGCGGCCTCGTCGACCTCCTCTCCCATCACCTCTACTCCAGCCCCCGCGTCTACCTGCGGGAACTCCTGCAGAACGCGGTGGACGCCCTGACCGCCCGGTACGCACATGAACCCGCCGCTTCCCAGGGCGACTTCGGCATCCGGCTGTACGCCGACGGCTCCTTCGTACGCGTCGAGGACGACGGTGTCGGTCTCACCGCGGCCGATGTGCACACCTTCCTCGCCACGATCGGCCGCAGCAGCAAGCGCGCGGACCGCATAGCCGAGCAGCGCGGCGACTTCATCGGCCAGTTCGGCATCGGTCTGCTCTCCTGCTTCCTGGTCGCGGACGAGATCCACGTGCTGAGCCGGTCCGCCCGCACCCCCGGCGCCCCCGCCGTGGAGTGGCGGGGCCGGGGCGACGGCAGCTACACCGTCCGCACCCTGCCTGCCTCCGCCCGTCCCCGCCCCGGCACCACCGTCACGCTGACCCCGCGTGCCGACGCGGCCGAGTGGACCGCCCCGGCCCAAGTGCGCTCACTGGCCCGCCACTTCGGCTCTCTGTTGCGCCACCCGGTGACCTTCGACGACGGCAGTTCCGGCCCGGCGCCCGTGAACCCCGAGCCCGCGCCCTGGACCCGTACCCACCCCACGCCCGGGGCCCGGTCCCGGGCGCTGGCCGCGTACGGCGAGGAGATCCTCGGGTTCACCCCGCTGGACACCATCGAGCTGGACCTGCCGGCCGTCGGACTGAGGGGCATCGCGTGCGTCCTGCCGGACACGGTTCCCGCCGGGCGCCGTCACGGCCACCGCGTACACGTCAAGGGCATGCTGCTGTCCGAGCAGGCCGAGGAGATCCTGCCCGAGTGGGCGTTCTTCGTCCGCTGCGTGGTCGACGCCGAGAGCCTGCGCCCGACGGCGTCCCGCGAGGCGCTGTACGAGGACGACACCCTCGCCGCCGTCCGTGACGCCCTCGCCGAGCGGCTGCGCGCATGGCTCGCGAAGACCGCCGCCAGCGACCCCGACCTGCTCGGCCGCTTCCTCCAGGTCCACCACCTGGCGGTGAAGTCGCTCGCGGTGCACGACGACGAGATCCTGCGGATGCTGCTGCCCTGGCTGCCGTTCGAGACCACCGACGGGCACGCCACCCTGGACGAATTCGCGCGCGCCCACCGCAGCGTGCTCGTCACCTCCAGCGTGGAGGAGTTCCGGCAGGTCGCCGCGATCGCCTCGGCCGCCGGGCTCGGCGTTGTCAACGGCGGCTACACCTACGACCGCGAACTGGTTCACCGGCTGCCCGAGATCAGGACCGAGGTCACGGTGGCCGACCTCGATCCGGCCACGCTCACCGCCCACCTGGACACCGTCGAACGTGAGACGGAGCTGGCCGCCGCGGCCTTCCTCGCCCTGGCCCGCGACGCCCTCGCCGTCTTCGACTGCGACGTGGCGCTGCGCACCTTCCAGCCCGCCTCCGCCCCCGCCCTATTGGTGGACAGCCGGGAGGCACGGCACGAGCGCACCCGCTCCCAACTCGCCCGAGAGCAGGAGGGCGGCCTGTGGGGCGACATCCTCGGCCACCTGCGCCAGGAGGCCCCGCGCGCCCAGCTCATCCTCAACCAGCTCAACCCGCTGGTCCGCACCGCCGTCACCATCGACGAACCCGAACTCGCCCGCACCAGCGCCGAAGCCCTCTACGGGCAGGCGGCGATGCTGTCCCGGCGGCCGCTCAGGCCGGCCGAGTCGAGCCTGATCAACCGCTCCTTCCTCGACCTTCTCGCCCACGCCCTGCGCAAGGACAGCTGACGATGCCGACCGCACCCCGGACCACCGACGAGCTGTACCAGGCTCTCCGCGAGAACGACGGGCGCCCCTACGGCCGCACCCGCACCGTCGCCGCCGAAGAACTGGCCGAGGCTGCCGAGCAGTTCGGCGACCCCAAGCTGCTCGCCGTAACCCTCATGGACCTCCAGGAGGCGTACGCCTACGGCGCGGAGCCCCGGAAGTCGCCCGTCGTCTTCGCCCGCATCCTCGCCCTCTTCGACGAGCAGCCCGACGTCTTCGACGCCTCACTGCGCCACTCGCTGTTCTGGCGGTTCAAGTGGGTGGGGAACGCCCTGCGCGCGATCCCCGAGGTCCCGCTGACCGCCCTGCGCCAGTGGCTGACCGAGATGCGGGAGCGGTACGAGAAGGCCGACCTCGGCCTCCAGCCCTATTACGGGCAGTCCTTCCAGTTCGCCGCCCACACCGGTGAGGGCACCGACCTCGCCTACGAACTCTGGGCGAGCCGCACCCGCACCCCGCTCAGCGACTGCGAGGCGTGCGAGATCTGCGAGCGGGCCCGCCACCACCTCGCGGCGGACGACGATGAGCGGGCGCTGGACATCTGGGAGCCCGTCCTGGCCGGCAAGGAGTCCTGCCAGGAGGAACCGGCCCGCTCCGTCTCGTACGCGCTGCTGCCCCTGGTGCGCACCGGCCGCGCCGACCGGGCCCGCGAGCTGCACCTCTCCGGGTACCGCGCCTGCCGCCGCAACCCCTCGATGTCCGGCGAGGTCGGCCGGCACCTGGAGTTCTGCGCACTCACCGGCAACGAGGCGCGCGGCCTGGAACTCCTCGCCGAGAACCGGAACCTGTTCGAGGAGGTGCACTCCCCGCTGGACCAGTACGACTTCCTCACCGGCGTCGAAGTCCTCCTCCGACGCGTCGAGGCCATCGGCCACGGCGGGCTGCCCGCCGCGGGACCACCCGGCCGCGCCTGGACGGTCACCGCCCTGCGCGCCGAGGTGCGCGACCGCGCCGACGACCTCGCCGCCCGCTTCGACGCCCGTAACGGCACCACCGCCCACACCGACCGCCGCCGCGCCCGCCTCGACCGCGCCCCGCTCCTGGAGAAGCTCGAACTCACCCTGCGCACCCGCACCCTCGACGACGTGGCCCCGGCCGCGCCCGTCGCCGTACCCGCGGCGGACCTCGCCGAGTCGCTGCCCGCGCTCATCCTGCGGGCGCGGGAGCTGGAGCGGGAGGGGCACCCGGACGACGCGGCCCACTGGGCGCGGCTGCGCGCCCTCGTCGCCGCCCCCGGCTACGCCCATCCCGACGACCCCGCCGTGGGCCCGCTCGCCCGGCTTCGCGCCGACCTGCTGACCGACGAGGCGGAGCAGGCGGGCGAGAAGAACCGGTTCGAGGCCGCCGCGGCCCTCCAGGAGGAGGCCGCCGCCCTGTACGACGAGGCCGGGGAACCGGCTGCCGCGGCGGTCGCCCGTGCCCGCGTCCTGCTCGCCCGGGCCCAGCTCACCCCGGAGGGCGCCGTCGAAGGGACCGAGGCGAGGACCACCGCGCTGACCGCCGCCCACGCGGCGATCGTCCGCCTGCAGGAGGAGACACCCGGCCTGGCGCCATACCAGGAGGCCCGGATGCTGCGTCTGCGGGTGACCGCGCTCGCCCTGCGGTTGCAGGCGTCGCGGAACGAGGAGCACGGTGCGCCGGTCCTCGCCGAGGTGGATCTGCTGCACGCGTTCGCCACCCGGCACGACCTCGCCGGCCAGATCTCCGGCGCCCTGATGATGCGGGCTAGCACCCACGCCCTCTCCGGGGACCTGCCCGGCGCGGTCACCGAACTCGACGCCCTCGTCGACCGGCTCAGGGCGCACGGGCCCGACTGGCACCTGCCCCGCACCCTCGGGCTCCACGGCCGTGTCCACCTCGGACTCCGGGACGCCCGGGCGGCCCACGAGAGCCTGACCGAGGCTCTGCGCCTGGCCGCCGAACAGCCCGCCCGTCACTCCGGCACCGCCCGTCTCCACGCCGATCTGGCGCAGGCGTACCTGGGCCTCGGCGAGCCGGACGAGGCACTGCGGCACATGACCCGCTCGGCCGAGCTGGATCTCCGCGACGGCAACCGCGTGGACGCGTTCTGCGCCTACACCGACGTGGCCCACCTCAGCCTGGACCTCGGCCGCGAGGAGGACTGCATCGCCCTGTTCGACTCCCTCCTCGCCGAACCGGACGTCGTCCGCGGGGAGGTGGACGACCGGCTGGTGGCGCAGCTCCGCCTGGCCCGCGCTCGCGCGTTCCACGCGGCGGACGACCTGGGGGCCGCCATGGCGGAGTTCGCCGCGCTCGCCGCCGAGTCGGCGGCCTGGGACGACGACCCGGGCAGTCACGCCATGATCGCCGCCGAGACGGCCGTACTCCTCGCCGAGTCGGGCGAATTCCCCCGGGCCCGCGAGGCCGTGGACCAGGCGCTCGCCGCTCACTCCCGTGCCCCGCGCTACGACCGGCTCAGCGGTGCTCTGCGCGAACTCGCCCGCCTCCAGGCCGAGCGGCAGGGCCCCGAAGGACTGGCCGACGCCCTCGCCCTGCTCGCCGACGCGGGCCGGATCGCCGACGAGGCCCGCGCCGCAGGTCATCAGGCCCGAGGCCGCTCCCTGGACACCGCCCTGGCCTATGAGTACGGCCGGGTCAACGCCTATGCCCGCCAGTACGAGGACGCGGTGACCGCCCTGGAGAAGGCCCTCGCCCTGCTCGGAGAGCCGGGGCCCGAGTCGGGGAGCGCCGCCGAGTGGGCCGAGTGCGTCCGGTTCGCGGCCGCCGTGGAGGGTCTCCACCAGGAGCGCCGCCACGACGCCCGCGCCCGCCTCACCGCGGCGATCACCCTCCTGACCGCCGCCGGACACACCGAGGAGACCGGGGAATTGGCGAAGCTGGAGGACCGGCTGGCCAGGCGCACGTAACAGGGAACCACCACCCGACCGGGCCCGAGGACAGCTCCCCGCCGTCCTCGGGCCCGGCTTTTTTCGGCCACGGGCCTGCGGTTCCCGTACGGCCGACAACGGCGCGGGCGCTTGCGAGATGATGCTGTTTCGGTCGCCAACAGGTCGCCAGAGCTGCGGATTTCGTAGGTGAACAGCCATTGACGTGATGGTTTTCGTCGGTGTTCCATGCAGCGCCGGGAGCGAGACGTACGACACACAGCGAGCCGCCGGAGGCGATACCGCTCCCGCCCGAGTCCTCACCGCACGAGTCGATCGGACCGCCGCATGACCGACACGCTCCGTCCCGCCGAGCCCGCCACCGCCGCAGAGACCGGCGACGGGAGGCAGAAGCTCAAGCGTTCCATCGGCGTCGTCGGCGGCACCCTGCTGACCCTCTCCTGCGTGACGCCGGCCTCCACCCTCTTCGTGGTCGTCCCCGACCTCTTCGGCACCCTCGGCACCGCGACCGCCCTCACCATCGCCATCGGCTCCCTGCTCTGTATCGCCGTGGCCTTCTGCTACGCCGAGCTGGGCACCCTCATCCCGAGCGCGGGCGGCGAGTACGCCATGGTCTCCACCCTCGCCGGACGCCTCGCGGGCTGGCTGGTCTTCGTGCTGTCACTGCTGGTCGTCGTGATCGTGCCGCCCGTCATCGCCATGGGCACCGCCGACTACCTCGCCCCCCTCGTCCACCTGGACCCCGCGCTCACCGGCGCCGCCGTCATGCTGCTCGCCACCCTCGCCGGACTGCTCGACCTGCGCGCCAACGCCTGGATCACCGGCGTCTTCCTGGTCCTGGAGGTGATCGCGGCGGCCGTCGTCGCCGTGCTCGGCTTCTCCCACGCCCACCGGGGCCCCGGCAGTCTGGTCTCCATGGAGGTGGCCGGAGCCCACGGCACCGACCCTGTCACCGCCGCGCTGATCGTCTCCGGCCTCGCCATCGCCCTCTTCGTCACCCAGGGCTTCTCGACCGCCGTCTACCTCTCCGAGGAACTGGAGCACCCCCGCCGCGACGTGGCCCGTACCGTGCTCGCCACCCTCGCCATCTCCACCGTGATCATCCTGGTGCCGGTCGCCGCCATCACCCTGGGCGCCACCGACCTGGCCGAGCTGACCGGCGGCGACCTCAGTGCCATGGTCACCGCCTGGTCCGACACGGCCGTCGGCACCTTCGTCAGCCTCTGCGTCGCCCTCGCCATCGTCAACGCGGGCATCGTGATGGTCATCCAGAACTCCCGCGTCCTGTTCGCCTCCGCCCGCGACAAGGCATGGCCCGCCCCGGTCAACGGCCTGCTGTCCCGGCTCGGCCGCTTCGGCTCGCCCTGGGTCGCCACCCTCGTCGTCGGCGTCCCCGGCGCGCTGCTCTGCTTCGTCGACCTGGACACCCTCTACGGCGTCACCGGGGTCTCCGTCACCGCCATGTACCTGCTCGTCGCCATCGCCGCCCTGCTGGGCCGCCGCGACACCCACCGGCACACCGCCGCCTGGCGGATGCCGCTGTGGCCGGCCGTGCCCGTCCTGCTCATCGCCGTCCTCGGCTACGTCCTCGTCCAGCAGGACCCCGCCTACCTGCTGTGGACCGGCGGCATCACCGCCGTCGCCACCCTCTACTGGGCCCTGTACCTGCGGCCCCGCCGCGACACCCACTGGCTGGTCTCGCTCCCCGAGGACACCCGGGCCTGACCCGACTGCCGCTACCGCGCCCGCAGTACACCCGACCGGGCCCGTACTCCCGAAGGAGGGGCGGGGGTTCAGCCCGGCGGCACCGCCCGGCGGCCGGTGCGGCCCGTACCGTTGGGTCATGGATCTCCGAGTGCCCCGGCCGCTGACAAGGCCCCGGCGGGCGGCCGCCGCGCTGGGGGCCGCCGTGCTGCTGGCCCTCACCGGCGTCTGGCCGGCGGCCGCCGCCGACACCCCCCGCGCCCACCGCGGCGACCGGGTCCTGACCATGGCCGACGGCACCCGGGTGGACACCTCCTACTTCACCTCCGGGGGCGGCGGACGCCGGCCCGCCGTGCTGCTCGCCCACGGCTTCGGCGGCAGCAAGGACGACCTGCGCGCCCAGGCGGAGGACCTCGCCGGTCACGGATACGCCGTACTCACCTTCTCGGCACGGGGGTTCGGGCACTCGGGCGGCAAGATCGGGCTCAACGACCCGGCGCACGAGGTCACCGACGTCTCCCGGCTCATCGACTGGCTGGCCACCCGGCCCGAGGTCCGCCTCGACAAGCCCGGCGACCCGCGCGTGGGCATCGCGGGCGGCTCGTACGGCGGGGCGATCTCCCTGCTGGCGGCCGGACACGACCCGCGCGTGGACGCCATCGCGCCCGCCGTCACCTACTGGGACCTCTCCGACGCCCTGTTCCCGAACGGCGTGTTCAAGAAGCTGTGGACCGGCGTCTTCTTCAACTCCGGCGGCGGCTGCGCCCAGTTCGAGCCCGCGCTGTGCCGGATGTACCAGCGCGTCGCCCAGTCCGGCGTCCCCGACGCCGACGCCCGCGCCCTCCTCCAGCGGCGCTCACCCTCCGCCGTGGCCGACCGGATCAAGGTCCCCACCCTGCTCTTCCAGGGCCAGACCGACTCCCTGTTCACCCTCGCCCAGTCCGACGCCGCCGAGCGCGCGATCAGGGCCAACGGCGCCCCCGTCGAGGTCGACTGGATCGCGGGCGGCCACGACGGGGGAGACCTGGAGACCGACCGGGTCCAGGGGCGGATGCGGAACTGGTTCGACCACTACCTCAAGGGCGAGACGGCGACCGGCACCGGGCCCGCCTTCCGGATCACCCGCACCGGAGGCGTCGACTCCACCGACGGCAGCACCCGCAGCCGGGGCGCCACCGCCGAGACCTACCCCGGCCTGCGCGGCGACCCGCGCACGATCCCCCTCGGCGGCCGCGAGCAGCGCGTCACCAACCCGGCCGGCGCCAGCCCGCCCTCCGTCTCCGCCCTGCCCGGCCTCGGCGGCCTCGGCGGACTCGCCCAGCTCTCCGCCCTCGGCACCGGCGTCTCCCTCGACTTCCCCGGCCAGTACGCCAAGTTCGACGCGAGGCCCCAGCGCACCGCCCTCCGCGTCACCGGCTCCCCGACCGCCCGCGTCCACGTCAAGGCGACCACCGACGACGCGGTCCTCTTCGCCAAGCTCTACGACGTCGGCCCCAGCGGCAGCCAGGTGCTCCCCGGCCAGCTCGTCACCCCGCTGCGGATCACCGGTGCCAGGTCCGGCAAGGACGTCACGGTCACCCTCCCGCCCATCGACCACGAGGTGCAGCAGGGTCACCGGCTCCGCCTGGTCCTGGCCTCCACCGACCTCGGCTACGCCTCCCCGACCACCCCGGCGACCTACACGGTCTCCCTCAAGGGCCCGTTGAGCGTGCCCACGGCACCCGCCGTCACCACCGCGGCCACCCCGCTGCCCGCCTGGGTGTGGTGGCTGCCCCTCGCGGGCGCCGCCGCGGCCCTGGCCCTCCTCCTCACCGCCCGCCGCCGCACCACCGCCCCGGCCCCCGATCCCGAGCTGGCCGAAGTGCCGCTCGTCATCACCGACTTGAGCAAGCGCTACGCCCGCTCGGCCGACCGGTACGCCGTCCGCGACCTCTCCTTCCGCGTGGAGAAGGGCCAGGTGCTCGGCCTGCTCGGCCCCAACGGCGCGGGCAAGACCACCACCCTGCGCATGCTGATGGGCCTGATCCGCCCCGACGGCGGCGAGATCCGCGTCTTCGGCCACGCCATCCGCCCCGGCGCACCCGTCCTCTCCCGCGTCGGCGCCTTCGTGGAGGGCGCCGGCTTCCTGCCCCACCTCACCGGCCGGGAGAACCTGGAGCTGTACTGGCGGGCCACCGGCCGCCCGCCCGAGGACGCCCACCTGGACGAGGCCCTGAAGATCGCCGGACTCGGCGACGCCCTGGCCCGCGCGGTACGCACCTACTCCCAGGGCATGCGCCAACGCCTGGCCATCGCCCAGGCCATGCTGGGCCTGCCCGACCTGCTGATCCTGGACGAGCCCACCAACGGCCTCGACCCGCCCCAGATCCGCGAGATGCGCGAGGTGCTGATCCGCTACGCGGCCGCCGGACGCACGGTCATCGTCTCCAGCCACCTCCTGGCCGAGGTCGAGCAGTCCTGCACCCACCTGGTCGTCATGGACCGGGGCCGGCTGGTCGAGGCGGGCCCGGTCCGGGACATCGTCGGCTCCGGCGACACCCTGCTCGTCGGCACCGGCACCCCCGTCGCCGAGCCGGTGGTGGAGAAGGTGGCCGCGCTGCCCGGCGTCGCCTCCGCCGTACGCGCCGAGGACGGGCTGCTGATCCGTCTCGGACCCGGCGGCAGCGCGGGCGAACTGGTCGTGGACCTGGTCCGGCTGGAGGTGCCCGTGGTCTCGGTCGGTCCGCACCGGCGTCTGGAGGACGCCTTCCTCACCCTGATCGGAGGCTCCGCGTGAGCACGCTCACCGAGAGCGCGGAGACGGCTCCCGGCTACCGCGCCTCCCGCACCCTGCCCGTACGCGTGGAACTCGTCCGCCAGCTCGGGCGGCGCCGCACCCTCGTCATGGGCGCGATCCTGGCCGCGCTGCCGCTGGTCCTGCTGGCCGCGTTCGCGGTCGGCGGGGACCCGGCCGGACGGGGGCGCCGGATCAGCCTGATGGACACGGCCACCGCGTCCGGCGCCAACTTCGCCGCCGTCAGCCTGTTCGTCTCGGCGGGCTTCCTGCTGGTGATCCCGGTCGCCCTGTTCTGCGGGGACACCGTCGCCTCCGAGGCCGGCTGGTCCTCGCTGCGCTATCTGCTGGCGGCGCCGGTGCCGAGGGCCCGGCTGCTGTGGTCCAAGCTGGTCGTTGCGCTGGGGATGAGCCTGGCCGCGATGATCCTGCTGCCCGTGGTGGCGCTGGCGGTGGGGACGGCCGCGTACGGCTGGGGTCCGCTGCTCGTCCCGACCGGCGGGGCGGTGGAGGCGGGGACGGCGGTGGGACGGCTGGCCGTGGTGGTGCTGTACCTCTTCGTCTCGCAACTGGTCACCGCGGGGCTCGCGTTCTGGCTCTCCACCCGTACGGACGCCCCGCTCGGCGCGGTGGGCGGGGCGGTCGGGCTGACCATCGTCGGCAACGTCCTGGACGCGGTGACGGCCCTCGGCCACTGGCGGGACTTCCTCCCCGCGCACTGGCAGTTCGCCTGGGCGGACCTCCTCCAGCCGCACGCGGAGTGGGCCGGCATGGCCCAGGGCGCCTCGGTCTCGGTCACCTACGCCCTGGTCCTGTTCGCCCTGGCCTTCCGCGCCTTCACCCGCAAGGACATCGTGTCCTAGCGAGCGCCCGTACACACGGCGGCGGCCCACCGGTCGGAACCGGTGGGCCGCCGCTGCGGAGGGCTCGATCAGCCGTTGCCGGCACCGTTGCCGGACAGCGCGGAGATGTCGTCCAGGATGTGCGACAGCGGCTCGTCGCCCTTGGCCTGGGTCGAGTTCTCGACGCACTGCTGGTTCTGCGGCGAGGACAGGACGGGGATGTCCTGGATGCCGACGTTGACCAGGGCCACCAGGGACTGGGCGTTGAGCTTCGCCGGCAGGCCGATGCAGGGCTTGTTCAGCGAACCCTGGACCAGGGCGAGCTGCGGGCTCATGTTCCCGTAGGTGGCCGAGTTGCCGAACGACTGCGAGGCGCCGTTGCCGCTGAACGACGTGGTGCCGTGGTCGTCACCGATGGCCAGGGCCTGCGGGGCGGCCGCGCCCGCGAGACCGGCGACGGAGGCGGCGACGGCCGCGGTTGCCCACAGCTTCTTCATGTTGGTTCCCTTCGAAAGGCGGACTCCGGGGAGGAGCTGCGTGATCGTCAACGGGGAAGGGGCCGCCGGGGTTGCGGTCTTTGACCCTATCGGGGCAGCGCAGTCCGATGAGTGCACAAACGCCCCCCCTCGTCTCGTCCGGCCCCGGAAACACCGACGGGCCGCCGATCGTGTCGGCGGCCCGGAGGGCCGGGCCCCTCGCGGGGTCCGAGAGCGTGCGAAGGCTCAGTTGTTGCCGGCGCCGTTGCCGGACAGCGCGGAGATGTCGTCCAGGATGTGCGACAGCGGCTCGTCGCCCTTGGCCTGGGTCGAGTTCTCGACGCACTGCTGGTTCTGCGGGGAGGACAGGATCGGGATGTCCTGCACGCCGACGTTGAGCAGACCCACCAGGGACTGCGCGTTGACCTTCGCGGGCAGGCCGATGCAGGGCTTGTTCAGCGAGCCCTGGATGAGCGCCATCTGCGGGCTCATGTTGCCGTAGGTGGCGGAGTTGCCGAACGCCTGGGAGGCGCCGTTGCCGCTGAACGACGTGGTGCCGGTGTCGTTGCCGATGGCCAGGGCCGGCGCCGCGGCGGCGGCGGACACACCGGCGACGGACGCGGCGACCGCGGCGGCGGCCAGAACCTTCTTGATCACTTGCGATTCCCTTCCGGAGAAACCCCGTCCATCGGGGGTGACCGGCTCAACTGCCGTGCCGGGCGCGGGGTTGCTCCCGTTCACCCCAACGGCCGACGGGGCGCGCGGGAAATCGGCTGTGCGCGGCCGGGGGAATTCCGTCTCCTCCGTGCACCGGGATCGATCCGATCGGGTGACTTACCGCAACCAATCGGCGCCCCACCGGTTGATGTCTCCGCAGGAACGAACGTCTGGCGAGCAGCCAGGAAAGGAAAGCGAAATGCTGAAGAAGGCAATGGCCGCGGCGGCGGTCGCCGCGTCCTTCGTGGGCGTGTCGGCGGCGGCGGCCCCTCAGGCGCTTGCCATCGGCAACGACACGGGCACCACGTCGTTCAGCGGCAACGGCGCCACGGAGGCGTTCGGCAACAACGTGACCAACGGCGACCTCAGCCCGCAGGCCACGCTGGTGCAGAGCTCGCTGAACAAGCTCTGCGTCGGCCTGCCGGTCAAGGCGAACGTCCAGTCGGTGCTGGCCCTGGTCAACGTCGGTGTCCAGGACATCCCCGTCCTGTCCTCCCCGCAGAACCAGCAGTGCGCCGAGAACTCCACCCAGGCGAAGAACGACGAGCCGCTCTCGCACGTGCTCGACGACATCTCCGTCCTCGCGGGCAACGGCGTCGCGAACGACTGACGCACGCTCAGCGCTCCGGAAATCGCCCGGCGGCACGGGAAACCGTGCTGTCCGGGCTTTTTTCGTCGCCCTTTTCCAGGGCCTCCGGGTTGCTCCAACCTGTCAATTCCCTGGGGGCGTTCGAGTGAATTGACGGGCGACTCGCGTTCAGTGGTTTCTTCCGCCGTCTATCCCTCGTTCTACAGCCTGCCGGTCATGGTGCGAGCCGCTCAGTTGTGCTCGCTCGGTTTCGGCCGTCACTGTGCATGACCGCAGAGAAGGGAAAGACCATGAAGAAGAGCGCTGCTGTCATCGCCGGCGCCATCCTGGCTCTGGGTGGGGCGGCTCCCGCCTTCGCCGACGCCGGTGCCGAGGGTGCCGCGGTCGGTTCGCCGGGTGTGCTGTCCGGCAACGTGATCCAGGTCCCGATCCACATCCCGGTCAACGTCTGTGGCAACTCCATCGACGTGATCGGCCTGCTCAACCCGGCGTTCGGCAACGCCTGCGTCAACGACTGACGCACAACCGCCAGGTACCAGCCCCACGGCTGCGTTCAGGCCGGCCCCGGACCGTTGATCCATTTTGAATCTGCGTTCCGGGGCCGGCCTTCCCACTTCTTCGAGCAGGAAGACCACGAGATTGCGACAGACCCTGAGCAAGGGCATGGTCGTGGCCGCCGCCGCGACGGGTGTGCTGTCCTTGTACGTCAGTCAGGCGCTCGCCGATACGGGAGCGCACGGAGCCGCACAGGGCTCTCCCGGCGTGCTGTCCGGCAACACCGCCCACCTGCCGGTGCACGTCCCGGTCAACATCTGCGGGAACACCGTCGACGTGGCGGCCGCGCTCAACCCCGCCCTCGGCAACGCCTGCGTCGACGCGGCGATCTCGAAGGCGCCGACCAAGGCCCCGCACGCCTCCTACGGTGACGACGAGCCGAGCGCGCCGACGACGACGCCGCCCGCGTACGGCTCCGAGGTGGAGACCACACCGCCCGCGTCGTACGGGAAGGACGAGGAAACCACTCCTCCGCCGTCCTACGGCCACGACGAGCCGAGCGCCCCGGAGACGACCGCGCCCGCCTCGTACGGGGACGACGAGGAGACGACGCCGCCTCCGTCGTACGGGAGCGACGACGAGACGACGCCGCCTCCGTCGTACGGCGACGACGAGGAGACGACGCCCCCGCCGTCGTACGGACACGACGACGAGACCACGCCGCCTCCGTCGTACGGCGACGACGAGACGACGCCCCCGCCCTACGGGGGTGAGGAGACCACGCCTCCGCCCTACGGAGGTGAGGAGACCACGCCTCCGCCGACCGGGCACAGCACCCCTCCGCCCTACGGGGGCGAGGAGACCACGCCTCCTCCGGGCGGGCACAGCACGCCTCCGCCCTATGGCGGCGAGGAGACCACTCCTCCTCCGGGTGGCCACACCACGCCTCCGCCCGGAGGTCACACGACACCACCTCCCGGCGGGCACACCACGCCCCCTCCGGGAGGTCACACCACACCGCCTCCTGGCGGACACACCACGCCGCCCACCCTTCCGCACACCGGTGGTGACTCGCGGGCGATGTGGGCCACTTCGGCCGCCAGCGCCGTGCTGATCGCCGGTGGAGTCCTGCTGTACCGCCGCGGCCGGACCACGTCCCGCCACCGGTGACCACCGGGTGCCGGACCCGAGCGCCCGGCACCCAGGGGTGACGGCGCCGTACCGCCACGGCGCCGTACAGCATCCTTTCGGGCCGTTTCCCGTCCGGCACCTCGCCACGCCGTCGGGCCGGGAGCGGCCAGCCGAGCGGCCCCGCACGGAGAACTCCGGCGGGGCCTTCGCCGTTCACCCACGCGGGGGCCCCGGCCACCCGCACGCGGTAACCGCGCTGGCGCGCACCCGGCGGGTGTGACTGGGTGTCAGTGAAGGCGCCGCGCAAGGCGCGAGGGCAGGGACGGCGGAGGGAGGGGCCGAACATGGCTCCACAGTGGCGCAGGACCCGGCGCGGACGGACGTCCGTGCTGGCCGCGGCGATCACCGTGTCGGTCCTCCTGGCCGGCCCCGGCTTCGCGGCCGGACCGCACCGGACGGCCCCGGAACCGACCCCCGCGCCGACCGCGACCGCGGCACCCCCCGCTGCCAGGACGGGCCCCGACTTCGGCGCGTTCCTCGACTCCGGACCGCTCGGGATCGCCCGGATTCCCGGACTGAGCCACTGGCTGGGCGGCGCCGAGCTGAAGGTCGCGCACACCTATCTGCCGGGCGGCCGCTGGAGCGACATCGAGGGCTCGCCCGGTTTCCTGGAACCGTGGGCGCACTGGCGGCGCGAGAAGCCAGAGCGCACCCTCGTCCTCAACGTGCCCCTGCAGGAGCGCAACGAGGAGCATCTGTCCGACGCGCAGGTACGGCTGCTGCTGCGGCAGGCCGCCGCCGGACAGTTCGACCAGCACTTCCGCACGCTGGCCGAGAAGCTGGTCCGGCTCGGCGTACCCGACACGGTGCTCGTGCTCGGCTGGGAGATGAACGGCATCACCTACACCCACCGCTGCGGGCCCGACCCCGAGGCGTGGAAGACGTACTGGAAGCGCATCGTCACCACCATGCGCTCGGTGCCGGGGCAGCGGTTCCGTTTCGACTTCGCGCCCAGCAGAGGCCGGGACGCCGTGCCGTGGACCGAGTGCTACCCCGGCGACGACGCCGTCGACATCGTCGGCATGGACTCCTACGACCAGCCCGCCGGCATGCCCTTCGACGAGCAGATCAGCGAGCCCTACGGCCTCCAGGCCCAGGTGGACTTCGCCAAGGCGCACGGCAAGCCGGTGTCGTACCCGGAGTGGGGGCTGTTCCGCAACGGCGACAACCCCGAGTACATGCGGCGGATGCTCGCGTGGATGGACGAGCACAAGCCGCTGTACAACACTCTCACCGACTACTGCCCGCACGGCGTGTGGCAGTGCCCGACGAATCCGAGGGCGGCCAAGGTGTACCGGTCGACGCTGTACGGCCGTACCGACCAGCCGACGCCGACACCGACCCCCACAGCGCCCCCGACGCCCACCCCGACCCCCACTCCCACCCCGAAGCCGAGCCCGACCGCACCGGTCAGCCCGACGCCGAGCCCCACACCCACCCCGGAGCCGGACCCGGGTGCCTCCTCCGGGACCAAGTCGCCCGCCGACTGTTCGGAACTGGCGCTGGGTGACTGGGTGGAGTTCTGGGCCGGGGGCCGGATCTGCCTCCGCTTCGACCGGGTGCCGGGCTCCCGCTAGCCGGGCCGGCGCTCGCCGAGGCGGGCCAGTGCCGCCTTGCCGTGGCGCCGGGCGGCCGCGTCGTACAGGGCGGCCGACAGCAGCGGGGCGGTGCGGCGGCGGGCCAGCAGCAGGCGCCCGCTGGGGGCCGGGTCGGGGCGCCAGTGGTGCTTGTACGGTTCATCGCCGCGCATCAGGCTCAGCGTGCCGTGGGCGCCCGCGGCGGTGTGCGCGGCGCACGCGTCCAGCAGCATGACGGCGACGTCCGCCTTGCGTTCGCGCAGGGAGGGGTGGGCGCCGTAGAGGTATCCGCCCGCGAGGCTCGGGGAGAGCAGGGTGAGGTCGACGGCGAGCACCTCGTCGCCGATGCGGAACTCGGTCACCACCGCGTCCCCGGAGCGCACCATCGGCTCGACCGCGCGCACCAGGTGCTCCTGGAAGCGGGGCCGCAGATGCTCGGGCGTGACCTTCCGGTCCTGCCACTGGAGCCGGTGCAGCTCCAGCAGCCTGGCCACCGCGCCCTCCGCCTCGCCGGGACCGGCCGTGTGCCGGGCCACCCCGAGCGCGGCCAGTTTGCGCAGCTTGGCGCGCACCCGCTGGGCCTTGCCGGACGGCAGCCGGGCGAGCAACTCGTCCATGGGCACCGGGGGCAGTTCCAGGCACAGGGAGTCCGGCAGCCGTCGGCGGGGGCCGCGCCAGCGGTCGTAGACGCGTTCCGCCGTGCCGCCGGGGCGCACCTCGCGCAGGTCGATCAGCGCGGTGCGGGCCGCCGTCCACAGGGCCTCGGTCAGGGCGCTGAGGGCGCGGCCGTCGTCGGCGTCGTCGAGCAGGACGTCGCCGTAGTCGGAGACCGTGCCGCCGAGCGGGACCAGCGCGGGCAGCGGGTGCCGGGTCAGGGTCAGGGGGGCGGCGGCGAGCAGGTCGCGGCCGGAGCGGACCAGCAGCACGCGGAGCCGTCCCGGCCGGCCGTAGGACAGCCACCAGGAGTGCAGCCACGCGTGGCTCTGGAACGGGGTCGCGGTGGCGCACCGCCGGTACAGCCGGCCCCAGGCCGGGGCGAGGGCCGCGAACTCGGCTTCGTCGGTGAGAAGTTCGGTGGTGAGCGCGGGACGCTCGAGGAAGGCCGGGCGTGCCGCGTACGTCGCCGTCACAGCCGGCCGTGGGCGTCGGCGGCGAAGGCGGGGCCGGGCAGCGGGGCCGGGAGGGCGCTGTCGGGTTCCTCCCGGCGGCCCGGCCGGACCAGCAGCGCGAGCCCGCCGAGCAGGCCGCCCGCGCCCGCGCCGACCAGCGCGGTCACCCCGGCGGACGCCGAGGAGGGTTCGGTCGGCCGGACCGCGCGGGAGAACTGCAGCAGTTCGACACGGGTGGCCTTCTTGCTCGCGTCGGCCTGCTCGGTGAGCGCCGCGGCCACCGCGTCGGCCATGGCGGCGGCCTGGGCCGGCTGGTCGGAGGTGGCGGAGACGGCGACCATCGGGGCGTCCGGCGAGGTGGCCGTGCGCACGCTCTTCTCCAGGGTCGCCACCGGCACCCCGGCCCGCGCCTGCGCCTCGCCGAGCACCGCGAGCTGGGTGGCGACCCTGCCGTACGCCTGGGCGAAGCCGAGCGCGGTGGAGGTGTCGGAGCGCTCGGCGGGGACGGCGATGACGTAGCTGGTCGCGGTGTACGCGGGCGGCTTCAGCAGGCCGTAACCGCCGCCGATCAGCCCGCCCGCGACGACCCCGGCGGCCACCAGTGACCACGGCGGCAGGGAACGGGAGCCCGGCAGACGGCCGGTGCGGTGGCGCCGGTTGGGAGTCTCGGTCATGAGGGGCTGCCTCCGTGAGGGTGTCGGGGCGAGGGGACGGTACGGGTGAGCGCGGACGCGTAGACGTCCATCAGTCGGGCGGCGCTGCGGGTGATGCAGTAGTGGCGGGCCGCCTCCGGGACGGTGCGCGGGCCGGGGCCTGCGGCGCGGACCCCGGCGAGCGCGGCGGCGTACTCCGGGGCTCCGCCGCGTACGCGCACGGCGTCGGGGGCGGCTTCGGGCGGCAGGTCCTCGACGGCGGGGCAGGAGGCGTAGCGCACCGGGAGCCCGGCGGCGAGCGCCTCGACCACGGCCAGGCCGAACGCCTCCTCCGGGGAGGGGGCGGCGAGCACGTCCATCGCGGAGGTCAGCGCGGGCAGGTCCGGGCCGGGCGAGCCGTCGGGGAGGCCGGGCACCTCGCCGGTGAACACCACCCGGTCGGCCACTGCGGCCGTGGCGGCGGCGCGGCGCAGTGCGCCTTCCTCGGGACCGCCGCCCACCAGTAACAGGCGGCAATCATCGGGAAGTCGGGTGAGTGCTCCCACCAGGATGTCGAAGCGCTTGCCGGGGGCCAGCCGGCCGACACCGCCGATCACGAACGCGTCCTCGGGAATGCCGAGTCGGGCGCGGACGCGCAGGCGGCGCTCCGCGTCGAAGCGGAAGGGTTCGAGGTCGATGCCGTTGGGGACGACCGCGATGCGCGGCTCGGGCACGCCCCAGCGGTTCAGGCGGGCGGCGACCGTGGGGGAGACGGCGACGGTCGACCGGCCCAGCCGCTCTCCGGCCAGATAGAGCGCGCGTACACCGGAGTTGAGCGGACGGCCCTCCATCTGTGAATCGCCCAGGGAGTGTTCGGTGGCGACGACCGCGCGCACCCCGGCGAGCCGGGCCGCCAGCCGGCCGTACAGACAGGCCCGGTAGAGGTGGGTGTGGACCAGGTCGTAGCGGCCGCGCCGGATCAGCCGGGCCAGCCTCGGCAGCGCGGCCAGGTCCCGGTTGCCGCCCATGGCGAGGTCGGCCACCCGTACCCCGTCGGCCCGCAGCCCGGCGGCCACCGGGCCGGGGTTGGTCAGCGTGACCACGTCGCACTCGACGGGCAGGTGGCGCAGCAGAAGCCGGAGTTGCTGCTCGGCGCCGCCGATCCCGAGGCCGGTGATGATGTGCAGCGCCCGCATCACAGCCCCGCCACGGGTCGGCGGCGCAGCCGGTGCAGCCGGTACTTCAGGAACAGCCGCAGGGCGTTGTCGTCCTGCCCGACGTGCACGCGGGGCAGGACGTGCGGGCCGCTCAGCTCGCCGGGGTCGATGGCGCAGGCGTAGCGGTAACCGGCCGCGCGCACCGCGTCCACGGCACGCTGGTCGACCGTGCCGTAGGGGTAGCAGAAGCCCTCGACCGGGGCACCGGTCAGCTCGGTCAGCAGGGCCCGGCTGTCGGCGACCTCGGCGTGCAGGGTGGCGTCGTCGGCGCCGGTGAGGTCGAGGTGGGTCAGGCCGTGGGAGCCGATCTCCACCCCGGCCCGGTGAGCCCGGCGCACGGCGTCGGCGGTCAGCAGGGGTTTGCGCGGGCCGAGCGGGTCCCAGGTGTTCTCCCCGCCCAGCCTGCCGGGCAGCACGAACAGGGTGGCCGTGCACTCCCAGCGGGCCAGCAGCGCGAGGGCGTCGGTGACGAAGTCGGCGTACCCGTCGTCGAAGGTGAGCCCGACAAGACCGCGCCCGGCGCCCCGCGCGCGGGCGGCCAGCAGCTCGCCGACCGACACGCCCCGCAGCCCCCGCCCGCGCAGCCAGCGGAGCTGGCGCTCGAGCCGGGCCGGGGTGATGGTGACGCGGTAGGGGTCGTCGGAGCAGTCGCCGACGGAGTGGTACATGGCGATCCACGGGACGGGGCTTCCTCTGCCCGGTCCCGAGAAGCCGGCGCGGAGGACTGTCTCGGACTCAACGGAAGACGGCATGGGCGAGCCTTCGGGTGTGGGTGCGGACGGAACGGAGGGCGGGTGCGAAGCCCTGGGCGCCCAGGGCCCAGCCGAGCAGGACGAAGACGGTGGTCACGGTGAGGCCCCCGGCGGCGAGCCCGGCGAGAGGTCCGGCGGGCAGGGTCGCCGCCCAGGCCCCGGCCAGGCCGGCCCCGAGGGCGGCGCCGGCCGGGCGGCTCAGCTCGCCCAGCACGTGTCGGGTGCGGATCGGCACCCCGCGCCGTCTGCCGTGCCGGGGGCGGCGCATCCCGGAGAGCAGCAGGGCGGCGGTGAGGGTGATGCCGGTGGCGTTGGCCGCGGCGATCCCGGTGACGCCCCAGGTGCCGACGGTGGCCGCGCCGATGGCGCAGGTGGCGAGCACGCCGGCGGTCATGGCGCCCAGCGGGTACCAGGTGGGGCGGCCCGCCGAGAAGTAGGAGCGGACCAGGACGCCGGTCAGGGTCTGGCCGAGCAGGCCGACGGCGTAGACGCGCATCACGCCCGCCGTCGCCGCCGTGTCCTCGGCCGTGAACGCGCCGCGCTGGAAGAGGAGTTGCACGATCTGCGGGGCGCAGGCCACGACCGCCGCCGTGCCGAGCAGCACCAGTCCGGAGGCGACCGCGAGGTCCCGCTCCACCCGGACGCGGGCCCGCTCGGTGTCGCCCTCGGCGAGCGCCCGCGCGACCACCGGGAAGGTGATCGTGCACAGCATCATCGACATCGTCATGGGGATCTGCGCGATCTTCTGCGCGTAGTTCAGGTGCGAGATGGCCCCGGACGGCAGGCTGGAGGCGAGGAACCGCTCGATCAGCACCTGCGACTGGCGGCACAGCGCGAACAGCAGCACGGTCGCCATCAGCGGCAGGTCCACCGAGTGCGGCTTGGCCAAGGGGACGGCCGGGGTCGGGTCCTCGGGCAGGCGACTGCGTAACCGGGCCACCAGGAAGGGCAGTTGGGTGAGGACCATCAGCACCCCGCCCGCAGCGACCCCGAACGCCGCCGACCGCACCCCCCAGACCCCGCCGAGCGCGAACATCGCCGTGACGATGCCCGTGTTGTACGCGACGTAGATCGCGGCCGGGGCCAGGAAGCGGCGGTGGGCGCGCAGGGCCGCGCTGAAGTACCCGGCGAGCCCGAAGGTGAGCACGCAGGTCGCGGTGAGCCGGGTGCAGTCCACCGCGAGGGCCGGGTCTGGCAGGCCGGGCGCCAGGACCCGCACGAGCTGCGGCGCACCGGCCGCGAGCACCGCCCCCACCACGGTGAAGGCCAGCATCAGCCGGGGCAGCGTGCCCGCGACCAGTGCCCGTACGGGGTCCCCCGGAGCGCCCTGGGCGCGGCGAGCGAGCGCCATGCTGAACGCCGGGATCAGCGCGAACGCCAGCCCGTCCTCGATCAGCAGCGTGGCCGCGAACTCGGGCACCGTCCAGGCGACCAGGAACGCGTCGGTGTCCTGCCCGGCCCCGAACAGCCGGGCCAGCGACTGGTCCCGGACCAGCCCGAGCAGCGCCCCGGCGGCGGACAGGGAGGCGGTGAGCAGGGCGGCCCTGGCGAGGAAACGCCGGGTCACCGGGGCGTGTTCGGGCTCGGGCGGCGCAGGCTTCCACTCGGTCGTCCCCGGTCCCGGAGCGGGCGTCAGCGTCATCGCGCACCCCCGTCCGGCGCGGCCGGTCCGGCGCCCACCAGCGCCCACCACGCCACCAGCCCGAGGCACACGGCCGTCAGCACGGTGGAGGGGCCGCCGATGTCGGCGTACACGAAGTCGACGAGCTGCCAGAGCAGCAGGCCGCAGCCGATCAGCGCGCAGTCCAGGCCCCGGCCCGAGCGGTGGGCCGCCCGCAGTCCGCGCAGCCCGAGCGTCAGCAGGGCCAGCCAGCCGCCCGCCAGGCACAGCAGCCCGATCAGCCCCTGCTCGGCGAGGACCAGCAGATACATGTTGTGCGGGGACAGCAACGGCTGCCTGCGGAAGCCCACGCCCGCGCCCTCGGTGTCGCTGCCCGAGGACAGCGCGAGCGAGGCGTGCCCGTCCCGGTACTCGGGGAAGCCCTTCAACCCGACTCCGGTCAGCGGGTGTTCGCGCCACATCCCGGTGGCCGCCGCCCACATGGTGTACCGGTCGGTGACCGACTGGTCCGGGGCGTCGGCGACCTTGGTGATGCTGTCGATCCGCTCCTGGAGCATCGCCGTACCCACCCCGAGACCGCCGACCAGCACCACGCCGGCCGCGACCACGACCGCGCCCACCTTCAGCGCCCGGCGCACCCCGGCCAGCAGCAGTTGGGCGGTGAGGGTGACGGCCGTGGCGATCCACGCGCCCCGGCTGAAGGAGAGCGCCAGCGGCACCAGCAGCGCCGACGCGCACACCGCCGCGACCGCCCGCTCGCGCACCGGCGCCTTCCCCAGTGCCAGTCCCACCGCGCACAGCAGCCCGAACGCCACCACGGTGGCCATGCCCATCACGTCGTACGGCCCGAAGGTCCCGACCGCGCGGATCATCCGGCCCTGGTAGGAGGCACCGGTCCCGGTGGCGTACTGCTTGACGCCGACCGCTCCCTGCCACAGCGCGAGCCCCACCAGCGCCCAGGCCAGCAGCCGGAAGTCCCGGCGGTCGCGGATCAGGAGCAGTACGGCGGCCGGGACCAGGACGAAGACCTGGAGGTAGCGGCCGAGTCCGGCCAGCCCGGCGCCCGGTGAGGCGGCGCCCATCGCCGCCAGCGCCGCCCCGGCCACCGGCAGCCCCAGCACCAGCGCGGACCTGGCGGACAGCGGGCGGGCCCGCTCCCGCAGCAGCCGCAGCACGCAGGCGCCGACCACCAGCGCGGACGCCGCGTCGGCGGGGCCGGCGCCGCCCCCCTCGCTGGAGGCGAGGGGCAGCGCGAGCAGGGCGAGCACGGCGAGCACCGGCAGCACCGGGGACCAGTGCCGGGGGCGGCCGAGCGGCAGCACGAGGCTCATCCGTCAGCTCCCGGTGGACCGCATGACGGCGGCCGCGGTGCGCAGCAGGATGCAGATGTCCTGCCACAGCGACCAGTTGTCGATGTAGGCGTTGTCGTAGCGGGCCCGGTCCTCGATCGAGGTGTCCCCGCGCAACCCGCTGACCTGCGCCAGCCCCGTGATGCCCACCCGCATCCGGTGCCGGGCGGCGTAACCGGGGTAGCACTGGCTGAACTGGGTCACGAAGTAGGGGCGTTCGGGGCGCGGGCCGACCAGGCTCATGTCGCCCCGGAAGACGTTCCAGAGCTGGAGCAGCTCGTCCAGCGACGTGCGGCGCAGGAACCGGCAGAACGGGTTCATCCGCTGCTCGCCCGCGATGCTCCACCGGGTCGCCGACTCCCCTTCGTCCACCGGGCGGTGGGTGCGGAACTTCAGCAGGGTGAAGGGGCGCCCGTCCTGGCCGATGCGCTCCTGCCGGAACACCACGCCGGGCCCCTCGACGAGCCGCAGCACCAGCGCGCAGCCGAGCAGCAGCGGGGCGGCGAGCAGCAGCAGGGCCCCCGACGCCCCGATGTCCAGCAGCCGCTTGCCGAGGCTGCCGCGGCGCCCCGCGCCGAGGTCGAGGCGGCGCACGGAGAACCCGGCGAGCTGCTCGCGCATCTCGTACGCCGGGCAGTCCGCGTCCACCTCCCACACGGCGCAGCCCGACTCGGCGAGCGCCCGCAGCAGCGGGCCCTTCTCGGTGCGCACGGCGGGGTCGACGGTGAGCACGGTGCCCACGCCGTTCTGGATGAGCGCCCGCTCCACCTGCTCACCCGAGGTCAGCACGGGGAGTCCGGCGCTGCCGTCCGGGTGGTCGGTGACCACGCCCACGGGACGTACCCCGCAGTCCGGCTGCCGCAGCAGCGCGGACGCCACCCGCTGGGCGGTCGCGGCGGGGCCGATCACCAGCGCCGTGCTCGGCTGCCGCAGCCGCAGCACCCGGCGCCGCCGGTGCACGAGCGCCCGGCCCGCGCAGGCCACCGCCGCGTGCACGGACCAGCCGAGCAGCAGGGCGGTCAGGGACAGGGCGCGGTCCGGGTGCTGGGCGGCGGCCAGCGTGCCGAGCGCCAGCCAGACCACCGCGATCCGGCCGCAGACGGAGGGGAGTTCGTCGAGCACACCGGTCACCGCGCGCGGCGGGCGCGGCCGCAGCAGCAGGGCGGCGCCGACCAGCGCCACCACGACGAACGGCCGCCGCACGGACGCGTCCAGCGCGGCCGCGCCCGCGAGCGCAGCGGCCAGGTCGGCGGCGAGCCGCGGCACCGGTGAGTCGGTGGGGGAGTGCGGGCGCCGGACCGGGAACCGGAAGCCCGGTACGGGCCGGACGGTGCTTCCGGCGTACCCGGACTCCATGCCGGAGGCGCTGGGGGAGGGGACGATGCTTTCCGCGGTCACGGGTGGGTCGACTCCCTGCACTCAAAGGACACGGCCGGCCGGGGGCCGAGGAGGCCGCGGTAGAGGTCCGCGATCCGCTCGGCGGTCAGCCGCACGTCGTGCGTGTTCAGGACGTGCCGGCGGCCCTGGGCGCCGAGTTCCGCGCGCAGCGGCGCGTCGGACAGCAGCCCGGTCACGGCGGCGGCCAGCGCGGCCGGGTCCTCGGACGGCACCAGACAGCGCCCGGCGAGCCCGGACGGCAGGCTCTCGCGGGCCCCGTCGACATCGCTGAGCACGACGGGCCGGGCGCAGGCCAGCGCCTCCAGCGGGGCCAGCGCCATGCCCTCCCAGCGGGAGGGCAGCACCACCAGGTCGGCGGCCCGGTACCAGGGCCGTACATCGGCGACCTCACCGGCGAACAGCACGCCGGGGAGGGCCTGTCGGCCGAGGGTCTCCCGGTCGGGTCCGTCGCCGACCAGCACCAGCCGGGCCTCCGGCACCGCGCGCAGCACCCGCTCCCACGCGGCCAGCAGCACGTCCTGGCCCTTCTGCCGGCACAGCCGCCCGACGCAGACCACCAGTGGGCCGGCCCCGAGTTCCCCCGGCAGTCCGGCGCGGGCCGCCGCGGCGGGCGCGGGGGAGAAGCGTTCGAGGTCGATGCCGTTGGGGATCACCGTGTACGAGGCGTGCACCCCGGCGCGCACGCCGGTCGCACGCTCCGCCTCGCTGACACACACCACCCGCTCGGCCCAGCGCGCGGCGAACCGCTCCCAGCGCAGGGCGAGCGCGGCGGTGGCCCCGCCGACGGCCTCGAAGGACCAGGCGTGCGGCTGGAAGACGGTCGGGACCCGGCCGCGCAGGGCGAGCCGGGCGGCGAGACCGGCCTTGGCGCTGTGCGCGTGCACCAGTGCGGGCCGTACCTCCCCGACGAGGCGGGCGAGCCGCCGTACCTCGCCGGGGAGTGCGGGCCCCGGGGACCGGGTGGCCCGCCAGAGCCGCACCTCGGCGCCTATCTCCTGTGCTTCCGTGGCCAGCGGGCCGCCCGGGCAGGCGATCACGACGCGCACGCCCGCCGCGAGCTGGGCCCGCGCCAGGTCGAGAACCACCCGCGCGACACCGCCGTCGACGGGCTGCGCGAGATGCAGGACGCGTTCTCGGGCGTCGGGAACTGGCTGGTGCATGGGCGGGGTACCTCGCTCACAGGGCGCTCGGATCTGGTCGGGACCGCGCCTCGCTGCCGGGCGTCCTCCGCGGTGAAGAGCACACCGGCCCTCGCCGCGTCCCGGTGGGGAACGAGCAGGTGGCCCGGCGGGTCACCGCCGCGGACGCGCGGCACGGCCGAGATCGGCCATCCTCGGGCGCCCGTCCGGACGGCACGGCGTAGCCGGGCTGGCTCCGGACCCGTACGCGCCCCGCCGCGCCGGTCGTGCGCTCCGGTACGTCGTCCGGTGGACCCCCGCCCGGCCGCTTCCGCGCGCCCGGCGTACGACGGCGCGGCACGGTGCCTCCCGGAAGCGTGAGCCGGTGCCCGCCACGCACGGCGTCCGGACCTGGTACGGAGGAGAGGGCCGTGACTCTAGTGAGCGCCGGGGTCCGCACGGCGCAACGACGCGAGCGCGCGGCACCCGGCACGGCGCTTCTCGCGCAGATCACCCCTTTGGCGGCACAACCCCTCGGGGTGGGACGCGTTGACACAGCGTCGGGCAGCCCGCCCGGATGTTTGTCTCGAATTTCAAGGAGCACCTCTCCATGTCGCGTATCGCGAAGGGTCTGGTCCTGACCTCCGCCGCCGTGGCGGCCGTCGCCGGCGGTGCCGGTATCGCCGCTGCCGACTCCGGCGCGCAGGCCGTCGCCGCGAACTCCCCGGGCGTCCTCTCGGGCAACGTCGTCCAGATCCCGGTCCACGTGCCGGTCAACGTCTGCGGCAACACCATCGACGTCATCGGCCTGCTGAACCCGGCCTTCGGCAACACCTGCGTCAACGACTGAGTCGTCACGCACCCCTGCCCGGCCGTCCGCACGCGTCTTACCGCGCGAGTGGGCGGCCGGGCCGCTTTCATGTGTGACCACCCCCCCTTGCATCGGGGGAATCTCATATGTCTTGTGCACACAGGGTTTCCGGCCCTGCCCCGACTCGTTAGGCACGGCGTCGGAAAACCCCGGGCGACGCGAGTTGCCGAGGAGAGGAACATGATGAAGTCCCTGAAGGCCGCCGCCGTCCTGGCCGGTTCCGTCGCCCTCGCCGGCGTCGCCGCCCCCGCGTTCGCCTACTCCGGCGACCTGACGCCCAGCAGCGTCAACGGCGCCGTCGACCAGATCGCCAAGGGCGGACTGACGGTGCGTGACGTGATGCCGCTCCAGCACCAGTCGGACGCGCTGAACACCGAGAACAAGGACTCCGTCCTCAGCACCGTCAAGGGCGCCACCACCGCCCTGAACTCGCACAACCCGCTGCTCGGCGGGCTGCCCCTGCAGAGCTGAGCCCCGGTGGCAGGAGGGCCGGTCCGCGCCGCGCGGACCGGCCCTCCTGCCGTGTTCGAGGCCGCGTCCCCCGATCGTGTGGAGCACCTCCCGGCAGTCCCCCGGACGAGTGAGCGGGGCCCCGTCCGGGCCCCGGCCCGTGGATAGGGTCGCGCGGTGACCTCAACCACAAGCGAAGCCTTCCGCGCCGGGGACCTCGGCACCCTCGTCGTCCTGGCCTGGAGCGGCGAAGCCCCCGACGGCATGGACATGCCCTACCTGCTGGCGTACTCCCTCGGGGACGCCGAGGGCGGACCGCAGGCCACCTCGGCCGCCGTCACCCAACTCCTGGCCATGAACGGCCTGTCCATCGGCACCGTCGTCGACGGCGCCACCCGGCCCAGCCTCCCCGTCTCCCTGCTCGTCGAGGCCGGCCAGGCCGTCGTCCGGCTGCCCCAGTTGGTCGCCCAGGCCACCGCCCCGCCCGAGTGGCTGGACGCCGTCGCCCGGCGCGGTCACGCCCACCTCGTCTTCACCACCCGCCCCTGGCCCGAGGGCCGCCCCGGAGTGGAGGTCGACCCCGCCGCGCTGGTCGCCTTCGCCGGTGCCGACGAGACCCTGACCGCCGCCGTCCACCTCAAGCTGCCCGCCCGCAGCCTGCGCGCCTGACCCCGGCTCCCTACCCGGATGGCCTCCAGGCGGTGACTCCGGGCGCCCTCGCGCGGTTACCGCTGTCGACAGCCCAACTGCGGACGAGGGAGTGAGCGATGGTCGTCGGTGCCGGTGGTGTGGCCGTGGGGACGGAACGGCAGGTCAGAGAGGGTACGGGCAGACCCTCACGACGGGAGGTGACCCGCGGCCTGCTGGCCTCGGCGGCGGCCCTGGCGCTGGCCCCGGTGGTCGCCGCCTCCCGGCCGCTGCCCCCGGCCCAGGGCCGGGACGACAACTCCTTCGACGAGACCTACCGCGGCCACCGCATCCAGGGCTTCCTGGTTCCGGCGGTCGCGCGCGGGGCGGGCGAGGGCGACTGGCAGATCACCGTCGACGGACGCCCGCTGCACCTGATGCGCCGCGCCGACGGCACCTGGATGAGCATGGTCGACCACTACACCTCGTACGCCACCCCGCTGGAAGCGGCCCGTGCCGCCGTGGACGAGATCGGGCCCGGCCAGCGGCTGCGCGAAGTGGCCCCGGGGCCGGTCGGCGGCGAGCACGCGGGACACGGGATGGGGGGCATGCATGGCGTACGTGCGTAAGAACGCCGCCACGCTCACCGCGAGCGAGCGGCGGCGGTTCGTCAACGCCCTGCTGGAGGTGAAGCGGCGCGGCGAGTACGACGACTTCGTCCGCACGCACATCGACTACTACACGGCGGACGGCGAGAAGGGCCTGCGCGCCGCCCACATGGCCCCCTCCTTCCTGCCCTGGCACCGCCGCTTCCTGCTGGAGCTGGAGCGGGCGCTGCGCCGCGTCGACTCCTCGGTGACCGTGCCGTACTGGGACTGGACGCGCGACCGCGGCACGACCTCGGCGCCCTGGACGAAGGACCTCCTCGGCGGCAACGGACGCAAGAGCGACCGGCAGGTCACGACCGGGCCGTTCGCCTACGGGGCCGGGCACTGGACCATCAAGGAGGGCATCACCGACGGCAAGTACCTCACCCGCGACCTGGGCCGCGCCGCCTCCCCGCTCCAACTGCCCACCAGGAGCGAGCTGCAGTGGGCCCTGGACGACCCGGCGTACGACGTCTCCCCGTGGGACTCGACCGTCACCCGGGGCTTCCGCAACAAGCTGGAGGGGTGGGGGACCGGCGGCGGCAGCGCCTCCTGGCACAACCACAACCGGGTGCACCGCTGGGTCGGCGGCGTGATGCTCGGCGGAGCCTCCGTCAACGACCCGGTGTTCTGGCTGCACCACGCCTTCCTCGACCTCCAGTGGTACCGCTGGCAGCGGGCGCACAAGACCCACCGGTACCTGCCGGCCGCCCAGCCCGCGCCCGGCGACAAGCAGCGCGGCCGGGTCGTCGCCCGGTTCGACAAGCTGCCGCCGTGGAACGTCACCCCGGACTCGCTGGAGGACGTGAGCGGGATCTACCGGTACGCCTGAGGCGGGCGGGCATGCCGCGCGGGCATGCGAAGAGCCCCGGCGCTCAGGGTGCCGGGGCTCTTCGCGGAGGGAAGGTGTCAGTTGCCGTAGCCGCTGTCGCCGTAACCGCCCTCGGGCGTCTCCTGCACCGGCTCGGGCTCGGTGGGCTCGCCGACGTTGGCGCAGGTGTTGCCGAAGGCCGGGTTCAGCAGGCCGACCACGTCGATGGTGTTGCCGCACAGGTTGACCGGGATGTTGACCGGAACCTGGACCACGTTGCCGGAGCCCACGCCGGGCGAGCCGACGGCCGAGCCCCCGGCGTTCGCGTCGGCCAGCGCCAGACCGGCGCCACCGACCATCACGGCACCGGTGCCGAGGGCCACGACGGCTGCCTTCGCAATGCGAGACATCACGTTCTCCTTATGTCGCTCGGGGGAGGGGGAGGCGGCAGGAATCGCCGCCGCACTTCCCGTACAACGGCACGCCGGAGAGGTGGTCACGGGGGAAAGGTGCGGGATCACCCTTTTACTGGACCGAATCTCCGGGGTGGGTGATTCGTGACGGTGTGTCCGGCCGCGTGAGCGTCTTTTCGGGGAGTACGGGTGAGGGTCATCCGGCGAAGGACTCGGGCCCGAACCGTCCCCAGGCGACGAAGGCGGCGAGCGCGAGGTAGGCGAAGTTCAGCGCCACGAAGCCGAACTCGCGGCGCCGGCCGTGGGCGAGCATCGCGCCGATCATCAACAGCACCCAGCAGGCGGCGGTCACCGGCACCATGACGGGCACCCGGCCGACCAGCGCGGGCAGGACGAGCCCGACGGCGGCGAGCAGTTCCAGCACCCCGAGCGCCTTGACGCTCCCGCCACCGACCCCCTCGGTCCACCCTCCCCCGTGCACGGAGGCCAGCTTCTCCTTCGGTACGAAGGTCTTGCTGACCCCTCCGGCGAGAGCCAGCCCGGCCAGCAGCCAGGCGCTGATCCACAGAGCGAGGTTCATCTGTCCTACTTCCCTTGCCGGTCGGCATCGCTTCCAGGAGTGGGACGGTTGATGTCCGCGGTTTGTGACATGCCCCGGCGCGGCGGAACTCGTGTACCGACGGCCGTCGCGCGGTTCCTTGGCGGAACCGTCCGTGGCGTGTCCGTTGTCGTGTCCTGTCGTGAACGAACCCGACACCTGCCTCCCTTGGGCGGCCTCCGCGCTGTTCGGCGCTCTGGTGGGCAGCGCCGCGTGGTCATTGACCGTCTGGGCCCGCGCGTACTGCGACGCGGGGTACGACGCCGGGGGCCGCTTCGAGCTCAACCTCCTGCTCCCGGTGATCGTGGGAGCGGAGGTGCTCGCCGGGCTCTTCGCGCGAGCGATCGGCCGACGCCTGGCGCGTGGCACGCCGGAGGTGGTCCGCGGCTGGCTGCCCACACTGGTGGTGGTCCTCGTGACGGTGGGGTCGGCGTGGTGGTTCTTCGCGTCCCGGGGGACCTTGGCGGGGTACCCCGGGGACTCCGGGCTGTGCCCGGCGAGCAACGTCCCGCCGCAGTGGCCGGGGTGGATTCCGGTGTGAACGGGCCGGCGACGACGCTGGGTCGGTCGTCAGTCGGCGGGGCATCCTTCCCGGTCGGTGCGGGTGAGTATCGAGCCCAGCGGAGCCACGTCGTCGGCCTTCCTGGCGGTGCAGGGGAGTGGAACCTCCCTCAGCCTGCCCTCGTGCAGCATCCAGAGCCCGAAGCATTCGTCGTCCTGGTCCCGGAGCAGGACCTGGACCGACTCGGGGCTGGGCCAGGCCATCTGCTCCAGGTGCGGCAGGAGTCCTGCCCAGTTGAGTCGCCAGAAGTCGATGGACCATGCGTCCATGCCAGGGATGAGGTCAAAACACTGGTGCCATTCGCGATGCTCGTCGGGCTGGGTAAGAGGTTCCATCACGTCGCGGGCTCCGCGAGCGATGACGATGACTTCACAGTCTCTGCTCATGCGCGCCATGATCGGGTTCGGGTCCGGAAGCGGTCAACGGTCGACCGCGCACGAGTGGACCCGGGCCATCGGCGCCCGGTGTGCCGAGGGGCGGCTTCCCGGCCTCACGGGGCGGCTGGGGCGGTTTCACGGCGCGACCACTGTCATGTCACGAACGCGTCCTGAAGACGATCAAGAGGCAACTGGGGCGCCGGCACCGGCCGTCTCGGGAAACAGCAAGCCACTCGGGCGAACAGTCGCCCGGCCCACTCGCCCGCTCCCCACGAGCGGCAGCCCCACGCAGAGGACAGGCACCAGCATGCGCACTCGGAAGATCTCGGTACTGACCATGACCGCGGTGGCCCTCGGCCTGGCGCTGACGGCATGCGACAACGACGGTGGCGGCGGCGCGTCCTCTTCCGCGAGCAGCTCACCGACGACGGCCACGAGCACCCCGCAGTCCGACGCCCCGCAGTCCGACACCGCGGAGAACAAGCCGTCCGGCACGCCCGCCAAGTCCGACACGAAGTGCACGGACCAGATCGACTACGCGGGTGACTCCCGCTCGAACGCCGAGATCAACTCCATCGGCGAGGACAGGGGTGCGTGCCCGCCGGTGCAGAAGTCCGGTGAGGCGTCGGGTACGCCGAAGGACTCCGGCACGAAGTGCACGGACCAGATCGACTACGCGGGTGACTCCCGCTCGAACGCCGAGATCAACTCCATCGGCGAGGACACGGGTACGTGCCCGCCGGTCAAGCAGTGAACCGCTGATCGCCCCAGTAGGGAGGGGGCGCCGGGGCCTGCCGGCGGTGACCAGGATCAGACCAGGATCAAGCCGCGAGCTGCCCCGGCGACCACGGTCCGGCCCCGGTCGCAGGGGCGCGGCGATCCGCATCAGGACATGAAAAAGGCCCCTCACGCGTCACCGCCGGTGAGAGGCCGTTTTGCGCCCCCGGCAGGACTCGAACCTGCGGCCAAGCGCTTAGAAGGCGCCTGCTCTATCCACTGAGCTACGGGGGCCTGGTGCGGGTCAAGGATAAAGCTCCCCGTTCCTTGACCTTGTCGCCGCGCCTCCGTGGCTCGATGTGGAGGTTCGGTGAAGCGGTCAAGATAATCGCAGGCGGGTACGAATCATGCATCGCTTTCGCGCCCAGACGCGCCGGGTGTTGTGCACTCGTTATGCCGGGAGGGGGCCCGCGTCCCAGTCGTCCCTTCCGTCCGGTCTGTCCATTCGGCGCGCAGGCATGTCCATATGCTTCAGAATTCCCCTAAAATTGGGCATTCTTCACATGTGGTGACCTTGGACGTACGCCCTCAGCTACTCGACGCACTCGCTGCTCTGCGCGACCGTGTCGCCGCCGCACGCTTTCCGCTCCCCCTGGCGGGAGCCCCGCGCGTGCGCGCCAACCGGGACGAGCTGCTCGCCCAACTGGACGACTACCTCGTACCCCGATTGCGCTCGCCCGAGGCGCCGCTGCTGGCCGTCGTCGGCGGGTCGACCGGGACCGGCAAGTCGACCCTGGTGAACTCCCTGGTCGGGCGGCGGGTCACGGAGGCGGGCGTGCTCCGGCCGACCACCCGCACCCCCGTACTCGTCTGCCACCCGGAGGACCAGCACTGGTTCAGCGGCATGCGCGTACTCCCCGACCTCACCCGCCGCTGGGTTCCTCACCAGGAGAGACCCGCCAAGGACAGCGATGCCCCCGGCGACGACCACGCGCGCGTGCTGAGCGTCGAGACCGCCGAGACCCTCCCGCGCGGGCTCGCCCTGCTCGACGCCCCGGACGTCGACTCGCTGATCGCCGACAACCGCGTCCTCGCCGCCCAACTGATCTGCGCCGCCGACATCTGGATCATGGTGACGACGGCCGCCCGTTACGCCGACGCCGTCCCCTGGCACCTGCTGCGCACCGCCAAGGAGTACCGGGCCACCCTGATCACCGTCCTCGACCGGGTGCCCCACCAGGTCGTCGCCGAGGTCTCCCGCCAGTACGGCGCCCTGCTCACCAAGGCCGGGCTCGGCGAGGTGCCGAGGTTCACCGTGCCCGAGCTGCCCGAGTCGGCCGGGGGCGGCGGACTGCTGCCCGCCTCCGCCGTCGCCCCGCTGCGCACCTGGCTGCACCACCACGCCCAGGACCCCGGCGCCCGCCGCAGCGCCCTCACCCGGACGGCGTACGGCCTGCTCGACTCGCTGGGCGCCCGCCTGCCGGAGCTGGCGAGCGCGGCCGCCGCCCAGTACGCGGCCGCCCTCCGCCTCACCACCGCCGTGGACGGCGCCTACGACAGCGAGCACACGCGCGTGCGCGGCAGGCTCCAGTCCGGCACCGTCCTCGCCGGGGACGCCCTCAAACGCTGGCGCGCCTTCCCGCTGGACTGCACCGCCGGTGAACTCCTCGACGCCCTCGTGGAGAGCCTCGGCGCGCTGCTGCTGTGCGCCGTCACCGCCGCCGACGAGCGCGTGGACGACGCGTGGCGCCGCGAACCCGCCGCCCGCGCCCCGGAACTCGCCGACCGCGAGCCCTCCCCGGAGGGCGCCGAGCACCGCATCGGGCTCGCCGTACGGCGCTGGCGACGCGAGCTGGAGGAGTACGCCGAGGACGAGGTCCGCGAGCTGGAACGCGGCAACGCCCCCGAACCCGAGACGGTCGCCGCGCTCGCCGCCGCCGTCGTCCTCGGCGGACGCCGGGCGCGTACGGCGGGCGAGGGGCTGGCCGAGCGGATCGGGGCGCACGGCGCGCTGCGGCTGCGCGACCGCGCCGGGCGCCTGCTCACCGAGCACGTGGACCGGGTGCTGCACGGCGAGCGGGAACGCCGGCTCTCCCCGCTCGACGCCCTGGACGTCCACGCCGAGTCGCAGGCCGAACTCATCGCCGCGCTGTCCGTACTGCAGAAGGAGAGGTGACCGGTGACCGCCGTCGCCAAACAGGACCAGATGGATCACGTCGACGACACGGGTCCCGCCGATGAGGAGGCGCACGCGCGCGTGGAGGGCGACCAGCGTCCCGACGGCGACGAGGCCCCCGTCGAGAGCGACGCCTGGGACGACGGCCTCATCGCCCGCCGTGCCACCGAGGGCACCACACCCGCCGAAGCCCCCGCGCGCGGCGTGACCGGCGGCGGCCCCCCGGCGCCCCTGGCGTACGACGGGCCCCTGCGCTCCCGGCTAGACGCGCTGCGCGAACTCGTCGGGCTGTCCCGTGCCCGCCTCGACAACCACACCCTCGCCGAGGCCGCCCGCGTCCTGGACGAGGCCACCGCGCGGCGCAAGCTGTCCGGGCAGCACACCGTCGTCGCCATCGCGGGCGCGACCGGCAGCGGCAAGTCCCAGCTCTTCAACACGCTCGCCGGAGTGCCCATCTCGGAGACCGGGGTACGCCGTCCGACGACCGCCGCGCCGATCGCGTGCAGTTGGAGCGACGGCGCCGCCACCCTCATCGACCGCCTCGGCATCCCCGGCCGGCTGCGCCGCCGCCCGCTGCAGAGCGCCGAGGCCGAGGCGCAGTTGCGCGGGCTGGTCCTGATCGACCTGCCCGACCACGACTCGGCCGCCGTGCGGCACCGCGAGCACGTCGACCGGGTCCTCAAGCTCGTCGACGGGGTCATCTGGGTGGTCGACCCCGAGAAGTACGCCGACGCCGCGCTCCACGAGCGCTATCTGCGGCCCATGGCGGGCCACGCCGAGGTGATGTTCGTCGTCCTCAACCAGACCGACCGGCTGCCCGCCGAGGCCACCGAGCAGATCCTCGACGACCTGCGCCGACTGCTGGACGAGGACGGCATCGCGCTCGGCGAGTACGACGAACCCGGCGCCACCGTGCTCGCCCTGTCCGCGCTCACCGGCGACGGCGTGGCCGACCTGCGCGAGGTGCTCGGCAAGTTCGTCGCCGAGCGGGGAGCGGCGGCCCGCCGGGTCTCGGCCGACGTGGACGCGGCCGCGGCGGATCTGCGGCCGGTGTACGCCGCCGGGCAGGGCGTGGGCCTGAGCGAACAGGCACGTGAGGAGTTCTCCGGCCGGCTCGCGGACGCGGTCGGCGCCACGGCGGCCGGGGAAGCCGCCGAACGCGCCTGGCTGCGCAGCGCCAACCGCGCCTGCGGCACGCCCTGGCTGCGGCTGTGGCGCTGGTACCACGACCGCGGCGGTCCGCAGACCGGCAGCCTGCTGGTACGCCCGCAGACCGACGCCGAGGCGACCGCGCGCCAGCGGGTGGAGCAGGCGGTCCGTACGGTGTCCGACCAGGCCGCGGCGGAGCTGCCGACGCCCTGGGCGCAGGCGGTGCGCGAGGCGGCCGTACGCGGGTCGCAGGGGCTGTCGGAGTCGCTGGACGAGCTGGCGGGGCAGGCCGGGCTGCCGTCGGGCCGCCCGCCCCGGCCGGGCTGGTGGCCGCTGGCGGTGCTGGTGCAGGCGGCGATGACGCTGCTGCAGATCGTGGGCGGGCTGTGGCTCGCGGGGCAGATCGCGGGCCTGCTGACGCCCAACCTGGGTGTGCCGGTGCTGCTGATGCTGTGCGGGATCGTGGGCGGTCCGCTGGTGGAGTGGAGCTGCCGCCTGGCGGCGCGGGGGCCCGCACGGCGGTACGGCCAGGAGGCGGAGCGACGGCTGCGGGAGGCGGCCGCGAGCTGCGGACGGGCGCGGGTGCTGGACCCGGTGGCGGCGGAGCTGCTGCGGTACCGGGAGGTGCGGGAGCAGTACGGGCGGATCGCGGGGGTGGGGGTCGGCCGGTGAGGCCGGCTGTACGACGGGGGGCTTCGGGATGGTGGGGCGGGGCTTCGGGACGGCGGGGCGGGGCTTCGGGACCTGGTGACCACCTGGTCGGGTGAGGGAGTTGTCCACAACCGGGGAGCCGTCCACAGCGGTCGGCGGGGTCGGCCGGGGCGGGGGCAGTCTGGTGCCACGGCGATCGCACCGCCTGCCCGGCGGACCAGGTGAGGAAGCTGGGCGGGCGGACCTCGCGGTCGGCGGCCGTGCGGCGCGCCACGAGTGAGACCGGTGCGCGCCGCACGGCACAGGAAGCCGTACGGGACGGGCCCGTACCGGCACCGGCTGTCCGGCGGTGAGCGCCGGTGAGGGAGGGGTTCAGATGAACGAGACCGTGCTGTGCGTGGTGGGCAATGTGGCGACACCGCCGGTGTACCGGGAGCTGCCGAGCGGTCCCTCGGCCCGGTTCCGGCTCGCGGTGACCGCGCGGTACTGGGACCGGGAGAAGAGTCTCTGGACCGACGGGCACACCAACTTCTTCACCGTGTGGGCCAACCGGCAGCTCGCGGTCAACGTGGCCGCCTCGGTGGAGGTGGGGCAGCCGCTGGTGGTGCAGGGCCGGCTCAAGGTGCGGACCGAGGCGCGCGAAGGACAGCAGGCGTGGGCGTCGGCCGACATCGACGCGGTGACGATCGGCCACGATCTGACGCGGGGCACGGCCGCGTTCCGCCGCGCGGCCAAACCGGAGACGCCACCGAGGCCGGCCGCGCGTCCGGAGCCGCAGTGGGAGACACCACCCGCGGAGCCGGAGGCGGATGTGCCGGATCAACAGGACGCACCCGCAGTGTTGATGACGTGACGTCAGGGACTGTTCTGGGGGCGCTCCGGCCGAGACGCGGCTTATCGGCGAATGCGCCCTCGAACGCCCCTTGTGAAGTGACGGATTTGTCGATGAGCCCAGCTCAAGATGTGTGCCCGCGATAACGATTACAGCTCGGATCACCCGTCCTGCCATCTGACCGCCGGGTAGCGGGTCTGTTGATCCATAGGATGCCCAGGCGTGCCCCTAGGGGTTGGTGATTTCTGCTGGTGGGACCGCCCCCACATGTCCAACGGGTCCTGCTCGAAGGGGAATTCTGTGCTTGCTGCGTTCTCTGGGTCCACCCGGTCCACCGTGCCCGTCCGGGCCGGTGCCATGGCGCTGGCCTGCGGGCTGGCGGCAGCGGGTGTGCTGTCCGGTGCCGGTACGGCCCTGGCCGACGAGAAACCGCAGACGCAGAACGGGGCGACCGCCACGATCAACGGCCTCAAGACGTACGGCGAGGCCGTGATCCATGAGAACGGCACCGACCTGCGGGTGCCGGCGGGCCTGTTCGACATGTCCGTGGACGGCGGCGGCACCCTCCAGACGTACTGCGTCGACCTGCACAACCCCACGCAGCGCGACGCCAAGTACCAGGAGACCCCCTGGAGCGGCACCTCGCTGGGCGCCAACGCGAACGCCGGACGCATCCGCTGGATACTCCAGCACTCCTACCCGCAGGTGAACGACCTCGACGCGCTCGCCCACAAGGCCGGAGCGACCGGGCTGACCGAGCAGGACGCGGCGGCCGGGACCCAGGTGGCCATCTGGCGTTACTCGGACGCGGCGAAGGTCGAGGCGACGGACCCGCAGGCGGAGAAGCTCGCCGACTACCTGGAGAAGAGCGCCCGCCCCGCCGCCGAGCCCCGCGCCTCGCTGACCCTGGACCCGCCCGCTGTCTCCGGCCGCCCCGGCGACCTGCTGGGCCCGGTGACCGTGCACACCGACGCCGCCGGTGTGATCGTCTCGCCTCCGGTGGACGCGGCGGCCGAGGGGGTGCGGATCATCGACCGCACCGGCAAGGTGATCACCTCGGCGCACGACGGCAGCCAGCTCTACTTCGACATCCCCGAGAGTGCTCCGGACGCCACGGTGCAGGTCGCCGTGCAGGCTTCCACCACCGTGCCGGTGGGCCGCGCCTTCGCCTCCGAGTCGCGCAGCCAGACGCAGATCCTGGCCGGCTCCAGCGAGTCCACGGTCTCCGCGACCGTCGACGCCACCTGGGCGGCCGAGGGTGCCGTACCGGCGGTGTCGGCCCGCAAGAACTGCGCCGAGGGCGGGGTGGACGTCACGGTCGCCGACAAGGGCGACCAGCCGTTCACCTTCGAGCTGATGGGCACCGAGCACACGGTCGCCCCCGGCAAGGCCGACACGATCACGGTCCCCCTCGAGGAGGACCAGTCCTACGACTTCACGGTCACCGGCCCGAACGGCTTCACCCAGCGCTTCACCGGCATCCTCGACTGCGCCACCCAGGGCCCGGCCACGACCGAGTCCGCCCAGACCCTGAGCGAGCCCACCCCGGTCGCCCTGCCCGGCGAGGCCCCCACGGGGACGGACCTGGCGTCCACGGGCGGGTCCGCGCTGACGCCGGTGATCACGGGCGCGGCCATCGGGTTCGTCGTGATCGGCGGGGCTGTGCTGGTCGTTCTGCGCGGGCGGGAGAACCGGGCCGGGGAGTGACGGCCCCGCGCCCGGTTCCGCCCGTGGGTGCCGGAACCGGTGATCAGTCGTCTTCCGGCAGGTGGAAGTAGACGGTCCCCGACCACCAGGGTCCGTGTTCGGTGATCTCCGACTCGATGACGACGTCCTGGATCTCGGCCGGGCCCAACGCTTCCACGGAGTCGGCCAGCCTCCGCAGCAGCGCCGGCACGCTGTCGCACCCCGGACCGGCAGGGTTGGCCTGCGAGAAGTGGCGCACGGTCCAGGACTCGGGAGAGCTCGTCATGGGCTTGATCGTAGGAGTGGATCTCGCCTGGCCGGAGCCGATCGCCGCGGCTGACGGCGCCTCCACCCGAACCCCCAGCTCACAGCCCCCCGCCGGAACGCGTTTCCTCCCAGGGGTGGCCGTACGGCAAGATGGGGTGTATCTGCCCACTGCCAGATTTCAAGCTGCCGGACGGTTTCTCTTGGCTGAGTTCATTTACACCATGCGCAAGGCGCGCAAAGCGCACGGCGACAAGGTGATCCTCGACGACGTCACCCTGAACTTCCTGCCGGGGGCGAAGATCGGCGTCGTCGGTCCGAACGGTGCCGGTAAGTCGACCGTGCTGCAGATCATGGCGGGGCTGCAGCAGCCGTCCAACGGTGACGCCTTCATCTCCCCGGGCTACAGCGTCGGCATCCTGCTCCAGGAGCCCCCGCTGAACGAGAGCAAGAACGTCCTGGAGAACGTCCAGGAGGGTGTTGCCGAGATCAAGGGCAAGCTCGACCGGTTCAACGAGATCGCCGAGCTCATGGCGACCGACTACTCCGACGCGCTGCTCGACGAGATGGGCAAGCTCCAGGAGGAGCTGGACCACGCCAACGCCTGGGACCTCGACGCCCAGCTCGAGCAGGCCATGGACGCCCTGGGCTGCCCGCCCGGCGACTGGCCCGTCACCACCCTCTCCGGTGGCGAGAAGCGCCGTGTCGCGCTCTGCAAGCTCCTGCTGGAGCAGCCCGACCTGCTGCTCCTCGACGAGCCCACCAACCACCTCGACGCCGAGTCGGTGAACTGGCTGGAGCAGCACCTGGCCAAGTACCCGGGCACCGTCGTGGCCATCACCCACGACCGGTACTTCCTGGACAACGTCGCCGAGTGGATCCTCGAGCTCGACCGGGGCCGCGCGTACCCGTACGAGGGCAACTACTCCACCTACCTCGAGACCAAGCAGACGCGTCTGAAGGTCGAGGGTCAGAAGGACGCCAAGCGCGCCAAGCGGCTCAAGGAAGAGCTGGAGTGGGTGCGGTCCAACGCCAAGGGCCGTCAGGCCAAGTCCAAGGCCCGCCTCGCCCGTTACGAGGAGATGGCGGCCGAGGCCGACAAGATGCGGAAGCTGGACTTCGAGGAGATCCAGATCCCGCCGGGCCCGCGTCTGGGCAGCATCGTGGTCGAGGTCAACGACCTCAACAAGGCGTTCGGCGAGAAGATCCTCGTCGACGGCCTGAGCTTCACCCTGCCGCGCAACGGCATCGTGGGCGTCATCGGCCCGAACGGCGCCGGCAAGACCACGCTGTTCAAGATGATCCAGGGCCTGGAGACCCCGGACTCCGGCGCCATCAAGGTCGGCGAGACCGTCAAGATCTCCTACGTCGACCAGACGCGCGCCAACCTCGACCCCAAGAAGACGCTGTGGGAGGTCGTGTCCGACGGGCTCGACTACATCAACGTCGGCCAGGTCGAGATGCCGTCCCGCGCCTACGTCTCCGCGTTCGGCTTCAAGGGCCCGGACCAGCAGAAGCCGACCGGCGTGCTCTCCGGCGGTGAGCGCAACCGCCTCAACCTGGCGCTCACCCTCAAGCAGGGCGGCAACCTGCTGCTCCTCGACGAGCCCACGAACGACCTGGACGTCGAGACCCTCTCCAGCCTGGAGAACGCGCTGCTGGACTTCCCCGGCTGCGCCGTCGTGGTCTCCCACGACCGGTGGTTCCTGGACCGGGTCGCCACGCACATCCTCGCCTACGAGGGTGAGTCCAAGTGGTTCTGGTTCGAGGGCAACTTCGAGTCCTATGAGAAGAACAAGATCGAGCGGCTCGGCGCCGACGCCGCGCGTCCGCACCGCGCCACCTACAAGAAGCTGACCCGGGGCTGATCACACCTTGCGCCACATCTACCGCTGCCCCCTGCGCTGGGCGGACATGGACGCGTACGGCCACGTCAACAACGTGGTGTTCCTCCGTTACCTGGAGGAAGCCCGTATCGACTTCCTGTTCCGCCCGGACAAGGACTTCCAGCAGGGGTCGGTCGTGGCGCGCCACGAGATCGACTACAAGCGGCAGCTCGTCCACCGGCACCACCCGGTGGACGTCGAGCTGTGGATCACCGAGGTCCGGGCCGCGTCCTTCACCATCACCTACGAGGTGAAGGACGCGGACACCGTGTACGTACGGGCCTCCACCGTCGTCGTGCCCTTCGACTTCGAGGCCCAGCGGCCGCGCCGGATCACCGCGGAGGAACGGGAGTTCCTCCAGGAGTACCGGGACGAGGCCGCCGAGGAGAAGGCCGTCGCCGCATGACGGTGCTCCACCTCGCCGACGATACGGAGGCGGCCGACCTCGCCGCCTTCCTCACCCGGCTGCTCCGCTACGACCGCGCGGCCGCCGTACGCCTCCAGGCGGCCGGGACCGCGCTCGCCGTGTTCGGGCGGCCGCCCTCCTTCGAGGTGCTCGCCGTCCGCGCGGTGCGCCTCGCCAAGCCGTACGAGGACGGGCTGGACGCCACGCTCGACGTGACCGTCTCGGCGGGTGAACTGCTGGAGTCGGTGGACGAGCGATCGGTCACCGCCGTCGTACCCGCCCCCGTCACCGGACCGCCCTGGGCCGGGGTGCTGCCGCCGCGCGGTGGCTGGCAGCCCGAGACGGGGCTGCCCGGCCCGGCTGCGCTGCACCGGACCGTCGTCGACTCGGTGGCCGAATTCCGGTCCCGTACCGAGGCGTTGGCGCCCGAACAGCGCACCCGTGCCGAACTGGACCGGATCGGGCGGGAGATCTGGTCCCGCGAGGTCGGCCCGACCCCTCTTCCGGTGCGCGCCGTCCACGCCGCGCACTCACTGGGCTTCCTGCGGCCGCCCGATCCCGCCGTCGGCGAGGACACCGGGCTGTTCTCCTCCGGACCGTGGCTCCGGCTGCGCACCCCCTACGGCTCCATCGCCGTGCGGCGCGCGGGCCTGGGGAGGCTCGGCGTCAGCGTGCGCTGACCGGCGCCCGGACGCCTCAGCCGGCGGTGTTCACCATCGAGGCCGCCGCGTACGTCAGGTAGTTCCAGAGCGTCCGCTCGTGCTCCTCGGACAGCTCCAGCTCGTCCACCGCCACCCGCATGTGCTTGAGCCACGCGTCGTGCGCGGCCCGGTCCACGGCGAACGGCGCGTGCCGCATCCGCAGCCGGGGGTGGCCGCGGTTCTCGCCGTAGGTGGTGGGTCCGCCCCAGTACTGGATCAGGAACAGGGTGAGCCGCTCCTCGGCCGGGCCGAGGTCCTCCTCCGGGTACATCGGCCGCAGCAGCGGGTCCTCGGCGACGCCCTCGTAGAAACGGCCGACCAGCCGGCGGAAGGTCTCCTCCCCGCCGACCTGCTCGTAGAAGGTCTGCTCCTGAAGCGTGCCACGTCGGATCTCGTTCACCCGTCCATGGTCTCAGACCGGGGGGCCGAGGACTCAAGGCGTAGGACCGGCCATCGCCCGCCCCTGCCGCCCCCGGATCACCCCTAATCTGGATGTATGGGCGCCTATGACTCCGAGCTGACCCAGGTGGCCGCCGAGGCGCGGGCCGCGCTGGTCCGGCAGATCGACGGCGACGGCGCCTGGCGCGCGGACCCCGTCTGGCGGGAGGCGTTCGCCGAGGTGCCCCGGCATCTGTTCGTGCCGTACTACTACGTCGGCGTCCTCGGCGGCTACGAGCGCCACACGGCCGACGACCCCGACCCCGCCGGGCGCGAGCGCTGGGCGCGCGGCGCCTACGCGGACGCCCCGCTGGCCACCCGGCTGCACGACGGTGAGCTGGTCTCCTCCAGCAGCCAGCCCTCGCTGATGGCGCGCATGCTGGTCGCGCTGGGCGTCCGGGACGGCAACCGGGTGCTGGAGGTCGGCACGGGCACCGGCTACAACGCCGCCCTGCTCGCCCACCGCCTCGGCGACGACTCGCTGGTCACCACCGTCGACATGGAAGCGGAGATCACCGGGCCGGCCACGCGGAACCTGGCGAGGGCCGGGTACCGCCCGGTGGTGGTCACCGGCGACGGGGCGTACGGGGTGCCCGCGCACGCGCCCTACGACGGGATCATCGCCACCTGCATGCTGCCCACGGTGCCGCGCCCCTGGATCGGCCAGTGCGCGCCCGGCGCCCGGATCGTCGCGCCGCTGAACAACGGGCTGCTCACCCTCACCGTCGACGGGTCCGGCCGCGCCGAGGGCCGCTTCCTGCGCACCGGCGCCTACTTCGTGCCGCTGCGCGGGGAGAGCCGGGCCCCGGCCGAGCCGGTGTCGCTGCGCGGGCTGCCGGGGCGGGCACGGGACCAGGAGTCGTTCGGCTTCCTGCTCGGCCTGGTCCGCAACAGGCTGGAGCCCTCGCGGGCGTACGCGCTGTGGGAGAGCGCGGGGATGCCGGACCGCGAACGGTACGGCGTCACGGTCAGCGGCCCCCGCGCCTGGGCCTGGCTGGACGACCCGGAGGGCCGCCACGCCTGGCCGCTGCCGTGAACGTCCGGCTCAGTCCCGGTGGACGGTGATCGTCGTCCAGGCGCCCACGTGCACCCGGTCGCCGTCCTGGAGCGGTACCGGCACGAACGGCTGGATCGGCTCGTCGGAGCCGTTGACCGTGGTGCCGTTCGTCGAGTTCTGGTCGACGACCGCCCAGTTGCCGTCCGGCTGCTGCACCAGCACCGCGTGCTGGTGCGAGACACCGGGGTCCTCCGGCGGCACCGACAGGTCGATGTCGGGGGTGTCGCCGGTGGAGTGCCGGCGGCGGCCGATGGTCACCTGGTTGCCGCTGAGCGCGCGCTGCTGCTCGGGGGAGTACGCGGGCAGGTTGAGCCCCGCGGCCTCGGGGCCGGAGCGGTGCATCATCGCCATGAAGTACTCGCGGTCCGGGCCGATGGTCGCGGACCAGGTGGCCGGGCCCTGCGGGTTCCGGCCGCCCTGCGGGAAGCCGGGCGTCTGTCCGGCTCCGGGCTGCGGGTAGCCGTAGCCGCCACCGGGGTTCCCGGTGGGGCCGTTCGACGGCGGCGGGGAGATCACCCAGTCGTCGTCGGCGAAGGACGGGCCTGAGGCCGGGGCACGGCCGCCCTCCGGCGGGAAGCCGGTGGGCGCGGACGGGCCGGACGGCGGCGCGGCCTGCCGGGAGGGGGCGTTGCCGAACGCGGAGGGCTCACGCCCGAAGGGAGGCGGGCCGGACTGGCCGCCCTGACCGGACTGGCCACCGGGGCCGCCGGGGCCACCCTGGCCACCGGGGCCGCGCTGGCCGCCGAAGCTGTCGGGACCGCTCTGGCCGCCCGGACCGCGCTGGCCGCCGAAGCTGTCGGGGTTGCCGGGGCCGCCCTGGCCGCCGGGGCCACCGGGGCCACGCTGGCCACCGAAGTTGTCCGAGCCGCCGGGGCCGCGCTGGCCGCCGAAGCTACCGGGGCCGCCCTGGCCGCCGGGACCACCCTGGCCACCGGGACCGCTCTGACCACCCGGGCCGCCGGGACGGCCGGGACCGCCATAGCCGGGGCCGCCGGGACCACCGGGACCACCGGGACCACCCGGACCCGCCGGCCCGCCCTGCTGGCCGGGACCGGAACCAGGGCCACCGGGCCGCTGACCCGGACCCCCGCCGAAGCCCGGCGGAGGGCCCTGCCGACGCTCGCCGAAGGGGGAGGAGCCGCCCGAGGTGGGCGGCGGGGACGCCTGGCCGCGCCCGGCGCCGAACGGCGTCGGGCCGGAGGGCTCGTTGTCGAACGGGGGTATCGGCTCGGCGGGCCGGTTCACCTGCGAGGGCCGCGAGCCCTGGTAGTCGAACCCGTCACCGTCACCGCCGCCGAACGGCTGGCTCGGCGGCTGGTAGCGGGGCTGCTGCTGCCGGGGCGGGGCCGCCGGGGTGTAGGAGGTGGCGGTGTTGGTCAGGAAGTTCCACCGGCACTCCTCGCAGAAGGGCGCGCCGCCCTCGCGGGGCGTACGGCACTGCGGGCACAGCTCCGCCTCCCCGCCGGAGGCGGGCCGCCCCTGGGCGCGGGGCGGCGGGAATCCGTAGCCGCCGCCGGACGGGGGCGGGGGCGGAGGCACGGCACCGGCCATGCGGTGACCACAGACCTCGCACCAGTCGTCGGAACCCGACTGGTGTCCGTTCGGGCAGGTCGGCATGTCGGTGGTACCCCTTCTGCTGAGGTATCGGTTTCTACAGGGTCACTTCTTGACGCGAACAGTCTTCGTGGACCGGGTCTCGAGAGTCATCTCGTCGGCCTCCGCGACCTTCGCCTTCAACCGCACAGTACCGGTCGGGGCGTCGACCACGTCCACCACCTTCGCAAGCAGTTTCGCAGTATCCGCGTTCCCCGACACTCCCGCGAGCTGAACGGCACGTCCCAGTTTGGCCGTTGCTCCGTCCATATCGCCCGCTTTCCGTAGATCCAGCCCTTCCTGGATGGCCTGCGCCAGTTCGGCCTGGCCGGTGTAGTGGGCGACTTGGGAGTTGAGCGAGGTCGAGGCCGCCATGTCGTCGGTCCACACGGCTCGTACGAGCCCCTGCGCGCCGAGATTCTGTACCGATCCGTCCGGTTGGGGCACCACCAGCGACACCCGCGCGGCCAGCATCTCCTGGCCCAGTCCGGCCGCCGGGACCTCCACGCAGAGGTGGTAGTCGCGGGACTCGTCGCCCCAGGAGCCGGTGGGGTAGTCCCCGGCGCGCGGGCCCGCCTCGGTGCGCCGGTCGGTCAACTCCTCGACATTGGGCGCCACTTGCTTGACGAACTTGATGCTCGTGCCGACCGGCGTCCACACCCGCAGGGCGACGTCGGCGACGCCCTTGCTCATCGTCGACTCCATGATCCGGGTGAAGTCGTCGGTGAGCCGGGCCGGATCGGCCACGATGTCGGCGGTGCCGAGCAGGGCGGAGGCGATGCCTGTGACTTCTTTCACTTCCCAGTCGGTGCCCACGCCCCGCGCGTCACAGGTGAACCGCCCGGCACACGCCTGGAGGGTGTCCTTCAGCTCTCCGGCCGACTCGTGCTCGTTGCGTCCGTCGGTCAGCAGGATGCCGTGCCGGATCTCCACGTCCGCCCCGGCCAGCAGCCGGTCGGCCAGCCGCAGCCAGGTGCCGATCGCGGTGCCGCCGCCCGCTCTCAGTCTGCGCAGCGCCTGCTTGGCCTGGGCGCGGGTGGTGGCGTCGGCCACCGCGAGCCGGCCGCCGCCCGGATAGACCTCGCGCGCGACATGGGTGCCGTCTACGACCCCGAAGTGCACCCCGTCGCGCAGGGTGTCGATGGCGGCGGCCGTGGCGTCGCGGGCGTTGCGCATCTTGGTGGGCGGGTGGTCCATCGAGCCCGAGCAGTCGACCATGAGCACCACGGCGGCGGAGGCACCCCGCCCGGCCGGTGCCCCGGCGAGCCTGCCGCCGCCGGTCGCCGTCACGGTCACGATGGCGTTGACCTCGCGGCCGCCCTCGGGCAGGTACTCGTTCTGGTAGACGTCCACCGAGAACCGCGGCGCACCCGGTCTGGCGAAGTTGGCCATGCTGGTTCACATCCCCCTAGGACACGCCCCGCCGAGGCGAGGCCGTGCGTTCGGGCGGACCGGTCCCCTCCGCGTCCGCCCCTGCTTCCCCGTACGCGAGGCCGCCGCGGCCGCGCGCGGTCACCCGCGCGGCGACGCCCTCAGGCCGATCCTGCCCCCTGCGGCGGCGCGGGGAACGGCACGACGGCCACTGTTACGTTGTCGTGGCCCCCAGCGTCCAGCGCGTGCCCCACCAGCACCCGCGCGGCGTGCAGCGGGCGGGCGGCCGCGTCCGGGGGCAGCACCTCGGCCATCTCCTCGGGCGCCTCGGCGTAGTTCCACAGACCGTCGGTGCACACCAGCACCACACCTGCCCGGTCGGGCTTGAACGACGCGGTGTGCGGCTCCAGTTCGTAGGCGTCGGCGCCGAGCCAGCCGGTGATGGCGTGGGCGCGCTCGTCGGCGTACGCCTCCGCCTCGTTCATCAGGCCGGCCGCCACCATCTGCGCGGCCCAGGAATCGTCCTCGGTCAGCCGGGCCGCGGGCGCGGAGCGGTCGTCCGGCACCCAGTAGGCGCGGCTGTCGCCGACCCAGCCGACCACCAGCAGCCCTGATGCGACCACCGAGGCGACGATCGTGCAGGCCGGGGCGTTCTGGTGCGGGGCGTGCTCGCGGGCCGCTTCGGGCTCCCCGGCGAGCGCGTCCACCGCGCGGGCGGCCGTCACGATCGCCTCGTGCATCGCCGCCTGCGGGTGCGTGCCGCGCGGCAGGGCGGCCAGCAGTACGTCACCGGCCGCGCGGGAAGCGGCAGTCGACGCCTCGTCCGGCCGGGTCGCGGAGGACACGCCGTCGCAGACCACGGCGAGCGTGGCGGGCGAGCCGTCGGGCAGCGCGGTGTACGCGACGGCGAAGTCGTCCTCGTTGCGGTGGTGGCGCAGACCCCGGTCGCTGACCGCGGCCACCGGGCCCGACTCCCGCTCCATGTGGTCGCGTTCGCGGGGCTGGGCGTGCCCGCAGTTCTCGCAGTAGCCGTCGCCGTCCACCCGGCCCGCACGGCAGGCCACGCACACCTGCGCGGTGCCGCCCGCCTCGGCGGCGGGGGTCTCGGCGCGCGGGTCCGGGGCCTGGAGCGGGTACTCGTCGGGCTCGGCGGGCCGGTCGAAACGCACCCCGGACGCGGCCGGTGCGGGCGCGGACAGCGGGGAGCCGCCGGAGTCGGTGCCGGGTACGTCGGCCGCCCGGTGGGCGCTCGGCTCGGTGCTGCCGGTGGTGGCCGGCTCCGGCTCGGGCCAGTCGACGTCGCCGTCCGGCGCGCCGGTCATGGTGAGCGTGGGCTGGTCCTCGGGCGGCGCGGGCACGGCCGACAGGTCGTATCCGCACGCGCCGCAGAAGAGGTCGCCCGGTTCGAGCGGCTCCGCACAGCTCGGGCACCTGGACAGTGCGGCCTGCTGGGGCATCTGTGACATGACTACACCCACGTCCGGGGGCGGTAACGGTTGGCCCGTTCCACCAGTTCGATCCTCTCCTCGCCGCCGGGCGCCAGCCGGGCCAGCGTGCGGTAGGCGCGCTCCAGGCCGAAGCGGAGACCCCGCTCGTCCAGACCGCTGCCGAGCAGCACCCGCCCGCCGGTGACCGGCCGAGCGGTGCCCTGACCTCTGGAGAGTATCCAGTCAAGGGCGCAGCCGAGGACTTCGGCCGACAACCGCTCGCGTCGCGCCGGGTCGAGCCCGTACGCGTCCAGCGCCTCGACCTGGCCCGCCGCGGCGGTCAGGTCGTCCAGGAACGGTACGTCACCCGCGGCCGCCGTGCGTCCCCGCAGTCGCGCCCGCACCGCCGCGACCCGCGCGGCCGTGTAGTGGATCGACGACTCCGGCACCGACTCCAGCGTGCGTACGGCCCCGCTCCGGTCGCCGCTCGCCAGGCGCACCCGCGCCAGGGCGAACGCGGCGCTGACGAAGCTCGGGTCGGTCGCCCACACCAGCCGGTAGTACTCGGCGGCGTTGTCCAACTGGCCCAGCACCTCCGCGCACAGGCCGAGCGCCAGCTTGGGCGCGGCCTCGCCGGGGAAGGCGTCGTAGATCGCGTCGAAGGAGAGCGCGGCGTTCTCGAAGTCGCCGGTGACCAGCGCGGCCACGCCGCGGCACCACACCACCCGCCAGTCGTCGGGCCGTTCCTCGTCCAGCCGGGCCAGGGTCGTCAGCGCGGCCTCGCGGTCGCCGTGCTCCAGCCGGGCGCGCACCCGTCTCAGCCGGGTCTCCACGCTCTGGCCGGGCGCCGCCTCCAGCGCGCCGATCAGCTCGCCCGGCGCGGACGCGGCCAGGCCCGCCAGGAAACCGGCGTCCGGGTCGCCGGGGTCGACCAGCGGGACGGGCAGGGCGAGCGCGGCGGCCGGGGTGCCGACCGGTCTGACCAGGGCGGGCGGCAGCGCGGGCGGACGGCCCGGTCCGGGCAGCTCGCGGGCGCCGAGCCGGGACACCTCGCCGTCCAGCGCGGGGAACAACTCGGTGTCCGTCACGCGTACTTCGGGCCCGAACAGGGTGGACAGCGCGGGGCGCGCCTGCCCGGTGCTCAGCGACACGACCTCGCGCAGCACGCCGGTGAGCTGGTCGGCCATCTCCTGTGCGGAGGCGAACCGGCGCGCCGGGTCCGGGTCGGTGGCGCGGACCAGGAAGCGGTAGAAGGACTCGTAGCGGCGGAAGACCTCGATGGTGTCCGGGTCGGGCAGCGAGTCGGCGTAGACGGTCGTGTAGCCCTGGAAGTCGAAGGTGAGGACGGCCAGGGTGCGGCCCACCGTGTACAGGTCGCTGGCGGCCGAGGGGCCGACGTCGGCGACCTCGGGGGCCTGGTAGCCGACCGTGCCGTAGATCGCGGACTCCTCGTCGTCCATGCGGCGCACGGCGCCCATGTCGATCAGCTTGAGCTCGTCCTCGGTCTGGATGGCGTTGTCGACCTTGAAGTCGCAGTACAGCAGGTTGCGGCTGTGCAGATGGCCGAGCGCCTCCAGCGCCTCGATGCCGTACGCGCACGCCTGCTCCACCGGCAGCGGGTCCCGCCTGCCGTCCGGGGTGCGGCGGGAGTTGGCGATCTCCTTCAGCGACTTGCCGCCGACGTACTCCATGACGATGTAGCCGTCCAGGGAGCCGGTGCGCTGGTCGAGGTGCTCGACGAAGTTGTAGATCCGCACGATCCCCGCGTGCTCGATCTCCGCGAGGAACCGGCGCTCGGAGATCGCCGCCGCCATCGCGTCCTGGTCACCGGTGTCCAGCAGGCCCTTGAGCACCACCCAGCGGTCGGACACCGCCCGGTCCACCGCGAGGTAGATCCAGCCGAGCCCGCCGTGCGCGAGGCAGCCCGCCACCTCGTACTGGCCGTGCACGATGTCCCCGGACCGCAGCTTGGGCACGAAGGAGTACGGGTGCCCGCACTTGGTGCAGAACCCCTCCGTACGGCCCGCCCGCTCCCCGCGTGCCCGGCCGACCGGCGCCCCGCAGTCCGAGCGCGAGCAGTACCGCTTGCGCTCGGGCACCTCCGGGTTGTCCAGCACCATCGCGCGCGGGTCGGGCCTCGGCACCTGCGGCACCACGACCAGGCCGGCGCCCAGCCGCCCGCGCCCCGAGGCTCCGGACGCCGAGCCCGAGCCGCGCACCGACACCGAGCGGCCGCCCGACTTCCCCGACACCGAGCGGGAGAGCCGCCCCGACACCGAGCGCCGGGAGCGGGAGGACTGGGAGGAGCTGCGCGTGGCGGCGCCGTTGATCCCGGTCGGCGCCGAACCGATGGAACCCACCTGCTGTGGAACGGAGTTGACGGCCGGGGAGACCACGGGAGCCAGCCCGCAGGTGTCGCAGTACAGCTCGCCGCCGCCCATGTCCTCGTAGACGCCCGCGCAGTCCGGCCGCTGGCAGGTGCGCCGTTCCTCGCTCATTCCCCGTCCCCCTTGCCGTCCTCGGGCGCGTACTGCTCCGGGACCCTCGGCGGGGCCAGCAGCTCGGCCGCCGCCTGCTGATAGCGCAGTACGGCCTGCTCGGCCACGCGCAGATCGCAGGGCGCGCTCCACAGCATCCGGCGGGCCGCGTCGTACCGCTCGATCAGCAGGCGGTCCTCGGCCAGGCCGTGCCGGGTGACCTTCGCCCGGTAGGCGTCCAGGCGGCCGCGCAGCTCGGCGCGGACCGCGAGCGGCGCGGTGACGGCCGTCAACGACTCGCGGGCGCGCAGCAGTTCGTCCTCCGCCCGCTGCTCCAGGGACTCCAGCAGCGGGGAGAGGCGGTGCCAGCGGGCCTGGCGCCGGTACTCCGCCGCCGTCGCCAACTGCTCCTGGAGCGCGGTCGGCGGTCCGCTGACCACCGGCACCTCGGTCGCGGCGATCTTCGCCAGCACCTCGCCGCGCGCGGTGCGCGCCTCGGCCAGGGTGCGGTCGGCGCGGGAGAGCACGTCCCGCAGCCGGATCAGCCGTTCCTCGGCGTCCTGCCGGACGGTCAGCACCGCGTCGATCTCGCGCCGCACGTCCTCCAGCGCCCGCGCCTCCCGGTCGTACACCGTGGTGTCCGGGCGGCCGCCGCCGGGCGCCGAACTGCCCCCGGCCGGCACCCAGTGGGCGAGCGGATCGCGGACGACCTCCTCGCGCAGCCCGGTCAGGGTGCGGGTGATGCCCTCCAGGTCGTCACCGGAGGGGTGTTCGCCGGGGCGGACGCCGACGGAGTGGGCCAGTCTGCGGGTGCGCTGGAGTTCGGCGGCCAGTAAGTCGATGCGGGCGGGCAGTGCCGACCAGACGGCGTCGGCGGCCACCACCATGTCCAGCGAGGAGGCGTACAGCTCGTTCATCCGGTCCACCAGGGCGGCCAGGGTGAAGCTCTCGCTGAGCACGGCCGAGCCCGAGGGCTGGGCGCCGCCCGCCACCGTGACCGACTCCCCGCGCAGCAGACCGGTCAGCTCCACCAGGTCCTCCCGGCTGGACCAGCGGCGCCGGGCGCGGATCTCGCGGGCCCCGCGCAGAGCGGCGGTGTACGCGTCGAAGCAGGTCCACAGCAGGGTGATCGACGCCTCCGTGGCGGCCCACCGCTCCTTGGTGACACCGGTCAGCTCGGCACCTTCGAGGAGCCTGCGGCCGGCGTGGTCCTGGAGCGCGAACAGCGAGGTCTCGATGGCCTCGTGCTCCTGGCCGAGCCGCGCCAGCGCACGGTCCACCTCGTCCCGGTCCATCACCGGCCCGGCGGGGTCCGTGACGCCCATCGATCACCTCTCGCTGCTGTGTGGTCACTTCGGCCCGTGCGTGCTTGCTTCAGCTCTCGCGCAGGTACTTCGGGGCGGGCGGTCTGGAGGAGCGCGCGTCCTTGCCCAGTGTGGCCGAGAGCCACTTGTCGTAGGACGCCTGCCAGCCGTCGCCGCGGTAGTCCACCAGTACGCGGTTGACGCGGCGCACCAGGTCGGTGGCGTCCTTCCGCATCGCCACGCCGTAGTACTCGGTGGTGAACGGCTTGCCCAGCACCCGCACCGTGGGGTCCTGGGCCGCCTGGCTGGCGGCCAGCGCGCCGTCGGTGACCACCGCGTCCGCCTCGCCGAGCTGGAGCCGGACCAGGCAGTCGAGCTGGTTGGGGACGGTCGCGGAGAAGTCGGTGGTCGTGGGCAGCACCTTGCGCTCCCGGTCGGCCTTCAGCTTGCCGTAGGCGGTCGAACCGGCCGCCGTGCAGACCTTCTTGCCGGCCAGCGTCTCGTCGTAGCCCTCGATGCCGGAGACGTCGGGCACCAGCAGTTGCTGGCCGGTCTTGAAGTAGGGGGCGGAGAAGGCCACATCGCGCAGCCGCTCGCAGGTGATCGTCATCGTGCGCACCACCATGTCGACCCGGCCGTCCCGGATCGCGGTGATGCGCTGGCTGGTCGGGATCGCCTTGAACTGCACGTCGTCCGGGCTGCCGAGGATGTCCTCGGCTATGCGGTGGACGAGGTCGATGTCGAAGCCCTCCAGCTCCGCGCCCTCGGTGCCCGGGTTGCGGTAGCCCCAGCGGTAGCTGTTCTGGTCGACGCCGACGACCAGCTTGCGCTTGTCGCCCTTGCGGGCCTTGATGGCGTCGATCGTCGGGCCGTCCGCGCCGGAGGGGGACGGGGTCCGGTTCTGCGCCTCGGACTCCTCGCAGTCGTCCGCGCGGGCCGGGGTGCCGGTGACCAGGCTCCGGCCCGCCGGACCGGCACCGGACGTCGGGTGTGCCTGGGTGCGCGGGAGCAGGGTCACGAACGCCAGCGCCAGCGCGCACAGCACCGCCATCGTGCCGACCCCGCCCCAGCCGCGCAGCCGTGCGCGTATCCGCGCCGCGTCCATCACCTGGCCCCCTGTCACCGGTACTCCGAAAGCCTGCGCCCGATGCCGAACACCGCGCCCGCCGCGCCCAGTACACCGAGCACGGCGGCGCCCTCGGGCAGCCCGGTCATGGCGTCCCGGCCGCCGGTCGCGGCGCGGTCGAACTCCGCCTGCTCGTGGCCGAGGGCACGGGACAGGCTGCGGTCGACGCCGTCGAAGGACGCCCCGGTCGTGCCGTCGGCGCCGATCACCAGGTCCAGCGCCCGCTGGTAGTTGCCCTTCTCGTCCTCGCCGCGGGCCGTGCCGTGCCGGTCCCGCCACTCGTCCGCGTCGGCACGGGCCGCGTCGACCGGGGCGCCGCCCTCGACGTCGTCGGCGAGCCGCCGGGCCTCGGTGAGCCGGGTGCCGAGCGCCGCGAGGTCCTGGTCGAAGGCGTGGTAGTACGCGTCCTGTTTGGTGCCGTTCACCTCGACGGTCTCCGCTCCGCGCGCCACCAGGCTCAGGTTCTCGTTGCCGCGGGCCTTCAGGGCGGCGATCTGGGCGTTGTGCAGGACGTTCAGCGAGCGGATGCCGTGGTCGTAGGAGCCGAACAGGCCGGAGCGGGCGACGGTGTGGCCGACGACCAGCCACAGCAGCACCACCACGGTCGCGGCGGAGGCGGCGACCAGGCCGTGGTTCAGGACGCGGTTGGTGCGGCGGAAGTCCCGGTACTGGGCCAGGCCCAGCGCGGCGAGCGCCAGCAGACCGAGCGCGATCGCCGCCCAGGGGTAGGGGGTGGCGTCCGCGTAGTCGGCGTCCAGCCGCTGGTTCTCCTTGGTGTACAGGTCCTGGGCGGCCGGGAGCATCTCCGTCTGCATCTTCTCGTTGGCGTAGCGCAGATAGGCGCCGCCGACCGGATAGCCCTGGCGGTTGTAGACACGGGCCCGCTCGACCAGACCCTTGTACTCGGGCAGCAGTCGGTTCAGCTTGCGGACGGTGGCCTCGGAGGGGGAGCCCGGCTCGGTGTCGGCGGCCGCGCGGACGAGGCCGGAGGCGGCGGTACGGATGTCGTCCTCGTACCGCGCGCGGTTCGCGGCGCTCTCCCGGGGGCCGGCCAGGAAGCCGGTGGAGGCCGCGGTGTTGGCGTCGGCCAGCGAGCGGTAGATGGCGGCCGCGCCCGAGCTGAGCGGCTGGCTGCGGGTGAGCACGTCGTCGGCGGCGCTCGCCCGCTCGCCGCTCTGCCAGGCGGTGACGGCGCCGAACGCGACGACCACCAGGGCGAGTACGGCACCGATGACCCGCAAGCGGCCCGGCTCGGTGGTCGCGGCGGCACGCAGCCGCTCGGCGCCCTCGACGAACGCGGTGCGCCGCACGGGCGGCAGGCCGGACCGGCCGCGCTGGGCGGGGACGGTCGCGGTGGCCGAGGTGACCGGTGGTGCGAACGCGGTACTGCTCTGCGGCGGTTGTGTCACCTGACCTCCCCCATGGTCATCCGTTGGCCGTCAGTATCGCCGCACCCGCCCCCCTTCGCACCAGCCTTCACCGCATCTTGATCGGATCAGGCCGAGAAGCGGGCTCTACCCCCTCTGTCCAGGAACACGCCATACCATTCCCCAACGGTTCCCCACCGGTGACTACTTGGAGCACGAACCTGCCATGTGGCCCGAATTCATCGCGACGCTGCCCGAGACCGCCGAGGCAGCTCCGCCCGCCACCGAGGCGGCGCTCGCCGACTGCGCGACCGCACTCGGGCACGCCCTGCCCCCTGCCCTCGCCACGCTCCTCGCGGCCGCCGACGGCATCACCGGCGAGTACGGCACCGAACTCCTCTGGCCCGCCGAGCGACTCGCGGCGGAGAACGTGGCGCTGCGCGGCGGCGCCGAATTCGCCTCGCTGTACATGCCGTTCGACCCGCTGGTCTTCTTCGGGGAGACCGGAGGCGGCGACCTCCACGCCGTCCTCGCGCGCATCGACCGGCCCGACGTGTTCGTCTGGGACCACGAGACCGACAGCCGCACCTGGGTCGCCGGGAGCCTCGCCGACCACCTGGAGCGGTCGGTCAGCGGGGCGTTCGACTTGTAGCCGCCTCCCAGTGCGCGCGGGCCCGCGCCTGGGCGCCGGGCGGGGAACCGAGATGGTCCAGGCCCAGCAAGGCCGCGCCCAGGACCGGGGGAGCGGTGATCAACTGGGGCTCCGCCAGGGGGGCTTGAGCGGCCAGGCGGGTGCGGATGCCCTGGTCGAGCTGAGGATGGCCCGCCGCCAGGACGCCGCCGCCCAGCAGGACCGCAGTGGGCTCGGTGAGGAGGTCCAGGCGGGTCAGGGCGACCGTGGCCATCAGGGCCACCTCCTCCGCAAGGCGGTCGACCAGGGAGCGGGCCACCGGGTCGCCTCCGGCCGCCGTCGAGAAGAGCACGGGGGCCAGTTCGTGGCGGCGCTCCGGGGCGAGCCGGCCCAGGTGGAGGGACTCGATCAGCGCGGCCGTCGTGGGCAGGCCGAAGTGGGCCGGGACCGTGCGGGCCAGCTCGGTCGCCTCGCCCCGGCCGTCCTCCGCGCGGGCCGCGTGCCACAGCGCCTCCTCGGCCAGGCCCCAGCCGCCGCCCCAGTCGCCGGAGAGGCGGCCGAGGGCCGGGAAGCGTGCCGTACGGCCGTCGGGACGCATGCCGACGCAGTTGATCCCGGCCCCGCACACCACGGCCACGCCCCGCGGCTCGGCCACCCCGGCGCGCAGGATGGCGAAGGTGTCGTTGCGCACCGCCACCGACGCGCCCCAGGCCCGCGCGGTCACCGCCGCCGCCAACTGCTCCTCCTCCACCGGGAGATCGGCGTTGGCCAGACAGGCCGAGACGTGCGAGACGTACGGCACCCCCGCCTCGGCCAGCGCCCGCTCCACCGGCACCGCCAGCGCGTCCAGTGCCCGGTCCACGCCCACCGCGGGCGGCCGGAAGCCCCCGCCGCGCGCCGTCGCCAGCACCTCACCGCCCGCGCCGACCACGGCCACGTCGGTCTTGCTGTTGCCCGCGTCGACGGCGAGGACGGTCCCGGTCAGGCCCACGCCAGGTGCTCCCGGTTGTGCGCGAGCAGCAGGTCGGTGAGCGTCTCGGCGTACGCGTACTGGCCGACCAGGGGATGCGCGAGCAGCGCCCGGAACACCCGCTCCCGGCCGCCGCGCAGCGCCGCGTCCAGCGCGAGTTCCTCGTACGCCGTCACGTTCGCCATCAGCCCCGCGAACAGCGGGTCGACGCCCGGCACCGGAAGCGGCTTCGCCCCGGCCGGGCCCACCGCGGCGGGCACCTCGATCACCGCGTCGTCGGGCAGGAACGGCAGCGTGCCCCCGTTGACCGTGTTCACCACCTGGTACGGGCTGCCCCCGCCGCCCAGCAGGGCCGCCGCCACGTCCACGGCCGCCTCCGAGTAGAAGGCCCCGCCCCGGCGGGCCAGCAGCGCGGGCTTCTCGTCCAGCGCCGGGTCGGCGTACATCGCCAGCAGCTCCCGCTCCAGCGCCGCGACCTCGGCCGCCCGCGAGGGCTTCACCCGCTGCTCGGCCACCACCTCGTCGTGCAGGTAGTAGTAGCGCAGGTAGTACGACGGGATCGCGCCCAGCCGTTCCAGCAGGGGGCGCGGCAGGCGCAGGTCGGCGGCGACCGCGTCCCCGTGCTCGGCGAGCAGCCGGGGCAGCACGTCCTCGCCGTCGGGTCCGCCGAGGCGCACGGCGGTCTCCCAGGTGAGGTGGTTGAGGCCGACGTGGTCGAGGTGGACCTCGCCCGGCCCGGTGCCGAGCAGCGCGGCGAACTTCCGCTGGAGTCCGATCGCCACGTTGCACAGCCCGACCGCGCGGTGCCCCTCCCGCAGCAGGGCGCGGGTGACGATGCCGACCGGGTTGGTGAAGTCGATGATCCACGCGTCCGGGTTGGCCCGCCGGACCCGCTCCGCGATGTCCAGCACCACGGGCACCGTGCGCAGCGCCTTGGCGAGGCCGCCCGCGCCGGTCGTCTCCTGGCCCAGGCACCCGCACTCCAGCGGCCAGGTCTCGTCCCGCTCGCGCGCCGCCTGTCCGCCCACCCGGAGCTGGAGCAGCACCGCGTCGGCGCCCGCCACACCGGCGTCCAGGTCGGAGGTGGTGACGATCCGGCCGTCGTGCCCCTGCCGGGCGAAGATCCGGCGGGCCAGCCCGCCCACCAGCTCCAGCCGGTCCGCCGCCGGGTCCACCAGCACCAGCTCGGTCACCGGCAGCGTGTCCCGCAGCCGGGCGAAGCCGTCGACGAGTTCCGGCGTGTAGGTCGAACCTCCGCCGACCACGGTCAGTCTCACGGGCGACTCCCTCGCGTACGACGGGCTCCTCGGCCAGCAGGAACCTAGGCGCAGGCGGGAGAGTCCGTCAACGAAGCGAGCCGTTCGGAGCGCCGCTACTTCACGGGAGGCTTCAGTTACTTCACGGGAGGCTTCGGCGTGGTGAGCGGGTTGCTGGCCAGCGACTGCGGCGAGGTGGAGCTGGCGAACGCCGAGGGGGCGGCGACCATCGCCGACGGGTCCGGGGTCTCGTCCTCCGGCACCACGGCCGTGGCACCGCCGACGATCGGGATGCTCGCCTTGTCGAAGGCCCGCTTGATCCGCCAGCGCAGCTCACGCTCGACCGACACCGACTTGCCCGGCATGGTCTTGGCGGAGACCCGGATGACCATGGAGTCGATCAGCACGCTGTCCAGGCCCAGCACCTCGATCGGGCTCCAGAGCAGCTCGTTCCACGGCTCCTCCTTGCCCATCTTCTCCGCGACCTCGTCCAGCACGGACTTGACCTTGTCCAGGTCCTCGCCGGCGCGGACGGTGACCTCCACGTTGGCCGTCGCCCAGCCCTGGGAGAGGTTGCCGATGCGCTTGACCTCGCCGTTGCGGACGTACCAGATCTCGCCGTTGTCGCCGCGCAGCTTGGTCACGCGCAGGCCGACCTCGACCACCTCGCCGGTCGCGACCCCGGCGTCGATGGTGTCGCCCACGCCGTACTGGTCCTCGATGATCATGAAGACGCCGGACAGGAAGTCGGTGACCAGGTTCCGGGCGCCGAAACCGATCGCCACACCGGCGACACCGGCGGAGGCCAGCAGCGGGGCGAGGTTGATCTTGAAGGTGGAGAGCACCATCAGCGCGGCCGTGCCGAGGATGACGAAGGACGCCACCGAGCGCAGTACCGAGCCGATGGCCGCCGAGCGCTGGCGCCGCCGCTCGTTGTTGACCAGCAGCCCGCCCAGCGCGGTGTGGTCCACCGCCTGCACGGTGCGGTTCATCCGCTCGATCAGTTTGGTGATGGCCCGGCGCACCACGGCGCGCAGCGTGACCGCGATGACCACGATCAGCAGGATCTGCAGACCCATGGCGAGCCAGGTCGACCAGTTCTGCTCCACCCAGCTCGCCGCGTCCGCCGCGTTCTGCTGGGCGTCCTGGAGCGACGGCACGGCCGGGTCCGAGCCCGTGGGCGAGGGAGACGGCGACGCTCCGGCGGCCAGTAGGGCGACGGGCAGGGACACGGCGGGTACCTCCATGGTGCTGCGCGGTCCGCTCCGGCGGGCGGGCAAGATCACGAAAAGGTCACCGGACGGACAGAACCACCACACTAACGGGGCATTGCGCACCCACTCGCCCCTTCACCGGAGACCGCCTGCCCCACCCCCGCCTGAACAGGCCATGCTGACCGGAAGGCACCGCTCATGTGGTCGAAAACACTTCGGGCCCGTTACCGGCACATGGTGGCGCTCGGACCAGGCATGAGGGGAGACTGAACCAGATCGTCCCGGCGCGAGCCACGCGCCGCCGACGCCCAAGGAGGCCCCTGTGCCGCATGTCCTGGTCCTCAACGCGTCGTACGAGCCCCTCGGCGTCGTACCGCTCCGCCGCGCGCTCGTCCTCGTCCTGGAGAACAAGGCGGTCTCCCTCGAGGAATCCGGCGCCTATCTGCACAGCGCGTCCGTCACAGTCCCCGCACCCAGCGTGGTCCGGCTCAAGCGTTTCGTGCGGGTTCCCTACCGGGGGCCCGTTCCACTCACCCGGCGCGCGCTGTTCGCGCGGGACGGGGGCCGGTGCGCGTACTGCGGCGGTGTCGCGACCAGTGTCGACCACGTCATCCCGCGCTCTCGCGGGGGCAAGCACGTCTGGGACAACGTGGTGGCCTCCTGCCGCCGCTGCAACCACGTCAAGGCCGACCGCCACCTGGTCGAGCTGGGCTGGCGCCTGCGCCACCAGCCGGCCCCGCCCACCGGCCTGGCCTGGCGCATCATCGGCACCGGGCACAGGGACCCGCGCTGGCTGCCCTACCTGCAGCCCTACGGCGCGGACGCCGCTCTGGCCCGGATCGACGGCATCTCCGCCTGACGCTCCGGGCCTTTCTCACGCCCGCCACCGGCGAACCCGGCGTCACCGGGGCACCGGCGGCGGACCCGCGGGTCAGGCGGTGACGCCCCGGCTGGTGAGCAGGGCGGTGTAGGCGGCCTCGGCGGCGCGTCCCTCCAGCGTTCCGGGCGGGGTGTGGGTCAGGAAGCTGCCGGTGTCGCCGTGGTGCAGGACGCTGCCCCCGTACATGACGGTGACGTGGTCCGCCTCCTCCGCCAGGTCGGCCACGTCGTGCGTGGACAGCAGCACCCGCACGTCGTCGGTGAGGCCGCGCAGGATGTCCCGGAAGACCCGGCGCTGGTAGGGGTCCATGCCCGCGGTGGGCTCGTCCAGCAGCAGCACGCGCGCCCCGTGGACCAGCGCCCCGGCGACGCCGACGCGGCGCAGTTGGCCGCCGGAGAGGCTGCTGGTGCGGGCCCCGGCCTGGTCGGCCAGGTTCACCCGGCCCAGGGCCCGGCGGGACTGCTGCCACGCCTCGGCGCGGCTCATGCCCTTGAGCCAGCCGATGTAGGCGACGTACTCCCGCGCGGTGAGCGTGGGCATCGGCACGATGTCCTGCGGCATCCACGCGACCGACTGCCGGTAGGCGGCGGTGCCGGCCGGGGTGCCGTCCAGCGTCACCCGCCCCCGCTGCGGCCTGGTCACCGAGGCGGCGAGCTTCAGCAGGGTCGACTTGCCCGCTCCGTTGGGGCCGAGCAGCACGGTGAGGCCGTCGGGGAGGGCGTAGGAGAAGTCGCGCAGCACGGGCGGCTTCCAGCGCCGGTAGCCGTAGGTGCAGTTGTCGATTTCGAGTGTCACGCTGTTTTCCTCGACGAACGGATCTGGGCAGCAAGGCCGGCGGCGAACACGATCAGGGACGCGGCCGCCGCGAACAGGTTGTCCGCGGGGAGCGCGATGACGGTCCAGAGATGGGGCACGTTCCCGCGGAACCCGACGACGACCACGGTGACGAGCCAGCCCACGGGGATCATCACGGCCGTCTGTCCGGCCCAGGCCCGGCCGAGCAGCATCAGCCCGGTCAGGAACACCGCGTTACGGCCGCACGTGACGGCCGTGGACGTGCCGTTCAGGGCGGCGACGAGCACCCCGCACAGCAGTGCCAGGGCGGCCACGGAGACCACGAGGACGTTGTCGAGCCGGGTCACGGACCGCACGCCGGAGACCTCCGCCGCGGGCAGCCGCGACTCGAGGACGGCCATGAGGCAGGCGAGCAGCGGCACGGGCACGAACAGGGACAGCGCCACACGGGGCGCCCCGGTGAGGGCCGGCAGCAGCACCGAGGTGTCCTGCACCGCGTACAGGCCCCCCGCGAAGAGGACCAGGGCCAGCGGCAGCAAGGCGTGGCCCCGGCGGGCCTTGAACCACCACCTCACGACGACCTCGCCGGGCAGGACGCGAGCGTCCGCTTGATCCACCGGGTCTGCTCGGCCTCCGGCTGGCGCTGGACCCGGACGACGTCGAGCCGCACCTGTCGCTCCAGCTTCAGGGCCAGGGGATCGCGCCCTTCCTGCGCCCGGCGCTTCTGGTAGACGTTCTCCTGGCCCGTCTTGATCGCCGCCCACAGCCACGCCGAGTGCGCGGAGACCGCGTCGACGTTCTCGCAGCGGAAGTGCAGGGCGCGGACGACGACCTGGTACACGGCGCTGCCGTTGCGCACCGGGTCCATCAGGACCATGCGCCACTCCGTGTCGGTGGAGGGCTTGTGCTGCCGGCCGTCGGCGTAGCTGTCGGTGATCAGCCGGGGGTCCGCCGAGGTCGCCCCGGACGCGCGCAGTATCCGCAGCGCTTTGGCGGTGTCCCGCTGGACCTGCGGAAGACGGTCCGCGTTGAGTTCCGGCACGCACATCCGCGGGGCGCTGCCCTCGCACACCATCGCCACGTGGCCGCCGGACAGCGGAGGAGTGGCGGGCCAGTCGGCGGCTGTCCGGTAGGCGCCGAGGACGCCGCCCACGCCGATCGCGGCCGCGACCACGACGCGCAGCACGCGCCAGCCCACGGGCAGCCAGAGCGTCAGCAGTCCCACGGCGATGCCGCCCACCAGCAGCACGGGGACCGCGGCGGTGACCAGGTCGGGCACCTCGCCGTAGCCGACGCTGCCGAACTGCCCCGAGACGTGGCGGGGCCAGTACGGCAGTACGGACCGGGTGAAGGCGACGACGACCCAGACGGCCACCGCCAGGATCGGGGTGGCGATGAGGCGGGGGAGCACGCAGCCCACCGCGAAGCCGATGACGGCGTGCGCCACGCACAGCACCATCGCCGCGAGCGGCAGACGCAGGCTGTCGAGCGTGGGCATCGTCGCCGAGCGGGCCAGGGAGACCGCCGGCGGCACGAGTACGACCAGCCACGAAAGGGCGATGACGGGAGCGAGGGCGTTCACCGCGATGCGATACCGGGAACGCGCCGGTGCCAATGCCCATACGCGCGCCTCGCGCAGGCGCCCGCTTTCCCAGCAGGAAAGTGCTGCCGCCGCCGCATAAGCCAGGGCGTAAAGGGTTTTCAGTGGCTCCGCGACAATGCTGGGGGCGTAGTGGTAATAGCTGGAGGGCGGGGTCGTCTCTCCCACCACGTAATAGAGCAGTGCCAATAGGATGACGGCCGGGCCGGCCCATCGCACACTACCGCTGCGCAGGCTGGTGCTGAATTTCATGGAATCTCACTGAACCGCGTGTGGGGGAGACGGGGGCGCCCCGGCGGGGCACCCCCGGTGGTGAGAATGTCAGCCGTCGGCCTTGGTGGTGTCCACGGTGAGCGAGCCCACGGTGAGCTGCGGACCGAAGGTGGAGCCACCGATCTTCATGATCTGGAAGTAGTAGTCACGCTTGCCGGACGGCAGGTCCGTCCACTCGCCGTTGCTGACGTCGCCGTTGAAGCAGGCGGTGAACGTCTTGTTGTCGTAGGACTCGTCGGGCTGCAGGCTGATGTCGTTCCATATCTGGACGTCGGTGCTCTTCGAGCCGTCGGTGACGCAGTTGTGGAAGGTGATCTGCGAGTACAGTTCGTCCGACCAGCGACGGGACTCGAAGCCCACGCTGGCGGCAGTGATGGAGCTGGTCCAGTTGGCCTCGGCGATGGGTGCCAGCGCGAGCGTGATCACGGCGGCGGTTCCGGCGACCATGGAAATGCGTGCACTACGCTTCATTTTCCCTCTTCCCCTGTTGAATACGGGGGTGGGTACTGGTGAAGCAGATAAGTCTCCCCACATTGTCCTCTCCCCCGTGCGCCGAGGCTTTTGCCTGAGCGAACGAAATCTAGCAGCGCCGTTCAGGGGCGGGCAACCTTTTTTGATCGATCGACCGGCCGGGAATTTGTCCGCCATGTCGCCCCATCATCCGGTTTCCATGTCGGTTATGAGCGAAAGGGGTATCGATTGTTCATGATCGTTCGCCGGTGGGCGGTAAATCGCAGAAATTCGGCAGGATGTGCGACGTGGTGACCGCGGGCGTGGGGCCGGGAGTCGCCGTATGCTTGCGGAGTGTGATCAGTCCCGTGCGGTTCGTCACGGACATGTCTGCCCTCGCGCGCACTGGGTAGGGCTGCGGTAATCCGCACGATGCCGAACTCGACCAAGGAGGCCCCCGTGGCCGCACCGGCTCACCTCTTTCTGCCCGCCCAGTGGAAACCCGAGGCGGAGACGCCCGGCGAGAGCGCCGACTGCGCGTTCAGCGCGGAGAGCGCCTGCGTGGAGGCTCCGCTGACCAGCGAGCCGCCGCTGCCCGGCGCCGAGCCGCTGACCAGCGAGCCCCCGCTCGCCGACATCGTCCCGCTCACCGGTGACCTCGACCCCGTCCCGGTCCGCTTCGGCCCGGCCGAGTAGATGGCCGCGGCGCTCGAGGACGAGGAACTGCGCGCGCTCGCGGAACTGCACGGCGTCGCCACCTCCTACAGCCCCTCCCCGGACGTCATGGTCGCGGTGCCCGCCGCCGCGGTGATCGCCGCCCTGGCCGCCCTGGAGATCGACGCGAGCACCCCGGACGCCGTCCGCACCGCGCTCGCCGAGCGGGAGCGGGAGCTGCGGGACCGGCTGCTGCCGCCCACCGTGGTCCGCTGGACCGGCCGGCCCGCCGCGCCCGCCGCGGGCACGGGCACGCCCGCCGGCACCCCCGACCCCTTCGACGTCCTGCCCCCGGGCACCCAGGTGCAGATCGACACCGAGCAGGGCGAACGCCGGACCAGCGCCGACGACCTGCCCACCGGCGTCCACCACGTCACCGTCACCGCCCCCGACGGACGCACCGGCCACGCCCACCTCATCGTCGCCCCCGAGCGCCTCCCCACCCCCACCGGCCGCTCCTACGGCCTCCTCGCCCAGCTCTACTCCGTGCTCTCCCACCGCTCCTGGGGCATGGGCGACCTCGGCGACCTCGCCGAGCTGGCAGCCTGGGCCGGACGCACCCACGGCGCCGGATTCGTGCAGGTCAACCCGTTGCACGCGGCCGTACCCGGCGCGCCCACCGACCCCTCCCCGTACCGCCCCTCCTCCCGCCGCTTCCCCGACCCGGTGCACCTGCGCGTCGAGGACGTCCCGGAGTACGCCTACACCGAGCCGTCCCCCCGGCTGCGCGAGCGGGCCGAACGGCTGCGCGCCGACGTGCTCGACAAGGGCGCCCTCATCGACCGCGACGCGGTGTGGGAGCTGAAGCGCGAGGCGCTGGAACAGGTCGTACGGGTCCCGCTCGGACCGGGCCGGCAGGCCGCCTACGACGCCTATCGCGCCGAGGAGGGCCAGGCGCTGGAGGACCACGCCACCTGGTACGCCCTCGCCGAGGAGCACGGCCCCGACTGGCGGAGCTGGCCCGAGCCGCTGCGCGACCCCCGCTCGGCGGACACCGCGCGCGCCCGTGCCCGGCTCGCCGGCCGGGTCGAGTTCCACACCCGGCTCGCCTGGCTCACCGACGGCCAGCTCCGGGCCGCCCAGCGGGCCGCCGAGGAGGCCGGAATGCCGATCGGGATCGTGCACGACCTCGCGGTCGGCGTGCATCCGGTCGGCGCCGACGCCTGGTCCCAGCAGGACCACTTCGCCGCCGGGATGTCGGTCGGCGCCCCGCCCGACGCCTTCAACGCGCGCGGCCAGGACTGGGGTCTGCCGCCCTGGCGCCCCGACCGCCTCGCGGAGTCCGGCCACGCCCCCTACCGCCACCTGCTGCGCGCCCTGTTCCGCTACGCGGGCGCGCTGCGCATCGACCACGTGATGGGCCTGTTCCGGCTCTGGTGGGTCCCCGAGGGCAGCCCGCCCACCGAGGGCACCTACGTCCGCTACGACGCCGAGGCGATGCTCGCCCTGCTCGCGCTGGAGGCGTCCCGCGCGGGCGCGCTGGTGATCGGGGAGGACCTGGGCACCGTGGAGCCCGGTGTGCGCGAGACGCTCCAGCGGCGCGGGGTGCTGGGCACCTCCGTGCTGTGGTTCGAGCGGGACTGGACCGGCGACGGCCGGCCGCTGCCGCCCGAGGGCTGGCGCGCGGACTGCCTGGCCACCGCCACCACCCACGATCTGCCGCCCACGGCGGCCCGGCTCACCGGCGAACACGTCGACCTGCGCGAGCGGCTCGGCCTGCTGACCCGTTCGGCCGCCGACGAGCACGCCGAGGCGGTCGCGGACACCGCCGAATGGCTGGCCCTGCTGGGCAGCCTCGGCCTGCTCGACAGCCCCGCCGCCGGGCCGCCCGGCACCGACGAGGAGGCCGAGATCCAGGGCTTCCACCGCTTCCTGCTGCGCACCCCGGCCCGCCTGGTCGGCGTCTGGCTCCCGGACGGCATCGGGGACCGGCGCCCGCAGAACGTGCCCGGCACCTGGGACCAGTACCCCAACTGGCGCCTGCCGGTGTCCGATCCCCAGGGGCGGCCGGTACCGCTGGAGGAGCTGACCGCGTCCCCGAGGCTGCGGGCGCTGCTGGCCGCGGTGCGGGCGGGGCTGGGGCACAGCGGTGCTTGAAGCCCCCGCACCGGCCGCGCGTACGGCACCCCGGACGCGCGGCCGGTGCGGCGGTTCGCTAACTTGGGGAGCGTGGACAAGAAGAACGCCCTGCGCGCCGGAGCCCTGGCGGCCGGCACGACGCTGATGATGCTGCTCATGTCGTCCCCCGCGCTCGCGCTCACCCGCGACGACGGTGACGACCCCGGTCCCGGTCTCTCCGCGTGGGAGACCATCGGCCTGTACGTGCTGATCCCGCTGGGCCTGTTCGTCGTCATCGCCGGTCTGGTGATGGTGCTGGACAAGTCGCGGCCCCGGTCGGGTGCGACCTCGTCCTCTTCCAAGGTCTGACGGACCTTCCAAGGTCTGACGCACCTTCCAAGGTCTGACGGACCGCCGGTCCGAATCCGCCGGGGGCGCCGCCTCCCGCGTACGCGCAAGCCGCCGTACGCGGGCCTTGGCGGCGCCCCCGGCGCGTTCCCCCGCACCGCGCCACCGAGGAGCCGCAGATGGCAGGCACCACCGGTACCACCGGCGTCGTGGTCGTGGGCTGCGGCCCGACCGGCCTGCTCCTCGCCGGTGACCTCGCGGCCGCCGGAGTCCCGGTCACCGTGCTGGAGAAACGGCCGCGCGGGATCAGCAACCTCACCCGCGCCTTCGCCCTGCACGCGCGCACGCTGGAACAGCTCGACATGCGCGGCCTCGCCGACGGACTCGAAGCCCTCGGTCACCCCCTGACCCGGCTGGGCCTCTTCGACGGCCTCACCCTCGACCTCTCCGGCCTGCCCACCCGCTTCGCGCACGTCCTGGTGGTCCCGCAGTACGAGGTGGAACGGGTACTGGAGCGCCGGGCGCGGGAGGCGGGCGCCGAGTTCCGGTACGACACCGAGGTGACCGGGCTGACGCAGGACGCGTCCGGCGTGACGGTGCGGGCGCGGGGCATGGAGCCGCTGCGGGCGGCGTACGTCGTGGGCGCCGACGGGATGCGCAGCGCCGTACGGGAGGCGGTGGGACTGCCGTTCCCGGGGCGCTCGGTCATCCGCTCGGTGGTCCTCGCGGACGTACGGCTCGCCGAGGACCCGCCCGGCCTGCTCACCGCCGGAACGGTGGGGGACGCCTTCGCCCTCCTCATCCCCTTCGGTGACGGCTACCACCGGGTGATCGGCTGGCACCGGGCCCACGACGTCTCCGACGACGCCCCGCTGGACCTCGCCGAGATCAAGGACATCGTCCGCCTGGCCCTCGGCCGGGACTTCGGCATGCACGACCCGCGCTGGCTGTCCCGCTTCCACAGCGACGAACGCCAGGCCCCTTCGTACCGCGCGGGCCGGGTCTTCCTGGCCGGCGACGCCGCCCACGTCCACTCCCCGGCGGGCGGCCAGGGCATGAACACGGGCCTGCAGGACGCGGCCAACCTGAGCTGGAAACTGGCCGCGGTCCTGGCCGGCCGCGCAGGCCCCGCCCTGCTGGACACCTACGACACCGAACGCCACCCGGTGGGCCGCACGGTCCTGCGCAGCAGCGGAACCCTGATCCGCCTCGCGATGGCCAACCGCCCCTGGACCAGGGCGGCCAGAGCCGTCCTGACCTCCCTGATGACCCACTTCCCCGCCCTGCGCAGCAAGGCGATGCGCCAGGTGACGGGCCTGGGTTACGCCTACGGACGCGGCCTCGCCGGCCGACGGGCCCCGGACATCCGCCTGCCGGACGGCACCCGCCTCTATGAGGCCCTGCGCGCGGGCGACTTCGTCCTCCTCACCCAGACCCCCTGTCCCGACACCCGCCGTTCCCACCTCACGACCTCCGAATGGCCCGGCCCCCGGACCCTCCTGATCCGCCCGGACGGCTACATGGCCTGGACGGCGAAGTCACCGACCCCAACCGCCCTGGAAGCAGCGCTACTCGAACACGTGGGGCGGCCGGACTGAACGGCTCACTGTGCGGAGAAAGAAGGGGGGCGCCCGGCACAGTGCCGGGCGCCCCCTCTCGACTGCTTACCGGCTACGCCGACGCCGCGTCCGCCCGCTGGGCCTTCAGGGCCCGCTCGATGCCCGCGCGGGACTCCGAGATCAGGCGGCGCAGGGCCGGGGTCGGCTCGGTGGACGTCAGCCAGGCGTCCGTCTTGCGCAGCGTCTCCTCGGAGACCTGGACCGACGGGTACAGGCCGACCGCGATCTGCTGGGCCATCTCGTGGGAGCGGGAGTCCCAGGCCGTCTTCACGGAGTCGAAGTAGCGGTCCGTGTAGGGGGCGAGGAGCTCGCGCTGGTCGGTCTGGACGAAGCCGCGGATGACGGCTTCCTGGACCGCGTTGGGGAGCTTGTCGGACTCCACGACCGACGCCCACGCCTCCGCCTTGGCCTCGGCGGTCGGGCGGGCCGCGCGGGCGGTCGCCGCGTGGCGCTCGCCGGCCGCCGTGCGGTCCCGCTCGTACTCGGTGGCGATCTCCGCCTCGTCGAAGCGGCCCACCGCGGCGAGGCGCTCGACGAAGGCCCAGCGCAGCTCGGTGTCGACGGCCAGGCCCTCGACGGTCTGCGAGCCGTCGAGCAGCGCCTCCAGCAGGTCGAGCTGCTCCGGCGTGCGGGCGGTCGCCGCGAACGCGCGCGCCCACGCCAACTGGTGGTCGCTGCCCGGCTCGGCGGTGCGCAGGTGCGCCAGCGCCGCCTCGGTCCAGCGGGTCAGCAGGGTCTCGACGGTGGCCGGGTCGGCGTACAGGTCGATCGCCAGCTTGGCCTGGCGGTGCAGCGACTGCACGACACCGATGTCGGACTCCTTGCCGATGCCGGACAGCACCAGCGAGAGGTAGTCACGGGTGGCCAGTTCGCCGTCACGGGTCATGTCCCAGGCGGACGCCCAGCTCAGCGCGCGCGGCAGCGACTCCGCGAAGTCACCCAGGTGCTCGGTGACGACCGCGAGGGACTCCTCGTCGAGGCGGACCTTCGCGTACGACAGGTCGTCGTCGTTGAGCAGGATCACGGCCGGACGGCGGACACCGGTCAGCTCGGGCACGGCCGTCAGCTCGCCGTCCACGTCCAGCTCGACCCGCTTCACGCGCACGAGCTTGCCCGCGTCGTCCAGGTCGTACAGGCCGATGGCGATGCGGTGCGGGCGCAGCGTCGGCTCGCCCTTGGCGCCGGCCGGCAGGGCCGGGGCCTCCTGGCGGACCGCGAAGGAGGTGATGACACCGTCGGCGTCCGTCTCCAGCTCGGGACGGAGGATGTTGATCCCGGCCGTCTCCAGCCACGCCTTCGACCAGGTCTTCAGGTCGCGCCCGGAGGTCTCCTCCAGCGCGCCCAGCAGATCCGACAGCCGCGTGTTGCCGAACGCGTGCCGCTTGAAGTACGCCTGCACGCCCTGGAAGAACTCGTCCTCACCGACGTACGCCACGAGCTGCTTCAGCACGCTCGCGCCCTTGGCGTACGTGATGCCATCGAAGTTGACCAGCACGTCGTCCAGGTCGCGGATCTCGGCCATGATCGGGTGCGTGGACGGAAGCTGGTCCTGGCGGTACGCCCACGTCTTCATCGAGTTGGCGAACGTCGTCCACGCGTGCGGCCAGCGCGACCCGGGCGCGGACGCCTGGCAGGCGATGGAGGTGAAGGTGGCGAACGACTCGTTCAGCCACAGGTCGTTCCACCACTCCATGGTGACCAGGTCGCCGAACCACATGTGGGCCAGCTCGTGCAGGATCGTCTCCGCCCGCACCTCGTACGCCGCGTCGGTCACCTTGGACCGGAAGACGTACTGGTCGCGGATGGTCACCGCGCCCGCGTTCTCCATCGCGCCCGCGTTGAACTCCGGCACGAAGAGCTGGTCGTACTTCTCGAAGGGGTACGCGTAGTCGAACTTCTCCTGGAACCAGTCGAAGCCCTGCCGCGTGACGTCGAAGATCGCGTCGGAGTCGAGGAACTCCGCGAGCGAGGGCCGGCAGTAGATGCCGAGCGGCACGCTCTGCCCGTCCTTCTCGTACACGCTGTGCACCGAGTGGTACGGGCCGACGATCAGCGCCGTGATGTACGACGAGATGCGCGGGGTCGGCGCGAACGCCCAGACGTTGTCCTTGGGCTCCGGCGTCGGGGAGTTGGAGATCACCGTCCAGCCCTCGGGCGCCGTCACGGTGAACCGGAACGTCGCCTTGAGGTCCGGCTGCTCGAAGGAGGCGAACACGCGCCGGGCGTCCGGCACCTCGAACTGCGTGTACAGATAAGCCTGTTCGTCGACCGGGTCCACGAACCGGTGCAGACCCTCACCGGTGTTGGTGTACGCGCAGTCCGCCACCACCCGCAGGATGTTGCGGCCGTCGAGCAGACCGGGCAGCGCGATCCGCGAGTCCTTGAAGACCTCCGCCGGGTCCAGTGCGTCCCCGTTCAGGGTCACTTCACGCACGGCCGGTGCGACCAGGTCGATGAAGGACTCGGCGCCGGACTCGGCCACGTCGAAGCGCACCGTGGTCACGGACCGGAAGGTGCCCCCCTCCTGCGCGCCGGAGAGGTCGAGATCGATCTCGTACGAGTCAACGGTGAGCAGCTTCGCCCGCTGCTGCGCCTCTTCCCGAGTCAGGTTTGTGCCAGGCACGCGGTCATCTCCTCGTTATGTGTGGGTTGCGCCATCCTTCCACGGGAGATCCGCGAGCGCGATGTCCTTATCCCGCCGGTCACAAGGCCGTCGCGAGGCCAGCATCGGACACATGACGACACACACCACCACCGCCCGCGCCCCGCGCGCCATCGCGGAACACGTCCTCGCGGAGCTGCGCGCCGCGGACGACGCGGGACGCCCGATGAGCCCGGCCACCGACACCGAGGGCGGCGCCCCGCTGCGCTGCTGTCTGCGCCGGAGCGAACCCGGTGAGCGTCTCGCGCTGGTCTCCTACGCGCCGCTGCGCCGCTGGGCGGCCGAGACGGGTGCCGAGCCGGCCGCCTACGACGAGCAGGGTCCGGTCTTCATCCACGCCGAGCCCTGCCATGGACCGGAGTCCGACGCTCCCGCCTTCACCCTGGCCCACCGCGTCCTGCGCCGCTACTCCCGGGACGGTCACATCATGGGCGGCACCCTGGTCACCCCGCCCGAGGACTTCGAGGCCGCGCTCACCGAGGCGTTCACCGACCCCGAGGTGGCCCTCGTGCACGTCCGCGCGGTCGAGTACGGCTGCTTCCTGTACGAGGTGCGCAGGCCGTAGAGGTCTGCGGCGGGAGCGATTCGCACTGGCGCGTCAAGGGTGAAAGGGCCGTCCCGAGCCGCCGCCCGGCAGCGGGCGCTGTCACGCTGTTCCTGTTGCCCAGGGGCGGCACGCCGTTCCCGGCGGGCCGGCTCCGCGGAGACGAGCAGCGAAGGGGCGTCATGGCCACTCAGCGAGCGACCGGCGATTCCGTCTCTCCCTCTCCCTCTCCTTTTCCCGCTCCCCTTCCCGGCTCCGCCCGTCGCCGTCCGGAAGACGCCGGACGGCGCGAGGTGCCGCGTCACGTCGCCTGTGTGATGGACGGAAACGGCCGGTGGGCGACGCAGCGGTCGCTTCCGCGCACCTCGGGGCACCGGGCCGCGGAGGCGACGGTCATCGACGTCATCGAGGCGGCACGGGCGGCCGGGGTCGAGTGGCTGACGCTGTACGCGTTCTCCACCGAGAACTGGCGGCGTCCGGACGAAGAGGTCGACTTCCTGCTGCGGCTGGTGCGGCGGGTGGTACGCAAACACGCCCCCCTGCTGCACGCGCGCGGTATCCGCTGCCGGTTCCTGGGGGTGACGGATCCGCGGATACCCGCGGCGCTGGCCCGGGACTTCACCGACCTGACGACGCTGACCGGCGCGAACCGCGGCATGACGCTGACGGTCGCGTTCGATCACGGCGGGCGCGGGGACATCGTCGAGGCCGCTCGGTCGCTGATCCGCAGCGGGTTGCCGGCCGACGGTGTGGACGAGGAGGTGTTCGCCGCTCACCTGCCCTTCCCGGACACGCCCGACGTGGACCTGGTCATCCGTACCTCCGGTGAGCAGCGCATCTCCAACTTCATGCTCTGGCAGGTCGCCTACGCCGAGTGGATCTTCCCGCCGGTGCTCTGGCCCGACTTCCGCGCGCCCCACTTCGTGCAGTGCGTGCACGCCTACCGGCAACGGGACCGCCGCTTCGGCGGTGTACGGCCGAACGTGAACGGATGACCCATGGATTCGTCGAGCAGGGATGGTGACCCGCTTATGAGCCGGCTGGACGAGCACGGCGAACTCTTCGACGACCCGCGCTGGGCGCTGGCGCTCATCCGCGCGACCGTACTGGAGGCCGCCCACCCGCAGATCGGGGCTGCTCTCGTCGACCACTCGTCGTTCGTGACCCACCCCTGGCGGCGGCTGCGCAACACCTTCCTGAGCACGCAGCGCATGTTCGGCCCCGACGACGAGGTGCGACGCCGCGAGTCGGCGCGGCTCAACCGCCTGCACGCGCGGATGAACGGCACCGACGCGCAGAACCGGTCGTACAGCGCGATGGACCCCGACGCGCGCGCCTGGGTCGTGGCGACCATGTTCGAAAGCGCCGTCACCATGCACCGGCTGAGCGGACAAGTCCTCGAACAGGCCGCCATGGAACGGCTGTACGCCGGATTCCAGGCGTTCCACACCGCCCTGGGCGACGACGCCGGATTCCTGCCGCCGACCCTCCACGAGTTCTGGCCGTACTACGACCGCGTGGTCGAGGAGGAGCTGGAGAACACGGAGGCCATGCGCATCATCCTCTACAAGCTCTTCGACCATCTCCCGGCGCCGCCGCTGCTCGCCGGCCTGCCCACCCTGTGGGGGACCGGCCGGGCCATCGCCGGACCGGTCATCGGTGCGATCACCGTCGCCTCCCTGCCGGAGTCCTTCCGCCGCCGGGCCGGGCTGCCCGAGACACCCGGCGCGCAGACCCTGATGAACGGCACGTACCTCGCCGCCGGGCTGGCCCGCTTCCTCCCCGGGGGCTGGGTCCACGCCCAGGGCGTCGCCGACCTGCTGTCGCTCTCCCCCGACAGCGACGACCCGCGTATGCGGACGGTCACCGCGCTGCGTGAGCAGATGAAACGCGCGGGCGCGCTGTTCCGGCTCATCACGCCCGTCCCCGCGGAGCCCGTCCCGGAACAGGCCGCCCCTGCCGGAGGGGCCGGGACGCGGCGCAGCGCCGAGGAGTTCTTCGAAGAGGTCCTGGACCAGACCGGTGACGGCTTCCTCGACTGGCCGGACCTCGCCGCCATGGCCCGCGAGATGTCCACCCGCCTCGACCTGGACGAGCCGGAGGAGACCAGGCTCTACAACGCCTACGCCGACTGGTGGCGGGAACTCCAGACAGCCCTCGACACCGACGGCGACGGCCGGGTCAGCGCGGAGGAGTACGCCGCCGCGGCTCCCGCCCTGGCCGGGCCCGCACTGATCAGGGTCGCCGAGGTCCTCTTCGACGTCACCGACAAGGACGGGAACCAGCGCATCGACGCGGCCGAGTACCGGGCCCTGTTCCGGACCGCGTTCCGCCGCGACACCGCCGACGCCGCCGGCGAGTACACGCGCAGCGCCTTCATGAAGGACTTCCTCACCTTCATGTCCGGACGGCGGCGGTCCACCCCCTACGACCCCCTGCTCACCGAGGCGTGACAGCGGCGCCCCAGGCACCCGTGGGATGCCTGGGGCGCGCGCCTGCGTCCGGTCAGCCCTTCAGCTCGGCCGCCACCAGCTCCGCGATCTGCACCGCGTTCAGCGCGGCGCCCTTGCGGAGGTTGTCGTTGGAGATGAACAGGGCCAGGCCGTTGTCCACCGTCTCGTCGGCGCGGATGCGGCCCACGTACGAGGGGTCCTGGCCGGCCGCCTGGAGCGGGGTCGGGATCTCTGACAGCGCGACACCCGGCGCCTGCGCCAGCAGCTCGGTGGCGCGCTCGACGGAGATCGGGCGGGCGAAGCGGGCGTTGACCTGGAGGGAGTGTCCGGAGAAGACCGGGACACGCACGCAGGTGCCGGAGACCTTCAGTGCGGGGATCTCCAGGATCTTGCGGGACTCGTTGCGGAGCTTCTGCTCCTCGTCGGTCTCGCCCAGGCCGTCGTCCACGATGGAGCCGGCCAGCGGGAGCACGTTGAAGGCGATCGGGCGCTTGTAGACACCCGGCTCGGGGAAGTCGACCGCGTCGCCGTCGTGGGTCAGCTTGTCGGCGTCGGCGATGACCTTCTGCGCCTGCCCGTGCAGCTCGGCCACGCCCGCGAGACCCGAGCCGGAGACGGCCTGGTAGGTGGCGACGACCAGCGCTTCGAGACCGGCCTCCTCGTGCAGCGGCTTGAGGACCGGCATCGCGGCCATCGTGGTGCAGTTCGGGTTGGCGATGATCCCCTTGGGGCGGTCCGCGATCGCGTGCGGGTTCACCTCGGACACCACGAGCGGCACCTCGGGGTCCCGGCGCCAGGCCGAGGAGTTGTCGATGACGACGGGGCCCTGGGCGGCGACCTTCTCCGCCAGTGCCTTGGAGGTGGCGCCGCCCGCCGAGAAGAGCACGATGTCGAGGCCGGAGTAGTCGGCGGTCGCCGCGTCCTCCACCGTCACCCCGTCCAGCACGGACCCGGCCGAGCGGGCGGAGGCGAAGAGGCGCAGCTCGGTGACCGGGAAGTCCCGCTCCTTGAGGATCTTGCGCATGACCGTGCCGACCTGACCGGTGGCTCCGACGATTCCGACCCTCACGACGACTCCCTCTGTCTGTTCCCATACCGGGTCACTTGCTTGACCGGCACTTTTCCATCATGCGGCCGACACAGGGCCGCGTGTCCAATCCTTTGTGCGGGTGTGCCCGGTGTGTGGGACATCCGTACGCGGCGGACGGTTGCGGACCTGCGGTTCCGTGCCGGGAGCGGCCGTAGAAGTTCCCTCCCCCGGACCCGTCGGCCGCAAGCCGTGCTGTCCGGTCCCTGCCCGTCCGGCCCAGCGCCATACGGCGGTGTGACGTACGCCGCACCCCCTCGGACACGGCGAAGGGGCGGGCGCCCACCAGGACGCCCGCCCCCTCGGTCAGGTGATCAGCCGGTCACGGCGTGACCTTCCCGATCTGCACACTGGCGGTGCCCGCGACCGTGCCGCGCGCGTTCACCAACTGGACGCGGCCGAAGAACTCGCGGCCGGCCGGGGCCTCGGCGGCGGCCGTGACCTTGCCGGACACGGTGGCCGAGGCGCCCGTGGCGAGCTTCACCGGGGCCGAGCCGTCGACCGTGACGGCGCCGAGCGTGTCGGAGAAGAACACGTCCCGGTAGTCGTAGTCGGTGGAACCGGCCGGGACCGAGTAGCCCACGACCTCGACCGTGTAGGTGCCCGCGGCGGGGGAGGGGATGGAGACCGCTTCCTCCGAGTCGCCGTCGGCGGACAGGCCGACCTGCTTGCCGGAGGCGTCGTAGACCGTGAGGTCGAGGTCGGCGGCCGGGTCCGAGACCTTGCCGATGGCCACGTCCAGGGACTTGGCGCCGGCCGGGACCTCGACCGTGGTGGTCGCGGTCTCGCCCTCCTTGATCGCCGGGCGGGCGGCCTTCGCGGAGCCGAGCGGGCCGCCGACCAGCTTGCCGTCGAGCGCGGCGTACTTGTTGGTGACCTTCCAGGAGGCGGTGGCCGGGACGCCCACCTTGGCCTCGGGCACGGTCACGGTCTCCGGGTCGAAGACCGCGCCGAGCACGGAGACGTCCAGCTTGTAGGGGTTGTCCAGCAGGGGAGAGGTACGGCGGGACTCGACCTCGACCTCCCAGACACCGGCCTGCGGGTCGGCGTAGGAGCGCACGTCGGGCTTGCAGCCGTTGCCGTCGAGGTAGTTGTTGTAGCAGTACGGGGTGCTGGTGTTGTCGACCGGCGTCCCGTAGGGGTGGATGGCGATGAACCGGGTCTGGCTGCCGGTCTTCAGCCCGCCGATGGCGACCTCCAGCGACTTCGCGCCCTCGGGCACGGTCAGGAAGTACGAGCGGGTGCTGTTGCGCTGCACCGAGCCGGAGAAGGAGCGGGTGTAGTCCACCGGGCTCGCCACCACGACCGTGCTGAGGATCTGCTTGTCGACGCCCACGGTGAGCGGGTCGTCCACCCGGAGGATCGCGCTCTTGAGCCCGGCCGCCTTGGGCGCGGCCTCCACCTTGACGGTGACCGGCTGGTTCAGCGGCAGCTTCACCAGGTGGCTGCCGACGACGCGGAAGGTGTGCTCCGGGTCGTTGGCGAAGCTCAGCAGGTGCCAGACCGCGCGGTCCGCGCCGGTGGTGCGGGTGACCGTGACCTCGTACGTCTTGCGCTGGCCGGACTTCAGACCGCCCTCACGGTCGTAGAGGCCGGTGCCGAAGCCGGGGGTCTTCAGGGCGTAGTCGATCGCGGTGTCGACCGGGGCCTTGACCGTGTACTCCCGCGCCGAGGCGCCGAGCCGGATCGCGTTCCAGGCGTCCACGACGTCGATCAGGCCGGAGCCCTCCTCGTACGCCTGGGCGCCGCTGATGTGGTGCGCGGTCGAGGTGAGCGCGGTGCGCAGCACGGCCGGGGTGAGGTCGACATCCTTCTGCTTCGCCGCGCTCAGCAGCAGCGCGCTCGCGCCCGCGGCCTGCGGGGAGGCCATCGAGGTGCCCTGGAGCATCGAGTAGCCGGCGGGCAGCGTGTAGCCCGCCTCGGCGACCGGGGCACCGGGCAGCCAGGTCTGGGTGGTGTTGATCGCGGCGCCGGGCGCGGTGATGGTCGGCGTGAAGCCGCCGTCCTCACGCGGGCCGCGCGAGGAGAACGGCATCATCGCGTACTTGGTGTCCACGGCGGAGCCGTAGTTCGACGCCCAGGTCTCCTTGGAGATGGCCGCGCCGACCGAGATCACCTTGTCGGCGAGGCCGGGGTCGCCGATGGTGTTGGCGCCGGGGCCGGAGTTGCCGGCCGAGATGACGAGCTGCACGCCGTAGGTGTCGATGAGCCGGGTGTACAGCTCGGCGCGGGCGTTGTTGCCGTCGTTCAGCGCGGGGAGACCGCCGATGGACATGTTGACGATGTCCACGCCCCGGTTGGCCACCAGGTCGATCATGCCCTCGGTGAGGGCGACGTTGGTGCAGCCGCCGGACCAGGTGCAGGCGCGCGAGGAGACGATCCTGGCGCCGGGGGCGGCACCGTTCATCTTGCCGCCGAACAGCCCGTTGGCGGCGGTGATGCCCGCGACATGGGTGCCGTGCTCGGACTCGATCACGCCGATGTTGACGTAATCGGCCTTGGCGCCGGAGGAGTTGTAGACGACGTCCTTGCGGACCTCGACCACGAAGGGGATGCGCTCGACCACATCCGTCTTCGGGTCGTCGGTGCCGAAGTAACCGACCTGGTAGCCGTCCTTGTACGCCTTCATCGGCGCGTCGTCGCCGAAGTCCAGGTCGTCGTCGGTGTCGACGCGGACCGTGCCGGTGGCCGGGTCGTACAGCACGCCCCAGGCGTCGGTGGTGTCACCGTCGCGGTTGAGGTCGCCCTGCATGTCGCCGCCGGTGGTGGCGGACTCGTACAGGTAGTTGAACTTGTAGGCGCTGGCCGGGGCCTTGAAGGTCTCGGCGCTCGCGCCGGAGCCGACGGAGAAGGAGGGGCCCGAGACCGCGGCGGTCATCCGCCGCCAGGTGCCGTCGCCGTCGCTCACCGGGTCGGTCGCGGTGACCCAGTCCACGATCTTGCGCTCACCGGTGGTGGTCTTCTGCAGCGCCGGGTGGCCGAGGTCGACACCGGAGTCCAGGATGCCGATGGTGACCCCGCGCCCGTCCGCCTTCGGGTTGTTCTTCACGAAGTCGACGGCACCGGTCTCGAAGGACGGGTTGTACGGGTTCTTCGCCGGGGTGTTGCTGCCGGGCGCCGGGTAAGTCGCCGCGGTACGGCTGTTCCTGGCGTCCTTCGCGGTGTCCGCGCCCGGCGCCGGGTCGTCCAGCGGGATCTCCTGGCGCAGGTCGATCGCGTGCACCGAGGACAGCTTGGCCGCGGCGGCGATGACCGAGTCCGCCTTGGCGGTCGGGACGGTGGCGCGAATGTAGCCGACCTTGTCGAAGGTGCGGCCCACGGTGCCGGCCGCGTCGAGCTGCGAGGCGACCTGCTCGGTGGAGCCCGGCGCGGTGGCGATCATCATCGTGACGCTCTTGGCGCCGTCCGCCTTGGCCTCGGCGAGCCGGTCGGCGTCGTCCGGGCCGAGCTTGCGGGGCGCGGACTTGGTGCCGGGGTCGGCGGCCTGGGCGGGCGGCGAGTCGGCGGCGAGGGCCAGCGGCACGGGTCCGGCCGCACAGAGGGCGGCCACCACGCCGACGGCCAGCGTCAGGCGCGCCAGGCGTCTCGGGCCAGGTATCGGATCACGGTCGGGGGAGTGGGTCATCGCATCCCTTAGTCGGTGAGGGTTGTCCGCGAGGTCCAGTGCCGGACCAGCGCAGCCTTTCCCAAGCGACCGAATTTTGGGGTCCGTTGACCGAATCGAGATCCATGTATGGGGAAAACCCGCGATGCGATGTGTGCGGTTGGCGACCGAATCCGCCCGAATTCACTTGGTTCCCCTGCGCTCCGCGCTAACGTCCCGGCATGCGACGTAAGTTGAGGGTGGCGGCCTACGCCGTGTGTGTCCGGGACGGACAGCTCCTGCTCGCCCGTTCGCCCGCACCGGGAGGCGGCCACGAGTGGGTGCTGCCGGGCGGCGGCGCCGAGTTCGGCGAGGACCCGTACGACGCCGTGCGCCGCGAGGTCGCCGAGGAGACCGGGTACCGGGCCGAGGTGACCGACCTGCTCGGCGTGCACACCGGCCGGGTGGTGCTGCCCGGCCGCTTCCCCGGCCGCGCCGTCGACCACCACGGCATACGCATCCTCTACGCCGCGCGCATCACCGGCGGTGAACTCCGTTACGAGGTGGGCGGCTCCACCGACCTCGCCGCCTGGCACGACCTGGCCGCCGTGACGGACCTGACCCGGGTGTCACTGGTCGACACCGCCCTGCGCCTGTGGCGCGAACGCCCGCCCACCGGCCGGCTCGACGCCCCCTCCGGCGAGACGGAGGCGGCCCTTCCCCGGCCGGTGAACGAGGAGTGACCGGGGCCGGGCCGCCGGCCGACCGCTCGGCGGCGGCCCGCTCTCCCCTCGGCACACGCTGATCGACGTGCGGTGTTCGGCGTCGCGTGTTGCTCCGGCGTTCACGCGGGTTTCATCCCCGCTGCCGACGATCCAGACGAGCGGGGTGCCGGTCGAAGCGGCGGCCCGCGACCGCCGACGCGTCCGCACCCAGGGGAGACCGCGTATGTCGCGCTCACGCTCTGCCGACGCCCCCGAACAGGGGCTCCACCGCCGATCCGTCCTCACCGCCGCCGGAGCCGTCACACTCGCCGCGAGCGTCGGCTACGCCCTGCGTCCCGTGGAGAGCAGCGCCGCCACCCGGACCACCGCCCCGCCCGCCCCGGCGCCGGCCGCCCGTACGAGCGCCCCGGCCCCGCTCGCCCCGTACACCCGTGGCACCACCCTCGCCACCGTGGCCACACCGCGCGGCTCCGCCACCTACCGCAGACTCGGCGAGGGGCCCGGCTGGCCGCGCGTCGTCCGCGAGGAGCTGGCCGCACCCCGTGCCGGACGGTCCGCGCGGCGCACCACGCTCGCCGCGTTCGTGCAGCTCACCGACCTGCACCTGACCGATGTGCAGCACCCGCGGCGGATGGAGTTCCTCCGCGCCGCCACCCCACGCGGCTGGCGCCCGCAGGAAGCGCTCACCGTGCCCGGCGCCGTCTCGCTGGTCGAGCGGATCAACTCCCTGCGCGGCGGGCCGGTCACCGGCAGCCCGCTCCAGTTCGCCATGACCACCGGGGACAACACCGACAACAACTCCCGGCTGGAACTGGACTGGTTCCTGACGCTGATGAGCGGCGGCCGCATCACCCCGGACTCGGGCGACCCCGGACACTACGAGGGCGTCCAGAACAGCGGCCTGCCGCTCTACTGGCAGCCCGGCTCCGCCGTCCGCGACCAGGACAAGGCGCTCGGCTTCCCCCGCCTGCCCGACTTCCTCGCCGCCGCCGTCCGTGAGGTGCGCAGCCCCGGCCTCGACATGCCCTGGTACTCCACCGTCGGCAACCACGACGCCCTGCCCGGCGGAGGATTCGCCTCCCGGCACGACCCCTACCTCACGGAGGTGTCCGTCGGCGGACGCAAGCTGATGGACGCCACCCCGGCCGAGGCCCAGGCGCTCAAACGGGCCTACGAGGCCGGCCAGGACCTGCGGGGCACGCAGTACCGCGACTTCCTGAAGGCCCACGCCCGCGCGATGCGCCAGGTCACTCCGGACGAGCGGCGCGCCCCCTTCACCCCGGCCGAGTACGTGCGCGCCCACCTCGACCCCGCCCACCGGGGCCACGGTCCGCGGGGCCACGGTTACGCCGCGCACAACGTCGCTTCGGGCACCCTCTACTACGCCTTCCGGATCTCCGACGACGTGATCGGCATCAGCCTCGACACCATCGACCCCGGCGGCCACTACCAGGGCTCCGTCGGCACCGCCCAGCTCCGGTGGCTGGAGCGCACCCTGAAGAAGCACGCCGACTCCCACGCGATCGTGTTCAGCCACCACACCGGCGAGTCGATGACCAACACCCGCCCCGACCCCGCCCGGCCCGACGAGCGGCGCCACGACGGGGCCGCGCTGGTCTCCGTGCTGAGCGCCCACCGCAATGTGCTGGCCTGGGTGAACGGCCATGTCCACAAGAACATCGTCACCCCGCACCGATCGTCCTCCGGCGGCGCCTTCTGGGAGATCTCCACCGCCTCGCACCTCGACCACCCCCAACTCGCCCGTGTCATCGAGCTGGTGGACAACGCCGACGGCACCCTGTCCCTCTTCACCACCCTGGTGGAGTCCGCGGCCCCCTACCGCACCGACCCCACCGACCTCTCCCCGGCCGGCCTGGCCGCGCTCTACCGCGAGCTGGCCCTCAACGCCCCCGACGCCCTCACGACACTCGCCGGGCGCCCGGCCGACCGCAACACGGAGCTGCTGCTGAGGAAGCGCTGACGACCGGCGCAACCACAGGGCGGGACTACCGGGGGAGCACGATCACGTACGCGGCCGGGTCGCGGTCACCGGCGGCCATCAGCGCCGTACGGACCACCGCGGCCTGCTGCTCCGGTGTCTCCCGGAGCTTCCTCGGCGTGATGTGCACGACCGTGATCCCGAGCCGCTCCAGGTGCTCCCGCTTGCGGGCGTACTCCGACCACGTCGCGTCCTCGTCCTGGCGCGGGGCCCGCGTGTCCAGCTCGACGGCGACGGCCTGCTCCGGCCAGTAGGCGTCGACCCCGCCCAGATGCGGGCCGCCGGGCAGCCGCAGGTCCACGTTCCACACCGGGTCGGGCAGCCCCTGCCCGGTGACCAGCCGGTACAGCAGGTCCTCCGCGACCGCGCGCCCCTCGGCCACCAGCGACTCCACCGCGTCCGCCACATGGGCCCGGCCCATCAGCTTCGCCTCGGTCAACTCCCGCACCACTGCCGCCGGTTCGCACTTGCCGTCGTGCACCGCCTCGGTCAGCAGCCGGCGTACCGTGTCCGCGTCCGTCAGGTGGGCCACCGCGTCCGCCAGCGCCCGCGCCACCGGCGCCACCGGCAGCCCCGCCACCGGCCGCGCCTGCGGCAGGTCCGGGGTACGCACCACCCGCACGTACCCGGACGAGCGCAGCCGGCGCAGCCTCGGGACCAGCACGTCGATCCGCTCCAGGGACACCAGCGGCGGCGCGGACGGCAGGCCGTGCAGGGCCAGCGCGGCCAGGCCGGTGAGCATCGCCTCGGCGTAGACCTCGCGGTGCGGGTCGCCCGCGCTCGGCTGGGCCGGCACGCCCGGCGTGGACTCGCGGGAGGCGTACAGCAGCGCGCCGTGCAGACGCTCCTCGCTCGTGGGCGCCCCGGAGTGCAGCAGGACCACGTCGGGCAGCAGCAGCCGCCAGGGTCCGTCGGCCCGGCACCGCTCGTTCAGCTCGGCCGTCGTCACCCCGTGGGTGCGGAGCTGGGCGGCGGTCAGGACACGGCGGTGGACCTCGGCGAGGTGGCGGAGCGGGCGGGGGGAGAGCGGGGTGTTGTGCGTCATGGCTCTGGAATGCCCTACTCCCGGCCCACCCGTAACCGCTGTTACACGTCCGTCGAGGAATGCGGACAACACGGTACTAAAGGACGGGTGTTCGGATGCCGAGTAGGCGGCGAAAACCCCTGGTCCGTCCGGGGCGGACCAGGGGTTACGGGCTGCCGTGCCCGGATTCCGTAACGGTCACCGGGCGACGAAGCTCAGGCCAAAGGTCACCGGCCCGCGTCGCACTCCTGTGCGCGCAGTGCCCGCGCCAGGTCGTCCCGTGCCTCCAGCACCAGGCGGCGCAGCGCCGGGGCCGCGTCCGCGTGCTCCGCCAGCCACGCGTCCGTCGCCGCCAGCGTTCCGGGCCGGTCCTGGTGGGCCGGGAACAGTCCGCTGACGATGTGCATGGCGATCTGGATCGACCGCTCCCGCCACACCCGCTCGATCGCCGCGAAGTACTTCTCCGCGTACGGCGCCGTCAGCTCCCGCTGACCCGGCAGGCCGAATCCCGCGATGGTCGCCTCCACCAGGGCGTTGGACAGCGTGTCGGACTCCACCACCTGGGCCCACGCCTGCGCCTTGACGGCCGCCGAGGGCCGCGCGGCCAGGCAGCGCACCTGGTGGCGCTTGCCGGAGGCGGTGTCGTCGCGGGCCAGTTCGGCCGCGAGCACCTCCTCACCGGCCACCCCGTGCGCGGCGAGCGGCTCCAGGAACGCCCAGCGCAGCTCCTGGTCCACGGTCAGCCCCTCGACGGTCTCGGTGCCGTCCAGCAGGTCCTTCAGCAGGGCCAGGTCGGCCGCGCCGGAGGCGACCGCGGCGAAGAAGCGCGCCCAGGCCAACTGCTGCTCGCTGCCCGGCTCGGCCGCCCGCAGCTCCTCCAGCGCGCCCCGCGCCAGCAGCTCGGCGCCGGTGGCCCGCCACTCGGGGGCCGCGTACCGCTCCAGCGCGGTGTCGGCCCAGGCGTGGAGCATCTGGAGCACGCCGATGTCGGACTCCCGGCCCGCGAACCGCAGCACCAGCGCCACGAACTCCCGCGCGGGCAGCAGACCGTCCCGCGTCAGGTTCCACAGCGCCGACCAGCACAGGGCGCGCGCGAGCGGGTCGGTCAGCTCACCGAGGTGCTCGCGGAGGGTGGCGAGCGAGGTCTCGTCGAAGCGGATCTTGCAGTAGGTGAGGTCGTCGTCGTTGACCAGCACCAGGTCCGGGACCTCGGCGCCGACCAGCTCCGGCAGCACCGTGCGCGGGCCCTCGACGTCCGCCTCCGTGCTCTGGTAGCGCTCCAGCGTGCCGTCCCCGGTGCGCCGGTACAGGCCCACCTTCACCCGGTGCGGGCGCAGCTCGGGGTGCGACTCGGGGGCCTCCTGGAGCACGGCCAGCTCGTCGACGCTCCCGTCGGGGTTCACCAGCACCTGCGGGGTGAGGGAGTTGACGCCCGCCGTCTGGAGCCACGAGCGGGCCCAGGCGCTCATGTCCCGGCCGCTGGTCTCCGCCAGCACCGACAGCAGGTCCTCCAGCCGGGTGTTGCCGTAGGCGTGCCGCTGGAAGTAACGCCGGGCGCCCTCCAGGAAGGCGTCCTGGCCGACGTAGGCCACCAGTTGCTTCAGGACGGAGGCGCCCTTGGCGTAGGTGATGCCGTCGAAGTTGAGCTTGGCGTCCTGGAGGTCGCGGATGTCGGCGGTGATGGGGTGCGTGGAGGGGAGCTGGTCCGCGCGGTAGGCCCAGGCCTTGCGGCGGTTGGCGAACGTGGTCCAGGCGTCCTTGAAGCGGGTCGCGCCCACGTTGCCGAAGGTGCCCATGAAGTCCGCGAAGGACTCCTTCAGCCACAGGTCGTCCCACCAGACCATGGTGACCAGGTCGCCGAACCACATGTGCGCCATCTCGTGCAGGATCACATTGGCCCGCGCCTCGTACGACGCCTGCGTTACCTTGCCCCGGAAGACGAACTCCTCCCGGAAGGTGACCAGTCCGGGGTTCTCCATCGCGCCGAGGTTGTACTCGGGCACGAACGCCTGGTCGTACTTGCCGAAGGGGTACGGGTAGTCGAAGTGCTCGTGGAAGAAGTCCAGGCCCTGCTTGGTGATCAGGAAGACGTCGTCGGCGTCGAAGTAGGGCGCCAGACCCTTGCGGCACATCGCGCCGAGCGGGATCTCCAGCTTGCTCCCGTCCTCCAGCACCCGCTCGTAGGAGTCGGTGACGTAGTGGTAGGGGCCCGCGACCACGCATGTGATGTACGTCGAGATCGGCTTGGTCTGCGCGAACCGCCAGACACCGTCCACGAGTTCACCAGCGCCGTTGCTCCACACCGTCCAGCCCTCGGGGGCGCGGACCTCGAAGCGGTAGGGCGCCTTCAGGTCGGGCTGCTCGAAGCCCGCGAACACCCGCCGGGAGTCGGCCGGTTCGTACTGGGTGTAGAGGTAGACCTCGCCGTCCTCCGGGTCGACGAAGCGGTGCAGGCCCTCGCCGGTGCGGGAGTAGGCGCACCGGGCGTCCACGATCAGCTCGTTGTCGGCGGCCAGGTCCGTGAGCGCGATCCGGGTGCCGTCGAACACCTCGCTGGGGTCGAGGTCGCGGCCGTTCAGGGACACCGAGGTCACGCTCGGCGCGATCAGGTCGGCGAAGCTCGTCGCGCCCGGCTCGGCGCAGCGGAAGCGGATCGTGGTGACCGAGCGGAAGGTGCGCGGCTCGTCGCCGGCCTCGCCCACGGCGGAGCGCAGGTCCAGCGCCACGTCGTACCCGTCGACCGACAGCAGGGCGGCCCGCTCGCGGGCCTCGTCGCGGGACAGATTCTCACCGGGCACGGGCGGCACTCCCTTGTGGTCGCAAGATTCAGGCACTGAACGGCACGATCCTGCCATGCGGCCCTGACCGGCGGCATCGGGGAATTGCGCGGCCGGGGGCGCTGTTGGCGCTGGAAAAGACCTTTCGCGAGGAGAGACATGTCCGAGACCGCGACCACGTCGGGCAAGACCCCTGTGGATTTCTGGTTCGACCCGCTGTGCCCCTGGGCCTGGATGACCTCCCGCTGGGTGCTGGAGGTGGAGAAGGTCCGTGACATCGAGGTGCACTGGCACATCATGAGCCTCGCCGTCCTGAACGAGGACCGGATCGACGAGCTCCCGGAGGAGTACCGGGAGATGCTCGCCACCAAGGCGTGGCAGCCGGTCAGGGTGGTCACCGCCGCCTGGCAGAAGCACGGCGCCGACGTCCTCGGCCCGCTCTACACCGCGCTCGGCACCCGTATCCACAACGAGGGCGAGGGCCCGAGCCGCGAGGCCGTCGTGGGCGCGCTCGCCGAGGTCGGCCTGCCCGCCGACCTGATCGACTACTTCGACCAGACCGACTTCGAGTTCGACGCGGAGCTGCGCGCCTCCCACAAGGAGGGCATCGAGAAGGTCGGCCAGGACGTGGGCACCCCGGTCATCGCGGTCCCCGGCCCGGACGGCGAGCAGATCGCCTTCTTCGGCCCGGTCGTCACCCCGGCCCCCAAGGGCGAGGAGGCGGCCCGCCTGTGGGACGGCACCCTCGCGGTCGCCTCCGTGCCGGGCTTCTACGAGCTCAAGCGGAGCCGCACGGTGGGCCCGGACTTCAGCAACCTGTAGCCGACGCGCGAAGAAGCCCCCTGTGAGTCACGTCCTCACAGGGGGCTTCCTTCATCCGCCCGCCGGGTGAAGGTTGAGAAGACGATCACGAGGCGGGACGCTCGGGGGCCCTCAGGGGGCCAGCAGCAGCACGTCGGCGCGGGACTTGGCGGCCGTGTAGCGCCGGGCCACGTCCTGCCAGTTCACGACCTGCCACATCGCCTCGATGAAGTCCACCTTCTGGTTCCTGTACTGGAGGTAGAAGGCGTGCTCCCAGGCGTCGAAGACCAGGATCGGGGTGGAGCCCTGACCGACGTTGCCCTGGTGGTCGTAGACCTGCTCCACGATCAGCCGGCCGCTCAGCGGCTCGTAGGCCAGCACGCCCCAGCCGGAGCCCTGGGTGGTGGCCGACGCCTTGGACAACTGGGTCCTGAGGGCGGCGAAGGAGCCGAACGACTCCTTGATCGCGTCCTGCAGCTCGCCCACGCCGTCCTGGGCCAGCGGCTCGCCGCCGCCGTCCTTCGGGCCGGTCATGTTCTGCCAGTAGATGCTGTGCAGGATGTGCCCGGAGAGGTGGAAGGCGAGGTTCTTCTCCAGGCCGTTCACCGACCCCCAGGCGTCCTTGTCCCGCGCTTCGGCGAGCTGCTCCAGGGTGTCGTTGGCGCCCTTCACGTAGGCCGCGTGGTGCTTGTCGTGGTGCAGCTCGATGATCTCGGGGCTGATGACGGGCGCGAGCGCGGCGTAGTCGTAGGGCAGTTCGGGCAGCGTGTAGACGGACATGGGCGGGTCCCCTCCGAGCCTTATTGCAACTTACTTGCAACTGCACGCTAGCAACAAGAGGCCCGGCCTCGGGTGCGGGGGGTGCACGAAGGCCCCCGCGTGTCGTCCACGCGGGGGCCTTCGGCTTCGAGGGGGGGGCGTCAGCTCCGGGCGCGCGCCCGCTGCCAGACGTAACCGGCCGCCGCCAGGGCCAGGGTCAGGCCGCCGGTGGAGTAGAGCTGCACGCGCGTGCCGGGCTGCTCGGCCATCAGGACCAGGATGACCACCATGCCCAGCAGGGCGACCCAGGTCAGCCACGGGAACGCCCACATCCGCACGGCGGGCGCCGCGTCACCGGCGCGCTCGGCGCGGCGGCGCAGCAGGAGCTGGGAGACGCCGACGAAGATCCAGACGACCAGGATGACGGCGCCGATCATGTTCAGCAGCCACATGAACACGTCGTCCGGGCGCCAGTAGCTCAGCAGCACACAGCCGAACCCGAAGACGGACGAGACCAGGACGGCGATCCGGGGCACCCCGCCGGACACCTTCGCCAGCACCTTCGGGCCGAGGCCCCGCTGGACCAGGGAGTGCAGCATGCGCGAGGAGCCGTAGATGTTGGCGTTCATCGCGGAGAGCAGCGCGGCCAGCACCACCACGTCCATCACCCGGCCGGCGCCGGGGATGCCGAGGCTGTCCAGGGCGGCGACGTACGGGCCGCGCGCCACGATCTCCTTCGAGTCCCACGGCACCAGGGTCACCACGACGGCCATCGAGCCGATGTAGAACAGCGCGATCCGCCACATCGTGGTGCGCACCGCGCTCGCCACGCCCTTGACCGGGTCCTCCGACTCGGCCGCCGCGATGGTGACCGTCTCCAGGCCGCCGTACGCGAAGACCGACGCGAGCAGGCCGAGGACCAGGCCCTGGCTGCCGTTGGGCAGGAAGTCGGTGAGGTGGGAGGCGCCGGGGGAGTCGGTGCCGGGCAGCACGCCCGCGATGGCCAGTACGCCGAGCAGCAGGAACGCGCAGATGGCGACGACCTTCAGGGCGGCGAACCAGAACTCGAACTCGCCGAAGTTCTTCACCGCGGTCAGGTTCGCGCCGCAGAAGATCAGCATGAACAGCGCGACCCAGGCCCACTGCGGGGTCCCCGGCAGCCAGCCGCTCACGATCTTCCCGGCGCCGATGCCCTCCAGGCCGACCACCGTGCACTGCATGACCCAGAACGACCAGCCGACCGTGAACCCGGCCCACGGCCCGATCGCCCGCTCGGCGTGCGCCGAGAAGGAGCCGGAGGAGGGGTACGCCGAGGACAGCTCGCCCAGCATCCGCATCACCAGCAGGACCAGCAGGCCGGAGAGGGTGTAGGCGACGACGATGGACGGGCCGGCGGCGGCGATACCGGCGCCGGAGCCGACGAACAGGCCCGCGCCGATCACCCCGCCCAGGGCGATCATGGAGAGATGGCGCTGTTTGAGGCCGGAGGAGAGCGGGACGCCCTGCTTCTGCTCCTGCGGCGCTTGCGTGGTGGTGCTGGGCATCGGCGCGGCTCGTCCAGTGCGGTAGGTGGGTAAAAACTCCCCCAGTCTGGGTGAAGTCGGCCGATGGGCACGGGAGGTGTCCGCTATACGGACGATCCGCTTACGGAATGCTTACGTCCGCTTACGGCGCCCTGCGGGGGTGCGGACTCTTTTGGCGGGTCTCCACAGCGGGTCGCCGGGTCTCCACAGTCGGGCGGCCCCGAGTCGGCGGTGCCCCGGCCCACTCCGACCGAGTGACCGGTATCACGCCGTACCCGGTGTAAGGCGCATCCTTTGTGCGAAGCCCACCAAGCCCCTGTTCACGCCTTTGTCGAGCACAGACGGTGATCGGTGCGTGAGGGCCGGTATAGCGTCACGGTGTTGCCACCTGTCCACATACCCGCGGAGTCCCCATGAGCACCGCCAGCGTCACCGCTCGGCCCGGCGCCGTCCTCGCCGACCTCCTTCCCACCTCGCGCGTGCGCGACGCCGCCCTCGTGCTCGGTGGCGCGGCGCTCACCGGTCTCGCGGCTCAGATCGCGGTCCCGGTGCCCGGCTCCCCGGTGCCGGTGACGGGACAGACCTTCGCCGCGCTGCTCGTCGGCACGACGCTGGGCGCCCGCCGCGGTGTCGCCGCCCTCGCGCTGTACGCCGCCGCCGGCCTGGCCGGGGTGCCGTGGTTCGCCCAGGGCGGCTCCGGTGCGTCGGTCTCCTTCGGCTACGTCATCGGCATGCTGCTCGCCGCCGCGGCCGTCGGCGCGCTGGCCCGCCGCGGCGCGGACCGCTCCCCGCTGCGGATGGCGGGCACGATGCTCCTCGGCGAGGCGATCATCTACGCCGTCGGCGTCCCCTACCTCGCCTTCGCGGCCCACATGTCCGCGACGGCGGCCATCGCGGCGGGCCTCACCCCGTTCCTCATCGGTGACGCCCTGAAGGCCGCCCTGGCGATGGGCGCGCTGCCCACGGCCTGGAAGCTGACGAACAAGAGCTGAGCCTCCGCGACGAAGGCCCGCCCGCGCACCTGTCAGGTGACCGGGCGGGCCTTCGCCGTTCCCGGCCTCGGTACGCGGGTGTCCCGAAGCCGGTTCCCGCGTCCATGACCGCGCCCGCCGGAGGCATCCGGCGGTGCCCCGCGCCGACCGTCCCGCCAGGAGGCGCCCCCGGTCGTCGCCCGGCCGGAAGCCCCCGCCCGGCCGGAAGCCCCCAGCCCGCACGACCCCGTACCCGCGCAAGCGAAAGCCCGGTGCCGCGAGGGAATCCCTCACGGCACCGGGCTTCGGTGCGTACCGGGGCGGACGTCAGGCCGCCGGCACCTTCTCCGGGTCCTCCGTGGCCGGGATCTCCGGCTGGGCCCGCTTGGCCGTGACCGACTGCTTCACGAAGGCGATGATCAGGACGACCGCCGCGACCATCAGGGACAGCAGGACCGTCTCGCGGCCGTCGTGCTCCGTGTCGGTCAGCATGTAGCCGAGGACGAAGACGATCAGCGCGGCCGTGGCCCAGGTGAGGTACGGGTACAGCCACATCTTCACGACGAGCTTCTCCGGCGCCTCGCGCTGGATGATCTTCCGCATCCGGAGCTGCGAGAAGCAGATGACCAGCCACACGAAGAGCGCGACCGCGCCGCTGGAGTTGACCAGGAAGAGGAAGACCGAGTCCGGGAACTTGTAGTTGAAGAACACCGCGACGAAGCCGAACAGCACCGAGGCCAGGATGGCCGCCATCGGCACACCGCGGGAGTTGGTCTTCGCGAACGCCTTCGGCGCGTCACCGCGCTCACCCAGCGAGAACGCCATCCGGGACGCGGTGTACAGGCCCGAGTTCAGGCAGGACAGCACCGAGGTCAGCACGATGAAGTTCATGATCTCGCCGGCGTGCGCGATACCCAGGGAGTTCAGCGCGGCGACGTAGGAACCGTCGGTCTTGATCGACGGGTCGTTCCACGGCAGCAGCGAGACCACGACGAGGATCGAGCCCAGGTAGAAGACCGCGATACGCCAGATGATGCTGTTGGTCGACTTGGTGACCGCGCGCTGCGGGTTCTCCGACTCACCGGCCGCCAGCGTGGCGATCTCGCTGCCCATGAAGGAGAAGACGACCAGCAGCACACCGGTGAGGATCGCGCCCGGACCGTGCGGCAGGAAACCGCCGTGCGCGGTGAGGTTGCTCAGCCCGGCCTTGTCGCTGTGCGCACCGGGCAGCACACCGAAGACGGCCAGCGCGCCGACCACGATGAACGCGCCGATCGCCACGACCTTGATCCCGGCGAACCAGAACTCGAACTCGCCGTAGGAGCCGACCGAGACCAGGTTGGTCGCCGTGAGCACCAGCATCACGATCAGCGCCCAGCCCCATTGCGGGACGGCCGGTATCCAGCCCTCCAGGATCTTCGCGCCGGCCGTCGCCTCGACGGCGAGCACCACGACCCAGAAGAACCAGTACAGCCAGCCGATGGAGAAGCCGGCCCAGCGGCCCAGCGCGCGGTCGGCGTGGGCGGAGAAGGAGCCGGAGGTCGGGTTGGCCGCGGACATCTCACCCAGCATGCGCATCACGAGGACGACGAGCGTGCCGACGAGGGCGTAGGACAGCAGGATGCCGGGGCCCGCCGTGGCGATACCCGTACTGGAGCCGACGAAAAGGCCGGCACCGATCACACCACCGATGGCGATCATCGACAGGTGACGGTTCTTGAGACCTGCTTGCAGCCCGGAACCTTGGGTCATGGACGGAATTCCTTTGCGCCAGGTGGAGCGGTTCCCGTACGAGCGGCGGTGCAGTCGTACGACGTCGTACGGGGCCTCGCACGAGCGGTGTACGAGGCGGTCCAGTGAATCTGAGGGGAACGAATTCGGGAACCTCTGAATCCGGATTGTTACTTGAGGTTTCCTTGAGGTTCTATGGCCCGTCTCACATATCCCCTATCGAACCCGGAGCTGCTGCCCGGAATCGGGCGTGACACACTCGGTCCATGCGCGTGTATCTCGGCTCCGACCATGCGGGCTACGAACTCAAGAACCACCTCGTCGAGTGGCTCAAGGCGGCGGGGCACGAGCCCGTCGACTGCGGGCCGCACATCTACGACGCCCAGGACGACTACCCGCCCTTCTGCCTCCGGGCGGCTGAGCGCACGGTGGCCGACCCCGGCTCCCTCGGCGTCGTCATCGGCGGCTCCGGCAACGGCGAGCAGATCGCCGCGAACAAGGTCAAGGGGGTGCGTGCCGTCCTCGCCTGGAGCGAGGCGACCGCAGCGCTCGGCCGCGAGCACAACGACGCCAACGTCATCGCCGTGGGCGCCCGGCAGCACACCGAGGACGAGGCGACCAAGTTCGTCGAGATTTTCCTGAACACCCCGTTCACCGGCGAGGAGCGCCACGCCCGCCGCATCGAGATGCTGGCGCGGTACGAGAACACCGGCGAGCTCCCGCCCATCCCGGCGCACCACCCCCAGCAGTAACGCCGCGCCGCCCCCGCCGCCCGATGCGGCGGGGGCCCCGCGGCCCTTTTTCAGGAAGGACGCCCCGGCCTTGCCAGAAGGGCACACGATCCACCGGCTGGCGCGGGACTACGCCGAGCGCTTCCGCGGCACCGCCCCGCTGGTGACCAGCCCCCAGGGCAAGTTCACCGACGCCGCCGAGCTGCTGGACGGCGCCGAGCTGACCGCCACCGACGCCCACGGCAAACACCTCTTCCTGGGCTTCCGCGACAGCGACTGGGTCCACATCCACCTCGGCCTCTTCGGCAAGGTCGCCTTCGGCCCGGCTCCCGCGCCGCCGCCGACCGACACCGTCCGGCTCCGGCTCGCGAACGACACCGCGTACGTAGACCTGCGGGGCCCGACGACCTGCGCGCTGATCACCGACACCGAGAAGCGGGCCGTCCACGACCGCCTCGGCCCCGACCCGCTGCGCCCCGACGCCGAACCGGCCGCCGCCCAGGAGCGGATCAGACGCAGCCGCACCTCCATCGCCGCGCTGCTGATGGACCAGAAGACCATCGCCGGCGTCGGCAACGTCTACCGCGCCGAGGTCCTCTTCCGGCACGGCATCGACCCCTACCGCGCCGGCCGTGACGTCACCCCGGCCGAGTGGGACGCGATCTGGGCCGACCTGGTGGCCCTGATGCGGGACGGCGTGCGCGACAACCGCATCGACACCGTCCGCCCCCAGCACACCCCCGAGGCGATGGGCCGACCGCCCCGCGTCGACGACCACGGCGGCGAGGTCTACGTCTACCGCCGGGCCCACATGCCCTGCCACGTCTGCGGCACCGAGATCCGCACCGCCGACCTGGCCGCCCGCAATCTCTTCTGGTGTCCCGGCTGCCAGCCCGCCTGACCCGTGCGCCCCGTACGCATCGGTGAACCGGTCGTGCGCCCCGTTCTGTCGTGCCAGGCCCGCAGCCTGCCGCCCGAAGAGGCGGGAAATTTCCGCCGGGTGGCAGCGCGACGGCCCCGAGTGCCGTTCACTGTGTAGTCGAACCGCGTGGTCGAAACGCGAAGTGGAGCCTCGCACGGGGGACAAGTGGGACCTCCCGTGCCATGCGGCCGGCTGGATGGATAGGGTCCCGAACTGATGGCAGCAGGACGAGAACGGCGCGCGAAGGCCGAGACGTTCACGGCCCGGTGGAAGATGCAGTGGCACCGGGTCCGCGTCGCGCTGCGCAGAAGTGCCGTGGACTACTTCCGCGGCGACGGCCCCGACTGGATCGCCCTGGTCGGCCTGCTCCTCACCATTCCCGCGCTCATGGCCCTCACACTGGCCAACTCCGTCTGGTGTTCCCCGGCCACCCTCGTCATCCCGATCGTCGCGGGCGGCCTGCTGCTGCGCCCCGCCAGCCTGCTCGGTCTGTACGCGGCCGCCGCCACCGCCCTCATCGTGGAATCGGTGCGGCTCGGCCCGTACACCGAGGGACCCTCCAGGGTCACCCCGGGCGTCGTCCTGGTCGTCGCCGCCTGCGGTCTCTTCGGGCTGCTGACCGCGCAGTTCCGCAGCCGGGTCGGCGTGCCCTGGCGTCGCGGCGGCACCATGCTGTTCGACCTGCGCGAGCGCATCCGCGCCCAGAGCGAACTGCCCAAGCTGCCCAGGGGCTGGCACCACGAGATGGCGCTGCGCCCGGCGGGCGGCCAGTCCTTCTCCGGTGACTTCGTCGTCGCCGCCCGCACCAACGGCGGCCGCACCCTGGAAGTCGTCCTGACCGACGTCTCCGGCAAGGGCATGGACGCCGGTTCCCGCGCCCTGCTGCTGTCCGGCGCCTTCGGCGGCCTGCTCGGCTCGCTGCCCCCGCACTCCTTCCTGCCCGCCGCCAACGGCTATCTGCTCCGCCAGGACTGGGACGAGGGCTTCGCCACCTCCATCCACCTGGTGCTCGACCTCGACTCCGGCGACTACGAGTTGTACTCCGCGGGCCACCCGCCGGGCCTCCAGCTCAGCGCGGGCACCGGCCGCTGGGAGGAGAAGGCCGCCGAGGGCCCGCTCCTCGGGGTGTACGACGGCGGCCAGTTCGACTCCATGAAGGGCACCCTGCGGCCCGGAGACGTGCTGATGCTCTTCACCGACGGCCTGGTGGAGGCCTCCGACCGGGACATGGTCGAGGGCATCGACCGCCTCACCGGCGAGGCCGACCGCTATGTCGCGGGCGGCTTCCACGGCGCCGCCTGGCACCTCATCGAGGCTGTCGCCAAGGACGTCAACGACGACCGCGCGCTGCTGTTGATCTGCCGTGAGGCGTCCGCGCCCGTGCGCTGAACTCCCGGTGGAACACTGGGGCGATGACACCGACCCCGCTCACCCTGGCCCAGGTCGAGGACCTCGCCCGCGACGCCCACGCCGGACAGACCGACAAGGCGGGCCGCCCCTACGCCGAACACCTCGCGGCCGTCGCCGAGGGGGTACGCGTGCGCGGCGGCGACGAGGAGCAGATCGCGGCGGCCTGGCTGCACGACGCCGTCGAGGACGACGCGCTCAGCGAGGAGTGGCTGGCCGGCGCCGCCCTCACCCCGCGCACCAAGGCCATCGTGCTCGCCCTCACCAAGCGACCCGGCGAGCCGCCCGAGGAGTACGCGCGCCGCATCCTCGCCACACCGGGAGCCGAGCTGGTCAAGCGCTCCGACCTCGCGCACAACGCCGACCCGGCCCGGCTGGCCGTCCTCGACGAGGCGACCCGGAAACGACTGACCGAGAAGTACACGCGGATGCGTGCGCTCCTCGGTCAGGGGCGGCCCGACTAGCGGCGGCGGGTCAGGCGGAGGTCTTCTCGAGCGGCCGCTGCTGCCGTGCGCGGGCCAGTTCGGCGGCGTCCTGCTTGAACGCCCACTCCATCTTCGGTTCCATCGCGAAGCGGAAGACGCGCTGGAACGGGGTCGTGCACAGCACGGTGACGGTGGCGGCCGCGAGCGTGGTCACCAGGATCTCGCCGAGCGGGCCGTGCAGCCAGGGGTGGTCGAACCAGCCCTGGAAGGTGGCGAACTTGATCACGAAGCCGTGCAGCAGATAGCCGTACATGGTGCCGCAGCCCAGCGCGGTGAACCAGGTCCGGCGCCCCGGCACCCAGGCGAAGAAGCAGGCGGTCAGCACCACCGCGCCGACGAACAGCGCGAGGGTCATCAGCGGGCCGGTCCACCAGGGCGCGCCCAGGTTCTGCGCCGCGCTCTCCCGGTAGAACCAGTTGTCGTCCATGCGCGGGGCGGCCCACCAGCCGACGACCAGCGCGGTGGCGAAGACCGGCACGGAGGCGATCCGCACCCACGGGCGGCGCAGCGCCACGAAGTGCTCGGGCTTCAGGCACAGGCCCAGGACGAAGCAGGGCATGAACTGCAGCACGCGGCCCAGGGCGAACCCGCCGCCCGCGACGGGGGAGACCGAGCCGAGCATGGCGAGGGCCAGTGCGATGGGCAGCGGGTTGCGCACCAGCTTCCACAGCGGGCTGGTCAGCCGCCAGACGAACAGCGCGCACAGGAACCACGTCAGGTACCAGGGGGAGAACAGGTCGAACGGGTCGCCGGAGTGGCCGACGTACCGCCGGAAGATCAGGTAGGCCGTCTGGAACACGACGTACGGCACCAGGACACCGGTGACCAGGCGCTTCAGCCGGTCCGGGCGCATGTCGAAACTGCGCGAGAAGAAGCCGGAGATGATGATGAACGCCGGCATGTGGAAGGTGTAGACGACGTCGTACAGACCTTCGAGGATGCGACTGTCGCCCTTGACCGGCGCCCACGAGTGCCCCATCGCCACGAGCACGATCGCCAGGTACTTCGCGTTGTCGAAGAACGAGTCGCGCTGTTTGGCGGGCTTCGCGGCTCCGGCCTCCCGTGCTTCCCCGCTCCGGAGCCCGCCCTCACCGCTGGGCGGGACTCGAGGGGAGGGCACCACGGCGTCCGGCTGGGCTGCCGGTGGCGCGGGCGCGCGGGTCTGGCCGGGGGACGGGGAGGCATCGAACATCTCAGGCACCCTAGCGTCGAGCGTGGGAGTCCGTAAAACCATCCAGGTCGCTCCCGTTTATCGGCTTCGGATACCCACTTATTCGCACAACTTGCCTGTCGGAACAGGGTGATCGCGGACACAATATGGGCCGCCTTCTGCCCCGTGATGTCCTGATTCATCCATGCGAATTGGGTCATAGCCCACCGGCGCCCGCTCAATTCGAATTACCCGCAGTGGTGATGTGTGGGTATGGAAATGATGTTGAGCAATTCCCGTCACCGTCAACGCTGGTGAGGTGTCGAATTGCCGCACCGGGCGCGGGCCCCGACGGACCGGTTCACCGACGATGTGTCACGAGCCGCATACAGAGGGCTGGTTGGTGGCACGATGGTTCTGGCGGAGGTGTGCTGCACGGTGCCTCCAGGCCGGGAGAGCGAACCGACCGAGGGTGTGATCAGTTGTGGCCATTTCACTGTCCGTGGTGTTGCTGTTGGCGATCATCCTGGTGGTGTTGATGCGAGGGGGGAACATCAAGGCCGGCCCGGCGATCGTGGCGATCCTCTTCGGCTTCTTCCTCGCCTCCACCGGGATGGCGCCCTCCATCAGCCGCTTCATGCAGTCGATAGCGGAGATGGTCAACTCCATCAGCTTCTGACGGGTTCCGGGCATCGGCTTGCGGCCGGGTCCGAACGCCCCGGGGAACGACTCAGGGGCCCGGCGCCGCCGAAACGGCTGCCGGGCCCCTGAGTCATGAAGAGCGGGCGACGGGAATCGAACCCGCGTAGCTAGTTTGGAAGACTAGGGCTCTACCATTGAGCTACGCCCGCGAGAGCGCACCGCGCGTCGGTGACGGCGGCACATCAGGCATCGTAGCGGGTCCCCCGGCGCGCAGGCGAACGTGGTGGTGCCACGGGGTGCCCGCGGCGCGGCACACGGTGCCGCGCGCGACGCGGCGACGGGCCCGGCCGGGGCATGTACCCTACGACTCGCACCAGACGGGGTGTGGCGCAGCTTGGTAGCGCGTCCGCTTTGGGAGCGGAAGGCCGTGGGTTCAAATCCCGCCACCCCGACCACTGGCTCACGGTGTCGTGATGATCGCCTTTTGGGGCGCTGTCCGGCTGCGGTTACTATGCAGGTTGCGCGCCCGTGTGTCCGGCCTCATGGCCTGCTACTCCCTCCGGGCGGCTATCCGTCGGTGCCCTCTGGCTCCGGCAGAACCCAAGAAGTCAGCCACAAGGAGACCGAACCGTGAAGAGCGCCGTGGAGACCCTGAACCCGACTCGGGTTCGGCTCACTGTCGAGGTGCCCTTCGAGGAGCTCAAGGACAGCCTCGACGCGGCGTACCAGAAGATCAACCAGCAGGTCACGGTGAAGGGCTTCCGTAAGGGCAAGATCCCGGCCCGGGTCATCGACCAGCGGTTCGGTCGCGGTGCGGTGCTCGAAGAGGCCGTCAACGACGCGCTCCCGAAGTTCTACACCGAGGCGGTCAACGAGGCCGAGCTGACCCCGCTGGGCCAGCCCGAGGTCGACATCACCGAGCTGAAGGACGGCGAGACGCTGAACTTCACCGCCGAGGTCGACATCCGCCCGTCCCTCGAGATCCCGGACTACTCCGGCATCGAGGTCGAGGTCGACGCCATCGAGGTCAGCGACGAGGACGTCGAGAAGTCGGTCGAGCAGCTCCGTGAGCGCTTCGCCTCCACCTCCCCGGTCGAGCGTGCCGCCGAGGACGGAGACGTCGTCACGATCGACCTGGAGGCCAAGGTCGACGGTGAGGTCCTGGAGGACGGCGTCGCCAGCGGCGTCTCCTACACCATCGGCTCCGGCGAGCTGCTCGACGGCATCGACGAGGCCGTCAAGGGCCTGTCCGCCGGCGAGGAGGGCACCTTCACCTCCGAGCTGAAGGGTGGCTCCGCCGCCGGCCGCGAGGCCGAGGTCACCGTCAAGGTCACCCAGGTCGCCGCCCGCGAACTGCCCGAGCTGGACGACGACTTCGCGCAGCTCGCCTCCGAGTTCGACACCCTGGACGAGCTCAAGGCCGACAGCACCAAGCGCCTGGCCGGCATGAAGCAGTACGACCAGGCCACCCAGGCCCAGGAGCGTGTGCTCGACAAGCTCCTCGAGCTGGTCGAGGTCCCCGTCCCCGAGAAGCTCCTCGAGGACGAGGTCAACACCCGCAAGCACAACCTGGAGCACCACCAGCTCGGCCAGATGGGCCTGACCCTCGACAAGTACCTGGAGATCCAGGGCAAGACCGCCGAGGAGTTCGACACCGAGACCCGTGAGGCCGCGGTCAAGGGCATCAAGACCCAGTTCGTCCTGGACGAGCTGGTGAAGAAGGAGAACCTGGGCGTCAACCAGGAGGAGCTCACCGAGCACCTCATGCGCCGCGCCGCCTCCTCCGGCATGTCCCCCGACCAGTTCGCCCAGGCCGTCGTCGAGGGTGGCCAGGTGCCCCTCCTCGTCGGCGAGGTCGCCCGCGGCAAGGCTCTGGCCGTCGTCGTCGAGGCCGCCACGGTGAAGGACACCAACGGCGAGATCGTCGACCTGGACGACGAGGACGAGGAGACCGAGGCCACGGCCGAGGTCACCGAGGCCGCCGAGGAGAAGACCGAGGGCTGAGCCCGAGGCATCTCGACCTGACAGCAGGCCCCCGGAAGCGAGTCTTCCGGGGGCCTGCTGTCTTTGGTGCGGGGGCGGAGCACTACGCCCCCGGCGAACACCTGCTTCTGCGGGATTCACCGGGGGGACCAGAGCGTTAGGGTCCATGAATACGGGGGGCAGGGGAGTCAGCCGACCCCGCCAAGCCCCCGGCAGGACGACGTGAGACGGCCCGGCGCCGTCGTAAGACGAGCAGGTGGATACGTGACGAATCTGATGCCCTCCGCCGCCGGCGAGCCCTCCATCGGTGGTGGCCTCGGCGACCAGGTCTACAACCGGCTGCTCAACGAGCGGATCATCTTCCTCGGCCAGCAGGTCGACGACGACATCGCCAACAAGATCACCGCGCAGTTGCTCCTCCTCGCGGCCGACCCCGAGAAGGACATCTACCTCTACATCAACAGCCCCGGCGGCTCGGTGACGGCCGGCATGGCGATCTACGACACCATGCAGTACATCCCGAACGACGTGGTCACGATCGCCATGGGCATGGCGGCCTCGATGGGCCAGTTCCTGCTCACCGGCGGCGCCGCGGGCAAGCGCTTCGCGCTGCCGCACGCGGACATCATGATGCACCAGGGCTCCGCGGGCCTCGGCGGTACGGTCTCGGACATCAAGATCCAGGCCGAGTACCTGCTGCGTACCAAGAAGCGCATGTCCGAGCTGACCGCCCAGCACTCCGGCCAGACGGTGGAGGCGATCATCCGCGACGGCGACCGCGACCGCTGGTTCACGCCGGAAGAGGCCAAGGAGTACGGTCTCATCGACGAGATCATCACGCACGCCTCGGGTGTCCCGGGAGGCGGCGGCACCGGTGCCTGACCGGCCCGGCCGCGCCACGCACCGCCACCACCGACAGCTCCCAGAACGCCACCAGGACGGTGAACACCCCATGAGCAACTTCCCCGGCGCCGCCAGCGGCATGTACGAGGGCCCCCGCCCCGACAGCCGTTACATCATCCCGCGCTTCGTCGAGCGCACTTCCCAGGGCGTCCGCGAGTACGACCCCTACGCGAAGCTCTTCGAGGAGCGCGTGATCTTCCTGGGCGTCCAGATCGACGACGCCTCCGCCAACGACGTCATGGCGCAGCTCCTGTGCCTGGAGTCGATGGACCCCGACCGGGACATCTCGATCTACATCAACAGCCCCGGTGGTGACATGACGGCCCTGACGGCCATCTACGACACCATGCAGTTCGTGAAGCCCGACATCCAGACGGTGTGCATGGGCCAGGCCGCCTCGGCCGCGGCCATCCTGCTCGCCGCGGGCACCCCCGGCAAGCGCATGGCGCTGCCGAACTCGCGCGTGCTGATCCACCAGCCGGCGGGCTCCACCGGGCGCGGTCAGCTCTCCGACCTGGAGATCATCGCCAAGGAGTTCACCCGGATGCGCGACCAGCTCGAGGACATGCTGGCCAAGCACTCCAACCAGCCGCTGGACAAGATCCGCGAGGACATCGAGCGCGACAAGATCCTCACGGCCGAGGAGGCGCTGGAGTACGGTCTGGTCGACCAGATCATCTCCACCCGCAAGATGAACAACGAAGCGGTCCGCTGACCGCGGTTGCGCACTTCCGGGCTCTCTTGGCAGGGTGCACGTCAAAGTGAACCCTGCCAAGGGGGGCCCGAACACGGGGCCCGGCAAGGTACCGTCGACATAAGGCAGCACCAGGAGTCGTTGGACCTCATCTGTGTCCAGTCGTCTCCCAGGCGAAGGGGAAGCACACCGTGGCACGCATCGGTGACGGCGGCGATCTGCTCAAGTGCTCGTTCTGCGGCAAGAGCCAGAAGCAGGTCAAGAAGCTCATCGCAGGTCCCGGTGTGTACATCTGCGACGAGTGCATCGACCTGTGCAACGAGATCATCGAGGAAGAGCTCGCCGAGACGAGCGAGGTGCGCTGGGAGGAACTCCCCAAGCCCCGCGAGATCTACGAGTTCCTCGAGAGCTACGTGGTCGGCCAGGAAGCGGCCAAGAAGGCCCTCTCCGTCGCGGTGTACAACCACTACAAGCGGGTCCAGGCCGGTGAGAACGGCGGCGGCCAGAGCCGCGAGGACGCCATCGAGTTGGCCAAGTCCAACATCCTCCTGCTCGGCCCCACGGGCTCCGGCAAGACCCTGCTGGCGCAGACCCTGGCCCGCATGCTCAACGTCCCCTTCGCCATCGCGGACGCCACCGCGCTCACCGAGGCGGGATACGTCGGCGAGGACGTCGAGAACATCCTGCTGAAGCTCATCCAGGCCGCCGACTACGACGTCAAGAAGGCCGAGACGGGCATCATCTACATCGACGAGATCGACAAGGTCGCCCGCAAGAGCGAGAACCCGTCGATCACCCGCGATGTGAGCGGCGAGGGCGTCCAGCAGGCCCTGCTGAAGATCCTGGAGGGCACCACCGCCTCGGTGCCGCCGCAGGGCGGACGCAAGCACCCGCACCAGGAGTTCATCCAGATCGACACGACGAACGTGCTGTTCATCGTGGGCGGTGCGTTCTCCGGTCTGGAGAAGATCATCGAGTCGCGGGCCGGCGCCAAGGGCATCGGCTTCGGCGCCACCATCCGCTCCAAGCGCGAGCTGGCCGCCAAGGACATCTTCGAGGACATCATGCCCGAGGACCTGGTGAAGTTCGGGATGATCCCCGAGTTCATCGGCCGTCTCCCGGTCATCACCTCGGTGCACAACCTCGACCGCGAGGCCCTGCTCAAGATCCTCGTCGAGCCGCGCAACGCCCTGGTCAAGCAGTACCAGCGCCTCTTCGAACTCGACGGCGTGGAGCTGGACTTCGAGCGCGAGGCGCTGGAGGCCATCGCCGACCAGGCCATCCTCCGCCAGACCGGCGCGCGCGGCCTGCGCGCCATCATGGAGGAGGTGCTGATGTCGGTGATGTACGAGGTGCCGTCCCGCAAGGACGTGGCCCGCGTCGTCATCACGGCCGACGTCGTCCACTCCAACGTCAACCCGACCCTGATCCCGAGGGACTCCCGCGGCCGGGGCCAGGGCGAGCAGAAGACCGCGTAACCCTCCGGTTCGTACGCGCGAAGGGCCCCGGCCGACCGGCCGGGGCCCTTCGCGCATGTCCGGGTCAGGCCTTGACCCGCACCGCCGCACGGAACTTGGCGGTCAGCTCGGCGTCCGCCGCCGGGTCGCTGCTGCGGCCCGCGGCCAGCGTGGCGATGTCCATCGGCATCACGAAACCGACGGTGCTGTGGTCGCCCCACACGCAGAAGGAGAACGTCATCTCCTTGGGCACGCCCTCACCGCTGCCCGACGTATCACCCTTGGCCTGCTGGCACTTGAGGATCGCGTCCCCGAGCGAATCCGGCTCGTACCGCTTCGGCTCGCCGATCAGCGTGTACTTGTGCTCGGCGTCCTTGCTGCTCTGGTCCTTCATGTAGGCGAAGAGCGCGTCGACCGTCTTCTCCGGGTCGGCGATCGTGCCGTACACCCCGCCGAACTCGATCACCTTCTTGCTCAGCGGGTTGTTCACGTCGCCCGCCGCGTACTCGGCGCTGACGTCCTTCGGGTCGCTCACGCCCCAGTTCTCGGCGTCCTTGAGGTCGTCCTCGGTCATCGCGCCGTTCCCGCTCTTGCCCTTCTTGTACTCCGAGAGCACGGTCGAGGGCGCGGTGAGCTTGTGCGGGCCGTCGTCGGCCACGTCGCCGCCGCTGCCGCCGCTGGTCAGGAAGTACACGCCCACCGCCACGGCGGCGACCACGGCCACCGCACCGATGATCAGCCCGTTGCGCTTGCCGTTGTTGCGGCCCTGCACCGGGGGCTGCGGAGCGCCGTAGGGAGCCTGCCCGTAGGGGGCCTGCGGGGGCTGGCCGTACGGGGGCTGCTGCCCGTAGGGGTTCTGCTGGGGCTGGGCGTAGGGGCCCGGCTGCTGGGGGACGCCCTGCTGCTGCGGGTAGCCGTAGGGGGCGCCGGGCGGGGCCGGGGGAGCGGGCGGGGGCGGCGGGGACGGCGGGTAGCCGTAGCCGGGCTGAGGGGCCTGCGGGGGCTGCGGGGGCCCGCCGTACGGTCCGGGGGCGCCGTAGGGGCCGGGCTGGGCCGGGGGCTGCTGCCCGTAGGGGCCGGGCTGACCAGCCTGACCGTAAGGACCCGGCTGCGGGGGCTGTCCGCCGTACGGGCCCGGCTGGTTGCTGCTCATGGCTGGGTTCCCCTCCAGATGTTCAGGTGTTGCCGCCATCCTTGCCCAGCGGCCGGGGACAGGTGCCACCGGGGGCCGCACCGTTACAGAACAAACGCGTTTCGGGAGCACCCCGCGGCACCTCTAAACTGACCCCCGTGACCGAGAACGCTCAGCAGCAGCCATCAGCGCCCGAGACCGAACTGCCGACCCAGTACGCGCCGGCCGACGTAGAGGGGCCGCTGTACGAGCGCTGGGTGGAGCGGGGTTATTTCGAGGCGGACGAGAAGAGCGACAAGCCGCCCTTCACCGTCGTCATCCCCCCGCCCAACGTCACCGGCAGCCTCCACCTGGGCCACGCCTTCGAGCACACGATCATCGACGCCCTGACCCGCCGCAAGCGCATGCAGGGCTTCGAGACCCTGTGGCAGCCCGGCATGGACCACGCCGGCATCGCCACCCAGAACGTCGTCGAGCGCGAGCTCGGCAAGGAGGGCAAGTCCCGCCACGACCTGGGCCGCGAGGCGTTCGTCGACCGCGTCTGGCAGTGGAAGTCCGAGTCCGGCGGCCAGATCTCCGGCCAGATGCGCCGCCTCGGCGACGGCGTCGCCTGGTCCCGTGAGCGCTTCACCATGGACGAGGGCCTCTCCCAGGCCGTCCAGACCATCTTCAAGCGCCTCTACGACGACGAGCTGATCTACCGCGCCGAGCGCATCATCAACTGGTGCCCGCGCTGCCTGACCGCGATCTCGGACATCGAGGTCGAGTACCAGGACGACGACGGCGAGCTCGTCTCCATGACGTACGGCGAGGGTGACGAGACCATCGTCGTCGCCACCACCCGCGCCGAGACGATGCTCGGTGACACGGCCGTCGCCGTCCACCCCGACGACGAGCGCTACAAGCACCTCGTCGGCAAGCTCATCAAGCTGCCGCTGACCGACCGCTCCATCCCGGTCGTCGCCGACACGCACGTCGACCCCGAGTTCGGCACCGGTGCCGTCAAGGTGACGCCCGCGCACGACCCGAACGACTTCGAGATCGGCCAGCGCCACGACCTGCCGTCCATCACCGTGATGGACGAGCACGCCGTCATCACCGCCCACGGCCCCTTCCAGGGCCTGGACCGCCTGGAGGCCCGCTCCGCCATCGTCGCCGCGCTGCGCGCCGAGGGCCGGATCGTCGCCGAGAAGCGGCCCTACGTCCACTCGGTCGGCCACTGCTCGCGCTGCAAGACCACCATCGAGCCGCGCCTGTCGATGCAGTGGTGGGTCAAGGTCGGCCCGCTCGCCAAGGCCGCCGGTGACGCGGTCCGCGACGGCAAGGTCAAGATCCACCCGCAGGAGATGGAGAAGCGGTACTTCGACTGGGTCGACAACCTCCACGACTGGTGTATCTCGCGCCAGCTCTGGTGGGGCCACCGCATCCCGGTCTGGTACGGCCCCGAGGGCGAGGTCGTCTGCGTCGGCCCCGACGAGCAGCCGCCCGCCGGCGAGGGCTGGCACCAGGACACCGACGTCCTCGACACCTGGTTCTCCTCCGGCCTGTGGCCCTTCTCCACCCTGGGCTGGCCCGAGCAGACCGAGTCGCTGGCGAAGTTCTACCCGAACTCCGTCCTGGTCACCGGCTACGACATCCTCTTCTTCTGGGTCGCCCGGATGATGATGTTCGGCCTCTACGCGATGGACGGCACCCCGCCGTTCCACACCATCGCCCTGCACGGCATGGTCCGCGACCAGTTCGGCAAGAAGATGTCGAAGTCCTTCGGCAACGCGGTCAACCCGCTGGACTGGATGGACAAGTACGGCTCCGACGCCCTGCGCTTCACCCTCGCGCGCGGCGCCAACCCCGGCGTCGACGTGCCGATCGGCGAGGACTGGGTCCAGGGCTCGCGGAACTTCGCCAACAAGATCTGGAACGCCACCCGGTTCGCGCTGATGAACGGCGCGACGATCGAGGGGCCGCTGCCGGACGCGTCCGCGATGTCCGCCACGGACCGCTGGATCCTCTCCCGCCTCAACTCGGTCGTGGCCGAGGTCGACGCGTACTACGAGGACTACCAGTTCGCCAAGCTGTCCGACGCGCTGTTCCACTTCGCGTGGGACGAGGTCTTCGACTGGTACGTCGAGCTGTCCAAGACCACGTTCCAGGCGGGCGGGGAGGCGGCCGAGGTCTCCAAGCGGGTCCTGGGCGAGGTCCTCGACGTCACGCTGAAGCTGCTGCACCCGGTGGTCCCGTTCGTCACGGAGACGCTGTGGACCACGCTGACGGGTGGTGAGTCGCTCGTCATCGCCGACTGGCCCACCGACTCCGGATTCCGTGACGCCTCGGCCGAGCGGGAGATCGAGTCCCTCCAGTCCGTCATCACCGAGGTCCGCCGCTTCCGCGCCGACCAGGGCCTCCAGCCGGGTCAGCGGGTTCCGGCGCGGCTCACCCTGACCGGTACGGCGCTCGCTCCGCACGAGGCGGCCATCCGGCAGCTCCTGCGCCTCCAGCCGGAGGGGGAGTCCTTCACGGCCACGGCCACCCTGCCGGTCGCCGGTGCCGAGGTCGCCCTCGACCTCTCCGGCACGATCGACGTCGCGGCGGAGCGGAAGCGCCTCGCCAAGGACCTCGCCGCCGCGGAGAAGGAGAAGGCCCAGGCCACGGCCAAGCTCGGCAACGAGGCGTTCCTGGCGAAGGCCCCGGACGCGGTCGTCGACAAGATCCGCGGCCGCCTGGCCAAGGCGGAGGAGGACATGACCCGCCTCCAGTCCCAGCTCGACCGCTTGCCGCAGGCGTAAGCGAACGCAGACAGCCCCCGGCGCTCCGTACGAGCACCGGGGGCTGCTGCTTACCCACCCGCGCCCCAGGCCCTTAGGCCGACTGCCCACAGCCAGCCGGGCAACTGTCCAGCCCCCTGGGCCGCCCCCACCCAGGGGCGCGGGGAACTGCGCGACCGGCCACGACGGACCGGCACCGGAGCCACAGGGCGCACACGTGAGCCATCCGGCGAGCCTGTGCTGCGGACACCTAGGGGCGCGGGGAACTGCGCGACCGGCCACGACGGACCGGCACCGGAGCCACAGGGCGCACACGTGAGCCATCCGGCGAGCCTGGGCTGCGACACCCAGGGCCGCGGGGAACTGCGCGACCAGCCACGACGGACCCGCGGCCGGACCACCACGCGCGACAACGCGCCCCCTCCGTAGACTGGCCCCGTGAGCGACGAGCACCCCGGCACCAACGACACCCCCGACCCCCTGGACCCCTTCGACGAGATCATCGCCGAGGAGACGGACCGCGACCCCGACCTCGCCGTGATCGAGGCGGGCAGCCGCACCCTGCGCACCCAGGGCGGCCCGCCGGAGGCCGACGTACCGGCCCGGCCCGAGGACCCCGAGGTGGACCGCGCCCTGCGCGAGGTGGAGACCGAGCTCGCCACCCGCTGGGGCGAGACCAAGCTCGAACCCTCCGTCACCCGGATCGCCGCCCTGATGGACGTACTGGGCGACCCCCAGCGCGCGTACCCCTCCATCCACATCACCGGCACCAACGGCAAGACCTCCACCGCCCGCATGATCGAGGCCCTGCTCGGCGCCTTCGAGCTGCGCACCGGCCGCTACACCAGCCCGCACGTGCAGTCGGTGACCGAGCGCATCAGCCTGGACGGCGCCCCGATCAGCGCCGAGCGGTTCATCGAGACGTACGAGGACATCAAGCCGTACATCGAGATGGTCGACACCGCGCAGGAGCACCGGCTCTCCTTCTTCGAGGTGCTGACCGGCATGGCGTACGCGGCCTTCGCCGACGCCCCCGCGGACGTCGCGGTCGTCGAGGTCGGCATGGGCGGAAGCTGGGACGCGACCAACGTGATCGACGGCGACGTGGCCGTGGTCATGCCGATCTCGCTGGACCACACCGACCGCCTGGGCGAGACGCCCGAGCAGATCGCCACCGAGAAGGCCGGGATCATCAAGCCGGACTCGACCGTGATCATGGCCCAGCAGCCGGTGGACGCGGCCCAGGTGCTGCTGAAGAAGGCCGTCGAGGAGAACGCCACCGTGGCCCGCGAGGGCATGGAGTTCGGCGTCGTGGACCGCCAGGTCGCCGTCGGCGGCCAGTTGGTCACCCTGCGCGGCCTCGGCGGCGAGTACCCCGAGGTCTACCTCCCGCTGCACGGCGCCCACCAGGCGCACAACGCGGCCGTCGCCCTCGCCGCCGTGGAGGCGTTCTTCGGCGTCGGCGCCGAGCGCGCCGAGCCGCTGGACATCGACACCGTGCGCAAGGCGTTCGCCGCCGTCTCCTCGCCGGGCCGGCTGGAGATCGTCCGGCGTTCCCCGACCGTCGTGCTGGACGCCGCGCACAACCCGGCGGGCGCCGAGGCCACCGCCGAGGCGGTGCGGGAGGCGTTCGACTTCAGCCGGCTGATCGGTGTGGTCGGCGCGAGCGCGGACAAGAACGTGCGCGGCGTGCTGGAGGCGTTCGAACCGATCTTCGCCGAGGTCGTCATCACGCAGAACACCAGCCACCGCGCGATGGACGCGGACGAGCTGGCCGCCATCGCCGTCGAGGTGTTCGGCGAGGAGCGGGTCCAGGTCGAGCCCCGGCTGCCGGAGGCGCTGGAGGCCGCGATCACGCTGGCCGAGGAGGAGGGCGAGTTCGCCGGCGGCGGCGTCCTGGTCACCGGTTCGGTCATCACGGTGGGCGAGGCCCGCCTGCTGCTTCGGAAGGGCTGAGGTAAACCGCTCGTGCGTACGCTCTGTTCATCGACGCTGATCGGCGAGTTCTTCGTCATCGGGTTCGCCGGTCTGGTCGCCATGAAGGACCCCTCGCTGGCCATGTCCACGGTGTGGTGGGTCTGCGGGGTCGCCATGGTGCTGTCCGTGCTGCTGTGCGGCATGGTGACCCGGCCGGGCGGTGTCGTCCTCGGCTGGGCGCTCCAGCTCGCTCTGATCGCCTCGGGCTTCTTCGTGCCGATGATGTACTTCATGGGCGCGGTGTTCGCGGCCCTGTGGTGGGCGTCGGTGCACTACGGCCGCAAGGTCGACGAGGCCAAGGCCCGCTTCGCGGCGGCCGCCGCCGGGTCCTCCCCTACGGCTGACGCTGCGTGACGAGGGCGTGGACACGCCCTGTAACCTCGTGCCACCGCACGTCAGTCGTAAGGAGCCTTCCGTGACCCAGCGCACCCTCGTCCTGCTCAAGCCCGACGCCGTCCGTCGTGGCCTGATCGGCGAGATCATCGGCCGTATCGAGCGCAAGGCCGACTGGCGGATCGCCGCGCTGGAGCTGCGCACCCTGGACCGGGGCACGCTGGAGCAGCACTACGGCGAGCACGAGGGCAAGCCGTTCTACGAGCCGCTGGTGCAGTTCATGTCCTCCGGCCCCGTCGTCGCCATGATCGTCGAGGGTGAGCGGGTCATCGAGGGCGTGCGGCAGCTCGCCGGTCCGACCGACCCGATCGCCGCGTCTCCCGGCTCCATCCGCGGGGACTTCGGTGTCATCGTGCGGGAGAACCTGATCCACGCCTCGGACTCGGAGGAGTCCGCCGAGCGCGAGGTGAAGATTTTCTTCCCGGGCCGTGACTGACCGGTGCGGTGCGGCCCGCACGGGCCACGCCATGCGGAGTTTCAGGGAATTTTTCTGAGGGTTCGTCAGCCCCTTCGGATATCCCGCCCCCGGACGGCCGTACCATTTCGGCCGTCCCTCGGCATATGCGTTGCCGTTCGGGGGAACGCGCGCCCCCGATGGACCGTCTCCACGAGCGAGGCGGCACGCCATCTGCTGACAATTGGCGAAGACCCTCGCGCGGTGTTCGTGCAGGCGCGTCTACGATGGAAGCCTTCACGTCACCGCACCCACCTCGCCGACCTGAAAAGCCCTCAAAAGCTTCCAGGGAAGGCCCGTCGAATCCTGATGGGGAACTCAATGTCGTTCATCGGCCGTGACATGGCTGTCGACCTCGGGACCGCCAACACGCTGGTGTACGTCAGGGGTCGCGGGATCGTACTCAACGAGCCGTCCGTCGTGGCGATCAACACCAACACCGGTGGCATCCTCGCGGTCGGCGCCGAAGCGAAGAAGATGATCGGCCGCACGCCCGGCAACATCGTGGCCGTGCGACCGCTGAAGGACGGCGTGATCGCCGACTTCGAGATCACCGAGCGGATGCTCCGCTACTTCATCCTGAAGATCCACAAGCGGCGGTATCTGGCCCGGCCTCGGGTCGTCGTCTGTGTCCCCTCGGGCATCACAGGTGTCGAGCGGCGCGCCGTCATCGAAGCCTCCTCCCAGGCGGGCGCCCGCCAGGTGCACATCATCGAGGAGCCCATGGCCGCGGCCATCGGCTCCGGCCTGCCGGTCCACGAGGCCACGGGCAACATGGTGGTGGACATCGGCGGCGGCACCACGGAGGTCGCGGTCATCTCCCTCGGCGGCATCGTCACCGCCCAGTCCATCCGCGTCGCGGGTGACGAACTGGACAACGCGATCATCCAGTACATCAAGAAGGAGTACAGCCTTCTGCTGGGTGAGCGGACGGCCGAACAGATCAAGATCACGATCGGTTCGGCGTACGACCTCGACTCCGACGAGCACACCGAAGTCCGCGGCCGGGACCTGGTGTCCGGGCTGCCCAAGACCGTCGTCATCTCCGCAGCGGAGGTGCGCAAGGCGATCGAGGAACCGGTCAACGCGATCGTCGACGCCGTCAAGACGACCCTGGACAAGTGCCCGCCGGAGCTGTCCGGCGACATCATGGACCGGGGCATCGTGCTGACCGGCGGCGGCGCCCTGCTGCGCGGCCTCGACGAGCGGCTGCGCCGGGAGACCGGTATGCCGATCCACATCGCCGAGGACCCGCTCGACAGTGTCGCGCTCGGTTCCGGCAAGTGCGTCGAGGAGTTCGAGGCACTGCAGCAGGTACTTGACGCCCAGCCGCGCAGATGACACGACACTTCGATTCCGCCGTACGAGACGTTCTGCTCTCGTGCGGCGGATCGTTGATATAGAGGCATAAGCTCCCCCAACGGACCCCCTTCGATTCGCGCATCGGCAACGGCGCTTTATCGGGGGTCCCCGAATTCCTATAGAGGAAGGGCACGGCCGCCGCACGTGAGGGACACGAAAGAGAGCCGGCTGCTCCTGGTCCTGCTGATCGCCATCGCGTTCGCACTGATCACGGTGGACATCCGCGGAGGCCGGAACTCCCCGGTCGACGGTGCCCGGCAGGCCGCGGCCGCGGCCTTCGGCCCGATCGAGAACGGACTGTCCTCGGCGGTGGACCCCGTCGGCAACGCCGTCTCCGCCGTCCGGGACTCCGGCAGCCGCCACGACCGGCTCGCCGTCATGGAGAAGGAGAACGCGGCGCTCAAGGCCGAGCTCGGCAGCGACGACCGCAACCGCAGCCGCCTCAACCAGCTCGACCGGATGCTGAAGGTCGCCGGCCAGGGGCAGTACGGCATCAAGGGCGCCCAGGTCATCGCCATAGGAGCGGCCCAGGGCTTCTCCTGGACCATCACCATCGACGCGGGCGCCGATGACGGCATCAAGCGCGACATGACCGTGCTCAACGGCGACGGCCTGGTCGGCCGCGTCACCACGGTCGGCCCCCAGACCGCCACCGTGCTGCTCGCCAACGACCCCGACTTCACCGTCGGCACCCGTATGGAGGGCAACGACGAACTCGGCTTCGCCTCCGGGCAGGGCGACCGCCCGCTGCGCGTCGAACTCCTCAACGGCAAGGCCGAGGTGAACAAGGGCGACCGGCTCGTCACCTTCGGCTCGCAGGCCGACAAGCCGTTCGTGCCCGGTGTGCCCGTGGGCGTCGTCTCCCGCGTCGACCCCTCCGGCGGCGGCCTGACCCGCACCCTCTACGTCACGCCCTACGTCGGCTTCAGCAAGCTCGACATCGTCGGCGTGGTCGTCGCGGGACCGAAGAAGGACCCGCGCGACGAGGTCCTCCCGGCCAAGCCCAAGCCGGTTCCGACGCCCACGGTGACCGTCACGGTCACTCCTTCGGCGGACGGCTCCGCGCCGGACGACTCCGACACCAACGGCCAGCAGCAGTAGGAGCTGAACCCCCATGCGCCTCAACCGCGTCCTGCTCTCCACCGTGCTGGTCGTCGTCGCCCTGGTGATCCAGGTGAGTGTCCTCGCCCGCCTCCACCTGCCCGGTGCGGTCCCTGACCTGCTGCTCCTCACCGTCCTCGGGCTCGCCCTGGTGTACGGCCATGTCGGCGGTGCCCTCGTCGGCTTCGGCGCCGGACTCCTCGCGGACCTCGCGCCGCCCGCCGACCACGCGGCCGGCCGCTACGCCCTGGTGCTGTGCGTCATCGGTTACTTCGCCGGGCTGGTCAAGCCCGAGACCGGCCGTCTGAAGTCCGCGACCGGCCCGATGGCCGTCGTGGTCGCCGCCGCGATCGGCTCCACCCTGCTCTACGCGGGCGTCGGCGCCCTCGTCGGCGACACCGCCGCCCGCCATGTCGGCCTGCCCGGCCTGCTGTTCTCGGCCGCGCTGTACGACCTGCTGCTGGCCCCGTTCGTGGTGCCCGGCGTGATGTGGCTGGCCCGCCGCGCGGACAACGACCCGCTGGCCGAGTCCGGGCCCGCCGCCAAGGCCGGGAACATCTCCTCCGGCTGGCTCTCCTCCGGCACCGGCCTGCGCATCGGCTCCCAGCGGGGCTTCGGCGCCCTGAAGGCCAAGGCCCGCACCCGCTCGGCCCGCGTCGGCCGCATCAAGGGGGTCAAGCGGCTGTGAAAGCCCGCGAATTCACCCGAACGGGGAAGAAACGGCGGAACGTGATCGCGCCGGCCGCACGTTCATCATCCGTACGCGCACACCAGTTCCCGCGCTGAGAGGGGGAGTCAGCAGCAGTGACCAACATTCCGGAGACCGGGCGGACCCCACGGGTCCAGATCCGGCTGGTCGTCATCCAGATCCTCGTCCTCTCCCTGCTCGGCACCCTCGGCGGCCGCCTGTGGTACCTCCAGATCCGCGAGGGCGCCGAGTACCAGAAGGAGGCGTCGGGCAACCACGTCCAGCAAGTCGTGGACCCCGCCGTGCGCGGTGACATCCTGGACGCGCGCGGAGTCTCGCTCGCGGACAACGAGACCCGTCTCGTCGTCTCCGCCTCGCGCACCGACCTGCTCAAGCAGGAGGACGACGGCAAGGGCGTGCTGGCCAAGCTCGCCGCTGTCCTCGGCCTGAAGCCCGAGGAGGTCCAGCAGAAGGTCCGGCTGTGCGACGCCAAGACCCCCCAGCCCTGCTGGAACGGCTCGCCTTACCAGCCGATCCCCATCACCGACGAGGCCACGCCCAAGCAGGCCCTCCAGATCCGTGAGCGTGCCGAGGACTTCCCCGGCATCACCGCCGAGCCCGAGGCCGTCCGCCGCTACGGCGCGCCCGGCAAGGCCCACACCTCCCAGGTCCTCGGCTACCTCTCGCCGGTCACCGACGAGGAGATCCAGAAGGCCAAGGACACCGACTCGCCGTACCTGCGCTCCGACATGGTCGGCCGCTCCGGCCTGGAGCGGCAGTACGACAAGGAGCTGCGCGGCAAGGCGGGCGTCACGCGCTACGAGGTGGACAACCTCGGCCGGGTCATCGGCAAGGCCCAGGCCGACCCGGCGGAGTCCGGCTCCAACCTGGTCACCAGCATCGACTCCCGGGTCCAGCGGGTCACCGAGTACGAGCTGGACAAGGCGATGAAGATCGCCCGTCAGCAGTTCGACAAGATCACCGGCACCAACTACAAGGCCGACTCCGGTGCCGCCGTGGTGATGGAGGCGAAGACGGGCCGCATCGTCGCCATGGCCTCCGCGCCGGACTACGACCCGAACGTCTGGGTCGGCGGCATCTCCGCCAAGGACTACCAGGCCCTCACCGGCAAGAACTCCGACTACCCGCTGCTCAACCGCGCCATCCAGGGCCAGGCCGCACCGGGTTCGACCTTCAAGGTGGTCTCCACCGCCGCGGCGGTCGAGGCGGGATACGACTTCGACGGCCGCTACCCGTGCACGAGTTCCTACTCGGTCGGTGGCCAGGTCTTCAAGAACTTCGAGGGCGAGAGCTTCGGCCCGATCCCGCTGGGCCGTGCGCTGGAGGTCTCCTGCGACACCGTCTTCTACTACCTCTCCGACCAGGAGTGGAAGCGGGACGGCGGCATCAACCCGAAGAAGGGCCAGCCCAAGGACTTCTTCTACAAGGCCGCCCACCAGTTCGGCCTCGGCAAGGAGACCGGCGTCGACCTGCCCAACGAGGTCACCGGCCGCGTCCCCGACCGCCAGTGGAAGCTGGACTACTGGAAGGCCAACAAGGACGCCTGGTGCAAGTACGGGAAGAAGGACGGCTCGTACGTCGAGAAGATCGCCTACGAGAACTGCCTCGAAGGCAACAAGATGCGTGAGGGCGACTCGATCAACTACTCCATCGGCCAGGGCGACACCCTCGTCACGCCGATCCAGGAGGCCGTGATCTACGGCGCGGTCGCCAACGGCGGCACGATGTACCACCCGAGCATCGGCAAGGCGGTCATCAGCGCGGACGGCAAGTCGGTGCGCGAGCTGGAGCCGAGGAAGTCCGGCAAGCTGCCGGTCAGCAAGGCCACCCTCAAGGGCATGGACGACGCCTTCGCGGGCGTCATCACCCGAGGCACCGCCGCGTGGAAGTTCAACGGCTGGCCGCAGAACAAGATCCCGCTGCACGGCAAGACGGGTACGGCGGAGGTCTACGGCAAGCAGACCACCTCCTGGCTGGCGACCTACTCCAAGGACTACACGGTGATCATGACGATCGCCCAGGCCGGTACGGGTTCCGGAGCCTCCGGTGAGGCCGTGCGCAACATCTACAGCGCGCTGTACGGCGTGCAGGGCGACGGCTCCATCGACAAGAACAAGGCGATGCTGCCGACGCCCCAGAAGACCCTGCCGAAGGTCCGCCCCGACGGCACGGTCGCCTCGCCCAAGGTCAGCAAGGACCCGGCCAAGGACGTGGAGGCCGCGCAGAAGAACAACCCCGCCAACGGGGAAGCGGACCAGCCCGCCGCCACGGCGCCCACGGACAACACCAACAGCAACACCCGCAGGCGGCCCCGCCGGAGGGGGAGCCGGAGGACACGCACATGACCGGCAACACCTTCTCCGTCTCCGGGTACGGCCCGGAGCGGGCCGGCTGGACCAGGATCTTCGCCCGCGACTCGCTGGCCCGCAGACTCGACTGGCCGATACTGCTGGCGGCCCTCGCGCTGTCGATGATCGGCTCCCTGCTGGTGTTCTCGGCGACCCGCAACCGCACCGAGATCAACCAGGGCGACCCGTACTACTTCCTGCTCCGGCACTTCATGAACACCGGCATCGGGCTCGCCCTGATGATCGCCACCCTCTGGCTCGGCCACCGCGGCCTGCGCAACGCGGTGCCGATCCTCTACGGCCTCTCGGTGGCCGGCATCCTCGCGGTGCTCACCCCGCTCGGCTCCACCGTCAACGGCGCCCACTCCTGGATCGTCCTCGGCGGCGGCTTCTCGCTCCAGCCCTCCGAGTTCGTGAAGATCACGATCATCCTGGGCATGGCGATGCTGCTGGCCGCGCGGGTGGACGCGGGCGACAAGGCGTACCCCGACCACCGCACCGTGCTCCAGGCGCTCGGGCTGGCCGCCGTGCCGATCCTCATCGTGCTGCTCATGCCCGACCTCGGATCGGTCATGGTGATGGTGATCATCATCCTGGGCGTGCTGCTCGCCTCCGGCGCCTCCAACCGCTGGGTGTTCGGCCTCATCACGGCCGGTGCCACCGGTGCCATCGCGGTGTGGCAACTGCACATCCTGGACGACTACCAGATCAACCGGTTCGCCGCCTTCGCCAACCCGGAGCTGGACCCGGCCGGCGTCGGCTACAACACCAACCAGGCCCGCATCGCCATCGGCTCCGGCGGACTGACCGGCTCCGGGCTGTTCCACGGCTCGCAGACCACGGGCCAGTTCGTGCCCGAGCAGCAGACCGACTTCGTCTTCACGGTCGCGGGGGAGGAGCTGGGCTTCCTGGGCGCCGGCCTGATAATCGTCCTCCTCGGCGTCATCCTGTGGCGCGCCTGCCGCATCGCCCGCGACTCGACCGAGCTGTACGGCACGATCGTCGCCGCCGGGATCGTCGCCTGGTTCGCCTTCCAGGCGTTCGAGAACATCGGCATGACGCTGGGCATCATGCCGGTGACGGGCCTGCCGCTGCCCTTCGTCTCCTACGGAGGCTCCTCGATGTTCGCGGTCTGGGTGGCAGTGGGGCTGCTGCAGTCCATCAGGGCACAACGGCCCATGTCCGCGTGACCCTCCTGAGGTTCGGCGCAGGCTGATCGACGAGGGCCGGGAGTGGATCTCCCGGCCCTCACCCGTACCGGGGACTGGTTGAGAGCGCGGGGGCGTTCTAGATTCGGTTCATGGCGGACGTGAAGCGGGAGATCGAGCGGAAGTACGAGGGTGCGGACGGGGAGCTGCCCGGGCTGGTGGGGGCCGGCGGGGTGGCGGAGGTCGTCGACCGAGGGGTGGTCGAGCTGGACGCCACCTACTACGACACCGCCGACGAACGGCTGGGGGCCGCCTCGCTCACGCTGCGCCGCCGCACCGGGGGGTCGGACGCCGGGTGGCATCTGAAGTTCCCGGTCGCGCCGGGTGTCCGGGACGAGATCCGGGCGCCGCTCGCCGACACCGTCCCCGAGGAGATCGCCGCGCTGGTCCGCTCACGGGTCCGGGGCGCGGAGCTGGTCCCCGTGGTCCGGCTCCGTTCCGCCCGCGATGTGCGGCACCTCCTCGACGCGGACGGCGCCCTGCTGGCCGAGGCGAGCGTGGACACCGTGACGGCCGAGCGGCTCAACCGCGCGGGCGGCACCGCCCGGTGGACCGAGATCGAGGTGGAGCTGGCCGACGGCGCGGACCCGGCCCTGCTGGACGCCGTGGAGGAGCGGCTCGGCGCGGCGGGGGTGCGGCCCTCGAAGGCGTCGTCCAAGGTGGCCGAGGCGCTGCGCCGGACCGGCGGCTCCCGTGCCCGGCCGGGGCGCGCGGCCGGGCCGGTGACGGCCGGGGACCATGTCCTCGCCCATCTGCGCGAGCAGCGCGAGGCGATCCTCGCCCGCGACCCCGGTGTCCGCCGGGACCTGCCGGACTCCGTGCACCAGATGCGGGTGGCCACCCGCCGGATGCGTTCCGCCTTCCGCAGCTTCCGCTCCGTCCTGGACCCGGACGCCACCGCCCCAGTCGCCGCCGAACTGAAGTGGCTGGCGCGCGAACTCGGGGTCGACCGGGACCAGGAGGTGCTGGCGGACCGGCTGACCGAGGCCCTTCACGCCCTGCCGCCCGGCCAGGTCACCGGTCCCGTCCGCGAGCGCCTGGCCTCCTGGGCCACCGCCCGGCACGGCAGCACCCGCGGCCATCTGCTGGGGGTGCTGGACTCCGCCCGTTACCTCGCCCTGCTGGACAGCCTCGACGTCCTCCTCGCGGACCCGCCGCTGCGGAGGAAGGCGGCGGGGAAGCCGCGCGAGGTGCTCACCCGCGCGCTGGAGAAGGAGGGCGGGAAGCTGTCCCGGCTGATCGTGGCCGCGCTGGAGCTGCCGCCCGGCGAGGACCGCGACCACGCCCTGCACGAGGCCCGTAAGCGCGCCAAGCGCGCCCGCTACGCCGCCGAGGCGGCCGTACCCGCGCTCGGCGGCCCGGCCCGCGTCCTGGCCCGCAGGGCGAAGAAGCTGACCAGCCTGCTCGGCGAGCACCAGGACAGCGTGCTGGCCCGCCAGGCCCTGCGGGAGCTCGCCGCCGTGGCGCACGCGGCGGGGGAGAGCGCGTTCACCTACGGGGTGCTGTACGAGCGGCAGGAGCAGGCGGCCCGGCGTACGGAGGCCGAGCTGCCCGGGCGGTGGCGCAAGGCCCGGTCCGCGTTCCCGGGCTGAGGCCGGGCGTGCGGAGGAGGCGTCCGGGCGGGTTAGGCTTGATGGTCACCCTCCCAGCCTCCGGCGGGGAGGCGCCCCCCCGTCAGCTCACGAAGGTAATGCCGCGATGTCTGTCGAGTCGGTCTTCCCGCAGCTCGAAGCCTTGCTCCCGCATGTGCAGAAGCCGATCCAGTACGTCGGCGGAGAACTGAACTCCACGGTCAAGCCCTGGGACGAGGCCGAGGTCCGCTGGGCGCTGATGTACCCGGACGCGTACGAGGTGGGTCTGCCCAACCAGGGCGTCATGATCCTCTACGAGGTGCTCAACGAGCAGCAGGGCGTCCTCGCCGAGCGCACGTACAGCGTGTGGCCGGACCTGGAGGCGCTGATGCGGGAGCACGCCGTCCCGCAGTTCACGGTCGACAGCCACCGCCCGGTGAAGGCGTTCGACGTGTTCGGCCTGTCCTTCTCCACGGAGCTGGGCTACACCAACATGCTCACGGCGCTGGACCTGGCGGGCATCCCGCTGCGGTCCGAGGACCGTACGGTCGACGACCCGATCGTCCTGGCCGGCGGGCACGCGGCGTTCAACCCCGAGCCGATCGCGGACTTCATCGACGCGGCGATCATCGGCGACGGCGAGCAGGCCGTGCTGGACATGACGGAGATCATCCGCCGCTGGAAGGCGGAGGGCCGTCCCGGTGGCCGCGAGGAGGTCCTGCTCCGGCTGGCGAAGACGGGCGCGGTGTACATCCCGGCGTTCTACGACGTGGAGTACCTGCCCGACGGCCGGATCGGCCGTGTCGTCCCCAACCGTTCCGGTGTGCCGTGGCGCGTCTCCAAGCACACGGTGATGGACCTGGACGAGTGGCCCTACCCGAAGCAGCCCCTCGTGCCGCTCGCCGAGACGGTGCACGAGCGGATGTCGGTGGAGATCTTCCGCGGCTGCACGCGCGGCTGCCGCTTCTGCCAGGCGGGCATGATCACCCGCCCGGTGCGCGAGCGCTCGATCACCGGCATCGGCGACATGGTCGAGAAGGGCCTGAACGCGACCGGCTTCGAGGAGGTCGGCCTGCTCTCGCTGTCCTCCGCCGACCACAGCGAGATCGGTGAGATCGCCAAGGGCCTGGCTGACCGCTACACCGACGACAAGATCGGCCTCTCCCTGCCGTCCACCCGTGTCGACGCGTTCAACGTCGACCTGGCCAACGAGCTGACCCGCAACGGCCGGCGCTCGGGCCTGACCTTCGCCCCCGAGGGCGGGTCGGAGCGGATGCGCAAGGTCATCAACAAGATGGTCTCGGAAGAGGACCTGATCCGCACGGTCGCCACCGCCTACGGCAACGGCTGGCGCCAGGTGAAGCTGTACTTCATGTGCGGCCTGCCCACCGAGACGGACGAAGACGTCCTGCAGATCGCCGACATGGCCACGCACGTCATCCAGAAGGGCCGCGAGGTCTCCGGCTCGGGCGACATCCGCTGCACGGTCTCCATCGGCGGCTTCGTGCCCAAGCCGCACACCCCCTTCCAGTGGGCGCCGCAGCTCTCCGCCGAGGAGACCGACGCGCGTCTGCAGAAGCTCCGCGACAAGATCCGGGGCGACAAGAAGTACGGCCGCTCGATCGGTTTCCGCTACCACGACGGCAAGCCCGGCATCATCGAGGGCCTGCTCTCGCGCGGCGACCGGCGCGTCGGCGCGGTGATCCGCGCGGTCTACGAGGACGGCGGCCGCTTCGACGGCTGGCGTGAGCACTTCTCCTACGACCGCTGGATGGGCTGCGCGGACAAGGCGCTGGCCGAGTTCGGTGTGGACGTCGACTGGTACACCACCCGCGAGCGCTCCTACGAGGAGGTCCTGCCCTGGGACCACCTGGACTCGGGCCTCGACAAGGACTGGCTCTGGGAGGACTGGCAGGACGCCCTCGACGAGACCGAGGTCGAGGACTGCCGCTGGACCCCCTGCTTCGACTGCGGCGTCTGCCCGCAGATGGACACCCACATCCAGATCGGCCCGACGGGCAAGAAGCTCCTGCCGCTGGCCGTGAAGAACGCGGCGCCGGCCCCGAGCGGCCACTCGCACTGACCGGAGGGGGGCCGGTGAACACCACCGGCCCCTCCCATCGGGGACCGCGCACGAAGAAGGGCCCACCGGGAGTGTCCGGTGGGCCCTTCTTCGTGGTGGCGGGTCGGTGTCAGACCGCCGGGGCGTACTTCGGGTTGGGGCCGTGCTGGTTGACCTCCGGCTTGCCCTCGGAGGCGAGGAAGACGATCAGGATGATCGGGCCGACCAGCGGGATCAGACCGATCAGCATCATCCAGCCGGAGCGGCCGGTGTCGTGCAGGCGGCGGACACCGACGGCGAGGGACGGCAGCAGCACGGCGAGCGCGTAGACGAGCTGGAGAACCTGGGTGTCCAGGGCCGCGTCCACGATCGCCAGCACGATGCTGATGATCAGGTTGAACAGGAAGAACATCCAGTATTCCTGCCGCCGCGCGCGACCGCTGAACACCGCGTACTTCTTGAGTACGTCCACGTACCAGTGCATCTCTCGTCCCCCCAGGGAAGTGCGTGTCTGGCCTCCCATGGAAGCAGCAGCGGTGGCCGGAATCCATAGCTTTGGCGTGCCCAAGTCAATGCGTTACGCGGCCGCGTCCGGACGGTGATCAAAGCCGCTGATCATATCGTCCCGGCGACGGCGAGCCTGGCGTCCAGCCAGTCGAAGACCCGTTCCTCGAACAGGGCCCGCCCCAGCGGCTCGCAGTGCAGATGCGCCCCCTCCTCCTCGGTGAAGGGGACCAGTTCCTTCGGGCCGGGCAGCGTGTCGTACAACTGCCGCGAGGCGCCGGGCCAGAAGTGCTCGCCCTCCGGGTCGGTGATCAGCAGCGGTGTGGTGATCCGGTCCACGACACGGGTGAGGTCGTCGCGGGAGACCTCGGTCAGCAGGTCGTACCGCGAGACCTCGCAGAGCAGGTCGTAGGGCGCGTCTACACCGTACGGCTTGGCCCGCCAGCGCCAGGTCGCGGCCAGCGCCGGGTTCTGCTCCAGCGCCTCCTCGATGATCGCGTCGAAGGCGTCCCGGTCCCCCGACTCCCACAGGGCCCGCAGATCGGGGCCGAGGTTGTGCCACCAGCTCTCCGCCACCCGCACCACCCCCGGATCGGCGACCGCCGCCGCGATCCGGTGCTCGAAGGCCAGCGCGCGCGGCACCCAGTACCCGGCCTGGCTGATCCCGGCCAGCGCGATCCGGCGCGGGTCCACGTCGGGGCGGGCGAGGAGGAAGTCCACGACCGGGGTGATGACGTTCTCCCAGTCCGGCCGGAAGGTCACCCCGCGCTCGAAGAGCATCGACTGCTGGCCGGGACCGTCGAAGAGGAGCACGCGGTAGCCCCGCTCCACCGCCGGGGCGCCGAGCAGGGTCCAGGCGGAACTGAGCGGGCCGTCGCTGCCGTTGTTGGCGATCAGCGTCGGCAGCGGCCCCTCCGCGCCGGGCGGGCTCACCAGATAACCGGGCAGCGTGGTGTCCTCGTAGGGGATCGACACCGGTTCCGCGGGCGGGTCGCAGGCCAGCAGGAACCGGTCCAGGCAGGCACGGTGCTCGGCGAAAGCCTCCGCCGCGCGTTTGCCCGCGTCCGGGACCGCGTCCACGCCCACCATCGCGGTGCCGAGGTAGCCGGCCGCGCGCAGCCAGCCCTCGCGCGCGCTCACCAGGTGGCCGGCCGCCGCGCACTCCTCCGCCTCCACCCGGACGCGGCGGCCCAGGTCCAGCCAGGCGTCGAACCACGCCTGACCATCCCCGTCCGCCACCGACGCGGCGGTGCTGAGCACTTCGCCCGCGTCCGCTCCCTGCCGCCACACCGAACCGAGGGCGAGCAGGATCTCGTAGTCGAACTGGTCGTTCTCGCTGAAGCGAAACCTCATGACGGCTCCAGGACATGCCGGGGGAACCCCTCGCTCGTCCGGACCGCACCTCTCACGGTAGGTGCCCGGCCGCCGGACCGCACCACGGGTGGAGTGCGGGCCGGGGCGCGCGGCGCGACGATGGGGGAGGGGGCGGGCCCGCGACATCCCACGACGACGACGGCACACCGCACGGGAGGACGTCCTCATGGTGCAGCAGGCGACCACGGAACAGACCTCGGCGGCCAAGAAGCCCGTCGGTACCGGCAGCGTGTTCCTCTCGTTCGCCCCATGGATCATCTTCGGCGTGGTGGCCAGTCCCAGTACCTGGGAGTACGCCGCCCTCGCCGCGCTGGTCGCCTCCCTCGTGCTGGCCAGTCAGGACCTGTTGCACGGGAAGATCCGCATCCTCGACGCGGTCGGCATCGTGTTCTTCGCCGTCCTCTCCGTCCTCGCCCTCGCCCTGAACCGCTCGGAGCTGATCTGGCTGGAGACCTACGCCCAGGTCATCTCCAACGGCCTGGTCGCCGTCGTGGCGTTCGCCTCGCTGCTGTACGACCCCTTCACCGCGCAGTACGCCCGCGAGTCGACCCCGCGTCAGTTCTGGGACTCGCCCGTCTTCCGGCACATCAACCGGGTCCTCACCACGTTCTGGGGCGTCACCTTCGCCCTGATGACGGCCTCCACCTGGCTCGCCATCCACTTCCCCGGCCAGGACGACTGGTTCAACTGGGTCATCCCCATCGCCCTGCTGGTGATCGCGGTCAAGTTCACCCAGCGCTACCCGGAGACGTACAAGGCGCGGGTGACCCCGGCGGTCTGACAGGCATCCGAAACCGGTCCGGTGGCGTCTATGCCGGTATGGACCTCGACAAGCCGTCCGCCCCGCAGCCCCCGGAGGGCTGCCTCGTCGTCGCCGTCCGGCTGCCCGTGCGGATCGTCGTGCTGGTGCTCGTGGTGCCGGTTCGGCTGGTGTGGGACGCGCTGGTCGTCGCCGCCCGGTTCCTGCACGCCACCGTGCTGCGACCCCTCGGACGCGCGCTGCTGTGGGTCGGCCGGGCCCTCTTCGTATGGCCCTTCGTGGCCCTGTGGCGCTGGGTGCTCGTCCCGGTGGCCCAGGCGCTGGGCTGGCTCGGCCGTGTGCTGGTCGTGACGCCGCTGAGCTGGGTGTACGTCCATGTCCTGACCCCGCTAGGCCATGCCTTCCGGTGGGCCGCGCTGGGCGTGGGCGCGGGCCTGGTGTGGGTCGGCGCGCACCTGCTCGCACCGGTCGGCCGGGGCCTGGCGTGGCTCGCGCGGGGCGTGGGCGCGCTGCTGGCCGCCGCCGGGCTCGGCGTGTACGCCGGTGCCGCCTGGCTCGTCCGGTACCTGCTCGTCGTCCCGGCCCGCCTCATGTACGCCTGGGTGCTGGCGCCGGTCGGGCGTGCGCTGACATGGCTCGCGGACGCCCTGGTCACCGGGGTGGGCGCGGTCCTGTACTGGACGCTCCGCATCCTGTTCGTGCTGCCCGCCCTGGCCCTGTGGCGCTGGGTCCTCGCCCCCGTCGGCCGGGTGCTCGCCGTCGTCGGGCGCGAGGTCGCCGACGCGCTCGGACACGCCTGGCGGATCGCCGGGCGCCTCTCCCGTGTCGTCGGCCGGGCCTTGGGGACCCTCTTCCGGTGGATCTTCGTGGAGCCCGCTCGCTGGGTGTACCGGACCCTCCTCACGCCCGTCGGCCACCTCGTGCGCGACGCGGTCCTGCGGCCCGCCGCCCAAGCCGCGCGCGAGGTCCGACGGGTCACCCGGCAGACCCTCGCCACCGCCCGCGACACCCTCCGCGAGACCCGCCGGGACCTGCGCCGAGCACTCTTCGGCGACCCCCGCCGGCCGGTCGTGGTGGACCGGCGGGAACCTCAGCAGCCCGATCCACGTACTCTTGGTGGCAGCACGACCGTTCTCACGAAGGACTAGGACACTGGGCAAGCGACAGCCCGAAGGCCCGCCGCCCGCACCCGCGGTACAGCGCATCCGACTGCGTTACACCAAGCGCGGCCGCCTCCGGTTCACCAGCCACCGTGACTTCCAGCGCGCTTTCGAGCGTGCGCTGCGCCGCGCCGACGTACCCATGGCGTACTCGGCGGGGTTCACGCCGCACCCGAAGGTGTCGTACGCCAATGCCGCACCCACCGGCACGGGCAGTGAGGCGGAGTACCTGGAGATCGCGCTGACCGCGGCGCGCGATCCCGAGACCCTGCGCGCCCTGCTCGACGACTCGATGCCCACCGGGCTCGACATCGTCGACGCCGTCGAGGGCCGCACCTCGGGGCTCGCCGACCGGCTCACCGCCTCCGTGTGGGAGCTGCGGCTGGACGGCGTGACCCCCGAGGCCGCCGAAACCGCCACCGCGGCCTTCATGGCGGCGGAGACGGTCGAGGTGCAGCGCATGGCCAAGAACGGCGTCCGCACCTTCGACGCCCGCTCCGCCGTCGTCACCCTGGAAACGCGGGACGAGTCGGCTGATAGGCCCAGCGACCAGCCCTGTGCGATACTGCGCCTGGTTGTTCGGCACGTGACGCCTGCCGTACGACCCGACGACGTCCTGTCCGGTCTTCGCGCCGTGGCCGACCTGGCGCCGCCGGTCCCCGCAGCGGTGACCAGGCTGGCGCAGGGGCTGTTCGATGAAGAGACCGGCACGGTGACCGACCCGCTCGCGCCCGACCGCGAGGCAGCCCCGGCCCCGAAGGCCGAACCAACTGCCACCGCGACGGCGCCGATGCCGGAAGGTTCCGCGTAGGGACGGACGCCGTAGCGCCGCCCTCGTACTCGGGAGCCACCTGGGTCGGGCAGCGCACCGACCAGAAGACTTTCGCCAGGCCGTACCGACAAGGCGTACGGAACCGGTGAGACAGGACACAGAGTGCTCCCGTGCGGCGCCCGCGCCCCGGACGGCGGCCATCGCGCTCAGCGCGGGCCGCGGACGTCAGCGGTGGCCGGTCTTACGAGACCGGCCCCGGACCAGGCGCGGCGACCGGGAGCTCCGACGGGAGAAATGCCCGCATGCTCGAACCGACCGAGCCCAACGAGGGCTCCGAACTGAACACCCCCAGCGACACCCTGCCTCCGCGCAGGCGTCGCCGCGCCGCTTCCCGCCCGGCGGGTTCGCCCGGCGCCACCGGCACCGAGACCACCGCACAGCCGGAGGCCGCCGCCCCGGCGGCCGAGGCCGAGACCCCCGAGGCCCCCGCCGAGCCGGCCGCCCGGCCGCGCCGCCGCACCACCCGCCGCGCCGCCGCGCCCGCCGGGTCACCGGCGACGGCGGAGGCCGCCACCGTCACCGAGACGGCCGTACCGGCCGCGTCCGCCGCCGAGCAGGCCGAGTCCGCCGAGACCTCCACCGCGCCCGCACCGCGCCGTTCCCGCCGCCGGGCCTCCGCGCCCGCCGGTTCGCCCGCTCCGGTCGCCGCCGAGGACAACAAGCCCGAGGAGGCCGACGTGGCCCAGGACACCGAGGACCAGAAGGCCGCCGCGGCCGCCGAGTCCGCCACCGAGACCCCGGCCGCGCGTCCGCGCCGCCGCGCCACCCGCCGCGCCTCCGCCCCGGCCGGTGCGCCGAAGGCCGCCGAGGCGCCCGAGACCGCGCCCGCCGCCGAGACGCCCGCCGAACCGGCGCCGGCCGCCGAGGCGGACGCCCAGCCCGAGACCGAGGCCGCCCCGGCCGCCCGCCCGCGCCGCCGTGCGACGCGCCGTGCCTCCGCGCCCGCCGCCGAAGCCGCCGCCACCGAGGCCGAGCCGGCCCCGGCCCAGGCCGCCGAGCCCGAGGCCGAGGCCGAGCCCGAGACCCGGACCGAGGCAGCTCCCGCCGGTCGTACGCGCCGCCGTGCCACCCGCCGGGTGTCCGCGCCCGCCGAGACCCCGGCCGCCGCCGAGGAGACCCCCGAGGCCGAGCCGGTCGCCGAGCCGGCCCCCGCCGCCGAGGCGGAGACCGAGACCGAGGCCGCTCCCGCCGGCCGCGCGCGCCGTCGTGCCACCCGCCGTGCCTCCGCGCCCGCCGGTGCCCCGGCCGCCGCCGAGGAGAAGCCCGAGGCCGTCGAGGCCGAGCCGCGCGCCGCCCGCAAGGCGACGCAGAGCGCGCCCGAGACGACCGAGGCCGAGGGTGGCCCGCGCCGCCGTCGCCGCGCCGTGAAGGCCGCGGGCGGGTTCTCCGCGCCCGCCCCCGCCGAGGGCGACGCCCCGCGCCGCACCGCGCGTCCCGCCGTGGCCACCTTCCAGGCGCCGGTCTTCACCGAGCCGAGGTTCCAGACCCCGCAGCGCGCCGCCGCCGAGGCCGCGGCCCAGGCCGCCGGTGCGCGTGAGACCGAGGAGCCCGAGGAGACCGCGAAGCCCGAGGACACCGCCGCCACCGAGAACTTCGCCGACGAGCGCGCCGACAACGGCCGCCGTCGCCGTCGCCGCCGTGGCGCCCCCGCCGAGGAGACCCGCGCCGTCGAGGAGAAGCCGGAGCCGGCCGAGGACCTCGCCGAGGGCGACGACTCCGACGACTCCGACGACGCCGAGGGCTCGGACGACTCCGGTTCGCGCCGCCGTCGCCGCCGGGGCGGCCGCCGCCGCCGCCGTGGTGACGCCTACGACGGTGACGAGAACGGCGAGGGCACGGACGGCGAGTCCGGCGACCTGGCCGCCGAGCAGGCCGAGCAGGACGCCGAGGACACCGCCGAGCAGGCCGAGGAGGACGCCGAGGACGCCGAGGACGCGCGGGGCGAGGAGTCCGGTGGCTCCAGCTCCAGCCGCCGCCGTCGGCGCCGTCGCCGCCGCGCCGGTGACTCCGGGGGCGAGGCCGAGGCCGGTGACGACCCCGAGCGCACCGTCGTCAAGGTCCGCGAGCCCCGCAAGGCCGCCGAGCCGTCCGACGAGGTCCAGTCCATCAAGGGCTCGACCCGCCTGGAGGCCAAGAAGCAGCGCCGCCGCGAGGGCCGCGAGCAGGGCCGCCGCCGCGTGCCGATCATCACCGAGGCCGAGTTCCTGGCCCGGCGCGAGGCCGTCGAGCGGGTGATGGTCGTGCGCCAGCACGGCGAGCGCACCCAGATCGGCGTCCTGGAGGACGGCGTGCTCGTCGAGCACTACGTCAACAAGGAGCAGGCCACCTCGTACGTCGGCAACGTCTACCTGGGCAAGGTCCAGAACGTGCTGCCGTCCATGGAGGCCGCCTTCATCGACATCGGCAAGGGCCGCAACGCCGTCCTGTACGCCGGTGAGGTCAACTTCGAGGCGCTCGGCATGGCCAACGGGCCGCGCCGTATCGAGGTCGCGCTCAAGTCCGGCCAGCCGGTCCTGGTCCAGGTGACCAAGGACCCGATCGGCCACAAGGGCGCCCGCCTCACCAGCCAGGTCTCCCTGCCGGGCCGCTACCTCGTGTACGTCCCCGAGGGCTCGATGACCGGCATCAGCCGCAAGCTGCCCGACACCGAGCGCGCCCGGCTGAAGACCATCCTCAAGAAGATCGTCCCCGAGGACGCGGGCGTGATCGTGCGCACCGCCGCCGAGGGCGCGAGCGAGGACGAGCTGCGCCGTGACGTCGAGCGGCTCCAGGCGCAGTGGGAGGAGATCAAGAAGAAGGCGAAGACGGGCAACGCCCCGACGCTGCTGTACGGCGAGCCGGACATGACCGTCCGCGTCGTGCGCGACATCTTCAACGAGGACTTCTCCAAGGTCATCGTCAGCGGTGACGAGGCGTGGCAGACCATCCACGGCTACGTCTCCCACGTCGCCCCGGACCTCACCGACCGGCTCCAGAAGTGGACCAGCGAGGTCGATGTCTTCGCCACGTACCGGATCGACGAGCAGCTCGCCAAGGCGCTGGACCGCAAGGTCTGGCTGCCCAGCGGCGGTTCGCTGGTGATCGACCGGACCGAGGCGATGGTCGTCATCGACGTCAACACCGGCAAGTTCACCGGTCAGGGCGGCAACCTCGAGGAGACGGTCACCAGGAACAACCTGGAGGCGGCCGAGGAGATCGTGCGCCAGCTCCGGCTGCGCGACCTCGGCGGCATCATCGTCATCGACTTCATCGACATGGTGCTGGAGTCCAACCGGGACCTGGTCATGCGCCGTCTGCTGGAGTGCCTGGGCCGGGACCGGACCAAGCACCAGGTGGCCGAGGTGACCTCGCTGGGCCTGGTGCAGATGACCCGTAAGCGGGTCGGCCAGGGTCTGCTGGAGTCCTTCTCCGAGAACTGCGTCCACTGCAACGGCCGCGGTGTCATCGTCCACATGGAGCAGCCCACGTCCGCCGGCGGCGGCGGTGGCGGCAAGCGCAAGAAGCGCGGCCGCGGCGGCGACGGCCACACCCACGAGGGCGACGACGTCGTGACGGTGGAGACGGCCGTGGCCGAGGCGCCCGACGCGGACTTCGAGACGGCCGCCGAGGTGGCCGCCGAAGCCGCCGAGCCGCTCGCGCTGACCTCGCCGGAGTACAACCCGGACGAGGAGCTGTACAGCTCCGTCGCCGAGGCGGAGGCGGCCGCGGGCCGTGGCCGCTCGCGCCGCCGGGCCGGCCGTCGGGCCTCGAGCCCGGCCGGTGCGCCGAAGGAGGGCAGCCGCCGCAGCGCCGCGCAGGCCGAACGCTTCGAGCGGGCCGCCGAGGAGGCGCCGACCGCCGCGTCGGTCACCGCCGACGAGGCCGCCGCCCGTCCCGTCCAGCCCGAGCCCGCCGCCGAGGCGCAGGCCGAGCCCATGGCCGCCGAGGACCCGGTGGTCGCGCCCGAGCCCGCCGCCGAGGAGGCCGCGCCCAAGGGCCGTGCCCGTCGCCGGGTCACCCGCAAGGTGTCCGCGCCCGCCGGTTCGCCGGCCGGGTCCGAGGCCGCCGTGGTGACCGTCGCCGAGCCCGCGCCGGTGGCCGAGCCGGAGCCGGAGGCCGCCCCGGCGGCCGCGGAGGCGCCCGCCGAGAGCGCCGCCCCGGCCCGTCCGCGCCGCCGCGCGGTCCGCAAGGCCACCGCGCCGACCGCGTCGGAGGAGACGGCCGTCCTGGTCGTCCCGTCGTCCGCGCCGGAGCCGGCCGCTGAGGCGCCCGCCGCCGAGGCGGAGGCCGAGGAGGCCGCGCCCGCCAAGAAGACCGCCCGCAAGGCGGCCAAGAAGGCACCGGCGAAGAAGACGGCCGCGAAGAAGGCCACCGCCGCCAAGAAGACGACGGCCGCCAAGAAGACGGCTGCCAAGACGACTACGGCGAAGAAGACGACGGCCAAGAAGGCGGCCACCAAGACCGCCAAGACGGCCGCCAAGTCGACGGCGAAGAAGACCGCCACGGTCTCCGCGTCGGACGACGAGAGCTGAACCGAACAACCCCTGTGTGGTCCTGTCGCTCGCGGCAGGGCCACACGGCTGTCCCCCCACACCCCGGAAACCGGGGAAGTAAGGAGAACCCGCGATGATAGGTCTCGTGCTGGCGGCCGGCGCCGGACGGCGTCTGCGCCCCTACACCGACACGCTGCCCAAGGCTCTGGTGCCGGTGGGCCCGGAAGGCGACGAGGAGTCGCTGACGGTGCTGGACCTGACGCTGGGGAACTTCGCGGAGGTCGGTCTGACGGAGGTCGGTGTGATCGTCGGCTACCGCAAGGAAGCCGTCTACGACCGTAAGGCGGCCCTGGAGGCCAAGTACGGTCTGAAGATCACGCTGATCGACAACGACAAGGCCGAGGAGTGGAACAACGCCTACTCCCTGTGGTGCGGCCGGGACGCGCTGAAGGACGGCGTGATCCTCGCCAACGGCGACACCGTGCACCCGGTCTCGGTCGAGAAGACGCTGCTCGCCGCGCGCGGTGAGGGCAAGAAGATCATCCTCGCGCTGGACACGGTGAAGTCCCTGGCGGACGAGGAGATGAAGGTCGTCGTGGACCCCGAGAAGGGTGTCCAGAAGATCACCAAGCTGATGGACCCGGCCGAGGCGACCGGCGAGTACATCGGCGTGACCCTCATCGAGGGCGACGCGGCGGAGGAGCTGGCCGACGCGCTGCGTGCGACCTTCGAGCGTGACCCGCAGCTCTACTACGAGGACGGTTACCAGGAGCTGGTGAACCGCGGCTTCAAGGTCGACGTCCAGCCCATCGGCGACGTCTCCTGGGTCGAGATCGACAACCACGACGACCTCGCACGGGGACGGGAGATCGCGTGCCGATACTGACCCGGCTCATCCCCTCGCCGGTGGTCGTGGATGTCCGGCCGGGTGCCCTCGCGGACCTGGCCAGCATCCTCGCCGACCAGCGCATCTCGCACTCCGGCCGCCTCGCCGTCGCGGTCAGCGGCGGTTCCGGCGCCCGGCTGCGGGAGCGGGTCGCGCCGCAGTTGCCGGGTGCCACCTGGTACGAGGTCGGCGGCGGCACGCTGGACGACGCCGTACGGCTCGCCGACGAGATGAAGTCGGGCCGCTACGACGCCGTGGTCGGCCTGGGCGGCGGGAAGGTCATCGACTGCGCCAAGTACGCGGCGGCCCGCATCGGCCTGCCGCTGGTCGCGGTCGCCACCAACCTCTCCCACGACGGCATCTGCTCGCCGGTGTCCATCCTGGACAACGACGCGGGCCGGGGCTCGTACGGCGTGCCCTCGCCCATCGCGCTGCTGATCGACCTGGACATCATCCGGGAGACGCCGGTGCGCTTCGTGCGCTCCGGCATCGGGGACGCCGTGTCGAACATCTCGGCGGTCGCGGACTGGGAGCTGGCCAACCGGGTCAACGGCGAGAAGATCGACGGTCTCGCCGCCGCCATGGCCCGCCAGGCCGGCGAGGCGGTGCTCAGGCACCCCGGCGGCTGCGGCGACGACCCCTTCCTCACCGTGCTCGCCGAGGGCCTCGTGATGTCCGGCATCGCCATGTCGATCGCCGGTCACACGCGTCCCGCCTCGGGCGCCTGCCACAAGATCAGCCACGCGTTCGACCTGCTCTACCCCAAGCGCGCGGCCAGTCACGGTGAGCAGTGCGGCTTCGGCGCGGCCTTCGCCATGCACCTGCGCGGCGACCACGAGGGCTCGTTCCTCATGGCCGCCTCGCTGCGCAGGCACGGGCTGCCGGTGCTGGCCGAGGAGATGGGGTTCAGCGTGGACGAGTTCGTGCGGGCCGTGGAGTTCGCGCCGGAGACCCGGCCTGGCCGCTACACGATCCTGGAGCACCTGGACCTGTCCGCGGACCGGATCCGGCAGTCGTACGCCGATTACACGGCCTCGCTGAACCGCTGACCAGGGCCCGGTTTGACCCGTACGTGGACGCGCCCGTACCCTTGGCCGTCGGCGTGTCATCTGAACATGCCACATCCCCGTAAACCTTCTCCTCCCGGTCGCCCTGGGCGGTCGGGAGAGGTCGTGCATGGTGTTCTGCCGGTCCGGCTGGCCTGCGGGGGTGCCGTTCTTCGAGCGAAAGTGAGATCCGCGTGTACGCCATCGTGCGCAGCGGTGGTCGCCAGCACAAGGTTGCTGTCGGCGACATCGTTGAGGTTGACAAGATTTCCACCGCCAATGTTGGCGACACGGTCGAGCTTTCGACCCTGCTCGTTGTCGACGGCGACTCCGTGACCAGCGACCCGTGGGTGCTGGCCGGCATCAAGGTCCAGGCCGAGATCGTGGACCACCACAAGGGCCAGAAGATCGACATTCTGCGCTACAAGAACAAGACCGGCTACCGCCGTCGTCAGGGCCACCGCCAGCAGTACACGGCGATCAAGGTCACTGAGATCCCCGCGGCTGCGAAGTAAGGGACTGAGAAGACATGGCACACAAGAAGGGCGCATCGTCCACCCGGAACGGTCGCGACTCCAATGCCCAGCGGCTCGGCGTGAAGCGCTTCGGCGGTCAGGTCGTCAGCGCTGGTGAGATCCTCATCCGCCAGCGCGGCACCCACTTCCACCCGGGCGCCGGCGTCGGCCGTGGCGGCGACGACACGCTGTTCGCGCTGCTGCCCGGTGCGGTGGAGTTCGGTACCCACCGCGGCCGCAAGGTCGTGAACATCGTTCCGGTCGCCTGAATCCTCTGATTCACGGCCGCGAGCGTAAAAGCTGCGCGAGGCGGACCTCACTTCCCGGTCGGGAAGGCGGGTCCGCCTTTCGCGTGTTGACATAGGTATTACCCGTACTTTTCTGGAGGCACCGAACCATGACCACCTTCGTGGACCGCGTCGAACTGCACGTCGCCGCGGGTAACGGGGGCCACGGCTGTGCCTCCGTCCACCGTGAGAAGTTCAAGCCGCTCGGCGGTCCGGACGGCGGCAACGGCGGGCGGGGCGGCGACATCATCCTCACCGTCGACCAGTCCGTGACCACGCTGCTCGACTACCACCACTCCCCGCACCGCAAGGCCACCAACGGCAAGCCCGGTGAGGGCGGCCACCGCTCCGGCAAGGACGGCCAGGACCTGGTCCTCCCCGTCCCGGACGGCACGGTCGTCCTGGACAAGGAGGGCAACGTGCTGGCCGACCTCATCGGCCACGGCACCTCCTTCATCGCCGCGCAGGGCGGCCGGGGCGGCCTCGGCAACTCGGCGCTCGCCAGCGCCCGCCGCAAGGCCCCCGGCTTCGCGCTGCTCGGTGAGCCCGGTGACCTCCAGGACGTGGTCCTGGAGCTGAAGACCGTCGCCGACGTGGCCCTGGTCGGCTACCCGAGCGCGGGCAAGTCCTCGCTGATCTCGGTGCTCAGCGCCGCCAAGCCGAAGATCGCGGACTACCCCTTCACCACCCTGGTGCCCAACCTCGGCGTGGTGACGGCCGGCTCGACCGTCTACACCATCGCCGACGTGCCCGGTCTGATCCCCGGCGCCAGCCAGGGCAAGGGCCTGGGCCTGGAGTTCCTGCGCCACGTGGAGCGCTGCTCGGTGCTGGTGCACGTGCTGGACACCGCCACGCTGGAGTCCGACCGCGACCCGCTCTCCGACCTCGACATCATCGAGGAGGAGCTGCGTCAGTACGGCGGCCTGGACGACCGGCCCCGCATCGTCGTCCTCAACAAGATCGACGTGCCCGACGGCAAGGACCTCGCCGAGATGGTCCGCCCCGAGCTGGAGGAGCGCGGCTACCGCGTCTATGAGGTCTCCGCGGTGGCCCACACCGGCCTGCGCGAGCTGACGTTCGCCCTCGGTGACCTGGTCGGCCAGGCGCGTGCCGCCAAGCCTCAGGAGGAGGCGACGCGGATCGTCATCCGGCCCAAGGCCGTGGACGACGCGGGCTTCACCGTCACCCGCGAGGAGATCGACGGCGAGCCGCTGTTCCGGGTGCGCGGCGAGAAGCCGGAGCGCTGGGTGCGCCAGACCGACTTCAACAACGACGAGGCCGTCGGCTACCTGGCCGACCGCCTCAACCGCCTCGGTGTCGAGGACAGGCTGATGAAGGCGGGCGCCCGCACGGGCGACGGCGTCGCCATCGGCCCCGAGGAGAACGCGGTCGTCTTCGACTGGGAGCCCACGGTCACCGCCGGCGCCGAGATGCTCGGCCGTCGTGGCGAGGACCACCGCCTGGAGGAGGAGCGTCCGGCGGCCCAGCGCCGCAGGGACCGCCAGGCCGAACGCGACGAGGCCCAGCGGGAGTTCGACGACTTCGAGCCCTTCTGAGGCGGTCACCCGGCCGGCGCCCGGCGCCGGCCGGCGGTTGACGGCTGAAGGCTGACGGATACGCGAAAGAGGGCGGGCCGGAGAGAATCTCTCCGGCCCGCCCTCTTTCGCGTCGGGTGTCAGACGTTGATCAGACGTTGATCAGACCGGACTCGCCGGACGGCTGACGCGGGATGCGGGCCTTGGCCAGGGTGGAAGGCGCCGGCGCCGGGGTCCGCTCGTCCAGCGGCAGCACCTCGGGGGTGGCCTCCTGGTCGAGGAACAGGCGGCGCACCACACGCTCCGCCGCGTTGCCGTCGTCGAACTGCACGAACCGCTCGCGGAACGCCGAGCGCAGCTCGGTCGCCTTGTCGCTCTTCCACTCGCCGGAACGGAAGACCTCGATCAGCTCGTCCTCGCTGGTCGCGGTCGCGCCCGGGGTCTCACCCGGCTTCCCGGAGAGGATGTCGAAGTAGACGCCGCGGGCCCGGCTGTAGACCTCCCAGTCGTCCGCGTACGTGACGATCGGGCGGTCCAGGCACGCGTAGTCGAACATGATGGAGGAGTAGTCGGTGATCAGCGCGTCGGCGGCCAGGCAGAGGTCCTCCACCACCGGGTACTTCGACACGTCCTTGATCAGGCCGCGCTCCTGGAGCGCCTCCAGGCGGGGGTCGCTGCCGTAGAAGTAGTGGGTACGGACCAGCACGACGTGGTCGGGGCCGAGTTCACGGCAGAACCGCTCCAGGTCGATGCGGGGCACGTAGCCCTTCTGGTAGTCGCGCACCGTCGGGCAGTACAGGATGGCGGTCTTGCCCGGCTCGATGCCCAGCTCGGCGCGGATGCGGACGACGTCCTCGGCGGTGGCGCGGTAGTAGACGTCGTTGCGCGGGTAGCCGTACTCGACGCCCTCGAACGCGCAGGGGTAGACCCGCTCCCAGATCTCCGAGGAGTGCCGGTTCGAGGTCAGGCTCAGGTCCCACTTGTCGGCCCGCTCCAGCATCTTGCCGAAGCTCATGTTCTTGGCCGCCGCCGGGTACTTCTGCTGGTCGATGCCCATCTGCTTGAGCGGGGTGCCGTGGTGCGTCTGCAGGTGGACCTGGTCCGGGCGCTTCACGATGTCGTTCGGGAAGTTGACGTTGTTGACGAGGTACTTGGCGCGAGCCATGACCTCCCAGTACCGCGGCGAGTTCGCCACGACGTAGTCGACGCCCGCCGGGACGGTGTCCACCGCGTCCTTCTTGATGACCCAGACGCCGTGGACGTTCGGCGCCAGTTCCTTCGCCTTCTCGTAGATGGCGGCGGGGTTGCAGGCGACGCCGCGGTTCCAGTAGGCGGCGTAGACGGCGAGGTTCTCGTCGACGGGGCGGCGCAGGTGCAGCCGGTAGAGCCGGTTGTAGGCGGTCTTGCCGAGCTTGTGCTTGGCCTTCGTGGCCCGCTGGACGACCTGGCGGCGGGTGTCGGCGGCGAACGTCACGGCCGCGTACGCCGCGTAGGAACCGCGCTCGAGCAACTGGAACCTGACGCCCTGCGAGCCCTCGGGGAGGACGAAGTCACGGGGCCGGTACCGCTTGTACTGGGCGGCCGACAGCTTGAAGAACTCCGCGCGGTCCTTGGGGACGATGCGGTCCTCACGCATGAGGGTGAACAGGAAGTGGCTGGCCATGCGCTCGAAGAGCAGGGCGCGCACCGGCTTCGTGTCGGGGTGCTCGTCGAGGAACTCGAAGAGCCGGGCGTACTGCTCGAAGATGCCGAAGTGCTTGCGGCCGGGCGTGCGCATGGAGTTGCCCTGGCGGCGCTGGCGGTACTCGACGCAGACGTGGTCGAGCGCGGCGATGGTCTCCGCGGTCAGCATGGTCTTGTAGACCATGAGGGCGTCTTCGTAGATGCCGTCGGTGAAGGTGAAGTTGTGGTCGGTGACGTAGAAGTCACGCCGGTACACACGGTTCCACACGACGGCGAACATGGTGAGGAACTCGGGACGCTCCAGCGCGGTGAAGACGTCCGTGCCGGCGCTGCTGAGCAGTTCACCGGCCGCGCTCGCCTGGACCCGGTTGTTCCAGTAGGTGCGGACGTGGTTGAGCAGCAGGATGTCCGGGTCGCCCGTGACGTCGAGCCGCTCGGCTATCGCCTGCAGCGCGCCCTCGGCGAGGGTGTCGTCGCTGTCCAGGAACAGGATGTACTCGCCCCGCGCCTTCAGCGCGCCGGCGTCGCGCGCCTTGCCGATGCCCTGGTTCACCTCGAGGTGCACCGGTACGACGCGGCTGTCGAGGGCGGCGTACTCGTCGAGTATGCGACCGCAGGAGTCGGGCGAGTGGTCATCGATGGCTATGACCTCGAAATCGCCGAACGACTGCGAGAGGATGGAATCCAAGCATGCGCGCAGGTATCCCTGGACTTTGTAAACGGGGACGACAACGCTGATTTTCGGCGAAGCGTTTCCATTCGCAATTGGCATGCTTCGGGGCTCCTGAGACTGTCGATCAAACTCAACTGCGCCCCGTCGCGTGAACCGCGGCGAGGCGCGAGAGGTACAGGGAGGGCAAGGTAAACGTGCGGATAATCGTAGCCTACGCCCCCCTGAGACGGCCGTTGCCGACGGGTGGCCTGCCTCACGGGAGCCGGCCGTCCCCTCGCGGTCCACGTCGCCGCTCGTGAGGGAACGGCGAAGACCCGGCCACGAGGGCCAAGGCGCGGGCGGCCCCCAGGGCGGACCGGTTCCACAGTCGTGACGCAAGTGTTGCCGATCGGTGAGGCGAAGTGGACCGCGGGGGATGAGTGTGCGGATGTTGTGCTTCGGCCCACATCCGGCCATCCGTGACGGAAAGCCGACTGTTGTTTGTGTGTGATGTCCGAGTTGCGTGGATATATTGCGCGGATATATCCACGTCACGCGTCATGGCGTGAGAGCACCGGTGTGGAATTCCCGCACCGGCGTTTTCCGGTGACGGCATGAAGGCGGCCTGAATTGATGTGCGCCGCCGTCACGGGCGGCGAATTGACGGCGCACACGGGATTCGCCGTTCAGTCCGCCGTGGCTTTCACGCCTTCAGGTCCGCCTCGTCACCCATCACCACGACCGGATGCCTCTTCGGGTCGAGCGTGCGCAGCAGGTACTCCATGTCCGCCTTGGACTGGCTCACGCACGCCGAAGTACCGCTGCCGTGGTCCATGTGCAGCCAGATGCCGCCGCCCTTGGACTGCCCCTGCGGCCGGGTCTGGTCGTTGGGCGCGGTGCCCCTGACCCGGTTGTAGTCGATGGCGATGACGAGATCGAAGTCGTGCCAGTACGACTTCTTCCAGAAGTGCGGTGCCTGGAAGGCGGCCGACTCGGTGTACGGCAGCCTGGCCTCGGGCGCGGCCAGCACCCCGCCGGCGTCGCTCAGCGTGAACACCCCGACCGGGCTGCGCAGATCGTCCTCGTGATGGTCGGTCGCCCAGCCCTTGCGGCCGTTGTGCGTGGCCCAGGAACGCTCCCGCGTCCAGGTGGAGCCCTTCTTCGAGTACAGCGCCGCGCGTGAGTCCGCCGAGTCGCGCCCCTTGCCGGAGACCAGCAGCACCTGCCGGGACTCACCGGGCACGCGGTTCCACAGCCGGTCCCCGACGCCGGGCACCCGCTTCAGCGCCGCCTCGGCCGGCTTTCTGTCGTCGCGGCCCTGCACGGCACCCTGGTCCCCGCGCTCCGGGTGCCCCGGACCCCCGCACCCCGCCGCACCGAGGACGAGCAACGCCCCGCCCACCGCAGCCGCTACCGCTCGCACCGCACCGCCGTTTCGCATGGGCTCCATGGTCGCAGAACGTGCCCCGTCCGCACTTTCCGCCGTCGCCGGACCGGGTCGTCCGCCTGCTGAAACCCGGCTGCACCGCCCGCTCCCATTCACGTAGATTGCGGGCACACGCAGCCGGACCGGTGCGAGAGGAAAGCGGGCAAGGTGGCAAGCGCAAGGCAGACCGTGGGCGAGGCCCGGCGGATCGTCGTCAAGGTGGGGTCCTCCTCACTGACCACCGCCGCCGGAGGGCTCGACGCGGACCGCGTGGACGCACTGGTCGACGTGCTGGCGAAGGTGCGCGGTGGCGGGGAGCGGGAGATCGTGCTCGTCTCCTCCGGCGCCATCGCCGCCGGACTCGCCCCGCTCGGCCTGGAGCGCCGCCCCAAGGACCTCGCCCGCCAGCAGGCCGCCGCCAGCGTCGGCCAGGGCCTGCTGGTCGCCCGCTACACCGCCTCCTTCGCCCGCTACGGCGTCCGCGTCGGCCAAGTCCTGCTCACCAGCGACGACATGAGCCGCCGCGCCCACCACCGCAACGCCTCCCGCACCCTGGACAAGCTGCTCGCGATGGGCGCCTTCCCGATCGTCAACGAGAACGACACCGTCGCCACCGACGAGATCCGCTTCGGCGACAACGACCGCCTCGCCGCCCTTGTCGCCCACCTCGTCCACGCCGACCTGCTGGTGCTCCTCTCCGACATCGACGGCGTCTACGACGGCGACCCCGCCCGCCCCGGCACCGCCCGCATCGCCGAGGTGCGTGGCCCGGCCGACCTCAGCGGTGTCGAGATCGGCAGCGCGGGCAAGGCGGGCGTCGGCACCGGGGGCATGGTCACCAAGGTCGAGGCCGCCCGGATCGCGGCCGCCGCCGGTATCCCCGTGGTGCTCACCAACGCCGTGCACGCCGCCGACGCCCTCGCGGGCGGCGACACCGGCACCTGCTTCCACCCCACCGGCAAGCGCTCCGCCGACCGGCTGCTCTGGCTCCAGCACGCCTCCACCCCGCAGGGCTCGCTCACCCTGGACGACGGCGCCGTGCGCGCGGTGGTCGAGCGGCGCACCTCGCTGCTGCCGGCCGGGATCGCCGCCGTCACCGGCGAGTTCGGCGCCGGGGACCCGGTCGAGCTGCGGGACCGCGCCGGGCGCGCGGTGGCGCGCGGGCTCGTCAACTTCGACGCCAAGGAGCTGCCCCAGTTGCTCGGGCGTTCGACCCGCGAGCTGGCACGCGAGCTGGGCCCGGCCTACGAACGCGAGGTCGTGCACCGGGACGACCTGGTACTCCTGCACCCCTGACCGCCGGCCGGGCGCCCCGGAAGCCGGGCACGCCGGGGGACCCCGGTGGGGGACGTTCCGTAAAACCGCCACGCGGAGCCCTGCGGCCTGCTCAACTTTGTCGCGGGGACATGTTGAAGGGACACGTTCCGTCAAGGGGCCATGCGTGAAGGAGGCCGTCGTGAGACGAGTCCGTCCTGGGGCGGCGTCCCGCGGTGCTCTGACGAGCGTCGCGGCCGGGGACACCTACGAGGAGCCCAAGGACCTGCCCCGCCTGTGGCACGTCACCCTCAGCGTCTCCGGGGAACGCGTCCCCCTGCAGGACCTGCGGCGGGCCCTGGAACAGCTCGCCCACGACCACCCCTTCCTGCTGACCAGCAGATACGCCGGCGACCACGCGGAGATCCGGTACTGGGAGGAGGCCCGCGACCTGCACGACGCGGCAGCCGTCGCGCTGCGCCTGTGGGGCGAGCACCGGCAGACCGCCGGGCTGCCGCCCTGGGAGATCGTCGGCCTGGAGGTCATCGACCGCGAGACCTACCACCAGCGCATCGCCGAGGGCTACGGCCCCGCACCGGCCACTCCTGTGGGGGTCCACCCGTTCTGAGATGCGGGGTTTCGTCCCGTCTCGCGGTGTGGAACAGCCTCCGGAGAGCCTCGCGCCCCGCACTACCCTTCCCCCATGACCACGCTCTCCCCGTACGACTCCCTCTCGCCGGTCACCCAGGCCGCCCACCGGGCCAAGGCGGCCGCCGCCGACCTCGCGCCGCTCCCGCGTGCCGACAAGGACGACGCGCTGCTCGCCGTCGCGGACGCGCTGGAGGTCCGGACCGCCGAGATCGTGGCCGCCAACGCCCGTGACGTGGCCAAGGCGCGGGAGAACGGCACCAGCGAGTCGATCGTGGACCGGCTCGCCCTCACCCCGGAGCGGGTCCGCGCCATCGCCGCCGACGTGCGTGACGTGGCGAAGCTGCCCGACCCGGTCGGCGAGGTCGTCCGGGGCAACACGCTGCCCAACGGCATCGACCTGCGCCAGGTCCGCGTACCGCTCGGTGTCGTCGGCATCATCTACGAGGCCCGCCCCAACGTCACCGTCGACGCCGCCGCGCTCTGCCTGAAGTCCGGCAACGCCGTCCTGCTGCGCGGCTCGGCCTCCGCCTACGAGTCCAACACCGCCCTCGTCCGGGTGATCCGGGACGCCGTCGGGGGCGCCGGACTGCCCGCCGACGCCGTGCAGCTCGTGCCGGGGGAGAGCCGGGAGAGCGTGCGCGAGCTGATGCGCGCCCGGGGGCTCGTCGACGTCCTCATCCCGCGTGGCGGCGCCTCCCTGATCAGGACCGTGGTCAGCGAGTCCACCGTCCCCGTCATCGAGACCGGCACCGGCAACTGCCACGTCTACGTGGACGCCGACGCCGACATCGACATGGCCGTCGACATCCTGGTCAACTCCAAGGCCCAGCGGGTCAGCGTCTGCAACGCCGCCGAGACCCTCCTGGTCCACCAGGACATCGCCGCCGACTTCCTGCCCCGCGCCCTGGACGCGCTGGCCGAGGCCGGGGTCACCGTGCACGCCGACCCGCGCGTCCTCGCTCACGCCGAGGGCACCAAGGCCACCGTGGTCGAGGCCGTCCCCGAGGACTGGGAGACGGAGTACCTGTCGTACGACATCGCCGCCGCCGTCGTGGACTCCCTCGACAAGGCCGTCGAGCACATCCGGCGGTGGAGCTCCGGCCACACCGAGGCGATCGTCACCACCAGTCAGCAGGCCGCCCGGCGCTTCACCCGACTGGTGGACTCCACCACCGTCGCCGTGAATGCCTCCACCCGCTTCACCGACGGCGGCCAGTTCGGCTTCGGCGCGGAGATCGGCATCTCCACCCAGAAGCTGCACGCCCGGGGCCCCATGGGCCTTCCGGAGCTGACCAGCACCAAGTACATCGTCACCGGCGACGGCCACGTGCGCCCCTGAGCGCCCCGGCGGAAACGGCCGAGGGGCGACGGACGAATTTCCGTACCGTCTGCCCAAATTGACCCCCCAGGTCTACTCTGGACCCGTGCCGGAGGACGTGGGGGGCACGCCGTTCCCGGACGGCTGGGAGCCCGACGACGACCACGACCGCGGGGTGTCGGACGAAGAGTTCGCCTCCGTGGTACTCGACGCGGCCTTCGTGGCCGCGGCCACCGTCCACGAGCCGTCCGCCGTCGAACGCCTCCTCGCCGCCGCCGAGGCGCGGGCCGAGGCGTCCGAGACCGACCCCCGCCGCACCCACGCCCCCGCCGACCCCTACGACGAGGGGTACGGCCCCGACGGCAACGGGTTCGGCCACGACCTGGACGACGACCCGGACGGCCGCTACGCCTACGACGGCCACGACGGCCCGTTCGGCGCCTACGGCAAGATCCGCTGGCACCGGCCCGTGGCCTGGGTGCTCGCCGTGGTGATGGGCGTCGGCATGGTCGCGCTGGCCTTCGCCGCCGTCTACCGGGGCGCATCCTCCGGCAGCCGCGACCAGGTCCCCGCCCCCGCCTCCACCGGCCTCGACCGGGGTGGTGTGGCCGCCCCGTCGGTCTCCGCCGAGCACCCCAGGCCTGCCGTCTCCGCGATCCCGCGCACCCCCTGACGCCCACCCGGCGTTTTTGGTGGGAACCTGTCAGAAGTTGTCGCGTACCAGCGCGTTTACCCGAGCCCCTCGCGACCTACTCTGAAGGTATGGGCGGGCCTGGAGACCCACCGGAGGGGACACCCGAGGGCGGCCCCGGAGGTGCCGAGGACGAGTACCGATCCGTCGTGTTCGACGAGTCGTTCGTCCGCGCTGCCCGCCTGCAGGAGTCCTCCGCGCACGAACGCGTCAGCGACCACGCCCCCGCCGTACGCCGCCGCCCGCCCCTGCGCCGGGGGCTCACCCGGCAGGCGCTGATCCTCATCCTGCTGCTCGCCGTCGCCTTCGGCACCGCCATCTTCATGGGCTTCCGTCACCCGTACGGCTCAACGCCCCCCAGACGCTCCGCCGAGCCGGCCCGGATGACCGTCGTCCCGCTCGCCCCGCGCGGCAAGGTGCCCGGCGCCCCCGACGCCCGGACCCTGTTCGCGCGCAGCCCCGCCGCCCGCTTCGCGGTCGGCCTCGCGGGGATCCCGCTGCCCCCCTCCCGCCCCACCGCGCACTTCTCCGACAGCCAGATCCTGGCGGCCCTCGACACCGCCCGTAAGTACGTCCTGCACTCCGCGCTCGACCCCGACGTGCTCACCGGCCGCCAGGTCCGCCCCGTACGGGCCCTGCTGGACGCCGACCAGCTCGACCAGTTCGACCGCGGCCTGCGCGACCCCGTCGCCGACGGCCGCAACGCCCCCACCGGCTGGATGATCCGCTTCGACCCGGCCCGCACGGCCCTCGCGGGCGACGACATCCGCGTCCGGGGCGCCCTGCGGGTGAGCGAGACCGACGCGGCCACCCTCCAGGTCGTGGCCGACGGCACCTTCGTCTACGCCCTGCGCGCCGCCGGCACCGAAGGGCGGACCCCCGTCTCGCTGTTCACCGTGCGCCGTGAGCTGGTCCTCCGCTTCGACCGGGACACCCTGCGCGTCGGCCAGACCCGGCTGACCTCCTCCAGCACCCAGGCGGGTCCGCTGTCCTGCGCCGAGGACACCAGCGCCTATCTGCGCCCCCTCCTCGCCGGTGAGCGGGCCAAGGCGGGCGGACCGCCCGGCACCGACCCCTACGGGACCGGCGCCGCCGCCCTGTGCGGCACCCTCGCCGACTCCGCCCAGCCCCGCGGCTGAGCCCGCACGGCCTAGGCCGGGGTGTCCCCGGGCGGGGCGTCCTTCGGCGGGGCCTGGCCGGCGAAGCCGTTGAAGCCCCGGCGGACCCGGCCGCCCAGGTCGCCCGCGCCGCCCGCGAGATCCGAGACCAGCTTCATCAGCGGGTCCTTGCTGGTCCGCACGTCGCTCGCGTAGCTCGCGGCCGACTGCCGGAAGGACTCGCCGACCCTGGCCTCCTTGTCCTCCTCGCGGCGCGGGTAGTGGCCGTCCATGATCCGCTGGTGGTCGCGGGAGGCCGCCCACCTCTTCAGCTCGGCCGCCCGGATCGTGGTGAAGGGGTGCGAGCGCGGCAGCACGTTCAGGATCTTCAGCACCGAGTCCCGCAGGTCGCCCCCGGACTCGTACTCCTCGGCCTGCTCCAGGAAGGCGTCCACGTTCATCTCGTGGAGGTGGTTGCCGCCCGCGATCTTCATCAGGCCGCGCATCGACGCCTGGAGGTCCTGGCCCACCAGCAGCCCGGCCCGGTCGGCCGACAGCTCCGACTTACGGAACCACTCCCGCAGCGCCGTCACGATCGCCATGATCGCCACGTTGCCCAGCGGGATCCACGCCACCTTCAGCGCCAGCGTGGTCAGGAACAGCAGCACCGTGCGGTAGACGGAGTGACCGGACAGTGCGTGGCCCACCTCGTGGCCGACGACCGCCCGCATCTCCTCCTCGTCCAGCAGCTCCACCAGAGCGGTGGTCACCACGATGACCGGCTCGTCCAGGCCGATGCACATCGCGTTCGGCTTCGGGTCCTGGGTGACGTACATCGCCGGGACCTTCTCCAGGTCCAGGATGTAGCAGGCGTCGCGGAGCATGTCGTTCAGATGCGCGAACTGGCGGTCGGAGACCCGCACCGAGTCGGACAGGAACAGCAGCCTCAGGCTCCGCTCGGGCAGCAGCCCGCTCAGCGCCTTGAACACCGTGTCGAACCCGGTCAGTTTGCGCAGGGCCACCAGCGCGGACCGGTCGGCCGGATGCTCGTAGGCGCGCGAGGAGATCCCCGGGAAGCGGCTGCGCTGCCTGCCCGGCACGCGCTCGCGCCCGGCCTGCTCGTGGCGGTCGTCGGACATGTCTTCCCCCTGCGTCTCGGAAACCCGCTGCGCCCCCCGGACCGGGCCCAGCCTAGGCGGAGATACCGTGACGGGCAGCACCCTTAAGGAGTCACGTCATGGAGCATCACCCCGCAGCCGCCCGGCTGACCGAGGCCGCCGCGAGCGCCGTCCAGCAGCAGGGGCCGGGAAACCTGCTCCGGATCGTGCTGATCGTGATGGTCCTGGGCTGCGCGCTGACCGCCTGGTTCCTCCTGCGCGGCTACAAGCAGAAGGACGACTGACGCCGGGCGGAGGTTCCCGCGCGCGATCGTCAGGGGCCCTTTGCCGGAGTCGGCGTGATCGTCCCGGGGGCGCCCGCTTACGATGAGCCGACGTCTTTATCCCGCCCACACGCGATAGGTCCTGCCGAAGATGAGCTTCCACAGCACCGCTGCCCAGTTGGTCACTCTCGCCGCCGAGGGCTCAGAGCACGGCGGCAACCACAACAGCCTGAACCCCGCCATCACCGGCGGCGGCGCCCTGGTCATCCTGCTGCTCCTGCTGTGGATCACCACCCGCTTCAACCGCGACCGCTGATCACCGGCCGGTCCCCGGCGAGAAGCCGCAGGCCGGGCCGGTAGGGTCTGCACGCATGGGAGAGCAGGACATGCCTACCGGTCCGGCGGAGGGCACCGTGAACGATCCGGCACGGGACGCGGCGGACCACGGGCCCGCGCGTACGGGCCGGCGCAGGCTCGGTGTCATGGGTGGCACCTTCGACCCGATCCACCACGGGCACCTCGTGGCGGCAAGTGAGGTGGCGGCCCGGTTCCACCTGGACGAGGTGGTGTTCGTACCCACCGGCCAGCCCTGGCAGAAGTCGCACCGAAACGTCTCTCCGGCCGAGGACCGCTATCTGATGACGGTCATCGCGACCGCCGAGAACCCGCAGTTCTCCGTCAGCCGCATCGACATCGACCGCGGCGGCCCCACCTACACCGTGGACACGCTGCGCGACCTGCGCGCCCTCAACCCGGACACCGACCTGTTCTTCATCACCGGTGCCGACGCCCTCGCCCAACTGCTGACCTGGCGCGACTCCGAGGAACTCTTCTCCCTCGCCCACTTCGTCGGCGTCACCCGTCCCGGACACCAACTGACCGACGCCGGGCTGCCCGAGGGCGGTGTCTCCCTGGTCGAGGTGCCCGCGCTGGCCATCTCCTCCACGGAGTGCCGGGCGAGAGTCGCCAAGGGTGACCCCATCTGGTACATGGTCCCGGACGGGGTCGTCCGCTACATCGACAAGCGTGAGCTGTACCGCGGCGAGTGAGCCGAGAGGGGCACCGGTGAACGACCGATACGAAGCTGGGTACGGCGACGACCAGTACGGAGGGGAGGACCAGTACGAGATCGTCGGCTACGACGACTACGGGCGCCCCATGTACCAGCAGGTCCCGTCCCGCCCACCGCGGCAGCAGACCTACGACCCCTACGGGCAGCAGCAGGGCTACGCCCAGGGCGGCTACGACACCGGCCAGCAACAGCCGATACCCCCTGCCTACGACCCCTACGGGCAACAGGGCGCGCCCTACGACCCGTACGGCACGGGCGGCCACGACCCCTACGGGCAGGCGGCGGCCGGCGGCCAGCAGCAGCCGAGGGGCACCGAGCAGACGGCCTACATCCCGCAGCAGACCGGCCCCGACGCCCAGCCGCAGCGGCGGCCGCAGCCGCCCGAGGAGCCCGACGCACAGGCACCCCCGGCCGGTCCCGAGCGCCAAGAGGGGGGTGAGGAAGAGCAGTTCGCGTTCGTCGAGGAGCCGGACGGCGAGTCCGAGGACGTCATCGACTGGTTGAAGTTCACCGAGAACCGCACCGAGCGCCGCGAGGAGGCCCGCCGCCGCGCCCGCGGCCGGATCATCGCCCTCGGTGTCGCCCTCGCCCTGGTCGTGACCGGCGGCGTCGGCTACCTCTGGTACGCCGGGAAGCTGCCCGGCGTCTCCTCGCCCGGCTCCGCCACCGGCACCACCGTCGCCGCGGGCGCCCAGAAGCGCGACGTGATCGTGGTCCACCTGCACAACACCGGCAAGCGCGACACCTCCACCGTGCTGCTGGTCGACAACGCCACCACCAAGCGCGGCACCACCGTCCTGCTCCCCAACTCCCTGGCGCTGACCGACGATTCGGGCACCACCACCACGCTCGCCAAGTCGGTGGACGACGACGGGTCCTCCGGCACCCGCGACCAGCTCGACACCGTCCTCGGCACCGACATCCAGGGCACCTGGCGGCTGGACACGCCGTATCTGCAGAACCTCGTCGAGCTGGTCGGCAACATCGAGATCGACACCGACACCGACGTGCCCGACCCGGACGCGAAGAAGAAGGGCTCGGCCCCGCTGGTCCACCAGGGCAAGGCGCAGACGCTCAGCGGCAAGATGGCCGTCGCCTACGCCACCTACCGGGGGCCCGGCGAGACCGAGAACGCCCAGTTGGCGCGCTTCGGGCAGGTCATGCAGGGCGCATTGCGCAAGCTGTCCTCCGACCCGTCGGCCGCGACGACCACCGTGCAGACCCTCGCGCAGATCCTCGACCCGCCGCTGACCGACAAGGACCTGGGCACCTTCCTGGCCAAGCTGGCCGACCTCGCCAAGGGCGGCAAGTACCGAACCGTCCCGCTGCCGGTGCAGACCGACGGCACGCTGAGCGCCGGCACCAGCGACAGCGTGGTCAAGGACGTCCTGGGCGGCACCGCCAAGAGCCCCGACGCCGGCTCCGCGGTCCGGGTCGCGGTGCAGAACGCCACCGGCGCCAAGGACGACACCGAGAAGGCCCGCGTGACCCTGCTGGGCGGTGGCTTCGGCTTCATCGAGGGCGGCACCGCCTCCAGTGCCGAGGCCGCCTCCGAGGTGGTCTACTCCGACGCCGCCGACAAGCAGGACGCCGCCGACGTCGCCAAGACCCTGGGCCTTCCCGCCGGCTCGGTGACCAAGGGCGCGGTCTCCTCCGGCGCCGACGTCCTCGTCGTCCTCGGCCAGGACTACCGGCCCGGCACCTCCTGACACCCGCGGCACACCCCACGTGAGCACCGGAACACGTGGGGTGTGCCGGGCCGCGCGTGAGACCCTTGGAGTCCCGGTGCCTTCCGGATGCGCCCCGCGCCCGGCCGGCCCGCCCCGAACTCTTCGCATCCGCACCCCGTCCTCGAACGAAAGCCGCACAGTGACCGCCACCGACCGTTCTCTCGACCTCATCAACACCGCCGCCCAGGCGGCAGCCGACAAGCTCGCCCACGACGTCATCGCCTACGACGTCAGCGACGTGCTGTCGATCACGGACGCGTTCCTGCTGGCCTCCGCGCCGAACGACCGCCAGGTCCGGGCGATCGTCGACGAGATCGAGGAGCGCCTGCTGAAGGAGCTCGGCGCCAAGCCCGTCCGCCGCGAGGGCGACCGCGAGTCCCGCTGGATCCTGCTCGACTACGTCGACATCGTCGTCCACGTCCAGCACAGCGAGGAGCGCGTCTTCTACGCCCTGGAGCGCCTGTGGAAGGACTGCCCCGAGCTGGAGCTGCCCGAGGAGGCCCGTGCCACCCGCGGCAAGGCCGAGGAGCACGCCAAGCTGAACGCGGACGAGGCCGGTGACGAGTCCGGCCAGGAGCGCTGATGAACGCCACGGGTGAGGTGACCGACCGGCCCGGCCGGGGCCGCCGCGTCATCCTCTGGCGGCACGGCCAGACCGCGTGGAACGTGGAACGCCGCTTCCAGGGCACCACGGACGTGGAGCTGACCGCGACCGGTGTCGCCCAGGCCCGCCGGGCCGCCCGGCAACTGGCCTCGCTGCGGCCCGACGCCATCGTCGCCTCGGACCTCAAGCGCGCCTCCGACACGGCCGACGAGCTGGCCGCCCTCACGGGCCTCGACGTGGCCCGCGACGAGGCCCTGCGGGAGACCTACGCGGGTGCCTGGCAGGGCCTGACGCACGAGGAGATCATCGCCAGGTTCGGGGACGACTACGCCGCCTGGAAGCGCGGTGAGCCGGTCCGGCGCGGCGGTGGCGAGCTGGAGACCGAGGTCGCCGACCGGGCCGCTCCCGTCGTGCTGCGGCACGCCGAGAAGCTGCCCGACGACGGCACCCTCGTGGTGGTCAGCCACGGCGGCACCATCCGCACCACCATCGGCCGGCTGCTCGGTCTGGAGTCCCGCCACTGGGAGAGCCTCGGCGGGCTGACCAACTGCTGCTGGTCCGTCCTCGGCGAGGGCGCCTGCGGCTGGCGGCTGCTGGAGCACAACGCGGGCAGCCTGCCCGAGCCGGTCCTCGGCGACGACGACTGAGCCGCTCGGAGCCCCCGCACGGGGCCCCGGGACCCGGATTTCACTTTCCGGCAGGTCACAGGCTAAAGTTCTTCTTGTTCGCCCCGCCGAGCGGGAAGAACGCAAGGGGCTATAGCTCAGTTGGTAGAGCGCCTGCATGGCATGCAGGAGGTCAGGAGTTCAATTCTCCTTAGCTCCACAGATCGACACTCGTACCGAGTGATCAGAGATCGGTGATGAAGATCCCGTCCCTTCGAGGGGCGGGATCTTCTGCTTGTCCCCCTGCTTGAGTCGTTCGCGTTCCATGGTCGTATACCTCTGTGAACGGTGTTCGCGCGGAGGCGACCGTGTCCGGACCGGTACTGAGGCGTCGCTGACCGTGCAGGCCCGGCCGTGGCAGAATCAGACGGCCGGAAGGGGGCTCGGCCCGACGGGAGGGAGTGGCGATGTCTGCGAGCATCCTTGGGGAGGTCGGCGACCTCCTCGGGGCGGCGTGGATACGGGACACGGCCACCCGGCTCGACTGCCCTTCCTGCGGTTCCGCGCACGTGGCCCAAGTCCTCGGCGACAACGGCGGAATCTCCTACGTGTGCACGGCCTGCGGCCATAGCTGGAGCTGAGCGATGGGTGCACACAGGCGGAAGTGCGACTGGTGCGGGAGCGGCACCCCGATCGTCCGCGACATGGAGCCGATCAACCCCGACTACCAGTACTGGTGCGAGGAATGCGCGCGGGCGCTGATCATAAAAGGCGACCCCATCGAGACGTACCGCGAGCTGGAGGGCGAGCCGATCTACGGGCGGCTGCTCGAGGAGCACTGCACGCTCAAGCGGTTCTACTCCTTCGTCACGGCATAACGGACATTTTGCCTACACCGGGTCGGAGCGGAAACCGATTTGGTGTTCCACCCCCAGGGCCGTGTAATGTTGGCATCGCCGCCGGGGAAACCGGGCGGAAAGCAACAAGGGGCTATAGCTCAGTTGGTAGAGCGCCTGCATGGCATGCAGGAGGTCAGGAGTTCAATTCTCCTTAGCTCCACAGAAAACGAAGGCGGACCGTCGTAAAGACGGTCCGCCTTCGTCGTGTTGCGCGCCCGATGCCCGCACCGGGCCGTCCGCGGCGGGCCACCCGTTCCCGGACGACCCGCCGCGAGTGCGTCAGCGTCCCAGCGCGCGCCGACCCCGGCCCTGGGAGACCACCGGAAGGTTCCGCGCGGGCGCCTGGCCGCGGGTGTCCTCCTCGATCCGCAGGGCGAGCGCCGGGCAGCGGCGCACCGCGCGCAGCGCCTTCGCCTCCGCGTAGCGCGGCACCTGGGCCTGGGCGACCGTCGGGAAGCCGTCCGCGCCCAGCTCGAAGACCTCCGGGAGGATGTCCGCGCACAGGCCGTGGCCCCGGCACAGCGTCCAGTCGACGTAGATCTTCTGGCGGCTGCCGCCGGCCTCCTCCGGCGCCGCGCCGCTCGTGATGCCGGCGGGGAGCTTGCCGTCCTCGAAGAGCGGCAGGACGCCCTCCACGGGCCGTCCGCAGCCGTTGCCCAGCACGTGCGCGGCCAAGTCGTCGGTGAACGCCTTGATGGTCGACTCGAGGAACATCGCCGAGCCGTCCGGGTGCGAACACGCCCCGCGCCGCTTCACGTTCTTGGCGACCTGCTTCAGCGCCTCCAGCGCGGCCGGGCCGCCGCCGTTGATGATGTCCTCCAGGCCCCGCGCGGCGGCCGGCAGTCCGAGGTAGCACGGGCCGCACTGCCCGGCGCTCTCGTCGGCCAGCCACTGCGCCACCCGCAGCGACTCGCCCAGCGGACAGGTCTCCTGACTGATCGGCAGGATCGCGCCCGCGCCCAGCGCGCCGCCCACCGCGTCCAGCGAGTTGCGCGAGACGACCGCCTCGTTCACCGTCGCCGCGTCGATCCACTTGCCGTGGTAGCCGCCGGTCAGCACGCCCTGCGGCACCGGCGGGGCGCCGGCGAGCTGGAGGATGTAGCGCAGCGGCACGCCGGTGGGGGCCTCGATCACCATCGGGCGGGCGACCGCGCCGGACACCGTCAGCATGACCGTGCCCGGCTCGTCGTACAGACCGGTGTTGCCGTAGCGCTCGGGGCCGATGCGGGCGGCGATGGCGAGCTGGGCGAAGGTCTCCGCGTTCGACAGCAGGGTCGGCACCCCGCCCACGCCGCTCTGGGAGGCGCTGATCTTGCGGCCGGGCGGGATCGCCGGGCCGCCGTCCACCGAGCGGATCAGGGAGGCGGCGGCGCCCGTGACCATGCGGACCGGGTTGCGCTGCACCCAGGCGCGCAGGGCCGAGCGGCGGGAGTTGCTCAGGCCGCGCTCGGCGAGGGCCGCCTCCATGGAGCGCTGGGTGGACTCACGGGTCACGCCGATCACCAGCGTGCGCGCGCCCATCGCCTCGGCGCACAGCAGCGCGCCGTCCAGGATGAGGTGCGGGGCACGGTTGATCAGCACCGTGTCCTTGCGGCAGGCCGGCTCGTCCTCGCTGCCGTTGACGACGACGACCGGCCGTACGCCCTTCTTGATCGCCGACTCGGCGACCGAGCGGAGTTTCTTGTGGAAGGGGAAGCCCGCGCCGCCGCGGCCCTTGAGATTGATGCTCTCGGCGAGTTGCGCGAGCTGTTCGCCGCCGAGCGGCTCGAGCGGCCCGTGCACCTTCAGATGCATGGGCAGATCGAGCCGCTCCACAAGGTCGAAACCCGACGTGAGCTGGGGAAGTCCGACCACGCGGACTTCGGGGACGTCGGGCAGGGCCTCGTTCACCTATGGCCTCCGGAAGGCGTGTTCCAGGGTTCGCCCGAACCCGGCGCGTCGTAACCGGCGCCGGGGGTCGCTTGCGAGGCGGGACCGCTGTTGAACGTGTCGGAGGAGTTGTACGTCCCGTAGCGGGCGTTCGTCTCACCGGTGTTGTACACATCACTTCCGCCGTATCCCGGGGTGCCCGGATTGCCATAGGCGGGGATGTTGTATCCGGTGTCCTGGAGCGGGTCGTAGGAAGAGGGCGGGGCCTCGCCGACCGGGGGCGGGGACGGCACCGGCCAGCCGGGACCCCCCGGGCCGGAGGGGTTGGGCACGCGGGGCATCGCCTCGGTCGGCTGCGCGTCCCGCCTGCCCTGGTCGGCGCCGTAGGGCTGCTGGGGGACGCCCGGACTGTTCGCGGTGCGGTAGGCGGCGGCGAAGCCGGGGTCCGGTGCCGGGGCGGCCGGGGCCTGGAACAGCGGGCTGCCGCCGGAGGGGGCGCGGCGGGGCTCGCGGCGGTTGTCGAAGCCCGGCTCGGACATCCGGCTGCGGCTCGCCTCCAGGCGGTCCAGGTCGGGGCGCTCGCCGTTGCCGAAGAGGCCGACCAGGCGGTCGGCGAGCTTGCGCTTGACCGGGCGCGGGGCGGAACGCAGCGCGAGCCCGGCCATCACGCCGAGCAGGGAGAGGCCGTAGAGGATCACGAAGACCGGCTTGGCCTGGCGGCCCGCGTAGAGGCCGTGCACCAGGGCCGCGCACCACGCCGGGTAGGCGAGCATGTGCATCGCGCGCCAGCGGGCGGCCACGGGGGCCGGGGTGGCGAAATTGCTGCGCAGGGCGCCGGTGACGCCCACGAAGACCATCAGCAGTCCGGCCAGGGAGCCCAGGCCGATCAGGCCGCCGCTGCCGGTGACGCCGAGGGAGAAGGGGATCAGGGCCGCGACCAGCTTGGTGTGGTCCAGCGCGATCTTGGTGGTGATGTGCAGCAGCAGGAACGCGATCGAGCCGACCGCCATCGTCCGGTGCACGGCCTGGCCGATGATCCGCTGGCGGGTGTTCAGCAGGACCCGGTCCTGGGCGACCAGGCCCCAGATGACCGAGCAGCTGAGCGAGACGAGGGACAGCACGCCAGCGCCGAAGTTCAGGAACTCCTGGAACTGGCTGCCTCCCACCAGCACGACCACGGGTATGAGCAGCAGGAAGACAGCGGACGCCACCCCATAGGCCGACCGGCCTGGCTTGGGGAGCGAGCTGTTACTACGACGAGGGTTCATGGGGGCAACTCCGAGCAGTTTCGGGAAGGCGGTCCCGCTGCCGAACTCTAGGTGGAGCCATACCGATCAGTACGAGGTTTGAGTTATTGCGTTGTTATCAAAGGACGAATCACCTGCGGCGTCGTCCCTTAGTGACTGTTACGCGAAGTAATCCTTGACCCGGATTCAGATCTGGCGGCCGTACGGACATGTCTCACCTGCATACGCAAGCGCGTCGCGGCTTGCTCAAGGGCTGCGGTACCCTAGCGCCATGCGTGCTGTACGCCTTCTGCTTAGCGAGCCGCGCTGATCAGTCCCGACCACCGGTCGCCCCGGCGGGTCGGCATCGGCGCGGCTTCCCCTCCTGTGCGAGGGGTTTTTTCGTTTCCGCGGGCAGAGACGATCGATGGAGCTTTGAGGATCATGAGCGAGACGAACCCCGCCGCCACCGCCGCCGCGTCGGCGGAGGCCGCGCCGCACCGCTACACGGCCGCACTGGCGGCCGAGATCGAGGCACGCTGGCAGGACTTCTGGGACGTCGACGGCACCTACGCCGCGCCGAACCCCACCGGCGACCTGGCGGGCGATGCCGCGCTGGTGGCGAAGCCCAAGAAGTTCATCATGGACATGTTCCCCTACCCCTCCGGCGCGGGCCTGCACGTCGGCCACCCGCTGGGGTACATCGCCACCGACGTCTACGCCCGCTTCCAGCGCATGACCGGGCACAACGTCCTGCACACCCTGGGCTTCGACGCCTTCGGCCTGCCCGCCGAGCAGTACGCGGTGCAGACCGGCACGCACCCGCGCGTGTCCACCGAGGCCAACATGGAGAACATGAAGGCCCAGCTCCGCCGGCTGGGCCTGGGCCACGACAGGCGCCGCTCGTTCGCCACGATCGACCCCGAGTACTACAAGTGGACCCAGTGGATCTTCGTCCAGATCTTCAACTCCTGGTACGACGACGAGGCGAAGAAGGCCCGCCCGATCTCCGAGCTGGTCGCCCTGTTCGAGTCCGGTGAGCGTCCCGTACCGGGCCACACGCGCGCGTGGAGCGAGCTGACCGCCGCCGAGCGCGCCGACGTCCTGGGCGAGTTCCGGCTGGCCTACGCCTCCGACGCGCCGGTCAACTGGTGCCCCGGCCTGGGCACCGTGCTGGCCAACGAGGAGGTCACCGCCGACGGCCGCTCCGAGCGCGGCAACTACCCGGTCTTCAAGGCCAAGCTGCGCCAGTGGAACATGCGCATCACCGCCTACGCCGACCGTCTGATCGAGGACCTGGACGGCCTGGACTGGCCCGAGGCCATCAAGCTGCAGCAGCGCAACTGGATCGGCCGCAGCGAGGGCGCCCGCGTCGACTTCCCCGTCGACGGCGAGCGCATCACCGTCTTCACCACCCGCCCCGACACCCTGTTCGGCGCGACCTACATGGTGCTGGCCCCCGAGCACCCGCTGGTGGAGAAGTTCACCCCCGAGGCGTGGCCCGAGGGCACCCACGAGGCGTGGACCGGCGGACACGCCACCCCGGCCGAGGCCGTCGCCGCCTACCGCGCGCAGGCCGCCGCCAAGTCCGACGTGGAGCGCCAGGCCGAGGCCAAGGACAAGACCGGCGTCTTCACCGGCGTGTTCGCGGTGAACCCGGTCAACGGCGAGCAGGTCCCGGTCTTCATCGCCGACTACGTCCTGATGGGCTACGGCACCGGCGCCATCATGGCCGTCCCCGCCCACGACACGCGTGACTTCGCCTTCGCCCGCGCCTTCGAGCTGCCGATCCGCTGCGTGGTCGAGCCGACCGACGGCCGCGGCACCGACACCGACGCCTGGGACGACGCCTTCGCCTCCTATGACGCGAAGCTGGTCAACTCCGCCGGCGAGGGCATCACCCTGGACGGCCTGGCCGTCCCCGAGGCCAAGGCCCGCATCACCGACTGGCTGGCCGAGGCCGGCATCGGCGAGGGCACCGTCAACTTCCGGCTGCGCGACTGGCTGTTCAGCCGTCAGCGCTACTGGGGCGAGCCCTTCCCGATCGTCTACGACGAGGACGGCATCGCCCACGCGCTGCCCGAGTCGATGCTGCCGCTGGAGCTGCCCGAGGTCGAGGACTACAGCCCGCGCACCTTCGACGCGGACGACGCCGACACCCGGCCCGAGACCCCGCTGTCGCGCAACGAGGACTGGGTCCACGTCACCCTGGACCTGGGCGACGGCCCCAAGAAGTACCGCCGCGAGACCAACACCATGCCCAACTGGGCGGGTTCCTGCTGGTACGAGTTCCGCTACCTGGACCCGCACAACGACCGGCAGATGGTCGACCCCGAGAACGAGCGCTACTGGATGGGCCCGCGCGAGGGCATGCCGCACGGCGGTGTCGACCTGTACGTCGGCGGCGCCGAGCACGCCGTGCTGCACCTGCTGTACGCCCGCTTCTGGTCCAAGGTCCTGTTCGACCTGGGGCACGTCTCGTCCGCCGAGCCGTTCCACAAGCTGTTCAACCAGGGCATGATCCAGGCCTACGTCTACCGCGACAGCCGGGGCATCGCCGTCCCCGCCGCCGAGGTCGAGGAGCGCGACGGCGCCTTCTACCACGAGGGCGAGAAGGTCTCCCGGCTGCTGGGCAAGATGGGCAAGTCCCTGAAGAACGCGGTCACCCCGGACGAGATCTCCGCCGAGTACGGCGCCGACACCCTGCGCCTGTACGAGATGGCCATGGGCCCGCTGGACGTCTCCCGCCCCTGGGACACGCGCGCGGTGGTCGGCCAGTTCCGGCTGCTGCAGCGGCTGTGGCGCAACATCGTCGACGAGAACACCGGCGACCTCACCGTCACCGACGCCGAGCCCGACGAGGACACGCTGCGTGCCCTGAACAAGGCGGTCGACGGCGTGGGCCAGGACCTGGAGGGCCTGCGCTTCAACACGGCCATCGCCAAGGTCACCGAGCTGAACAACCACCTGACCAAGGCGTACGGCAGCGGTGGCGCGCTGCCCCGCACGGTCGCCGAGCCGCTGGTGCTGATGATCGCGCCGCTGGCCCCGCACATCGCCGAGGAGCTGTGGCGCAAGCTGGGCCACACCGACTCCGTCGTCCACCGTGACTTCCCGGTGGCGGACCCCCGGTACCTGGTCGACGACACCGTGACCTGCGTCGTGCAGATCAAGGGCAAGGTCAAGGCCCGCCTGGAGGTGCCGCCGGGCATCTCCGACGAGGAGCTGGAGAAGGCCGCGCTGGCCGACGAGAAGGTCGTCGCCGCGCTGGCCGGCGCGCCGATCCGCAAGGTGATCGTGCGGGCGCCGAAGCTGGTGAACATCGTCAGCGGCTGAGGGGGCGTGCCTCGCTGAGCGGCCGGTGCCTCAGGTGCCGGACCGGGTGTCGGGGTGATCCCCTACGGGCAGGTTCCGGGTTCCGATGGAACCCGGGGCCTGCCCGCTGCGTTTACCGTGGAGACGGTGGAGAGCGAGGTGGCTCGCGGCCCGCGCCCTGAGGAGGAACGGTCATGGAAGCAGTGATCACCGTGTTCGCCGTGCTCTTCGTGCTGCTGTTCGTCCTCGGCACCTACGCCACGGTGAAGGCGGTCGGCGCCGCCAAGCGCAGCGTGGACCGCACCATCGCTCAGGGCCGCCGCACGGTCGAGGACCACACCCTGCGCGCCAAGTCGCTCACCCGCCCCGGCCCGGCCGGGGAGATCGCCCAGCTCCGGCTCACCCTGCGCACCTCGATGCGCGCCACCCAGGACGCCCTGTACGCGGGCCCGGCCGAGGACGCGTCGCTGAAGGAGTCCCTCGGCCTCTTCGAGCGCCTCAGCGCGCACGGCCGCGAGCTGGACGCCGTCCTCAAGCACCTGGAGTCCGAGCCGGACCGCGCCACCCTCACCGCCCGGCTGCCCGACCTGCGCACCCGCACCGAGCGCATCACCGCCTCCGCCGACTCCCTGCGCTGGGCCGCTCGCGACCGCGCGAGCCGCTTCGCCGAGGACGACCTGGACGCTCTCAGCAGCCAGATCGACATCGAGGCGGGCGCCCTGCGGCACTGGACCAGCGTGCAGGCACCGGCCGCCGCTCCCTGGCCCGAGGCCCCGGCCGCGGCCGACGAAGCGGCGACCCGAGGCCAGACCTGGCCCCAGGAACCGGAAGCCCGGTCCGCCATCACCCCGCCCGCCGCGCGACCCGCCTACCCCTGGCAGAAGAAGCCGCGCCCGGAGAGCACCGCCTGACCGCCGGCAGCCCTCCGGGGCCGGGCTGCCGTGCGGGCGCTACGGCAGGTAACCTCCAGCTCATGTCCCGCCATGTCGCTATCGTCACCGATTCAACGGCCTACTTGCCGCCGGGGCTGATGGAGCGCCACGGCATCACCTCGGTGCCGCTGACCGTGGTCCTCGGCGACCAGGCGCTCGAAGAGGGCACCGAGATCTCCACCCGCTCCCTGGCCCAGGCCCTGCAGAAGCGTCGCCCGGTCACCACCTCCCGCCCCGGCCCGGAGCAGTTCGCGCGGACCTACCGCGAGATCGCGGAGACGGGTGTGGACGGCATCGTCTCCCTGCACCTGTCCGCCGAACTGTCCGGCACCTACGACGCGGCCGTGCTGGCGGCCCGTGAGGCCCCGGTACCGGTCCGGGTCGTGGACACCGGCATGGTCGCCATGGCGCTCGGCTTCTGCGCGCTGTCCGCCGCCGAGGCCGCCGAGGCGGAGGGCACGGTGGACGAGGCGGTGACGGCCGCCGAGAAACGAGCCGCGGGCACCACCGCCCACTTCTACGTCGACACCCTCGACTATCTGCGCCGGGGCGGCCGCATCGGCACCGCCCAGGCCCTGCTCGGCTCCGCGCTCGCCGTCAAGCCGCTGCTCCGGCTGGAGAACGGGCGCATCGAGCTGCTGGAGAAGGTGCGCACGGCGTCCAAGGCGATCGCCCGGCTGGAGGAGATCGTGGTGGACCGGGCGGGCGGGGCCGAGGTCGACATCGCCGTCCACCATCTCTCCGCCCCCGAGCGGGCGGGGGCGTTGGCGGAGCGGCTGCGTGAACGGGTGCCTGGACTAGCGGAGTTGCATGTCAGCGAGGTGGGGGCGGTGATCGGGGCGCATACCGGGCCCGGGTTGCTGGGGGTCGTGGTTTCGCCGCGTTGAGGTGCTCTTCGCGCCTGCCCCTCACTCCTCGGGGTGGCGGAGTTATCCACAACGGCGGCCTTTTCCACGGAAATTGAGCAAGATCCACTTTCCGTGACGGGATGTCCGATCCTCGTGCCATGGCACTTCGATCACTGTCCCGTGTATCCACTCCGACCAGCGGTCCCGGCCGGGGCCCCGACTCCGACAGCCGGGTCCGCCATCGCCGCCCGCCCGAGCGCGGTCGTGCCCGGCACCGCTCACCCGTCCCGGCGGAGGAGCTGCGCCGCCGCGCCGAGCGGCTGTTCGGCGAACCGGGGGTGGAGTCGGGGAGCGGGCCACCGGTGGGCGTGGAGCTGCCCTCCGAGGCGCCACTCGCTGACTCCGGCCGACGGGAGCGGGCCGGGCTCGCGCTGCGGGACCGGGTGCCCATGTGGGTGCAGGCGCGGTGCGGGGTCGAGCGGCGGAGCGTGCTCGCACTCGCGGTGCTGCTGGTGCTGGCCGCCGCTCTGGCCGCCCAGCACTTCTGGAGCGGGCGTACACAGAATGTGAGCGCCCCTCAGGTGGTGCGCGAGGCTCCGGTGCGGTTGAAGGCGCGGGAGGCGGGCGACGGCGCGGGCTCCGTGGTCACGCCTGGTTCGCCGGGTGCGCAGATCGTGGTGGACGTCGGGGGCAAGGTGCGTGATCCGGGGATTCGGCGGCTGCCGTCGGGGTCGCGGGTGGCGGACGCGCTGAAGGCTGCGGGGGGAGTGCGGCCGGGGGTGCGGGCCGAGGGGCTGAACCGGGCCCGCTTCCTGGTGGACGGGGAGCAGATCGTGGTGGGGGCGTCGGGTGTGCCGGTTCCGGGGGTCCCGGCTCCGGTCGGGCCGGGTGTGGCGGGGTTGGCCGGTGGGGCTCCCACGGCGCCGGTGTCGCTCGGCACGGCGACTGTGGAACAGCTCGACACGCTGCCCGGCGTGGGCCCGGTGCTGGCTCAGCGCATCATCGACTACCGCACCCGGCACGGCGGTTTCCGCTCGGTGGACGAGCTGCGCCAGGTGGACGGCATCGGTGACCGGCGCTTCTCGGACCTCCGGGCACGGGTGGGGCCGTGAGGGCCGATGTGGACGACCCTGCCTGGAAGGGTGACTCCCATCCTCGGCAGGAGGGCCCGGTAGACCTGCGGCTCGTAGGGCCCGCGCTCGCCGCGTGGGCGACGGCGGCGCTGGTCCTGGACGTCCCGCCGGGGTGGAGTCTGGGGATCGCGGGCGCCGGTCTCGTGGTCGGGGCCGCGCTGCTCCGGGTCCGGCCCGGCCGGTATCGCGTTCCGGTCGCGGCGGTGCTGCTCTGTGTCGCCGCGTCCGCCGTCTCGGCGGGGCTGCACGGGGCCGATGTACGGCGCGGACCGGTGCCGGAGGCGGCGCGGCGGTTCGGGACCGTGGCGGCGGAGGTGGAGCTGACCGGCGACCCCTGGTTGAGCGTGCCCCGGGTGCGCGGGGATCACGCGGCGCCGGTGGGGGTGTTGGCGCGGGGTGAGGTGCGGTGGGTGGGGGAGGGGGCGGGGGGCGGGGAGGGGGCCCGCACCCGAAGTCCCGTACTCCTGGTCGTCGACGCCGATGTACCGGCCCCCGGAGCACGCGGGGACAGGGCCGACGCGCGTGTGGCGTGGCTCCGGCTGCTCCCCTCCACCCGGCTGCGCGTGACCGGCAGGCTGGCGCCGCCCACCTCGGCAGGTGACCGTACGGCGGCCGTGCTGCGCGTAAGGAGCTGGCCGCCGCCGGAGGTCGTCGCGGGACCGAGTGCGCCGCAACGGCTGGCGGGTCGGCTACGGGCGGGGCTGCGGGAGGCGACCGAGGAACTGTCGCCGGACGCACGGGCGTTGCTGCCGGGGCTGGTCGTCGGAGACACCTCGCGGATCACCCCCGAGCTGGACGACGCCTTCAAGGCGACCGACCTCGCGCACACCCTGGCCGTCTCCGGGAGCAACCTGACGATCCTGCTCGCCCTCCTCATCGGCCCGCCGGGAATGGCGGGGCTGGCCGAACGCCGGGGCATCGCACCCTTCCTGGGCCTGTCCCTACGCACCACCGCCCTGCTCGCGGGAGCGCTGACCCTCGCCTTCGTGATCGTGTGCCGCCCCGACCCCAGCGTGCTGCGTGCGGCGGCGTGCGGCTCGGTCGCCCTGCTGGCCCTGGCGACCGGCCGCCGCAGATCGCTCGTACCTGCGCTTGCCACGGCCGTACTTCTCCTCGTCCTGTACGACCCCTGGCTGAGCCGGAGTTACGGCTTCGTCCTCTCGGTGCTGGCGACCGGTGCGCTGCTTCTGCTGGCGCCGCGCTGGAGCGAGGCCCTGCTGCGGCGCGGGGTGCCCGCCCGGCTCGCCGAGGCGCTGGCGGCGGCCGCGGCGGCGCAGGCCGCGTGCGCGCCGGTCGTGGCGGTGCTGTCGGCCCGGGTGAGCCTGGTGGCGGTGCCGTGCAACCTGCTGGTGGAGCTGGCCGTGGCTCCCGCGACCGTGCTCGGGTTCGCGGCGCTGGCGGCGGCACCGGTGTCGATGCCGTTGGCCAAGGTGCTGGCCTGGTGCGCGGGTTGGCCCGCCGGATGGATCGCCACCGTGGCCCGTACCGGCGCGGCCCAGCCCGGCGCGGGCGTGGACTGGCCGGGAAGCTGGCCGGGGGCGCTGCTGCTGGCCGCCGTCACCGTGATCCTCGTCCTGGCCGGGCGGCGCCTGCTCCGGCACCCCTGGTGGTGCGGCGCGCTCGCCCTGCTCCTGCTGCTGGCGGTCGTACGTCCCGCCCCGCTGACCCGCGCGGTCACCGGCTGGCCCCCGCCGGACTGGCGGTTCGCCATGTGCGACGTGGGGCAGGGCGACGCCACCGTGCTGTCGGCCGGAGCGGGCGCCGGGGTCGTGGTGGACGCCGGACCCGACCCGGCACCGGTCGACCGCTGTCTGCGCGAGCTGGGCATCACCCGCATCCCCCTCGTGGTCCTCACCCACTTCCACGCCGACCACGTGGGAGGGCTCTCCGGAGTGCTGCGGGGCCGTTCGGTCGGCGCGATCGAGACCACGGGTCTGGCCGAACCCGCCGACCAGGCCGAATCCGTGCGCCGGGAGGCCGCGGCCCGGCACATCCCGCTCACGACGGCCGCTGCGGGCGAGGCGCGCCGCGCGGGCCCCCTCGCCTGGCAGGTGCTCTGGCCGGCGGCCGACCACGTGACCCCGGACGGCCCGAACGACGCCAGCATCACCCTCCTCGTCCACACCGCCGGCCTCCGCCTGCTCCTCCTCGGCGACCTCGAACCCCCCGCCCAACGGGAGCTGCTCCGCACACCGCAGGCCGCCGACCTGGCCCACGTGGACGTACTGAAGGTCGCCCACCACGGCTCGGCCTACCAGGACCCCGACCTGATACGCCTCGCCGCACCCCGCGTGGCCCTCATCTCCTGCGGTACGGACAACCCCTACGGCCACCCGGCCCCCTCCACCCTGGCCGCCCTCCGCTCCGGCGGAGCCACGGTGCTCCGCACCGACCGCGACGGCGCCCTAGCCCTCACGGGGTCGGGCGGGCCACGCGGCGGGATGAAGGTGATGAGGGATTGAGGGCACGACGGCTGACCTACTCCTGCTCGCGCGTTACTACGGTCAGCCTCTCGGGCTCCTCGGCCACCCAGGTCGGGCCGCCGCCCGCGTGAGGCCGAAGGATGTACCGGGAACCGCGCTGGACGTCGGTCACGATGGCCTTCCTGCCGGTGGCCCCGTCGCGTACCGCGTCACCCACCCAGGGCTTGCCGTCCTTCATCGCCCCTCCACCCGCAGCTCGCCCCACACCTGCTTGCCCCACGGGTACAGCTCGGTGCCCCACCGGGCCGTCAGCCTGTCCACGATCAGGAGGCCACGACCCCGTAACGGGACGCCGGTGAACTCGGTACGAAGTACAGGCAGAACCTTCGACCGGTCGACCACACCCAGCCGGACCGTGTTCGGTGTGGGTCGCCCGACGACCACCCGGATCGAAGCGGACCGGGCGTGCTCGACGGAGTTGGCGACCAGCTCCGACGCGACGGTGACGGCGTCCTCGATCAGCATGTCCATACGCCACGCCGCGAGAGCGGTCCGAACGAGCCTGCGCGCCTCGCCGGCGCTCTCCGGCTTCCGGGGAAGGGTCTGGGAGTATCCGGGATGCCCCGTGGGGTGGGGTGTGACGGTCACTGTCATGGGGACCTCGAACAGGTATGGGAACCGCATACCGGGTCACTCCGGAGCGGCTGTGTCGTCGCTCCAGTCAACGGCCGCCTGATCTGGGGCAGCAGGAAAAATCGCCCCCACGCGTATGCGGGAGGACCGGAAATTTCATGTGGTTCCGGCTCACTGAAAGGCACTCATTCACTACCGTGAGTATGTGGAGGGGAACGGGAGCCTCATCAGCGCCATGGTCGAGCTGGGCCTCACGCAGACCGGGTTGGCCGAGCGGGTCAACGACCACCTGATCCGCGCCGGGCACGAAGGCACGGTCAGCGACAGGACCGTTCGGAACTGGCTGACCGGAAAAACCCGCTGGCCCCACCCCCGCCAACGGGAAGCCATAGAGGCAGTATTCGGGTGTGCGGCCGGGGCGCTGGGCTTCAGGCCGCCGGCGCGACGGCCCCCCTCGAACTCTCCGGAGGACCCCGTGGACCGTAGGAATTTCCTCAGTGCCGCGACCGGAACGACGGCCTCGGTGGTCGCCCCCTTCACTGGAGCACCTCCACACGTCGGCACCTCTGACGTCATCCGTCTCCGCCGGGGGCTGGACGCCCTGATGGAGGTGGACCGCAGCAGAGGCGGCCACGAAGGTCTGGAACGAGCCGCACTCTCCGGAGCCGCAGAGGCACTGGCGAAGCAGAAGCTCGGGGCCACCCAGCGCATCCGCCAGCGGCTCTTCTCCGTGGCCGCCGACTACACCGCCACAGCCGCCTGGAGCGCTATCGACGCCCGCCGGATGGACCGGGCCTCACAGCTCCTCGGCCGAGCCCTGTACCTGGCCGGCATGGGCAAGGACCCGGTCGCCGAAATGAGGGTCTGGAACTCGTACGCGATGCTCGCCCACCACCGGGACGAGTTCACCGAAGCAGTCGATGCCGGATACGCGGCGCAGGGAACGGCCATTGCCCGGAGGGCTCCCCTTTTCGCCTCCCTGGCCCACGCTCGTACGGCCATCGGACATGCCAACCTCGGCAACCGGCAGGCTGCCATCCGTTCCCTCGAGTACGCGCAGGACGCTCTGGGCAAGGCGGACGCCTCCGAGCCCACCCCGAGCTGGATCGCCTTCTACGGGCCGGCCGAGCTGATGGCCATGACGGCGATCGTCCGGGACCGTATCGGAGATGCCGCCGAGTCCGAAGCGGCATCTCACAAGGCCCTGAGCACGTTCCCGGAGGAGTTCCGCAGGAACCGGGCTCTGGCCACGGGCCGCCTTGCCCTGGCCCAGCTTCACCAGCGCGACGTCGACCAGGCGTGTTCCACGGCCTCCACGGTGTTCACCTTGATGTCAGGGCATCCGATTCCTGGGCGCATGAGGTCTCTCCTCGGCGACTACTACCGAGACTTGATCACCCTTGCGCCCGACGCCACGATCGCCCGAGAGTGGGGCGACCGCTACCGCACGGAATGGAGTCGCCTGTGACCGCCGCTGGGCTGGACATCCGACACTTCGGGACCGAGGACCTGACGGAGATCCGTCGGACGATCATCGACCTGCACGCCGCAGCGGCCGGACCGGACCGGGACGACGACTTCAAGAAGAAGTTCCCCTGGTTCGTGGACCACTGGGGCGGCAAGGAGGGGTACGTCTGCGTGATCGCGTACGACGACGGGACGCCGGTGGGCTTCGCCTACGGCGCCCCGTTGGACGAGGGCCGGGAGTGGTGGCGGGAGTACGTGCGAGAAGTCCCCGAGAAGCACCGGACGTTCGCCTTCTCAGAGCTGGCCGTGCACCCCTCCAAGCGCAAGCAGGGTGTCTCGGACACGCTCACCCGCGCCCTCTTCGAGAACCGCCCCGAAGACCTCGCGGTCCTCCTGGTCGACGTGACCCACCCGCGCGTCCAATCCCTGTACGAGGACTGGGGCTTCAAGAAGATCGGCGAGCGCCGGCCCTTCCCGGACTCCCCGGTCTACGCCGTCATGCTCGCCGAGCTGCCCTTGCGGTAGCCCCCTGGCCGACGAAGGCGCCGTCGCCGGAGAAGAGGCCGGACCGGACCTGGTCCGCCTCCACGCTCAGGTTCGGCGACAGTGGTGGGGGTGCGCCCACGGTCATCGGGCGCTCCAAGTCCCAGGGCAGCCCCGGCCCTTCACCGCTGCTGTCGCCGCCCTGTCGGTCAGGCCTTCCGGCTGTCGGCCCTCTGTCGGGGCTTTGTCGGCCCCCCTTGTGAGCGTGGCCCCATGAGCATTCACGTCACGATCATCGGTGCGGGACTCGGTGGCCTCACGCTGGCCCGCGTTCTGCACGTCCACGGCATCCGGGCCACGGTCTACGAGGCGGAGACCTCTCCCACGGCGCGCGCGCAGGGCGGGCTTCTCGACATCCGGGACTACAACGGCCAGCCCGCGCTGCGGGACGCCGGTCTCTACGACGAGTTCCGCGCCCTCATCCTCGAAGGGCGCCAGGCGACACGCGTCCTGAGCCGGGAGGGCGAGGTGCTGCTGGACCTGCCCGACGACGGTACGGGCACCAACCCCGAGGTCCCGCGCGGCGAACTGCGGCAGATGCTGCTCGACTCGCTGCCCGCCGGCACCGTGCGGTGGGGCCACAAGGTCACCGGGGTCCGCGGGCTCGGCGGCGGCCGTCACGAGGTCGCCTTCGCCGACGGCGCCACGGTCGAGACGGAGCTGCTGGTGGGCGCGGACGGCGCGTGGTCCCGGGTCCGGCCGCTGCTGTCCGGCGCGACGCCCGAGTACACCGGCGTCTCCTTCGTGGAAACCCATCTGCTCGACGCCGACACCCGGCACCCGGAGAGCGCGAAGCTCGTCTGCGACGGCTCCACGATGATCCTCGCCCCGGGCAAGGGGGTGCTGGTGCACCGGGAGCGGGGCGGGAACCTGCACACCTGGGTGATGCTCGTCCGGCCGCGCGAGTGGTTCGACGGGATCGACTTCTCCGACTCAGCCGCCACGCTCGTGCGGATCGCGCACGAGTTCGACGACTGGGTTCCGCAGCTCACCTCGCTGATCGCTGACGGAGACACCGCGCCGGTGCCGCGCCACATCCACGCGCTGCCCGCCGAGCACCGCTGGGACCGCCAACCTGGCGTGACGCTCCTCGGTGACGCCGCCCACCTCACGGCTCCGAACGGCGAGGGCGCCAACCTCGCCCTCTACGACGGCGCCGAACTCGGCAAGGCCATCGCCGCACACCCGGGCGACGTGGAGGCCGCACTCACCGCGTACGAGCGGGAGATGTTCCCGCGCAGTGCCGCGGCCGCGCTGGAGGGGGTCGATCTCCGCGAGATGCTGGGCGACGACACGCCGTACCACCTGATCAGCCTGTTCACGGAGTAGCGGGTCACTCCGCGGGCCTTCCGGGGTACGCGTACGTGGCGACGCGGGCCCATACGCCGCACAGCCCACCACACTGGGCCCATGAACCCCACCCAGGCCGACGCCTACCTCCGACGCCTCGGCGCGGAGCGCCCCGCGCGGGCCACCACCGACGCCCTGCGGGACCTGCACCTGCGCCACCTCCAGACGGTCCCCTTCGAGAACCTGTCGATCCACCTGGGCGAGCCGGTCGTCCTGGAGGAGGAAGCGCTGCTGCACAAGGTGGTCGGCGCCCGCCGGGGCGGCTTCTGCTACGAACTCAACGGCACCTTCGGCCTGTTGCTGGCCTTGCTCGGCTACGAGGTCCAGCTCCTCGCGGGCCGGGTGCACGGGGACGACGGGCTCGGTATCCCGTACGACCATCTCGCCCTGCGGGTGCGGACGGTGGACGGTGGCGACCTGCTCGCCGACGTCGGGTTCGGCGCCCACAGCCACGGTCCGCTGGTCTTCGGTGAGCGCGGGGATCAGGCGGACCCCGGCGGGACGTTCCGGGTGGTGGAGGCGGGTGACGGGGACCTGGACGTCCTCCGGGACGGCACGCCGCAGTACCGCCTGGAGACGCGCCCCCGCTCGCTCCCCGACTTCCGCGCCGGAGCCTGGTGGCACTCGACTTCACCGACGTCGCACTTCACGCGGTCCCTGGTGTGCTCGCGGATCACGGAGGACGGTGGGCGGATCACGCTCAGCGGGCGGACGTTGACGACCACGGACCCGGACGGGCGGAAGGAGGTGCGCGAGCTGGGGACGGACGAGGAGGTGCTCGCCGTGTACCGGGACGGGTTCGGGATCGGGCTGAGTCAGGTGCCCACCGTCCGGAGCGGCCAATTCGGGTGAGTTCCGGCGCATGGGTCGGACTGCTGTGATGTAGCCCCGTTTTGCTCGAAAGTCGCATCGGTGATCGAATGACCCTTCGGCAAACGCAGGATGTCGAGGCGCACAGGAGTGGCGTACATGTTCGGCCGGTGGCTGGAGAAACGAACGGACCGGGTCCACCGGACGAGCCCCCTGGCGGCGCTCCGCACCCCGGCCGACGCGGGGGTGCTGAGCTGCCGGGTGCTCGATCCGGCCAACCAGCCGGTCGCCTCAGCCGAGTTCACCGTCAGCGACAGCCTGGGCCGCAGGGTGGTCACCGGCGGCACCGACCCCTACGGCTCCTTCATGGCGACGGTCCCGGCCGGCGAGTACCGGCTCGCGGTGTCCGCCGAGGGGTTCACGCCCTACCGCGCCACGGCCATGGTCGCGGAGAGCGCCCTCGCCTCGCTCGGTGACGTGACCCTCCAGGTGGCGCCCCCGCCCCAGGCTCCCGAGCGGGGTGACTGGGACGTCGACCCCGCCCACTCCTCCATCGCCTTCACCGCACGGCACATCGGACTGGCCCGTATCCACGGCCGGTTCAACTCCTTCGCGGGCGCCGTGCGGATCGCGGACCGGGTGGAGCACTCGGCGATGCACGTGGTGATTGACGCGGCCTCCATCGACACCGGGGTCCGGATGCGCGACGACCACCTGCGTTCGCCCGACTTCCTGGACGTGGGGCGGTACCCGACGCTGGAGTTCTACAGCGAGCGGTTCGTCCGCCGAGGCGGCAACCGCTGGGCCGTCACCGGCGGGCTCTCGCTGCACGGCGTGACGCGTACCGTCACCCTCGACACCGAGTACCTCGGTCTCGGTAACGGCATGGAGGGCGAGACGCGCGCCGCCTGCCGCGCCACCACCGAACTCCACCGCGACGACTACACGATCAACTGGCAGACCCTGCTGACGCGCGGCATCGCGGCGATCGGGCCGAGCATCCGGATCGACCTGGACGTGCAGATCGTGCCGCGCGTGTTCACGGGCTGAGCCTCCCGGCGGCCGACCTCCGCGACACCCACCCCGCGTCCCCGCCGCCGAGCCGTACCGGAGAATGGCCGCGTGAGTGATGTGAGACATGTGCTGGTGCTCCCCGACCGTGACGCCGCCGAGGAGGCGGCCGAGGCGCTCGGAGCGCGGTTCGGAGTCGACGAGGAGCCCCGGCTCGTCCGCGACGCGCTGGCCGGCGAGGACGACGCGGAGGACGCCCAGTGGCTGGTGGTCCTGCGCGACGAGGCGGAGCGGCTGGACCCCGCCGAACTGGACGCCTTCGCGGCCGAGTGGGACGGCTGGCGCGAGGAGCCGTGAGCCCGCGCTCTGCCTGCCCGTCCCTGCCTGCCTACCCGCCCGCCCATGCCCGTCCGCGCCTCCGCGCCCGCGTTTCGCGCCCCCGCGCCCCTGACCCCCGTCTCAGGGGCCGCTCAGGGGCCGGTCGGGGTGCGCGGGCCGCTTCGTTGTCGGTGCCGCGTGGGATGCTGTGAGTGATGGCAAGAAAGACTGCGAATGACGACCCTCTCGCCCCGGTGACCCTTGCCGTGGGCCAGGAGGACCTCCTGCTCGACCGTGCCGTGCGGGAGGTGGTGGCCGCCGCCCGGGCCGCCGACGCCGACACGGACGTACGCGACCTCACCCCGGACCAGTTGCAGCCCGGCACCCTCGCCGAGCTGACCAGTCCCTCGCTCTTCGCCGAGCGCAAAGTCGTGGTCGTACGCAATGCCCAGGATCTCTCGGCCGACACGATCAAGGACGTCAAGGCGTACCTCGGCTCGCCCGCCGAGGAGATCACGCTCGTCCTGCTGCACGCGGGTGGTGCGAAGGGCAAGGGGCTGCTGGACGCGGCCCGTAAAGCGGGCGCCCGCGAGGTCGCCTGCCCGAAGATGACCAAGCCGGCCGACCGGCTGGCGTTCACGCGAGGTGAGTTCCGGGAGTTCGGGCGTTCCGCGACGCCCGAGGCGTGCCAGACGCTGGTCGACGCGATCGGCAGCGACCTGCGCGAACTGGCCTCGGCGGTGGCCCAGCTCGTGGCCGACGTCGAGGGCACGATCGACGAGGCCGTGGTCGGCCGGTACTACACCGGGCGGGCCGAGGCATCGAGTTTCACCGTCGCCGACCGGGCGGTGGAGGGGCGCACGGCCGAGGCGCTGGAGGCGCTGCGCTGGTCCCTGTCGACCGGGGTGGCACCGGTGCTGATCACCAGCGCGCTGGCCCAGGGAGTGCGGGCCATCGGCAAGCTGTCCTCGGCGCGCGGCGGGCGTCCGGCCGACCTCGCCCGTGAGCTGGGGATGCCGCCCTGGAAGATCGACCGGGTCCGCCAGCAGATGCGGGGCTGGACCCCGGACGGGGTGTCCGTGGCGCTGCGCGCGGTCGCGGAGGCCGACGCGGGCGTGAAGGGCGGCGGCGACGACCCGGAGTACGCGCTGGAGAAGGCGGTCGTGACCATCGCCAGGGCGGCCCGGTCGCGGGGCCGGGCGTAACGAAGGACGGCGGGCCGGGGTCGTACCCCGTCGGGCCGGCGGACTTCCGCTCCACCCGCCCCGCTCCACCCGCCCCGCTCCACCCGCCCAGCTCCACCCGCCCCGCTTCACCCACCCAGCTCCACCCGCCCCACCCCACCCCGCCCCGCTCCGTCATCCGTTCGGCTCGTCCGCGCGCGCATACGAGTGCCTGCGCGTGCGGGTGCGGTGGAGCGCGCGGAGGCTTGAGGCCGCGGGCTTCGGGACCCCGGCTTCGGGACCTCCGGCTTCGGGACCTCCGGCTTCGGGACCGCGGGCTTCGGGACGAGGAGCGAGGGGCGATGATCGTAACGGTGGTGTCGATGCCGGAGGCGACCCTCACCCGGACCGATGCCGCTCAGGCGCGCGACCGGCTGGCCCTGGACCCCTTCGTGCTCGTCGACGTCGAACTCCCCGAGGTTCCGGAGCCGGGGGCGGACGTGCGGGCGGCGGAGGAGAACGAGGCCGAGGAGCGGTCGGTCGCCGACCGGCTGGGCCTCGACACCGAGAGCCTGGACTGGTTCGGACGGGCGGACGAGCCCCCGAGGGCCGACTACCTGGGCGACCGGGCCGGGTTCGTCATCCCCGTGGTGAACGGGGAGCGGATCGTGCACATCCACGCGGTGGTCACGGAGACCTTCCTCGCCTCCGTGCACCGGGGACAGGCGGGCCTGGGGCACCTGCTGCCCCTCGCGCTGCGTCACGAACGGCCCGCCGACCCCGTGGCCGTGCTCTTTCTCCTGCTCGGGGAGGCGCTGGGCAGCTTCCGCCGGGCGGCCGTGGAGGCGCTGCTGGAGACCGAGGAGCTGGAGGACGACATGTTCGAGGAGCGGAATCCCGAACAGGTCGCCCGCCTGTCGTCGCTGCGCCGCCGCTCCGCACTCCTCCACCACTTCCTGCGGCCCTTCCTGGAGCTGACCGACGAGGTGCTCACCCGGCGGATGATGAACCCCTCGTTCCCCGAGCAGCGGCAGCGGCTCGCCCGGGAGTTCCAGACCAGCGGACGACTGGTGCTCGCGGACATCGAATCGCTTCAGGAGGCGACCCGGCGGGCCTTCGCCAGCTACTCCTCGCTGGTCGCGGGCGAGCAGAACGGCGTGATCAACCGGCTGGCCATCGTGTCCGTGATCTTCCTGCCGCTGTCGTTCCTCACCGGGTTCTTCGGGATGAACTTCACCTTCCTGACCGACAAGCTGGCCAGCCGGGACGAGTTCTGGCTGCTGGCGGTGGGACTGCAGGCGCTGGTCCTGGGCGTCTCCCTCTACGTGCTGCACCGCACCCGCATCTGGCGCAGACTCCGCGAGCACGACTGAGCCGGTCTGCCAGGAGCAGGCCCCGCGACCCGGCCCCCGGACATGCGGAGAACCGGACATGCGGAGAACCGGACATGCAGAGAACCCCGCCCCCTCCCGGTAAGGAGGGTGACGGGGTTCTCGGTGAAGCTTGCTGGAGCCACACCCGCGTGGCGAACGCAGGCCGCGTGTGGCTCCGGGATGCCGGACGGGAGCGGATAGAGAGGGCCCGCTCTGGGTCCTTCCGGCGGTCAGATCAGAAGGAGGTTCAGCCCTTGAGGTCCGCGACCTTGGACGAGAGCGCCGACTTCTTGTTGGCGGCCTGGTTCTTGTGGATGACGCCCTTCGAGACGGCCTTGTCGAGCTGACGCGCGGCAGCGCGCTGGTACTCGGTGGCCTTCTCGACGTCACCCGCGGCAGCGGCCTCGCGGGCCTTGCGGATCGCGGTCTTCAGGGAGGACTTGACGGCCTTGTTGCGCAGCCGAGCCTTCTCGTTGGTCTTGATCCGCTTGATCTGGGACTTGATGTTCGCCACGAAAGAAGCCTTTACAGGTTCAGGTCCGGGCCCGTTGTCGGTCCCGTACCGGTGATCCAGAAATTTATCGTCGCGCCTCGTGCTGAGAGGGCATGAGGCACAGCGCTCTACAGTACCAGCGGCCCCGGCGGCGGCCCAAAACGCTCCCCGGTCGCTCTCCGTGGGACCATGGTGTCTACGTATAGATCCGACCCGAGGCATAAGGCGCCTCAAGAGACAGGACCCTGCGTGCCCGCGACCCCTAACAATGTGCCCGAGCCGAGCCGTACCGCCCCGGCTCTGATCCGCAACTTCTGCATCATCGCGCACATCGACCACGGCAAGTCCACGCTCGCCGACCGGATGCTCCAGTTGACCGGTGTGGTCGAGCAGCGGCAGATGCGTGCTCAGTACCTCGACCGGATGGACATCGAGCGCGAGCGCGGCATCACGATCAAGTCCCAGGCGGTGCGACTGCCCTGGGCCCCGACCGAGGGCCCGGACCAGGGCACGACGCACATCCTCAACATGATCGACACGCCGGGCCACGTCGACTTCACCTATGAGGTCTCGCGTTCGCTGGCCGCCTGCGAGGGGACCGTCCTCCTCGTCGACGCCGCCCAGGGCATCGAGGCGCAGACCCTCGCCAACCTGTACCTGGCGATGGAGAACGACCTCAAGATCATCCCGGTCCTGAACAAGATCGACCTGCCGGCTGCGCAGCCGGAGAAGTTCGCCGAGGAGCTGGCGAACCTGATCGGCTGCGACCCCGACGACGTGCTCAAGGTCTCCGCCAAGACCGGCCTCGGTGTCGAAGCGCTGCTGGACAAGGTGGTCAAGGAGATCCCGCCCCCGGTCGGGAACGCCGACGCCCCGGCCCGCGCGATGATCTTCGACTCGGTCTACGACTCCTACCGCGGTGTCGTGACGTACGTGCGTGTCATCGACGGCCAGCTCAGCAAGCGTGAGCGCATCCGGATGATGTCCACCGGCGCCACCCACGAGCTGCTGGAGATCGGCGTCAGCTCGCCGGAGATGCTCCCGGCCGACGGCCTGGGCGTCGGTGAGGTGGGCTACCTGATCACCGGTGTGAAGGACGTCCGCCAGTCCAAGGTCGGTGACACCGTCACCAGCCAGGCCAAGGGCGCCACCGAGGCGCTCGGCGGCTACAAGGACCCGAAGCCGATGGTCTTCTCGGGCCTGTACCCGCTGGACGGCTCGGACTACCCCGAGCTGCGCGAGGCGCTGGACAAGCTCCAGCTCAACGACGCCGCGCTGGTCTACGAGCCGGAGACCTCCGCCGCCCTCGGCTTCGGTTTCCGCGTCGGCTTCCTCGGTCTGCTGCACCTGGACGTGATCCGGGAGCGGCTGGAGCGCGAGTTCGGCCTCGACCTCATCGCCACCGCGCCGAACGTGGTGTACCGCGTGGTCATGGAGGACGGCACCGAGCACACGGTGACCAACCCCAGCGAGTTCCCCGAGGGCAAGATCAGCGACGTGTTCGAGCCGGTCGTGCGCGCCACGATCCTCGCGCCGTCCGAGTTCATCGGCTCGATCATGGAGCTGTGCCAGACCCGGCGCGGCACCCTGCTCGGCATGGACTACCTCTCCGAGGACCGGGTCGAGATCCGCTACACGCTGCCGCTCGCGGAGATCGTCTTCGACTTCTTCGACCAGCTCAAGTCCAAGACCCGCGGCTACGCCTCCCTGGACTACGAGCCCACGGGCGAGCAGAGCAGTTCCCTGGTCAAGGTCGACATCCTGCTGCACGGCGACAAGGTGGACGCCTTCTCGGCGGTCACCCACAAGGACCAGGCGTACGCCTACGGCGTCCGGCTCGTCGCCAAGCTGCGCGAGCTGATCCCGCGCCAGGCCTTCGAGGTGCCGATCCAGGCGGCCATCGGTTCGCGGGTCATCGCCCGCGAGACCATCCGCGCCATCCGCAAGGACGTCCTCGCCAAGTGCTACGGCGGTGACATCTCGCGTAAGCGGAAGCTGCTGGAGAAGCAGAAGGAGGGCAAGAAGCGGATGAAGATGGTGGGTTCCGTGGAAGTTCCCCAGGAGGCGTTCATCGCCGTGCTCTCCAGCGACGACAGCGCCGGAAGCTCGGGCAAGGGCAAGAAGTAACCGCACCGGCACCGAGTCGTCGGAGCGAAACGGGCAAAGCGGGGCCCGCCGTACACATGTGCGGCGGGCCCCCGCTCGTACGGGGGGTCGTACCGGCGGTGTTCTCGATGGGGTGCCGGTGCGAAGTGACAGGCCGTGGCCTCTTACGCGGTGGCCGGTCGCCCCTTACCCTGATCCCTGCTCGCTAGTTACTCGCGGGTTAAACAACAGCTTCGAACCAGCGTGAGTCCACCCAGCCGCACCGAGTCAGCCGCACCGTCGCGGGCCCCGGAGGATGTCGTGAGCGACACACAGACCCTGATCGAGAACCGTCCGCCGTCCGTGGCCGCCCTCTTCCTGGAGCGCGTGGCCGCCACACCGGACGCCGAGGCCTACCGCTACCCCGTCCCGTCGGCCACCGGCGAGGGTCCCGACGAGTGGCGCTCACTGAGCTGGAGCCAGGCGGCGGAGCGGGTGCACGCGATCGCGGCCGGCCTCATCGAGCTGGGGATCGAGCCCGAGCAGCGGGTGGCGCTTGCCTCCTCGACCCGCGTGGAGTGGATCCTCGCCGACCTCGGCATCATGTGCGCGGGCGGCGCCACCACCACCGTCTATCCGCAGACCAACGCCGACGAGTCGTCGTTCATCCTGTCCGACTCCGAGAGCCGGGTGCTGATCGCCGAGGACGCGGCCCAGGTCGCCAAGGCGCTGGAGCGGCGCGCGGAGCTGCCCGCGCTGGCCAAGGTCGTCGTGATCGACCCGGAGGGCGCCGAGACCGGCGACTGGGTGATCACCCTCGCCGAGCTGGAGCGGCGCGGCGCCGCCTACCTGCAGCAGCACCCCGAGCTGATCAAGGAGCGGGTCGGCGCGATCACCCGCGACCAGCTCGCCACCCTCATCTACACCTCCGGCACCACCGGCCGCCCCAAGGGCGTGCGGCTGCCGCACGACAACTGGTCCTACATGGCGCGGGCCATCGCGGCGACCGGCCTGTGCACCGCCGAGGACGTGCAGTACCTCTGGCTGCCGCTCGCCCATGTCTTCGGCAAGGTGCTCACCTCCGGCCAGATCGAGGTCGGCCACGTCACCGCGGTCGACGGCCGCGTGGACAAGATCATCGAGAACCTGCCGGTGGTCCGGCCGACCTACATGGCCGCCGTGCCGCGCATCTTCGAGAAGGTCTACAACGGCGTCGCCGCCAAGGCCCGCGAGGGCGGCGCGGCCAAGTACAAGATCTTCCAGTGGGCCGCCGAGGTCGCCCGCGAGTACGCCAAGGCGTCCCAGGACAGCTTCCGGCGCACCGGCACCGCCTCCGTGCCGTTCGCGCTGGCAGCCAAGCACAAGGCCGCCGACGCCCTCGTCTACGGCAAGCTGCGCGAGGCGTTCGGCGGCCGGCTGCGTGCCTGCGTCTCCGGTGCCTCCGCCCTCGCCCCCGAGATCGGCTACTTCTTCTCCGGCGCCGGCATCCACATCCTGGAGGGCTACGGCCTGACCGAGACCTCCGCCGCCTCCTTCGTCAACCCCGGCGAGGCGTACCGCACCGGCACGGTCGGCAAGCCGATGCCCGGCTGCGAGGTGCGCATCGCCGACGACGGCGAGATCCTGCTGCGCGGCCCCGGCGTCATGGAGGGCTACCACCAGCAGCCCGAGAAGACCGCCGAGGTGCTGGAGTCCGACGGCTGGTTCCACACCGGTGACATCGGGGAGCTGTCGGCCGACGGCTACCTGCGCATCACCGACCGCAAGAAGGACCTCATCAAGACCTCGGGCGGCAAGTACGTGGCGCCCGCCGAGGTCGAGGGCCAGTTCAAGGCGGTGTGCCCCTACGTCTCCAACATCCTGGTGCACGGCGCCGACCGGAACTACTGCACCGCCCTCATCGCCCTCGACGAGGCCGCCATCCTCCAGTGGGCCGCCGACAACGGCCTGGAGGGCAGGTCGTACGCCGAGGTGGTCGCCGCGCCGCAGACCGTCGAGCTGGTCGACGGCTTCGTGAAGCAGCTCAACGAGGGGCTCCAGCGCTGGCAGACCATCAAGAAGTTCCGGCTGCTGCCGCGCGACCTCGACGTGGAGCACGGGGAGATCACGCCCAGCCTGAAGCTGAAGCGGCCCGTGGTCGAGCGGGAGTACAAGGGCCTGATCGACGAGATGTACAACGGGGCCCGCGAGGCGTGAGAAACGCCCGCCGGGGCGGTCCTCGGGCCGCTCCGGCAGGGTTGGGTTTCGGCCGCGTCCGAAAATGACCGCCTTGTGGCGCGGCGATGGCCGAGTCGGCCGTCACGATCGTTCACTTCGGTGACTCGGTGCTTATGAGTCCCGCCTTTCTGTCACCCTGGCCGCATGGACATGGCGGCCATACCCGTGCAACGGGCGGGCGGCGCCGGAGCGGACGACGCACCGGCGCCCCTCGGCACGCGCACCCTCGCCGAGGGCGGCGCCACCCTCCCCGGCAGCCCCGCCGCGCCCGGCACGGCCCGCGCCCTGGTGCGCGCCGCCTTCGCCGACTGGTCCGGCCGCGGCCTCACCGCCCCGGACGGCGCCGCCCGGCTCGGCGACGACGCCACCGCCGTCGTCAGCGAACTCGTCACCAACGCCGTCGTCCACGCCGGAACCGGGGTCGAGGTCGGCTGGCGGCTGGAGGAGAGCGGCGCGTTCGTCGTGGAGGTCCACGACCACCACCCCGCCCGCGCCCCGCGCGACCCGGCCGACGACACCCCGTACGAGACCCCCGAGCACGGGCGTGGACTGCGGCTGGTCGCCACCCTCGCCGAGTCCTGGGGCGTCACCTACCGCACCGGCCGCAAGACCGTCTGGGCCCGGCTGCCGCCCGGCGGCGCCGAGGAACCCGACGGCCCCGCGCCCGCTCCCGCCCTCGTGGCCGCCGAGGCCCTCGCCCCGCAGCCGCAGCGCGCCGCCGGCGACCGGGACTGGCTCGGCCGGGGTGCGCTGTCCTTCCTCGCCGAAGCCTCCGACCTCCTGGCCGGACAGCTCGACGAGAACCTGGTCGCCGCCCTCACCGGCCAGCTCATCGTGCCCCGGCTCGCGGACTGGTGCGCCGTCTGGCTGGAGGACGAGGCGACCGTACGCGGAGGCGGCGAAGGGCCCGCCCGCGTCTGGCACGCCAGCGAGAGCCGCATCGAGGAGCTCCAGCGGGCCCTGGAGAAGGAGCCGCCGCGCTCCGCCCACGGCCTGCGCTCCGGCCCCGAGACCTACCCCTGGCCCGGCACCGCGCTCGGCCCCGAGGGCGCCCACGGCACCGCGCTGGCCTACCGGCTGATCGCCGGGGGCCGCCCGCTGGGCACCCTCCTCATCGGCCGCTGCGGACTGCTCGGCTTCCCCGACGAGGTCACCGGCCTGGTCGAGGACCTCGGCCGCCGGGTCGCCCTCGCCATCGGCGCCGCCCGCCAGTACGCCCGCCAGGCCACCATCAGCGCCATCCTGCAGCGCGGACTGCTGCCCGGCGCGGTCGCCGAGATCCCCGGCATGACCAGCGCCCTCGTCTACGAACCCCGCGACCAGGGCGGCCCCAGCGGCGACTTCTACGACCTGTTCCCGGCCGGGCACGGCCGCTGGTGCTTCGCCGTCGGCGACGTCCAGGGCAAGGGGCCCGAGGCCGCCGTGGTCATCGGGCTCGCCCGGCCCTGGCTGCGACTGCTCGCCCGCGAGGGGTACGGCGTCGCGGACGTCCTCGACCGCCTCAACCAGCTCCTCCTCGACGACGCCACCGAGGCCGCCGACGCCGCCGCCCGCGCCCTGATCGCCGCCGGAGGCGGCCCCTTCGCCCCCGGAGACGGCCCGCAGACCCGCTTCCTGTCGCTGCTCTACGGCGAGCTGACCCCCGTCGAGGGCGGTGTCCGCTGCACCCTCGCCTCCGCCGGGCACCCGCTGCCGCTGGTGCTGCGCCCCGACGGCCAGGTGTGCACCGCCGCCCGCCCGCAGACCCTGCTCGGCGTCGTCGAGGACGAGACCTACACCAGCGAGACCATCGAGCTGCGCCCCGGCGACAGCCTGCTGTGCGTCACCGACGGGGTGACCGAGCGCCGGTCTGGCACCGACCAGTTCGACGACGGCGACGGGCTCGCCCGGGCCCTGTCCGGCTGCGCGGGCCTGAGCGCCGAGGACATCGCGGACCGCATCCGCGACCTGGTCCACGGCTTCGGCGCGGACGAGCCCGAGGACGATCTCGCCCTGCTGGTGCTCCAGGCGCAGTGAGCGGGGTCCCGCTCGCGGTACGGGACAATGGAGGACATGCCTTCCGCACTCCCCGACGGCGAGTCCGTCCCCGACGACGGCGCGCTGCCCGCCGCCGCGCTCGCCGGTGCCGCCGAGCGGCCCCTCGGGTTCTATCTCCACGTCCCGTACTGCGCGACCCGCTGCGGCTACTGCGACTTCAACACCTACACCGCCACCGAGCTGCGCGGCACGGGCGGGGTGCTCGCCTCGCGGGACAACTACGCGGACACCCTCGTCGACGAGGTCCGGCTCGCCCGCAAGGTGCTCGGCGACGACCCGCGCGAGGTCCGTACGGTCTTCGTCGGCGGCGGCACGCCCACCCTGCTGGCCGCCGAGGACCTGGTGCGGATGCTCGGCGCCGTCCGGGACGAGTTCGGTCTCGCACCGGACGCGGAGATCACCACCGAGGCCAATCCGGACTCCGTCGACCCGGCCTACCTCGCCACCCTGCGCGAGGGCGGCTTCAACCGGCTCTCCTTCGGCATGCAGAGCGCGAAGCCGCACGTGCTGCAGATCCTCGACCGCACCCACACCCCCGGCCGCCCCGAGGCATGCGTGGCGGAAGCGCGCGCGGCCGGTTTCGAGCACGTCAACCTCGACCTGATCTACGGCACCCCCGGCGAGTCCGACGACGACTGGCGCGCCTCCCTGGAGGCGGCCCTCGGCGCGGGTCCCGACCACATCAGCGCCTACGCCCTGATCGTCGAGGAGGGCACCCAGCTCGCCCGGCGCATCCGGCGCGGCGAGGTCCCGATGACCGACGACGACGTCCACGCGGACCGCTATCTCATCGCCGAGGAGATGCTCACCGCGGCGGGCCTGCACTGGTACGAGGTCTCCAACTGGGCCACCTCCGAGGCCGCCCGCTGCCTGCACAACGAGCTGTACTGGCGCGGCGCCGACTGGTGGGGCGCGGGCCCCGGAGCCCACAGCCACGTCGGCGGGGTGCGCTGGTGGAACGTCAAGCACCCCGGCGCCTACGCCGCCGCCCTCGCCGCCGGCCGCACCCCCGGCGCGGGCCGCGAGCTGCTGTCCGAGGAGGACCGCCGGGTGGAGCGCATCCTCCTGGAACTCCGCCTGCGCGACGGCGTCCCGCTCTCCCTGCTCAAGCCGGCCGGTCTCGCCGCCTCCCGCCAGGCCCTCACCGACGGCCTGCTGAACCCCGGGCCCTACGCCGAGGGCCGCGCGACCCTCACCCTCCGGGGCCGCCTGCTGGCGGACGCGGTGGTGCGGGACCTGGTGGACTGAACCGGGCCGCTACGCCTCGGCCGTGACGAAATCGATCAGCTCCTCGACCCGGCCGAGGAGTTCCGGCTCCAGGTCCCGGTAGGACGTCACCCTCGCCAGGATCGCCTGCCACACCGCACCGGTGTTTTCCGGCCAACCCAGCGCCTTGCAGACGCCCTTCTTCCAGTCCTGGCCACGGGGGACGCGGGGCCAGGCGGGGATGCCGAGGGCCGAGGGCTTCACGGCCTCCCAGATGTCGATGTACGGGTGGCCGACGACCAGGGCGTGCTCGCTGGTCACCGACCGCGCGATGCGCCACTCCTTGGTGCCGGGCAGGAGGTGGTCCACCAGGACGCCCAGCCGGGCGTCGGCGTCCGGGGCGAACTCGGCCACGATGGCGGGCAGGTCGTCCACGCCCTCCAGGTACTCCACGACGACGCCCTCGATGCGCAGGTCGTCGCCCCAGACCTTCTCCACCAGCTCGGCGTCGTGCCTGCCCTCGACGTAGATCCGGCCGGCGCGGGCCACCCGGGCGCGGGCGCCGGGGACGGCGACGGAGCCGGAGGCGGTGCGGGCGGGCTTCGCTGGGGACGCGGCGGCCGGGCGGACCAGGGTGACCGGCCGGCCCTCCAGCAGGAAGCCGCGCGGCTCCAGCGGGAACACCCGGTGCTTGCCGAAGCGGTCCTCCAGCGTGACCGTGCCCGCCTCGCAGCGGATCACCGCCCCGCAGAACCCGGTACCGGGCTCCTCCACCACCAGCCCCGCCTCCGCCGCGACCTCGGGCACCGGCTTCGGCTTCTTCCAGGGAGCGGTGAGGTCGGGGGAGTAGTCGCGCATTCCGATGACGATAGGAGAAGTCGCGGCCCGGTACTCAGGACACGCCGAAACGCGCTGCCAGGGCGTCCCGTTGGCGTCGTACGAAGGCCGCGTCGACCACCGCTCCGTGACCGGGCACGTACAGGGCGTCCTCGCCGCCCAGCTCCAGCAGCCGGTCCAGCGCGGCCGGCCAGCGGGCGGGCAGCGCGTCCGGGCCCGCCTGCGGCTCACCGGACTCCTCCACCAGATCACCGCAGAAGACGACCTCGGGGGAGCCGGGCACCAGCACCGCCAGGTCGTGGCCGGTGTGGCCGGGGCCGACGTTCGCCAGCAGCGCCTGGCGGCCGCCGCCGAGGTCGAGCGTCCACTCGCCGGACACCGCGTGCGCGGGCGGCACCAGGGCCCGCGTGGCGGCCTCCGCCTCCCCGGCCGGGAGCCCGTGGTCGACCGCGTCCAGCCGCAGCGCCGCGCGCTCGTGCGTGAAGACCACGTCCAGCCCGACCGCGCCGTAGACCTCCGCCCCGGCGAAGGCGGATGCGCCCAGGACATGATCGAAATGCGGGTGGGTCAGCGCGAGATGGGTCACATCCCGGCCCGCCAGCGTCCGCGCCGCCGCCCGCAGCCCCGCCCCCTCGGCCAGGCTCGACCCCGCGTCCACCACCAGTGCCGTGCCCGAGCCCACCACCAGCCCCACGGTGCAGTCCCAGCCCGGCAGCCGGCACCGGCCCACCCCTTCGGCCAGCCGCTCCCATCCGAGGTCTTCCCAAGTCACCGTCATACCCGGACGCTAACGGTGCACAAGCCGTGCGGACCGCACCGACCTTGCCCGGTGAGCACCCCACGGCCGTACACTGGCCGGGGAAGTCTGGCACTCGCAAGCGCAGAGTGCCAGGCGGTACACCGTAAGGACCGTGGGGCGACGTGATGGAGGTGCGCATGCTGAGCGAACGCAGGCTGCAGGTACTGCGCGCCATCGTGCAGGACTACGTCGGCACCGAGGAGCCCGTCGGCTCCAAGGCGCTGACCGAACGGCACAGCCTCGGCGTCTCCCCGGCGACCGTGCGCAACGACATGGCCGCGCTGGAGGAGGAGGGGTTCATCGCCCAGCCGCACACCAGCGCCGGGCGCATCCCCACCGACAAGGGCTACCGGCTCTTCGTCGACAAGCTCGCCGGTGTGAAGCCGATGACGGCGCCCGAGCGGCGCGCGATCCAGAACTTCCTGGAGGGCGCGGTCGACCTGGACGACGTCGTGGCCCGCACGGTGCGGCTGCTCGCGCAGCTCACCCGGCAGGTCGCCGTCGTGCAGTACCCCTCGCTGACCCGGTCCACCGTGCGGCATGTGGAACTGCTCTCACTCGCCCCCGCGCGCGTGATGCTCGTGCTGATCACGGACACCGGCCGGGTCGAGCAGCGGATGGTCGACTGCCCCGCCCCGTTCGGCGAGGCGTCGCTCGCGGATCTGCGCGCGCGGCTCAACAGCAAGGTGGCCGGACGCCGGTTCACCGACGTACCGCGACTGGTCGAGGACCTCCCCGATGCCTTCGAGGCGGAGGATCGCGGTACGGTCTCCACAGTGCTCTCCACTCTGCTGGAGACACTGGTCGAGGAGAACGAGGAACGGCTGATGATCGGCGGAACCGCCAATCTCACCCGTTTCGGACATGACTTCCCCCTGGTGATCCGGCCCGTGCTGGAGGCCCTGGAGGAGCAGGTCGTGCTCCTCAAGCTCCTCGGCGAAGCCAAAGATCCGGGCGTGACCGTGCGTATCGGGCACGAGAACGCTCATGAGGGACTCAACTCCACGTCCGTCGTGTCGGTCGGCTACGGTTCGGGCGGCGAGGCGGTTGCCAAGCTCGGCGTGGTCGGACCGACCCGCATGGACTATCCGGGAACGATGGGAGCGGTACGCGCAGTGGCACGGTACGTCGGACAGATCCTGGCGGAGTCGTAAGTGGCCACGGATTACTACGCCGTTCTCGGCGTGCGCCGCGACGCGTCGCAGGATGAGATCAAGAAGGCGTTCCGCAGGCTCGCACGCGAGCTGCATCCGGACGTCAATCCCGATCCGAAGACCCAGGAGCGGTTCAAGGAGATCAACGCCGCTTACGAGGTGCTGTCGGACCCGCAGAAGAAGCAGGTCTACGACCTCGGCGGCGACCCGCTCTCGCAGGCCGGCGGCGCCGGTGGCGCGGGCGGCTTCGGGGCCGGCGGCTTCGGCAACTTCTCCGACATCATGGACGCGTTCTTCGGCACGGCGTCGCAGCGCGGCCCGCGCTCGCGCACCCGTCGCGGCCAGGACGCCATGATCCGGATCGAGGTCGAGCTGGACGAGGCGGCCTTCGGCACGACCAAGGACATCCAGGTCGACACGGCGGTCGTCTGCAACACCTGCAGCGGCGAGGGCGCGGCCCCCGGCACCTCCGCGCAGACCTGTGACATGTGCCGCGGCCGTGGCGAGGTCTCGCAGGTCACCCGGTCCTTCCTGGGCCAGGTCATGACCTCCCGCCCCTGCCCCCAGTGCCAGGGCTTCGGCACCGTGGTCCCGACCCCGTGCCCCGAGTGCGCGGGCGACGGCCGGGTCCGCTCCCGGCGCACCCTGACGGTGAAGATCCCCGCCGGTGTCGACAACGGCACCCGCATCCAGCTCGCGGGCGAGGGCGAGGTCGGCCCCGGTGGCGGCCCCGCCGGCGACCTGTACGTCGAGATCCACGAGCTGCCGCACTCCACCTTCCAGCGGCGCGGCGACGACCTGCACTGCACGGTCACCCTCCCGATGACGGCCGCGGCCCTCGGCACCAAGGTGCCGCTGGAGACGCTGGACGGCATGGAGGAGGTCGACATCCGGCCCGGTACCCAGTCCGGCCAGTCGATCCCGCTGCACGGCCGGGGCGTCACGCATCTGCGCGGCGGCGGCCGGGGCGACCTCATCGTGCACGTCGAGGTCACCACCCCGACCAAGCTCGACGCCGAGCAGGAGCGGGTGCTGCGGGAGCTGTCCAAGCTGCGCGGCGAGGAGCGGCCCACGGGGCAGTTCCAGCCCGGCCAGCAGGGCCTGTTCTCCCGGCTGAAGGACGCGTTCAACGGACGCTGAGGTCGGGGGGCGCCTGCCGCGCCCCCCGGCTCCGGTCCGATTCGGACTTGTCAGGCGGACATGACACCATGCGGGCATGTCCTCCGCACTGGCCGATCTCGTCGTGCATCCGATCGTGCAGGCCCCCATGGCGGGCGGTGTCGCCGTGCCGGAACTGGCCGCCGCCGTCTCCGAGGCCGGAGGGCTCGGCTTCCTCGCCGCCGGTTACAAGACCGCCGACGGCATGTACCGCGAGATCAAACGCCTGCGCGGGCTGACCAGCCGCCCCTTCGGCGTCAACGTCTTCCTGCCCCAGCCCGCCCACGCCGAGTCCGGCGCCGTCGAGCTGTACGCGCAGCAACTGGCCGGTGAGGCCGCCTGGTACGAGACCGAGACCGGTGACCCCGACGGCGGCCGCGACGACGGCTACGACGCCAAGCTCGCCGTCCTGCTGGACGATCCCGTCGCCGCCGTCTCCTTCCACTTCGGCGTGCCCGACCCGGAGGTGCTGGCCTCGCTGCGCCGGGCCGGGACCGTCACCCTGGTCACCGCCACCACCGTCGAGGAGGCCCGCGCGGTCGAGCGGGCCGGTGCGGACGCGGTGATCGCGCAGGGCATCGAGGCCGGCGGCCACCAGGGCACCCACCGCGACCTCGCGGAGAACGACGGCACCGGGCTCGGCCTGCTGTCCCTGGTCACCCAGGTCGCCGAGGCCGTGCGGATACCGGTCGTCGCCGCCGGAGGAGTCATGCGGGGCGCGCAGATCGCCGCCGTCCTCGACGCGGGGGCCACCGCCGCCCAGATGGGCACCGCCTTCCTCGCCACCCCCGAGTCCGGCGCCCCCGAGGCCCACAAGCGGGCGCTGACCGACCCGGTCTTCCCGCGCACCGAGCTGACCCGCGCCTTCTCCGGGCGCCCGGCCCGCGCCCTGACCAACCGTTTCCTGCGCGAGCACGGGCCGTACGCCCCGGCCGCCTATCCCGACGTGCACCACCTGACATCCCCGCTGCGCAAGGCCGCCACCGCGGCCGGGGACGCCCAGGGCATGTCGCTGTGGGCGGGCCAGGGCCACCGGCTGGCCCGGCCGCTGCCCGCAGCCGAACTCGTCCGCACCCTCGCCGCCGAACTCAACCTCGTGCGCGGCGAGTCGGGGCGGCAGCACCGACCCATCCGAGCCCAAGGAGGAGACGCGCGATGACCGCGCCCGTCTTCGTCGTCGAGCACTTCCGCGCGGACGGCACCCGCTATGTACTGGACGGCCCCGAGGGACGGCACGCCGTCTCCGTGAAGCGGCTGGAGCCCGGCGAGGAGGTCGTCCTCACCGACGGCGCCGGACGCTACGCGGTGTGCCGGGTCACCGGCACCGAGGGCAAGGACCGGCTGATCGTCGACCTGCCCGAGGTGCGCGAGGAGCCGGAGCCCCGGCCGCGCATCACCGTCGTCCAGGCGCTGCCCAAGGGCGACCGGGGTGAACTCGCCGTGGAGACCATGACGGAGACCGGGGTCGACCGGATCGTGCCCTGGCAGGCGTCGCGCTGCATCACCCAGTGGAAGGGCGAGCGCGGGCTGAAGGCGCTCGGCAAGTGGCGCTCCACCGCCCGCGAGGCGGGCAAGCAGTCCCGCCGGGTCCGCTTCCCCGAGGTCGCGGACACCGCCTCCACCAAGCAGGTCGCCGCCCTCCTCGCCGAGGCCGACTTCGCCGCCGTGCTGCACTCCGACTTCGACCACGAGTCCGTCCCGCTGGCCACCGCCGAACTTCCCGCCGGGGGCGAGATCGTGCTCGTGGTCGGACCCGAAGGGGGCGTCTCCCGCGACGAGTTGGCGCTCTTCGAGGAGGCGGGCGCCCGTGCCTGCGTGCTCGGCCCCTCGGTACTGCGCACCTCCACGGCGGGCACCGCGGCGGCCGCCCTCCTCCTGGGCCGCACGGGACGCTGGTCCTGACCGGACTCAGGTCTGGTTGCCGGCAGCGACGGCCGGCAGCAGCTCCCACCCGTCCACCTCGCCGACCGCGCCCCCGCGCCGACGGATCTCGTCCACGAAGGCCCTGACGACGGCGGGCTCGTGCAGGTTCACCCCGTTCCCGTGCTCGTCGCTCACGAGCCCGGTGTGACGGTAGAACCCGATGCCCGTGAGACGGCCGGGCCCCTCGTCGAAGACGACGCGTACGGCGGCGCCGTCCCGGTGCAGGGTCAGCGTCTCCCGGTGCCGACCATCCGCGAGGCGCCGGTGCCTGACCGACCACCGGTACGCGGTGCCGTCCGGCAGGGTCAGATGTCTGAGCCGTCGTTCGTCGTTGCGCACGGGGGGCAGCGTAGCGAGGGCCGCACGTTCGGGTGACTGGCTTTATGCGGCCTTCCGCCGTGGGGGAGTCGGTGGGACGCTGGGTCGTATGGGGGCATCGAGGTGGATACGCCGTGGTCCGCGTCCCGTGCGGCTGCTGGCCGTGACCGGGCTCGTGGCGCTGGTCGCCGCCGGGGTGACGGGATGTCAGCCCGGTGAGCTGGGGGCGGCCTCGGTCGCGTACACCACCGACTCGACGGCGACCGACGCGCTGAAGAAGCGTGATGTGGACGTGAGTTGGCTGACCTGTACCGGGCGGCAGGACGGCGGTTCGTCGGCCAGTGGGTCGCCGAGCGAGTCCACCGTGGTCACCGTGGACTGTCAGGGGAAGACCAAGGACGGGCGGGACATCACCGTCACGGGCAAGGTGACCCGCGCGGTGAACGGGGCGTGTGTGCGCGGGAATCTCGTCGCCGAGGTCGGTGGACGGCAGGTCTTCCGGGTCAGCGGGCTCGGCAACTGCGACGCCACTCCGCCCGCCACGTACCGGCCGCCCGGGCAGCCGAATCCCACGGTGACCGTCACCGTCACCCGCACCCTGTGGTGCGAGAACGACCCCTCGTGCAGGCCCGTCGAGGGCAAGTAGCGCAGGAGTGATCAATTCCGGGTCCGCGGCCGCCCGTTCGCGCGTAGGGTGACCGCGTGACTCAGGGTGCTGCCATGGAAAACGCTGCCTCGTACCTCCGATTCCCGCATGTGCGGGGCGACTTGGTCACCTTCACCGCCGAGGACGACGTCTGGGTCGCCCCGCTGGACGGCGGCCGGGCCTGGCGGGTCAGCGCCGACAACGTCCCGGTGAACCACCCCCGTATCTCCCCGGACGGCACCACCCTCGCCTGGACCTCCACCCGCGACGGCGCCCCCGAGGTGCACACCGCCCCCGTCGACGGCGGACCCTCCCGGCGCCTGACCCACTGGGGCAGCCGCCGTACCCAGGTCCGCGACTGGACCCCCGACGGCGAGGTCCTGGCGATCAGCGCGTCCGGACGGCACAGCACCCGCCACAGCTGGGCCCGCGCCGTCCCGCTCGACGGAGGCCCGGCCGCCACGCTGCCCTACGGCCCCGTCGGCGCCGTGGCCCAAGGCCCGCACACCGTGCTGCTGTCCGCCCAGATGAACCGGGACGCCTCCGCGTGGAAGCGGTACCGGGGCGGCACCGCGGGCAAGCTGTGGATCGACCGGGACGGCGACGGCGAGTTCGTCCGGCTGCACGAGGAGCTGGACGGCAACATCGAGTACCCCTCCTGGGTAGGCGACCGCATCGCGTTCCTCTCCGACCACGAGGGCACCGGCGCCCTGTACTCCTCCCTCGCCGACGGCTCCGACCTGCGCCGCCACACCCCGCTCGGCGGCTTCTACGCCCGGCACGCCGCGAGCGACGGCGCCCGGGTCGTCTACGTCAGCGCCGGGCAACTGTGGGTGCTGGACGACCTGGACGGTGCCGAGCCGCGCCGCCCTGGTATCCGGCTCGGCGGCGCCCGCGCCGACCTCCAGCCCTTCGTCCTGGACGCCGCCCGCTGGCTCGACTCCGCCGCCCCGGACCACACCGCGCGCGGCAGCGCGGTCGCCGTACGCGGCACCGTCCACTGGGTCACCCACCGCGCCGGACCCGCCCGAGCCCTCGCCGCCCGGCCCGGCGTACGCGCCCGGCTGCCGCGCACCTTCCGCGCGGGCGGCGAGGAGTGGGTGGTGTGGGTGACCGACGCCGAGGGCGACGACGCGCTGGAGTTCGCCCCCGCCACCGGCCTCGCCCCCGGCACCGCCCCGCGCAGGCTCGCCGCCGGCCGGCTCGGCCGCGTGCTCGAACTCGCCATGTCCCCGGACGGCACCCGCGCCGCCGTCGCCTCCCACGACGGACGGCTGCTGCTCGTCGAGCGGGAGACCGGCGAGATCCGCGAGGTGGACCGCAGCGACCACGGCGACCCGCACGGCCTGGCCTTCTCGCCCGACTCCGGCTGGCTCGCCTGGGCGCACCCCGGCCCCCGCCCGCTCTCCCAGATCCGGATCGCGGCCACCACCGACCTCACCGTCACCGAGGCCACCCCGCTGCGCTTCGCCGACCACGAGCCCGTCTTCACCCTCGACGGCCGCCACCTCGCCTTCCTCTCCAACCGCGCCTTCGACCCGGTCTTCGACCAGCACGTCTTCGACCTGGCCTTCGTCGAGGGGGTCCGCCCGCACCTCATCACCCTCGCCGCCACCACACCCTCCCCCTTCGGCCCCCAGCGCCACGGCCGCCCCTTCGGCACCCCCGACCGGGACGAAACCCCCGGCGCAGAGGGCGCCCCCGCCACCCGCGTCGACCTCGACGGGCTCGCCGACCGCATCGTGCCCTTCCCCGTCGAGGCCGCCCGGTACAGCGACCTGCGTGCCGCCAAGGACGGCGTGCTCTGGCTGCGCCACCCGGTGCGCGGTGTCCTAGGCGCCTCCCGCGCCACCCCCGACGCCCCCGACCCCAAGACCGAGCTGGAGCGCTACGACCTGGCCCAGCACCGGCTGGAGCACCTCGCCGCCGACGCCGACCACTTCGAGGTGAGCGGCGACGGCCGCCGCGTACTGCTGTGGAGCGACGGCAGGCTCCGCGTCGTCCCCGCCGACCGCCGCGCCCCGGACGACGAGGACGGCGACGCCCACATCACCGTCGACCTCGGCCGCGTCCGGCACACCGTCGACCCGGTCGCCGAATGGCGGCAGATGTACGACGAGACGGGCCGGCTCATGCGGGACAACTTCTGGCGCCCCGACATGGGCGGTGTCGACTGGGACGGCGTGCTGGACCGCTACCGTCCCGTCCTCGACCGCCTCGCCACCCACGACGACCTCGTGGACCTCCTCTGGGAGGTGCACGGTGAACTCGGCACCTCCCACGCCTATGTCATCCCGTCCGGCGGCTGGGGCGGCGGCGCCCGTCAGGGTCTGCTCGGCGCTGACATATCCCGCCACGAGGACGGCAGTTGGCGGATCGACCGGGTGCTGCCCTCGGAGACCTCCGACCCGGAGGCACGCTCCCCGCTCGCCGCGCCCGGTGTCGCCGTACGCCCCGGTGACACCCTCCTCGCCGTCGGCGGCCGCCCCGTCGACCCGGTCACCGGGCCCGGCCCGCTGCTGCTCGGCACGGCCGGGAAGCCCGTCGAGCTGACCGTCGCCCCCGCCGGCGGCGGGGAGCCGCGGCACGCTGTCGTCGTCCCCCTCGCCGACGAGGAGCCGCTGCGCTACCACGCCTGGGTCGCCGGGCGCCGCGCCCACGTCCACGAGCGCTCCGGCGGCCGCCTCGGCTATCTCCACGTCCCCGACATGCAGGCCCCCGGCTGGGCCCAGATCCACCGCGACCTGCGCGTGGAGGTGGCCCGCGAGGGCCTGGTCGTGGACGTCCGCGAGAACCGCGGCGGCAACACCTCCCAGCTCATCGTCGAGAAACTCGCCCGCCGCGTCGTCGGCTGGGACCTCCCCCGGGGCATGCGCCCCGAGAGCTACCCCCAGGACGCGCCGCGCGGCCCGGTGGTGGCCGTGGCCGACGAGTTCTCCGGCTCCGACGGCGACATCGTCAACGCCGCGATCCGCGCCCTGGGCATCGGCCCTGTCGTCGGCACCCGCACCTGGGGCGGAGTGATCGGCATCGACAGCCGCTACACCTTGGTGGACGGCACGACCATCACCCAGCCCAAGTACGCCTTCTGGCTGGAGGGCGCGGGCTGGGCCGTGGAGAACCACGGTGTGGACCCGGACGTGGAAATCCCGATGCGCCCCCAGGACTGGGCACGGGACGAGGACCCCCAACTGGACGAAGCGATAAGGCTGGCATCGGAAGCACTGGAGAGGCAGCCGGCCAAGACTCCGCCCACCCTGCCGACCGTCTAGAGGCGCGGGGCCGTGTCGATCTGCGGCTCCGCCGCCGGGGCGCGACCGGCCCCCACGCACCCGCACAGGAACAACTAGGATGCCGAGGGCAACCCCGGACGGCGAAAGCGAGCGCAGCCACATGGCCGGCGAACCCCAGGAAGACTGCCTCTTCTGCAACATCATCGCGGGCAAGATCCCCGCGGACGTGGTCAGGGAGACCGACACCACGCTCGCCTTCAGGGACATCAACCCCCAGGCCCCCACCCACATCCTGGTGATCCCCAAGGCCCACTACAAGAACGCCGCCGAACTGGCCGCGCAGGCCCCGCAGCTCGCCGCCGACGTCCTCGCGGAGACCCGCGGAGTCGCCGAGGGCGAGTCCCTGGAGAGCTACCGCACCGTCTTCAACACCGGCAGCGGCGCGGGCCAGACCGTGTGGCACGCCCACGCGCACGTCCTCGGCGGCCGCGGCCTGAACTGGCCCCCCGGATAACCCCGATGTCCGTACGCGAACTGGTGGTCCTCGGCACCGCCAGCCAGGTCCCGACCCGGCACCGCAACCACAACGGCTACCTGCTGCGCTGGGACGGCGAGGGCATCCTCTTCGACCCCGGCGAGGGCACCCAGCGCCAGATGCTGCGCGCGGGGGTCGCCGCGCACGACCTGAACCGGATCTGCGTCACCCACTTCCACGGCGACCACAGCCTGGGCCTGGCCGGGGTGATCCAGCGCATCAACCTGGACCGGGTGCCGCACGAGGTCACCGCCCACTACCCGCGCTCGGGTCAGCGCTTCTTCGACCGGCTGCGGTACTCCACCGCCTACCGGGAGACGGTCGGCCTCACCGAGGCCCCCGTCGACGCGGACGGCCCCCTCGCCACCACCGCCTCCTACACGCTGGAGGCGCACCGGCTCTCCCACCCGGTGGAGTCCTACGGCTACCGGCTGACCGAGCCCGACGGGCTGCGCATGCTCCCCGACAAGCTGGCCGCGCACGGCATCTCCGGTCCCGACGTGGGCCGCATCCAGCGGGAGGGCTCGCTCGGCGGGGTCACGCTGGAGGAGGTCAGCGAGGCGCGGCGCGGGCAGCGGTTCGCGTTCGTCATGGACACCCGGCTGTGCCCCGGTGTGCACGCCCTCGCCGACGGCTGCGACCTGCTGGTCATCGAGTCCACCTTCCTCGACGAGGACGTGACGCTCGCCGAGGAGCACGGTCACCTGACGGCCGGACAGGCGGCGCGCGCGGCCCGTGACGCCGGAGTGCGCAACCTCGTCCTCACCCACTTCAGCCAGCGCTACCCCGACCCGGCCGAATTCGAGCGCCAGGCCCGCGCGGCGGGGTTCGAGGGCGAGCTGACCGTGGCCCGCGACCTGGACCTCGTGCCGCTGCCCAAGCGCCGCTGAGCGTGCGGGGGCGGGCGTACGATATTTCGATGCCCCTCCCCAAAGCTGAACTGCACCTGCACATCGAAGGCACACTGGAGCCGGAGCTTGCGTTCCGGCTGGCCGAGCGCAATGGCGTCGAGCTTCCTTACGCCGACACCGAGTCCCTGCGCGAGGCGTACCGGTTCGAGGACCTCCAGTCCTTCCTGAACCTGTACTACGAGCTGATGGCCGTCCTGCGCACCGAGCGGGACTTCGAGGAGCTGGCCGACGCCTACCTCGCCCGCGCCGCCGCGCAGGGTGTCCGGCACGCGGAGATCTTCTTCGACCCGCAGGCCCACCTCGCGCGCGGGGTGGAGATGGGGACCGTGATCGAGGGCCTGTGGCGGGCGCTGGGCCGCAGCGAGGAGACCCACGGCGTCTCCACCAAGCTGATCATGTGCTTCCTGCGCGACGAGTCCGCCGAGTCGGCGCTCGCCACGCTGGACGCGGCGAGGCCGTATCTGGACCGGATCACCGGGGTCGGCCTGGACTCCGCCGAGGTGGGCCACCCGCCGGTGAAGTTCCGCGAGGTCTACGACGCCGCCGCCGCGCTCGGCCTGCGCCGCGTCGCGCACGCCGGTGAGGAGGGGCCGCCGGAGTACGTCGTCCAGGCTCTGGACCTGCTCGGGGTGGAGCGGGTGGACCACGGGCTGCGGTCCATGGAGGACCCGGCGCTGGTCGAGCGGCTGGTCCGGGACCGTGTCCCGCTGACCCTGTGCCCGCTGTCCAACGTCCGCCTGCGCACGGTCGACACGCTGGCCGACCACCCGCTCCCGGCGATGCTGGACGCGGGGCTGATGTGCACGGTGAACTCCGACGACCCGGCCTACTTCGGCGGCTACGCGGGCGACAACTTCCACGCCGTCCGCGACACCCTCGGTCTCTCCGAGGACCAGATGCGCGAGCTGGCCCGCAACTCCTTCCTCGCCTCCTTCCTGGAGGACGACGAGGACCGCCGGGCGCGGTACCTGGCGGAGGTCGAGGCGTACGAGTTCCCCGGCCGGGAGTCGTAGCAGCCCTCCGCATGCGGGCGAGGCCCCCCTGTGGATCAGGGGGGCCTCGTCGCGTTTCCGGGGTGCCGGGGGCTCAGGCCGGGATGGTCGCGCCGGGGGTCTTCCCGGCGTGGGAGGTGCCCATGGCCCGGAGCTCCCCAACGGAGAGGTCCGTGAGCGGGATCTGCACGACCGGGATGCCCTTGGCGGGCAGGTCCAGCACGGTGGCTCCGCCGACCAGGATCTCCCCGGCCAGGATCTCCCCGGCCAGGATCTCTCCGGTCCGGGTGTCCCCGGCGGCCGGATCGGTGACGGGGGCCTCCCGCAGGGAGATCTCCACGACGGGGAGGTCCTTGAACTGGACCGCCGCGACCTCGACGCCGGAGACCGGTTCCGCGAGGGGGGCCTCGGCGAGCGGGCCGGCCGCGATCGGGATCTCCACGATCCGCAGGCGGCGGGGTGCCGTGCGCAGGGCGACCGCGGTCATCGGGACGGCCGCCAGCAGCAGTGCCGCCGCCAGGATCCCGCCCATCGCCGGGAAGCCCGCGCGGTCCGACAGCAGGCTGCCGGTCAGGGGGCCGGCCGCGGTCCCGAGGGACGCCGCCGAGCCGACCAGCACCGCCCAGCGGCCGCGTGTGTCGAGGGCGGCGGCCAGGCTGATGACGTAGGACAGCACCACCGGGTAGCAGAGGTTCCACGCGATCTCGCCCAGCGCGAAGGAGGGCAGGTCGGTGGCCGAGGCGCTGAGCGCGATGCAGGCCGCGATCAGCGCCGTACCCAGCCCGATCGGCAGTGCGCGGCCGAGGCGCGGGCCGAGCGCGCTCGCGCCGACCACGCCCAGCAGACCGGCGCCCAGCGCGACCGCGAACACCGCGCCGACCGTGATCTCGGTGAGGTGCGCCTGCCCGAGGCCGATGCGCCCGCTCACGCCCCACAGCGCGTTCTGCGCCAGCGACCAGCACGGCATCGTCGCGGCCAGCAGCAGCCCGGCCCGGCGGTGGGGAAGCGGCCGGCGCACGGCGGCGGGGCCGGCCGCCGGGGCGGTACGGGCGGGCAGCCGGCCGGTGAACGGCCATATGGCGAGCGCGGTCAGCGCGATGGCGCCGAGCGGCAGCCCGTGGCCGGGGCCGAGGCGGGGGATCGTCAGATAGAGGGCACCCGCCAGGGCGGAGACCATGAGCAGCCCGGACGTGGTGGCCCGGTGCGGATCACGCCCGGCGGCGATACCGCTCGCGGCGACCGCCGTCATCGTGCCGGAGCCGAGGCCCCCGACGACCGCGCCGAGCACCACGGCGGGCACGGAGTCGGTGAGGGCGGCGCAGCCGTAGCCGAGGACGGCCAGGGTGAGACCCAGCCGGGCGACCGCACGGGCGCCGAACCGGTCGACGCGGCCGGCCAGCGTGAACCCGGCGGACGCCGAACTCAGCAGCAGGGCGCTGCCGATGGCACCGGCCTGGGTGGCGGACAGCGGCAGCGCGCTGTCGAGACGGCCGACCGTGGTCGGCAGGAGATACGAGGCGAGGTACCCGGCCGTGAAAAGGGCGACGAGGGGCCAGGGAGTGGAGCGGGGGGCGGACACGGGCGTTCCCAGGGCAGGCGAGAGCGACAGCTCGACGAGGAGAAAAGAGGGGGGAGGGGCGACGGCCGTCTGTTCGACGGGAGCGCGCGAGCAAGTTGTATCAAGCACGCGGTTTCGAGAAGAAATTCGGCCGATGTGATCTAGAGCACTATCATGTTTGCTCTTTGTCGGGCCGGGTAGACACCGTTGATTTCGCGCTCGAACGCCCGGACGGTGATCGCACAGAACTCCGGGATGCGCTATGGTTGTTCACGTCGCGGTCGCCGGAACTCCCGGTGGCGAACAGTGCGTTGGTGGTCCAAGGAAAGACGCCCCGCTTCCTGCGGGGAAATGCAGGTGCAAGGCCTGCCCGGCGCTCCGAACAGAGCCCCATCCCGCTTCGAGCGGGGTGGGGCTCTTTGCTGCGCGCCCCCGCTCCGCGCCTCCCTGCTTCTTTCACGCCTGAACTGCGCCCCATTGACTGCCTCCGTACGTGTACCTAGCCTCGGTTCTCATACGTGGACGGTATTCACAAGAGGAGATGGTGCGGGTGAGCGGCGCTCCGCAGGACGTGGCCCGGCGGCTGCGGGAGGGGATGGCGCGGGGCGTGCTCTCCTTCCCGCTCACCGCCTTCCACGAGGACGGCACCCTCGACCCCGACGGCTGCCGCGCCCATGTGGCCGACCGGCTCGCCGCCGGCCCCGGCGCCCTCTTCCCCGCCTGCGGCACCGGGGAGTTCTTCTCCCTGGACGAGGACGAGTACCGCCAGGTCGTCACCATCGCCGTCGAAGAGGCGGCCGGGCGCGTCCCCGTGGTCGCCGGGGCCGGCTACGGCTGGGCCCAGGCGGCCCGCTTCGCCCGCATCGCCGAGGAGGCCGGGGCCGACGCCCTGCTGGTGCTGCCGCACTACCTCGTCGCCGCCCCGCAGGACGGGCTCGTCGCCCAGCTCGAACACCTCGCCGCCCGCACCCGGCTCCCGCTCATCGCCTACCAGCGCGACCAAGTCGCCTACACGGTGGACTCGTTGCGGCGGATCGCCGGCATCCCGAACGTCATCGGGCTCAAGGACGGCCACAGCGACCTCGACCGGCTCCAGCGCCTCACCCTCGCCGCCCCCGAGGACTTCCTCTTCTTCAACGGCGCCGCCACCGCCGAGGTCCAGGCCCGCGCCTACACCGCCGTCGGCGTACCGGCCTACTCCTCCGCCGTGCACGCCTTCGCCCCCGAGATCGCCGGAGCCTTCCGCACCGCCCTGCGCGCCGGGGACGACGACACGGCCGACCGGCTGCTGCGCGGCTTCTACGTCCCCTTCGTCGAACTCCGCGACCGGACACCCGGATACGCCGTCTCCCTGGTCAAGGCCGCCGCCCGGCTCAGGGGGGCGCGCGTCGGACCCGTACGGGCACCCCTGACGGACCCCGGTGCCGCCGACCTCGCCGCGCTGAAGGACCTCCTCGCCACCGGACTCGGTCTCGTGGGAGCCGCCCTGTGACCCCGGACCTGACCGTCACCGAGGTCCGGCTGACCCCGGTCCTGGTGGCCGACCCGCCGCTGCTCAACACGCAGGGCGTGCACCAGCCGTACACGCCCCGGCTGATCGTGGAAGTGGTCACGGCGGGCGGTGCCACCGGGCTCGGGGAGACGTACGGCGACACCAGGTACCTGGAGCTGGCCCGGCCGCTGGCCGCCCGGCTCACCGGACGGTCGGTCACGGATGTGAACGCGCTGTTCGCCCTCGACCTCGCGGTGGACGAGAGCCGGGTCCAAGGTGGCGTCGACGCGGGCGGGCTGCGCGGGGTGCAGAGCGCCGACAAGCTCCGGCTGTCCGTGCTCTCCGCCTTCGAGGTCGCCTGCCTGGACGCCCAGGGGCGGGCGCTCGGACTCCCCGTGCACGCGCTGCTCGGCGGGAAGCTGCGGGACTCCGTCGAGTACAGCGCCTACCTCTTCTACAAGTGGGCCGCCCACCCCGACACGGTCGCCGCCGAGCCGGACGAGTGGGGTGCCGCGCTCGACCCGGCCGGGGTGGTCGCCCAGGCCCGCGCGCTGAGTGAGCGGCACGGCTTCACCTCCTTCAAGCTCAAGGGCGGGGTCTTCCCGCCGGAGGAGGAGGTCGCGGCCGTGCACGCGCTCGCCGAGGCGTTCCCCGGCCGGCCGCTGCGGCTCGACCCCAACGGCGCCTGGTCCGTGCCGGCCGCGCTGAAGGTGGCCGGGGAACTCGCCGGCCTGCTGGAGTACCTGGAGGACCCGGTGCTGGGCACCGACGCCATGGCCGAGGTGGCCGCGCGGACCGGGGTGCCGCTCGCCACCAACATGTGCGTGACCACCTTCGGGGAGATCAAGGACGCGTTCACCAGGGACGCCGTGCAGGTGGTGCTCTCCGACCACCACTACTGGGGCGGGCTGCGCAACACCCGGCACCTCGCCGCGATCTGCGCCGCCTTCGGGGTCGGGGTGTCCATGCACTCCAACACCCACCTCGGCATCAGCCTCGCCGCGATGACCCAGGTCGCGGCCACCGTGCCGAACCTCCACCACGCCTGCGACTCCCACTACCCCTGGCAGAGCGAGGACGTCCTCACCGAGCGCGTGCCCTTCACCGCCGGCCACGTCACCGTCTCCGACCGCCCCGGCCTGGGCGTCGACCTCGACCGCGACGCCCTCGCCCGGCTGCACCGGCGCTGGGCGGAGGACGACGGGGCCCTGCGCGACCGGGACGACGCACGGGCGATGCGCTCCGCGGACCCCGCCTGGCGGACCCCGGTGATGCCCCGCTGGTGACCCCGCGCGCTCCCGCGAGCCCCCCGCGACCGACGGATTCCGGCCGCCGAACCCTCGGTCACCCGCCGGTGGGTGGTGCACACTGGCCAGATCCGTACCACGTCAGGGAGCCCGCACTGATGCCGTCTCACGCGATCGCAGGAGAGGAAACCGGAGGCGACCCGGAGCACCTCACGCAGACAGCGCGCCACCAGGCCCAGGTCGACCCGCTGGCCGCCCTGCGCGCCCCCGGAGACCCGCCCTGGGACGTCTATCTGACCGGCCCCGTCTTCCTCGACATCGTCTTCACCGGCCTGGACTCCGCACCCGTGCGCGGCACCGAGTCCTGGGCGCGCGGGATGGGCTCCAGCCCCGGCGGCGTCGCCAACATGGCCGCCGCCCTGGCCCGCCTCGGCCTGCGCACCTCCCTCGCGGCGGCCTTCGGGGACGACCACTACGGGGAGTACTGCTGGGACGCGCTGGCCCAGGGCGAGGGCATCGACCTCACCCCCTCGCGCACGGTGCCCGGCTGGCACTCCCCGGTCACCGTCTCCATGGCGTACGAGGGCGAGCGCACGATGATCTCCCACGGGCACGAGCCGCCCCCGGAGGAACTCGCGCCCGACTGCCCGCCGCCCGCCCGTGCCGCCGTCGCCTCCCTCACCCCTGGCCGGCGCGCCCCCTGGATCGCCCAGGCGGCCCGTGAGGGCACCCGGATCTTCGCCGACGTCGGCTGGGACGACACCGGTGCCTGGGACCTGGCCGGACTCGCCGACCTGGAGCACTGCGAGGCGTTCCTGCCCAACGCGGAGGAGGCGATGCGGTACACCGGCTCGACCTGTCCCAAGGCGGCCGCGCACGCCCTCACCGAGCATGTGCCGGTCGCGGTCGTCACCCTCGGCGCGGAGGGCGCCTACGCGGTGGACCGGCGCACCGGCGAGACCGCCGAGGTGCCCGCCATCGCGGTGGAGGCCCTGGACCCGACCGGCGCCGGGGACGTCTTCGTGGCCGGCTTCGTCACCGGCACCCTCGCCGGCTGGCCGCTCGCCGACCGCCTCGCCCTCGCCGGGCTCACCGCCGCCCTCTCCGTCCAGGAGTTCGGCGGCTCCCTCTCCGCCCCCGGCTGGTCGGAGATCGGTGCCTGGTGGCGCAGGGTCCAGTCCCTGGAGACCCAGAACCCCGCCGCCCTGCGCCGCTACGCCTTCCTCGACACCCTCGTCCCCGCCCGCCTGGACCGCCCCTGGCCCCTGCGCCGAGCCGTCCCCACCATCGGCTTCGGCCGCAGCGCGTGAACGTGCCTCCGGCGGATCGACGGTCAGCTCCCGGTCCGCGGTCGGTCCCCGGCCTGCGGAGGCCGCGCTTGACGTCATCCTGGCGCCGGCCCGGGGGGAGGCGGCCTCCGCGTCCCACACGCCACCCCCACCCCCCTTGTGGGGGAAAACCACTGCGGGGTTGACGGCGCCCCGGCGTACTCTGGACGTGCGAGGCCGCCGTAAGGGGGGCGGCCGGGACGAGGAGGATACGCAGGCCATCAGCGCCGGCCCATGACTCAGACACCGACAGCTCACACCTCCGCACAGGACCGGACGAGAGCAGAGATCAGCGTTCCGGCACAGCACCCCATGGTGACCGTGCTGGGCTCGGGCGACTCCCTCCTGCGCGTGATCGAGAAGGCATTCCCGGCGGCCGACATCCACGTCCGGGGCAACGAGATCAGCGCGGTCGGTGACCCGGCGGAAGTCGCCCTGATCCAGCGCGTGTTCGACGAGATGATGCTGGTGCTCCGCACCGGTCAGCCGATGACGGAGGACGCAGTGGAACGCTCGATCGCCATGCTCAAGGCGAGCGACAACGGGACGAGCGACGGTCCCGAGACCCCGGCCGAGGTCCTGACGCAGAACATCCTGTCCTCGCGCGGCCGCACGATCCGCCCGAAGACCCTGAACCAGAAGCGCTACGTCGACGCGATCGACAAGCACACCATCGTCTTCGGCATCGGCCCCGCCGGCACCGGCAAGACCTACCTGGCCATGGCGAAGGCCGTACAGGCGCTCCAGTCCAAGCAGGTCAACCGCATCATCCTGACCCGCCCCGCGGTCGAGGCCGGCGAACGCCTCGGCTTCCTCCCGGGCACCCTGTACGAGAAGATCGACCCGTACCTGCGCCCGCTCTACGACGCCCTGCACGACATGCTCGACCCCGACTCGATCCCGCGTCTGATGGCGGCGGGCACGATCGAGGTCGCCCCGCTGGCGTACATGCGCGGCCGGACCCTGAACGACGCCTTCATCATCCTGGACGAGGCCCAGAACACGAGCCCCGAGCAGATGAAGATGTTCCTCACCCGGCTCGGCTTCGACTCGAAGATCGTCATCACCGGTGACGTGACCCAGGTCGACCTGCCCGGCGGCACCAAGAGCGGTCTGCGGCAGGTGCAGGACATCCTGGAGGGCGTCGAGGACGTCCACTTCTCCCGGCTCTCGTCCCAGGACGTCGTCCGGCACAAGCTGGTGGGCCGTATCGTCGACGCGTACGAGAAGTACGACAGCCACCAAGGCACGGAGAGCGGCGCCCACCAGGGGGGCCGGGGCAGGACCGGCGCCAAGGGCTCCAAGGGGAAGTAGACCAGCACGACCATGTCGATCGACGTCAACAACGAATCCGGCACCGAGGTGGACGAGCAGGCGGTCCTCGACATCGCCCGCTACGCGCTCGCGCGGATGCGCATCCACCCGCTCTCCGAACTCTCGGTGATCGTCGTGGACGCCGACGCCATGGAGCAACTGCACATCCAGTGGATGGACCTGCCCGGCCCCACGGACGTCATGTCGTTCCCGATGGACGAGCTGCGCCCGCCGGGCAAGGACGACGAGGAGCCCCCGCAGGGCCTTCTCGGCGACATCGTCCTGTGCCCGGAGGTCGCGGCGAAGCAGGGCGAGGACGCGCCGACCAAGCACTCCATGGACGAGGAGCTGCAGTTGCTCACCGTCCACGGTGTGCTGCACCTCCTCGGCTACGACCACGAGGAGCCGGACGAGAAGGCCGAGATGTTCGGCCTCCAGGCCGCCATCGTCGACGGCTGGCGGGCCGAGCGCGGGCTGACCGGGCCGTCCCCGGCGCCGACCGTCTCGTAAGCGGGTCGCATGAGTCCGCAGATCGTGATCGGCGCGGTCGCGCTGATCGTCGTGGCCTGGCTCGCCGCCTGCGCGGAGGCGGGCCTCGCCCGTGTCTCCAGCTTCCGGGCCGAGGAGGCCGTCAAGTCCGGGCGGCGCGGCAGCGCCAAGCTGGCGCAGATCGCCGCCGACCCCACCCGCTATCTCAACGTGGCGCTGCTGCTCCGCGTCGCCTGCGAGATGGCCGCCGCCGCCCTGGTCACCTACGGCTGCCTGCGCGCCTTCGACGCCACCTGGCAGGCCCTGCTGGTCGCCATCGCCGTGATGGTGCTGGTGTCGTACGTCGCCGTCGGCGTCTCGCCGCGCACCATCGGCCGCCAGCACCCGCTCAGCACCGCCACCGCGGCCGCCTACGTGCTGCTGCCGCTGGCCCGTGTGATGGGCCCGGTGCCCTCGCTGCTGATCCTCATCGGCAACGCGCTCACCCCCGGCAAGGGCTTCCGGCGCGGCCCCTTCGCCTCCGAGGCGGAGCTGCGCGCCATGGTCGACCTCGCCGAGCAGGAGTCGCTCATCGAGGACGACGAGCGCCGCATGGTGCACTCCGTCTTCGAGCTGGGCGACACCCTGGTCCGCGAGGTGATGGTGCCGCGCACCGACCTGGTGGTCATCGAGCGGTACAAGACCATCCGGCAGGCCCTCACCCTCGCCCTGCGCTCCGGGTTCTCCCGCATCCCCGTCACCGGGGAGAGCGAGGACGACATCGTCGGCATCGTGTATCTGAAGGACCTGGTCCGCAAGACGCACATCAACCGCGACGCCGAGAACGACCTGGTCTCCACCGCGATGCGCCCCGCCGTCTTCGTCCCCGACACCAAGAACGCGGGCGACCTGCTGCGCGAGATGCAGAAGGAACGCAACCACGTCGCCGTCGTCATCGACGAGTACGGCGGCACGGCCGGGATCGTCACCATCGAGGACATCCTGGAGGAGATCGTCGGCGAGATCACCGACGAGTACGACCGTGAACTCCCGCCCGTGGAGGACCTCGGCGAGGGCCGCCACCGGGTCACCGCCCGCCTGGACATCACCGATCTCGGCGAGCTGTACGGGCTGGAGGAGTACGACGACGAGGACGTGGAAACCGTAGGCGGACTGCTCGCCAAGGCGCTGGGCCGCGTGCCCATCGCCGGGGCGAGTGCCGAGGTCGAACTGCCCGACGAGCGACGGCTGAAGCTGACCGCCGAGGCCGCCGCCGGACGCCGGAACAAGATCGTGACGGTACTGGTCGAGCCCGCCGGGGTCCCGGCGCGGGAGGAGAGCACGGAATGAAGCCCCAGGAGCTGCGCGCCCTCTGCCTGTCCTTCAACGCGGTGGAGGAGGACTTCCCCTTCAACCCGGAGACCTCGGTCTTCAAGGTGCTGGGCAAGATGTTCGCCCTCGCGGCACTGGACGCGCGGCCCCTGACGGTCAACCTCAAGTGCGACCCGGAGGACGCCCAGCGGCTCCGGGCCGACCACGAGGGCCTGATCGTCCCCGGCTACCACATGAACAAGCGGCACTGGAACACCGTGACGGTGGACTCCACGCTGTCCGACGGCCTGGTCGAGGAACTGGTCGAGGACTCCTACGACCTGGTCGTCGCGGGCCTGCCCAGGGCGGAGCGGCTCCGGCTCGACCGCCCCTGAAAACCCTTACGGGACCGCGGTGACCCCGTGTCAGAATCCGCCGCATGACCCTTCGGTACCCGCGCCCCCTGCGCCCCGGCGACCGCATCGCGGTCACCTCGCCCTCCAGCGGGGTGCCCGACGCCCTGCGCGGCCGGCTCGACGTGGCCGTGGGCGATCTGAAGGCGCGTGGGTACGAGGTGACCGTCGGCCGGTGCATGGACGGCTCGGGCCACCTCAGCGCCCCGGCCGCCGAGCGCGCCGCCGAACTCACCGAGATGCTCACCGACCCCGGCATCCGGGCCGTGGTGCCCCCGTGGGGCGGGGAGACGGGCATCGACCTGCTGCCGCTGCTGGACTTCGCGGAGATCGGCCGGGCCGAACCCACCTGGGTCGTCGGCTACTCCGACCTCTCGACCCTGCTCGCCCCGCTGACCCTGCTCTCCGGCGTCGCCACCGTGCACGGCAACAACCTCATGGACACCCCCTACGGGACACCCGAGGGCCTGCTGTCCTGGCTGGACGTGGTCGAGGCGCCGCAGGGGGAGCCGTTCACCCAGACCCCGCCCGGCCGGTACCGCTCGGCCGGCTGGGACGACTTCGCCGGGCACCCCGAGGTCCGCGACCCGAGGCTGGACACCGAGGGCACGTGGACCCGGCTGGACGGCACCGGGGACGTGGACGTCACCGGGCGGCTGATCGGCGGCTGCACCGAGATCCTGGCCCCCCTCGCAGGGACGCCGTACCTGGACACCGCCGCCCTCGCCCCCGGTGAGCCGCTGCTCGTCTACGTGGAAGCCTGCGAGGACAGCGCGTTCACCATCTGCCGGAACCTGCACGGCATGCGGCTCGCCGGGTTCTTCGACCGGGCCGCCGCGATCCTCGTCGGCCGTACCAAGGCCCCCGACAGCCGGACCCTGACCCAGCACGAGGCGGTGCTCGACGCGCTCGGGCCGCTCGGCGTGCCGATCGTCGCCGACGTCGAGTGCGGGCATGTCGCCCCGTATCTGCCGCTGGTCAACGGCGCGCGCGGCCGCGTGGAGCACACGGCCGCGCGCAGCGCGATCACCCAGACCCTGGACTGAGGTCACGCCCGCGCGGTGCGCAGCCCGAGGGCGATCAGGGCGGCCGCGCCGAGCACGAGCACCGCGTCCAGCGCGATCACCGTGTGGACACCGGCCAGCAGGTCGCCGGAGGTGGTGGCCAGTACGCCCAGCAGGGGCACGCCGACCGTGAGGCCGACCTGCTGGGTGGAGGTCACCAGCCCGGTGGCCAGACCCTGTTCACCGTCCGGCACACCCGAGGTGACGGTGAGGCCGTACGAGATGATCGCGCCGAGGTGGCACATGCTCGCCAGCGACACGGCCGCCGTGGCGAGCCACACCGACCAGCCCTGGGTGCTCAGCGGCAGCAGGGCGGCGACGAAGAGGCCCTGTCCGGCCAGCGAACCGACCAGCGTGCGCCGGGCGCCGAACCGGCCGATCACCCGGGGAGCGAAGACGCCCGCCACCGCCGACAGCACGCCCTGCACCCCGAAGACCAGCCCGGTCAGGAACGCCGACAGCCGCAGCACCTCCTGGAGGTACAGGGTCAGCACGAACACCACGGTCGACATCATCGAGAACGTGACCAGCCCGCCCAGGTTGCCCCACGCCACCGTCCGGCGGCGCAGCATCGGCAGCGAGACCAGCGGCGCGGCCGTCCGGGACTCGATCACGGCGAACGCGGTCAGCAGCGCGAGCCCGGCCACCAGCGCGGCCGGCACGTCGAGTCGGCCGAAGCCCTGTTCGGCCGCGGTGGACAGGGCGTAGATCAGGGACAGCAGACCGGCGGTGACGGTGACGGCGCCGGGCACGTCCAGCCGGGGGCGTTCGGGGGTGCGGGACTCGGGCAGCAAGCCCGGTGCGAGCGGCAGCACGATCAGCGCGAACACCGCCAGCAGCGCCATCGTGGAGCGCCAGCCGAAGGTGTCGGTCAGCACGCCGCCCGCGACCATGCCGATGGTGAAGCCCAGCGACAGCAGGGTGCCGGAGATGCCGAGCGCGCGGTCGCGGGCCGGGCCCTCGGGGAAGGTGGTCGTCAGCAGGGACATGCCGGTCGGCACGATGGCCGCGGCGCCGAGTCCCTGCAGGGCGCGGCCGGTCAGGAAGGAAGCCGGGTCCCAGGCCAGGGCCGCCAGCAGCGAGGCCGCGCCGAAGAGGGCGAGACCCGAGAGGAACAGCTTGCGGCGCCCGTAGAGGTCGCCGACGCGGCCGAAGAGCAGCAGGAACCCGCCCGACGGCAGCGCGAACGCGGTGACCGCCCACTGCAGCGCCGAGCGGCTCATGCCGAGGCCGGTGCCCAGGTCGGGCAGCGCCACGTTCAGCACCGAGAAGTCGAGGGCGACCATGAACTGGGCCGCGCACAGCACGAACAGGACGAGCCGGTCGCGCACCGACAGCCGGGCCGGGCCGACGGGAGGGGACGCGGGAGGAGTTACGGGGGCAGGGGTGTCGATCGCCATGGCAAAGAGCTTCCAGCGACCGGAAGAAACGTGGGGAGTCGGAACTTATGGTGGTGGTGGCACCACCAGACACGGCGACGAGGGGGAGCGGGACGTGGCTGCGACGGCGAGCACGGCGAGAAGTGAACGGCGCAGCGAGCTGCGGGAGTTCCTGATGACCCGGCGCGCCCGGATCACCCCGCAGGAGGCCGGTTTGCCGCTCGGCGGAGCCCGGCGCCGTACGCCCGGCCTGCGCCGGGAGGAGGTCGCCGTGCTGGCCGGGGTGGGTGCCTCCTGGTACCAGTGGCTGGAGCAGGGGCGGGACATCTCCGTCTCCCCGCAGGTGCTCGACGCGGTCTCGCGGGTGCTGCGGCTGAGCGACGCCGAGCGGCGGCACCTGTACCTGCTGGCGGGACTCAACCCTCCCGCGCCCGAAGTCGTGCCGGACCGGCGGGACATGTGCGACGGGCTGCGGCGGCTGATCGACACCTGGATGCCGTACCCGGCGCACATCATGGACCGCTACTACAACTGCGTGATGTACAACGACGCGGCGGCCGCGGTGTTCGCCATGGGGCAGGGGCCCACCACCCGCAACTGCCTGGTCGACTTCTTCGCCGACCCGCTGTTCCGGACCCGCACCCTGAGCTGGGAGACCAACGCGCGCACCGTCGTCGCGCAGTTCCGGGCCGCCTGCGCGGCCGACCCCGGGGACGAGGGGTTCCAGGCGGTGCTGGCCGAAGTGAGCGCCGCAAGTCCGGAGTTCACCGCGCTGTGGGCCGAGCGGGACATCGAGGACCAGGGGCAGATCCGCAAGGAGCTGATGCATCCGCGGGTGGGGCTGCTGGTCGTGGAGTCCACGGTGATGCGGGTGCCCGCCCGGCCCGACCTGCTGATCGTGCTGCACACCCCGCTGGCGGAGGCGGACACCGCGGCGAAGCTGGAGTGGCTGGCGGGGGCGGGGGACCGGGTTCGTATGCTCGGGGCATGAGCGAGAACGAACTTGATCCTGAGGACCGGAAGATCGTGACTCTGGCGCGGTCCGTGCGGGCACGCAACGGAGTGCCGGAGGGCGCCGCCGTACGGGACTCGACGGGGCGGACCTATACGGCCGGCTCCGTGTCGCTCCCCTCGCTCCGGCTGAGCGCGCTGCGTACCGCCGTGGCCATGGCGGTGGCTTCGGGGGCGGAGTCCCTGGAGGCGGCGGCGATCGTCAGCGAGGCGGAGTCGGTCTCCGCCGAGGATCTGGCCGCGGTCGGTGACCTCGGCGGCGCGGGCACGCCGGTGCTGCTCGCCGGGGCCGACGGGGTCGTCCGGCTCACCGTCTCCACCCGCTGATTCCGGGAGGGTGGGGACTTCCTACAGCGCGTCCGGCCCCCGCTCGCCGGTCCTCACCCTCACCACCGTCTCCACCGGCACGGACCACACCTTGCCGTCGCCGATCTTGCCCGTCCGCGCGGCCTCGACGATGGCGTCGATCGCCTGCTCGGCCACCGCGTCCTCCACGACCAGCTCCAGCCGGACCTTCGGCACCAGGTCGACCTGGTACTCCGCGCCCCGGTACACCTCGGTGTGGCCGCGCTGGCGGCCGTAGCCGCTGGCCTCGGTGACGGTGAGGCCGTCGATGCCGAGGTCGCGCAGGGCGGACTTCACCTCGTCCAGTCGGTACGGCTTCACGACGGCGGTGATGAGCTTCATGCGGGGCTCTCGGCCTTCCGGACGGGGGCGACGGGGGCGCCATGGCCCAGGACCCCGTGATCGTAGGCCGTCTCGGCGTGCACCGTAAGGTCCAGACCGGTGCGTTCCTCCTCCTCGCTCGCGCGCAGCCCCAGCGTCCGGTCGAGCAGCTTGCCCAGCCCGTACGTCACCGCGAAGGCGTACCCGGCGACCGCGAGGACCGCGACGAGCTGTCGGCCCAGCAGCGCGAGCCCACCGCCGTGGAACAGGCCCTCCGGGCCGCCGGTCATGGCCTTGTCCGCGAACAGGCCGATCAGCAGGGTGCCGATCACCCCGCCGACCAGGTGGACGCCGACGACGTCGAGGGAGTCGTCGAAGTTCAGCTTGAACTTCCACCCCACGGCGTACGAGCAGACGACACCCGCGGCCAGGCCGACGACCAGCGCGCCCAGCAGCGAGACCGTGCCGCAGGACGGGGTGATGGCGACCAGGCCCGCGACCGCGCCGGAGGCCGCGCCCAGGGTGGTGGGGTGGCCGCGCCTCTGCTCGACCAGGAGCCAGCCCAGCAGGCCGGTGCAGCCGGCGGTGAGGGTGTTGAGGAAGGCGGCGGCGGCGAGGCCGTTCGCGCCGAGCGCGGAGCCCGCGTTGAAGCCGAACCAGCCGAACCACAGCAGCCCGGCGCCGAGCATCACCATCGGCAGGCTGTGCGGGCGCATGGCGTCTTTCTTAAAGCCCAGCCGGGGTCCGAGGACCAGGCACAGGGCGAGCCCCGAGGCGCCGGACGTGATCTCGACCGGCAGACCGCCCGCGAAGTCCAGCGCCCCCAGTTTCGCGCCGATCCACCCGCCCGGCCCCCACACCCAGTGGGTGACCGGAACGTATACCAGCAGCGTCCACACCGGGACCAGCACCAGCCACGCCCCGAACCGGGTGCGGTCCGCGACCGCACCGCTGATCAGGGCCGCCGTGATGATCGCGAAGGTGAGCTGGAAGGTGGCGAAGAGCAGGGTCGGCACCGTGCCGTGCACGCTGTCCGGGGTCAGATGCGCCATCCCGGCGTTGCCCAGGCCGCCGAGCAGGCCGCCGCCGAGGTCGTCGGTGAAGGCGAGGGAGTAGCCGGCCGCCAGCCACACCACCGTGACCAGGGCGATCGACACGAAGCTCATCATCAGCATGTTGAGGACGCTCTTCGCGCGGACCATGCCGCCGTAGAACAGGGCCAGGCCCGGTGTCATCAGCAGCACCAGCGCGGTGGCGGCGAGCAGCCAGGCGGTGTCGCCGGAGTCGGCGTGCGCGGCGGCGAGGGTCACGGGCGTCTCCAGCGGTCCGGGGGAGCGGGGCTCGTCAGAGGTTCACGGGTGTGCGTTTCCGGGCGCCTACAGGGGCGTTTCCATGGTGTTTCGGCCCGCGCGGTCGAGCGGAGACGCAGGTGACGGGGGTGCTTCGGACGCCGGTGCGGCGCGGGCCCGAGGATCAGGGAGAATGGTCGGCATGAGCGTTCGTACCCAGTCATCCGAGCGGTCGGGCGACAATGCCCACCGCGCAGGCTTCGCGTGCTTCGTGGGCCGTCCCAACGCGGGCAAGTCCACCCTCACGAACGCTCTGGTCGGGCAGAAGGTGGCCATCACCGCCGACCAGCCGCAGACGACCCGGCACACGGTGCGCGGCATCGTGCACCGGGACGACGCCCAGTTGATCCTGGTCGACACCCCCGGCCTGCACAAGCCGCGCACGCTGCTCGGCGAGCGGCTGAACGACGTGGTGCGCACCACCTGGGCCGAGGTCGACGTGATCGGCTTCTGCCTCCCGGCGAACGAGAAGATCGGCCCCGGCGACCGCTTCATCGCCAAGGAGCTGGCCGGGATCAAGAAGACCCCCAAGGTCGCCATCGTCACCAAGACCGACCTGGTCGACTCCAAGACCCTCGCCGAGCAGCTCATCGCCATCGACCAGCTCGGCAAGGAGCTGGGCTTCGAGTGGGCCGAGATCGTGCCGGTGTCGGCGACCGGCGGCAAGCAGGTGGGCCTGCTGGCCGACCTGATCGTCCCGCTGCTCCCCGAGGGCCCGGCGCTCTACCCCGAGGGCGACCTCACCGACGAGCCCGAGCAGGTCATGATCGCGGAGCTGATCCGCGAGGCCGCGCTGGAGGGTGTGCGCGACGAGCTGCCGCACTCCATCGCCGTGGTCGTCGAGGAGATGCTGCCGCGCGAGGACCGCCCGGCCGACAAGCCGCTGCTCGACATCCACGCCAACGTCTACATCGAGCGGCCCAGCCAGAAGGGCATCATCATCGGCCCCAAGGGCAAGCGGCTGAAGGACGTGGGCATCAAGTCCCGCAAGCAGATCGAGGCCCTGCTCGGCACCCCCGTCTTCCTCGACCTCCATGTGAAGGTCGCCAAGGACTGGCAGCGCGACCCCAAGCAGCTCCGCAAGCTCGGGTTCTGAGCCTTCAGCGCCGCTGCGCCCGCAGCAGCGCGCGGTACCAGTGGTACGACGCCTTCGGGGTGCGTTCCCCGGTGGCGAAGTCCACGTGGACCAGGCCGAAGCGGCGGGCGTAGCCCTCGGCCCACTCGAAGTTGTCCAGCAGGGACCAGACGAAGTAGCCGCGCACGTCGACCCCGGCGGTCGACGCCCCGTGCAGGGCGCGGACATGGGCGTCCAGGTAGGCGATGCGCTCCTGGTCGTCCAGGCCCTCGTACGAGCACCCGTTCTCGGTGATGACGACCGGCGGGAGCCGGTCGCCGTAGCGGTCGCGGAAGCCGGTGAGCAGCTCGGTCAGGCCCTCGGGGACGACGGGCCAGCCGAAGTCGGTCACCGGGTACCCCTCGATCTCCCTGAGCGTGAAGGGGAGTTCGGCCGGGACCGTGACGCCGCCGAACTCGGTGTCGGTGCCCTGCGGGGCGCCCACCCGGGCCGGCGCGTAGTAGTTGACGCCGTACCAGTCCACCGGCTCCCCGATGATCCGGGCGTCCGCCTCGGGATCACCCGGCATCAACTCCCCGATGCCGTCCGGGTAGCGGCCCAGGATGACCGGCTCCGCGAACATCCGGTTCAGCAGGAGGTCGTAGAAGGCGGCCGCCTCCTGGTCGGCCGGGTCGGCGGAGGCGGGCCAGGTGGGGCCGTGCGAGTTGGCGATGCCGACGCTCCCCGCCCCGGCCGCGCGCAGGGCGCGTACCGCCAGTCCGTGGCCGAGGAGTTGGTGGTGGGCGGCCGGAAGCGCGTCGAAGAGCAAGCGCCTGCCCGGCGCGTGGACGCCGAGCGCGTGCCCCAGCAGGGTGTGCTCGGCGGGCTCGTTGAGAGTGATCCACTGCGGCACGCGGTCCCCGAGCCGGTCCGCGACGCGTGAGACGTGGTCCGCGAACCGGTACGCGGTGTCCCGTTCCAGCCAGTCCAGCGAGGCGGGCAGGTCCCAGTGGAAGAGCGTGGGTACGGGTCGGACGCCCGTCTCGCACAGCGCGTCCACCAGCCGGTCGTAGAAGTCCAGGCCGCCGGGGGAGTTCACGCGCGGCCAGGAGATCGAGAAGCGGTACGCGTCCACGCCGAGGCCGGCCAGCAGGGCCACGTCCTCCGGGTAGCGGTGGTAGTGGTCGCAGGCCACGGCGGCCGTGGAACCGTCCTTCACCCGGCCGGGCTCGACGGTGAACACGTCCCACACGGACGGCTCGCGCAGGCCGGCGGCCCCCTCGATCTGGTGCGCCGAGGTGGACACCCCCCACTGGAAGCCGTCGGGGAAGCGGGGGACCGGGCCGTGCGCGTCCGTCACCATGGCCGGATCATCCGCACCCGGTCCCCCCGAGTCAACGCCCCGGTCGGTCGTCCAACGGTGCGATGCCGAGCGCGGCGAGCCGCTCCCGGTCGGCGACGACCTGGATCCCGGAGATCCGGCCGTCGTCGGCGAAGGTGAAGACGAGCACCAGGGCCAGGCGGCCCCGCGGAGCCATGACCAGGCCGACCGAGCCGTCCAGCAGGGCGAGACCGGTGAACAGGGCCCGGCCGGTGGCCGCCATCGCGCCCCGCGCGACCGTGGCGGCACCCTGGACCGTGACCGGCTCCGGGGTCGGGACCACGAACCGGTCGGCGCGCAGCACCACGTCCGGGTGGAGCAGACCCACCAGCGCGTCGAAGTCCCCGCCCCGCGTGGCCGCCAGGAACGCCTCGACCGCATGACGCCGCCGGACCGGATCGCCCTCCGGCAGCGGCCCTTCGCCCTTGACCCGGCGCCGGGCGCGGCTCGCCAACTGCCGCACGGCGGCCGGGGAACGGTCCAGCAGCGGGCCGATCTCGTCGAACGGCACCGCGAAAAGGTCGTGCAGCACGAACGCCAGCCGCTCCGCCGGGGAGAGCCGGTCCAGCACCACCAGCAGCGCCACCCCGACCGAGTCGGCCAGCACCGCCTCGTCCTCCGGGGCGCCCCCGTCCCGCGGCCCGGTGACCGGATCGGCGGGCCGGGCGTCGAACGGCTCCTCGCGCTGCCGCTCACGGGTGCGCAGCAGGTTCAGGCACACCCGCCCGACGATCGTGGTCAGCCACCCCGCGACGTTCTCCACCCCGTCGGCGCCCGCCCGGTCGGCCCGCAGCCAGGTCTCCTGCACGGCGTCGTCGGCCTCGCTCACCGAGCCGAGCATCCGGTACGCCACCGCCCGCAGCCGCGCCCGATGCCCCTCGAACAGTTCCGCCGACCATGCGCCGTCGCCCACCTGTCACATTCCTTCCGCGCGGGGTGTCACGGAAGTAGAACACCGAGAACCCGCCCGGGGGACCAGGACGCAGACGTTCCGGTTCCCGCGAAACTGGGAGCAGTCATGACCTCCAGCGCATCAGCCGTCCTGGTCACCGGTGGCACCGGCACGCTCGGCCGCCATGTCGTCCCCCTGCTGCGGGAGGCCGGCCGCGAGGTACGCGTCCTCAGCCGGAGCGGCGGGGACGGCAGCGACCACGTCGCCGTCGACCTCCTCACCGGCACCGGACTCGACGCCGCCCTGGACGGCATCGGCACCGTGCTCCACCTCGCGGGCGGCCCCAAGGGCGACGACACCGCCACTCGCAACCTGGTGCGCGCCGCGCGAGCCGCCGACGTGCGACACCTCGTGTACATCTCCGTCATCGGCGCCGACCGGGTGCCGCTCGCCTGGCTCAGGTCGAAGCTGGCCGCCGAGCAGGCGATCGCCGGGTCCGGGCTGCCGTGGACCACGCTGCGGGCGGCCCAGTTCCACGAACTCACCCTGAAGACGGTCGAGTCGATGGCCAAGCTGCCGGTCTTCCCGGTTCCGGGCGGGCTGCGCCTCCAGCCGGTCGACTCCCGGGACGTGGCCGCCCGCCTCGCCGACCTCACCCTCGGCACCCCGGCCGGACTCGTCCCCGACCTCGCCGGACCCCAGGTGTACGGACTCGCCGAACTGGCCCGCGGCTACCTGGCGGCCCACGGCAAGCGCCGCCCGATGCTGCCGGTCCGCATCCCCGGCAAGGCGGGCCGTGCCTACCGCGCGGGCGACAACCTGACGCTCACCGGCGCGGACACGGGCAAGCGCACCTGGGAGGAGTTCCTCGCGGAACGGGCTTCCTAGGCCCCCTCTTTCAGCACCCGCGACACCAGCTCCCGCTGGGCCTCGGTCAGCCGGGGGTCGGCCGCGTGGACGGTGTGGCCGTCCACCGTGATCTCGTAGTGGAAGCCGTCCGGGACGCCCGCCAAAGGGGCGTCCGGCGCGGCGGCCAGGGCGCGGTCGGCCAGGGTGCGCCACTCCTGGGCGTCGGCGCGCCCCGAGGTGTCGACCTCGGCCTGCCGCTCGATGCCCGCGAAGCCGCCCGTGCGCCGTACTTGGATACGCATGGCCCCAGTGTCCGGTACCGGCGGCTACAGCGTCTGCACCCCCACTTCCTCCCACGCCTTCTCCACGGCCTGGAGTTCGGCGCCCGCGCCGAACCGCTCGCGGGCGGCCTTCACGGTCAGGGTGGCGAAGTCGGCGAACTGGGCGTCCTCCTTCAGCTTGCCGCCGGTCAGCACGTCGTACCAGATCTGGCCGGTCTTCTCCCAGGCGTAGCCGCCGATCGCGGTGGCCGCGATGTAGAAGGCGTGGTTCGGGATGCCGGAGTTGATGTGCACGCCGCCGTTGTCCCGGCCGGTGTGGACGTAGTGCTCCATGTCGGCGGGTTGGGGGTCCTTGCCGAGCACGTCGTCGTCGTAGGCCGTGCCCGGTGCCTTCATCGAGCGCAGGGCCTCGCCCTGGACGCGGGGCGCGAGCAGGCCGGCGCCGATCAGCCAGTCCGCGTCGGCGGCGGTCTGGCGGAGCGTGTACTGCTTGATCAGCGAGCCGAAGACGTCGGAGAGCGACTCGTTGAGCGCGCCGGACTGGCCGAAGTAGGCCAGGTTCGCGGTGTACTGGGTGACGCCGTGGGTCAGCTCGTGGCCGATGACGTCGACCGGGATGGTGAAGTCGAGGAAGATCTCGCCGTCCCCGTCGCCGAACACCATCTGCTCGCCGTTCCAGAAGGCGTTGTCGTAGTCCTTGTCGAAGTGGACCGTGGCCTGGAGCGGGAGGCCCTCACCGTCGATGGAGCGGCGGCCGTACACCTTCAGATACAGCTCGAAGGTGGCGCCCAGGCCCGCGTAGGCGCGGTTGACCGTGGCGTCGCCGCCCGGCTCGGAGCCCTCCTCGCGGACCTTCTTGCCGGGCAGGTCCTGGGTGTGCTCGGCGTCGTAGATGGTGCGGTCCGGCTGGTCCCCCTCGGCCGCCGCGGCGGCGACCGCCTGCGCGCCGATCACGGTGGTCAGCCGCCGGCGGGTGCGCTCGAACGCGTCCCGCTGCAGGGAGCGGCGGGCGGGACCGGACAGTGCCGGGTCGGAGTCGCGGGCGAGCTTGTCGAGAAGGTGCGGCGGCACGATCGTGCAGAAGACGGGCTCGAGGCCCCCGTTGGTCGTCATACCCAAAATGCTCGCACTGCGCGACACCAAAGTCACTAGCAGTAACCGTGATTGATGAAATACGGTGATATCTCTCGTCACTCCGCGTCACCGGGTGGTATGGCCCCTCGTCACCCCGCCCGGTTCCGCATGCTGATACGGCCCCGCGCGTCCGTGGAGGCTCGGCTAGGCTGCACAGCATCATGCGTTTCGGGCTGCTTCTCCTTAGTTGCCGCGGTGAGGGCCTGTAGACAAGGCCGACCCCCTCCCCGCGGTGCTCTGGCGTTGCGTCGTCGGCCGTCCAACCGGACTTTTCCGAGGAGCCCACGCGATCATGGCGAACCGCCAGCAGCCCAGCCCCATGCCGACCCACCGCTACGGTCAGTACGACCAGGTCGACATCCCTGACCGCACCTGGCCCGGCAAGCGCGTCACCGCCGCCCCCCGCTGGCTCTCCACCGACCTGCGCGACGGCAACCAGGCCCTGATCGACCCCATGTCGCCCGAGCGCAAGCGGCGCATGTTCGACCAGCTCGTGAAGATGGGCTACAAGGAGATCGAGGTCGGCTTCCCCGCCTCGGGCCAGACCGACTTCGACTTCGTGCGCTCCATCATCGAGGAGGAGGGCGCGATCCCCGAGGACGTGACGATCTCCGTCCTCACCCAGGCCCGCGAGGACCTGATCGAGCGAACCGTGGAGTCCCTGAAGGGCGCCCGCCGCGCCACCGTCCACCTGTACAACGCCACCGCGCCCGTCTTCCGCCGCGTGGTCTTCCGGGGCTCCAAGGAGGACATCAAGCAGATCGCCGTCGACGGCACCCGCCTGGTCGTGGAGTACGCGGAGAAGCTGCTGGGCCCCGAGACCGAGTTCGGGTACCAGTACAGCCCGGAGATCTTCACGGACACCGAGCTGGACTTCGCGCTGGAGGTCTGCGAGGCGGTGATGGACGTCTACCAGCCGGGTCCGGGCCGGGAGATCATCCTCAACCTGCCCGCCACGGTGGAGCGTTCGACCCCGTCCACGCACGCCGACCGGTTCGAGTGGATGCACCGCAACCTCTCCCGCCGCGAGCACGTCGTCCTGTCCGTGCACCCGCACAACGACCGGGGCACGGCGGTGGCGGCCGCCGAGCTGGCGCTGATGGCCGGCGCCGACCGCGTCGAGGGCTGCCTGTTCGGGCAGGGCGAGCGCACCGGCAACGTCGACCTGGTCACGCTGGGCATGAACCTGTTCTCGCAGGGCGTCGACCCGCAGATCGACTTCTCCGACATCGACGAGATCCGTCGTACGTGGGAGTACTGCAACCAGATGGAGGTCCACCCGCGCCACCCGTACGTGGGCGACCTGGTCTACACGTCCTTCTCCGGCTCCCACCAGGACGCCATCAAGAAGGGCTTCGACGCGATGGAGGCCGACGCGGCCGCCAAGGGTGTCGGCGTGGGCGCCCTGGAGTGGGCGGTGCCGTACCTGCCCATCGACCCCAAGGACGTCGGCCGCTCCTACGAGGCCGTGATCCGGGTCAACTCGCAGTCCGGCAAGGGCGGGATCTCCTACGTCCTGAAGAACGACCACAAGCTGGAACTGCCGCGCCGGATGCAGATCGAGTTCTCGAAGATCATCCAGGCGAAGACGGACGCCGAGGGCGGCGAGATCACGCCCCGTGACATCTGGGCCGCCTTCCAGGACGAGTACCTGCCGAACCCGGAGAACCCCTGGGGCCGCGTCCAGGTCCGTACGGGCCAGTCGACCACCGACACGGACGGCGTGGACACGCTGACGGTCGAGGCGACGGTGGACGGCGCCGACACGGTCCTGACCGGCTCGGGCAACGGCCCGATCTCGGCCTTCTTCGACGCCCTGCAGTCCGTCGGCGTGGACGTACGCCTGCTGGACTACCAGGAGCACACGATGAGCGAGGGCGCCTCCGCGCAGGCCGCCTCCTACATCGAGTGCGCGATCGGCGACAAGGTGCTGTGGGGCATCGGCATCGACGCGAACACGACACGTGCGTCACTCAAGGCGGTGGTGTCGGCGGTGAACCGCGCGACCCGCTGACGCCGCTCCGACCGGCCTCTTCGGTGCCCCGGCCCCTGTATACGGCGGCCGGGGCACCGTCGTCTTCCGGCCGGAGAACGCCCCAGGTCACGGACCGGTCTCGTACGGGGTGCTGACTCGGGCTCCGTGATGTGGCTAACATCACGCCAGCGCGGCGATGTTGCCGCGTGGTTACGTGCGGAGGTGCGACGTGCTGCCAGTACGGGGACGAGACGGCCGAGCCACCGGGTTCGTCCGGCACATCCTGGGCTCCCGCACCGCCTGGACACCGCAGGGCGACGGGGAGTTCTTCTGCCCCGGCTGCGGCGGCGACCGCAACTACCAGCGCCTGGCCGGCCGCGAGCGCCTCACCCTGTTCGGGGTGCCCGTCCTGGCGCGAGGGACGACCGAGCCGGTCGTGGAATGCGCCTGCTGCCTCCACCGCTTCGGCGTCGACACCCTCGACCACCCCACCACCCGCCGACTCTCCGTCCTGCTCCGCGAGGCGGTCCACGCATTGGCCGCCGCGGTACTGGCGGCCGGTGGCACGGGGTCGCGCGCCGCGCTGGACACGGCGGCGGCGACGCTGCGCGCGGCGGGCTGCGAGGAGGACGCGGCGGAACGTCTCGCCCTGACCCTCGACGGCGGCGACCCCCGCGCCCCCCTGACGGCCCTGGCCCCCCACCTGGCCGCTGCGGGCCGGGAGGCCCTCCTCCTGGACGCGGCCCTCATCGCCCTCGCGGACGGCCCCTACACCCCCGCAGAACACGCCACCCTGACGACGGTCGGCGAGTCCCTGCTGCTCCCGGCCGAGGTGGTCGAGCGGGTGCTGACGGCGGCGCGGATGCCGTCCTGAGCGGGAAGGGGCCGTGTTCGACGCGCTCACCGGCGCCATGACCGTACTCGCGGACAGCGGGCCCATCTGGCCGCTGACCCCCGACGTCGGCCGCAGCGGCTAGGTGGAACAGAGCGACATCGCCGAAAGCGCGGCCTGCGTCGGGCTCGACCGACGGCCATCCGTGAGCGTCACGTGCGACCGGACCGGTGCGCGGTTCGAGGTGCCGTGGTCGTGACCCGGACGCGGGGCCTAGGTCCGGGACTAGGTCTTCCGGCCGTTACGCCGCCCTCGTGCGCCGCTCTACCGTCCTCGCCATGGATACGACAGGCATTCTCGACGAGGCGCTGGAGCGGCTGCACGTATCGGGGCCGGAGCGGATGGGGCGGCTCACCAATCACGCGCCGATGGCCGTGGAGGCGCTCGCCGCGCGCGGGCAAGCCCGGTCGGTGCATCGGTGGCTGGACCTGTACACCCACAAGCTGGAGGAGTTCCCGGCCGGAGTCGAGCGCGTGACCGCCGCCGACTGGGCCACCGCGCTGGGGGATCCACGGCGGGCCGCCGACTGGATCGACTACTTCCAGCGGGAGGTCACCGAGCGGCCCTGGCGGGAGGTGCTCGCCGAGTGGTGGCCCCGGCTGCTGCCCGGCATGTACGGCGGCTCGGCGCATCCGGTGATTCGGGTCGGGCACGCCGTGCGGACGCTGCTGGTCAGCGGTGAGGACACCGGGCCACGGGTCGACGAGCTCGCGCACGGGCTCGGTTACTGGGCCGCCCGGCACCGCCCTGTCGAGGGGGTCGCCCCGCTGCCCGGCGCCGACAGCGCGGTCGGCGCGCTGGACGCGGTGACGCCCATCGCCGAACAGGACGGCAGCTTTCCCGCCCGGCTCGACCGCGTCACCGGGCTCCCCGTCTGGGCGGCCGACGTCAGCGACCCGGACGAGGCCCACCGCCGGCTCACCGAACTCGTGCGGGCGGCCACCCACCGGTACGCCACCCACGCCCACGGCGAGCCGACGATGCTGGTCCACGCGGCTACCGCTCCCAACGCCGTGCTGCGCACGCTGCCCGCGCTCCCGCGAGAACTGTGGGTGCCGTCCATGCGGGCCGCCTGGACGGCGTCCGCCGCCGTCACGGCGATGTATGCGCCCGGCGCCCCCGCCGCCTACGTCCCACCGGGCACCCTCACCCCCGACGAAGTCTTCGAGCGGGCCCTCGCGCACGGCGACGAACACGTCATCAAACTGACCGACACCGCGCTGGACGTCGGCGACGAGCAGGCCATCGCGGCAGCCCTCCGCGCGATCGAGCTGAGCGACCCGCTGGTCTAGGTCCCGGCCCTTCGCCGGTGCACCGGTCGTGTCGCCGGAAGCGGTACACGGTGACCAACTCGCCGGGCTGGGCTGCCTCCAGGCGTAGCGCCGGAGGCAGCCCCCGCGTGGGTGGCTCGAGCTGCCTCGCGTGGTCAGCCGATGGTGTTCAGGATCGCGGAGGTGACGTGGTCGGCGGCGTTGCGGTGGCCGCGGGCGTTGGGGTGGACGAGGGCGGCTTGGTCGGGGACGTGGGTGAAGATGCCGTCCACCCACTTGCCGGTGTCGCAGACGCTGTGGTTCCGCGAGGAGTCGTAGAGGTCGACGAAGCTGGTGGCCGCGTGCGCGCCGGCGGACTTCTCGATCGCCTCGTTGAGGGGCTCCAGGACGTCGGTGCGCAGCCAGTCGAGGTCGCCGTTGGTGATCGAGGCGAACTGCTCCAGGTTGTTGTAGCCGCACTTGGAGGTGTCCGCGGGGATGACCGTGGGGTAGCCGACGGCCAGGATCTTGGCCTTGGGGCCGCGCTCGTGGATCTTGGTGAGCATCTGGTCGTAGTCGCGGCTCACCTTCGCCAGCCGGGCGGGGATGCCGGCGGCCAGGTCGTCCTTGCAGGGGGTGCCCACGCCTCCGCTATCGGAGCCGAGTTCCAGGCACTTGAGGAGGATATCGGCGAATCCGAGGGTGTTGCCGCCGACGCCGACGGTGACCACGTCGGTGCCGGCCCTGACGGCCTCGGACTGGGGCGGCACTGCCGGGAAGGGGTAGTCCGGGTCCTCGGAGATCGGCGGAAGGTGGCGTCCGACCGGCTGCTGCGCGCGGAAGGTGACGTCCTCGATCGTGGCCGCGCCGCAGCTCACGTTGGTCAGGTCGAACAGCGAGCCGAGGTCGCGGTCGATGACCTGCGGGTAGGACCGGTCTGTGCGCTCGCAGCCGTCACGCGGGATCTCGAAGATGTCCCCCGCTGCCGGGATGACGCCGGCGGTGTAGGAGTCGCCCAGCGCCACCCACTCGTACGACGCCTCGGCGGCGGCCGGGGACGCCCCGGCAAGCTGCGTAGGGACGACGGCGGTTGCCGCGAGAGCGACGACGGAGCCCAGCGGGGCAAGGCACTTACGCAGACGTGTCACGAGTCCTCCAGAGCAGGGAGCAAGATCACCTTCCGTAGATGTACATTACGGAGAGTAATCTCCCGTCTCGACACGCCCTTCGGCGGCCAAGCGCCGTTGAAGAGGACCGCTCGGGCGGGCGCTGCCCGCCGGAAGTCGCGTGGAGTCCTCAACTGACGTGGCTCCCTGGGTGCGTGACCCCATGGCACGTCAAGCGGTCCGGCGGGATATCGCCGGACACTCAGGTGGCGGGCAGGACCTTCCGGGAGCCGGTACCCGTACCGCGCTCCCAGTGAGGCGAGGTGGAGACGTCGTACTTGGCGCCGGTGCTGGTGTCCAGGTCCGCCGTCTAGCGGCCTTCTGTGGCGTCGAGGTCTCTCTCGGAGCGCACCCGCTCCCAGCGGACCTCGCCGTCCTGGCGTGCCGGGGTGGGGGTGAGGCCCGCCGCCCTTGCCACGGCCGCCGACGCGTGGTGGTCGGGGTGGATGTGGGCGGTGATGCCGTGCGCCGGGTGCGCGGTGAGCCAGGCGACCAGGGCCACCGCGGCCTCCTTGGCGATGCCCCGCCCCTGCCAGGGTGTGCCCACCACCCACGCGATCTCGGCGGTGCCGCTCGCGGCGAGCGTCGCCTGGACGGTGCCGGTCAGGCAGGACTCCTCACGCAGCCGGATCACCCAGTTCAGCCAGGTCACCTCGGCGTCGGGGGAGCCGGCGACGAGTCGGCGGTACCGCGCGGCGAGCGCGTCCGGGGTGTACGGGGTCCCGCCGATGAACCTGTGCAGCGCGGGGTCGGCCAGTACCCCGGCCATCTCTCCGGCGTGCTCCACCCGCAGTGGCAGCATGTCGAGGCGCCGGGTGTGGATGGTCTGCGCGGCCACTAGAGCCTTACGGCACCGATGAAGTTCGCCCAGGCGGTGGCGCCGAGGAGGAGTACGGGTCCGTCGGTGACCTTGCTGTCCCGCACGGGGACGAGGCCGGGGACTCCGTCGGCGACCTCGACGCAGTTGCCGCCGTCACCGTTGCTGTAAGTGCTTTTGTGCCAGCGGGCGTTGGTCAGGTCGTCCTGGTGCATCGTCTATGGTCCTCAGCCGCCGATTCGATCAGGGCCAGGGATGCCTCCGGCGACAGCGCGGCGCCCCTGAGCAGATCGTATGCGCGCTGGGCCCTCCTCACCACGGCCGGGTCGTCGATCAAAGTCCCCGAAAACGAGGTCTCTGTATAGGCGACGGGTGGCGCGTCGTCGAACTCCATGAGCCGCAGTGAGCCGTTGTTCGCGGGAGCGCCTGCCGCGAACGGGAAGACCTGCAACAACACCCTCCGCTGCCGCGACAGCGCGGCCATGTGGTCCAGAGCTTCTGCCGCGACTACCGCTCCGCCGACGGAGGTGCGGAGCGCCGCCTCATGCACGACCGCCCAATACAAAGGCCGCGCCGCGTCCTTGAGGATCGCCGCGCGCTCGACTCGGGCGGTCACCCTGTCGGCGACGAACCCGTCGGCCGCAAAGGGATGCGTCGCCAGAATGAGAGCCCGCGCGTAGCCAGGCGTCTGGAGAAGGCCAGGTAGGACGGTCGGCTCGAACTCGGAGATCGCCGTCGCCAACTGCTCCAGCTCCACCACCTGCGCGAAGTAATCCGCATACCTGGGATCATCGATCAGCTTTCTGCACAACCGCTCGAAAATACCGTCGGTTTGCAGCACCTCGTCGATCCGCTGAGCCACATCCAACTGCGGCTTCCTGATCGCCTGCTCGAACTGGCCGATGTAGCCCCCGGAGACGAAAACCCTCGCCCCCAGCTCCGCCTGAGTGAGGCCCGCGTCCTCCCGGCGCCGCTTCAGCTCCGTGCCGAAGAACTCCCATACCGCCTGACGTGAACCGTTGGCCACCGCCAACCCCCTTGTGCTGCCACGCGCTTGTAGGGCCTGGGCCCCTTCCGAGTCTAGTTGTGCAGCGTCACCGTGAGGACACGAAGCGTGAAGAACGTGTCGGAAGGGAAGTGATGCGGACAGTGAACACACAGGATTCAGCGGACCGGGTCGAGGAAGCGGAGCGAACCCTCGAGGAATTGCGGACCGCATTGGAGAAGGCCGGGATCAAACTGCCCTCGCTCGGGCTGGATCCCATCTCGCTGGCCTGCGAGGCCCCGATCCCGCTGGTGGAGCTGGGGCGGTGCCCCGTGGAGACGGCCGCGCTGCTCGCAGCGGCCCTGCGGTGAGCGCGGCAGGGCCGCCGCTGGGCTCGTACGCCTGGGACACCGGCACGAACAGAGTGGGTGTCGTCATGGGGCACCAGGGCCCGTACGTACAGCTCCGGCCGCTCGGCGGCGGCCGGGAGTGGGACGTACCGCCGGACCGGGTGCGCGCGGCGACGCCCGCGGAGCGGATCAGCGCGGCGACGGCGTACGCGAACGCGCGCAGCCGGGGCGAGGTGCCGTGACGGCGTCGGACGGCCGGGCGTGGGGCCGGTCACAGCCGGGGGCGGGTGGGCCGAAGCGGGGCTCCGGCGTCGCGGACGTGGGCGAGAATGGACGGCATGAGTCTGTTCCGCGACGACGGCATCGTGCTGCGCACCCAGAAGCTGGGTGAGGCGGACCGGATCATCACCCTGCTCACCCGTGGCCACGGCCGGGTGCGGGCCGTGGCGCGCGGTGTGCGGCGCACGAAGTCGAAGTTCGGGGCCCGGCTGGAGCCGTTCTCCCACGTCGACGTGCAGTTCTTCGCGCGGGGCAGCGAGCTGGTCGGGCGCGGGCTGCCGCTGTGCACCCAGAGCGAGACGATCGCTCCGTACGGCGGCGGCATCGTCACCGACTACTCCCGCTACACCGCCGGGACGGCCATGCTGGAGACGGCCGAGCGGTTCACCGACCACGAGGGCGAGCCCGCCGTACAGCAGTACCTGCTCCTGGTCGGCGGGCTGCGGACCCTCGCCCGTGGCGAGCACGCCTCGAACCTCGTCCTCGACGCCTTCCTGCTCCGCTCGCTCGCCGTCAACGGCTACGCGCCGACCTTCGGGGACTGCGCGCGGTGCGGGATGCCGGGGCCGAACCGGTTCTTCTCGGTCGCCTCGGGCGGCTCGGTGTGCGTGGACTGCCGGGTGCCGGGCAGCGTGGTCCCCTCTCCGCAGACCCTGATGCTGCTGGGCGCGCTGCTTACGGGAGACTGGGAGACCGCGGACGCGGCCGAGGCGCGGCACGTCCGTGAGGGGAGCGGCCTGGTGTCCGCCTACCTGCACTGGCATCTGGAGCGGGGGCTCCGCTCCCTGCGGTACGTAGAGAAGTAAGCAGCAAGCACGGCTGAGGAGACGAGAAGCATGGTCGTACGCGGATTTCTGGGGGGCCGGCGCCGGGAGTACCAGGCGCCGGACCCGCACCCGTCCGGCGCCCGCGCGCCGAAGCTTCCCGGTGAGCTGATCCCCGAGCACGTGGCGATCGTCATGGACGGCAACGGGCGCTGGGCGAAGGAGCGGGGTCTGCCGCGTACCGAGGGGCACAAGGTGGGCGCCGAGCAGGTGCTCGACGTGCTCCAGGGGGCGATCGAGGCGGGCGTCCGCAACATCTCGCTCTACGCCTTCTCCACCGAGAACTGGAAGCGCTCGCCCGACGAGGTCCGCTTCCTGATGAACTTCAACCGCGACTTCATCCGCAAGACCCGCGACCAGCTCGACGCGCTGGGCATCCGGGTGCGCTGGGTCGGGCGCATGCCCAAGCTGTGGAAGTCGGTGGCGAAGGAGCTCCAGATCGCGCAGGAGCAGACGAAGGACAACGACCGTCTGACCCTCTACTTCTGCATGAACTACGGCGGCCGCGCCGAGATCGCCGACGCCGCGCAGGCGATCGCCGAGGACGTGAAGGCGGGCCGGCTCGACCCGTCCAAGGTCACGGAGAAGACGGTCCAGAAGTACCTGTACTACTCCGACATGCCCGACGTCGACCTCTTCCTCCGCCCCAGCGGTGAACAGCGCACCTCCAACTATCTGCTGTGGCAGAGCGCCTACGCCGAGATGGTCTTCCAGGACGTGCTGTGGCCCGACTTCGACCGCCGGGACCTGTGGCGGGCGTGCATGGAATTCGCCTCGCGGGACCGGCGGTTCGGCGGAGCGGTGCCCAACGAGGAGCTGCTGGCCATGGAGGCGGCGATCAAGGGCGATCCGGAGGCGTAGCCGTCCCTGAAGCTCTCGAGCGCGCATGAAGAACGCCCCTGCCTGTGCGGCGGGGGCGTTCTCCGTCGTGCGGTCCGGATCAGTCGGTGGCTTCCGCGCAGTCCGCGCAGGTGCCGAAGATCTCCACCGTGTGGGCCACGTTGACGAAGCCGTGCTCGGAGGCGATGGCCTCCGCCCACTTCTCGACCGCCGGGCCCTCCACCTCCACCGCCTTGCCGCAGGTGCGGCAGACGAGGTGGTGGTGGTGTTCGCCCGTCGAGCAGCGGCGGTAGACCGACTCGCCGTCCGAGGTGCGCAGGACATCGACCTCGCCGGCCTCGGCGAGGGACTGGAGGGTGCGGTAGACGGTGGTGAGCCCGACCGAGTCGCCCTTGTGCTTGAGCATGTCGTGGAGATCCTGCGCGCTGCGGAACTCGTCGACCTCGTCGAGGGCCGCCGCCACCGCCGCGCGCTGCTTGGTCGCGCGGCCCTTCACGGGCGGTCCAGCGGTCGTCACCCGGTGCCTCCTCATGTCTGCGCCTCTGACCGGGCCATTGTGCCAGCCCGGACCCCCGGGGGTCAGACGCCGAGCGTGCCCCCGGCGGGTTCGCGGGCCGGGTTCCCGGTGATCAGACGCCGACCTCGTCTCCCGCCGGGCGCGCGGCCGGGATCGCGCACTCCACCGGGTCGGTCGTGGGGCGGTTCCGCCGGGCGCGGCGTCGGGCCAGCGGGGCCGCCAGCGCGGCCATGACCGCGAAGGCGGCGATGGTCAGCAGGACGATCGTCGCGCCCGGGGGGACGTCCTGGTAGAACGACGTGATCGTGCCGCCGATGGACACCGTCACGCCGAGCGCGACCGCGATGGCGAACGTCGCCGCGAAGCTCCGGGTGAGCTGCTGGGCGGCGGCCACGGGGACGACCATGAGCGCCGACACGAGGATCAGGCCGACCACCCGCATCGCCACGGTGACCGTGACCGCCGCGGTGACCGCGACGAGCAGGTTCAGCGCCCGGACCGGCAGCCCGGTGACCCGCGCGAACTCCTCGTCCTGGCTGACCGCGAACAACTGGCGCCGGAGCCCCAGCGTCACGGCGACCACGCACGCGCCGAGCACGATGATCGCGGTCACGTCGGACGGCGCCACCGTGGACAGCGAGCCGAAGAGGTACGAGGTGAGGTTGGCGTTGGAGCCGCCGGGGGCGAGGTTCACGAAGAGCACACCGCCCGCCATGCCGCCGTAGAACAGCATGGCCAGGGCGATGTCGCCGCGCGTCCTGCCGTACCAGCGGATCAGCTCCATCAGCACCGAGCCCGCCACGGACACGGCCGTCGCCATCCACACCGGCGAGGAGTGCAGCAGGAAGCCGAGGCCGACGCCGGTCATCGCCACGTGTCCGATGCCGTCGCCCATCAGGGGCTGGCGGCGCTGGACGAGGTAGATGCCGATCGCGGGGGCGATGATGCCGACCAGGACGGCCGCGAGGAGCGCCCGCTGCATGAAGGCGTAGTTCAGGAAGTCCATCAGCTCAGCAGTCCCGTACGGATCGGTTCGGCGCCCTCGTGCGGGTGCACGTGGTCGTGGCCGGGCAGGGCGTGCTGGCCGACGGCCTTCGGCGGCGGCCCGTCGTGCAGCACACAGCCGTCGCGCAGGACGACCGCGCGGTCGATCAGCGGCTCCAGCGGGCCGAGTTCGTGCAGCACCAGCAGCACGGTCGTCCCGGCGGCGACCTGCTCGCGCAGGGTCGCGGCCAGCACCTCCTGGCTGGCGAGGTCGACGCCGGCCATCGGCTCGTCCATGATCAGCAGCTCGGGTTCGGAGACCAGCGCGCGGGCGATCAGCACCCGCTGGTGCTGGCCACCGGAGAGCGCGGTCACCGAGTCCTTGGCGCGGTCCGCCATGCCGACCAGCTCCAGCGCCCGCCCGACCGCCTCCCGGTCCGCCTTGCGGAAGAGGCCGAAGCGGGTGCGGGCCAGCCGGCCCGAGGACACGATCTCGGAGACGGTGGCCGGGACGCCCCCGGCGGCGGAGGTGCGCTGGGGTACGTAGCCGACGCGGGCCCAGCCCCGGAAGGAGCGCAGGGGCGTGCCGAACAGCTCGACGGCGCCGGCGGTGGCCGGTACCTGCCCGATGGCGGTGCGCACGGCCGTGGACTTGCCCGAGCCGTTGGCGCCGAGCAGCGCGACGACCTCGCCGGGGCGCACGGTCAGGTCGATGCCGCGCAGCACCGGCCGCCCGCCCAGCTCGGCCCGTACGCCCCGCAGGGCGAGTACGGGCGCGGATTCCCTCGTATCGGTGCTCACTTGGCCCCCAGGGCGTTCTGGAGGGCCTTGAGGTTGGCGCGCTGGACGGCGAGGTAGTCCTTGCCGCGCGACCTCTCCGTGATGCCCTCGACGGGATCGAGCACGTCGGTCCTGAGGCCCGCGTCACCGGCGACCGTCCGCGCCGTCTTGTCGCTGACCAGCGTCTCGTAGAAGACGGTGGAGACCTTGTCGGCCCTGGCCATCCTCTGCAGGTCCTTCACCCGGGCCGCGCTCGGCTCGGACTCGGGGTCGAGACCGCTGATCGCCTCCTCGGTGAGGCCGTAGCGCTCGGCGAGGTAGCCGAAGGCGGCGTGGGTGGTGATGAAGACCTTGGACCGGGTGTGCGCCAGGCCGTCCTCGAAGTCGGTGTTCAGCTCGTCCAGCTGCTTCACCAGGGTCGCGGTGTTCTTCCGGTAGTCGGCCGCGTGGTCCGGGTCGGCCTTCTCGAAGGCCCGGCCGACGCCCCGGGCGACCTCGGCGTACCGCACCGGGTCGAGCCAGATGTGCGGGTCCTTGCCGTCCTCGCTCTCGTGGTCGTGGCCCTCGTGTTCGGCCGCGTGGCCGCCGACCTCGGTGCCGTGCTGCTCCAGCGTGGTCAGCGAGGTCGCGTCGATCTTCGTCTTCACCGGCGACTGCGCCACGGCCTGGTCGACGGAGGGCTGGAGCCCCTTCAGATAGAGGACCGCGTCGGAGTCCTCCAGACCGGCGATCTGGCGCGGGCTGATCTCCAGGTCGTGCGGCTCCTGGCCGGGAGAGGTGAGGGTGCTCACGTGGACGTGGTCCCCGCCGATCCGCTCCGCGAGGAAGGCCATGGGATAGAACGACGCGACGACGGCGAACTTCCCCGGGCTCCCGGCGGCGGCGCTGCTGCCCGAGCAGGCGGACAGCGTGCCCAGCCCCAGGGCGGTGACGGCCGCGATCGCGGACCCGGATATGAGGCGTCGTCGTACGTTCATGACACTCATTTTCAACAAAGTTGGAAACGATTGTCAACAAGCTGTCCGCGCGGACTCGGCGGCGCGGATTCTCCTGGTGGGCTTGATGAGGATTCGGGTGGGCTTCGGCGGCTTCGGGAGGGGGGTCGGCGGGGGCCGATTTGGCCGAGGGGGAGCATGCGCCGGTAACCTGAATCATTCGCTGGAAGCATCTCGCTTCAACGTCCGTCGTCGTAATGAAGAGAGCACCGTGGCCGCCGACAAGATCGACACCATCGTCAGCCTGAGCAAGCGCCGTGGCTTCGTTTTCCCCTGCAGTGAGATCTACGGCGGACAGCGTGCCGCCTGGGACTACGGACCGCTGGGTGTCGAGCTCAAGGAGAACATCAAGCGTCAGTGGTGGCGCTACATGGTGACGTCGCGCGAGGACGTGGTCGGTATCGACTCGTCCGTCATCCTGGCCCCCGAGGTCTGGGTCGCCTCCGGTCACGTCGCCACCTTCACGGACCCGCTGACCGAGTGCACCTCGTGTCACAAGCGGTTCCGCGCGGACCACCTGGAAGAGGCCTACGAGGAGAAGAAGGGCCACGCCCCGGCGAACGGCCTGACAGACCTCAACTGCCCCAACTGCGGCAACAAGGGCACCTTCACCGAGCCCAAGCAGTTCTCCGGTCTGCTCTCCACCCACCTCGGCCCGACCCAGGACTCCGGCTCCGTCGCCTACCTGCGTCCCGAGACCGCCCAGGGCATCTTCACCAACTTCGCCCAGGTGCAGACCACTTCGCGCCGCAAGCCGCCCTTCGGCATCGCCCAGATGGGCAAGTCCTTCCGCAACGAGATCACTCCCGGCAACTTCATCTTCCGGACCCGCGAGTTCGAGCAGATGGAGATGGAGTTCTTCGTCAAGCCGGGTGAGGACGAGGAGTGGCAGGAGTACTGGATGCAGCAGCGCTGGAACTGGTACACGGGCCTCGGCCTGCGCGAGGAGAACATGCGCTGGTTCGACCACCCGAAGGAGAAGCTCTCCCACTACTCCAAGCGCACCGCCGACATCGAGTACCGCTTCTCGTTCGGCGGCTCGGAGTGGGGCGAGCTGGAGGGTGTCGCCAACCGCACCGACTACGACCTCGGTGCCCACGCCAAGGCGTCCGGCCAGGACCTCTCGTACTTCGACCAGGAGGCCGGCGAGCGCTGGACCCCCTACGTCATCGAGCCCGCCGCCGGTGTCGGCCGCACCATGCTGGCCTTCCTCCTCGACGCCTACACCGAGGACGAGGCGCCCAACGCCAAGGGCAAGATGGAGAAGCGCGTCGTGCTGCGCCTCGACCACCGCCTCGCCCCGGTGAAGGTCGCCGTGCTCCCGCTCTCCCGCAACCCGGAGCTGTCCCCGAAGGCCAAGGGTCTCGCCCAGGCGCTGCGCCAGAACTGGAACATCGACTTCGACGACGCCGGCGCCATCGGCCGCCGCTACCGCCGTCAGGACGAGATCGGTACCCCGTTCTGCGTGACCGTCGACTTCGACACGCTCGAGGACAACGCGGTGACCGTGCGCGAGCGCGACACCATGAAGCAGGAGCGGGTCTCCCTCGACCAGATCGAGGGCTACCTCGCCGCCCGTCTGATCGGCGCCTGACCTTCGCATCTCCGCCCACCCTCCTGTCCGGTTCCTCCGGGCCGGAGGGTGGGCTTTTTCGTGCCCGGAGGGGGTCTACCCGCAACCCGCTGACAACTAACAACTGACAGATATTGAATTCTGTCATTCGTCGTGCCAGGCTGGACGCATGACGATGCCAACGCGAAATCTCGGAACCACCGGCCCCCAGGTCTCCGCCCTCGGCCTCGGCTGCATGGGCATGTCGGGGATGTACGGAGAAGCGGACCGCCCGGAGGCCGTCCGCACCGTGCACGCCGCCCTGGAGGCGGGCGTCACCCTCCTCGACACCGGCGACTTCTACGCCATGGGCCACAACGAACTGCTGGTCGGCGAGGCCCTGCGCACCGCCCCCTCCTCCTCGCGGGACAACGCGGTGCTGAGCGTGAAGTTCGGCGCCCTGCGCGACCCGGACGGCGCCTGGCTGGGCTTCGACGGCCGCCCCGCCGCGGTGAAGACCTTCGCCGCCTACTCCCTCCAGCGCCTCGGCGTGGACCACATCGACATCTACCGCCCCTCCCGCCTCGACCCGGACGTCCCGATCGAGGAAACCGTCGGCGCCGTCGCGGAACTGGTCGAGAAGGGCTGGGTGCGGCACATCGGCCTCAGCGAGGTCGGTCCCGAGACCATCCGCCGGGCCGCCGCCACCGCCCCGATCGCCGACCTCCAGATCGAGTACGCGCTGATCTCGCGCGGCATCGAGCGGGAGATCCTGCCCACCCTGCGGGAGCTGGGCATCGGAGTCACCGCGTACGGCGTGCTCTCGCGCGGCCTGCTCTCCAACCACATCTCCGCCGACCGGGACTTCGCCGCCACCGACTTCCGTGCCTTCTCGCCCCGCTTCCAGGGCGACAACTTCCGGCACAACCTGACCCTGGTCGACTCCCTCCGCAAGATCGCGGAGCAGAAGGGGGCCACGGTCGCCCAGATCGCCATCGCCTGGGTGCTCGCCCAGGGCCCCGACATCGTGCCGGTCATCGGCTCCCGCACCCGCGAGCGGCTGTCCGAAGCACTGGGCGCGCTCGACATCACCCTGGACGCGGCCGACCTCGCCGCCATCGAGGAGAGCGTCCCGGCTGACGCGGCGGCCGGCGAGCGGTACGCCCCCGCGCAGATGGCCATGCTGGACAGCGAGCGATGAGCCGGGAACGGTGACCGGCACGCCGGGTACGGTCTAGGCATGGCAGCGACCGAGACCCTGACCGCCGAGCGCATCCTCGAAGCGACCGAGGAGGTGCTGCGCCGCCACGGCCCGGCCAAGGCCACCGTGGTCGACGTGGCCCGCGCTCTCGGCGTCAGCCACGGCAGTGTCTACCGCCACTTCCGCACCAAGGCGGCGCTGCGCGAGGCGGTCACCAAGCGCTGGCTGGACCGCACCTCGAAGACGCTCGCGGACATCGCCGGTGAGGAGGGGCCCGTCGAGCGTCGGCTGCGGGACTGGCTCGCCGCCCTGTTCGAGGCCAAGCGGCACAAGGCGGGTGACGATCCCGAGCTGTTCGCCACCTACAGCGTGCTGGCCGAGGAGAGCGGGACGACGGTCGGCGAGCACATCACCGACCTCACCGCCCAGCTCGCCCGGATCATCGAGGAGGGGGCCGGGTCCGGCACCTTCCGCGCGGCGGACCCGGCCGCCGAGGCCCGCGCCGTCTTCCAGGCCACCGCCCGTTTCCACGACCCCTGTTACGCACGCGAATGGCAGCAGCCCGGTATCGAGGAGGACTTCAGGGTGATCGTGGACCTGCTGATACGCGGGCTGGGCGCTCCGGCCACGCCGTGACCCGCGTCGGTCCGTGACCCGCGTAGGGCCGTGACCGCCGTCAGGCGGTGACCCGCCAGAAGTCCCGCATCACGGCGGGCGGTGTCGGACCGGTCATGGCGACCTGGGTGAGCAGGACGGTCACCTTGCCGGTGGCCGGGACCAGATGGGCCGCGGTGCCGGTGCCGCCGACCCAGCCGTAGCGACCGGGCACGTTCCACGGTTCGGCTTGGTCGATGTCCACCGAGCCGCCGTAGCCCCACCCCTGGCCCTCCAGGAAGAGCGGGCTGCCCTCCCGCTGGGCCGGGGTGAGCCGGTCGCTGGTCATCCGGGCCACGGACCCCGGCGAGAGCAGGCTGCGGCCGCCCGCTTCACCGCCGGCCAGCAGCATCCGGGCGAAGGCCAGGTAGTCGTCGGCGGTGGAGACGAGGCCGCCGGCGCCGGACGGGAAGGCGGGGAGCCGGTCCCAGCCGCCGTCGAAGGCTTCGGCGACGGCCAGAGTGCCGTCGGGGCCGGGCTGGTAGGCCGTGGGCAGCCGGTGCAGGTCCCGCTCCGGCACACAGAAGCCCGTGTCCTTCATGCCCAGCGGCTCGAAGACCCGCTCGGCGAGGAAGTCCGGCAGTGTCCGCCCCGACGCCCGCGCGATCAGGGCGCCCTGGAGATCGGAGGAGGTGTTGTAGAGCCACGCTTCGCCGGGCTGGTGGAGGAGCGGCACCTTGGCGAGTTCGGCCAGCAGCTCGTCCATGGCGGGCACCGCCTGTGGGGCGAATCCGCCGCGCTGCAGCTCGAACAGCGGCCGTACGGCGGGCAGCGAGAAGTCCGGGGGGAAGCCCCAGCCGCACCGGGAGCTGAGCACGTCCTCCACGGTGATCGGCCGCTCGGCCGGTACCAGGTCGTCCACCGGCGACCCTGGAGTCCGCACCACCATCGGCGCGGCCAGCTCGGGCAGCCACCGCGCGATCGGGTCGTCCAGCCCGACCAGCCCCTCGTCGACGAGCATCAGCAGCGCGGCGGCGGTGACGGGCTTGGTGATCGAGGCGAGCCGGAACAGCGAGTCCCGCGCCAGCGGCACGCTCCGGCCGGTGTCCGTGTACCCGACGGCCACGGCCTCGACCTCGTCCCCGCGGGCGACGAGGCCGACCGCGCAGGGCAGGCTCCCGTCGTCCACGTACCGGCGCAGGGTCTCGTGCAGTGCGGTCATGGGGCTCGCCTTCCGGTCGGCGCGGGTCGTCATGGGGTACGACTCCCACGGCGCCGTGAACTCATCGCCGGGCGGGGTGCGGTGTCGCCCGGTCGGCTCGCGCCGGGTGCCAGGAGGCCGGCACTCGGGCCCGGCGCCTGGGCGGCAGGGCGCCGGGGTCCGTGCCGGCCGTCGTGGACGGAGTCCGTGGTCCGAGGGGGCGAGGCCCCGGCAGGCTCATCGCCGGGCCGGGTCCAGCGTCGCCTGATGGGCCTCGGCCAGATGCTCCGTCGCCGGGTGCTCGTCCGTCGGCGTCCAGGGCAGGTACCGGGTGCCCCGGCGCCAGCCGCAGGTACCGCAGCCGAAGGTGCGCTGGAGTCCGGCCCGTTCCACCCGTACGACGTGTTCCCGGCCGTGCCGGTCCCATCGCCGCACGCTGGTCCCGATTCTGTTCTCGGTCATGCCGGGAGTGTGCGGCACGCGGGGCGGGGCTAGGGGCGGAACTCCAGGTGGGAACTGTCACACGGGCCCGGCTCAACCCACCTCGCGGGGCAGGCGCAGGCTCAGCAGGCCGGTGGCGAGGATCGCCGTGAGCTGGGTCAGCAGGGCGATGAGCAGGGCGTCCCGCATGCCCAGGTGGGGGACGAGGGTGAGGAAGAGGGCGCCCAGGGTGGCCACGCCCAGGGCGAACGACGCCTGCTGGGTCGTCGCCAGCACACCGCTGCTCACCCCGGCACGGGCGGCCGGGACCTCGGAGAGCACGATCCGCAGCAGGTTGGGCAGTTGGAGCGCCTGGCCCGCCCCCGCGACGGCCGCACCCGGCAGCAGGGTGCCCAGCCCCAGGCCGGGCCAGTTCCGCCACACCGCCAGCACGATCAGCAGGACGCCCACGCCCTGGAGCACGGCCCCGGCGCCCACCACCCGCGTACCGAAGCGGGCGATCAGGCGCGGCCCGGCCAGCGAGACGAGGAGGAACGACACCGCCATCGGCGCCAGCGCCAGCCCCGCCCGCACCGGACCCAGTCCCGCGCCCTGCTGGAGGCTCAGCGCGATGACGAACATGAACCCGCTGAAGCCCAGGCAGAACGGCACCACGATCAGCAGCCCCCGCCGCAGCGACAGGGTGGCGAACAGGCTCGGCGGCAGCAGCGGGGTGCGGCCCAGCCGGTCCAGGCGCCGTTCCACCGTCCAGAACGCCCACCCCGCCAGCGGGAACACGGCCAGCGAGACCCACGTCCACACCGGCCAGCCCGTCGCCCGGCCCTCGGTCAGCGGGGCGAGCAGCGCCAGCAGGGCCACCGCCAGGAGGACGGTGCCGGGCACGTCGACCGGCTCCGGGTGCCGGGCGCGGGTGTCGGGGACGTGGCGGACGGCGAGGACCAGGCCGAGGACGACCACGGGCACGTTCACCAGGAAGATCGAGCGCCAGCCGGTCCCCGCGATGCCCGCCGCGACCAGGACGCCGCCCAGGATCTGGCCCACCACCATGGACAGGCCCGCCGTCGCCCCGTACAGGCTCATCGCGCGGGCGCGGCGGCCGCCGGCGGTGGTGGACTGGATGGTGGCGAGCACCTGCGGCAGCATCAGCGCGGCCGAGGCGCCCTGCGCGGCCCGCGCCGCGACCAGACTCCACGCGTCCGGTGCCAGCCCGCAGGCCAGCGAGGTCAGTCCGAAGGCGGCCATGCCGCCGATGAACAGCCGGCGCCTGCCGAACAGGTCCCCGAGGCGCCCGCCGAGCACGAGCAGCACCGCGTAGGTGACTCCGTAACCGGCCACGACCAGTTCCAGCAGGGCCTCGCTCGCGGCGAGGTCGCTGCCGATGGCGGGCAGCGCGACGTTGACGATGAAGAAGTCCACCAGCGGCAGCGCGGCGGCCAGCAGGACGGTCACCAGTCCCGCCCCGCTCAGGGTGGGTGCCGTCGCCGGAGCGCGCACGGACGGCGTGGTGGGGAGGGTGGTCTCGGTCATGCCACCGAGCGTGCGCCCGCCCGCAGACGGGTACCAGAGTGTCCCGATGCTGGTACCGGAAGTACCCGCCAACGGTTTCGGCCGGGCCTTGTCCCACCCGCAGCCTGGTGGTGGCGGACGCTCATCCTGGTGGCAGGACCACCTGGCAACGGGATGCGCGGCGAGGCACCCTGGAACCATGACGACCATGGCCCGGGAAAGCGCCGCCCCCGAGGTGAAGGGCGCGGAGATCCGCCGCCACGAACTGGCCGCGTTCCTGCGCAGCCGCCGCGAGCGGATCACCCCCGAACAGGTGGGGCTGCCGCGCGGTGCCCGGCGGCGTACGCCCGGTCTGCGCCGGGAGGAGGTCGCGCAGCTCTCCGCCGTGGGCGTCACCTGGTACACCTGGCTCGAACAGGCCCGCAACATCCAGGTCTCCGTGCAGGTCCTCGACGCCCTCGCCCGCACCCTGATGCTGGACCCCAGCGAGCGCGCCCACCTCTTCCGGCTGGCCGGGGCCACCGACCCGACCCCCGCCGCGGTCTGCCCCAGCATCACCCCGGCCCTGCGCGCGACCCTGCGCCAGATGGAGCCGTTCCCGGCCGCCGTGCAGAACAGCCGGTACGACATCCTGGCCTACAACCGCACCTACGCCCGGCTGCTGTGCGACATGGACGCGGTCGCGCCCGAGGACCGCAACTGCGTGCTCCTCGCCTACTCCAACCCCCAGTGGCGCGCCTCGATCGTCCACCTCGACGAGGCCCTGCGGCTGATGGCGGCCCGGCTGCGCGCCTCGATGGCCGGACACCTCGGCGAACCCGCCTGGAAGATGCTCCTCAAGCGGCTGCAGGCATACCCCGAGTTCCGCGAGAACTGGGAGCGCTACGAGGTGGTCGGCAGCCGCTCCAAGACCAAGGAGTTCCTCCACCCCCGCGTCGGCCTCCTCACCCTGGAGCACACCGACCTCTGGCTCTCCCCGGACCCCGGCCCCCGCATCGTGATCTACCCCCCGAAGAACGAGGAGTCCCGCGAGCGCCTGGAGAGGCTGCACGCGCTGGCTCTCGCGGAGAGCTGAGGGGATCAGGCGGACGTGCCCACGGGCTGCCGCACCTCTTCCGTCGCCAGCCGCTCAGCCGTGCGCTCAGCCGTCCGGTGGGCCCAGCGGCCGCTCGTCAGGAGGCCGAGGACCAGGACCGCCGCGCCGCACGCGGCCAGGATCCACCAGCCGGGGCGGGCCGCCGCGACGAAGGTGTCGCGGTACGGGGAGTCGCCGATGCCCGAGGCCAGGACCGCGCCGATCACGGCCACGCCCAGGGTCTGGCCGAGCTGGCGGCTGGTGGAGGCGACCGCCGCCGCGACGCCCGCCTGGGCGCGGGGCATGCCGGAGACGGCCGTGTTGGTGATGGGGGCGTTGACGAAGCCGAAGCCGACGCCGAAGAGGACGTAGCCCGCGAACAGGGTGACATTGGAGGTCTCGGCCTCGAAGAGGGCGAAGAGCAGGCCGCTCGCCGTCATCGCCGCGCCCGCGATCAGCAGGGGCAGCCGCGGGCCCCGGCTGCCGACCAGCCGTCCGGACAGCGGGGCGCACAGCAGGGTCGGCACGGCCATCGGGAGCATCCACAGGCCGGCGTGCAGGGCGTCGAGGCCGCGTACGTTCTGCAGGTACAGCGTGGACAGGAAGAGGAAGCCGCCCAGCGCCGCGAACGCGCTCACCGCTATCCCGGTCGCCCCGCTGAACGGCGCCGAACGGAAGAAGCGCAGGTCGATGAGGGGTTCGGCGCGCCGGGGCTCGTAGATCAGGAGGGCCAGCAGGGCGGCGAGGGCCAGTGCGGCGAAGGGGAGCACCTCGGTGAGGCTCGCGTTCGGGGCCTCGATGATCGCGTAGGTCAGCGAGCCGAACAGGGCGATCACCAGCACCTGGCCCACCGGGTCCGGGCGGCGCGGCCTGGGCGCGCGGGACTCGGGGACGAAGCGCAGGGTGAGCAGCAGGGCGGCGAGGCCCACCGGCAGGTTGACCCAGAAGATCGAGCGCCAGCCGACCGACTCCACCAGCAGTCCGCCGGCCAGCGGACCGGCCGCCATGGAGATGCCGACCACCGCGCCCCACGCGCCGATGGCCCGCGCCCGTTCGCGCGGGTCGGTGAAGGTGTTGGTGATGATCGACATGGCGACCGGGTTGAGCATCGAGCCGCCGACCGCCTGGACCATGCGGAACACCACGAGGAGTTCCAGGTTCGGCGCGAGCGAGCACAGCAGGGAACCGGCGGTGAAGATCACCAGACCCGCCATGAAGACCCGTTTGCGGCCGATCCGGTCCGCCGTGGACCCCGCCAGCATCAGCAGCGAGGCCAGCACCAGCGTGTAGGCGTCGATCGTCCACTGGAGGCCGGAGGTCGTGGCGTGCAGTTCGCGCTGCATCGACGGCAGCGCGACGTTCAGGGCGGTGTTGTCGAGGCTCACGATCAGCAGGCTCATGCAGCAGATCGCGAGCACCAGCATCCGCCGCCGGTGACTCAGCTCGGGCATGCGTCCCATCGTACGCGCTTCGATAGTGCGGCTAACTAATGACCCTTACATGATCCAGCCCACAGGGGAGAAGGGTGCCGGTGAGGTGAGGGACAATGGACGACGCCCATGCCGTACATCCGTCCCGGAGCCCCCTGATGACCCAGCCGCTTTCCATCGGCCCGCACGCCGTGGTGCCGCCCGTCGTGCTCGCACCCATGGCCGGGATCACCAACGCCCCCTTCCGCACCCTGTGCCGGGAGTTCAGCGGGGGCAAGGGGCTGTTCGTCAGCGAGATGATCACCACCCGGGCGCTGGTCGAGCGCAACGAGAAGACCATGCAGCTCATCCGGTTCGACGAGACCGAGAAGCCGCGCTCGATCCAGTTGTACGGCGTCGACCCGGTCACCGTCGGCAAGGCCGTCCGCATGATCGCGGAAGAGGGCCTGGCCGACCACATCGACCTCAACTTCGGCTGCCCGGTCCCCAAGGTCACCCGCAAGGGCGGCGGCTCCGCGCTGCCGTACAAGCGGAACCTGCTGCGGGCCATCCTGCGCGAGGCCGTCACCGGCGCGGGTGACCTGCCGGTCACCATGAAGATGCGCAAGGGTATCGACGACGACCACATCACCTACCTCGACGCCGGCCGCATCGCCGTCGAGGAGGGCGTCACCGCCATCGCCCTGCACGGCCGCACCGCCGCCCAGCACTACGGCGGTACCGCCGACTGGAGCGCCATCGCCCGGCTGAAGGAGCACGTCCCGGAGATCCCGGTGCTCGGCAACGGCGACATCTGGTCCGCCGAGGACGCGCTGCGCATGGTCCGCGAGACCGGCTGCGACGGCGTGGTCGTCGGCCGCGGCTGCCTCGGCCGGCCCTGGCTCTTCGCCGACCTGGTCGCCGCCTTCGAGGGCCGCGACGACTTCCAGCGGCCCGTCCTGCGGGAGGTCGCCGACGTGATGGTCCGGCACGCCACGCTGCTCGGGGAGTGGCTCGGCGACGAGTCGCGCGGTGTCATCGACTTCCGCAAGCACGTCGCCTGGTACCTCAAGGGCTTCGCGGTCGGCTCAGAGATGCGCAAGCGGCTCGCCATCACCTCCTCGCTGGAGGAGCTGCGCGCCGGCCTGGACGAGCTGGACCTCGACCAGGCGTGGCCGACCGGCGCCGACGGCCCGCGCGGTCGCACCTCCGGCAACAACCGGGTGGTCCTCCCGGACGGCTGGCTGAAGGACCCCTACGACTGCGCGGGCGTCGGCGAGGAAGCCGAGCTGGACACCTCCGGCGGCTGAACGGCCTTGTCCCCGTGGGGGCTTGTGGCCTGATTCCCCTTGTTCCGCATGCCGTCGGCGGCTGCTACTTTCCCGACGGGAAGGGGATAGCCGTGTGGATCCTGGGTTTTCTCGCGGTCGCGCTGCTGGTCGCACTGACTCCCGGCGCCAACAACCTGCTGGCGCTGCGGCATGCCATGGTGCGCGGCTTCGGCGCCTCGATGGTCGGGGTCTGCGGACGGCTCGTCGCCTTCGCCGTACTGGTGGTCGCGGTCGTGGCCGGGCTGGGGCCGCTGCTGTCGGCCTCGGAGTGGGCGCTGACGGTCATCAAGTGGGCGGGTGTCGCGTACCTCGCCTACCTGGGCACGACCATCCTGTGGGCCGGTCTCCGGCGGACCGGTGAGCCGGAGGGCACGGCCGTCGCGCCCCCGGTGCGGGAGCGGCCGCCGCTGACCGCGCTGGTACGCAAGGAGTTCCTCGTCGCCATCACCAACCCGAAGGCGATCCTGGTCTTCACCGCCTTCGTGCCCCAGTTCGTCGGGCCCGAGCACGGTTCCGTGGCGGGCCAGCTCGCGGTGCTCGGCGCCTGCTACCTCGGCGCGGAGGCGGTCGCGGCCGGGGTGTTCGCCGCCGCGGGCAGCGTGATCAGGGCCGTCCGCCTCAGCTACCGGGCCCACCGCCGGATGGACCGGGCCACCGGCGGTGTGCTCCTCGGCATGGCGGGCCTGCTCGCGGCGGAGTCCGCCTGAGCCCGGTCAGCCCGTCTTCGGGTGCGGGGTGGAGCCGTACGCGGTCAGGAAGCGGTCGCGGAAGAGGTTCATCTTCCACACCGGCGCGTCGTGCGCGGGGCGCAGGCCGTCCGTCCAGCCCCAGTCACCGATCTTGTCGAGGACCTTCGGGTCCTTGGCGACGATCGAGACCGGCACGTCCCGGCTGGCGTGGTTGCCGCTGACGCGGGCGATGGGCTGGTGGTCGCCGAGGAAGACCAGCACCGTGTCCTCGGTTCCGTAGCGCTCCAGCCACTCGGTGAGCGCGGTGAGCGAGTACTGGACCGACTTGCCGTACTCCTGGCGGGACTTGGTGGTGTCCGCCATCACGTCCGTCGGGTCGGTGCCCGCCGCCTCGATGCCCTTGAAGACCGAGCCGTCGCCCAGCTCGTCCCAGTCGACCATCTTCGGGATCGGGCTCCAGGGCTGGTGGCTGGAGGTCAGGATCACCTCCGACATCACCGGCTTGTCGTGCTTCTTGCCGTGCACCCGCTGCTGGAACTGCTCCAGGGCGTACTGGTCCGGCATCGTCGACCAACTGAACTTCGGCCCCTTGTAGCCGAGTTTGAAGGCGTTGTAGACCTTGTCCAGGCCGAAGAAGCTCTGTTCGGGCCATGCCTTCTGGATGCCCGGCATCACGCCGACCGTGTCCCAGGCGCCGGTCTTCTTGAACACCTTGGTCAGGCTGAGGTGGTCGCTCGCCATCACCGTGCGGTAGCGCTGCTGGTTGCTGACCCACAGGCCCGACAGGGTGGTGGAGTGGCCGAGCCAACTGCTGCCGCCGTAGGTCGCGGAGGTCAGCCAGCCGCTCTTGGCGTGGTAACCCGCCTTCGCCAGCGCCTCGTCGCGGGTGGCCAGGGTCCGGTCCACGCCGGGCGCCATGATCGGGTCCTCGATCGCGCTACGGCCGTAGCTCTCGATGAACGTGAAGATCACGTCCTTGCCGCGCAGGTCGGGCACGAGCTGGCCGGGCGGGGTCGCGCCGAACGCGTCCACCTTGGCGACCTTCTGGAACGCGGCCTCGTCCTTCAGCGTGTTCGACACCCGCTCGGTCTGGCTCTGCAGGGTGAGGGCCGCGCTGTCGGCGGCCAGCGGCACGCCCGCGAGCTGCACCCCGAAGGAGGAGCAGGTGATCCAGACGACGCCCGCGATCAGGGTGCCCCGGGTCGCGGTGGCGGAGTGCCGGGCGAGGACGTCGCTCAGACGCACGACGGCGAAGGCCGACGCGGCGAACAGCAGCAGTACGGCGACGATCAGCGCGGCCGTCGCGGCGAGGGTGGCCCCCCGGCCGAGCGAGTCCTCCAGGTACGACTGCGCGTCGCCCAGCAGGCTCCAGTCCAGCACCAGGTTGAAGGTCCGGCCCAGGTACTGCTTGAACCCCATGTCGAGCCAGTTCAGCACGGTCAGCGCGGCGAGCGCGACACCGCCGGCCGCGGCGAGCACGACACGGGGCTTCCTGGGCAGCGCGAGCAGCACGGCCGCCCCGACGATCGCCTCACCGGGCAGCCGGAAGAAGCCGGCCGGCCTGACCGCGGCGATGCTGGCGGGCATCACCAGGGTGCAGACGACCAGCACGGCGGCGAGCACGGTGACGGTCCGGGAGAGGAAGCGGGCTCGGCGGGGATGTTCGGCCCGCCACCGGGTGAGGCGGGCGGAGCGGGGTGGTCCGGCGGGGGTCCCGGGAGCCGCTCCGGGTGCGCCCTCGGGACCGGCCTCCGCGTCGGGGGCGCCCTTGGGGTCGGAGGCGCGGTCCGCCTCTGCCGACGGCGCTCCGGGGTCGGCGGCGGGGACCGGCCCGGCTTCCGTGACCTTCCCGCCTGCTTCCGCCTCCGGCGCGTCCTCCGGGCCGGTTTCTGCCCCAGGGGCAGCCTCCGGAGCGGTGGTCGAACTGTCGGCAACTCCCTTGGCCGACCCCACCTCGCCGGACCCGTGAGCCTTCGCTCCCGACGGCTCGTCGACCGCGCCGGAACCCCGGTCGTCGCTCTTCCCGTGCTCGGCGCGCGTCTCTGTGTCCACCGCCCCGCCAGGCCCGGCGGAGCCCTCCTCGGGGGTGCCCCCCGGTGCCCCCGTCGCTGCCGATGACTGGTGCGTGTTCTTCTGCTGAGGCAAACCCGGAGGTCCTTCCGCGCGGGGCCGGTGACGAGGGAGGCGGCGGGCCACGCTGGGGAGGCTGGGCAGGACCGGTGGAGGCCGGCCCGCCCGGCCCGCCGTCCTTCCGTACGGTCCACCGCGCACCGGTGTTCACGACCTACGGCAAATACCGGGCAAACGCCCGGTCAAGGACGGTGTCAGGCACCCCCGACCGCGGTGAGCAGGGCGAGCGGCGCGGCAGCCGAACGGGACTCCCGCACACACGCGTGCGGGTACGGTACCGGCTCGGGGTGGGTGTCACGGCCGTAACCCGCCAGCACTTCCGGAAGCCGGTGACCGGCCGTCGTCGCCGCGTCCACCAGGCCGTGGGCCACCGCGCGGGCCTCGTCGTGCAGGCCGTAACGGGCCAGGCCCAGGGTGATCAGGGCGTTGTCGTGCGGCCAGACAGAGCCCCGGTGGTAGGAGAGCGGGTGGTAGGCGGCCTGGCCGGAGGCCAGCGTGCGCACGCCCCAGCCGGAGAAGAAGTCCGGCTCCAGCAGCCTGCGCCCGACGACCTCCCCGTACTCCTTGTCCAGCAGCCCCGACCACAGCAGGTGTCCGGCGTCCGAGGCGAGCGCGTCGATCCGGTGGCCGTCGCCGTCCAGCGCCAGCGCGGGGAAAGCCTGTTCAGGCAGCCAGAAGTCCCGCTGGAAGCGGTCGCGCAGATCGGCCGCCGCCTGCTCCAGCAGCGCCGCGTACGTCCCGTCGTCCCACACCGTGCGCGCCAGCCACGCCGTGCGCCGCAGCGCGTCGTACGCGTACCCCTGCGCGCCCGCCGCCATCACGGCGCCGCTCGGCCGGGTGCCGTCGGCCCGGCAGATCGCGCCGGGGGAGTCCTTCCAGTTCTGGTTGGCGAGGCCGCCCTCGTCGGCCCGGTAGACGAGGTAGCCGCGCGCGGTCAGTCCGCCGTGGTCCAGCATCCAGCCGACCGCCGCGCGGGCGTGCCGCTCCAGGCGCCGGGCGAGGGCCGCGTCGCCGGTGTGCTCGGTGTAGGCGCCGAGCAGCACCAGGAAGAGCGGGGTGGCGTCGACCGAGCCGTAGTAACGCCCGTACGGCACCTGCCCGAAATGGGCCAGCTCGCCGTGCCGGACCTCGTGCACGATCTTGCCGGGCTGGGCGACGGAGGAGGCACCGTCGGCCGTGGCCTGGGTGGCGGCCAGCGCGGGCAGCGTGGCGGCGGCCAACTGCGGGCGGTACGGCAGGGCGAACAGCGAGGCGAGCAGGGCGTCCCGGCCCAGCAGGGTGAGGAACCAGGGGGCGCCCCCGGCCGGGACCCGCAGCTCCTCCCCGTCCGGTCCCCGCGCCGGCACCTGGAGGGCGGCCATGTCGGACAGCCCCCGTGCACAGGCGGCCGCCAGCTCGGGCCAGGCGGTCGGGAAGGCGACACCCTCCATGAACTCGTCCTCTGCGGAGCGGAGTTGTTCGTTCACGGCATCGGGCGAGCGGGGTACGCGCACCGCGCGCCGGTCGCCGTGCGGGCGGGCCATCACCCGCAGCAGCAGCTCCGCGCTTCCGTGCGGGGGGAGTTCGAGCGTCCACACCAGCCGCCGGGCACCGGTACCCGTCTCCTCCACCGCCTCCGGAGCCGGGTCGGCGGTGATGGTCGTACAGGACCGCCACTCACCGCGCCGGTAACCGAACTCGATCCCGTCGTCCAGGACGTGGCGGCTGCGTACGGCCCCCGCCTTGACGTAGGTGCGGTGGTCGGAGCGCAGCTCGAACTGGTCGGTGAAGTCGGCGTCGACGGTGAGCGCCAGCCGTACGGTGGTGGCCGCCGGGACGTTGCCGGTGATCCGCACCGATTCCACGAACGAGCTTTCGCCCACGGCCTGTTCACGCCACAGGGTGTACGCGGGCGGCTCCTGGCGTCCACCGCGCGGCACCAGCACGCAGCGCGCCGTGTCGCCCTCGCCGACCGGCCGCAGCACCTCCGGCACCGCGCCGTCGACGGTGAGCTGCCAGCGGCTCAGGTGCCGGGCGTCGCGCACGAACAGCCCGTCGACCGGGCCTCCGCCGCGCACCCCGCTGATGTCGCCCCGGTCGCCCACGGCGGCGAATGTGGTCCCTCGCACGAACAGATGATGCCGCTCGGTCATCTCCGGTCCCCTCCCTCTTCCCCAGTGTCCAAAGCGCCGTTCGCGTCGTGCAGCAGGTCCAGCGTCAGCGCGGCGGTCCAGCCGAACCCCGGCGCCCCGCAGGCCTCGCCGGTGTCCGGGTCCACGTACTCCGCGAATTCGGATTCCCCGGCCGTGCGCAGGAACGCGGCGCGCAGGGCGTCGGCCGCCGTGTGCTCGGCGTGGGCGCGCAGCCCGCGCTCCACCAGCCAGGCCGTGTTGAACCAGGCCGGGCCGCGCCAGTAGCGGTTCGGCTCGAAGGCCGGGCCGCGCAGGTCGTAGCTGGGCACGAGCCCGGTGCGCGCCGCGAAGTGCGGTCCGCGCAGGGTGTCCACCAGCGCGCCGGCCACCTCGCGGGGGAGCCGGGGCAGCAGCAGCGGGACGAGTCCCGACACGCTCCGCTCGCGGACCGGGCCGCCGCCGCGCAGGTCCCGGCAGAGGAACATCCCGGACGCGTCGTCCCACAGCCGCTCCACCAGCGCCGCCGTCAGCCGCTCGGCGCGGGCGTGCCGGGCGGTGCCGGGGGCGCCCAGCTCGGCGGCGATCCGGGCGAGGGCGTGCTCGGAGGCGATCAGCAGGGCGTTGAAGGAAGGGTCCTCCACCGCGAACTGCCCGCCCCCGTCCGCGTATCCGCCGTCCCGGTAGTCGGCCGCGAGGCGCACGTACCGCCCGTAGTCCAGGTCGGTCGGCCGGTCCTCCGGGGCGCCGTGGTCGAGGTCGGCGCGGCGGAAGGAGCGGGCCGGGGCCGGGGTGACGCGGGCCAACGGGGCATCCCAGCAAGGGCTGTTGTCCATGCCCTGCTCCCACGGGTGCACCACCGACACCAGGCCGCCCCCGCCGAGGTCGCGGCGGTGCAGCAGATAGCGGTGCCAGGCGGCCAGCCGGGGATACACCCGGGCCAGGAATCCGCGCGCCCGCGACAGGCCGGGGTCGGCGCGGTGCACCAGCCAGGCGGCCAGCGCGTGCACGGGTGGCTGCACGATGCCGGACGTCTGTACGGTGCGCGGGGCGCCCGCGGCCCGCCCCGCGGTGGAGGAGCGCCAGAAGTCGGGGCTCGGGAAGTAGGCGTCGAGCGGCACGGAGGGGGAGAAGACGATGTGCGGCACCCGCCCGTCCGCCCACTGCGCCGCGAGCAGCGTCTCCAGCTCCGTCTGCGCCCGCAGCGGCGACAGGTGCCTGAGCCCGATGGCGATGAACGCCGAGTCCCAGGACCACTGGTGCGGATACAGGTTCCGGGAGGGGACCGTCGAGCCGCCCGTCCAGTTGGCCGCCAGCACACGCGCCGCCCTGACGTGCAGCGACGCTGCCGAGGGTGGCGACGGGGGCCTGGACGACGGCGGATCGTATGCGATCTCGCGCTCGGTGACACGGGCAGTGAGCTGGGCAGTGCGATCCACTCGGGGCTCCCCGAAGACGTCCGGCCGGCCTGGTTTGGTTCTGTCTATCGCAGGGTTACGTCTACTTAACACGCAAAACTCAATATGTAATGCAAACTTGAGGAACACAAGGGGGTGGCATGACCGGAAAGCCGGGCAGGACGGCCAGGGGCGGCGCTCAGGCGAGCGCCGGTGACCTGCTCGACCTGGTGCGCAGCGGACGGGCCGTCACGCGGGGCGCGCTCCAGCAGATGACCGGCCTCTCCCGGGCCACGGTCGGCCAGCGCCTGGACCGGCTGTTCCGGGCGGGCTGGCTGCGCGAGGGCGCGGGCGGCCCGGTGGACTCCCCGCTCGGCGGCCGCCCCTCCATCACGCTGGAGTTCGACGGCTCGCACGCCGTGGTCCTCGCCGCCGACCTCGACACCCGGCACGCCCGCGCGGCCCTGCTCACCCTGACCGGCGAGATCCTCGCCGAGCGGGCAGGCGCCCTGGTGGTGGAGGACGGCCCGGAGGCGGTCCTCGCCGAACTGGGCCGCTGGTTCGCCGGACTGCTCACCGAGACCGGCCGCCCCCCGGAGGCGGTCTGCGGGATCGGGCTCGGCGTGCCGGGCCCGGTGGACAGCGAGACCGGGCGGGTGGTCCAGCCCCCGATGATGTCCGGCTGGGACGGCTACGACATAAGGGGCCGCCTCTCCCGCGCCTTCACCGAGCACACCGGCGCCGGGCCCGTCCCGGTCCTGGTGGACAACGACGCCAACCTCATGGCGTACGGGGAACAGCGCACCGGGCACCCCGGCTGCCGGGCGTTCGTCCTGGTCAAGGTCTCCACCGGCATCGGTGCCGGGGTCGTGGTCGACGGCGCGATCTACCGGGGCGTGGACGGCGGCGCGGGCGACCTCGGGCACATCCGGGTCGGCACCGAGGCGCTGTGCCGCTGCGGGTCCTACGGCTGTCTCGCCGCCGTCGCCAGCGGTGGCGCCGTGGCCCGGCGGCTGACGGACGCGGGCGTGCCGGCCGCCTCCGGCTCGGACGTACGGGACCTGCTGGCCGCCGGGCACCCGGAGGCGGCGGCCCTGGCACGGGAGGCCGGGCGCCGGGTCGGGGACGTGCTGGCGACCGTCGTCACGCTGCTCAACCCCGGTGTGCTGATGATCGCGGGCGACCTCGCCGGTACGCCGTTCCTGACCGGGGTGCGCGAACTGCTCTACCAGCGGGCGCTGCCCCGCTCCACGGCCCACCTCGACGTCGTCACCGCGAAGCTGGGGGAGCGGGCGGGGCTGATCGGCGCGGGCGCGCTGGTCGTGGAGCACCTGTACGCGCCCGAGCGGGTGGAGGAGCGGCTCTCGGCGCTGGGGGTGTGACGGGCGCGTTTCCGGCGCGCGACGGCGTCCGGACGGCGTCCGCATGGTGAAATCGCGCGCCCTGTGGCAGCGTGATTCTCGCCACCCTTGATAAGGGTCGCGCTCAGATGAGCGGATCTTGAGCGACTGCACTTCTCCAAGGGGTGGCACTCGGTGCCACCCCTTGGGCGTTCATTGATCGAAATCAAACGTGCTGATCACCGCTCACATGAGCTGGATGCGGCGTCGCCGGACGCCCTTCCGTTCAAGAAGTGAACACTCGCGTGGCCCTGGCCTTGCTCTGCCTTTGCTTTCGATCCTGTGGCAGACGGCTGGTTACAGGCTTATGACGCACGAGTGGACGTACCCAGGTGCCTTCGATCTGGGTATGTTCCTCGCCGTCAGGGCAGCCACCGTGGCCTCAAGGAGTCGAGACCCGTGTCGGAAAACAAAGAGCCTCACGTAGCGAAGTTCGTCTACGACTTCACCGAGGGCAACAAGGACCTCAAGGACCTGCTCGGTGGCAAGGGTGCCAACCTCGCCGAGATGACCAACCTCGGACTGCCGGTCCCTCCCGGCTTCACCATCACCACCGAGGCGTGCAAGGTCTACCTCGACAGCGGCGAGGAGCCCGCGGCACTGCGGGACGAGGTGAGTGCGCACCTCGACGCGCTGGAGCAGCGCATGGGCAAGAAGCTCGGCCAGGCCGACGACCCGCTGCTGGTCTCGGTCCGCTCCGGCGCCAAGTTCTCCATGCCCGGCATGATGGACACCGTCCTGAACATCGGCCTCTCCGACAAGTCGGTGAAGGGCCTGGCCAAGCAGGCCGGCGACGAGCGCTTCGCGTGGGACTCCTACCGCCGCCTCATCCAGATGTTCGGCAAGACCGTCCTCGGCGTCGACGGCGAGCTCTTCGAAGAGGCGCTGGAGAAGGCCAAGGAGGCCAAGGGCGTCCAGGTCGACACCGAGCTGGACGCGGCCGACCTGAAGAAGCTGGTCGCCGCCTTCAAGAAGACGGTCAAGGCCGAGGCCGGCCGGGACTTCCCGCAGGAGCCGCGCGAGCAGATGGACCTCGCCATCCACGCGGTCTTCGACTCCTGGAACACCGACCGCGCCAAGCTCTACCGCCGCCAGGAGCGCATCCCGCACGACCTGGGCACCGCGGTCAACGTCTGCTCGATGGTCTTCGGCAACCTCGGCCCCGACTCCGGCACCGGCGTCGCCTTCACCCGCGACCCCGCCTCCGGGCACCAGGGCGTCTACGGCGACTACCTCCAGAACGCGCAGGGCGAGGACGTGGTCGCGGGCATCCGCAACACCGTGCCGCTCGCGGAGCTGGAGAACATCGACAAGGCGTCGTACGACCAGCTCATGCAGATCATGGAGACCCTGGAGAACCACTACAAGGATCTCTGCGACATCGAGTTCACCATCGAGCGCGGCAAGCTGTGGATGCTCCAGACCCGCGTCGGCAAGCGCACCGCGGGCGCGGCCTTCCGCATCGCGACCCAGCTCGTGGACCAGGGCCTGATCGACGAGACCGAGGCGCTCCAGCGGGTCAACGGCGCCCAGCTCGCCCAGCTCATGTTCCCCCGCTTCGACGAGGACGCCAGGGCCGAGCAGGTTGGGCGGGGCATCGCGGCCTCGCCGGGCGCGGCGGTCGGCAAGGCGGTCTTCGACTCGTACACCGCCGTCAAGTGGTCCCGCTCGGGCGAGAAGGTCATCCTGGTCCGCCGGGAGACCAACCCCGACGACCTGGACGGCATGATCGCGGCCGAGGGCATCCTCACCTCGCGCGGCGGCAAGACCTCCCACGCGGCCGTCGTCGCGCGCGGCATGGGCAAGACCTGTGTCTGCGGCGCGGAGGAGCTGGAGGTCGACACCAAGCGGCGCCGGATGGTCGTACCGGGCGGGCATGTGGTGGAGGAGGGCGACGTCATCTCCATCGACGGTTCCTCCGGCAAGGTGTACCTCGGTGAGGTGCCGGTCGTGCCCTCCCCGGTGGTGGAGTACTTCGAGGGCCGGATGCACCCGGGCGCGGACGACGCCGACGAGCTGGTCGAGGCCGTGCACCGCATGATGGCCTTCGCCGACCGCAAGCGCCGGCTGCGGGTGCGGGCCAACGCCGACAACGCCGAGGACGCGCTGCGGGCGCGGCGGTTCGGGGCGCAGGGCATCGGCCTGTGCCGTACCGAGCACATGTTCCTCGGGGACCGGCGTGAGCTGGTCGAGCGGCTGATCCTCGCGGACACCGAGACGGAGCGCGAGGAGTCGCTGAAGCAGCTTCTCCCGCTGCAGAAGCGGGACTTCGTCGAGCTGTTCGAGGCGATGGACGGCCTGCCGGTGACGGTACGTCTCCTGGACCCCCCGCTGCACGAGTTCCTCCCCGACATCACCGAGCTGTCGGTCCGCGTGGCCCTCGCCGAGTCTCGGCAGGAGCCGCACGAGAACGAACTCCGCCTCCTGCAGGCGGTCCACCGCCTCCACGAGCAGAACCCGATGCTGGGCCTGCGCGGTGTCCGCCTCGGCCTCGTCATCCCCGGCCTGTTCACCATGCAGGTCCGCGCCATCGCGGAGGCGGCCGCCGAGCGCAAGGCGGCCAAGGGCGACCCGCGCGCCGAGATCATGATCCCGCTCGTGGGCACCGTCCAGGAGCTGGAGATCGTCCGCGACGAGGCCGACCAGGTCATCGCGGAGGTCGAGGCGGCGACGGGTACGAAGCTGAAGCTGGCCATCGGCACGATGATCGAGCTGCCGCGCGCCGCGCTGACCGCCGGTCAGATCGCCGAGGCCGCGGAGTTCTTCTCCTTCGGCACGAACGACCTCACCCAGACGGTGTGGGGCTTCAGCCGGGACGACGTGGAGGCATCCTTCTTCACGGCGTACCTGGAGAAGGGCATCTTCGGCGTCAGCCCCTTCGAGACGATCGACCGGGACGGCGTCGGCTCGCTCGTGAAGGCCGCCGCCGAGGCTGGCCGGGCCACCCGCCCCGACCTCAAGCTCGGCGTCTGCGGCGAGCACGGCGGCGACCCGGAGTCCGTCCACTTCTTCCACGAGGTCGGCCTGGACTACGTCTCCTGCTCCCCCTTCCGCATCCCGGTGGCCCGCCTCGAAGCCGGCCGCGCGGCCACCCAGTCGGAGGGCAGCGACCACCGCTGACCTCCCGCCGACCCCGGACCCGTCGTCGGTCCCCGACCCTCACCACCGATCGACGACGGGCTCCGGCGCCACAAAGAGGGGCGGCACCCTGTGCGGGGGTGCCGCCTCTTTGCGTGTGGGGTGGGGGAGTGTCGAGATGCGGCGCTGGCCGGGCCAAATGGCGTTTGCTGGCGTTGGCTGCCGTCGGACCAGTGCGAGGCCGTTATGCCTTTCAGGTGCGACTGGGCCCCGTCACGCGATCTTCTCGATACCCCGGTAGATCTGAAGCCAGACTTGCTGTTGCCCCAGCTCGTCGACGACACCGGGGTAACGGTCTTCCGTTAGGGCTGCTCCGGTCTGCACTTTCGGCACGGGACGAGTCCCGCGTGCAAGGCTTCGTACAAGGTGATCTCATCCGGCCGGTTCCCCGGCCGGCACCGCTTGTCCCTGCCCGTGTGGTAGACGGTGCCTCGCCCCATCGGTCCACTGGGCGCCTTCCACCACTTCGACACGGCCACCTTCGTCCCCAAATGGTCCAGTTGCCGCTGCACCTGCTCCAGCTCAGCCTGCAGCTCCTGCTGACGTTCCTGTAGTCGTATGCGTGCTGCGCTGGCGGTCTCCATCTGGCGTTCGATCCTCTTGCAGTCCAGGCGCCGAATCGCGGCGGCGCTCGCCTGAAAGTACATCGATGAGCTAGGCGGAGAGGGCCAGATGGCCAGTGATCACCCCCGCTGCACCTGATGTGAGCCTTGTCGATGGCAGTGCAAACCGAGGGGTGCAGCGACGTCGGCTGCCCGCCGTCTCGACAAAGCTTTATCTACTTCTGGCCCCTGTACATGGGCAAGGCGATCCCGCTGGACCAGTGGCGGGCGCGGATGTGGCTCGACACGTGGTTTAGCTGGACAGACGCACCGAGAGGGCGCGGCAGTCTGTCGCGCCCTCATGGTCGTTGTTAGTCGTCAGTGGCTGACGTGGGCCGCCCTCGGACGGCCCAGAGACTGCCCCGTTCACGTAGAAGAGGGACAGGGCGATCGGGCAATGGGCGGGGGCCTTCACTGACCGAGGAAGCGCCGGGCTCGTGGCTGGCGAGCAGAGGTGTCTGGCCGTGATCCCCCCCCGCTGACACGCTGAGCCGACAACAGGCAGCCACGATGGCGAGGCCGCGCTCTAAAGCCAGTGAGCAGTTCTTGCGAACGCACTGATTGAAGGCCTACAGGTCGCTAACATGGCCGCCGTGACAGATGATCAGAAGCAGCAATTTTACGCGAAGGTCATGATTGCGTCCGATCAATTCATTCGGCGATGCGAGGCGCTAGATGACTTGATTGATTCGATTCTACCTGTTGTCGAAACGCATGATTCGCTAGATAGGGGCGCCGCAGAGCTGGTGTCTGCCCTGAGGTTCGTCCCGCTGGAAGACAGGGTGAGGTTCAGTCAATTTTGGGTTGAGTACATGACGAACTCTGGCGACCATATCGAATTTTCCGAGATGTTGGGTGCGATCTTTGAGGAGTTCAAGTCGGAGTCGTACCTCCCCAAGCTGATTGCTGCCATGCATGACCTACTCCTGCGCCCCAAGCGCAAGAAATTGATGCTTGAGCAGTTTGTCATCTCCGCCGTGAGTAGTTTCGAGGTTCTTTTCGCGGCGCTGGTAAAGGAATTTTACAAGGTTTCACCCCAAGCGCTTGAAAACGTCGCACGAGAGACTGAAAAGGAATTCTCGCTTAAAGACCTAAAGGCGCTAGAGAACATCGAAGATGCGGTCGACTTGGCCATCACGCGGCGCATTGATGATCTCATGTTCAAAAGTTTCTCCGAGTGGAGAAAGTTCTTCTCGGATCGCACGAATATAAAATTTGAAGAATGCGCCATTGACTGGGAACGCCTCAAGGAAGTGTTTCAGCGACGCCACATTCTTGTACACAATGGCGGAATAGTCTCTAAGCGATATATATCAAATGTGAATTCCTCCCTCGCAGGCTCCCTCAAGGCTGGTGACGAGGTCTCGTGTGATGAAGAATACGCCCACAGGGCTGTTGCGGAGGTGATGGCGTTCGGATTCCTACTCTCCAGTAGCCTCCTCTTGAAGTTTGGCAAGGATTTCGCGGAATGGACTGCAAGTCGCGCCAATGACTTCGCCTACTCCAACCTTCTAGCTGAGCGAAATTCCGTCGTTGGGAAGGTTACCGAGTTCGTCGGGACGATGAACGTCCCAATGGGGTCGAAGCTCACTGCAAAGGTGAACAACTGGATTGCACGTGAGCGCATGAGCCCCGACTCAACTAGGGCCGAGATTTCCTCATGGGACGTAAGCGCTCTCGGAGATCGCTATCGCTTGGCCAAGCTCTGCCTGCAGGGTGAAAAACATGAGGCGCTGAAGCTGGTGAAAGTGCTATATCGGGCAGGAGAGCTCAGCGCAGAAGACATTATCGAGTGGCCTCTCTTTGAACCTTTCCAAAAGAGCGCCGAATATAAAGAGCTGCTGACAGGGGTGGAGTTGCCTGTGGACTTGAATTGGTCTCAACATGCAACTAGCCTGCTCGTAAACAAGAAAACCGGCGTTGTTCATCTAGATTCGTGCCGACTGAAAAGCGGTAGCTGGGTGCCGGTCCCATTTCGAGAAGCGTCGAAATATAGGCGCTGTAAAACATGTGGACCGATCGCCTTGGCCAAGTAGTACACGCATGCAGAGGTCTATCTGCCTCTCCATTGATCTGGCCCGATCGTGTTTCGCCACTGGTCAGCGAGCGGCAGGTCAGGATCTCGGATGACGCACGCGACGCGGTGACGCGGAAATAAGGAGAACTTCGCAAGGAAGACCGCCGGGGGGACGGCAGAGCTTGATTACGGCTGCTCGTGAACCGGGAGTTGGGCAAGCAGAAGTTCCGGGCCATCGCTGAACATGGCAGGAGACGGCCGTACACCGCGAGCGGACCGATACGAACGTGGAGCGAGCCCTACGGCTGCACATCTACCCCACGTTCGGCAATTGGGAGATCGGCCGGATACAGCGAGTCGACGGACTCAGGTGGATCAAAGAACGGTCGGGGGTAATTACCCCGTCGACCTTCGCAACACCCTGGAACGTCTGCACCAGCATCCTGAAGATAGCCCACCAAGAGGGGACGATCCCGAAGTACCCGTGGGAAGGGATGAAGCCGTCAGACGTTTATTCGGAGATTCACCGGCTCCATCCGGAGGCGGTGAAGGCGCTGTTCCCCCCGATATCGCTCCCCGGTGAGGCAGGCCGCGTCGACGGGATTGCGACAAGGCGAGCTGTTCGGGCTGGTTGACCGGCCCCGACAAGGGGGTGCCATACCTCGGGGAGCCGAGGACCAGGCAGAGCTATCGGGCCGTTCCGCAAAGACGCTCGGTCCTGGACGAGATCACACGGCACCGCGAGAAGTTCCCGCCGCAAGTCGTGCACATCGAGGACCGGACGAACCCGCGAAAGCCCGTGTGGCGCCATGCCCGCCTGCTCTACACCAGCGAGACCAGCGGAGCGATCCGGCGGGGGAGTGGGCGCAAGTGCGGGCCCGGAACGGCCAGCGGGCAAACGCCCATCTCAAGAAGTCGGGCAGCTTTGGGCATGGTTGAGCCCCGTCGCATGCCGTTGCCTCTGCGGTCCCACCGTGGGCTGGCAGCTCACGGCCGGAGGCGTTCCGCCTGCGGGTCGAAGCAGATGAGTCCGTGCTCGCGGGCCAGCGCAGAGGCGTACTCGGACACTTCCTGAGCCTTGCTGTAGGACATGGCCAGGTACACGAGCGGCCCCGATGCCTCGTCGAGGACCGGTGTCGACGCCCATACGACACGTCGGTCGACATCGTCCGGGTATTGCGCGACGAGGGCCTCCACGTAGGCCGTGATGCTCGGCACCGGAGGCATGACCACATCGTTCGACGCCAAGTAGCGCTCGTAGAGCTCGTCGTATGTCGAGCCTGCCTGGTGATCGTCGGGCGGACGGTCGCCGTCCCACACAGCAAGGTCGTAGCTCACAGACGCATCGTGGCAGGCAGTCGTTCCGTCGGCGTCGGCAGGCCCCGATTGGGAGTCGGGCCCGGAGACTGGGAGGTCAACTGATCCGTCACGCTGCCCGGCTCCCCCTCAGATGCGCGAACACCACCACGTTCCCCTGGTACCCCGTCGACCTGGAGTACCCGCCCCCGCAAGTGATCACCCGGAGTTCGGGGCGGGGCGAGGCGCCGTAGACCTTTTCGTCGGGGAAGTTGTTCGCGGAGTAGACCTCCACCGCGTCCACCGTGAAGACGGCCGTCGTGGCGTCCTCGCGGTCGATCTCGATCGTCGTGCCCCGTTTCAGGGCGCCGAGGTCGTAGAAGACCGCCGGGCCGTCGGTGTTGTCGACGTGGCCGGCCACGACCGCGGTGCCGGTGTCGCCGGGGGTGGTGCCCGCCTCGTACCAGCCGGCGAGGTTCTTCTCCGCCGGGGGCGGTGCGTCCAGGCTGCCCGACGGGGTGAGGGCGAGGCCCGTCAGGGGGGCGTCCACGCGTATCGCGGGGATGCGGACGCGGGTGGGCGGGGACGCGGGCAGTGCGGGGGCCGTGCCGTGTGCGCCGCCCGGATCGGGCCGGCCCTCGGCGGCGGACGGCTGCGGGGGTGTGCCGGTGCCGGGGCCGAGGAGCCACACGCCCGTGCCCAGCGCGAGCACCGTGACGGCGGCTATGGCGGTGTCGCCGATCCTGCGCATGGAAATCCCTTCCCGGAGACAGCACCCCCCTTCACAGGGAGGCCCGCCCCCTATGGGTCACGAGGGGCATCGGACCCTCAGGGGGCGGGACTTCGCGGTACCGGCGACGGACAGCGGAGGGTGTCCGTCAGATCCCGTCGCCTCTCGCCCGGCGATGCAGGAGCCAGGTACCGCCCGCGGCGGCGACGGCAAGAGCCGCCACACCCGCCGTGGTCTGCACGGGGCCGGGGCCGAAGGCACCGCCGACCCCCGTCTTCACACTGCCGTGCGGCTGCACCTGCCCGTGAGCGCCGGCCAGGGTCACCATCAGGTCACCCGTCACCCGCCGGTCGCCCTCCGCGCACCGCGCGACGATCTCGTACGTCCCCGGCTGCGCCCCCGCCGGAACCTGGAACTGCCCGATGGCCTCGCCCTCGTGCGTGGTCGGCGCCAGCGCGAACGTCCCCGCGCCTACCGCTCCCGCGTCCCCGAGCGCCGCGCCCTTCTCCCCGCAGGCCGCGGTGTTCACCGTGACCTGGCTGCCGGGCAGCGCGGTGGACGGGTACACCTGGAGACTGCCGACCTGCGCGGGCCGCAGATGCGGGACGCCCGCGTGGGCCGGAGCCGTGCCGAGCCCGGCCGCGGCTACGGCGAGCGCGGTACCGGTCAGCAGACGGGCGGTGCGACGCATGGTGCTCCCCAAGAGCTTGTCCGACTCGTACCTCGGAAGTGCGGGGGCACGTCCCCCGCACTTCCGAGGTAAAGGCCACCGCGCCCGCTCCGCCTCCCGAGCCGCCGCCCCCGCTGCGGTGAACGGGTGGCGCCCGCCGGCTCCGCACGGGTGAGGCGGCGCGACGTAACACCAGGTCAGAGGCCCACCAGAAGCACGGAGTCAAGTGCACACGAATGGCGTGCGACCGGGGGGAACGCGAAGACGGTGCGCCGGAACCCCGACGCACCGTCAGTCACCCTCGCCGAAAAAGGCTCAGCTCACGTTCACCGCGCTCCACGCCGCCGCGACCGCGCCGTACTCCGCGCTCCCGGCCCCGTACAGGTCCTTCGCCGCGTTCAGGGTCGCCGTGCGGGCGCCCGCGTACTTGGTGGAGGAGGTCATGTACACCGTCAGCGCGCGGTACCAGATCTTGCCGACCTTCTCCCGGCCGATGCCGGTCACGGTGGAGCCGTTGGCGGTCGGGGAGTCGTACGAGACACCGTTGACGGTTTTCGCTCCGCTGCCCTCGGCGAGGAGGTACGCGAAGTGGTTGGCGACGCCGGAGGAGTAGTGCACGTCCAGGTTGCCGAGCGAACTGGACCAGTAGTCGGCCGAGTTGCCGTCCCTGGAGGGCTTGTCCATGAAGCGCAGCGCGGCCTTGCCGAAGCCGGGCTTCACGATGCGCTCACCGATGAGGTAGTCCCCCTTGTCGGTGGCGTTGTCCGCGTTCCACTCGACCATCGTGCCGAGGATGTCCGAGGTCGCCTCGTTCAGGCCGCCGGACTCGCCCGAGTACGTCAGCGCGGCCGTCTTGGAGGTGACGCCGTGCGTCATCTCGTGCCCGGCCACGTCGAGCGCGACCAGCGGACCGAAGGTGGTGCCGTCACCGTCGCCGTAGGTCATGCAGAAGCAACTGTCGTCCCAGAAGGCGTTGTTGTAGTTGTTGCCGTAGTGGACGCGGTTGTACGAGCCCTTGCCGTCGCCCGCGATGCCGCTGCGGCCGTGGACGTTCTTGTAGTAGTCCCAGGTCTGGTCCGTGCCGTACTGGGCGTCGACGGCCGCCGAGGCGCGGTCGGCGGTGGCGCCGGTGCCCCAGTGGTTGTCGGTGTCGGTGAACACCGTCGAGGGGGCCCGGCTCAGGCAGATCCCGAGGATGCACAGGTCGGTCTTGTTGGCCGCGTCCCCGGTGTAGGTGTTGCCGCGGGTGGCGTCCTTGAGCTGGAACGAGGAGCCCGACTGGGCCGTCTGCAGCGGAACCGTCCCGCTGTAGAGCGACTTGCCGTCACCGGCCGCCGTCTCGATGCTGTCCCAGGCGTCGATGCGGGCGCCGGTGCGGGCGTCGGTCAGCACGGTGCGGCCCACCGGGTTGCCGAGCGTGTCCAGGCCGACCGCGTTGGTCCGCCAGGCCAGCTTCGGCGCGCCGTGCAGGGCGTCGACGACCAGCTCGGGCTTGGCCTTGGCCCGGGTCAGCTCGCGGGGGCTCGCGGAGCGCAGCGCGTCCACCGCGAGCCCGGCCGCCTTCGGGCCGGTCAGCTTCGGGGTGACCGTGGGCAGCGAGAGCGCGGTGCGGGTGGCGCGGTCGGTGCCGCGGTAACCACCTGTGGAGTTCAGGTGGACCACGAAGTCCCCGCCGATGACGGGGATCTGGTGGTAGGTACGGTCGTAGCGGACGTGCCGGGTGCCGTCCTTGTCGACGATCACGTCCCGGACACTGGTGCCCTGGTCGGAGGTGAGGCCGAGACTCGCGGCGTGTGCGACGAGGATCGAGGCGGCGTCGGCGAGCGTGGTCGCACGGTTCGGCCCGGAGTCGGCCTGGGCGGCGGGGGAGAGGGCGGTGACCAGCAAAGTGGCCGCCGCCGCGGCGGTACCGGCGGTGGCGAGACGACGGGACCCTCGGACGTGCTGCCGTATCCGGCTCATCGGTCTCCTTGGGTGAGGCGCCTACGAGGCGTGGGGGTGGCGCTGATGCCCTTGAGATTTAAGTGGGCATGACATGGCATGTCCATAGCGCCTTCGGGGGGCCTGATGGGGTTCTCGTGGAGATCCCTCACGGGCCCGGACGCCTCCGTGGAGATCCCTTCCGGGCCGGGCTTTCCCCTAGGGGGCGCTCGGGGTCGCCAGCGCCCGCCGGACGCCCTGTTCGCGCGGTCCCAGGAAGTGCGGGTCGGGGTGGAGCGTCGCGTCCAGCGCCGCCTTGCCCGCCGCGAAGAGTTCGCGGGTGCCGCCGTAGTACCAGGTCGCGTCGTGCTTCGCCTCGACACCGAGGCCGTACGAGGTCACCCCGGCCGCCTCGCACAGGGCGACCGCGCGGCGGATGTGGAAGCCCTGGCTGATCAGGACCGCGCGGTGGACGCCGAAGATCCGGCGGGCGCGGACACAGGAGTCCCAGGTGTCGAAGCCCGCATAGTCGCTGACGATCCGTCCGGCCGGGACCCCGTGACGGCTCAGGTAGGCGCGCATCGCGCTCGGCTCGTCGTAGTCGGTACGGCTGTTGTCGCCCGTGACCAGTACGGCCTCGATCCGGCCCGCCCGGTACAGCCCGGCCGCCGCGTCCAGCCGGTGCGCCAGGTACGGCGAGGGCTCCCCGTCCCACAGCCCGGCGCCGAAGACGACGGCGACCTCGGTGTGCGGCACGTCCGCCGCCGTCCGCAGCCGGTCCGCCGTCGACACGTACAGCCAGGTCGACGGCAGCAGTGCCAGCACGCACCCCGCGACCACGCCCCGCACCAGCCGCCGGCGCCCCCGTACGTCGCGCGGCAGCCGCGGCCGGCTGATCCTCATGCGGTCCCCCCTCGTGTCCGATCCCGACCGGGGAGACGTGAAGGGCGCCCCCGCGGTTCACCCGGCCCCGGAGCCCCGCCCGCCGAACCGCGATAAATCGGCCACCCCTCCCGTAATCACCCGCCCCGCCGCCCCGCGATGTCCGTACCGGCGCTTACTGTCGAGGCATGGAAGGCACCGCACACCCCTCGGCCTACGATCCGACCTCCGTCGAACGCTGGGCACCGGAACCCGACAAACGCCCTGGCCGTACCGCCTTCCAGCGCGACCGCGCCCGCATCCTGCACTCCGCCGCGCTGCGCCGCCTCGCCGGCAAGACCCAGGTCGTCACGCCGGGCACCCGTACCCGGGCGTGGGACGCCAGCCCCCGCACCCGCCTCACCCACTCCCTGGAGTGCGCCCAGGTCGGCCGCGAGCTGGGCGCCGCCCTCGGCTGCGACCCGGACCTCGTCGAGGCCGCCTGCCTGGCGCACGACCTCGGCCATCCCCCCTTCGGCCACAACGGCGAACAGGCGCTGAACGAGTTCGCGGACGACATCGGCGGCTTCGAGGGCAACGCCCAGTCCCTCAGGCTCCTCACCCGCATCGAGCCCAAGCGCTTCACCCCCGAGGGCTCCGTCGGCCTCAACCTCACCCGCGCCACCCTCGACGCCGCGACCAAGTACCCCTGGCCGCGCGGCGCCCACCCGACGGACCCGGCGTCGTCCAAGTTCGGGGTGTACGACGACGACCGCCCCGTCTTCGACTGGGTCCGCAAGGAGGCCCCCGGCACCCGCACCTGCTTCGAGGCGCAGGTCATGGACTGGGCCGACGACGTGGCGTACTCGGTGCACGACATCGAGGACGGGCTGCACGCCGGCCACATCGACCCGGTCTGCCTGCACGCCGAACCCGAACGGCAGGCCGTCTTCGAGGTCGCCGTCGGCCGCTACGTCCCCGCGGACACCGATCCCGCCGAACTCGCCGCCGCCCTCGACCGGCTCCAGGACCAGGAGTGGTGGCCGCACGGCTACGACGGCACCGCGGTCGCCCAGTCCTGGCTCAAGGACGCCACCAGCCAGCTCATCGGCCGCTTCTGCCTGGCCGCCGAGGGCGCCACCCGCGCCGCGTACGGCGGCGGCCGCCTCACCAGGTACGGCGCCGAACTCGTCGTGCCCCGCGAGGCCCGTATGGAGTGCGCGGTGCTCAAGGCCGTCGCCGACCGGTACGTGATGCAGCGCGCCGAGCAGGAACTGCTCCGGGCCGATCAGCGGATCGTCGTCGCCGAGCTGGCCGAGGCGCTCACCGCCCGCGCCCCGGACGGCCTGGAGCCGCAGTTCAGGGCGCTGTTCGACGAGGCGGACGGCGACCACGCGCGCAAGCGGGTGATCGTCGACCAGATCGCCTCGCTGACCGACGCGTCCGCCCGCACGCTGCACGCCCGGCTGACGGGGCATATGTAGCCGGAAAATGACCGAGGGTGGCCCGTTTCCGGGCACCCCTCTTCCCGCACCACGCCGGGTGCGGGACGCTCGCCTGAAGGCGGCACCTTACGAGGAGGCATCAAGTGGTCGACGCGGACCAGACATTCGTCATCGTCGGAGGCGGTCTCGCCGGGGCGAAAGCGGCCGAGACGCTCCGCGCGGAAGGGTTCACCGGCCGCGTGATACTGATCTGCGACGAACGCGACCACCCCTACGGGCGCCCGCCGCTGTCCAAGGGGCACCTGCTCGGCAAGGAGGAGCGGGACAGCGTCTTCGTCCACGAGCCCGCCTGGTACGCCCGCAACGACATCGAGCTGCACCTCGGCCAGACCGTCGACGCCGTCGACCGCGAGGCGAGGACCGTCCGCCTCGGCGACGACGGCACTCTGATCCGCTACGACAAACTGCTGCTCGTCACCGGCGCCGAACCCCGCCGCCTCGACGTACCCGGCACCGGTCTCGCGGGCGTCCACCACCTGCGCCGCCTCGCCCACGCCGAGCGCCTCAAGGGCGTCCTGGCGGCGCTCGGCCGGGACAACGGCCACCTGGTGATCGCGGGCGCCGGCTGGATCGGCCTGGAGGTCGCCGCGGCCGCCCGCGAGTACGGCGCCGAGGTCACCGTCATCGAGCCCGAGCCGACCCCGCTGCACGGCGCCCTCGGCCCCGAGCTGGGCAACCTCTTCGCCGAGCTGCACCGCGAGCACGGCGTCCGCTTCCACTTCGGCGTCCGGCTCACCGAGATCATCGGCCAGGACGGCATGGTGCTCGCCGTCCGCACCGACGACGGCGAGGAACACCCCGCGCACGACGTGCTCGCCGCCATCGGAGCCGCGCCCCGCACGGGCCTCGCCGAGGCGGCCGGACTGGAACTGGCCGACCGCGCCTTCGGCGGCGGCATCGCCGTGGACGAGCACCTGCGCACCTCCGACCCCGACATCTTCGCCGCCGGGGACGTGGCGAGCTTCCCGCTGCCGCTCTTCGGCACCCGGCTGCGCGTCGAGCACTGGGCCAACGCGCTCAACGGCGGCCCCGCCGCCGCCCGCGCCATGCTCGGCCAGGACGTCACCTACGACCGCGTGCCCTACTTCTTCTCCGACCAGTACGACCTGGGGCTGGAGTACAGCGGCTGGGCGCCGCCCGGCTCCTACGACCAGGTCGTCCTGCGAGGCGACGCCGGAAAGCGCGAGTTCATCGCCTTCTGGGTGCGCGAGGGCCGGGTGCTGGCCGGGATGAACGTGAACGTGTGGGACGTCACAGAGCACATCCAGCACCTCATCCGTTCCGGTGCCGCGGTGGACGTCGAGGCGCTCGCCGACCCGCACGTCCCGCTCGCCGACCTGGTGCCCTGAGCCCCGCGCGAGCGGGGAGTGCCCCGGGACCCCCGTAGAATTCATCCGTGGCAGGACGGATCAACGACGAGGACGTGAAGGCGGTACGGGACGCGGTCCCGATCGACGCCGTGGTCTCGGAGTACCTCCAGTTGCGCAACGCGGGCGGCGGCAACCTCAAGGGCCTCTGCCCCTTCCACGACGAGAAGTCGCCGTCCTTCCAGGTCAGCCCGAGCAAGGGGCTCTTCCACTGCTTCGGCTGCCAGGAGGGCGGCGACACCATCACCTTCGTGATGAAGGTGGACCACCTCTCCTTCTCCGAGGCCGTCGAGCGCCTCGCCGGCCAGGCCGGGATCACCCTGCGCTACGAGGAGGGCGGCTACAACCCCGCCCACCAGCGCGGCGAACGCATCCGCCTGGTCGAGGCCCACAAGATCGCCGCCCAGTGGTACGCCGAGCAGCTCGCCACCAGCCCCGAGGCCGACACCGGCCGGGTCTTCCTCGCCGAGCGCGGCTTCGACCAGGCCGCCGCCGTGCACTTCGGCGTCGGCTACAGCCCCCAGGGCTGGGACCACCTCACCCGCTATCTGCGCGGCAAGGGCTTCACCGACAAGGAACTGATCCTCTCCGGCCTCTCCCAGGACGGCCGGCGCGGCCCCATCGACCGCTTCCGGGGCCGCCTGATGTGGCCCATCCGGGACATCGGCGGCGAGGTCGTCGGCTTCGGCGCCCGCAAGCTCTACGAGTCCGACAACGGACCCAAGTACCTCAACACCCCCGACACCGCGATCTACAAGAAGTCCCAGGTCCTGTACGGCATCGACCTGGCCAAGCAGCAGATCGCCAAGTCCAGCCGGGCCGTCGTCGTCGAGGGCTACACCGACGTCATGGCCTGCCACCTCGCCGGTGTCACCACCGCCATCGCCACCTGCGGCACGGCCTTCGGCGGCGACCACATCAAGATCCTGCGCCGGCTGCTGATGGACAACGGCTCGGCCCGCGTGATCTTCACCTTCGACGGCGACGCGGCCGGGCAGAAGGCCGCGCTGCGCGCCTTCGAGGACGACCAGAAGTTCGCCGCCGAGACCTACATCGCCGTCGCCCCCGACGGCATGGACCCCTGCGACCTCCGCCTCGCCAAGGGCGACGAGGCCGTCGCCGACCTGGTCCAGCCTCGCACCCCGCTCTTCGAGTTCGCGCTGCGCCAGATCGTCGCCCGCTACGACCTCGACACCCCGGCGGGCCGCGCGGCCGCCCTGGACGAGGCCGCGCCGGTCGTCGCCCGGATCAAGAACAGCGGCGCCCAGCACGAGGTCGCCGTCGACCTCGCGGGCATGCTCGGCATCCTCGACACCCAGTTCGTCGTCAAGCGCGTCGCCCAACTGGCCCGCTGGGCCCGCGACCGCGGCGGCAAGGGCGGCGCCCCGCAGCAGCAGTCACGCGCCCCCCAGCAGCAGTGGGAGCCCGCCCCCCGCCAGGCCGGCGGCCCCGCCCTCACCCTGCGCAACCCGGTCTACGCCACCGAACGCGAACTCCTCAAACTCGCCCTCCAGCGCCCGGAGTTGGTCTCTCCCGCCTTCGACGCCTACGGCCTCGACGAGTTCACCGCACCCCCCTACGCGGCCGTCCGCCAGACCATCGCCGAAGCCGGCGGCGCCGAGTTCGGCACCCAGGACCCCCAGGAGTACGTGGTCCGCGTCCGCGAGGCCGCCCCCGACGACACCGTGCGGGCCATGGTGACCGAGCTGGCCGTGGAGGCGATCATGCGCCGCACGGTCGACGAGACGTACGCGGGCATGGTCCTGGTGCAGATCAGGCGCCGCGCCGTCACCCGCCGCCTCACCGAACTCCAGAGCACCCTCACCCGCCTCGGCCACGCCGATCCGGCCCAGGCGGCGGCCGTGCAGAACGAGATGATGGTCCTCACCCGGTACGACCGCGCCCTGCAGAACGAGGGTCCGGCCGCGCTGTAGGCGCCCAGGGATCACCACGCGGTCACGGACCGGAAGCAAAAAGTCACCGCACGCCCCTCGTGGCGAAGATGTGTCGTACCCCACACTGAGGGCGGTGCCCGAGTCCCCGGAGCGCAGGCCGTCGACTCCGCGCTCCGCCGCGCCGCTGCCGCACCCCCCCCGGAGCAGCGATCATCCTGGAGGTCGCCCCCGTGCAGACCCACACCCTCACGCAGACAGCCCGCACCGCCCACGGTGGTGCCGAGCCGGGCCTGCTCAGGGCCGTACCCGCGCAGAGCCAGGGCGGCCGGCACCCGGAGGCGGCCCAGGAGCCGGAGGAGACGCCCGAACCCCCCACCGAGGCACTGACCGGCGACAGCGACGAGCCCGTGACGCCCGTGCGCGGCGCCTCCCGCACCGAGAGCGGCGGGCCCTCCGCCGACCTGTTCCGCCAGTACCTCCGCGAGATCGGCCGCATCCCCCTGCTCACCGCCGCCGAGGAGGTGGATCTCGCCCGCCGGGTGGAGGCGGGGCTGTTCGCCGAGGAGAAGCTCAGCAGCACCCCCGAACTCGACAGCGGCCTCGCCCTCGACCTGGACCGGCTCGTCGTCCTGGGGCGGATGGCCAAGCGCCGCCTGATAGAGGCCAATCTGCGCCTCGTCGTCTCCGTCGCCAAGCGGTACGTGGGCCGGGGGCTGACCATGCTCGACCTGGTCCAGGAGGGAAACCTCGGGCTCATCCGCGCGGTGGAGAAGTTCGACTACGCGCGCGGGTACAAGTTCTCCACCTACGCCACCTGGTGGATCCGGCAGGCCATGTCCCGCGCGCTGGCGGACCAGGCCCGCACGATCCGGGTGCCGGTGCACGTGGTCGAGCTGATCAACCGGGTCGTCCGCGTGCAGCGGCGCATGCTCCAGGAGCGGGGGTACGAGCCCACCCCCGAGGAGGTCGGCGCCCACCTCGACCTGCCGCCCGAGCGGGTCCGTGAGGTGCTGCGCCTCGCCCTGGAACCGGTCTCGCTGCACGCGCCCGTGGGGGAGGAGGACGATGTCGCCCTCGGCGATCTGATCGAGGACGGGGACGCGGCGAGCCCGGTGGAGTCGGCGGCGTTCCTGCTGCTGAGACAGCATCTGGAGGCGGTGCTCTCGACCCTCGGGGAGCGGGAGCGGAAGGTCGTCCAGCTCCGTTACGGGCTGGCGGACGGCCGCCCCCGCACGCTGGAGGAGATCGGCCGGCTCTTCGGGGTGACCCGCGAGCGGATACGGCAGATCGAGTCGAAGACCCTGAGCAAGCTCCGGGACCACGCCTACGCGGACCAGCTCCGGGGCTATCTCGACTGATTCCGGCTGCCTGTCGCGCAGTTCCCCCCGCCTTCGAGGGAACCGCGCGACAGCCTCCTGCTAGTCGACCTCGGCCACCGCCTGCGCGAACTGGGCCTTGTACAGCCGCGCGTAGGCGCCGTCCGCCGCCAACAGGTCGGTGTGCGCGCCCTGTTCCACGATGGAACCGTTCTCCATCACCAGGATCGTGTCCGCGTCCCGGATCGTGGAGAGGCGGTGGGCGATGACGAACGAGGTGCGGCCGTCGGCCAGTTTGGCCATCGCCTTCTGGATCAGCACCTCGGTGCGGGTGTCCACCGAACTCGTCGCCTCGTCCAGCACCAGGATCACCGGCTCGGACAGGAACGCCCGCGCGATCGTGATGAGCTGCTTCTCACCGGCGCTCACCCCGGTGCCCTCGTCGTCGATCACCGTGTCGTAGCCGTCGGGCAGCGTACGGATGAACCGGTCCGCGTGGGCCGCCCGCGCCGCCTCCTCGATCTCGCCGCGGGTGACCTCGCGCGAGGAGCCGTACGCGATGTTCTCCGCGATGGTGCCGCCGAACAGCCAGGTGTCCTGCAGCACCATGCCGATCCCGGCCCGCAGGTCGTCGCGCGACATCTCCCGGACGTCCACACCGTCCAGCAGGATCCGGCCGCCCGTCACGTCGTAGAACCGCATCAGCAGGTTGACCAGCGTGGTCTTGCCCGCGCCGGTCGGGCCGACGATGGCCACCGTCTGGCCCGGCTCCACCTTCAGCGAGAGATCCTCGATCAGCGACTTCTCCGGGTCGTACCGGAACGACACGTGCTCCAGCTCCACCCGGCCGCGCCGCTCGGCGGGACGCGTCCCCGGCACCGGGTCCGCCTCCTGCTCTTCGGCGTCCAGCAGCTCGAACACCCGCTCCGCCGAGGCGACACCGGACTGCACCAGGTTCGCCATCGAGGCGACCTGCGTCAGCGGCATCGAGAACTGCCGCGAGTACTGGATGAACGCCTGCACGTCGCCGATGGACAGCGAGCCCGAAGCCACCCGCAGACCACCGACGACGGCGACCAGCACGTAGTTCAGGTTCGACACGAACATCATCAGCGGCTGCATCACACCGCTGTGGAACTGCGCCTTGAAGGCGGCCTCGTACAGCTCGTCGTTCTGCTCGGCGAACTGCTTGGCCGACTGCTCCTGGCGGCCGAACACCTTCACCAGGGTGTGCCCGGTGTACATCTCCTCGATGTGGGCGTTCAGGGTGCCGGTGGTGCGCCACTGCTGCACGAAGTGCGGCTGCGACCGCTTGCCGACCCGCGTCGCCACCACGAAGGACAGCGGCACCGTCACCAGCGCGACCAGCGCGAGGATCCACGAGACGTAGAACATCATCACCAGCACACCGATGATGGTCAGCACCGCGTTGATGAGCTGGCCCATCGACTGCTGGAGCGTCTGCCCGATGTTGTCGATGTCGTTGGTGGCGCGGGAGAGCACCTCACCGCGCTGCCGCTTGTCGAAGTAGGACAGCGGCAGCCGCGACAGCTTGGACTGCACCTGCTCGCGCAGCCGGTACATCGTGCGGTTCACGGCCCGGTTCACCAGCCGGGTCGCCACCGCCATCAGCAGACCCGCGACCAGGAAGACACCGAGCGCCAGCAGCAGCACCCGGCCCACCGCGTCGAAGTCGATGCCCTGACCGGGCACGAAGTCGGTGCTGCGCAGCATGTCCGCGACCGAGCCCTGGCCCCGCGCGCGCAGCGAGTCGAGGACCTGCTCCTTGGACGCCCCGGCGGGCATCTTCCGGCCGACGATGCCGGCGAACACCAGGTCGGTGGCCTTGCCGAGGATCTTCGGGCCGACCACGTTCAGCGCCACGCTGACCACCACGCAGGCCAGCAGGCCGTAGATGGTGACCCGTTCGGGGCGGAACTGGGCCACCAGCCGCTTGCCCGAGTTCTTGAAGTCCATCGACCGCTGGTCGGGGCCGCCCCCGGCCATCATGCGTCCCATGGGACCGGCCATCAGGCGGCCTCCGCTTCCGTCAGCTGGGAGAGCACGATCTCCCGGTAGGTCTCGTTGCCCGCCATCAGCTCGTGGTGGCGGCCGGAGCCCACCACCCGGCCCTCGTCCAGCACGATGATCCGGTCGGCGTCCCGGATGGTCGCCACCCGCTGGGCGACGATCACCACCGTGGCGTCGGCGGTCTCCCGGCCCAGCGCCGCGCGCAGCGCCGCGTCCGTGGCGTAGTCGAGCGCGGAGAAGGAGTCGTCGAAGAGGTAGATCTCCGGGCGCTGGACCAGCGTGCGGGCGATGGCCAGACGCTGGCGCTGACCGCCCGACACATTGGTGCCGCCCTGCGCGATCGGCGCCTCCAGACCGCCCTCGAGACGCTCCACGAACTCCTTGGCCTGCGCCGTCTCCAGCGCCGCCCACAGCTCGTCGTCGGTGGCGTCCGGCTTGCCGTAGCGCAGATTGCTGCCGACGGTGCCCGCGAAGAGGTACGGCTTCTGAGGAACCAGGCCGACGGTGCGGGCCAGCAGGGCCGGGTCGGCCTCGCGCACGTCCACGCCGTCCACCAGGACCTCGCCCTCGGTGGCGTCGAACAGCCGGGGCACGAGGCCCAGCAGGGTCGACTTGCCGCTGCCGGTAGAGCCGATCACGGCCGTGGTCTCGCCCGGACGCGCCACCAGCTCGATGGAGCGCAGCACCGGCTCCTCGGCACCCGGATAGCGGAAGCCCGCGCCCCGGATCTCCAGATGCCCGTGCCCGCGCAGTTCGGTGACCGGCGCGAGCGGCGGCACGACGCTGGACTCGGTCTCCAGCACCTCCTGGATGCGCTCGGCACACACCTCCGCGCGCGGCACCATCATGAACATGAAGGTGGCCATCATCACCGACATGACGATCTGCATCAGGTAGGCGAGGAACGCGGTCAGGTCGCCGATCTGCATCCCGCCGCTGTCGATGCGGTGCGCGCCGAACCACACCACGGCGATGGACGACACGTTCACCACGGTCATCACCATCGGGAACATCAGCGCCAGCATCCGGCCGGTGGCGAGCTGCATCTCGGTCAGCTCGCCGTTGGCCTGCCCGAACCGCCCGTGCTCGTACTCGTCGCGGACGAAGGCGCGGATGACGCGGTTGCCGGTGATCTGCTCGCGCAGCACCCGGTTCACCGTGTCCAGGCGGGTCTGCATCGACCGGAACAGCGGCCGCAGCCGGCGCACGATCAGCGCCACGCAGATGCCCAGCACCGGCACGACGGCGACCAGTACGGCGGAGAGCGGCACATCCAGCCCGAGGGCCAGCACGATGCCACCGACGCACATGATGGGCGCCGACACCATCAGGGTGAACGTCATCAGGACCAGCATCTGGACCTGCTGCACGTCATTGGTCGTACGGGTGATCAGCGAGGGCGCGCCGAAGTGGCCCAGCTCGCGGGCGGAGAAGGACTGCACCCGGTCGAAGACCGCGCCGCGCAGGTCCCGGCCGAGCGCGGAGGCGGTGCGGGCGCCGTAGTACACGGCGCCGATGTTGCAGACGACCTGGACCAGCGAGATGCCGATCATGAGGGCGCCGGCGGTCAGGATGTAACCCGTGTCACCCTTCACGACACCGTTGTCGATGATGTGCGCGTTGAGGTTCGGCAGGTAGAGCGTGGCGCAGGTCTGGAGGAGCTGGAGCGCCACCAGAAGGGCGATGGGTTTCTTGTAGGGCCTGAGACAGGTCCGCAGAAGTCGTATGAGCACGCTTGTCTCTCGGAGTCGGCGGTGGGGCGGTGTTCTGCCCATGGCCCTATCGTCGGGCACTCCACCCGTGTTACCTCAACCGATTAACCCATCGGGTGCCCCGCCGACCCCGGTCCGTGAAGGGGATCTAGGGCCGGAGCGCGCCCGGATGGGTCTGCTCGCGCACCGCCACGTACTGCTGGCGCACCGCCTGTCCCACGGCCAGGTCGTCGCCGGGCTCCAGCACCTGCGCGGCCGCGCCGTGCCAGGCGGGCGGGGTGCGGGGGTCCAGGGTGCCCTGGGCGGCGCCGAGGGCCCAGGCGGCCTGGCGGGCGGCGCCGATCGCGGCGTAGTCGGCGGGCTGCGGCACGACCACCTGCACCCCGAACAGCGACGGCGCGATCGCCTGCACGGCGGGCAGCTCGGCGGCCTGCCCCAGCAGGAAGATCCGCCGCACCGCCACGCCCCGCCCGCGCAGCACGTCCAGCGCGTCCGCGAGCCCGCACAGCATGCCCTCGAAGGAGGCCCGCGCCAGATGCTCGGGCTTCATCGACTCCCGGCGCAGCCCGGCGAGGGTGCCCGCGGTGTGCGGCAGGTCGGGGATGCGCTCGCCCTCCAGGTAGGGGAGCAGGACCAGGCCGTGCGAGCCGGGCGTGGAGCTCAGGGCCAGCTCGGACAGCGCCTTCAGGTCGGGCAGGCCGAGCAGTCCGGCGGTGCCGCGCAGGGCTCGTACGGCGTTCAGGGTGGTGACGACCGGCAGATGCATGCCGGTGGCGTCGGCGAGGGAGGTGATCATCCCGGACTGGTCGGCCAGCGCCTCGGTGTGCACGGCCATCACGGACCCGGACGCGCCCAGCGAGACGACCGCGTCGCCGAGACCGATCCCGAGGCCGAACGCGGCGGCCATCGTCTCGCCGGTACCGGCGGAGATCAGCAGCCCCTCCGGGGTGGTGCCGGCGGCCGCGGCCGGGCCGATCACCTCGGGCAGCGCCACCTGGTGGCCGAGCGCCAGCTCGACCAGGTCGGACCGGTACGCGCCGGTGGCGGCGGACCAGTACCCGGTGCCCGAGGCACCGCCCCGGTCGGTGGTCCGGCGCGCCGGGCGGCCCAGCAACTGCCAGACCAGCCAGTCGTGCGCCTGGAGCAGTGCGGCGGTACGGCTCGCGTTCTCCGGCTCGCTCTTCGCCAGCCAGCGCAGCTTGGTCACCGGCCGGGCGGCCTGCGGGACACAGCCGACCGCGTACGCCCACGCCTCCCGGCCGCCGAGCGCGTCGATCAGGTCGGCGGCGGCCACCTGGGCCCGCTTGTCGGCCCCGGCCATCGCCGGGCGCACGGTGTTGCCCTGCGCGTCCAGCGGGACCACGGCGTTCGCCTGGGTGGAGACGCCGATCGCCTGCACCCCCTCCAGCAGCCCGCCGCCCGCCGCCTCGCCCAGGGAGAGGAGCCACGCCTGCGGGTCGACGTCACTGGGACGCGGGGCGCCCTCCGGCACGTCCAGCGGATGCGGGGCATACCCCTGACGCAGCACGGCCCCCGTGTCCGTGTCGCAGACCACGATGCGAGTGAATGCGGGCGAACTGTCCAACCCGGCGACTATCCCCATGGCTCGAATTCTGCCGCAGTGCGGAGGCTGCTCCGGCCGGTATGCGTGTGCCCCCTGAGGTTTCCCGGTCAGGGGGCACGTCCGCGGGTGGCCGGTTCAGGGGTGGCTGGTGCCCCAGTCGTCCTCGGCCGGCCGGCCGTGCCCGTTGCGGCCGCGCAGCGAGCGGACCCGGTCGGCGAAGGATTCGGGGACGTGCTCGCCCACCTTCTCGCTGACCGTGTGCATCGCCTTGCCCGCGTAGACCCGGCCCTGCTGGGCGGCGGTCTCGGCGGTGTTGCGCACGGCGGGGTTCTGCGCGACCCCGCGAGCGGCCTTCCTGATCTGCTCGTAGCGCTGCTGACCGGCGCGTGCGCCGAGTACGTATCCCACGGCCAGTCCGGCGACGAACGTGAGCCGGTAGCGCATGTCGGCCACCCTTCCTTGCTGAGTCCCTGACGGAGATCTGTGGTGCTGGGCGGGGCCTGGAGGGCACCGATTGGCGGAGCACCCCCCTGCTTGCGCTAATGTATGTGTCGCAGCGAGCGTCCGCCCCCTGGCGAATACCCAGGTGGATGCGTTCGATGCAGACGAAGCGATCCCCTGTAGCTCAATTGGCAGAGCAGCCGGCTGTTAACCGGCAGGTTACTGGTTCGAGTCCAGTCGGGGGAGCTTCGGTCCTCCGTAGCTCAATTGGCAGAGCAGCCGGCTGTTAACCGGCAGGTTACTGGTTCGAGTCCAGTCGGGGGAGCGCGTTGAAAAAGGACCCTGCGGGGTCCTTTTTCATGTCCTGGGGAACCGCCGGTGGCCTGGGCGAAGTCCTCCAGGTCAGGGAAGCAGCGCGGAAGCCGACCATCCGAAGCAGGAGATCGTATGAGCGGCTATGCTGCGGCAGACGGCGCGCACAGTTGTACGCGACACGCCGCGAGGGGCGGTAGCTCAGCCGGTTAGAGCAGCGGACTCATAATCCGTCGGCCGTGGGTTCGAGTCCCACCCGCCCCACCTCAGCGCAGGCATCGTGACCGGCGGAACCTGCCTCGCGGTGCTGACCGGTCCTCAACGGTCGCTGCGCGAACGCCGCATCGGCCGGTCCCGGCAAGGCGCGGCCCGGCGCGTGAGCGTCCGATCGGCCCAACAGCACTCGGCATGCGCACTGTTTGCGGTGAAATGAGCATGGTGGGGCCGATACTTCCCCGGAGATCGACCACCGAGCTTCGGGAGCAGCATGAGTCTCAAGCGTCTGGGAGCCGGCCGGGGCCGGATGCCCCTCGTCGTCCTCGCGACCTGCGCCCTCGCCCTCGGGGGCGCGGTGCCGGCGTCCTCCAGCGCGGCGCCGGACGGGAAGCCGCGCTGCATCTCCACGCCGCGTGAGTACCGGGCCGCCTGGAACGCACGGCAGGTCAGGTGCGTCTCGCCGTCGCTGTTCGGGACCACGCACGCCCGCGGCGGCGCTTCGCCCTACCCCCCTGGATTCTGGTACGCGTGGGCGGGCTCCAGCACCAATCTCCAGCGCTACCTGGAACTGCGCAGGACGTACGGCGACACCCCGCCGAAGGTCGGCATCGGCATCCTGTCCTACGTCGGCTATCCGGGCCTCGACACCTGGGACACGCCCACGGACCTGACCGTCTACACCCTTCCGCCCGGTGCACGGGCCCAGGTGCCGGCCTTCGAGACCTGGTTCCGGCTGCTCGACGAGGAGTTCGGCGACACCGGGGCGTACCCCCTCGACGCCCAGACCCGGCTCGCCTACGCGTACTCCCGGCTCGGCCCGCGCCAGGACGTCGTCGACGCGTTCCAGGCGGTGACCGGCTGCCGCAGGACCGCCCTGCTCGGCGGTGAGGAGGTGTCGGCGAAGATCGGCTGCAACGCGGAGTTCCTCGGCGCGCTGGCGGCCGCCGGCCCCTCTCCCTACGACACGGGCGACTCGAAGTCGTGCTTCCGGAACTTCGCGGCGCGGTACAAGGGCGCCAAGACGGCCGGGGCACTGCGGGGCGCGCTGTACCAGTGCCAGGACGCGGGGTTCCTCAACACCGGTGTCGGACTCGGCTACAACACCTACGCGAATCCCTTCGTGTGCAAGCCGGCCCGCGATCAGTCGGTGCTCCAGAAGTACACCGGCAGGGAGTTCGTCCTCCCCAACACGGCGTTCGACGAGCTGCCCGGCCACGCCGACATCGAACTGGACCTGGGAAAGCCCTCCCAGCGCCGCTTCCTGGACAGCGGCTACTGCTGAGGACGGCTGTCGCGGGCTAGCCGACGTACGCCGGGGAGACCGCGGCACCGGTCAGGCGGCGTGCGGTGCCCGTGCCGTCGGCGCGGACGGTGTAGAGGTCGGCGCCGTAGTCGCCGGGCAGGGCGTAGACGAGGGTGCGGGCGTCGCGCCAGACCAACTGGTCGTCCACGCTGCGCGGTTCGGCGAGGGCGGTCTCGCGCCCGGTGCGCAGCTCAAGGACGTACAGACGCCAGGGGGCGTCCTCGGGCGCCCCCTCGACGCGCTTCTTGTAGGCGATCCGGGTGCCGTCCGGGGAGAGGGAGGGGCACTCGACGTTCGCGTGCAGCGTGGTGAGCGTACGGGCGCGCAGGTCGCCGCGGACCAGATAGGTGCTGCCGCGCGTCGCCATGGTGGCGTAGAAGGTGCGGTCGTCGGCGGCGAAGGTGACGCCCCAGAAGTTCACGTCCGCCGCGCGGTAGGGCCGGCCGTCCTTGACGATCCGGTACGCCTCCAGGGTGGGGGTCAGCCGGCCGGTGCGGGTGTCGACGATCGCCGCCCGGGTGGAGAAGGCGGTACCGGCGTACGAGTCGCCGCCGACGAACGCCGTCCAGGCGGCGAACCGGCCGCTGGGGGAGACCCGGGCGCGCGAGGGGATGCCCGGCACGTCGTAGTGGGCCCGCTCTCTCAGCCGCGCGTCCAGGATCACCGCGCGGTAGGTGTCCTGGACCGGCCCGTGCACCGCCCTGAGGCACACTCCGGTGCCCGAGGCGGCGTGGAAGCGCAGGCACTTGACGCCGGACGCGGTGCGGGGGCCGGACGGGTCGGCGGCCGGGGCCGACACCAGCTCGTCGCGGTGCGGGCCCCACGCCATGTTCCGGAAGACCACGCGGTGGCCGCCGCCGGTCAGCGCGAGCCGCCCCGAGGTGATCCGCGGGCCGCCGGGGCGGGCCTGGTCGCGGCGGTCGGCCCGGGCCGAGGCGTGCAGCACGGACGCCGCCGCGACACCCGCCAGCACGGCGAGCGCCGAGACCAGGATCAGGACGCGGGAACGGAGGGTCATGCCGGCCTTTCCGGGACGGTGGGGCGCAGGACGAGCGCGACCACGCCGCACAGCGCCAGCGCGACGGCGGAGCCGGCGAGCGCGGCACGGTCGCCCCACGCCGTCCAGGCGGCGCCGAAGGACAGCGAGCAGGTGAAGCGGGCCAGCGCCTGGCCCGTCTGGACCAGCGCGAGGCCGGACGAGCGCAGCTCCGGCGGCACGCTGTCGGCGGCCGCCGCCATCAGCACCCCGTCGGTCGCCGCGTAGAAGGCGCCGTGCAGGAGCAGGACGGCGTACGGCAGGGCGGCGCCGTGCCAGGAGGAGAGCAGCAGGCCGTACGCCAGGAGGAGGGCGAGGTGGCCGCCGAGGAACACCCGCCAGCGGCCGGCCCGGTCGGCGATCCGGCCCAGCGGCAGCGCCAGCAGCAGGAAGGCCGCCGCCGTGCCGAGCGGCAGCAGCGCGAACCAGCGGTCCGGTACCCCGAGCCGCCGTTGCAGCAGCAGGTAGACGAACGAGTCGCCGACCGTGGCGAGTCCGAGCAGGAGGGCGCAGACGGCGATGCGCCGCAGGTCGCGGCGGCGCAGCAGCGCGAAGGCGGCGCGCAGGGTGGCCCTGGTGGCCGGTCGCCCGGAGGAGGGCCGGGGAGCAGCGCCCAGGGCGTTCGCCGTGCCGCCCGGCACGAAGAGCACCAGGACGAGGACGCCCACCACCGCCACGCAGAAGCTCACGGTGAACACCGCGTCGTAGCCGTCGACCGTGGCCCGCAGGACGAGGAAGGCGACCAGCGGGCCGAGCAGCGCGCCCGCGGTGTCCATCGCCCGGTGCACACCGAAGGCCCGCCCTCGGGTGCCGGGGGTGCTGGACAGGGAGATCAGCGCGTCGCGCGGGGCCGTGCGCAGGCCCTTGCCGGTGCGGTCGGCGGCCAGCACCAGGCCGATCGGGGTGAGCGTCTGGGCCACGAGCAGCAGGGGCTTGCAGGCCGCCGACAGGGCGTACCCGGCGCCCGCCACCCACTTGTGGTGCCCGCCGCCGCGGTCGGCGAGGTGCCCGCCGACCAGCCGGACCAGGGCGGAGACGCCGTTGTAGACCCCGTCGAGCAGCCCGAAGCCCAGCGGGGACAGGCCGAGGCCCGCCACCAGGTACAGGGGCAGCACGGCGGTGACCATCTCCGAGGAGACGTCGGTGATCAGGCTGACCGTGCCGAGCGCCAGCACGGTGGGCGCGACCGCGGTACGGCGCCGCCCGGCCCCGGGCCGGGCGGCGCCCGCCGCGGATGCCGCCGTCCGGGGCGCCCCGGCGCGGCTGTCCGCTACGTACATGTCACGGAGTCCAGATACCGGTGATGTCCCCCGCGGAGGCGGCGTTGCCGGCGTGCGGCAGACCGTGCATGTCCTCCAGCGTGCGCAGCAGGTCGTAGTGGTTGTACGTGGTCGACGAGGTCGCGCCCGGCGTCACGCGCTGGCCGTACAGCACCGTCGGGACGCGGTTGCCGCTGAGCCGGTTGTCCTCGTCGAAGGTGACGACGAGGAGGCTGTTGTGGGTCTTCGCCCAAGTCGCGTACGCGCCGAGCTTGTTCTTCAGCCAGGTGTCCCCCGTGGACACCGAGCAGTCGTGCATGTCGCTGCACAGGTTCGGGACGACGAAGGAGACCTGCGGGAGCGTCGAGTAGTCCGTCGGGAACTGCGTGAACGTCTTCGCGCTGGACGTCGGTACGTTGCTGAACCCGAACCACGGGTTGTGCTTGCGGGCGTAGTCGCCGCTGCCGCACGTGGTCGAACCCTGGCTGGGCAGCGTCTCGTTGTAGCTGGCCCACGACTTGCCCGCGCCGATCAGTTCCGAGGCGAGGTTGGGGGCGGAGGAGAAGCCGGGGGTGTAGCAACTGTCGTCGGTGATGCCCTGGGTTGAGCCCGAGAACAGGGCGAAGTAGTTGGGCTGGCTGGGGTGGGTCTCGGCGTAGGACTCGGTCAGGCTCGCGCCGCCGGTGCGCAGCGAGTTGATGTACGGCGCGCTGGAGGAGCCGATCACCTGGCTGTAGGCGTGGTTCTCGAAGACCACGACGACCGTGTGGTCCGGGGTCGGTACCGCGGCCGCGGCCTGGGCGGGGGAGGAGCCGCCGAGCCCCGACCACAGACCGGCCGCGGCGGCGGCGAGGGCGAGAGCGGACGCCAGGGCGGCACGGCCGCGGCGGTGGACGTTTCTGCCGGACACTTCTGACCTCCGTGAGGAAGCGGGGCGTTGGCGGTGCGGCAAGAGCATGTACGCGCCAATGGAGCCGCGCCCCACGGCACCCGGCACGTCAGGTGAAGACCGGGTGAACGCCTGCCCTCAGGGCCGCGTCGGCGGTGGGCCGGGAGTGCCACGGAGGCCGCGGAGGTGACCGGGGATCTCGGGGTGTGCCGCCGGGCACCGCTTCACCCGGCTGCCCCCGGCCCGGCCTCCCGTACGTTCCGGCTCAGCATCGTCGCCCCCAGCAGCGTCAGGGTGTGGACGACGGAGTTGCCGTGGCGGTGGCTGGTGATGAGGCCGGCGTCTCTGAGGGCCGTGGTGTGGTGGGTCGCCGTGGCGGGGGTGACGCCGGCCCGGCGGGCGGCCTCGGTGGTGGTGGCCCCGGCGGCGGTCGCGCGCAGCACCGTGGCCCGGGCCCGGCCCAGCAGGACCTCCAGGGAGGGTGAGCCGGGAGCCGGGCGGGACGGCTCGTGGTGGAGGGAGTAGGTCAGGACGGGAGGCAGGGCGGGGTCGGCCAGCGAGACCGGTCCCTTCCAGCAGAAGTACGACGGGATCAGGAGCAGGCCCCGGCCCTCCAGCCGGACGTCCTGGTGCGCCGGGTACGCGCCGATCTCCAGCCGGGGGTGCCGCCAGCGGACCGCCGGGCCGAGTCCGCCGAGCAGGCCCTCGGTGCCGCCGTCGAGCAGATGCCGGGCCAGGCGCATGCGTTCGGTGTGGACGCTCTCGTGCATCCACTCCTCGTGGGGCTCGATGACGGTGCGGTGGTAGGCGCGCAGGACGCCCACCAACTCGTCGCGGCCCTCCTTCTCCGGCAGCCGGGCCAGGTGGGGCGGGACCCGTCTGACCCGGGCCAGTGCCGCCAGTTCCGCCGTCACCCGGTCCGGGGGAGTGGCCAGGATCGCCTTCAGTCCCGCTTCGAGACCGGCCGCGCCCTCCAGCGGGGTGAGGAAGTCCGGCCAGTAGGACGCGCGTGGATACAGCGGGAGCAGGATCTGCCGTACCGCGTTCTCCAGCCCCGCCTCCCGTAACCGCTCGCGGGCCGTGCGGTACCAGTGCGCGTAGGCCCAGCGGCCCGCCGGGGTCTGGAAGCGGTGGAGGCTGGCGGCGATCTCCCACAGGGGGTGCGGAGCGGCGGCCACCCGGGTCCTGGCCAGATCCTCAGCCGAGAAATGAAAGCGAAGCACGCTCAACACCCTCTCCACCGGCGTCATTTCACCTCGTTCGAATGAGCATGACAGCCGAAAGCAGACGCCGGAGCATGAACTCGCCCCGCCGCACCCATCCCCGTGACACCACCGCTCCCCGGCAGCACGTGAGGCACCACAGCGCACCCCGCACCTTCCGCATGTCCCCGGCCGCAGAACCAACGGACACCGAAGGAACCCGATGGCGAAGATCCTCACCCACCCGGCCGCCGCCGCGGCCCTGCTCGCCGCCCTCGCCGTCACGGTGCCCACCACCGCGTCGGCCGCCCCCGCCCCCGCCCCCGCGACGGCCACCAGTTGCTACGGCGGCGCCGTCACCGTGAACTACGGCGACGCCCTCGAGTTCGGGCCCTACACGACGACGTCCCGCTGCACCGACATCAACCTCCGCATGGTCGGCGGCGACGCCGAATTCGTCTGGGCCTGCGTGAAGTTCACCCGCGTCGGGGACTGCAACCACTGGACCAAGGTGGGCCGGAGCTGGAAGACCATCGCCACCGACGTCCTGGACGGCAGCAAGTTCACCGTGCCCCTCGGCGTGGACCTCGAAGGCTCCTCCGCGCGCGTCCAGATCGCCTTCTGACACCCGTAAGGGCCCTCCCGCTCCCCTTTAAGTGATCGGAGTCCAAAGATGACCCGCACCCGGCGAACGGCGGCCGTCCTCGCCGCCACGACGGCGCTCCTCGCCGCCGGCGCCACCGCACCCGCCGTCGCCCTGCCCGAGCGGGCCGCGACCACCTGCTACGGCGGCGCCAAGTCCCTCACCTACCGCTACTCCACCGCCGCGGTCGAGTTCGGCACCTACACGACCACCTCGCGCTGCGGCGACATCAACATCAAGCTCAGCAGCTCGGCCACCGGCTTCCTGGACGCCTGCATCGTCTTCGTGGACCACACCACGCTGTGCAACCACGACAACACCTACTCGACGTTCGGCCCCCAGTGGGCGACCGTCGCCACCGACGTCAAGGACGGCACCCGCTTCAAGCTGCGCGTGCACGCCTACGACACCGACGCCCAGGTCGTGCCGTTCCAACTCGCCTTCTGACCCCACCGCAAAGGGAGTTCACCGTGACCTTCTCTCCGAACCGCCGCACGATCCTGCGCGGCACCCTCGCCGCGACCGCCGGAGTCCTCGCCGGGCCCGTCCTGCTGTCGGGTAGCGCGTCCGCCTACAACTGGACACGCACCATGAACGAGGGCGCCACGGGCGCCGACGTGACGGAGCTCCAGATCCGGGTCGCCGGGTGGGCGGCCGACTCCGCCTCCCACTCGCGCGTGAGCATCGACGGCGACTTCGGGCCGGGCACGGCCGCCGCGGTGCGCCGCTTCCAGGCCGCGTACGGTCTCTCGGCCGACGGCAGCGCCGGGCCCGCGACCCAGGCGCAGCTCAACGCCCTGGAGCAGTCCGACGGTTCGACGGCGCACTTCAACTGGAGCGAGTTCTACGACCGCTCCAGCGGCAACTTCAACGGCGGCAAGGTGAGTGCGGCGGCCGTCAAGGAGAACGCCCGCCGGGCCATGTACAAGCTGGAGGCGCTGCGCAAGAAGCTCGGCAACGTGCCGATCACCGTCAACTCCGGCTTCCGCAGCATCGCGCACAACGCCGAGATCGGCGGCGCCAGCGACAGCATGCACCTCTACGGCACCGCGGCCGACCTCGACGTGCCCGGTGTCGCCAACCGCACGGTCTACCAGAAGGCGGAGACCTGCGGGTTCTCCGGACTGGAGCGGTACGACGTCGACCACCAGCACGTCGACAGCCGCGCGGACCTCGGCCGCGCCTGGTGGTGGGAGAGCGGCACCATCTGACCGCCCGAGGCCAGGGCCGGGGACCTCGTAGCGGGTTCCCGGCCTCCCCACATCCTCAAGTCCGCCCCCACCGGAAGGCCACCCCGATGCCCCGCAGATCCGCCCGCATACCCCTGGCCCGCGCAGCCCTCTCCGGGCTCGGCACCCTGGCCGTGCTGGCCGCCGCCGTGCAGCCCGTCACCGCCGCGCCCCGCGCCGGAGGCTCGCCCGGCCCCGTCGCCCGTGCCTTCAGCAGCGCGGCGGCCGAGTACGGAGTCCCGCGCGACGTCCTGGTCGCCCTCGGCTACAGCGAGACCCACCTCGACGGCCATGACGGCCTGCCGAGCCAGGCGGGCGGCTACGGCGTGATGCACCTGGTCAGCAACCCCGACCAGCACACCTTGGAGCTGGCCTCCCGGCTGACCGGTGAGACACCCCGCGAGCTGCGCACGGACACCGCCGCCAACATCCGGGGCGGCGCGGCCGTCCTGCGCTCCTACGCCGACGACGCCGGACTCGGCGACGCCCGGCGACACGACACCGACGCCTGGTACCCCCTGCTCGCCCGGTACGGCGGCGCCACCGACCCCGCCACCGCCCGGCTCTACGCCGACACCATCTACACCTTCCTGGCGAAGGGCGTCACCGCCCGCGCCGAGGGCGGCGAGAAGCTGACCCTCCCCGCACGTGACGTCGCCCCCGAGCGCGGCCGGTACGAATCCGCCCTGGCCCCGTCCGCGCAGAGCCCGGACTACCCTGCCGCCCTCTGGGTCCCGGCCAACGCGGCCAACTACGCCGTCGGCCGCACGGCGGCGATCAGCAAGGTCGTCATCCACGTCACCCAGGGCTCGTACGCCGGGACGATCAGTTGGTTCCAGAACCCCTCGGCCCAGGTCAGCGCGCACTACGTGGTGCGCTCCTCCGACGGCCAGATCACCCAGACGGTGCGGGAGAAGGACACCGCCTGGCACGCCCGTTCCGGGAACGCGTCCGGCATCGGCATCGAGCACGAGGGGTACATCGACGACCCGAGCTGGTTCACCGACGCGATGTACCGCTCCTCCGCCGCGCTGACCGCGTCCCTGTGCGCCAAGTACGGCATCCCCAAGGACCGCGCGCACATCGTCGGCCACTCCGAGGTGCCGGGCAACGACCACACCGACCCCGGTCCGAACTGGAACTGGACCTACTACATGCAGTTGGTGGGAGGCAGCACCGGCGGCGGCGAGGTCCAGCTCAGCTTCCCGTCCTACGACACCCTGCGCTCCGGCTCCTCCGGCGCCCAGGTCTCGGCCGCGCAGTCGCTCCTGAACGCGCAGGGCTTCGACGCGGGCACCGTCGACGGCAGCTTCGGCACGAAGACCGTCTCCGCCGTGACCGCCTTCCAGAAGGCCCGCGGACTCGGCGCCGACGGCGTGGTGGGCGCCCGTACCTGGACCGCGCTGCTCTCGGCCGGCAGCACGCCCGCGCTCGCCCAGGGCAGCACCGGCGCAGCCGTCCAACGACTCCAGCGGGCCCTGACAGCCGCCCTCGGGCGTACCGTCTCGGCGGACGGCGACTTCGGCTCGGGCACCCAGCAGGCCGTACGGGACTACCAGACCAGCCGCTCACTGGGCGTGGACGGTCAGGTCGGCCCGGCCACCTGGGGCGCGCTGCAGGCCGGTCGCTAATAGCCTGGAAGGTGTGTGCAAGGGGGGCGCCCGTACCTTCCCGACGAAGCGGGGGGCTTTTCGGAGCATCGCCCATGACCACTACGCGCACCTTTCCGTCCGACCGTGCCACCGACCGCACCGCGTTCGGCTCCGCCGCCGACTGGGGGCTGCTGTTCATCAGACTCACCCTCGGTCTGCTGATGGCGGCCCACGGGGCGCAGAAGCTGTTCGGGATCTTCGGCGGCCAGGGGCTCACCGCGACCGGCAAGGGGTTCGAGGGCCTCGGCTACCGGCCGGGCAAGGTCTTCGCCACCATCGCGGGACTGTCCGAACTGCTCGGCGGCCTCGGCCTGGCCGTCGGCCTGCTGACGCCCCTGGCCTGCGCCGCGCTGATCGGCGTCATGATCAACGCGATGGCGCTGGTCACGGCGCCGAAGGGCCTGTGGGCGTCGGACGGCGGCCTGGAATACAACCTCTGCATCGCCGCCGTGGCCCTCGGCATCGCCGCCACCGGCCCCGGCCGCCTGTCCCTCGACCGCTTCTTCCCCTGGGGCCGAGGCGGCTGGCTGTCGGCCGCCCTGGCCCTCGGCCTGGGCGGCATCGGCGCGGCGATCACGCTCAGCCTGTAAGGGGTGTCTGCGGTTCGGGCGTTGCGGGTGTCGTTCCCCGGCGCCCGGACCGGGCCCCGCGTGATCGCATTCTTTTCGTCGGGTGGGCTTGGGGCGGTCGCGTTCTGGGCACCGTCCTCCTACCGGTGTTCGGTGTCGGTTGGGAGGAGGGTGACGTGGAGCGTCAACTTCGGGTACGGATCAGTCGTCGGCCTGCGGCTCCGCGGGGCCAGGAGATCGACCGCAGGACGCCCTCGGGGCGCGTCCTGCCTTACTGAGACCGGACAGCGGCGGCCGTCAGGCGGCCAGCGGTGCCAGGACGAGCGGGGCGATCTGCCCCTCCAGCATGGCGCCCAGACCCTGCACGGCACAGATGTCGGGGCGTTCCGCGATGTGCACCGGGATGCCGATGGCCTCCTGGAGCATCTGGTCCAGGCCCGGCAGCAGCGCGGTGCCGCCGACCATCATGATGCCCCGGTCCACCAGGTCGGCCACCAGGTCCGGCGGACAGTCCCGCAGCACCTTGCCGATGCCGTCGAGGACGGCCAGCAGCGGGGTGTGGATCGCGTCGCGCATCGCCGCCGTGTCCACCCGTACGCTGCGGGCCAGGCCCGTGGCCACGTCCCGGCCGTGGATCTCGGTGGAGACGGGGCCCTGCGGGGTCAGCCCGTTGTCCGACAGGGCGATCTGGAGCGGCCGTACCGACTGGCTGGGCAGCATCAACTCGTGGTTGTGACGCAGGTGTTGCACGATCGCCCGGTCCACCGCCTCACCGCCCACCGGAATGCGCTCGGCCGTGACGATCGACCCCAGCGACAGCACGGCGACCTGGGTCGCCGCCGCGCCGCACACCATGATCATGCTGGCCTCGGGGCGTTCCACGGGAAGCCCGCAGCCCACGGCCGCCGCGATCAGCGTGTCCACCAGTTCCACCCGCCGCGCGCCCAGCCCGACCAGCGTCTCGATCGTCGCCCGCCGCGCCAGCGGGTCCGCCTCGTGCGGGGTGCACGCCGCCGCGCGCAGCCGGGGCCGGCGGCGCAGGGCGCGTCGCATCTTGTCGCCGAGCAGGTGCCGCAGCATGCGCTGCGCCATCTCGATGTCCACGACCGTGCCACCGGAGACCGGTCGCACCACACGGATGTACTGCGGGGTGCGCCCCGTCATCTGCTCCGCGAAGTCGCCGACCGCGATGAGCGCGCCGGTACGGGTGTTCACGGCCGCCACCGAGGGCTGGTCGACGACGAGTCCGGCGCCCTTCACGTACACGCGGGTGCGGGCCGCGCCCAGGTCGACGGCGAAGTGGCAGCGGCTCAACTGCTCCAGGCTGACGGTCACGGCAGTTCCTCCCGAGTGCGCTGACCCTGTGCGGACCGTCCGATCCGGCGGCCCTCACTGGAATCCTGCGCGGACCCCGGTGGGGGTGCCTTCTGGAGGGGGCCGGGCGGGGCGCCGCTGAATGGGGGGTTTCGGCGGCCCTAGGCCGTGTCGGACTGGCGGTCGGGGTCCGGGACCGTCAGCGCACGCTTCATGATCTTGCCCATGTCGTTGCGGGGGAGCGCCGGCAGCAGACGCAGCACGCGGGGACGCTTGTGCGGGGCCAGCCGCGCGGCCACATGGTCGGCCAACTCCGTGAGCGGGGGCGGGTTTCCGGGGTCCGCCGGCACCACCCACGCCACCACGCGCTCGCCCAGGTCCGGGTCCGGTTCCCCGGTGACCGCCGCCTCCCGCACCGCCGGGTGCTCCAGCAGCGCGTTCTCGATCTCGCCCGCCCCGATCTTGTAACCCCCGCTCTTGATCAGGTCGGTGGCCTTCCGGCCGACGATCCGGACGTACCCGTCGGCCTCCCGCACCGCCACGTCCCCGGTGCGGAACCAGCCGTCGGCCGTGAACGCGGCGGCGGTCGCGTCGGGCCGGTTCAGATACCCGGTGAACAGGTTCGGGCCGCGCACCTGGATCTCGCCCACGCTCTCCCCGTCCCGCGCGCCCACCTCGGTGCCGTCCTCCTCCACCAGCCGCAGCTCCACACCGGGCAGCGGCACGCCCACGGTGCCCGCGCGGGCCTCGCCGTCGACGCGCACCGAGGTGTTCATCAGGGTCTCCGTCATGCCGTACCGCTCGACCACCCGGCGTCCGGTCGCCGCCGCGATCCGCTCGTGGTCGTGCACGGGCAGCGCGGCGGAACCGGAGACCAGCAGCCGGGCCCGCCCGAGCGCCTTCGCCAGCTCCGGGTCGTCCGGCAGGGCCTCGGCCAGCCGGTGGTACATCGTCGGTACGCCGAACAGCATGGTCGCGCCGTCGTTCAGTTCACGGGCCACGCCCTCGGGGGTGAAGCGGCCCAGGTGCCGTACCGAGCCGCCGCGCCGCAGCGGGCCGAGGACGCCCAGGACGAGTCCGTGCACATGGAACAGCGGCAGCCCGTGCACCAGGACGTCGTCCCCGGTCCAGCGCCAGGCGTCGGCCAGCGCGTCCAGGGTCGCGGTGAGCGCGCGGCGCGGGACGACGGCGCCCTTGGGCGGGCCGGTGGTGCCGGAGGTGTAGACGATCAGCGCCGGGTCCTCGTCCGCGCAGGTGTCCTCGGGGACCGTGCCGGTGCCGGACGCCGACACCTCGAGCCGGGGCAACTCATCGAACACCGCCGGGAGTTCCGTGCCCGGTGCGGTCAGCACCAGCGCCGGTCCGCTGTCGGAGAGGATGTGCGCCAGTTCCCCTTCGCCCGACTTCGGGTTGAGCGGGACGGCGGCCGTACCGGCGAGCAGCGCGCCGGTCACCGCCACGGCCGTCTCCAGCTCGGGCGTCGCCCACACCGCGACCCGGCCGACACCCCGGAGCCGGGCGGCGAGCGCGCCCGAGGCCGAGGCGAGGTCCGCGTACGTCAGCGAGCGTGTGCCGAAGCGCAGCGCGGTCCGCCCGGCCGCCGAGGGGTCCGTCAGGGCGGGGAACAGACAGGACACTCGGGACTCCTTCGCTGCCGGGTACGACAGCTCCTTCCTACCCCGCCGACGGCACCGCGTCCCCGACCACGCAGCTCACGTTGTCCGGGCCGCCCGCCGCGTTCGCCGCGTCGGTCAGGGAGCGTACGGCCGTCTCCGGGTCCGGGGCCCCGGTGAGCAGCTCCCTGATCCGGTCGTCCGGGACGACCCCGGTCAGGCCGTCCGAGCAGAGGAGGTAGCGGTCGCCGGGGCGGGCCTCGCGCAGCCGCAGCTCGGGGTCCGAGGGGACGCCCGCCCCGAGGGCCTTCAGCAGCAGGAAGCGCTGGGGGTGGCTCTCGGCCTCCGGCCGGGGTCAGCCGGCCCTCGTCCAGCAGCGACTGGACGACGCTGTGGTCCTGGGTGATCCGGAACAGCTCGCCCCCGCGCAGCAGATAGGCCCGCGAGTCCCCGATGTGCACGAGCGCCAGCCGCGAGCCGGTCCACAGCAGCGCGGTCAGCGTGGTGCCCACGTCCCCGGCCCCCTCCGTGACGTCCCGTACGGCGTCGCCCGCGCCCCGCACGGCGTCCGCCAGCAGGTTCAGCACGCTTCCCGGCCGCGGTCCGGCCCCGTCGTCGAGGAACCGCAGCGCCGCGACGGCGGCCCCGCTGGCGGGCGCCCCCGCCGGTCCGAAGCCGTCGGCCACGGCGAGCAGCCTGCGGCCCGCGTACACGGTGTCCTGGTTGGCGGGGCGGACGTGCCCCCGGTCGGAGTGGGCGGCACAACGCAGTTCCAGCATGGCGGTTTCCCCTCGCGGTGCTTCGGTCAGTTCCTGCGCGAGGAACTCGGCGAGATCCCGCCGTACGGCCGTCTCCGCCTCGACGCGGGCCCAGTACGCCCGGACCTCCCGCGCCGCGTCCGCCCCTTCCAGGGCGCTCACCGCGCGGATGCCGGCCAGCGGCATGCCGAGCCGGCGCAGCCAGGCCACCAGCCGGGCCCGGTCCAACTGGGCGACGGCGTAGTAGCGGTAGCCGGTGTCCGGGTCCACCCGTGCGGGGCGCAGCAGGCCCAGCTCGCCGTAGAGCCGCAGGGCCTTCGGGGAGAGCCCGGACGCCCTGGCGAACGCGCCGATGGTCAGCAGGTCCATGTGAACTCCGGGTGCTCGAAGGCCGTTTCCTCGCTTCGCCACCGATGCTGGGGCTTCACCGAAGGGGAAGGTCAACAGGGGTGTCCCGGTTCCGGGGCGGTTGCTAGCCTCGCGATCATCGAGCCGACGTACGACAGGAGCCCGCCGTGCCGCGTATCGCCCTCGCCACCTACGACCCCGGCACCGAGCCCAGCAGGGACCCGGATCTGCGGGGTCTGATCGCGGAGCTGCGGGCTGCGGGCGCCGACGCGGAGAGCCGGTACTGGGACGACCCGGACGCCGACTGGGCCGTCTACGACCTCGTCCTCATCCGCTCCACCTGGGACTACGCCTGGCGCACCGCCGAGTTCCTGGCCTGGGTGGACCGGGTCGACGCGCTGACCCGGCTGCTCAACCCGGCCGACGTGGTGCGCTGGAACGTCGACAAGCGGTACCTGGGCGAGCTGGCCGGGGCGGGCGTGCCGACGGTGCCCACGCGCTACCTCCCGCCCGGCACCGAGCCGGTCCTGCCCACCGCACACGAGTACGTGATCAAGCCGGCCTCGGGGGCGGGGGCGCGGTACGCCGCCCGTTACGCACCGGAGGAACGCGAGGTGGCGACGCGCCACTTGGAGCGTATGCACGCCGAGGGGCTGACGGCGATGGTGCAGCCGTACCTACGGGGCATCGACCGGCACGGCGAACGGGCACTCCACTTCTTCGGCGGACGCCTGCTGCACGCCAGCCGCAAGGGCGCCGTCCTCGTCTCCGGCACGCCCTTCGACGCTGAAAAGACCGCCCATCCGAGCCTGGAGAAGTGGCAGCCGACCGACGCCGAACTAGACGTGGCGCAGCGGGCGTTGGCGGCCGTGCCCGGCGGGGCCGAGCGGCTGCTGTACGGCCGGGTCGACCTGGTCGACGGCGAGGACGGGCAGCCGTGCGTGATGGAGCTGGAGCTCACGGAGCCCCAGCTCTTCCTCGACCTGCACCCGGAGTCCCGGCCCCGCATCGCCCAGTTCATCATCGAGGCGGCCAAGGGCAGTTGAGGCTCAGTCCCGCAGCGCCGTCCGCTGGAGCAGACCCCAGGTGAACTCGGCGGCCATCTCGTGCCGTACCCCGTCCCGGTCCGGTGCGGTGAAGGCCAGCGCCTGACGGCCGGGCGCGGTGCCCTGGACGGGGCGGGCCGGGGCGAAGGCGGCGGCCACCTCCTCGACCGTGCAGGACCACGGGGTGAGGTCCTCCAGGGTGGTCAGCTCGGGGGCCGGGGCGTCCGGGGCGCGCACCAGCCACTCGGTCAGGACCTCTTTGCCCGGCCCGACCAGCACCTCGAAGCGCAGGTCGGGCCAGAGGGGCAGCGTCCACCGCCATGCCTCGCAGTCCAGGTCACCGACCCGGTGCGGCTCGGCCGACTCGGGCCGGCCCAGCACCGCGTGGTACCGGGTGGCGGCGGGGCGGGACCTCGGTGAACGGGCCATCGCCTGCCAGTGTCTGTTCGCCTCGCGCATCTCGGTCGCCGAGGCACCGAGCCGCCTGCGGGCGTCCTCGGCCAGCTCCGGGTTGTGGTCGGCCATACGGCGCAGCAGCACCAGGGAGAAGTCGAGAGCCATGCTCCCCATGGTGCCGGGCGGGCGGCCATTGCCCCGGACGACCCACGCTGACTAGCCTGTGTTCGCCTGGCCGACCGCCGGTTGGGATTTCGAACACGGGTGGCGGACCGCCGCCCGCGAGAGGCAAGGAGGCCGGACGTGGGACGCCTCGTGCCCGCCGTGACGCGGGCCCTCGACATCCTGGAGCTGTTCCTCGAAGGGGACGGCACGCTCTCCGCGCCCGACATCGTGCGCAGACTCGGACTCCCGCGCACCACCGTGCACGAGCTGGTCACCACGCTCGCCGCCCGCTCCTACCTCGTGACCGTGCCCGGGCAGTCCGGCCGGTACCGGCTCGGCGTGCGGCCGTACCAGCTCGGCAGCCGGTACGCCGAGCAGCTCGATCTCGCCGCCGAGGGCCGGGAGGTCGCCTGCGGCGTCGCCGAGACCTGTGACGAGACGGTCCATGTGGCGCTGCTGGAGGACACCGACGTCATCTACATCGCCAAGGTCGACTCCACGCACGCGGTCCGCATGGTCTCGGCGGCCGGGCGCAGGCTGCCCGCGCACTGCACCGCGGTCGGCAAGATGCTGCTCGCCTCGCTGCCCGCACCGGAGCTGGCCGCGCGGGTCCCGGACGGCGCCGAGCTGGCCGCGATGACCCCCGACAGCCTCACCGACCCCGGCCGGCTGCGGGACGCGCTCGCGGAGATCCGGCGCCGGGGCGTCGCGGTGGAGCGCCGGGAGTCCAACCCGGACGTGAGCTGCGTGGCCGCCCCGGTCCGCGACCGCACCGGGCGGGTGGTGGCCGCGCTGTCGATCTCGGTGCCGTCCATCCGCTGGAGCGAGGAACGCCGTACCGAGCTGGAGGCGCTGGCCCTCAAGGGCGCCGCCGAACTCTCCGCGCGCCTCGGCCACCGGGAGGCGGCGTGAGCGGCTACGAGGTCGCCGTCGCGGCACGGGCGGAGCTGGGCGAGGGCCCGACCTGGGACCCGGCCACCGGCCGCCTGCTGTGGGTGGACGTGCTGGCCAACCGGGTGCACACCTACGACCCGGCCACCGGCCGCCGCACGGTCCGCGCCACCGGACAGCACGTGGGCGCGGCCAAGCCCCGCGCGGGCGGCGGCCTGGTCCTGAACCTGCGCGACGGCGTCGCCCTGCTCGACCCCGACTCCACCTTCGGCTGGCTGCACCGCGACCCGGTCCCCGCCCGCCGTGCCAACGACGCGGCCGTGGCCCCCGACGGCTCGCTCTGGGCGGGCACCATGCGCTACGACGAGGCCCCCGGCGGCGGCACCCTGACCCGGCTGACCGGCGACGGAACCGCCGGGACGATCCTGTCGGACGTCACCGTGAGCAACGGCATCGGCTGGAGCCCGGACGGCACGCTCATGTACTACGTCGACAGCCCGACCCGGCGCGTCGACGTCTTCGACCACGACGGCGACGGCGTACGCAACCGGCGCACCCTGGCCGTCGTCGAGGACGGCGCGGGCTTCCCGGACGGGCTGACCGTCGACGCGGCGGGCTGCGTCTGGGTGGCGCTGTGGGACGGGGGAGCGGTCCGCCGCTACACGCCCTCCGGCGCGCTGGACCGCGAGATCCGGCTGCCGGCCCCGCGCACCACGGCCTGCGCCTTCGGCGGCCCCGGCCTGACCGACCTGTACGTCACCACCGCCCGCGTCGGCCTCACCGCGCCCACCCCCCTGTCGGGGTCGGTGCTGGTGGTGCCGGGCGCGGGACAGGGGCTGCCGCAACCGCCGTTCGCGGGCTGAACAGGCTGAACGGGCTGAGCGGACCGAGCGGGCTGAACGGACTGAGCGACCTGAGCCCGGCGAAGGATGCCGGGGCTACAGCAGCCCCGCCGCCTTCCGCTCCGCCGTCGTCATGGGCGGCCCGGACAGCGGCGGGCGCAGCGGGCCCACGGCGGCCGCGAGCAGCATGCGCGGCGCGAGCAGCACCTGCGCGCCCGCCTCCAGCGAGGTCACATCGGTCACCCGGCGCGCGACCCGGCCGTTGCCGGTGGCGGTCAGCAGCAGCCGGCCGACGTACGCGGAGACCAGCCGGTCCCGGACGGTCGGGCCGGCCGGCGTGGCGCCGGGGTAGAACACGTCGGCGCCGATCGCCAGGTCCCAGGCGGCACGGACCGTACGGCCCACCGCCCGCTGCGCCCGCCGGGCCAGCCCCGGAGCGCCGAGCCCGCCCTGCCGCAGCACCGCCTCCCGCAGGGCCACGGCCGACCGTGCCGCGACCGACATGCCGTGCCCGTACACCGGGTTGAGCGCGCACAGGGCGTCGCCGAGGACGACGAACCGCTCCGGCCACCGCGGTGAACGCTCATGGAAGAAGCGCCGGTTGGCGGTGGTGCGGGTGACCGTGACACCTGTCAGCGGTTCGGCGTGCGTCAGCAGCTCGCCGATCAGCGGATGGCGCAGCTCCTCACGCGCGTACCGGAGGAACTCGGCCCCGGTGGCGGGCGGTTCGTCGGCCCGGCCGCCGATCAGGGTGACGAGCCACTTGCCGTCCTCGACGGGCAGCAGCACACCGCCGCGCCCGGTGCCCGAACCCCGCTGGTCGGGCTCGATGTTGACGACAGGGAAGCCCTCCCGTGCCCCTTCCGGCGCCCGGAACAGGCGGCTGGCGTAGGTCAGCCCCGAATCGACCTCCCGCCGCGCCGGCTCGGGCAGGCCCAGCTCCATCAGCCAGTGGGCGGCGCGGGAGCCGCGCCCGGTGGCGTCCACGACCAGGTCGGCGTCCAGGGTGCGTTCGGCGCCGTCGCCGCGCACCCGCACCCCGGTCACGGCCTGGCCGGTGCCGGTCACGCCGAGGGCCTCGGTGCGGTCCAGCAGTTCTATCGCGTCGTCCGCCAGCACCAGGTCACGGACCACCCGGTCCAGCAGATCGCGGCCGGCGGGCAGCATGAACGCCGACTCCGGCCAGCGCCGGTACCAGCCGTGCGCCGACAGCACCACCATGTCGGTGGTCACCGGCACCCGGTTCACCCCGGCCGCCCGCAGCGCGTCCTGCGCTCCGGGCAGCAGCTCCTCCAGTGCGCGGGCGCCGCCCGACCAGAGCTGGTGGACGTGGCGCGCCTGGGGCAGCCCCTTGCGCGGCTCGGACCCCGAGGGCAGGGCGTCCCGCTCCACCACCGTGACGCGGGCCCCTGTCGAGGCCAGGGCGCGGGCCGCGAGCAGACCGGCCAGGGAGCCGCCGAGCACGACGGCCGTGGGCTTGCGTTCACTCATGTGCGGCAACGCTCTCTGCTGGATCGGCGGCCGCACGGGCGCGGACCGCCGAGATCTCGTCGGGACGGCGGAGGGCTCGGGAGACGGCCCCGATCTCCTGGAGCAGGTTCGTGGTGTCCGGCGCGGTCACCGTGGCGGGCGGCTCCGGCATCCGCGCCTTGGCCTCGACCGCGTCCAGGATGGTCACCGCCGAGGCCAGCGCCCTCGCCCTCTCGTCCGGGTGGCCGAGGGCGAGGGCGCCGGCGTACGCGCGGGCGCCGAGGGCGGTGTCGAGGTGCCGGGCCAGTGGCAGCAGTACGTCCCGGATGAACGTCTCGCGCCGGGTCAGCCGCAGCTCCGGTGTCGCCCGCAGCACGAACGGCACGCCCTCGCCCGCCGACGCCCGCATCAGCAGGTACAGCGGCCGCAGTTCGCGGTGGGCGAGCCGGACCCGCCAGCGGTCGCGGGCGTACTGGCCCGCGTGCGGCAGGATGAACCCGACCGCGATCAGGATGGCGGACAGCGCGGCCACCGGGGGCGCGAGGTCGGTGCTCAGCCAGTCCAGGTCGCCGCCCAGCCAGCGCGCGCCGACCGCGACCAGCTTGGCCGCGTCGAAGATCAGGTTCAGCACGTAGCCGACGCCCAGCAGCTTCAGCCCCCAGCGCAGCCAGGCGTCCAGCCCCTCGGTGCGCACCCAGTTCCACAGCAGCCGCGAGGTGATCAGGCAGGCCACGGCGTGCGCGACGAGGTAGAGCAGGATCTCCTCGCGTATGAACGGGGTGGTGGCGTAGTAGGTGTCCAGGTCCCGCAGCCGCTCCACCGGCACGTCGGCCAGCCAGAACAGCAGCCAGAGCACGGCGATCACCCCGCTGTACACCGACACCACCCAGCGCCGGGCCCGCCGGGTGACGGCCGAGCGGTCGGCCGGGCCGTTGCGCCAGGTGATGATCAGCAGCAGACAGGAGCCGCAGAACGCGGTGAGCAGCGAATAGCACCAGGGTGCCGAGATGTTGGGTACGCCGGTGAGCCGGTTCACCCACGCGATGGTGGACGGCGAGCAGAACACGAAGACCCCGCAGGCCACCAGCAGCAGACCGCCGACCGCGCGCAGCAGCGGGTCGCGCCACAGCCGGATGATCGTGGGCAGCTTGATCACCAGCGCGATGCCGAGCACCGCCGTCGGGATCCAGAACGAGATCGAGAAGTCCCGCAGGGTGGCTGCGGGTTCCATGACCGGCACGCTCACCTCGCGGCCCCGCCACGGCCGCGATAGCCGAGGGAACGCTGTACGAGGTCCAGCGGCTCGGCCGGGCGTCCGAGCCGGGAGCGGAACAGGGTGGCCAGCCGGTGGCCGAAGTCCTCGGCGGCGGCCTCGTCGGCCTCGCGGGAGCCGTCGCGGGCGGCGACCGTCAGCGCCCGCTCCTCCCAGCCGGACCCCTCCGCGAGCGCCAGGGTGGCGGGGCCGAGGGGCGGATGGTGCCGGTGCCCGGCGTGCAGATGCCACAACTCATGTCCCAGGATCACCAGTTGCTGCACGGCCTCGGCGCGCTCCTCCACGATGACAAGGTCGAAGTCCTGGAACTCCACCCACAGCCCGGTGACCTCGATCTCGTCCGGGAAGCGCTCGAACCGCAGCTCCACCGGCCGCCCGCCCCGGCGCGCGCTCATCGCCGCGCACAGGGCACGGCACACACCGCGTACGTCGGTCGGAGGCCGCGGCGACGCGGCCACTTCGGCGGCGAGTTCCCTGGCCAGGGAGCGCATCGTGTGCCCATGCCGGGAGGGACGCAGCCGGGCGGCCAGTCGTGCCGCTCGCGCCCGTGCGCCCGCGCTGACCATGTGCCGCCCTCTCCTCCTTCACCCCGCCCCGTGGCCGGACGGTCCGAGCGTACGCGCACGGGTGTGTCCACGTCATGCGGATCAGCGGGCATGGTTCAACCGAGAACCACCCGCGCGCGTACCGGTGTTCAGTGGCCGGGAGAGGGCACCGGAGTCACCGGGATGCCGCCCGCGGCCGCGCCCAGCAGGGTCAGGCTCACCTTGCCCGGACCGGACAGTGTGGTGAACTCGGACAGCACCGCCAGCGCCAGTGTGTTGGTGCCACGTGTGCGCAGGATGCCGTTCGGCAGCACGAAGGTGTGCTGCGGGCCCACGTTGTTGATGTACTGCCCCATGTTCCAGCCGTTGAGGAAGATCTGCGCCCGGTAGGCCCGGTACGGATCGTCCTCCAGGCGCAGCCCCACCGAGGCGTCCACGTCACCCGGCACCGACAGCCGGAACGTGGTGCGGTACCAGGTCACGCCCTGGCGCCGCTCCTCCCTCGGGAAGCCGACCGGCTCCCAGTCCCGGTCGCGGAGGCCGGGCAGGTGCCAGCCCTCCCGCTCCCCGTACAGCCCGCCGGTGTTCAGCGGGCCGCGCACCGGGTCCGTGCCCCGTTCGCCCTGGAGCCGCCAGGACACCTTCGGCGCCGCCCCCGTGAAGGACACCGAGGTCAGACCGCGGGCCGCCTTGTGGGTGTCGTCGCCCTTGCCGTCCTGGTCGTGCTGCATGCGCCGCACCAGGACCGACAGCACATGGCGGCCGGGGGAGCGCAGTTCCGGGCGCACCGGGAAGGTGGCCGTCGCCTCCCAGGTGCCCTTGCGGATCGTGGTCGTCTTGTCCGGCACCGGCAGCCGGTGGGTACCCAGCGGCTCCCCGTCCAGCCAGGCCATCAACAGCCCCTGGGTGCCGCTGCTGTAGGCGAGCGAGACCTCCTCGATCCGGGAACTCCCGCTGAAGGAGCCCCGGTACCAGACGTCGCCGTAGTGGAAGCCGTAGTCGTCGGCGAACAGCACCGGGCCGCCCTTGGGGACGGGGGTGGTGCTGTGCGACGACGTGCGGTCCGCGCGGCGCCACTTGGAGTCGTCGAAGCCCGGACCCGCCTCCGGGTTCTCGGTGCGCATGCGCCAGCCGGTCAGCTCCGGGAGCCGCACCTCCGGCACGCCGGGCAGGGTGGCGGTCGTCATCAGGCTGCCGGAGAGGGTGACCCGGGCCGGCACCCGGCGCCCGTTCCACACCAGGGTGTCGGCGCCGCGCGGTCCCCACACCTCGATCACCGACGCGCCGTCCAGATCACCGGTCAGCCGCACCTCGGAGCCGTGCACCTCGGCGTGGCGCAGCAGCGCGGGGCCGTACACCACGAGGGTGCCGGAGGGGGTGTCGAAGGGGAAGATCCGCATCGAGGTGGCGTCGTCCGCGAAGAGCAGTACCAGCGGGGTCTCGGTCTCGCCCCCGGTCACCAGCACCCGGCTCAGTCCGGCCTCCCCGAGCGGGGCGCTGACGTGCAGCTCACCGCGCTCGTACGCCCAGCCGGCCTCCGGGTCCAGACGGGTGACGGCCGGCTCCTGCGGGCAGTCGAGCACCAGGTCCGCCATGTCGCCCCGGCGGCCCGCGAAGACGGCGACGTCCCGCTTGCCCGCCGTCACGCTCATCACGGGCTGGGCGGTGCTGTGCTTCATCTTCCGCTTGCCCAGGCGCAGTCCGGTCGCCAGCATGCGGGCGTCGCGCGCGGGCACGGTGATCCGCAGCTTGCCGGCGTCCGTCGGAAGCTCGGCGGTGACCGGCTTCGTGCCGTCGTTGCGGGTGACGTACACATGCGCGCCCGTGTCCGGGTTCGCCAGGTGGTAGACCTTCAGCCCAGCCACCGTCACGTCCGCCGCCCGGTCCAGCCGCGCGAAGTCCGGCATCCGCTGGAACAGATGCCCCAACTGGTGCATCGGCGCCATCTTCGCGGTGACGTTGCGGGCCTCGTCGATGGCCGCGCCGTAGTCGTACGAGGTGTAGACGACCGGCGCCGGCAGCCAGCCCCAACTGGTGCCGCCGAACGTCATGTAGACGTTGTGCAGGGTGAGACCGTTGGCCAGGTTGGTCAGGTAGAAGCGGCGCTCGTAGGCCGAGTCACGGGTGCGCCGGGCCTCCGCGTACCCCTTGCCGCCGAACCAGGCGCCGCCCCACGGGTCGAACCAGCCGCCCCCGAACTCCGGGGTGAAGCCGGGAGTGCGCGGCGAGGCGGTCGAGCCACCGGTTGGCCCGCCCGGACCGAACTTCCCCCAGTCCGGCGGGTTCTGGGACGGCGAGGGGTAGCCGTCGAAGCCGTACAGGTAACCGCCCTCCTCACCACCGGTGTCGAAGGAGCCCGGCGTCCAGTGGCCGTTGCGACCCTTGTCGTTGTGGAAGAGGGGTACGTCGATGCCGTCCGACCGCACCTTCTTGTACAGGTGGGACATGTACTCCCGGCCGGTCGCCTCGGTGACGTGGGAGTCGTACTCGTTCTCGATCTGGTAGAGCAGGACCGTGCCGCGGCCCTGGGTGAACAGGTGCTTGCGGGCGATCCGGTCGACCTGCGTCAGCCACTCGTCCACATGCCCCAGGTAGGTGGGGTCGGCCGTACGCGCGGTGCCCTCGGTCGTCGTCAGCCAGCCGGGGAAGCCGCCGCCGTCGACCTCGGCGTTGATGTACGGGCCCGGCCGCAGGATGACGTACAGACCCGTCTCGGCGGCCGTGCGCAGGAACAGGTCCAGGTCCCGGATGCCGGTGAAGTCGTAGGTGCCGGGCGCGGGGGAGTGGTAGTTCCAGGAGACGTACACGCTCACCGCGTTGAAGCCGTGCGCCCGCATCTTCTGGAGCACGTCACGCCACAGCGACGGGCTCGGCAGCCGGAAGGGGTGCATCTCGCCCGACCACACCACCAGCCGCCGCCCGTCGACCAGCAGCGAGTACGGGTCGTAGCCGATGGTGTGGCGGCGGCCGTCGGCACGCGGCGGGGCGGGCGGGGGACCGGTGGGCACGCTCCGTGCCGCGAACGCCGAGGGCGCGCCCGGACCACCGCTGCCGCCCAGGGCGAAGCCGAGCGCGGCACAGCCGGTCAGGGCACTGAAAGTACGTCTGCTGAGCGCCAAGGAATCCTCCGGTCGACCCCATAACGAGCGTGGGTCCGGCCATTGTCCACGCCCCGTCAGCTCCGGCCGACCCACGGGGCCCCCGGCGTGGGCGAATCACCCGGTACGGGGGGATGGCCGCGCGGTGAAGCGGGCGGAAACGGGACAGCTCGCACAGACGTGCGCCTCGGCTGCGGGGACCTCTGCGGCGCAAGGGCGGCGGGGCGTCAGCCCATCTGGCCCGCAGGAGCCGCGCCCGCCGCGTTCGGCCAGCTCTGGGCGTTGGGCCAGCCGGTCGCGGGGGCCGTGGTCAGGCCGGGCGTGGCGGGGGCGGCGACGGGGGGCGCGGTCATGCCGCGCACCTGCGCGGCCGTCAGGCCGCCGCGCGCGGGGACGCCGGGCGGGGTCGGGCCCAGGGCGGCGGCGGGTGCGGGGACGGGGGCGGCCATCGGGGCGGCCATGGGAGCTCCCATGGGGGCGGCCATGGGAGCCGCGGCGACGGCGGCGGCCGCGGGGGCCGGGTAGGGGGACGCCGGGACGGGCTGCTGGGGCATGGGGACCGGGGGTGCCATGGGCGCGGGCTGCGGCGGCGGGGCGGGGGCCCGCTGCGGCACCGGCTGCTGGGGCACCTGCTGGGGCGGGGCCGGCTGCTGCGGCGGCGCGGGCTGGGGGGCGGGGCCCGGCTGGGCCGCCGGTACCGGCATCCCGACGCCCGGTGGGGGCGAGGCGGCGGGGAGCGGCATGCCGGTACCGGCGGCCAGGGCGGCGGCGATGACGGGTGAGCCGGAGGTGGCCGGGGCGGCCAGCCGGACTCCTGCCCCGTTGGTCTCGCCGACCAGCCGGTCCACCGCCGCCGTGCCCGAGCTGTAGCTGGTCCCGGAGCCCAGCTCGGGTACGGCGGCTTCCCTCCTGGGCTCGTAGAGCACCTGCTCCAGACCGGCCACCAGACGGTGGACGTCGGTCTCGGGGCGCACCACGAGTCTCAGGAAGCGGCTGGACGAACCGATCTTGTTGCCGCACTCGCGGACCAGGATCCGGTGCTCGGTGAGCAGCCTGTCCCGGACCACGGTGCCCTCGGCGCCCAGGGGGAGGCGCACGAAGAGGAAGTTGCCCTGCGAGGGGTAGACCGTCAGACCCGGCAGCGCGGACAACTGGCTCGCCATCTCCAGCCGGTCGCGCCGCACCTGGAGCAGGCTCTGCGTGTACTCGGTGCCGTGCTGCTTCAGCATGAACACCACGTACTCGGCGAAGGAGTTGAGGTTCCACTTGGGCAGCATCGAGCGGACCTTGTTCGCGAGGCCCGGGTTGGCCACCAGGTAGCCGAACCGGATGCCGTGCAGGCCGAAGTTCTTGCCGAGGCTGCGCAGGACGATCACGTTGGGTCTGAGCATCGCCTCCTGCACCACGCTCGGCTCCGACTCGGCGTCGGCGAACTCCAGGAACGACTCGTCGATCACCACCAGGTCCAGGTCGGCCATCGCGTCCATGAACTGCACCACCGACTGCCGGGGCAGGAAGCCGCCGTCGGGGTTGTTGGGGTTGCAGATGACCGCCACCCGCGTGCCCCGGGCGCGGATGAACTCCGCGTACCGGCCGAGGTCCAGCGCGAAGCCGTTGGCCTCCTGGAGCGGGAACATGTCGACCCGCTTGCCGGTCTCCATCGGCTGGTCGGTCCAGCGGCCGAAGGTGGGGACGGGCACCGCGAGGGACTCGCGGACCAGCAGATGGTCGATCCAGGTGATCAGCTCGGTCGAGCCGTTGCCCATCGCCACGCACTGCGGGGGGAGCTGGAGCAACTGGCACAGCTCGGCGGTGATGGTGTCGGCGCCGCTCGGGTAGTACGTGATGATCTCGCGCAGCCGGGACGCCATCTCCTCGAACATGGCGGGGGTCGGGAAGTAGGGGTTGCACGGGATGCAGAAGTCCACCGGACCCGTACCGTCGCTCTCCCGCGCCAGCGCCGCCATCGAAGGGCTGTGCGCGGCGGTGCTGCGGAACAACGAGGTGACGTTGTCGGGCAAGGGGACCTCCGAGGACGGGTGGCCCGCGCGGGGGACGCGGGCCATCCATGCATACGGAGGACTCCGGGATGGTGTTCAACTCGCTTTCCATGTGAGCCACTTCACTTGAAGGCTCATCTCACGCGCCCGACCTGCGCTTGTTCCAGACGTCGAAGCCGACGGCCAGCAGCAGCGCGAGCCCCTTGATCACCTGCTGCCAGTCGGTGCCGACGCTCAGCAGGTTCATGCCGTTGTTCAGCACCCCGAGGACGAGCCCGCCGATGATCGCGCCGAGGACGGTGCCGACCCCGCCGCTCATGGAGGCGCCGCCGATGAACGACGAGGCGATGGCCTCCAGTTCGAAGTTGACCCCGGCCTTCGGCGAGGCCGCGTTCAGCCGGGCGGCGACCACGAGGCCGGCGAGGGCCGCGAGGACGCCCATGTTCAGGAAGACCAGGAAGGTGACCTTCTTGTCCTTCACCCCGGACAGCTTCGCCGCGGGCAGGTTGCCGCCGATCGCGTACACGTGGCGCCCGAAGACCGCGTTGCGCATGACGTAGCCGTAGCCGACGACCAGGACGCCGAGGGCGATCAGGATGATCGGGGCGCCCTTGTAGCTGGCGAGCAGCATGGTCAGGGCGAGGATCGCGGCGACCAGGGCGGCCAGCTTGAGCGCGAACAGCCTCAGCGGAGGCACCTGGAGCGCGAACTCCGCCTGCCTGCGCCGCCCTTGGACCTCCTGCCAGACCACGGCCGCGATCAGTGCAAGCCCGAGCAGCAGCGTCGGGTTGTGGTAGTCGGTGTCGGGGCCGAAGGCGGGCAGGAAGCCGTTGCCCAGCTTCTGGAGCCCGTCCGGGAACGGTCCCAGGGTCTGCCCCTTCAGCAGGATCTCCGTCAGCCCCCGGAAGAGCAGCATCCCGGCGAGCGTCACGATGAACGACGGGATGCCCAGGTAGGCGATCAGATACCCCTGCACCGCCCCCGCCGCCGCGCCCACCAGCAGGCAGAGCACCAGCGCGAGCGGCCAGGGCACGTCGTGCCGCACGTTCAGCACGGCCAGGAACGCCCCGACGAACGCGGTCAGCGAGCCCACCGACAGGTCGATGTGCCCCGAGATGATCACCAGCATCATCCCGATCGCCAGCACCAGGATGTAGCTGTTCTGCAGCACCAGGTTGGACACGTTGCGCGGCAGCAGCAGGTCCCCGTCGGTCCACACCGCGAACAGGGCCACGATCAGGCCGAGCGCGATCACCATCCCGTACTGGCGCATGTTGCGGCGCAGGCCGTCCAGCATCAGCCGGAGCACGCCCGGTCCGGCGGGCGGTCCGCCGCGCTCCGGCGGTGCCGGGGCCGTCACGTCCGCGCTCATGGCGTCACCTCTTCGTCTCTGGTCATCAGGCGCATCAGCGCTTCCTGTGTGGCCCCGGCCCCTGGCACCTCGCCGGTCAGCCGCCCGGCGGCCATGGTGTAGATCCGGTCGCACATGCCGAGCAGCTCGGGCAGTTCGGAGGAGATGAAGACGACCGCTCGGCCCTCGGCGGCGAGCCGGCCGATCACGGTGTAGATCTCGTACTTGGCGCCCACGTCGATGCCCCGCGTCGGCTCGTCCAGGATCAGCACGTCCGGGTCCGCGAAGATCCACTTGCTGAGGACGACCTTCTGCTGGTTGCCGCCCGACAGCCGGCCCACCGGCTCCAGCACCGTCGGCGCCTTGATGTTCATGGCGGTACGGAACCCCTCCGCCGCCCGGCGCTCCGCGTGCTCGTCCACGATCCCGCGCCGGGCCAGCTTGCCCAGCGCGGTCAGCGAGACGTTGCGGTGCACGGTGTCGATGAGGTTGAGCCCGTAGTGCTTGCGGTCCTCGGTGACGTACGCGATCCCGTGCCCGACCGCCTCCGCCACGGTCCGGGTACGGATCTCCCGGCCGTCCTTGAACACCGTGCCGCCCGCGTACCGGCCGTAGGAGCGGCCGAACACGCTCATCGCCAGCTCGGTGCGGCCCGCGCCCATCAGCCCGGCGATGCCGACGATCTCGCCCCGGCGCACCTCGATCGATACGTCGTCGACGACCTTGCGCTGCCGGTCGATGGGATGCCGTACGGTCCAGCCGCGCACCTCCAGCGCGGGGGCCGCCCCCGACTCCGCCTGGTGCGGCGGGCGTTCGGGGAAGCGGTGGTCGAGGTCGCGGCCGACCATGCCCGCGATGATCCGCTCCTCGGTGGTCTCCGGCGCCCGCACGTCCAGGGTCTCCACCGAGCGGCCGTCCCGGAGGACGGTCACCGAGTCGGCGACCCGGCGGATCTCGTTCAGCTTGTGCGAGATGACGATGCAGGTGATGCCCTGGGCCTTCAACTCCAGGATCAGGTCCAGGAGTTTCCCGCTGTCCTCGTCGTTCAGCGCGGCCGTCGGCTCGTCCAGGATCAGCAGCCGCACCGACTTCGCCAGCGCCTTGGCGATCTCCACCAACTGCTGCTTGCCCACGCCGATGTCCGCGACCCGGGTCTCCGGGTGCTCGTCCAGGCCGACCCGGCGCAGCAGCTTCGTGGCGTGCCGCAGGGTCTCCGTCCAGTCGATCAGACCGCGCCGGGCGTGCTCGTTGCCGAGGAACAGGTTCTCCGCGAGGGAGAGGTAGGGCACCAGGGCCAGTTCCTGGTGGATGATGACGATGCCCTGCCGCTCACTGGCCCGGATGTCCCGGAACCGGCACTCCTCCCCCTCGAAGCGCACCTCGCCCTCGTAACTGCCGTACGGATGGACGCCGGAGAGCACCTTCATCAGGGTGGACTTCCCGGCACCGTTCTCCCCGCAGATGGCGTGCACCTCGCCGGGGCGGACGGTCAGGGTGACGTCGGAGAGGGCCTTGACGCCGGGGAAGGTCTTGACGATCGAGCGCATCTCGAGCACGGGCCCGGCCGTGCTGGGGGATTCGGCCGTCACTTGAGCTGGGACTCGGTGTAGTAGCCGCCGTCGACCAGGACCTCGCGGTAGTTGCCCTTGTCGACGCTGACCGGCTGGAGTAGATAGGCGGGCACGACCTTGGCACCGTTGTCATAGGTCTTGGAGTCGTTGACCTCGGGCTTCTTGTCCTTGAGGGTGGCGTCCACCATGTCGGCCGCGACCTCGGCGAGCTTGCGGGTGTCCTTGTAGACGGTCTGCGTCTGCTCCCCGGCGATGATCGACTTCACCGACGCCAGCTCCGCGTCCTGCCCGGTGACGACCGGCAGCGGCTTGCCCTTCTGGCCGTACCCGTCCGACTTCAGCGCGGACAGGATGCCGATGGAGATGCCGTCGTAGGGGGAGAGCACCGCGTCTACCCGGCCGGAGCGGTAGGCCGAGGTCAGCAGGTCCTCCATGCGGTGCTGGGCGGTGGTGCCGTCCCAGCGCAGGGTGGTGACCTGGTTGAGCGCGGTCTGCCCGGACTTCACCACGAGCTGCTTCTTGTCGATGTACGGCTGGAGCACCTTCATCGCGCCGCCGAAGAAGTACTTGGTGTTGTTGTCGTCGTTGGACCCGGCGAACAGTTCTATGGAGAACGGCCCCTTCTTGCCGCTGTCCAGCCCGAGCCGGTGCGTGATGTAAGTGGCCTGCAGCTCGCCGACCTTCTCGTTGTCGAAGGAGGCGTAGTAGTCGACGTTCTTCGTGCCGAGGATCAGCCGGTCGTAGGCGATGACCGGGATGTGGGCGTCGGCGGCCTCCTGGAGCACGTTGTTCAGGGACTTGTTGTCGATCGCCGCGATGACCAGGCCCTTGACGCCCTGGGTGATGAGGTTCTCGATCTGGGCGACCTGGGTGTCCGGGTCGTCCTCGCCGTAGACCAGCTTGGTCTTGTACCCCTTGGCCCGCAGGTCCTTGACGACGTTGGCGCCGTCCGCGATCCAGCGTTCGGAGGACTTGGTGGGCATGGCGACGCCGATGGTGCCGCCCTTGGCGTCGCCGCCCTTGTCCTCGGCCCCGCCCTCGCCGCTCTGCCCGCAGGCGGTCAGGGTGAGGGCGAGTACGGCGGTCGCGGCGAAGGCGACTCTGGGGGAGCGTGCGGTGAACCGGTCGCGCATGGTGAACCGTCCTTTTTCGTCTCGGCGTTGAGCGGGTCGGGCCGTGCGTGGTGCGGGGGTCGTACGGGTCACGCGGTGGTCGGGAAGCGGTGCAGCGGGCCGGGCAGGCGGGTGCCCAGCGGAGCCATGCCCTGGTCGGCGCCGTGCCGGGCGAGCAGGTCCAGCGCCAGCCGGCCGCGCCGCACCCGCTCCCGCGCGGTGTCCAGGGCCACGCTCCTGAGGTGGGCGCCCCACGGATAGATGCCGGGCGCCTTCGACAGGCCGAACTTCAGGTACAGCGGGGCGCCGCGCCGGATCAGCTCGGCCACCTCGTACATCCGTACCTGGCCGCCGAGGTCGTCCGGTGCCTCGATGTACATGTCCATGGGGGCGCCGGAGACCCGGCGGATCTCGGTGAGATGGGCGAGGGTGAGATCGCCGGGCACGTTGATCGAGTCGGCGCCCAGCCGCTCGAACACCGCGTAGGAGACCGGGTTGACCGGGCCGATCAGCGCGGAGACCTTGAGCGTGGTGTCCGCCGGGAGCACCCCGGACTCCCGTGCCCGGTGCAGCGCCCACAGCACGCCCTCATCGGCCACCAGCAGGCAGCGCACGCCCAGTTCGGTCGCGCGCACCGCGTCCTCGACGCAGCCGGCCACCGCGTCGTGGCCACGGGCGCGCGGGCCGGCGCCACGCGAGTCGGAGCGCACCGCGCCCCCGATGTCCCAGGTGCCGCGTGGCCCGGTGAACAGACACAGCTCGATGCCGCGTTCGCGGGTCGCCCCGGCCATCTCGGTGATCTCGGCGTCCGTCAGCATCCACACGCCGCTGCCCTGGCTGATCCGGTGCACCGGAACGTCCAGCCGGTCCGCCTCGGCGAGCACGACGGCCAGCGCCTCGGGTCCCTCGCACGACGGGATCTCGGTGCGCCAGGTACCCCCGCCCGGAAAGCGGTGCGGGGAGGCGTCGGCCGGGTCGGGGGCGGGCGCGCCCAGTCCCAGAGCGGCGAGCGCCTGCTCACCGGGCCTGCGGACTGCCGGAGCGGAAAGGTCGGTCACGGGCTGCCTTTCGTGTTCGGTATGCCGGACAGGGTTCGGATCTTCGGGCGGGAGGGCCTCAGGGGCCGCGCGGGTGCGGGTCAGGGCAGCAGGAGCACCTTCCCCACCCCCGGCCCGGCCAGCCCGACCGCCCGCGCGAACTCCGTCAGCGGCAGCCGGTGCGTCACCAGGGGCAGCGGGTCCAGCAGCCCGGCGCCGAACAGCCGTACCGCGTGCGCCCAGGCCGCCGGGGGCGCGCCGAAGACCGTGCGCACCTCCAGCCGCCGTACGACGAGGTCGGCCGGGTCGAGGCCGTCGGCACCCGGTGCCGGGATGCCGGTCAGCACCAGGCGTCCACCGCGCCGGAGCAGTGCGGCCGCCGTGCGGGCGGCCTCGGCGGAGCCGGCGGCCTCGATCACCACGTCGAAGCCGCCGGGCAGGTCCGTGCCGCTCAGGCCGAAGGTGGTGGCGCCGAACTCCTTGGCCAATGCCTCGCGTTCGCGGTCGAGTCCCACCACCAGCAGCTCCCTGGGCGAGACCGCGGCGAGGAAACGCACCGCGAGCATCCCCAGCGTCCCCGCGCCGACCACCGCCACCCGCTCGCCCGGCCGGGCGTCGGCCAGCAGCGCGGCGGCCGCGACACAGGCGGCGGGCTCCAGCAGGGCGGCCGCGGTGAGGTCGGCGCCGTCGGGCAGCGGATGCAGCAGCCGGGCGGGCAGGGTGAGCGTGGGAGCCATCGCGCCGGGCCGGGTGAAGCCGGTCTCCTCGTACCCCGCCTCGCACAGCGTCGTCTCGCCCGCGTGGCAGCGCTCGCACACCTGGCAGTTGCGGAACCCCTCGCCGACCACCTTGCGGCCCGCCAGATCCTCCGGCACCCCGGCGCCCACCGCGCGGACCGTCCCCGACCACTCGTGGCCGGGCACCACCGGGTAACGCACGTACTGCGCGGGCCGGTTGCCCCGGTACAGCTCGCGGTCGCTGCCGCAGACGCCGACCGCGTGCACGGCGACCAGCGCCTCGCCGGGGCCCGGCGGGCGGGGCGTGTGCGGCTCCAGCCGGTGCGCGCCCGGCGCCTCGACCACGACCTGGACGCTCACATCGTCCCCTTCGGCCGGCGCCGCTCCCAGCCCTCGGCCCACAGGTCGAACCGGGCCTGCTGCTGGGGGAACTCGGCTGCCGCGTCGGTGTCCAGCTCGACGCCGAGACCGGGGGCGTCGGAGAGGTGGAAGTAGCCGTCGACCACCTCGGGCGCACCCTTGACCACGTTCTTGATCTCCGCGTCCGCGAAGTCGTTGAAGTGCTCCAGGATCTTGAAGTTCGGCGTACTGAAACCGACTTGGAGCGAGGCGGCGGTGAGGACCGGGCCGCCGACGTTGTGCGGGGCGAGCAGCATGTAGTGGGTCTCGGCGGTCGCGGCCAGCTTGCGCGTCTCCCAGATGCCGCCGATGTGCCCGACGTCCGGCTGGAGGATGTCCGCCGCCTGGCTCTCGAACAGCTCGCGGAACTCGATCCGGTCGTGCACGCGCTCCCCGGTGGCGACCGGGATGTCCACCCTGGCGGCCACCTTCTGGAGCGCCTTCAGATTCTCCGGCGGCACCGGCTCCTCCAGCCACGCGGGCTCGAAAGGCGCCAGTTCGCGGGCTAGCCGGATCGCGGTGGCGGGGGAAAAGCGGCCGTGCATCTCCAGCATCAGCTCGGTGTCCGGCCCGATCGCGTCCCGTACGGCCTCGATCAGCGAGACGGCGTACCGGGTCCGCTCGTGGTCCAGCTCGAAGTGGCCGGTGCCGAACGGGTCGATCTTCAGGGCCCGGTAGCCCCGGTCCACGACCGCGCGGGCCGCCTCGTGGTACGCCTGAGGGGTGCGTTCGGTGGTGTACCAGCCGTTGGCGTACGCCTTGACCCGGTCGGTGACCTTCCCGCCGAGCAGTTGCCACACCGGTACGCCGAGCGCCTTGCCCTTGATGTCCCAGCAGGCCATCTCGATGACCGCGATCCCGGACATCACGATCTCCCCGGCCCGGCCGAAGTCGCCGTACTTCATCCGGCGGACCAGGTCCTCCACGGCGAACGGGTCCGAGCCCACGACGTGGTTGGCCTCGGCCTCCCGCAAGTAGCCGAGCAGGGCGTCGGTGTGGCCGAGCATGCGGGTCTCCCCGACGCCGGTGAGCCCTTCGTCCGTGTGGACCTGCACATAGGTCAGATTGCGCCACGGTGTGCCGACCACATGGGTGCTGATTCCGGTGATACGCACGCCCGTCCACCCCTCGGTGTTCGAAATTTCGTCATGCGTTCGAAATGCTGGCGCGACAGTAGGGAGCGGGCGCGGGGGGTGTCAATGGGGTGAACACGTAACGGTTCCGGCAACGGGATGCGGAGGATTTCCGGTCCCGCACCAAACCTTCACAGCGGCACCTAGGAACGTGACCCGGGTGGAATCTAGTCTTCCCGCGTCATGGACTACTGCCACCCGTGCCGACGGCACCTCAACGGCGCCCTGGCCTGCCCCGGCTGCGGCGCGCCCGCTCTGACAGCCGTCGCGCCGGTCACCCACGCCCCGGCGGGCACGGTGGCGGACCCCTACGGACCGAGCGCCGCCTCCCAGGGACAGGCCGCCCCGGCCCCCGCGGCCGACGCTGCTCCCGTCCCCGCCCCCGACGCCGCTCCCGTCCCCGAGCCGCCGAGAGTGCCCCAACAGGCCGACAGACGCGGGACGTACGAGCCGCCCGCCGGATCCGCCGCCCCCGAGCCCGCGTACGACGATCCGGACCCCGACGAGCCGGACGATCCCGCCCCCGACGGCAGCAGACGCGACCGGAAGGCCGCAGCGCACCGCCGCCGCAGACGCCGCACCCTCATCGTGGCCACCGGGTTCGTACTGGCGGCGGGCGCCCTGAGCCTCGCCGAACTGGGCACCGACGCCCCCTTCTCCTTCGACCGGCCCGCCGCCTCCGGCGACGCCTCCCCGGACGGCGGCGCGGCCTCCGTCCCGCCCGACGCGACCGGCGCGGCGCCGGGCAGCGCCTCCGCCGCCGCGACCAGCGCCCGCAGCGCCTCGGCCTCACCCTCGGACTCGGCCTCCGCGTCCCCGTCCGAGTCCCCCACCGAGAAGGCGTCCGAGTCCCCGTCGGCCGAACCGGTCACCGAACGCCCCGCCACCACCCCCGGGGACTCGGCCCCGGCCCCCGCCCGTCCGGCGCCGGCCAAGCCCACCCCCACCCCGACCGCGGCCCCCACCACCTCCGGCCCGGCCCCCCAGCCCACCCCGACCAAGAGCTGCGACCGCTTCCTGTGGTGGTGCACGTAGGCGCCGCGGCGCACGCCGTGACCTCCGGGGGCGTCCCTGCCATGGCCCCCGGCGGGCCGAACCGCTGTGTACCGGCGGCGTCCGACCCGCAGGCGCGCCCCGACGGCCTGCGTCCGCCGCCCCGGCACGGGTAGGCGCACGCCCTGAGACCCGGCCGCCCGTCCGTGCCCCGGTCGCTGCCGTACGAACCCCCGTGCCATCGGCCATCCGGGGCAACGGTGACACCAACCGGGCCCCGCGGCGGTTGAGTCGAACAGGTACATCTCGCCGTACACGACCTCGGAATGCGCCGGCCGGATCCGGCGCCGTGCGAGGAGGAGCAGCGAGCAGCGGCTCAGTTGAGGAGAGCGGATGAGTCAGGACATCGACGTCCAGGGCACGGTCGCCGAGGGGTTCGAGGCGGTGCGCGAGGAATTCGCCGCGTTCGTCTCCGGTGAACAGCCAGATTACGAAGGCCAGTTGTGCGCCTATGTGGACGGCCGCCGGGTCGTCGACCTGTGGGCGGGTGACGACGTGGACGGCGGCTCGCTGTACGGCGTCTTCTCCTCCACCAAGGGCGCCGCCCATCTGGTCGCGGCCCTGCTGGTCCAGGACGGCACACTGGAACTGGACCGCAAAGTCACCTACTACTGGCCCGAGTTCGGTGTCGAGGGCAAGGGTGCGCTGACCCTGCGCGACCTGCTCGCGCACCGCGCCGGACTGGTCGGCACCGACACCGGCTTCAGCGCGGCCGAGCTGGCCGACGACCGCGCGCTCGCCGAACGCCTCGCCGACCAGCGCCCCTTCTGGCGCCCCGGCACGGCCTTCGGCTACCACTCGCTGACGATGGGCGCCCTCACCGGCGAGGTGGTCCGCCGGGCCACCGGCCACACCCTCCAGGAGCTGTACGAGGAGCGGGTCCGCGCCCCCTACGGGCTGGACTTCCACCTCGGACTGCCCGCCTCGCGCGAGCCCCGGTTCCGCGCCACCCAGCCCATGATGCCGACCCCGGCCCAGCAGGCGGAGGCCGAGCTGCGCCGCAGCGGTCCGCACACCCTCCCGGCCATCGCCATAAACCAGCATGCCCCGCAGCCCACCGACCTCCAGGCGCTGCCGAACGACCGCGCCGTCCGCGCGAGCGGGCAGGCATCCGTGGGCGGGGTCGCCTCGGCGCGCGGTCTGGCCGGGATGTACGCGGCGATGATCAGCGAGGTGGACGGGAAGGCGCCGCTGCTCAAGAGCGACGTCCTCGCGGAGTTCGGCCAGCCGCACTCGGTCGGCCACGACCTGGTGACCCGCGCCCGCGGGGTGTTCGGTCTCGGCTTCGAGTGCACGGCCGACTCCTGGCACCCCTTCCTCGGGGCGGGCACCGTCGGCCACTGCGGCGCGGCCGGCTCACAGGCGTTCGCCGACCCGCGCAGCGGCCTCGCCTACGGCTACACCCGCCGCCGCTTCGCCCACCCGGGCGGCGCGGCGGCGGAGAACGACCGCCTGGCGGCGGCCGTGCACCGGGCGGCGCTGGGCGGCTGAGCCGGGACATGGCGAAAGGCCGCACCCCACGTCCAGGGATGCGGCCTTCCGCCCGGCCCAACGACCGGCACCGGGTCCACGTCACCGGTGCGTGCCGGATCAGAGCTTGACGATCATCTTTCCGGTGTTGTCGCCGCGCAGCACCCCGAGGAACGCCTCCAGCGTGTTCTGGATGCCGTCCACGACCGTCTCGCGGTACTTCAGCTCGCCCGAGGCGACCCACGGCCCGACCTCGCCCACGAACTCCGGCTGGAGGTCGTAGTGGTCGCCGACCAGGAAGCCCTCGATGCGGCCGCGGGTCTGGATCAGCCGGGTGAGGTTGTTCGGGCCGGGGGCGGGCTCGGTGTTGTTGTAGACCGAGATCGCGCCGCAGATGGCGATGCGGCCGTGCAGGTTGAGCGCGCCGATGGCGGCCTGGAGGTGGTCGCCGCCGACGTTGTCGAAGTACACGTCGATGCCGTCCGGGGCGGCCGCGCGGAGCTGCTCGTCCACCGGGCCGTCCTTGTAGTTGAACGCGGCGTCGAAGCCGTACTCGTCCACCAGCAGGCGGACCTTCTCGTCGGACCCGGCCGAGCCGATGACCCGCGAGGCGCCCTTCAGCTTGGAGAGCTGGCCGACCTGGCTGCCCACGGCCCCGGCGGCGCCGGAGACGAAGACGACGTCGCCCTCCTTGAAGCCGGCGGTGCGCAGCAGACCGGCGTACGCGGTCAGACCGGTCATGCCGAGCACGCCGAGGTACGTCGACAGCGGCGCGGCGTCCGGGTCGACCTTGACGGCCTTCTTCGCGTCCACGGCCGCGTACTCGCGCCAGCCGAGGAAGTGCAGCAGATGGTCGCCGACCTCGACGCCGTCGACGTCGGAGGCGACGACCACGCCCACCGCGCCGCCCTCCATCGGCTCACCCAGCCCGAACGGGGCGGAGTAGGACTTCGCGGCACTCATCCGGCCCCGCATGTACGGGTCCACCGAGAGGTATTCGTTCCGCACCAGCACCTGGCCCTCGCCGGGTACCGGCAGCGGCACCTCGACGAGCGCGAAGTCCTCGGGCTCCGGCCAGCCGACCGGACGGCGCAGCAGGTGCCACTCGCGGCTCACCGCGGGAAGGGTGGGGGAGTCGGACATGGGGGACGACCTTCTTCCTCAAAAATGCTTCAGAACCTGAAACAACCATGCGCCTGAATATTTCAGGATGTCAAGTAACCCGGTATCCTGGACGGCATGTCCACCCCGCCGCCACGTCCCGCCGCGCACCACCGCGCCGCCGACCCCCTGGCCATGGAGGTCGTCGAGCTGATCGGCGACGTCGTGGCCCGCTTCTACGCGGACTACGAGGAGGCCGCGGCCACCCACGCGCTCACCGGTCCGCAGGCCCGGCTGCTCAGCCTCCTCGCCCTCGAACCGCTGCCCATGCGCAAGCTCGCCCAGCGGCTGAAGTGCGAGCCGTCCAACGTGACCGGGATCGTGGACCGGCTGGAGGCGCGCGGCCTGGCCGAGCGCCGCCCCGACAGCGCCGACCGCCGGGTCAAGCTCGCCGCCGCCACCGAGGAGGGGCTGCGGGTCGCCCGCGAGCTGCGCGAGGGTCTGCGCTTCGCCCGCGAGCCCCTCGCCGGCCTCTCCGCCGACGAACGCGCCTCCCTGCGCGACCTGCTGCGCCGCATGCTGGGCGCCTGAACCGCCGACCGGCCGCCCGGCCCCCGCGCGGCGCCGGGTAAAGTCCCCGTCATGCGTGACTTCGGGGTGGGGTTCCGTCATCTCCTCAGCGGCCAGCGGTGGGTGGCCCGGCACGGACGGCAGTACGGCTTCGGGCTGCTGCCCGGCCTGATCACACTCGTCCTCTACACGGTGGCGCTGGTCGCGCTCGCCCTGTGGGGCTCGGACGCCGTCTCCTGGGCGACCCCGTTCGCCGACGACTGGGCCAGTCCCTGGCAGGGCGTGTTCCGGGGCTTCCTCACCGTCGTGCTGTTCGCCCTCGCCCTGCTGCTGGCGGTGCTCACCTTCACCGCAGCCACCCTGCTGCTCGGCCAGCCCTTCTACGAGAGCCTGTCGGAGCGCACCGACGCCGACGTCTCGCCCGACGGCACCGCGCCCAGCTCCGACCTGCCCCTGTGGCGCGAGCTGTGGATCTCCGCCCGCGACAGCCTGCGCATCCTGCTGCGCGCCTGCGTCTGGGGCGTCCTGCTCTTCGCGCTCGGCTTCCTGCCCGTCGTCGGCCAGACCGTCGTCCCGGTCCTCGGCTTCTTCGTCACCGGGTTCTTCCTCACCGAGGAACTGACCGCCGTCGCCCTCCAGCGCCGGGGCATCGACCTGCGCGCCCGCCTCGGCCTGCTGCGCTCGCGCAAGATGCTCGCCTGGGGCTTCGGCGTCCCGCTGGGCCTCGCCTTCCTGGTCCCCGTCGTCGCGGTCTTCCTGATGCCCGGCGCGGTGGCCGGAGCCACCCTCCTCGCCCGCGACCTCCTCGGCGAACCCCTCGCCGAGGAACAGCCGGAGAGCGAGCGGCCGGTCACCGCCTGACCACGCACGACGCCCGTTCCGGCGGGCGGAGGAGGCGAAGTCGTGGGGCGCGCGTGAAGGGTTCGTAGGAGAACCCGCCCGGACCCCCGATCCGTGGCCCCGAGCCGCCCGGCGCGGATTAACGTCGACACCAGCCCCGGTCCCGGAACCTGACACCTGGACCGGGGCTGAATGCTGTCCGGGGCCTCTAGCGGACCCCGAAGCCGTACACGGTCTCCGAGCGGTACACCTCGCCCGGCTCCAGCCGGGTGGTCGGGAAGTCCGGGCGGTTCGGCGAGTCAGGGAAGTGCTGGGTCTCCAGCGCCACCCCCTCGCCCGGCGCGAACGGGGCGCCCAGATGGTCGGCGGTGTAGAGCTGGAGGCCCGGCTCGGTCGTCGCCACCGTCAGCACCCGCCCGGACGCCGGGTCGTACAGCTCGGCCACCTCCTCGGCCGCCCCCGTCACGCCCTTGTCCAGCACGAAGTTGTGGTCGTACCCCGAGCCGATCTTGCGGGAGGCGCGGAAGTCGAAGCGCGAGCCGGTCACGTCCAGCGGCTCGCCCGCCGGGATCAGACCGTCGTCCACCGGCGTGTACCGCGAGGCGTCCAGCCGCAGCTCGTGACCGCCCGCGTGGCCCGAGCCGCCCAGGTTCCAGTACGAGTGGTTGGTGAGGTTCACGACCGTCGGCGCGTCCGTCACCGCCTCGTAGGCGATCCGCAGCGCGCCCGACGCGTCCAGCGCGTACGTCGCCGACACCTCCAGCCGCCCCGGGAAGCCCTCCTCGCCGTCCGGGCTGACCCGGCTCAGCCGCAGCCCGTGCTCCACCGGCTCCGCGTCCCACACGTACCGGTCGAAGCCGCGCTCACCGCCGTGCAGCGAGTTGGGCCCGTTGTTCCGCGCCAGGGCGTACGTCCGCCCGTCCAGCGGGAAGCTGCCGCCCGCGATGCGGTTGGCGTACCGGCCCACCAACGCGCCCAGATAGGGCCCCGGATGGTCCACGTAGCCCTGGAGGGACGGGAACCCGAGCACCACGTCCGCCGCGTGCCCCTCCCGGTCCGGCACCTCGGCCGTCTGCACGATCCCGCCGTACGACAGCACCCGGACCCGCACCCCACCGCGCTCGAGCGTCCAGCGGTGCACCTGGGTCCCGTCGGAAAGTGTGCCGAAAAGTTCGCCCATGTGGGAAACCTTAGGTCACGGTCAGCGCTCCGTGACCTTCCGGTACGCGATCTCGGCGAGCCTGGCCTGACCGTCCCGGCTCGGGTGGAACCAGTCCCACTGGCTCAACTGCCCTGTGCCGAAGCGGTAGTCGAAGACCGCGTTGCCGTCGGAGCGGCAGCGCTCGTCCTTCGCGCACACCTCGGCCAGCACCGAGTTGTACGCCTGCACCCGCCGCTGGACCTCCTCCCGGCGCACCGTCGCCGCCTCGGTCAGATCGTCCGCGCCGCGCAGCATCGACGGGCAGATGCCCAGCTTCCACACCTCCTTGCCCAGCGGGTCCGCACGCCCCTGCGACCACAGCCGCAGCAGGTTCGGCACGCTCGCCACGTACACCTGCGTCCGCGGCAGCTTCTCGCGCAGCGCGGCCATCGACCGCTCGAAGTCCGCGCGGAAGTCCGCCACCGGGGTCATCGCCGACACCGAGGAGCGGCAGGCGTCGTTCGCCCCCACCATCACCGTCACCAGCTCCGGCCGGCGCTTCACCGCCAGCGCCACCTGGTCCGGCAGGTCGGCCATCCGGGCTCCGGTCACCGCGTAGTTCCAGCCCCGCTCGGCCGCGCCCCGCCGGCCCAGCAGCCGCACCGCCAGGCTGTCCACCGACGCGTCGCCGCCGGTCGCCCAGGAGACGCTGGGGCAGTCCGAGAGCACCTGGCACGCGTCGAAGCCGCGCGTGATCGAGTCGCCCACCGCCGCGATCGAGTCCGGGCTCGCGTCCCACGCCGGCGACGGCCTCGCCGACGGCCGGGACACGCCCGTGCCCACGCCGTCACCCCGGATGGAGTCACACCCGCTCGCCAGCACGGCCGCCGCCAGCACGGCGAGGACGGCCCGCGCCCGGTGGCCTGGTTTCCGCATCCCCGCAGGTCCCCTCGCTAGTCGGCGCACCGCGTGCCGGTACGCCCACCCATCACAACGCGCGAGGGTTCCCGTCCGGCCACGCTGGAACGGCACACCCCCGTACAAGCGTCCCCCTGGGTGAATGGCGCAGGTTTCCTGGCACCGGGACCGACGGTACGTCACACTCCTTGCATCCCCGCAAGGTAGCCTCGCCATCAGTGCGGCCTTCGCGTCACTGCCGCTCAGTCAGCCGCAAGATGTCCCGCTCAGCCCGGAGGTTCCGGTGACGACACGTGGAGTTCTGTACGTGCACTCCGCGCCGCGCGCGCTGTGCCCGCATGTCGAGTGGGCCATCGCCGGGGTGCTGGGCACACGCGTCAGCCTCGACTGGATCAGGCAGCCCGCCGCCCCCGGCACCTGGCGCTCGGAGTTCTCCTGGCAGGGCGAGGCGGCCACCGCCTCCAAGCTCGCCTCCGCGCTGCGCGGCTGGCAGTTGCTCCGCTTCGAGGTGACCGCCGAGCCCTCCTCCGCCGCCGAGGGCGAGCGCTACAGCTGCACCCCCGACCTCGGCATCTTCCACGCCGTCACCGGTATCCACGGCGACATCCTCATCCCCGAGGACCGCCTGCGTGCCGCCCTCCAGCGCAGCAGGCAGGGCGAGACCGACCTGGAGGCCGAGTTGTCCAAGCTCCTCGGCAAGCCCTGGGACGACGAACTCGAACCCTTCCGCTACGCGGGCGAGGGAGCCCCGGTCCGCTGGCTCCACCAGGTGGTGTGAGCCGCCCGTAGAGCGCTCGTACATGAGGAAGGCCCCCACCTCGGTGGGGGCCTTCCTCATGCTGTGCGTCAGGTTCTGCGCGTCAGACGCTGCGGAACGCCAGCACCACGTTGTGGCCGCCGAAGCCGAACGAGTCGTTCAGCGCGGCGATGCGGCCCTCGGGCAGAGCCCGCGCCTCGCCGACGACGACGTCCGCGTTCACCTCGGGGTCGAGCTCGGAGACGTTGATGGTCGGCGGAGCCTTCCGGTTCACCAGCGCCAGGATGGACGCGACGGTCTCGATACCGCCCGCACCGCCCAGCAGGTGACCCGTCATCGACTTGGTCGCCGAGATGGCCATGTGGTCGACGTCGTCGCCGAAGACCTTCCGCAGCGCCTTGATCTCGGCCACGTCACCCTGCGGCGTCGAGGTCGCGTGCGCGTTCACGTGCACGATCTCCGCCGGCTTCAGGTCGGTCGAGTCCAGCAGGTTCTGCAGCGCCTGCGCGATGCCGTTGCCCGAGGGCTCCGGCTGCGTGATGTGGTGCGCGTCGGCGGAGACGCCCTGGCCGACGGCCTCGGCGTAGATCCGGGCGCCACGCGCCTTGGCGTGCTCCTCGGACTCCAGCACGACGACACCGGCGCCCTCACCGAGCACGAAGCCGTCACGGCCCGAGTCGTAGGGGCGGGAGGCGCCCTCGGGGTCGTCGTTGTTCTTGGACATCGCCATCATGTTGCCGAAGGCGGCGATGGGAAGCGGGTGGATGGCGGCCTCGGTACCACCGGCCACGACCACGTCCGCACGCCCGGTGCGGATCATCTCGATCGCGTACCCGATGGCCTCCGCGCCCGAGGCGCAGGCCGAGACCGGGGTGTGCACACCGGCACGCGCGCCCAGCTCGATACCGACGTTGGCCGCCGGGGAGTTGGGCATCAGCATCGGCACGGTGTGCGGGGAGACGCGGCGTACGCCCTTCTCCTTCAGCACGTCGTACTGGTCGAGCAGGGTCGTCACGCCGCCGATGCCGGAGGCGATGACCGCGCCGAGGCGGTCGGGGTTCACGGACTGGTCCTCACCGGCCTTGGCGGTGTAACCGGCGTCCTTCCAGGCCTCCTGAGCGGCGATCAGCGCGAACTGCGCCGAGCGGTCCAGCTTGCGGGCCTGCGGCCGGGGGATGATCTCGCCCGGCTCGACGGCGATCTGCGCGGCGATCTTGACCGGCAGCTCAGCCGCCCACTCCTGCTCGAGGCGGCTGACGCCGGACCGGCCGGCGAGCAGTGCCTCCCAGGTGGAAGCTGCGTCGCCACCCAGCGGTGTGGTTGCGCCGATACCGGTGACGACCACGGTGCGATTGGTCGGGCTCACGGGAATTCTTTCTCCAACAGATGCGGGATTCGACGGCGCCACCGCCGGGTGGCGGGGCCTAGCAGCCTAGGGCCGAGGGGTGACTCAGCCCTGGTGCTTGAGGATGTAGTCGGTGGCGTCACCGACGGTCTTGAGGTTCTTGACGTCCTCGTCCGGGATCTTCACGTCGAAGCGCTCTTCGGCGGCGACGACGACCTCGACCATGGACAGGGAGTCGACGTCGAGGTCGTCCGTGAAGGACTTGTCGAGCTGGACGTCCTCGGTGGGGATGCCGGCGATCTCGTTCACGATCTCGGCAAGGCCCGCGACGATCTCTTCCTGGGTGGCGGCCATGTCAGGCGCTCTCCTTCTTCGATGTTCAGACAGTTAAGCGGCATTTTTCCCCGTATCGGACCGGACGGTCCGGCACGGAGTGCCTAGGGGAGGGTAACGACCGTGGCGGCGTAGACCAGACCCGCCCCGAATCCGATGACGAGCGCCGTGTCGCCGCTCTTGGCCTCGCCGGTCGCCAGAAGCCGCTCCATCGCGAGCGGGATCGACGCGGCCGAGGTGTTGCCGGTGGTACGGATGTCACGGGCGACCGTGACATGCTCCGGCAGCTTCAGAGTCTTCACCATCGAGTCGATGATCCGCACATTGGCCTGGTGCGGGATGAAGACGTCCAGGTCGTCCGAGGAGATCCCGGCCGCTTCCAGCGCCTGCTGGGCGACCTTCGCCATCTCGAACACGGCCCAGCGGAACACCGCCTGGCCCTCCTGCGTGATCGCGGGGAACTTGACATTGCCCGCGCTGTCCAGGGGGAGCTGGGAGACGTCGCCGACGGCGAAGCGGTCCCACGGCACGGTCTGCTTGATGGTGCCGGCCTTGTCGCCCTCGGAGCCCCACACGGTCGGGCCGATGGCGGGCTCCTTGGAGGGGCCGACCACGACCGCGCCCGCGCCGTCACCGAACAGGAAGGCCGTCGCGCGGTCCTCCAGGTCGGTCAGGTCGCTGAGCCGCTCCACGCCGATGACGAGCACGTACTCGGCGGAACCTTCCACCACCATGCCCTTGGCGAGGGTCAGACCGTAGCCGAAGCCCGCGCAGCCCGCCGAGATGTCGAACGCGGCGGCCTTGTCGGTGCCCAGCTTGTCCGCGATCTCCGTGGCCACGGCCGGGGTCTGGCTGAAGTGCGAGACGGTGGAGACCACCACGGCGCCGATCTGCTCGGCGTCGATGCCCGCGTCGGCGATCGCCTTGCCCGCGGCCTCGACGGACATCGCGGCGACCGTCTCGTCCGGGCCCGCCCAGTGCCGGGTCTCGATGCCGGAGCGGGAGCGGATCCACTCGTCGGAGGAGTCGATCGTCTCCAGGATCACCTCGTTGGGCACCACCCGGGTCGGGCGGTAGCCGCCGACCCCGAGGATGCGCGCGTACGGGGCGCCCTTGCTGGGCTTGATCTTCGCCATTGCCATGGGCTCCTTGTCAGGCGCCCGCCGCGTCAGCGGCAGGAGTCGCGGTCTCGGCGATGAGCGCGCGCGCCGCGTCGAGATCCTCGGGGGTCTTCAGGGCGAGCGTCCGTACACCGGGCAGCGCGCGCTTGGCCAGGCCGGTCAGCGTGCCGCCGGGGCACACCTCGATCAGCGCGGTGACGCCCAGTTCCTTGAAGGTCTCCATGCACAGGTCCCAGCGGACCGGGTTGGCGACCTGGCCGACCAGCCGCTCGAGCACCTCGGTGCCGGAGGCGACCGTGCGGCCGTCCTTGTTGGACACGTAGGTCAGCTTCGGGTCCGCCGGAGCCAGCTCGGCCGCGGCCTTGGCCAGCGTCTCGACGGCGGGCGCCATGTGGCGGGTGTGGAAGGCGCCGGCCACCTTCAGCGGGACGACCTTGCGGACGCCCTCCGGCTTGTCCTCCAGCAGCGCGGCGAGCTGCTCCATCGTGCCCGCCGCGACGATCTGGCCCGCGCCGTTGATGTTGGCCGGGGTCAGGCCCAGCTTCTCCAGGTGCGCGACGGAGACCTCCGGGTCGCCGCCGAGCAGCGCCGACATGCCGGTCTCGGTGATCGCGGCGGCGTCGGCCATGGCCAGACCCCGCTTGCGCACCAGGTTCAGCGCGGAGATGTCGTCCAGCACGCCCGCGAAGGCGGCCGCGGTGATCTCGCCGACGCTGTGGCCCGCCACCGCGCCCGGCGCGATCTCCGAGATGTCACCCAGTGCCGCGGCGGACAGCAGCCCGGCCGCGACCAGCAGCGGCTGCGCGACAGCCGTGTCGCGGATCGCGTCCGCGTCGGCCTGCGTTCCGTAGTGGACGAGGTCCAGTCCGATGGCGTCGGACCACGCGGCGACGCGGTCGGCGGCACCGGGGAGTTCGAGCCAGGGGGTCAGGAAGCCGGGCGTCTGGGCGCCCTGGCCGGGAGCGACGAGTACGAGCACTCTCACACTCTCTCTTGGAGACGGCCGAAGCCGCCCGTGGGGACAGGGACGAAGAACATGGAAGGCTTTTGTGGGCCCCCGACAAAAGGCTAGGGCTGGGACTCCCCGTCGGTGAGCCGCCCCAGGATCAGGGCGATCCGCAACGTGAACGCGGATCGTACATCGGAGGGCGACCAGCCGGTGACGTCAGTCACACGTCGAAGCCGGTAGCGCACGGTGTTCGGGTGAACGAAGAGCATCCTCGCCGCGCCCTCCAGGCTGCTCGCCTGCTCCAGGTAGACACTCAGCGTCTCCAGGAGCGCCGACCCCGCCTCCTCCAGCGGTCTGTAGATCTCCTCCACCAACTGCTCGCGCGCACCGGGATCACCCGCGATGGCGCGCTCCGGAAGCAGATCGTCCGCCAGCACCGGCCGGGGTGCGTCCTGCCAGGCGGTGCACGCCTTCAGTCCCGCCGCCGCGGCCTGCGCGGACCGGGTCGCGGCCTGGAGGTCGTTCATGACCGGCCCCGCGACCACCGGACCCGGCGCGAACGGGCCGATCAGCGACTTGGCGACGTTCAGCGGCTGCACCGAGCTGCCCCCGGCGATCACCACGAGACGGTCCCCGAGCACCCCGGTGAGCACCTGGAGCTTGGCGTGCCGGGCGGCCCGACGGATCGCCTCCACGGTCAGCTCGCTGTCGCCGTCCGGGGCGGTGCCGAGCACCACGCACACGTTCTCCGGCGAGTTCCAGCCGAGGGCGGCGGCCCGGCTCACGGCGCCCTCGTCTGCTTCGCCGCTGAGCACCGCGTTCACCACCAGCGACTCCAGGCGGGCGTCCCAGGCACCGCGTGCCTCGGCGGCCTGGGCGTAGACCTGGGCGGTGGCGAAGGCGATCTCCCGCGCGTAGACCAGGAGCGCCTCGCGCAGCACGCGCTCGTCGCCGGGGGCGGCCACCTCGTCGATGGCGCTCTCCATGACCTCGATGGTGGTGCGCACCATCTCCACGGTCTGGCGCAGCGTGATCGCGCGGGTCAGCTCACGGGGCGCCGTGCCGAAGACGTCGGTCGAGATGGCCTGGGGCGCCTCGGGGTGCCGGAACCACTCGGTGAAGGCGGCGATACCGGCCTGGGCCACGAGCCCGATCCAGGACCGGTTCTCCGGAGGCATGGCCCGGTACCACGGCAGGGTGTCGTCCATCCGCGCGATGGCCTGCGCGGCGAGACTGCCGGAGGATTTCTCCAGCCGCCGCAGGGTCGCGGTGTGCGGGTGGACGGCGTGTACCGCGGGGTCGCTGTGGTGGGATTCGGGTTCGGGCACGTGGACAAGACTGCCTTATCGGGACGCGGGCATGCGCCGCCGGGTCCGTACCGGGCTTCCGTACCCGGCTGGTACATGCCTGCGGCACGGGCGCCGCGGGCACTACCGTGGGGTCCGTGATGGAGGTACGGCGCGCCGCTGAGCGTTACCACGGAGGAGACCCGGAGGCGGGCATCGACTCCCGGCACGCCTTCTCGTTCGGGCCGCACTACGACCCCGGCAACCTGCGTTTCGGCGCGGTGATCGCCTGCAACGAGGAGCGGCTCGCGCCCGGCGCCGGCTTCGGCGAGCACCCGCACAGCCACACCGAGATCGTCACCTGGGTCGTCGAGGGCGAGCTGACCCACCGCGACTCCGCCGGGCACGAGAGCGTGGTGCGCCCCGGGGACGTCCAGCACCTGAGCGCGGCCGCGGGGGTCAGGCACATCGAGCGCAACGACGGCACGGCCCCGCTGACCTTCGTGCAGATGTGGCTGGCTCCGCTCGAGCCCGGCGGCGAGCCGTCCTACGAGGTCGTGCCCGGCATCGCCGACTCCACCCCGTACGCCCTCCCCGGGGCCGGCGCGATGCTGCACGTCCGGCGCCCGGCGGCGGGGGAGTGGACGGCGGTGCCGGACGCCGCGCACCTCTACGTCCACGTGGTGCGCGGTGAGGTCCGGCTCGCCGGGGAGACGCTCGGGCCCGGCGACTCGGCGCGGATCACCGGCGCCGAGGGGCTCGCGGCGGTGGGCGTGACGGCGGCCGAGCTGCTGCTGTGGGAGATGGGTCCCTAGGGCCTGTGATCCGGAAGAAAGGCCCTGGCTCAGCCGCGTACCTCCGCCAGCACCGCGTCCGTGAACACCGGCCACGCCTCCACGGCCCAGGGGCCGAAGGGCCGGTCGGCGAGGGCGACGGCGGCGACCTGCGCGTCCGGGTCGGCCCAGAGGAAGGTGCCGGACTGGCCGAAGTGGCCGAAGGTGCGCGGGGAGGACGAACTCCCGGTCCAGTGCGGTGACTTGGCGCCCCGGATCTCGAAGCCCAGGCCCCAGTCGTTGGGGTTCTGGTGCCCGTACCCCGGCAGCACGCCCTTGGTCCCCGGATACTGCACGGTCATCGCCTCCGCGACCGTCCTGGGGTCCAGCAGGCGCGGCGCCTGGAGCTCGGCCGCGAAGCGCAGCAGATCGGCCACCGTGGAGATCCCGTCCTTGGCGGGCGAGCCCTCCAGGGAGGTCGAGGTCATGCCCAGCGGCTCCAGCACCGCCTGGCGCAGGTACTCGGCGAAGGGGATGCCGGTGACCTTGGCGATGTGGTCGCCGAGCTGCTCGAAACCGGCGTTGGAGTACAGCCGCCGCTCGCCCGGCGCGGACATGGTGCGGTGCTCGTCGAAGGCGAGCCCGGAGGTGTGCGCCAGCAGATGGCGCACCGTGGCACCGGGCGGCCCGGCGGGCTCGTCCAGCTCGACGGCACCCTCCTCGTACGCGACGAGCGCCGCGTAGGCGGCCAGTGGCTTGGTCACCGAGGCCAGCGGGAAGCGGTGGCCGGCCGGGCCGTGGGTGCCCAGCACCGTGCCGTCGGCTCGTACGACGCCCGCCGCGGCGGTGGGGACGGGCCAGTTCTCGATCAGTGCCAGGCTCTGCAACGACATGTCAGGGAGCCTATGCGGGTCACAGCCGCAGCTCCATCAAGGGGTCCGGTTTGGGCTTGAACCCCAGCGCCTCGTACAGCGGGCGGGCGTCGGCGGAGGCGGTCAACTGGATCTGCCGGGCGCCCCGCTCGCGGAACCACGCCAGCAGCTCGTCCATGCACGCGCGGGAGTAGCCCCGGCGGCGGGTGCCGGGGTCGGTGGCGACGCTGAAGACGAAGCCGACCGTGCCGTGCGGGTTGGTCTCGCGCCCGATCCGGTACTCCACGGTCCCCGCCGCGAGCGCGGCCAGCGCCCCCGGCCGCTCCGGGTGGTCCACCACGAAGGCGGCGAACGTGCCGTCCGGGTCGGCGAGGCGGGCCCGCAGGCCGGGCAGGGACTCCTCGTGCCAGGTCCCCGCGTCACCTCCTCCGGAGACGGAGTCGATCATCACCTGGCGCAGGCGGAGCACTTCCCGCGCATCCTCGGGCAGGGCCCGGCGTACGAGACTCATGCCGGGCACGCTAGCGTCCGGCCCCGGCCCCCGTCCTGGCCATTTCTGCCTGATACCGCTTGCTTGGAGTGCGCTCGAAGGCCATAGCGTTGAGGGCATGACGGTGATGCAGACCACGCAAGCGGAGGCGGCCGGCCAGGACATCTGCTCCGGCCCCCCGCCGCGCCATCCCCGGCCCGACGGCCAGGACCGGTACACGATCAGTGAGGTCGTCGCCTTCACCGGACTGACCGCGCACACCCTGCGCTGGTACGAGCGGATCGGCCTGATGCCGCACGTCGACCGCTCGCACACCGGCCAGCGCCGCTACACCAACCGCGATCTGGACTGGCTGGTCTTCGTCACCAAGCTGCGCCTCACCGGCATGCCGGTCGCCGACATGGTCCGGTACGCCGAGCTGGTGCGGCAGGGGGAGAGCACCTACGACGAGCGGCGCGGGCTGCTGGAGTCGACCCGCCGGGACGTGCTCGCCCGGATCGACGAACTGCGGGACACGCTCGCGGTGCTCGACCTGAAGATCGGTTTCTACGCCACGGAGGGGACCTCCCGATGACCGACCGCACACTCCCGGCCGTACGCCTGGGCGGGACCGGCCCGGAGACCAGCGTCCAGGGCCTCGGCTGCATGGGCATGAGCTTCGGCTACGGCCCGGCCGACGCCGAGCAGTCACGGGCCGCGCTGGAGCGCGCCTTCGACCTCGGCGTCACGCTGTACGACACGGCGGACGCCTACGGCGCCGGGGAGAACGAGCGGTTCCTCGCCCCCTTCTTCAAGGCCCACCGCGACGACGTGGTGATCGCCACCAAGTTCGCGCTGTCCATCCCGCCGGACGACCCCAGCAAGCGGATCATCCGCAACGACGCCCCGTACATCCGTCAGGCGGTCGAGGACAGCCTCAAGCGGCTCGACGTCGACGTGATCGACCTCTATTACATGCACCGCCGCGATGTGGACGTGCCCATCGAGGAGACCGTCGGAGTCATGGCCGACCTGGTGCGCGAGGGCAAGGTGAAGTACCTGGGGCTGAGCGAGGTCACGGCCGCCGAGCTGCGCGCCGCGCACGCCGTCCACCCGGTCGCGGCCGTGCAGTCCGAGTGGTCGCTGTTCAGCCGGGACATCGAGGCCCAGGTGGTCCCGGCCGCCCGCGAACTGGGCGTCGGCCTGGTGCCGTACTCCCCGCTGGGCCGTGGCTTCCTCACCGGCGCCTTCACCGACGCCGCCAAGGAGCTGACGGCCGACGACTTCCGCCGGTCCCAGCCCCGCTTCACCGGCGACAACGCGAGCGCCAACGCGGCCCTGCTGGAGCCGGTGCGCCAGGTGGCCGAGGCGCACGGGGCGACCCTCGGCCAGGTCGCGCTGGCCTGGGTGCACCAGCGGGCGGCGGTGCACGGCCTCGCGGTCGTGCCCATCCCCGGCACCCGCAAGGCGGACCGGGTCACCGAGAACGCCGGAGCCGCGCACCTCGTCCTCACCGGGGAGGAGCTGGCCCTGCTGGAGCCGATCGCCGGGCGCGTCGCGGGGGACCGGTACGCCGACATGACGTTCACCTCGGCGGGCCGGGAGCGGTAGGGAAAGCGGGGCCCTACAGCTCCGCCAGCAGCTCGGCCTTCTTGGCGGAGAACTCCTCGTCGGTCACCAGACCGGCCTGGTGCAGCTCACCGAGGTGGCGGATGCGCTCGGCGATGTCGGCCGGGTCCCGCCGGGGCGCGGCCGGGGCCGCCGGCACGGCCGGTACCGCCCCTCGGGTCCGCACGGCCGCGAGGACCGCCGCCGCGAACGGCAGCGACTCGTGCACCGGCCCGTACCCGAGCCCGAAGACCACGGTCGCCGCGTCCTGGTCGGGCGGCACCGGGGGAGCCGCGCCCGCGAGGTCGTTCGGCAGCAGCCGCAGATACCCCTCGAACGCCTCCGGTGAGCGCCACTCCACCCCGCCGAGGTCCGCGACCGCGAACCGCTGGTCGCCCGCCTTCCACTTCGCGGAGGACGCACCCGTCCACGACCAGCGGAAACGCACCGAGGTGCCGTCGAAGGACGCCTTCCCGTCGTACGCCTTGAAGCGGAGCGGCGCCTCGGGTGCCTCGATCAGATACCGGTCGGCGGGACCGGACCCGGTCAGCCCGGCCTTCAGTTCGTCGGCGTAGTACTCGGCCAGGGTCTCCCGCTCGGCGGGCAGCACCAGCCGGTACGGGTCCAGGCCCTCGGGCAGTTGGCCCGCCGCCGCCTCCAGCAGCGGGTCGGCTCCGGCGCGCGGCTGGAGCCGCAGCACGACCGTCCCCCGTCTGCCCTCGGTCAGGCTCACGCCCTCCAGCGCGGCGAGCGGTACTCGCCGTTCACCGAGTGCCTGGAAGAGTTTCGGTGTGCGTATCCCCCGCTCGTAGCGGATGAGCACGGAGTCGGAGTCGAACTCCCAGACGGCATGAATACCCGCCAGTACGTCACCCATGCGGCTCATCGTATGCGGCACATGTCCCTCCGTCGCCACCCGCGCGGACCGCACTTCCTGCTGTTTCTACGCGCGTCCCGCGGCGGGCGCGTCAGGCACTCCGGCCCGGCACGCCTCGTCCCCGCGGGCGCACGTCACCGCGCCGTACGCCCCCACGCCGACCTCGGCGAGATTGCGCAGGCTGTCCGTACCCGGCTGGAAATAACCGGCGTGGCCCTGCGCGTCGCGCGAGGACAGCACCCGTGCGCCGAACGCGCCGGACACCGGGTCGGCGCCGTGGCCGAGCCCGCCGACCTCCAGATACGGCACGTCCTGCACCCAGTCGGTGGCGTCCCGCATCGCCCACACACGGGCGGTGCGGTTCAGATGGGCGGCCTTGGCCACCCGCATGCCGGGGCTCGCGGCCACGGCGATGTCGCTGACCAGGCGGGGCATGCCGGGCGCGGCGACCCCGCAGACCACGGAGCCGTAGCTGTGGCAGAACATCGACACCTCGGCCCGGCCGGGCAGCCCGCGCAGCAGCGCGTTCAGCCGGATGGCGCCGTCCGCCGCGCGCATCGCGGTCGCCGCGTCCACGCCGAGCCCGGCGGGCGCGGTGTAGTCGGCCCACGCGATCACGGCGGTACGGGTCGAGGGCGCGGCCTGCCGCTCCGCCGAGTAGAGCGCCTTGGCCATGCCGACCGGGGCGCTGTACTGGCGGTAGGACTTCTCGAAGGTGAGCAGGTCGGTGTCGACGCCGGGCACCACCACGGAGATCCGCTCGGCGCGGCGCAGGTCACCGAAGACCTCGGCGATCCGGCCGGAACCCTCGGGGTCGAAGGCGAGGATGTGCCGCTCGGGCCGCATCAGGGCCTCGTAGCGGTGCAGCCGACGGGCTGCGTCCTGGTGGCCGGCGGTACTGAGCCGGTTGTCGTGCATGCGCCGCGACTCCACGTCCCGCGCCCGCTCCAGCGCCACCCGGTTGGCCTCGTAGCGCAGGGCGACGGGGGCGCCGTTCATGTTGCCCACCGCCAGCGGGTAGCGCTTCGCCAGGTCGTGGCGGTCGTGGGCGGTGAGCGAGCCGAAGAAGCGGGCGAGCCCGTCCGGGGCGGTCTTCGCCGGGTCCGGGAGGGGCTTGCCGTGCACGCTGTCGCGCACCCACTGGGAGAGGGAGGACCGCAGCGCGGTCGACTCGCGGTGGGTGTGCAGGGCGGTCCAGCCGGTGGTCGCGAGCATCACGAACACGACGGCCAGCGCCAGCAGTGCGCGCCATACGTTGAGCTGGGGAGAGGTGCCGAAGGAAGTCACTGGGAGGACACACTAGGAGAACGGAAGGGTCTCGGGGCAATCGAGTGGCAGGGATCACGTTTCGTGTGCCGGGGGCCGGTCCACGGACGATCTTTCTAAACGATCTCCCGTGATCCGCCAACGATTTCAGGCCGCGCGCCAGTTCCCCGTCAGCGCCGGGCCCACCTGGTCGAGGTACGCCGCCGTGAGCCCCCGGATGGCCGAAAGGCTGAAGTCGTCGCCCGTGCTCCACTGGCGCTCGGTGACCCGTATCACCCCGGCGAACACGGCCACGGCGAGCCGCGGGCGCGGGTCGGCGTCCACGTCGACCCCCTCGCGCTCCGCGAGCAGCCGGGCGATGGTCTGCTCGGTCGCCGCCGAACGGCGCAGATGCGCGGCGAGCAGCGCCGGCGTCGACTCGATCATGCGGTACATGCGCAGGTACAGCTCGACCGGGACCACCGACTCGACGGTCTCCCGTATGTCGTCCCAGCCCTCCAGGACCGCCTGCCGCAGCGCCTCCATCGGCGGTTCGTCCGCCGGCCGGGCGCGTACGGCGGCCACGAAGTGCGCCTCGGTCATCTCCTGCACGGCGAAGGCGGCGTCCTCCTTGCCCGCGAAGTAGCGGAAGAAGGTGCGCTGCGAGACGTCGACGGCCTCGGCGATCTCGTCGACGGTGGTGTGCTCGTACCCCTGGGTGGTGAACAGCTCGAGGGCGGCGCGCACCAGCGCCTCGCGGGTACGCCGCTTCTTGCGCTCGCGCAGCGTCTCCATGGCCTCTCCCTGTACGTCCTTCCAGATCAGCCTATGCGCTCAGGCGAACGGCGGTCATGTGTCAGTCACCGACTGGTGAATCCGTTTGTCAACTGTCAGCGACTGTCACTAGCCTCATTACATGACTAGTCAGACCACCATCGACAAGACGGGACCGGAGGACGGGTCACCCACCGACGTGTCGCCGCCCGCCTCAGCGGGCCTGCGCGGCCATCCCTGGTTCACCCTGATCACCGTCGCCGTGGGCGTCATGATGGTGGCCCTCGACGGCACCATCGTGGCCATCGCCAACCCGGCCATCGCCAAGGACCTGCACGCGAGCTTCTCCGACGTGCAGTGGATCACCAACGCCTACTTCCTCGCCCTCGCGGTCGCCCTGATCACCGCGGGCAAGCTCGGCGACCGCTTCGGCCACCGGCAGACCTTCCTCATCGGCGTGACCGGCTTCGCGCTGGCCTCCGGCGCCATCGGCCTGTCCGACAGCATCCCGATGGTCGTCACCTTCCGGGTCCTCCAGGGCCTGTTCGGCGCGCTGCTGATGCCGGCCGCGCTCGGCCTGCTGCGGGCCACCTTCCCGGCCGAGAAGCTCAACATGGCGATCGGCATCTGGGGCATGGTCATCGGCGCCTCCACCGCCGGCGGCCCGATCCTCGGCGGTGTGCTGGTCCAGCACGTCAACTGGCAGTCGGTGTTCTTCATCAACGTGCCCGTCGGCCTGCTCGCCCTGCTGCTCGGCACGCTGATCCTGCTCGACCACCGCGCGGAGAACGCCCCGCGCTCCTTCGACCTGCTCGGCATCGCGCTGCTCTCCGGCGCCATGTTCTGCCTGGTCTGGGCGCTGATCAAGGCCCCGGCGTGGGGCTGGGGCGACGGCCGGACCTGGGGCTTCATCGGCGCCTCGGCGCTGCTCTTCGTGGCCTTCGCCTGGTGGGAGACGAAGGTCGCCGAACCGCTGATCCCGCTGACCCTGTTCCGCTCGGTCCCGCTGTCGGCGGGCGTGGTGCTGATGGTGCTCATGGCCATCGCCTTCATGGGCGGCCTGTTCTTCGTCACCTTCTACCTGCAGAACGTGCACGGGCTCAGCCCGATCGACGCCGGTCTGCACCTGCTCCCGCTCACCGGCATGATGATCGTCGGCTCCCCGCTGGCTGGCCTCGCCATCACCAAGCTGGGCCCGCGCGTCCCGCTCGCGGGCGGCATGACGCTCACCGCCGTCGCCATGTACGGCATGTCCACGCTCAAGGCGGACACCGGCAGCGCCACCATGTCGATCTGGTTCGCCCTGCTCGGCCTGGGTCTCGCCCCGGTCATGGTGGGCGCCACCGAGGTCATCGTCGGCAACGCCCCCATGGCGCTCTCCGGTGTGGCGGGCGGACTCCAGCAGGCGGCCATGCAGATCGGCGGCAGCCTCGGCACCGCCGTACTGGGCGCCGTGATGGCCTCCAAGGTCGACAACGACCTCGCGGGCAACTGGACCGGCGCGGGCCTGCCCCCGCTGACCCCCGCTCAGCTCGACCAGGCGTCCCAGGCCGTCCAGGTAGGTGTGGCCCCGGTGACGAAGCAGATGCCCCCGGCGATCGTCGCCAAGGTCACCGACGTCGCCCACGACACCTTCATCTCCGGCATGAGCCTCGCCTCCCTGGTGGCGGCGGGCGTGGCGGCGGTCGCCATCCTGGTGGCCCTCCTGACCCGCCGAGGCGTCAACGCGGAGGCGGGCGCGGGAGTGGGCCACATCTGAGACCCGGCGGCTTGTGAGAGGCGCGGGGAACCGCGCGACAAGCCCGCGACGGACCCGAGGCCGCGCGATCACCGAGGCAAGAACGGTGATCGCGCGGCCACGTCCAGGCCGTGCGGCGCTACGCGTCGCCTCCGGCCGCACCGGGCGCGGCGGCCTTCACGTCCAGCAACTGGTACCGGTCGATGGCCTGCTTCAGCGCGGACCGGTCGACCTTCCCCTCCTTGGCCAGCTCGGTCAGCACGGCCACCACGATCGACTGCGCGTCGATGTGGAAGAACCGCCGCGCCGCCCCGCGCGTGTCCGCGAACCCGAACCCGTCCGCGCCCAACGACTGGTAGGGCCCCGGCACCCAGCGCGCGATCTGGTCCGGCACCGACCGCATCCAGTCGGACACCGCCACGAACGGCCCCTCGGCCTCGCCGAGCTTCCGCGTCACGAACGGCACCCGCTGCTCCTCCTCGGGGTGCAGCAGGTTGTGCTCCTCGCAGGCCACCGCCTCACGGCGCAGCTCGCTCCAGGAGGTCGCGGACCAGACGTCGGCCTTGACGTTCCACTCGTCGGCGAGGATCCGCTGCGCCTCCAGCGCCCACGGCACCGCGACACCGGACGCCATGATCTGCGCCGGGATCGAGCCGTCCGTGCCCTCGCTCAGCCGGTGGACGCCCTTGAGGATGCCCTCGACGTCCACGCCGGCCGGCTCGGCCGGGTGCTGGATGGGCTCGTTGTAGACGGTGAGGTAGTAGAAGACGTCCTCGCCGTGCGGGTGCCCGGGATTCTCGTCGGGGCCGCCGTACATCCTGCGCAGCCCGTCCTCCACGATGTGCGCGATCTCGTACCCGTACGCCGGGTCGTAGGCCACGCAGGCCGGGTTGGTGGAGGCGAGGAGCTGGGAGTGGCCGTCCGCGTGCTGGAGGCCCTCACCGGTCAGGGTCGTGCGGCCGGCGGTCGCGCCCAGGACGAATCCGCGCGAGAGCTGGTCGGCCATCTGCCAGAACTGGTCTCCGGTGCGCTGGAAACCGAACATCGAGTAGAAGACGTACACCGGGATCAGCGGCTCGCCGTGGGTGGCGTAGGCCGAGCCCGCCGCGATCAGCGAGGCCGTGCAGCCCGCCTCGGAGATGCCGTCGTGCAGCATCTGGCCCGTGGGGGACTCCTTGTAGGCGAGCAGCAGCTCCCGGTCCACCGACTCGTACTGCTGGCCGAGCGGGTTGTAGATCTTCGCGCTCGGGAAGAAGGAGTCCATGCCGAACGTGCGGTACTCGTCCGGCGCGATCAGCACGAACCGCTTGCCGATCTCCTTGTCCCGCATGAGGTCCTTCAGCAGCCGCACGAACGCCATCGTCGTGGCGATGGACTGCTGGCCAGACCCCTTCTTCACACTCGCGTACGCCTTCTCGTCGGGCAGGGCGAGCGGCTTCGAGCGCACGACGCGCGTCGGGACGTAGCCCCCGAGCGACTTGCGCCGGTCGTGCATGTACTGCATCTCCTCCGAGTCCCGGCCGGGGTGGTAGTACGGCGGTGCGCCGGACTCCAGCTCCTTGTCGGTGATCGGCAGGTGCAGCCGGTCGCGGAAGCCCTTGAGGTCGTCGACCGTCAGCTTCTTCATCTGGTGGGTGGCGTTGCGGCCCTCGAAGTTGGGGCCCAGCGTCCAGCCCTTGACCGTCTTGGCCAGGATGACCGTCGGCTGGCCCTTGTGCTCCTTGGCCGCCTTGAACGCCGCGTAGATCTTGCGGTGGTCGTGGCCGCCGCGGCCCAGGTGCAGGACCTGGTCGTCGGTCATGTTCTCGACCATGGCGCGCAGCCGGTGGTCGTCACCGAAGAAGTGGTCCCGGATGTAGGCGCCGGACTCGGTGGCGTACGTCTGGTACTGGCCGTCCGGGGTGGTGTTCATCCGGTTGACCAGCACGCCGTCCCGGTCCTGGGCCAGCAGCGGGTCCCAGCTCCGGTCCCACACCAGCTTGATCACGTTCCAGCCGGCGCCCCGGAACTGCGATTCCAGCTCCTGGATGATCTTGCCGTTGCCGCGCACCGGGCCGTCGAGCCGCTGGAGGTTGCAGTTGACCACGAAGGTCAGGTTGTCCAGCCCCTCACGGGCGGCGATGGACAACTGGCCCAGCGACTCCGGCTCGTCCATCTCGCCGTCACCGAGGAACGCCCACACGTGGGAGCCGGAGGTGTCGGCGATGCCGCGCGCCTCCATGTACCGGTTCATCCGGGCCTGGTAGATCGCGCCGAGCGGGCCGAGGCCCATGGAGACGGTCGGGAACTCCCAGAAGTCCGGCATCGAGCGCGGGTGGGGGTAGCTGGACAGCCCGTCCGGGTACTTCGACTTCTCCTGCCGGAAGCCGTCCAACTGGGTCTCGGTGAGCCGGTCGAGCAGATACGCGCGGGCGTAGATGCCCGGCGAGGCATGGCCCTGGAAGAAGACCTGGTCGCCGCCGTCGCCGCCGTCCTTGCCCCGGAAGAAGTGGTTGAAGCCCACGTCGTACAGGGAGGCCGAGGAGGCGAACGTGGCGATGTGGCCGCCGACGCCGATGCCGGGGCGCTGGGCGCGCGAGACCATCACGGCCGCGTTCCAGCGGGTCGCGTTGAGGATGCGGCGCTCGATCTCCTCGTTGCCGGGGAAGAACGGCTCGCTCTTGGTGGGGATCGTGTTGACGTAGTCCGTGCTGCGCATCTCGGGCACGGCCACGCGCTTCTCGCGGGCCCGCTCGATCAGCCGCAGCATGAGATACCTGGCCCGCTCCCGGCCGCGCTCGTCCACGGCGGCGTCGAGGGAGTCGAGCCACTCCTGCGTTTCCTCGGGATCGAAGTCAGGAACCTGACTCGGAAGGCCGCCAATGATGATCGGGTTGCGATCGGAACCGGAAGCCACGCTGTTCCTTACCTGTCGGAGGGACCTGTCGCGGCGGCCTGTCGGAAGGCCACCGCTTCTCGTGCCTACACCGTTCCCCATCGTGTACCTGGGGAAGGCGTACGTCATCCACTCGTTCTCTTCGTTCCCCCGCGTCCCCCGACCGGGCACCCGTTCGTCACCGGGCCAAAACGCAACGATACGCCCGCGGTGTGACGGGCATGGCAAAGTTGTTCGATGGGCGTAACGGCGGATGATTCCGAAGGGCATATAAGGGGCACATCGGTGTGATGTGGTTCCCGCGGAAACGGGATACGGTGCCAGGGGAGGCGGCGAAGCGGCCCGGAACGTCACCGTTTCGGCGGTCAGGACGGCCGGGTACTTGCGCGATCCGCCCCGCCCGTGTGGACTACGGCCAATGCTTCGCGCACGCGCGTGGCTCAGTTATTCACCAAGACATGATCAGGAGGCAACCCGTGAGCGCGACCGCGGACCACGCGGAGGAGCGGACGAACCCTGCCGCCAGGCTGGGGTTCCAGCCCGGACAGGTGGTCCAGGAGATCGGCTACGACGAGGACGTCGATCAGGAGCTCCGCGAGGCCATCGAGGAAGCCGTCGAAGGCGACCTGATGGACGAGGAATACGACGACGTGGCCGACGCCGTTGTGCTGTGGTTCCGTGATGACGACGGAGACCTCACCGATGTACTCGTGGATGCCACCACGTACATCGAAGAGGGCGGCGCCATCCTGCTTCTGACGCCGAAGACCGGCCGTACGGGGTACGTGGAGCCGAGCGACATCTCGGAGGCCGCAACCACCGCAGGGCTGACCGCTTCGAAGAGCGTCAGCGTCGGTAAGGACTGGAGCGGCTCGCGTCTGGCGACGCCGAAGGCCGCCAAGTCCGGCAAGCGCTAGCAAGCGCTGGAAAGACGCGTCATCGCCGCGCCGAGCGGGCCGGGACTCCCCGGTCCGCCCGGCGGTCCCGGCGTGATCGCTGCGTAGGGTGGGACCGGGGGAGTGACCCGCGCTCACCCGTACAGCCAGCGAAGGGATGCAGGACGATGGCGATCCAGGTCGGCGACGAGGCCCCCGACTTCGAACTGAAGGACAACCACGGCCGCACCGTCCGGCTCTCCGACTTCCGGGGCGAGAAGAACGTGGTGCTGCTCTTCTACCCCTTCGCGTTCACCGGTGTCTGCACCGGCGAACTGTGCGAGCTGCGTGACAACCTTCCGCAGTTCACCGACCGCGACACCCAGTTGCTCGCGGTCTCCAACGACTCCATGCACACCCTGCGCGTCTTCGGCGAGCAGGAGGGCCTGGAGTACCCGCTGCTCAGCGACTTCTGGCCGCACGGCAACGTCAGCCGCGCCTACGGCGTCTTCGACGAGGACAAGGGGTGCGCCGTCCGGGGCACCTTCATCCTCGACAAGACGGGCACCGTGCGCTGGACCGTGGTCAACGGCCTGCCCGACGCCCGCGACCTGACCGACTACGTGAAGGCGCTCGACACCCTGTGAACGGCCCCGCGGTTTGCGGGAACCCGTCACTAGGATCGGCACGTTGATCCCATATCCGATGCACTACGGGGCTGTCGGCCCCTGGACACCACATGGAGGACCCGTGGGAGTCAGCCTCAGCAAGGGTGGCAACGTATCGCTGACCAAGGAGGCTCCCGGCCTGACCGCCGTCATCGTCGGTCTGGGCTGGGACGTGCGCACCACGACCGGCACCGACTTCGACCTCGATGCCAGCGCGCTGCTGCTGAACAACGCCGGCAAGGTGGCCAGCGACCAGCACTTCGTCTTCTTCAACAACCTCAAGAGCCCCGACGGCTCGGTCGAGCACACCGGCGACAACCTCACCGGTGAGGGCGAGGGCGACGACGAGCAGGTCAAGGTGGACCTCGCCGCGGTCCCGACCGACGTGGAGCGGATCGTCTTCCCGGTCTCGATCTACGAGGCCGAGAACCGCCAGCAGTCGTTCGGCCAGGTCCGCAACGCCTTCATCCGCGTCGTCAACCAGGCGGGCGGCCAGGAGCTGGCGCGCTACGACCTCAGCGAGGACGCCTCCACCGAGACCGCCATGGTCTTCGGCGAGCTGTACCGCAACGGCCCGGAGTGGAAGTTCCGCGCCATCGGCCAGGGGTACGCCTCGGGCCTGCGCGGCATCGCCCAGGACTTCGGCGTCAACGTCTGACACCGGCCGTACCGACCCGTCGTCCGGCGCCGCCCCGTCTTCGCGGGCGGCGCCTTGGGTTTCTTTCCCCTCGGGGGAGCGCAGGAGAACAGGGAAGCATCACAGGGGAGGATCAGCAGCATGGGTGTCACGCTCGCCAAGGGGGGCAATGTCTCCCTCTCCAAGGCCGCACCGAATCTCACCAGCGTCTCGATCGGGCTCGGCTGGGACGCCCGCTCCACCACCGGCGCCCCCTTCGACCTGGACGCCAGCGCCCTGCTGTGCGGCGCCGGGAACCGGGTGCTGGGGGACGAGTGGTTCGTGTTCTACAACCAGCTCACCAGTCCGGACGGCTCGGTGGAGCACACCGGCGACAACCTCACCGGTGAGGGCGACGGCGACGACGAATCGATTCTGGTGGAGCTTTCCCAGGTCTCTCCCCAGTGCGAGAAGATCATTTTCCCGGTCTCGATCCATATGGCCGACGAGCGAGGCCAGTCCTTCGGTCAGGTCTCCAACGCCTTCATCCGGGTGGTCAACCAGGCCGACGGCCAGGAACTCGCCCGCTACGACCTCAGCGAGGACGCCTCCACCGAAACGGCCATGATCTTCGGCGAGCTCTACCGGTATCAGGGCGAATGGAAGTTCCGTGCGGTCGGACAGGGGTACGCGTCCGGACTTCGGGGCATCGCTCTAGACTTCGGAGTCAACGTTTCGTAAAGCCGGGTACGGCGCGGGGGAGACCCTCCCCAGGACTGCGTCTGGGAGGGACCCCCAGAAGATGATGGGGTAGCCAGTGCTTCTGAAAACCTTCGGCTGGTCGTTCGCGGTTACCGCGCTCGGCCTGGTCGCGGCGGTCTTCTACGGGGGGTGGCAGGGCTTCGGCATCGTGGCGATCCTTTCCATCCTCGAGATTTCGCTGTCCTTCGACAACGCGGTGGTCAACGCCGGAATCCTGAAGAAGATGAATGCCTTCTGGCAGAAGATCTTCCTCACGGTCGGCGTGCTCATCGCGGTCTTCGGCATGCGGCTGGTCTTTCCCGTCGTCATCGTCGCCGTCAGCGCCAAGATGGGTCCGATCGAGGCCGTCGATCTCGCGCTGAACAACAAGGACCGCTATCAGGAACTGGTCACCGACGCCCATCCGTCGATCGCCGCGTTCGGTGGCATGTTCCTGCTGATGATCTTCCTCGACTTCATCTTCGAGGACCGGGACATCCAGTGGCTGCGCTGGATCGAACGTCCGCTGGCCAAGCTCGGCAAGGTCGACATGCTGTCGGTCTGCATCGCTCTGATCGTCCTGCTGATCACCTCCTTCACCTTTGCCACCCACGCCCACCAGCACGGCGGCGCCCATGTCGACAAGGCCCAGACGGTCCTGATCGCGGGCATCGCGGGACTGATCACGTACATGGTCGTCGGCGGTCTCTCCGGCTACTTCGAGGACAAGCTGGAGGCCGAGGAGGAGGCCGAGCACGAGGCCGAGGAGGAGGCCGCCCGCTCCGGCAAGCCACGCTCGGCGGTGAAGCTGGCCGGCCAGGCCGCGTTCTTCATGTTCCTGTACCTGGAAGTCCTGGACGCGTCCTTCTCCTTCGACGGGGTGATCGGCGCCTTCGCCATCACCAACGACATCGTCCTGATGGCGCTGGGCCTCGGCATCGGCGCGATGTACGTCCGTTCGCTGACCGTCTACCTGGTCCGCCAGGGCACCCTCGACGACTACGTCTACCTGGAGCACGGCGCCCACTACGCGATCGGCGCCCTGGCCGTGATCCTCATGGTCACCATCCGGTACGAGATCAACGAGGTCGTCACCGGTCTGGTCGGCGTCGTCCTGATCGCCTGGTCCTTCTGGTCCTCGGTGCGCCGCAACCGCGCGCTGGCGGCAGAGGGCGGCGACTCGGGGTCGAGCGAGAAGACCCAGATCTCGTCCGGGGTCTGACACCGGCGACAGGTCCGGTGCCCCGATCCGCCCCCTAGGGGCAAGATCGGGGACGTGGCGGGGTGTGGCACCCCGCCCGGCGAGGAACGCTTCGAACGGGGCGGCCGACTCGGGTCGGCCGCCCCGACGGCTTTCACGAAACGGGTACGGGAGCAGGGAACCAGGGGGGCGGGAATGGGTTTTCTCGACGGACTGCTGGGCGGCCGCGCCGCCGACTTCGACTCGGGCAGCTCCGGGTCCAACGCGATCGAACTGACCAAGCGGCACCAGCAGGTGTCCCTCACCAAGCAGGGCGCGGCCACCGGAAACCTGCGGGTCAACCTGACCTGGCGGATGCGCACCTCCGACCTCGGCGGCGCCACGCGCGACAGCCTCTTCCGGCACCCCTTCAAGGCGCTGAAACCGCCGGAAGTGCAGGGGCACGGCCAGAGCATGGTCAATGTCGACCTGGACCTCGGCTGCCTGTACGAACTGACCGACGGCACCAAGGGCGTCGTCCAGCCCCTCGGCGGCTATCTCGGCGACGTCAACGCACCGCCGTACGTCAAGCTCAGCGGCGACGACCGGTTCGGCTCGGCGTCGGGCGAGACGATGTACGTGAACCTGGACCACCGGGACGCCATCAAGCGGCTGCTGGTCTTCGTGTACATCTACGACCAGACCCCGGCCTTCGACCGCACCCACGCCGTGGTCACGCTCTATCCGAGCAACGGCCCGCGCATCGAGATCGGCCTCGACGAACGCCACCCGCAGGCCCGCTCGTGCGCGGTGGTGCTGATGGAGAACGTCAAGGGCGAGCTGCTCGTGCGCCGCGAGGTGAAGTTCGTCTACGGCTTCCAGGGCGAGCTGGACCGGCTGTACGGCTGGGGGCTGACCTGGGGGCGCGGGTACAAGTCCAAGGCGGACCGGTGACCGTGCCCCGCGCCCGCTAGCGGCCGATGAACTGCGGCCCCTGAGGCGGCAGCCGGAAGTCCGGGTCCAGCGGGGCCACCGGGGGCACCGGCTGCGGCTGGGGGTAGCCGTAGGCGGGCGGCGCCTGCGTCGAGGCGGCCTGGGGGTAGCCGTAGGTGGCCTGGCTCGCCGAGGCGGGCTGCGGATAGCCGTAGGCGGGCGGCTGGGCGGAGACGGGCTGCGGGTAGCCGTAGGCCGGCGGCTGGGCCGGGAGCGGCGGCAGCGCCGGGGGCTGCTCCGGGGGCAGCGGCACCGACAGGGACTCCTGGCGGCGCGGCTCCTCGGCCACCGCCTCCGCCTCGTCCACCGAGATGCCGAAGTCCGTGGCCAGCCCCTCCAGACCGTTGGAGTAGCCCTCACCGAGCGCGCGGAACTTCCAGGCGTCCCCGCGCCGGTACAGCTCGCCGCAGATCAGCGCCGTCTCCGCGCCGGTCTCCGGCTTCACCTCGAACCGGGCCAGCGCCTCGCCGTCGGTCGCCGAGGCGTCGTACAGCAGCACGCACAGCGCCGGGACGCGGTCGAAGGGGACGTCGTCGGCCGAGGCCACCAGCAGGACCCGGTCCACCCCGGGCTCCACCGCGGCCAGGTCCACCTGGATGGTGTCGGTCAGGCCCTCGGCGGCCGGTTTCTTGCCGAGCCCCCACACCGCGCCGGAGGGGTGGCGGGGCTGGTTGTAGAAGACGAAGTCCTCGTCCGAGCGCACCCGGCGCTCGGAGTCCAGCAGCAGCGCCGAGGCGTCCACCTCCGGGACGTCCTGCCCCGGCGTCCAGCGCAGCACGGCCCGTACCGTGGCGGCGTCCAGCGGGACGTTCGACCCCTTCAGCATCGCGTGCGTCATGCGGTCATCCTGCCTTCTCGGTCCTGGTCACGACAATGTGGGGGGTGTTCCGCCCGACACGGGCGGGTAACCGGAAATTCATGCCGGTCGGGAACCCCGGACATGGGTCTCTACGTACTATTACCGGCCACCCTTTGCGGAAATCACAGACTCGGCGCGCGCCTTGAGGGAGTCCTATGCGTCATTTCGGGCAGATCGCCCCCGAAGCGCGGGAGCGTCTCTTCCACCAGGAGCCGTGCGCCTTCACCGCCGACTCCCCGGCCCGGCTGCTCTCCGCGGCCCTGGGGGCCACCCTGTACAGCCCGGCCACCCGGCCCCGCCTCGCCGCCGACATCGGCAAGCAGACCGGGAACGGCGTCGTCTCGATGGTGCTCTGCCTGGAGGACTCCATCGCCGACGAGGACGTGCCCGCCGGTGAGGAGAACCTGGTCCGGCAGTTCGCCGAGCTGGACGCGCTGAACGCGCGGACCGGCGCCGAGCCGCCGCTGCTGTTCGTCCGGGTGCGCACGCCCGAGCAGATCCCCGACCTCGTCCGGCGCCTCGGGGCCGGCGCCCGGCTGCTGTCCGGATTCGTACTGCCCAAGTTCACCGAGGAACGCGGCGTCCCCTTCCTGGAGGCGCTGAGCGCGGCCGAGACCGCGAGCGGCCGGCGGCTCTTCGCCATGCCGGTGCTGGAATCCCCCGAGCTGCTGTACCGCGAGTCCCGCGTGGAGACCCTGGAGGGCATCGCCCGCGCGGTCGGCAAGTACCGCGACCGGGTGCTGGCCCTGCGCCTCGGCGTCACCGACTTCTGCTCCTCCTACGGGCTGCGCCGCGCCCCCGACATGACCGCGTACGACGTCCAGATCGTGGCCTCCGTGATCGCCGACGTGGTCAACATGCTGGCCCGGGCCGACGGCAGCGGGTTCACCGTGACCGGGCCGGTGTGGGAGTACTTCCGGGTCCCCGAGCGCGTCTTCAAGCCCCAGCTACGGGCGAGCCCCTTCCTGGAGGTGCGCGCCGTCGAACTGCGCGAGAAGCTGATCGAACACGCCATGGACGGCCTGCTGCGGGAGATCTCCCTGGACCAGGCCAACGGTCTGCTCGGCAAGACCTGCATCCATCCCTCCCACGTCCTGCCCGTGCACGCGCTGTCCGTGGTCAGCCACGAGGAATTCAGCGACGCCGCGGACATCCTCCGGCCGGACAGCGACGGCGGCGGCGTCCTCAGGTCCGCGTACACGAACAAGATGAACGAAGTGAAGCCCCATCGCGCCTGGGCCGAGCGGACCCTGCTGCGCGCGGAGGTCTTCGGCGTGGCCAACGAGGACATCGGCTTCGTGGACCTGCTGGCCGCCGGCGTGACCGGCTGAGCCACCCCCTCACCCCCGAACCCACAAGGAACGTATGAAGAACGCAGTGAACGACGGCGTCTGGTCCGGCACCTGGGTCGCACGGCGGCTCGGTGTCGAACTGGAGGGCGACGAGCACCTGACCGACCTGCTGGGGATGGCGCTGCGCCGCAACCCCAAGCGGGCCCATCTGCTGGTCTCGAAGGTGCTCGGCAAGCACGTCCCGCAGTCGCCCGCCGTGGTCCACGGCCACGGGGTCCGCCTCGGCCACCGGGTCCGCGCCCTGCTCGGCGACGCGGAGGCGGCCCGCGCGGTCGTCCTCGGGTACGCGGAGACCGCCACCGGGCTCGGCCACTCGGTCGCGGACGGCCTCGCCCTCGCCCCGTACCTGCACTCCACCCGCCGTCCGGTCGCCGGGGTCACCCCGGCCGGCGGCTTCGAGGAGTCCCACTCCCACGCCACCTCCCACCTGCTGCTCCCCGAGGACCCGGCGCTGCTGGCCGGGGACGGCCCGCTGGTGCTGGTGGACGACGAGTTCTCCACCGGCAACACCGTCCTCAACACCATCCGCGAGCTGCACGCCCGCCATCCCCGGCGCCGCTACGTGGTGGTCGCCCTGGTGGACATGCGCTCCGCCGAGGACACCGCCCGGCTGGACCGGTTCGCCGAGGAGATCGGCGCCCGCGTCGACCTGGTCGCGGCCGCCTCCGGGACCGTACGGCTGCCCGAGGGCGTGCTGGAGAAGGGGCAGGCGCTGGTCGCGGAGCACGAGAGCGCGGGCGCGGAGCCCGGCCCGGCACCGCACGGCGAGGTGACGCGGGTCGGGCTGGGCTGGCCGGACGGGCTGCCGGACGGCGGACGGCACGGCTTCACCCCCGCCCACCGCGCCCGGCTGGAGGCGGCGCTGCCCGCCATGGCCGCCCGGATCGCCCAGGCGCTGCCCGCGGCCTCCCGCAGGGTGCTCGTGCTCGGCTTCGAGGAGCTGATGTACGCCCCGCTGCGGCTCGCGGCCGAGCTGGAGCGGACCGTCCCGGCCGAGGTGCGCTACTCCACCACCACCCGCTCACCCGTCCTCGCCCTGGACGACCCCGGCTACGCGATACGCACCCGCCTGGCCTTCCCCGCCCACGACGACCCGGCGGACGGCCCCGGCGAGCGGTACGCCTACAACGTCGCCGGCGCGGGCTTCGACACCGTGGTCGCCGTGGTCGACTCCGCCGCCGACACCGACCGTCTGCACGCCCCGGACGGCCTGCTGGCCCGCCTCACGGAGCATGCCCCGCACGTCCTGCTCGCGGTCGTGCCCGCGCACGCCCCCCACCCCTCCGAAAGGCCGGCCATGCTGCCCGAGCCCCTCCGCGGCCCCGCCTTCTCCTCGTACGCGCCCGACGAGGTCGGCTGGCTGCTCCAGGACCTCTCGGCGGTCAGCCTGGAGGCGCCGACCGAGGAGCGCGAGGAGGCCGTGCAGAACGGCGGCGCGCACTACGCGGAGTCGCTGCCGGTGGAGTACCAGCCCAGCGAGCGCTACCAGGCGCTGTTCCACGCGGCCCTGGACACCTCCGCCGACCGGATCGCCCGCGCGGTCGGCGTCGTCACCGAGACGGTCCTCACCGAGCGGTCCACCCGCCCGGTGCTGGTCTCCCTCGCCCGCGCCGGAACGCCCGTCGGCGTGCTGATGCGCCGCTGGGCCGGGCAGCGCTACGGGGTCGAACTCCCGCACTACGCCGTCTCGATCGTCCGGGGCCGGGGCATCGACGCCAACGCGCTGCGCTGGCTCGCCGCCCACCACGACCCGCGTGATGTGGTGTTCGTGGACGGCTGGACCGGCAAGGGTGCCATTTCCCGCGAACTCGCAGCCGCCATCGAGGAGTTCGAGCGCGCGGAGGGGGTCACCGGCTTCGACCCGGAGATCGCCGTCCTCGCCGACCCCGGCTCCTGTGTGCGCACCTACGGCACCCGCGAGGACTTCCTCATACCCTCGGCCTGCCTCAACTCCACGGTCTCCGGCCTGATATCGCGCACCGTGCTGCGCGCCGACCTGGTCGGCCCGCACGACTTCCACGGCGCGAAGTTCTACCGCGAACTCGCGGACACCGACGTGTCGGTGGCCTTCCTCGACGCCGTCTCCGCCCGCTTCCCCCAGGTGCTGGACGAGGTGGACGCGGCCGTCAAGGAACTGCTCGCCGAGGACCGCTCCCCCACCTGGGAGGGCTGGCGGGCCGTGGAGCGGATCAGCGAGGAGTACGGCATCCACGACGTGAACCTGGTCAAGCCCGGCGTCGGCGAGACCACGCGGGTGCTGCTGCGCCGGGTGCCGTGGAAGATCCTCGCCAAGGCGGACGCGGGCGCGGACCTCGACCACGTGCGGCTGCTCGCCGAACAGCGCGGGGTGCCGGTGGAGGAGGTCGACGACCTGCCGTACACCTGCGTCGGGCTGATCCACCCCCGGTACACCCGGGGTGCCACCGGCGCCGACGGCCGGGCGGTGAACGTCTGATGCCCGTACTGGTGGCCAGCGACCTCGACCGCACCCTGATCTACTCGGCCGGCGCCCTCGCGCTCACCATGCCGGACGCGCGGGCCCCCCGGCTGCTGTGCGTGGAGGTGCACGAGTCCCGTCCGCTGTCCTTCATGACGGAGACCGCGGCTGCGCTGCTGACCGAGCTGGCGGACGCGGCGGTGTTCGTGCCGACGACCACCCGGACCCGCGTCCAGTACGAGCGCATCAGCCTGCCGGGACCGCCCGCCCGGTACGCGATCTGCGCCAACGGCGGCCATCTGCTGGTCGACGGGGTCACGGACGAGGACTGGCACGCCTCGGTGCTGGCACGGCTGGCCGACGAGTGCGCGCCGCTCGCGGAGATCACCGACCATCTGCGCCGGGCCTCCGACCCGGTCTGGCTGCGCAAGCAGCGGGTGGCGGAGGACCTGTTCGCGTATCTGGTGGTCGAGCGGGAGCTGCTGCCCGAGGGATGGGTCGGCGAGCTGGCGGAGTGGGCCGGGGAGCGGGGCTGGACGGTGTCGCTCCAGGGCCGGAAGATCTACGCCGTTCCGCAGCCGCTCACCAAGGGCGCCGCCGTGCGCGAGGTGGCCCGGCGTACGGGGGCGGAGCTGACGCTCGCGGCCGGTGACTCGCATCTGGACGCCGACCTGCTGCTGGCCGCCGACCGGGGCTGGCGTCCCGGCCACGGCGAGCTCGCCGACAGCGGGTGGAGCGCGCCGGCGGTGGGCGCGGTGGCCGAGCGGGGGGTGCTGGCGGGGGAGCGGATCACCCGCGAGTTCCTCCGGGTGGCGCGGGGCGCGGTGGTCCCGGCGCGCCTGCCGGCGTAGAGATGCAGGCGTAGAGGCGCAGAGGTACGGCAGAACGGCACCGGACGGTCGTCCGGTGCCGTTCCCGGCTCAGCCGCAGCAGCCGCCTCCACAGCAGCCGCCGCCTCCGCCCGAGGGGGCCGGGGCGGCGGAGGAGCCGCCCACGGCGACCGCCGAGAGGAGCTTGACCGTGTCGCCGTGGCCCTCGGGGCAGGTGGCGGGGTCGGCGAACTCCGCCATGGGGCGGGCGAGTTCGAAGGTGTCGCCGCAGGTCCGGCAGCGGTACTCGTAGCGAGGCATGCGCACAGGTTAGCCGCCGGACCCGGGGGGCGGGGGTGTCACTCGGCCTTGGTGTCCGGCCCGGTGACGGCGCGCTTGTCCGGGGTGGTGAGGGCGGGCTGTTCGTGCTCGGCCTCGGGGTGCCGGGAGCGCCAGTAGGGGTTGTCGTGCGGCAGGGCCGAGCCGACTCGGCCGTACATGCCGAAGGTCATCAGCAGCAGGCCGACGATGAAGGTGAAGAACACGTTCTGGATCCTGAACGCCAGGAAGTTGTTCTCGGTGTCCAGCAGGCCCAGGTTCAGGAAGCCGCTCAGGATGAACAGCACCCCGAAGACCATGTTCAGGGTCGAGGCGAAGTTGCCGCCGATCACCATGCCCACCAGGAGCACCAGGCCGACGATGATGGAAAGCACGCTCAGCGCGCCGTTGGTGTTCAGCCCGGCCACGGTGTCGCTGCCGACGTTGAAGGCGCCGATGTGGCCGACCACGCCGAGGATGCCAAAGACGAGCAGGAAGAGTCCGATCAGGCCCGCGCCGATGCGGTAGACCAGGTTCAGGCGGTGGTCGACGGGCAGATGCTCGTCGAGCACGGTGCGGTGCCGGGGGGACCGGTCACCGCGCGAGTTCACTGCTTGTGCGGCCATGTCGCCTCCCTGAGGGCGCTTGGCGGAGGCCATCCCGTCCTAATCAATATCCGCCCGGTCCGCCCCCACCGGCAACACGCGCCTCGCCCGTCCGGCCCTGTACCGGGTCAGTGCGCGGGGCCGCCGCGCTCCTCGCGGATCTGCGCGACCACCCGGCCCACCGCGCTCCGCACGGCCTCGGTCTCGGTGAGGAAGTGCCAGTAGTCGGGGTGGCGGCCGCTCTCCAGACCGGCGACCGCCCGGTCCAGCCGGGCCACCGCCTCGTCCAGCGGGCGGGCGTGCCGGGGGTCGGGCGCGGTGCGGCCCGTCATGGCGAGCCGCTGGGCGTCGCGGAGCGCGAAGCGGGTCCGCTCGATCTCCTGCCGGGGGTCCTTCTGGACGGCGTTCAGCCTGGTCAGCCGGTCACCGGCGGCCGAGACCGCCTCGTCGGTGGTGTTCAGCAGGGCCCGTACGGTCGACAGCAGCGAGGTGGCGTCCGGCCAGCGCTGGGCCTCCCGCGCGGTACGGGCCTCGGTCAGCTTGCGTTCGGCCTGGCGGACGTTCTCGGCGGCCTGCTCGGGCACGTGCTGCAGGTCCTGCCAGCAGGCGGCCGTGAACCGGCGCCGCAGCTCGCTCAGCACCGGTTCGACCTGGCCGCTGCGGGTGGTGAGGGCCTGGGCGCGGGTGGCCAGGCTGGACAGACGGCGGTCGATCTCGGCGGCGCGCTCCGGCAGCCGCTCGGCCTCCGCCCGGATCGCCCCGGCCTCCCGCTGCACCCGCTCGGCACGCTCCAGCGTGGCCGGCACGCCGTGCTGTCCGGCGCCCTGGTTCAGCCTGGTCAGCTCGGGGGAGAGGGCGGCGAGGCGGGCGGCGAGGTCATCGGCGCGGAGGTTCTTCTCCCGTACGGCGTCCAGGGCGTTGCTGGCGCCGAGCAGGGCCTGCCGGGCGCGCTCCACGGCGGGGGCGAGCCGGGCCAACTGCGTCTCGGCGCTGCCGAGGAGGGGGCCGAGGGAGGTGCTGAACCGGTCCAGCTCCTGCTTGACCCGGACCAGCTCGTCCTTGGCCGCGGTCAGCTCGGTGCGGGCGCGGGTCGCGGTGGCGGCGTCGAGGTCGTCCCGGTCGAGGTCCTGGGCGTCGACGGCCTGGATGTAGGTCTGGCTGGCCTCGTCTATGCGTCTGCCGAGCGCTTCGAAGTCGGCTCCGGCGCGGCGGCCGGCGGGGGAGTCGTCGACGGCGGCGATCGTCTCGATGGAGATGCGCAGGTCCCGCTGGGCGGTGTCGAGTTCGTAGAAGGCGGCCGCCGCCGCGTCCTTCGCCGCCTGTGCCTCGACCCGCTGGCTCTCGGCCCGCCCGCCGAACCAGCGCCGGGTGCCGCCGCCGGCGAACGCCGAGGTGAGCGCGAGCGCGGCGAGCACGGGGAGGCTCATCAGGGTCAGGGCGTCGCGCACGGGGGACGGCGGGTGCGGGTTGGTCTGCGCTGCTGACGTGCCCGGTGTCGCCGTCACATCCCTCTCCCGTGCCGTGGTTCGCGCTGGGTGGTGTCATTCTCCCACCCGTTGAAGACGAACACACGGCCCGGTCAGTTCACCGTCGGCGCCGTCCCTTTGCGGGGTTTGCGGGACACCGCCCGAGGCAGGGTAGGCTGTCCACTCGTTCCGGCCACGCGCCGGGACCACGGGTGCGTAGCTCAGGGGTAGAGCGCCTGCCTTACAAGCAGGATGTCGGCGGTTCGAAACCGTCCGCGCCCACAGCGAGGATCAGCAGGCCAGTGGCTTGCCGACGGCCCTCCGGAGGATTCCGGGGGGCCGTTTTCGCTGTCCGGGGTCCACGAAGAGTCCACAACGCCACGAGGAGCGCGGCCCCCTGTCGGCGCCTACTCGTCCTCGTGGGCGTGCTTCAGCTTCGCGCGGGCCTGTACGCGGTCCGGTGTCGTCAGCTCGGTCCAGTGGCGGTGGCCGGTGATGAAGATGGCCAGTTCGTGTTCGCGGCGGCGGAGTTTCTCCACCTCGGCCTGTTCGTCGGCGGTCCAGCCGGGGGACGCGGGGCGTTCGATCCTGCGCCAGCCGGTGTCGTCGGTGAAGCCGTCCAGCGGGGCGACCGACCAGGGCAGCCGCTTCAGCAGGGCCGACAGCTCGGCCCTGACCTGATGCAGCTCCTCCTGCCCGGCGAGCAGGTCACTGGGGAATTCATGGGACGCAGGCACACGGCAATAGTACGCCTGTTCGAATTTCAGTGGCGAGCTCCGCCGGGCAGTTCATTCGAACGAGTGGCCTCAGCCGGCGCCGCCGCCCAGCTCCTTCACCAGACGCGCGGTCACCGGCACCGGCACCCCGTGCCGCTCGGCCGCGCGCAGCAACGCGCCGCCGATCGCGTCGAGTTCGAGCGCGCGGCCCGCCTCCGCGTCCCGTTGCATCGAGGACTTGGCGCCCGGCGGGAACATGTCGTAGCGGGCGAGCGACTGAGCCGGGTCCGCCGGGGCGCCGCAGGCGCGGCTGACGGCCGCCGTCTCGGCGACCAGGGCCTCCAGCTCCGTGCGGTACCGCGTGCGGGCCTCGCCGACCGGCACCCCGTAGCGGGTGGTGAGCAGGGCGAACGGGGCGAGGAAGCCCATCTTGGCCCAGAGGGCCGCCGTCTCGTCGTCCACCACCCGCGTCGTCACACCGGCCGCCGAGAGAGCGGTGGCCAGGGTGTCGATCCGGGGGCGTACCGTCGCCGCGCCCGCGAGGTCGATCTCGGCGAAGGGGCTGCCGTGTTCGATCACCACGCCCTCGCCCGCACCGGCCCGGACGCGGGTGGACTCCACGCGGATCGTCGCGGGCGCGACCAGCTCGGGCGCAAAGCGCCTGCGCAGCTCCGCCGGGTGTTCGATCCCGTTCAGCAGCGGTACGACCAGGGCGTCACCGAGCACGGCGGGCGGTACGCGCGTCAGGGCCGCGTCCAGCGTCGTGTGCTTGACGGTGATCAGGCAGGCGTCGACCGGCTCGCGCAGCTCGGTGTCCGCCTCCACGGCCGCCTCGAAGTCGCCGAACCGGCCGCTGCGGACCCGGATTCCGTCACCGCGCAGCGCGTCCGCCGTGGCCTCCCGCGCCAGGCAGATCACGCGGTGCCCGGAACGGGACAGCAGGGCGGCCAGAAGTCCGCCGATCCCGCCGGGGCCCAGGACCGCCACCGTGGGCTTGTCCGTCATGAGGGTTCCTCTCCATCGGTCGGCCCCGGGGTGATCCGGTGGCCGCCTGGAGTCGATCATCGTCCATGCGCGGCCCGGGTGGAGGAGACTTGAGGCATGTGCCGGAGTATCAAGACGTTGCGGCCGCCCGTGTTGCCCGGTGAGGCCACCGAGGACGACATCCGCGCCGCCGCGCTGCAGTACGTACGCAAGGTCTCGGGCTTCAGGGCCCCGGCCGCGCACAACCGCGAGGCGTTCGAGCAGGCCGTGGACGCCGTCACCCGGGCCACGGCGGAGCTGCTGGGCAGCCTGGAGGTGCGGGGAAGGCCCGTACGGGAGGAGCTGGCGTGAGCCGTCGGCTCAGGACTGCGCCGGCCGGCGCCGCATGAGATAGGCCGCCGCCGCGCCCGCCCCGCACAGCGCCGCCACCGAGACGGCCGTGGCCAGCCACGCCGTGCCGAGCCAGCGGGTGCCGTAGTAGCCGAGGGCCGCGCTGTAGGCGGCCCAGGAGAGGCCCGCGAGGGCGGACCACGGGACGAAGTCGCGCGCGCGGCGGTGGGCGGCGCCCGCGCAGAAGGAGACGACCGAGCGTCCGGCGGGGGCGAAGCGGGCGAGGACGACCAGCGCGCCGCCGCCCCGCGACAGCGCCTCGCCGAGACGTTCCTGCGCCGAGGTCAGCCGCCGGGAGCGGGCGATGGCGCGGTCCAGCTTCTCGCCGCCGCGCCAGGCCAGCCGGTACGCGACCAGGTCGCCCAGCACGGAGGCCGTCGCGGCCAGCAGGATCAGGACCAGGATGTCGGGCACGTCGTGCGGGACCTGCCCCGCCGCCGCGCCCGTACCGGCCGCCGCCGCGGTGGCCGCCGCGATGACCAGGACGCCGCTGGGCAGCACCGGCAGGAACACGTCGAGCAGGACCGAGACGGCCACCACGGCGTAGATCCATGGACCGGTCGCCAGCGACCCCACGCTCTCCAGCACGATGACTCCCCGTCGTTCCCCCGATTACAGCCATACAGCGTACGCCTGACCGGTGACGGGAGGTTCATGGGGGGATCAAGTGATCATCACAACATGTTCACGTCAGCCGAAGTCGTATCGCCTCGTACGTCGCGTTTCACCCGTGCGGCGCGCCCGTGGGGCGGGCGAGGCCCATGTCCCGTACCAACATGTGGGGGGCAACACGATCACGGGAAAGAAGGTGTGCTCCATGCTGGCAACCCTGAGCGCGGTCGCGGCGGCGGTGCTCGTGAGCGGTACCGCCGGCGGCTACACCGTCGACGCCGAGGGCCGGTTCGCGCCGCCCGCCGCCTTCATCCCCTCGGCGGCGGTGACGTACGACCAGTCCTACGTCCCGGCCGCCGCCTCGATCCGGGTGCGCCAGCACACCGCTGCGGGCGGTGCCACCACCGTCGACCTGAGCATCACCGGCGTACGCCCCCACCACTCCTTCGGGGCCTACGTCCACGAGCGCCCCTGCGGTGCCCGGCCCGCCGACGCCGGCGCCCGCTACGCGAACCAGCCCGGCGGCGCCGAGGAGGACGCGGTCCGCCTCGACCTCACCACCGACGCCCAGGGCGCGGGCACCGCGAGCGACCACCACGCCTGGGGGCTGCGGCGCGGTGAGGCCGCCTCCGTGGTGATCCAGGACCGCCCGGGCGACGACGCCACCCGCGTCGCCTGCTTCACGGTGCCCTTCGGGTGGGTCACGGAATAGGCGCGGGCGGGCGGCGGGCAAGGCGAGTGGTGCTGAAGTGCCGAGAGTGGTGCTGAAGGGCCGGCGCGCTTCCCGATGTGACGACGAGCGGCACCCCGGGTCCACCGGGGTGCCGCTCGTCGTGCCGGTCCTCAGGCCGCTATCGGCTCCCGCGTCCGCTCCTCCGACGGCGTCACCCGGCGGGACGCCACCACGCGGTCCAGGCCGAAGGCGCCCGAGCCGGTGAAGACCAGCAGGAGGAAGGTCCAGCAGAACAGGACCGAGAGCTCGCCGCCGTTCTGGATGGGCCACAGCGCGGTCTGCTGGTGGACGTCGAAGTAGGCGAACGCCATCGAGCCGGAGGCGATCAGGGCGGCGCCGCGCGTGCCGAGGCCCAGCAGGACCAGGCCGCCCGCGACGAGCTGGATCACCGCCGCGTACCAGCCGGGCCAGGCGCCCGCCTCGATGGTGCCGCCGTGGGTGCCCATGGCGCCGCCGAGCACGCCGAAGAGCGAGGCGGCGCCGTGCGCGGTGAACAGCAGGCCGATGACGATGCGGAAGAGCCCGAGCGCGTAGGGCCGGGCGGCGTCGAGACGTGCGGACATGGGGGAGGTCTCCTCTTTCGGGGCCGGATGTGGGGGCGGCGGGTACCGAACGAGGACCCAGGTTAGGTATGCCTAATCCATACTTGCAAGTTCAACATTCAGCCATGATCGTGACGGGTGGGGCGGGAGCGGCGCGGGGACCCCGGAAAGCGACGACGGCCCGCCCCGGCCGGTGGCCGGAGCGAGCCGTGGGGCGGGCGGGGTCAGCAGCCCGAGAGGTAGCTCGTCAGCGCGCTCTTCTCCGCGGAGTCCACCGACAGGTTGTAGTAGTACTTCACCTGCACCCAGGCGCGGACGTAGGTGCAGCGGTACGAGGTGAGGCTCGGCATCCAGGTGGCCGGGTCCTGGTCGCCCTTGGCCTGGTTGACGTTGTCGGTGACCGCGAGGAGCTGGGGGCGGGTGACGTCGTTGGCGAAGCCCTGGCGCTGCGCCGTCGTCCACTTGCTCGCGCCCGAGTCCCACGCCTCGGCCAGCGGGACGAGGTGGTCGATGTCCACGTCGGAGGCCGCGCCCCAGGTCGCGCCGTCGTACGGGGAGTACCAGCTCCCGCCGGTCGCCACGCACGCGGAGTCGGTGGTGACGTTCGAGCCGTCCCGCTTGAGTATGTACTCGCGGGTGTTGCAGGTGCCGCTGATGGTGATCCAGGTCGGGAACAGGTCCCGGTCGTAGCCGGTGCGGCTCTCCGTGGCGACGGTGAGCTGCGAGAGGTAGCTGCGCGCCGTGGCGCCGCTCACCGGGGTCGGGAGTGCCGCGGAGGCGCTCGGCGGGTTGAGCAGGGCCGCGGAGGCGAGGATGCCGGTGGCGGCGGCGATCACACCCAGACGTCGACGCGCGTAGAACCGCGACAAGCGGGACATGCGGAACATTTGAACTCCCTTGTGGGGTGAGGGTGTTGGCGCGCGGGCAGGGGAATGCTCGCCGTGCGGAGTTGCGGTGGGGTGAGCGCCCGGTAAGAAGCTAGTGACGCGGTCATGACACGACAAGGTTCACGACGGAACTTTCACGTCCCGTACGATGGACGGTGCAGAAGGGGAGTAGCTCTTCGCCGGACCGTCGACATACTGCTCAGCGAGCCTGAGCCGGCGCCCGGAGGCGGAATCCCGTGGGACCCGCCAGCGAGACCTTCGGCAAGCAGTGCACGCCCGTGCCTCCCGGCGCGGGTGCCATGTGTGCTGCCGTGCCGAGGTGTCTCACGCGCGCTGTGCGCGGCTCTCGGCGGGGCGGCCCGACCGATTGAGGAACCTTGATCAGCATCACCGTGACGGCGCTCGTCTTCGGCATCGTCTTCCTCGCCGAACTGCCGGACAAGACCGCGCTCGCCGGTCTCGTCCTCGGCGCCCGCTACCGCGCCTCGTACGTCTTCGTCGGCGTCGCCGCGGCCTTCCTGGTGCATGTCGTGCTCGCCGTCGCGGCGGGCAGCGTGCTGACCCTGCTGCCGCAGCAGATCGTGCACGCCCTCACCGGTGTCCTCTTCCTCGGCGGCGCGGCCGTGCTGCTGCTGAAGCGGGACGAGGACGAGGAGGAGATCAAGAAGCCCGCCGACCAGTCCTTCTGGAAGGTCGCCGGTACGGGCTTCATGCTCATCCTGGTCGCCGAGTTCGGTGACCTCACCCAGATCATGACCGCCAACCTCGCCGCCCGTTACGACGACCCGCTCTCCGTCGGCCTCGGTGCGGTGCTCGGTCTGTGGGCGGTGGCCGGCCTCGGCATCGTCGGTGGAAAGGCCCTGATGAAGCGGGTGCCGCTGCGGCTGATCACCCAGATCGCGGCCCTGCTGATGATCGGTCTCGGCGTGTGGAGCCTGTACGAGGCCATCGCCGGCTGAGCCGGTCCGGCGCGGCTCGCGGGAGGCGTGGTGGCGGGATGCGGTCCGCGTTTTGTACCGTGGAGAAACAAAGTGGCTCCCGCCCGCTTCCCCTGACCGGCGGGCGGGGCCGCCTTGTCCCCGACAGGGACCCCCTTCCAGCCGCCCTGTCTCCCCAAGGGCCCCCTCCGTCGGGGCCCTCTCGTCTTTGGAGCTGCCGATGGCCACCGAGCCCGCCGTTCTCACCGCCCGCGCCCTCCTGCTCGACATGGACGGCACCCTCGTCAACTCCGACGCCGTGGTCGAACGCATCTGGCGGCGCTGGGCCGCGTCCCAGGGGCTCGACGGCGACGAGGTGATGAGCGTCGTGCACGGCAGGCAGGGGCACGCCTCCATGGCGCTGCTCCTCCCCGGCCGCCCGGTCGAGGAGAACCTCGCGGACAACGCCCGCATGCTCGCCGAGGAGACCGCGGACATGGACGGCGTGATCGAGGTGCCCGGCGCCACCGCCTTCCTCGCCGCCCTCCGCGACGCCCCGCACGCCCTGGTCACCTCCGCCGACGTGGCCCTCTCCACCGCCCGCATGGCCGCCGCCGGGCTCCCGCTGCCCGAGGTCCGGGTCACCGCCGAGTCGGTCGGCGCGAGCAAGCCCGACCCCGAGGGTTTCCTCAAGGGCGCGGCGGAACTCGGCGCCGACCCCGCCGACTGCGTGGTCTTCGAGGACTCCGGCGCGGGGATCGCGGCCGGACGGGCGGCCGGGATGCGGGTGGTGGGCGTGGGTCCGCGCGCCGGCGAACACCGCCCCGACGCCTGGGTCCGGGACCTCACCGAGCTGCGGGTGGAGCCGCAGCCGGACGGCACGATCCGCCTTCTCATCGGCTGAGCGGCCGCGCAAGCCGGGCCCACCTCCCCCCGCCTCGACAGGCCGGAGCCCTCCGCACCGCCGAACATGGGGTTAGGCAACCGAGCCTCAGGAGGTCTTCATGGCCCTGGACACGCATGGCGCGGCCGAGGAGGTGCGCCGGGGTGAGCAGGTGAGCGGCAACGTCCTCGTCTCCATCGGGGCCCTGCTGCTCGGGCTGCTGCTCGCCGCGCTCGACCAGACCATCGTGTCGACGGCGCTGCCGACCATCGTCAGCGACCTCGGCGGGCTGGAGCATCTGTCCTGGGTGGTCACCGCGTACCTGCTGGCGTCCACCGCGGCGACCCCGCTGTGGGGCAAGCTCGGGGACCAGTACGGGCGCAAGCGGCTGTTCCAGTTGGCCATCGTCATCTTCCTGATCGGCTCCGCGCTGTGCGGCATGGCGCAGAACATGCCCCAGCTCATCGGGTTCCGGGCGCTCCAGGGCCTCGGCGGCGGCGGGCTGATGGTGCTGTCGATGGCGATCGTCGGCGACATCGTCCCGCCCCGTGAGCGCGGCCGGTACCAGGGGCTCTTCGGGGCGGTGTTCGGCGCCACCAGCGTGCTCGGACCCCTGCTCGGCGGGCTGTTCACCGAGCACCTGAGCTGGCGCTGGGTGTTCTACGTCAACCTGCCGATCGGCATCGTCGCGCTCGTCGTCATCGCCACCGCCCTGCACATCCCGCGCCGCACCTCACGGCATGCCATCGACTATCTCGGCACCCTGCTGATCGCCTGCGTCGCCACCTGTCTGGTGCTGGTCGCCTCGCTCGGCGGGACGACCTGGCCGTGGGCGTCGGCGCAGATCATCGGGCTGGCCGTGGTGGGCGTGCTGCTCGCCGTCGCGTTCGTCGCGGTGGAGCGGCGGGCCGCCGAACCGGTGCTGCCGCTGAAGCTGTTCGGCATCCGCACCTTCACCCTCGCCGCCGCGATCAGCTTCATCGTCGGCTTCGCCATGTTCGGCGCGATGACCTATCTGCCGACCTTCCTCCAGATCGTGCACGGCATCTCGCCCACCATGTCCGGCGTCCACATGCTGCCGATGGTGGTCGGGCTGCTGCTGACGTCCACCGTCTCCGGGCAGATCGTCAGCCGCACCGGCCGCTGGAAGGTCTTCCCGGTCGCGGGCACCGCCGTCACCGCCCTCGGCCTGCTCCTGCTGCACCGGCTCGACGAGCGCAGTTCCACGCTGGAGATGAGCGTGTACTTCTTCGTCTTCGGCCTCGGGCTCGGCCTCGTCCTCCAGGTGCTCATCCTCATCGTGCAGAACGCGGTGTCCTACGAGGACCTGGGCGTCGCCACCTCCGGCGCGACCTTCTTCCGGTCCATCGGCGCCTCCTTCGGCGTCGCCATCTTCGGCACCGTCTTCTCGGGCCGCCTCGGCGACAAGCTCGTCGAGGCGTTCCGGGGCGTCCGGCTGCCGCCCGGCATCTCGGCCGACGCGCTGGAGGCCGACCCGCGCGGCATCGGCGCGCTGCCGCCCCCGCTGCGCCCGGCCGCGCTGCACGCCTTCTCCTCGTCCATCACCGACGTGTTCCTCTACGCGGCACCGGTCGCGTTCATCGGATTCGTCCTCGCCTGGTTCCTCAAGGAGGACCGGCTGCGCGGTTCGGTCACCGCGCCCGACGCCTCCGAGACCATCCCGCCCAACCCGGTCCACCGCTCCTCCTACGAGGAGGTGTGCCGCGCGCTCTCCACGCTGGGCACCCGCGAGGGGCGGCGGGAGATCTACGAGGAGATCACCGCCCGCGCCGGGTACGACCTGCTGCCCGCCGCGAGCTGGATGCTGCTGCGGATGCGCAAGCACGGCTGCGTGGAGCCGTACATGCTCGCCGAGCGCAGCCCCGTCCCGCTCAGCACGGTGCTGGCCGCCGCCCGGCAGGTGGAGGAACGGCGGCTGGCCGCGCGCGACGGCCTGGAGCTGTCGCTCACCCCGGCCGGGGCGGAGGTCGCCGGGCGGCTGGCGCAGGCCCGCGAGGACTCCCTGTCCGAGCTGCTGGGGGACTGGTGGGAGCCCGGACGGCCCACGGACCTGGTGCAGTTGGTCAAGGAGCTCACCGCCGAGCTGTGCGGCTCCGAGCGGGAGCGGCCGCAGGGCGGGGCGGTCAGGAAGCCGGGTTGAGGGTCCCGGCCAGATCCTTGGTGAACCAGTGCTCGGCGTAAGGGTCGGTGTTGTGCCGCTCGGTCTCCGCGTAGCCGAGCCGGGCGTACAGGGTGCGGGCCTCCACGAGGTCGCCGCGCGTGTCCAGGATCATCCGCCGGGCGCCGAGGGCCGTCGCGGCCTCCTCGGCGGCGCGGACCAGCAGCGCGGCACCGCCCCGGCCGCGCGTATGCCGGCGCAGGAAGACACGGGTCAGTTCCGCGGTGCCGGGGTCGAGCAGTCGTACGCCCGCCGTGCCGGCCGGTTCGCCGCCGTACCGGGCCACCAGCAACTCGCCGTTCGGCTGGGCGAGTTCGGCCCCGGAGCGGGCCGCGACCTCCCGCTCCAGCTCGGCCGGGTCGGTGCGGTGCCCCTCGTGCAGGAGGTACCAGCGGTCGCTGACCTCGGTGTAGTACGCCCGCCAGAGGGCGGCGGCCACGGGGGAGTCGTACGGCTCCGGGGCGATGGTCCACGTCGTCATACGCGTCATCCCAGCGGGGCGGGACCGGCCGGGGCAAGCGGTTTCCCGCTCAGGGCGCCTCGCGGCGGCGCCGCCACTCGCGGACCACCTCGTCCACGTCGTACGGCTTCCTGCCCAGCGGCGGACCCGGCGGGGGCCGGAACATCATGTCCTTGATCTTGACGTTGACCGCGCCGATGATCTCCCGGACGGCACGCTCCGAGGGCGCGGTGTACGCCGCCTCCAGCGCGTCCTCGGCCTCCTTGCGCAGGGCGAGCGACGGGGGCAGCACGGCCAGGCCCTCGCGGGCCATCTTCCGCTTCACCCACCACAGTTCGTCGTAGCCGGAGTCCAGCCCGGCGGGCAGCGGTTCGCCCGCGCCGGGCAGCCGGTCGAACTCACCGCGACGCTGCGCGGCGCCGATCTGGTGGTCGACCCAGGACTCGAACGGGACACTCAGTGGCTTTCGCTCGGTCATGACCCTCATTGTGCCGGACGTGGGCGAGCCGGGCGTTCTATCATGCGGCGGCGGTGCGGCGATCCGGGGACCGCGCCAGGAGGCTTCAGGGGGAACACGCGTGCTCGAACTCACCATGGCCGCCGTCTCCAGCGAGGAAGCGGGTGCCACGGCAGGCATGACGATGGCCGAGGCGCCCAGCGAGCCGGGCGCCGCGCTGCGCGTGGGCCGGGACGGTGCCGTGTGCCGGCTCGTCACCCCGGAGGACTGGCTCTTCGTCTCCCGCGTCCACCTGGAGTTCCTGTGCGGCCCCGACGGGGGCTGGCAGCTCTCCTGGCTCCACGGCTCCCAGGCCGACCCCTCCTCCGAGGTCCGCCTCACCGTCGGCGAGTACGCCCAGACCGTCCCCTACGGCGGCACCGTCCGCCTCCCCCGGGGCGGCTCCGGCGAGGTGGTCGTCCAGGACCGTACGGCGCCGCGCAGCGTGAACGTGGGCTTCTACCACGAGCCCTAGGCCCAAGGGCCCTACTCCACGACGCGGGCCAGGGCGAAGCCGTCGTAGCCCTTCGGGCCCACCGTCTGCAGGGCCGTGCCGGTCAGCCGGGGGTGGGTGGAGATCAGGTCGATGGCGGTACGGGTGCCGGTGATGGCGGGGTCGGTGCTGGTGGCGTCGGCCACGTGGCCGCCACGGACGACGTTGTCGAGGACGATCAGGCTGCCGGTGCGGGACAGGCGCAGGGCCCACTCGACGTAGTGCGGGTTGTTCGCCTTGTCGGCGTCGATGAAGACCAGGTCGAAGGGGGCCGGGTTCTCGTCGGCGAGCTTGGGCAGGGACTCCAGGGCCGGACCGACCCGCACGTCCACCATCCGGTCCAGGCCCGCCCGCGCGATGTTGCGGACGGCCACGTCGGCGTGTTTCGCGCTGTGCTCCAGCGTGACCACCCGGCCGTCCGCCGGGAGGGCGCGGGCCAGCCAGATGGTGCTGTAGCCCCCGAGGGTGCCGATCTCCAGCACCGTCCGGGCGCCCTGGATCTGGGCGAGCAACTGCAGGAACTTGCCCTGGGTGGGCGTCACCGCGATGGGCGGCAGCCCGGCCGCGTCGGAGTCGCGCAGCGCGGCCCGCAGGGCGTCGTCGTCCGGTGCGAGACGGCTGGTGAAGTAGAGGTCGACATCGTCCCAACGCTGCGACTCGCTCATGCGTGTGCTGCCTTTCCCGAGTGTCTGCGCAAAGCCTCTTCAAAGGGTCCATGGTGCTTCCCCCGGATGATCCCAGCGCCGCACCCCGGAGGGGCGGAATGACAGAAGTGGGCGCGGGAACCGTGCGTACGGTTCCCGCGCCCACCTCGCCCGGAGAAGGACCCCTACTGCTGGGCCTCCACCGCGGGCGGCGAGCCCGGCAGCGGCCGGCCGGCGGACTCGCTCATCCGCCACACCGCGAAACCACCGATGACGGCGGCCGCCATCATGTAGTACGCGGGCATCATCAGGTTGCCGGTCGCCCCGATCAGCGCGGTGACCACCAGCGGGGTCGTACCGCCGAACAGGGACACCGAGACGTTGAAGCCGATCGACAGCGAGCCGTAGCGCACCCGCGTCGGGAAGAGCGCCGGGAGGGCGGCGGGCATGGCCGCGGTGAAGCAGACCAGCAGCAGGCCCAGGGCGCCCATGCCGAGCGCGACGGCCAGCAGGCTGCCCTGGCGGATCAGCAGCAGCGCCGGGATGGACAGGAACAGGAAGCCCGCACAGCCGGCGGCGATCACCGGACGACGGCCGACACGGTCGGTCAGGGCGCCCGCGAACGGCTGGACGATCATCATCAGGGCCATCACGCCGAGCACGACCAGCAGACCGTGCGTCTCGTCGTACTTCAGCTCACTGGTGAGGAAGCTGGGCATGTACGACAGCAGCATGTAGTCGGTGACGTTGAAGACGAGCACCAGGCCCATGCACAGCAGCAGCGACTTCCACTGGCCCGTGACCATCTCGCGCAGCGGCACCTTCGGCCGGTTGGTCTCGGCCTTCTCAACCTCGGCTGCGAACGCCGGGGTCTCCTCCAGGCGCATCCGCAGGTAGAGGCCGATGATGCCCATCGGACCGGCGATCAGGAACGGGATGCGCCAGCCCCAGGAGAGCAGGTCGTCGGAGGAGAGCAGGGCGGTCATCAGCGTGACCAGACCCGCACCGCCGATGTAACCGGCCAGCGTGCCGAACTCCAGCCAGCTTCCGAGGAAGCCGCGCTTCTTGTCCGGGGCGTACTCGGCGATGAAGGTCGAGGCGCCCGCGTACTCACCACCGGTGGAGAAGCCCTGCACCAGGCGGGCCGCCAGCAGCAGCAGCGGCGCGCCGACGCCGATGGAGGCGTACGACGGGATCAGGCCGATGGCGAACGTGCCCGCAGCCATCATGATCATCGTGACGGCGAGGACCTTCTGGCGGCCCACCCGGTCGCCCAGCGGGCCGAAGATCATGCCGCCGATCGGCCGGACGAGGAAGGCCGCCGCGAAGGCGCCGAACGTCGAGAGGAGCTGTGCAGTCGCGTTCCCGGAAGGGAAGAAGACTTTGCCGAGAGTTACGGCGATGTAGCTGTAGACACCGAAGTCGAACCACTCCATCGCGTTGCCGAGCGCGGCCGCCTTGACGGCACGCTTGACGAGCGCGGGGTCGGTGACCGTGGGCTCTGCCTGGGCCTTCGAGGTCCGAAGAGTCTTCGGACTGGGACTGACAGCGGTGGCGGCCAAAACGGAACTCGCCTGCCTTTCGACGGGGACACGGGCAACGCCGGACGACGACGGCGAAGACGTGCGTCAGGCAGAAAAGAGACGATAGGAGAGTTTCGGCCCCTTACGTCCCGTGCGCGGAACGTTGCTTTCTGCAAAGAAACCGCGTCTACGCTGGTACATCTGCCCTGTTCCCCGTACATGATCCCGACCAAAAATGTGATCCATGTCGCGCCCCCGGAGGGAAACCACGCCCTCCTCGGACGGATGTTTACCGGACAAATGCGCGAGAGGTCACCAGATAGGTCGAATCTCCTCGTGGACGGGTAAACGGGATCTTCGGCTCCGTAGGGTTCGCTGAGAACCCCGGCTCGCGCGACGCGCCGGACGCGATGGGCGGAGGCCGCGAAGCGTGGTGGACCTGGAGCACGGCGGACGGCAGGCGGATGCCCTGGCGCCCACCGGACCCGGAGCGCGGCTGCGCGCCGCCCGGCTCGCCCTGTGGGCGGTGGCCGCGATCCTCGCCGTCCGGCAGATGGCCGTCGTCCTCACCAGCCCGAGCGGCTCGCGCCTCACCGACCTGGAGACCTGGGTCGGCCCGCAGGGCGTGCTGCATGTCAACGGCTCCCTGTACGACTCGACCCGGTTCACCGGCACCCCCTTCGCCGGCCTGGTCCTCAAGCCCCTCACCCGCGCCGCCGAACAGGCCCTCGGCTGGGGCTGGACCTTCGGCACCCTGCTCCTGGTCGTCGCCCTCGGCCTGGTCGTCGCCCGCGCGCTGCCCCGGCCGACCGGGCGCCGTACCGCCCTGCTGGCCGCCCCGGTCGCCATCAGCCTGCTCATGGTCTCGCTGCCGGTCCGCAACACCCTGTGGCTCGGCCAGACCAGCGTCATCCCGGTGCTGCTCGTCCTGCTCGGCTGCTTCACCGTGCGCGGCGAACGCGCCGGTGGCGTGCTCGTCGGGCTGGCCGCCGCCCTCCAGCCGACCGTACTGCTCTTCGTCCCGCTGCTGTGGTGCACCGGCCGCCGCCGGGCCGCGCTCAGCACCGCCGTCACCTTCGCCGGGGGCACCCTGCTCGCCTGGGCCGCGATGCCCGGCGACTCCTTCACCTACTGGGTCCACCACATGGCGGGCGCCGGTCTCGGCGGCCAAGCCGACGCCCTCGCCAACCAGTCCCTGCACGGCGCCCTGCTCCGGTTCGGCCTCAGCGGCCCGCTGGAGGTCGCGCTCTTCCTGCTGCTCGGCTCCGCAGTCGCCGCCCTCGCGCTGCGCCGGGCCGTCGGCCACGCCCGCGACGGGCAACTGCTGCTCGCCGTCGCCGTGACCGGCTGCGCCGCCGTCGCCGTCTCCCCGACCACCTGGCAGCACCAACTGCTGTGGGTGCTGCTCGCGGTGGTCGGCCGGGTCGGCACGCGGGCCGCCGACCGCACCGTCTGGCCGGTCGCGGTGATCCTGGTGACCACCCTCCCGGCGAAGATGATGCTGCCGAACACGCCGGTGATGTATCCGCTGCGGGACAACCTCGTCCTCCTCGCGGCCCTGGCCGCCGCCACCGCCGTCCCCTTCCTGCCCCGCACCTCCCCCCACTACGACGCCCCGGTCCCGACCGAGTACGCCCGCCAGATCCCGGCCCGGCCGGGACGCCTGCCGCTGCTGCCGTTCCCGCGCCGCCCGCTCGCCCGGCCCAACCTGCTGCTGGAGCTGCTGCTCATCCGGGTCACCTACGCCGCCTACCAGCAGGTGCGGCTCGCGGCGACCGGTGGCAGTGACGAGGCCGCCCGCGCCACCGCCGAGCACCACGGCCACCTGATCCTCGACGCCGAGCGGTTCCTCCACCTCGACATCGAGCACGCCGTCAACCACGCCGTCGTCCAGGCCGGCCCGCTGCGCGCCTTCCTCGACTTCTACTACGAGTCCTTCCACTTCCTCGTCCCGCTGACCGTGCTCGCCGTCCTCTACTGGCGCCGCCCGGCCGACTACCGCTGGGCCCGCGCCTCCCTCGGCTTCACCACCCTGCTCGCGCTGATCGGCTTCTGGCTCTTCCCGCTGGCCCCGCCGCGCCTGATGCCGGGACTCGGCTTCGTGGACACCGTGCACGGCGCGCAGGACCTCGCCCACCCGGACTACGGCGCGATGACCGCGATCACCAACCAGTACGCGGCGATGCCCTCGCTGCACTTCGGCTGGTCCCTGTGGTGCGGGGTGGTCGTCGCCGTGCTCGCGCCGCGCTGGTGGACGAAGGCGCTCGGGCTGGCGCACCCGCTGTTCACCGTCACCGCGATCGTGGCCACCGCCAACCACTGGGTGCTGGACGCGGCCGGCGGCGCGCTGGTCGTCGGCGGAGGCTTCGCGCTCGGATACGCACTGATCGGACCCCGTGGGATCGCGGCGGGGACCGGTGAGGCCGGACGGCCCCCGGCCCAGCGCACGCCCCGGACCGAGGAACAGCCGGTCAGCTCCGGCTGAGCCGGGGACGGGCGGCAGGCGGACGGCAGGCGCGGACGGTGGACACCACGACGAGCGGCCTCGACCTACCGACCGCCCCCGCGCGCACCGCCCCTGCCCGCACCGCGCCGGAGCGCACCAGGGGATCGGCGCTGGTGCCCGCCGCCCTCGCCACGGCCCTCGGACTGTGGGGCCTCACCCGCCGGGACAGCATGTGGCGCGACGAGTCGGTCACCTACCAGGTCGCCCACCGCACGCCCGGTGAACTGCTGGAGCTGCTGGGCCGTATCGACGCCGTGCACGGGCTGTACTACCTGCTCATGCACGGCGTCTTCGCGCTCTGGGACGGCGGGCTCCCCGCGCTGCGCCTGCCCTCGGTGCTGGCCACCGCCCTCGCCGCCGCCGGGGTCGGCGCGCTCGGCACCCGGCTCGCCGGACCCCGCCCCGGCCTGCTGGCGGGCGTCCTGTTCGCCCTGCTCCCGGCGATCCAGTGGTACGCGCAGGAGGGGCGGTCGTACGCCCTGGTCACCGCCGGTGTGGTCTGGGCGACGTATCTCCTCGTGCGCGGCCTTCGCTCCGCCGCGCCCGGCTGGTGGGCGGGGTACGGGGTGGTGCTGGCGGTCGTGTGCTGGGTGCACGAGTTCGCCGCGCTCGCGCTGTCCGCCCACGCGCTCACCCTGTACCTGCTGCGGGTGCCGGGCCGGGTGTGGCGCCGGTGGGGCGCGGCGGCGGGCGGGGCGCTGGGGGCGGTGGGGCCGCTGGTGGTGGTCAGCGCCGGACAGGCGGAGCAGCAGCTCGGCTGGCTCGGCCGCCCCGGCCTCGCCCCGTGGCTCCAGTTCCTCGGCGTGTCCGCGCTGGGCCTGCTGCCGAGCCGCGTCCCGGCCCTGGCCGACCGCACGGTGACCGCGCTCGCCCTGCCCCTGCTCATCGTCCCGCCCGGCCTGCTCATCACCGGCTCGCTGCTCAAGCCCTGGTACGTCGACCGGTACGTGCTGTACTCCCTGGCCGGGCTCGCCCTGCTGGGCGGGGTCGCGCTGGACCGTCTGCCGGCGCGTCTCGGGTCCCCGGCCCGCAAGGGCGCCGTCTGCCTGCTCGGCACCGTCCTGCTCGGCCTCTGGGTGCCCGCGTCCCTGGCGGTCCGGTCGCCGGAGAGCCGCAAGGACGACGCGGCCGCGGTCGCCCGGACCGTACGGGAGCTGGCCCGGCCCGGTGACGGCGTCCTCTTCCTGCCCTCCCGGCGCCGCGAGTGGCTGCTGTCCTACCCCGCGCTCCACGCCCGCCTCGACGACCTGGCCCTCGCCCGGTCCCCGGTCGCCTCCCGCACCCTCCAGGGCACCGAGCTGCCGCCGGACACCATCCGGCGCCGCCTCCTGGCCGCGCCCCGTGTGGTGGCCCTGATGGACCCCGCGGGCCAGCCCCTCGACCCCTTTGCGCAGGAGGCCGTCAAGCGGCGGACGCTGAAGACGTACTTCTTCCGGTGCGAGTCGGTCCGGGTGCGCGGTGCCCAGGTGGTGGTCTACGTCAGGAGGCCGGACCCCGGCTCAGTCGCGGTCCGAGGCGAGGACTGCCAGCACCGCTGAGGCCAGCGCCGCGAGCAGCAGCGGGATGCCCAGGCCGTGGTGGAGGACCAGCCAGGCGCCCAGACAGGCACCGCCGAACATGGCCAGCACGGCGGCCGTACGGCGCGGGGAACGCTGCCCGGTGCCGCTGCCGAGCCGGGACTCGGCGGCCAGGCCGGTCAGGGTCATGGTCAGCACCGTGGTGGTCAGGTCGGGGACGCCCAGCGCGCGGACGGTGGCGTTGCGCAGGCCCATGGCGAGGGCGGTCAGCGCGATCAGCGCGTACCGGGTGCCCGGCTCCTCGGGCCACGCGAAGGCGATGGCCGCCGCGGCGCCGACCAGCAGCGCTTCCGCCGTGAGGGTCAGCCGGGTCCAGCGCAGCCGGGCCGCCCGCCGGACGCGGGCCGTCAGCCGGCCGCCCGCGGCGGCGCCGAGCAGGAAGCAGCCGAGCGAGGTGGCCGTGAGCGGTACGGAGAAACCGGGGGCGCCCACGGCGGCGAAGCCGAGGACGATCACATTGCCGGTCATGTTGGCCGTGAAGACGCGGCCGAGGCCCAGATAGCCGACGGCGTCGATCAGCCCGCTCACCACGGTCAGCACGAGCAGGACCAGCGGGAGCCGCATCCCGCGCCGGGAGGCCCCGGGCACCGGTGCGGTCGTCGGCGTCGGCATCGGGACCTCCGGTCGGGCGGGCGGCGCCGGACCAGTGGATCACGGGGGCGGGACGCGGAGGGTGCGGACATGCGCGCGCACCCTCGCCGAGCGGTGGCGAGGGTGCGGGGAAGAGAGGGGGTGGGCCGTCGACCGCGGGTGGTCGTGCACCGGGTGGACCGGTGGGGGAACGGCCCGGATCAGCGGCGGCTCAGTACCAGCCGTTGGCCTGCCAGAAGCTCCACGCCTGCACGGGGCTGCCGTAGCGGGAGTTCATGTAGTCCAGGCCCCACTTGATCTGGGTGGCCGGGTTGGTCTTCCAGTCGGAGCCGGCCGAGGACATCTTGGAGGCCGGGAGGGCCTGCACCAGGCCGTAGGCGCCCGAGGAGCTGTTCTTGGCGGAGACGTTCCAGCCGCTCTCGTGCTCGACGATCTTGCTGAACGCGTTGTACTGGGCGGTGTCCGGGATCATCTTGTGCGCGACGGACCGCGCCGAGGACGGCGACGAGGTCGCGGCGTGAGCGGGGGAGGCGCCGAGCGCGACACCGGCGACACCGGCGGCCAGGGCGGCGACGGTGACGGCGTTCTTCTTGGAAGCGATGCGGCGGATGGCGGAGAACGACACGAAAGACCTCTTACGTCGGGGACGGTGAGTCGCCGGCGTTCCGCCGCGCTCTGCGCGGTGGCCGCATGCGTCGGCGCCGCGTCCCGTGGGGGTCGTGGCGCCTGGCGACGGCCTCCAGAGAAGCAAGCTTCCGAAACGCCCGCAATATCCCCTTTTACTAGTTGCGGCAGGACCGCCAGGGATGCCCCCGTATGTGACCCGGCTCTCAAAGCGCAGGCCAAGGAGGGTGCAAGGAGGTGCATGACGGGCGTCGAGGTCTACGATCCGAGGTCGTAGGTGGCCTCGGTCATATGGGGTGGCTCACGCATCCGGGGCGTCGAAGGTGACCGGCGTCTCGAAGGCGGCCCGGCGGGTGGCCCGGCGCAGGGCGCGCAGCACGGCCGGGCCGACGGTCAGGGTGAGGACGACCGTGCAGACGGCCCGGCCCAGGTCCCAGCCCATCGAGGTGGCCAGGCAGTAGGCGAGGAAGCGGGCCAGGTTGGCGGGGACCTCCGCGTGCGGGTCGAAGGAGATGTTCGACGCCATGGTGCCCATGAACGGCCAGCCGGCCAGGTTCATGATCGTGCCGTAGGCGAAGGCCGCGAGGAAGCCGTAGCAGGCCAGCAGCGCCAGCTCGGCCTTGCCGCGCAGGCGGGAGGCGCCCGGCAGCAGGCCCGCTCCCATGGTGAACCAGCCCATCGCCAGCATCTGGAACGGCATCCACGGCCCGACCCCGCCGGTCAGCAGCGCGGAGGCGAACATCGTCACCGAGCCGAGCACGAAGCCGAAACCGGGGCCGAGCACCCGCCCGCTGAGCACCAGCAGGAAGAACATCGGCTCGATGCCCGCCGTACCCGCGCCGATGGGGCGCAGGGCCGCGCCGGTCGCCGCGAGCACCCCCAGCATGGCGACGGCCTTCGGGCCGAGCCCCGACTCCGCGATGGTCGCCGCCACCACCGCGACCAGCAGCACCAGCAGCCCCGCGAACAGCCAGGGCGCGTCCTCGGCGTGCGCGCCGAGCCGCGAGTCCGGCGGCGCGAGGAACGGCCACCCGAACGCGGCGACCCCCACCGCGCCGACCAGCACGAGCGCGGCGACGGAACCGGGGCCGAGCCGGACGGCGCGGACGGCGGTACGGGTCATGCCAGGGCCTCCCGGACCTCGGACACCGTCAGCCAGGGCTGCGGGGCCAGGATCTTGGTGACCTGGGGAGCGAAGGAGGGCGAGGACACCACGATGTCGGCCGTGGGGCCGTCGGCTATCACCTCGCCGTCCGCCAGCAGCACCACCCGGTGGGCGATCTCGGCGGCCAGCTCCACGTCGTGCGTGGCCAGCACCAGGGCGTGCCCCTCGGCCGCCAGTGCGCGCAGTACGGCGACCAGGCGGGCCTTGGCCGCGTAGTCCAGGCCGCGCGTCGGCTCGTCCAGCAGGAGCAGCGGGGGGCGCGCGGTCAGCACGACCGCGAGGGCGAGTGCCAGGCGCTGGCCCTCGGAGAGGTCGCGGGGATGCGTGTCGTCCGTGATGCCCGGCAGCAGCTCCGACACCAGGGCCCGGCAGGTGCCGGGGGCTGCGTCCGCGTCCCGGTCGGCGGCGACGCACTCGGCGCCCACCGTGTCGGCGTACAGCAGATCGCGCGGCTCCTGCGGCACCAGGCCGACCCGGCGCACCAGTTCACCGGGCTTGATCCGGTGCGGGGTGGCTCCGCCGACCTGGACGGAACCGCCGGTCGGCGTCACCAGCCCGACGAGGGAACCGAGCAGCGTGGACTTCCCGGCGCCGTTGCGGCCCATGAGGGCGACGGTCTCGCCGGGGCCGACGGTGAGGTCGATGCCCCGCAGCGCCTCGACCCGGCCCCGCCGCACGGCGAGGTCCCGGACCTCGGCGACCGTGGGGGCGGCGGAGGCGGGCGCCTTGCCGCGCCGGAGGGACAGGCGGCGGGGGGCCGGTACCGCGGCGGCCCGCGGGGGCCCGGTCCGCTCGGGCTCCTCGGCGAGGGCCAGGCGTTCGCGCAGCGGGCCCGCCTTGCGGCGGGCGTCCCGGACGGTCAGGGGGAGCGGGGTCCAGTCGGCCAGGCGGCCCAGCTCGACCACCGGGGGGATCACCGGCGAGACGGCCATCATGTCGGCCGGAGCGCCGAGGACCGGGGGAGCGCCGGGCGCGGGCATCAGGACGACCCGGTCGGCGTACTGCACGACCCGCTCCAGCCGGTGTTCCGCCATGAGGACCGTGGTGCCCAGGTCGTGCACCAGGCGCTGGAGGACGGCCAGGACCTCCTCCGCGGCGGCCGGGTCCAGGGCCGAGGTCGGTTCGTCCAGGACCAGGACGCGTGGATGCGGGGTCAGCACCGAGCCGATGGCGACCCGCTGGCGCTGGCCGCCGGAGAGCGTGGCGATCGGACGGTCGCGCAGATCGGCCAGGCCCAGCAGGTCGAGCGTCTCCTCCACCCGGCGCCGCATCACCGCCGGGGCGAGGCCCAGCGACTCCATCCCGTAGGCGAGTTCGTCCTCCACGGTGTCCGTCACGAAGTGGGCGAGCGGGTCCTGGCCCACCGTGCCCACCACGTCGGCCAGTTCGCGCGGCTTGTGGGTGCGGGTGTCCCGGCCCGCCACGGTGACCCGGCCGCGCAGGGTGCCCCCGGTGAAGTGCGGGACCAGCCCGCTGACCGCGTTCAGGACCGTCGACTTGCCCACCCCGGACGGCCCGACGAGCAGAACGAGTTCGCCCTCGGGCACCTCGAAGTCCACGCCCTGCACGGTCGGTTCGGCCGCTCCGTCATAGGTGACGGCGACCTCCTCGAAGCGGATCACGACAGCTCCTCGGGGGGCTGGGGTACGGCGAGCACGGGCAACAGGCCCAGCAGGACGGACGCGGCGGGCCACAGGGGCAGGGCGGGGGCGGCCAGCGGTACGACACCGGGGTGCAGCGCGCCCGGATCGCGTACGGAGGCCAGCGCGAGCAGCGCGGCGACGGCCGCGCCCGAGCCCGCCACCAGCCACGCCCGCACGCCCCAGGGCGCCGGACGGTACCGGGTGCGCGGCGAGCGGCGGCCGCCCAGGCGCAGCCCGGCGAGCGCGGCCAGCACTCCGGCCAGCAGCAGCGGCAGCCCGTACACCCCGCCCTCGGCGGTGAGCAGCCCGTACGTGCCCGCGCACACCCCGAGCAGCCCGCCCAGCGTCAGTGCGGTCGTCGTACGGCGCACCGGCGCGGGCACGTCGGCGGTACGGCCGTAGCCGCGCGCGTCCATCGCGGCGGCCAGCGCGACGGAGCGCTCCAACGCGCCCTCCAGCACCGGCAGTCCGACCTGGAACAGGCCCCGCACGCCCCGGTCCGGGCGCCCCCTCAGGCGGCGGGCGGCGCGCAGCCGCTGCACGTCGGCGATGAGATGCGGGGCGAAGGTCAGCGCGACGACCACCGCGACCCCCGCCTCGTACAGCGCGCCCGGCAGGGACTTGAGCAGCTTGGCCGGACCGGCCAGGGCGTTGGCGGCGCCGACGCAGATCAGGAGTGCGGCCAGCTTCAGGCCGTTGTAGCCGGAGAAGAGCAGCGCCTCCGCCGACACCGGCCCGCCGAGGCGGATGCCCTGCGCCCAGGCGGGCAGCGGGATCTCGGGCAGCGTGAACAGGATGTGCGTACCCGGGATCGGGGAGCCGAGGACGGCCGTGAAGGCGAGCCGGACCAGCAGCACGGCGGCGGCCAGCTTGGCGAAGGCCGTGTACGAGCGGGCCCACGGCGCGCTGGAGCGGTGCACGGCCACCACGTAGCCCGCCACCGCCATCAGCAGGGCGAGCAGCAGGGGGTTGGTGGTGCGGGTGGCGGCCGTGCCGAGCCCGAGCGACCACAGCCACCAGGCGCCGGGGTGCAGCTCCGTGCTCGTCCGCCGGGGGACGAGCACGGAGGTACGGGCGCCGCGGAGGCCGGTGTCAGGCATTCCGGCGCCGCCGCGCCTGCCAGAACGCGGCCCCGCCGAGCACCGCGACCACGCCGATGCCGAGGGGCAGACCGAGGGAGGGGCCGTCGTCCTGGGGAGCGGCCTTCTTCGAGGGCTTCGCGCCCTTGTCGTCCGCGGCCACCTGCTCCCCGCATCCCCGCGCCGGGTAACCGGCGATGGCGCAGAGCAGCGCGTTGGTGTCGTAGCGCAGGGGCTTGGCCGCCTCGGCCAGGGCGTCGGCGGTCGTCGCGTCGGGGGAGACGCGGGCGCAGACCTCGCGCTCGGCCGGCGGGGTCTCCCCGGAGGGGGCGTCGGCCGGGGTGCCGAAGTCGAGGACGAGGGCGACCCGCTTGGTGCCCGCCTTCGCGGGCGTCCTGGCGCAGATCGTGCCGAAGTCCGCCGTGCCGCGCGGCCGGTTCGCGTCCGAGGAGTCCGCGCTGACCGCGAACCGGAAGCCCTGCACGGCGCCGTCGTCCGGACGCTGCATCGCCGGGCCCTGGGTGGCGTAGGCCCACCGGTCGCCGGAGCGGTCCCAGAAAGACCAGTACCGGTATCCGGCGGCCTCGGCCTGCGCGGCGGCGGCCAGGACGAGGAGGGACGCGACCAGCAGGGCCGCGGCACGGCGGACCGAGGTCACGGGCGGTTCTTCTTCCGGCCGCTGAACAGGAAGCCGACGCCGATGCCCGCGACCAGGCCCACGCCGATGATCCACCAGACGCTGTTGCCGGACTTCTCGGTGGCCTTCTCCTCCGCCTCGGCGGACGGCTCGGCGGCCGCCTTCGCCGGGGCCGGGCCCAGCTTGTCCAGGGCACGGACCAGGTCGGTGCCGCCGAAGTCGCGCGGGTCGGCGCCGACCGCGTGCGCGCTCAGGATGAGCTGGGCGTAGGCGGCCGGGCCGCTCTGCTGCGCCCACTTCGCGGCGTTCTTCGCCAGCCACGCGTACGGGGCCTTCGCCTGCTCGGTGAAGCCGTCGGCGGCCAGCGCCACCACGGTGTCGGCGGTGTTGCCGAAGTCGGGCTGCTTCTCGGCGCCGGGCAGGGCGGACATCAGGTGGCCGCTCTTGCCGACGGCGCCGATGAGGTGTGCGGACGCGTTGTCGGCCAGCCGGGCCGGGCCAGACTTGCCGGCGGAGGCGCAGGCGGGCGCCTCGGCGCGGGCCTTGCCGGGCTCCACGACGAAGCCCTTGCCGAGCGCGCCGAGCACACCGGCGGCCGTCGCGTCCGCGTTGGCGGTCAGCTTGCCCTTCTTGTCCGGCTGGAAGGCGAGCGCGCCGCCGCCGTCCTGGTCGCAGGGCACGGCCAGCGCGGCCAGCGCCTCGTCCGGGGTCTTCCCCTTGCCGCGCAGCCCGGCCGGCTTCTCACCGGCGGCGGCCAGCGCGCCGACCACGACGGAGGTGGAGTTGGTGTCGCTCGGGCCGCCGGGGGCGTAGCCCCAGCCGCCGTCCTTGTTCTGCTGGTCCTTCAGCCACTTGACGGCCTTGCCGGTCTCGTCGTCGTGCCCGCCGAGCGCGGCGAGCGCCTGGACGGCGGCGGCCGTGCTGTTGGTGTCGGCCTGGGCGCCCTTGCCGCCGCACGCCTTGCCGGTGTCGGCGCGGAAGGAGGCGAAGCCGCCGTCGGCGCACTGCTGGCCGGTCAGCCACTTCACGGCCTCGTCCGCGGGCTTCTCACCTACGGTGTCCTGCGCGAGCAGGGCGAGGGACTGGCGCCAGACGCCGTCGTAGGTGGGATCGCCCTTGCCGAACAGCCCGGCCGGGACCGTCGCCTTCGGGGACGGGGCGGCCTCGGCGGCCGTGGCGGGCGCGGCTGCTGCCAGCACGCCTATGGCGGCGAGAGCCGCGGCACTGCGGCGGACGTTCATGGTCGGCGACTGCCTCTCCTGCGAGGAGCCGACGCGCGCGGGAACCACCCCGGCGGCCCGGCCCCGTATGCCTCGACGGTGCCGTGCGCGGCACAGTGCCGCGCACGCGAGCCGGTCAACGTCCCGCCGAGGCGTTCCGGCTCACCGGGCCCCTCGGGCGCCGGATGACGGTTGCGGGTCAGCGCCGGAATCGCACCGGCTTCCCCCCGTACGGGTGTATGACGACTCGCCCACTTTACCGGGGGCGCCGAAGCGCCCGGTCGTGGCGTGAATCACCTGATCCACTGCTCACAGCGCTCCTACCTGCCGGTAGATTCAGAGCCTCTTGGATGATCAAGTCTGAAACTTGTTCCGGATTGTCGTCCCGTCGTAGTCTCGCGGGACCGTGCAGGCAGAAGGGGGCCCAGAGTGACCGCTGAGGCCAGTCAGGCGGCTCCCTCGGGCTTCGCCGCCGACGGCGGGCGACCGCTCCGTATCGCGCTCCTCACCTACAAGGGCAACCCGTTCTGCGGCGGCCAGGGCGTCTACGTACGCCATCTCTCCCGTGAACTCGCCCGCCTGGGGCACCAGGTGGAGGTCATCGGCTCCCAGCCCTACCCCGTGCTCGACGAACACGCCGATCACGCGGGCCGGTTGAGCCTCACCGAGCTGCCCAGCCTCGACCTCTACCGCCAGCCCGACCCCTTCCGCACCCCGGGGCGCGGCGAGTACCGGGACTGGGTCGACGCCCTGGAGGTCGCCACCATGTGGACCGGCGGCTTCCCCGAGCCGCTCACCTTCTCCCTGCGTGCCCGGCGCCAACTGCGCGCCCGCAGCGGTGAGTTCGACGTCGTCCACGACAACCAGACCCTCGGCTACGGCCTGCTCGGCGACCTCGGCGCCCCCCTGGTCACCACCATCCACCACCCCATCACCGTCGACCGGCAGCTCGACCTGGACGCCGCCGAGGACTTCAAGCGCCGCCTGTCCGTGCGCCGCTGGTACGGCTTCACCCGCATGCAGAAGCGGGTCGCCCGCCGCCTGTCCTCCGTGCTCACCGTCTCCGGCAGCTCCCGCCAGGAGATCGTCGACCACCTCGGCGTGAGCCAGGACCGGGTGCACGTCGTCCACATCGGCGCCGACACCAACCTGTTCGCGCCGAATCCGGCCGTCGCCGAGGTGCCGGGCCGGATCGTCACCACCTCCAGCGCCGACGTGCCCCTCAAGGGCCTGGTCTTCCTGGTGGAGGCACTCGCCAAGGTGCGGGCCGAGCAGCCCGACGCCCACCTCGTCGTCGTCGGCAAGCGCGCCGAGGAGGGCCCGGTCGCCCAGGCCATCGAGCGCTACGGCCTCGAAGACGCCGTCGAGTTCGTCAAGGGCATATCCGACGCCGAGCTGGTGGACCTGATCCGCTCCGCCGAAGTCGCCTGCGTGCCCTCGCTGTACGAAGGGTTCTCGCTGCCCGCCGCCGAGGCCATGGCCACCGCCACCCCGCTGGTCGCCACCACCGGCGGCGCCATCCCCGAGGTCGCCGGGACCGACGGCGAGACCTGCCTGGCCGTACCCCCGGGCGACGCCGGAGCCCTGGCCGCCGCCCTGACCCGGCTGCTCGGCGACCGCGAACTGCGCGCACGCCTCGGGGCGGCCGGCCGCGAGCGGGTGCTCGCCCGCTTCACCTGGGCCCGCGCCGCCGAGGGCACCGTGGCCCGCTACCGCGAGGCGATCGACCGCGCCCGCCCGCGCGCCGACAGACCCCTTCCCGCCGTCGGCGCCGACCGCCCCGTCGCGGCCGCCGCGACCGCCGCGGGCGTCTTCGCGGCACCCTCCGAAAGCTCCTCCGAAAGCAGGGCCACGTGCTGACCGTCGACTTCTCCCGGTTCCCGCTCGCCCCCGGCGACCGTGTCCTGGACCTCGGCTGCGGGGCCGGCCGCCACGCCTTCGAGTGCTACCGGCGCGGCGCCCAGGTCGTGGCCCTGGACCAGAACGCCGAGGAGATCCGCGAGGTCGCCAAGTGGTTCGCGGCGATGAAGGAGGCGGGTGAGGCCCCCGAGGGCGCCACCGCCACCGCCATGGAGGGCGACGCGCTCGCGCTGCCCTTCCCCGACGAGTCCTTCGACGTCGTCATCATCTCCGAGGTGATGGAGCACATCCCCGACGACAAGGGCGTGCTCGCCGAGATGGTCCGCGTCCTCAAGCCCGGCGGACGCATAGCCGTCACCGTGCCCCGGTACGGGCCCGAGAAGATCTGCTGGACGCTCTCCGACGCCTACCACGAGGTCGAGGGCGGGCACATCCGCATCTACCGCGCCGAGGAACTCCTCGCCAAGATGCGCGGCGCCGGACTGAAGCCCTACGGCACCCACCACGCGCACGCGCTGCACTCCCCGTACTGGTGGCTCAAGTGCGCCTTCGGTGTCGACAACGACAAGGCGCTGCCGGTGCGGGCGTACCACAAGCTGCTGGTCTGGGACATCATGAAGAAGCCCCTGGCCACGCGGGTCGCCGAGCAGGCCCTCAACCCCTTGATCGGCAAGAGCTTCGTCGCCTACGCGACCAAGCCCCACCTGCCCCGCCTCGACGGCGCCGAGACGGACGCCCGGTGACCACTCCCAGGACCGACCACCTCGTCCTGACCGGGGTCCTCACCGCCGAGGAGGCCGCCGCCACCGTCCGGGGCATCCTCGCGGTGCAGCGCACCGACGGCGCGATCCCCTGGTTCCGGGGCCACCACCTTGACCCGTGGGACCACACCGAGGCCGCCATGGCCCTCGACGCGGCCGGGGAGCACGCGGCCGCCGAGCGCGCCTACCGCTGGCTCGCCGACCACCAGAACGAGGACGGTTCCTGGTACGCCGCCTACGCCGACGGCGCCCATGACGACGTCACCGACCGGGCCCGCGAGTCCAACTTCACCGCCTACGTGGCCGTCGGCGTCTGGCACCACTACCTGTCCACCGGGGACGACACCTTCCTGGACCGGATGTGGCCCACCGTGTACGCGGCCATCGAGTGGGTGCTGCGGCTCCAGCAGCCCGGCGGCCAGATCGGCTGGCGCGTCGACGCCGAGGGTGAGACGGCCACCGACGCCCTGCTCACCGGCAGTTCCTCCGTCCACCACGCCCTGCGCTGTGCGCTCGCCATCGCCGAGCAGCGCGAAGAGGCGCAGCCCGACTGGGAGTTGGCGGTGGGCGCACTGCGCCACGCCATCCGCAGGCACCCCGAGCGCTTCCTCGACAAGAACCGCTACTCGATGGACTGGTACTACCCGGTCCTCGGCGGCGCCCTCACCGAGGTCGAGGCCAAGGAGCGCATCGAGGAGGGCTGGGACCGCTTCGTCGTGCCCGAGCTGGGCGTGCGCTGCGTCGTCCCCAACCCCTGGGTGACCGGCGGCGAGTCCTGCGAACTCGCCCTGGCCCTCTGGGCGGTGGGCGAATCCGACCGCGCGCTGACGATCCTGCAGTCCATCCAGCACCTGCGCGATCCGGAGTCCGGCCTGTACTGGACCGGCTACGTCTTCGACGACGACGCCGTCTGGCCGCGGGAACTGACCAGTTGGACCGCCGGCTCCCTCGTCCTCGCCGTCGCCGCCCTCGGCGGCCACGACGCCACGGGTGCCGTCTTCGGCGGCGAACGCCTGCCCCGCGGGCTGGACCCCGACTGCTGCGAGTGAGCGGCTGTCGGGGCCCGTCCGGGCTTCGGGTTCTTCCGGTTCTTCTGGTTTTTCCGGGTCAGCGGTGCAGGCGCCCCGCGATGGCATGGCCGATGAACAGGTAGACCACGGCGGCCAGTCCGTAACCGGCGACGACCCGGGCCCATGCCTCGTCGAAGGTGAAGAGGTCGTGGGACCAGCCCGCCAGCCAGGCGGCCGTGTCATGGACGAACTCGACCAGGGAGTTCCCCCGGTTCGCGTCCAACAGGTACATCAAGATCCACAGACCGAGGATGACGGCCATGACGTCGGCCACGAGGGCGATGACCCGGCCGGCCTGGTTCGTGCCTGAGTGGTGTCGAGACATGGTGTTCGAATTGCCGCTGCGCGCCCCCTGAAACCGGCCACAGGCCCTTGATACCGGGCCCGGCGACCCGTACGGGCCTCCCGGCTGGCGGCGGCCCGGCGGCCGGGCAAGGCTTCGGGTCAGGAGACACCCGCTCGGGGAGACACGTCCGGAGGACCGCGTGCCCGTTCCGCTGCGCCGCACATGGGTGGCGCTCATCTTGTGCTGCGCCCTGCTGGCCGGTACCGCCGCCTGCGGCAGTGACGACAAGACCAGCACCAAGACCCCCGCCGCGGCCTCCCCGAGCCCCAGCACGTCCGCCGAGCGCCAGAAGTTCGCCAAGACCCGGTTCGTCGCCAACGCGGGCCTCGCGGCCGGGGCGACGTACCAGTGGATCGTGAAGCCCTGGCGGGCCGGGACGTTCAAGAAGGGCGCCGACGGCCGCAAGGTGGCCCTCGTCAAGGCCGGCCTCGCCGGTGCCTTCGCCTACAACCGGCTCAAGGCCGCCCAGAAGAACGCCCAGGACGACCCGACCCTGTCCAAGGCGCTCGCACCGCTGACCGCGGGCATCGAGGGCCTGAAGAACCTGCCGTCCAAACTGCGCAACGGCGATACGGACGCCATGAGTTCGTACGACGACATCATCAACAAGGTGAAGAGCGCGGGCGCGAGCGCGGGCGCACCGGTCAAGGACCAGGTGCCCTCGACCTCCGACCTCTCCAAGGGCTGAACGGCGACGGCCCCCCGCCCGCAAGGGGCGAGGGGCCGCACACGACGGTCCGGGGGCTCAGCCGCGCTGGATTCCCGAGGTGTCCTGGAGGACACCGCGACGGCCGTCCTGGGTCTGCGCGAGGAGCGCGGCACCGCGCTGCTCGACCGCGAGGTACCAGGTGCCGGGGGCCAGTTCGGCGACCGGGTTCGGCGAACCGTCCTCCGCGTACAGCGGGCGCGTCACCGGCACGGCGAACCAGAACGGCGAGAAGTCGGCGGCCGCCTGCTGCGGCGCCGGAGCGCCCTGGGGGGCGGCCTGCCCGAACGCCTGGCCCTGCTGCGGCTGACCGCCGTAGGACGGGGCCGGGGCGCCGGGGTAGCCGTAACCCTGGGGCGGCTGGGCGCCGTAGGGCTGCGGGGCGGCGGGCTTGGGCGCCGGGATCAGCGCGGCCTGGAGCGCCGGGACGAGCGGGGTGGCGATGGCGGCGGCCGCCATCAGCAGCGTGGCGACCAGCGCGAGGATCAGACCGGTACCGGCGCTCGGCGACTTCGAGCCGGAGGCGATGTTGTCCAGGCCGCCGATCGGGTCGATCACGTTGCCCAGCGCGCTCCACGCGGCGAACACCGCGAACGCCACGCCGAAGACGCCGAGTTCGAGACCGGCGACCTTGCGGGGCTGGGGCAGCGCGCGGGCGGTGACGACGAGCGCGGCGGCGATCAGACCTGCCAGGACGACGCTGAGCAGGACGGGGCCGCTCTCCCAGAGGTTCGGCATGTCGACGTCGCCGGAGAGCTCGTCGTACGAAAAGTTGTCGAAGAACGACGCGATGAGCAGCAGCAGGGCTGCTCCGATCACCACGCCGTCGCCTCTGGTGAGGGAGCGGATATTCACTTCATCAGGTCCTTCGTAGGTCGTCTCGTCGTCGGTAGACAGTACCGTCCGCGTGATCCGGTGTGCGGACGGTTTCGCCCGGCGGTCACGACTCGTGCAGGAAACTCACGATTCCCTCAGAGATCCCCTGCGCGGCCTTCTGGCGCCAGGGACCGCTGGTCAGCAGCGCCACGTCGGACGTGTCACGCATGTTCCCGCATTCGATGAACACCTTGGGAACCGTTGACAGATTGAGACCGCCCAGGTCCGTGCGCGTGACCATCCCGGTGCCGTCGCCCAGGTAGTTGGAGAAGGGCTCACCGGTGGCGTGGCGGTAGCCGCCCGCGACCCGCTCGCCCAGCTTCGCGGAGGGGGCGACGATGGGCCGGGTGTCCGCGGCGCCCGCGTGCACCGGGCCCGGCATGATGACGTGGAAGCCCCGGTTGCCCTGCGCGGAGCCGTCCGCGTGCAGCGAGATCGCCGCGTCCGCGTGGGCCTTGTTGCCGATCCGGGCCCGCTCGTCCACGCACGGACCCCACGCGCGGTCGCCGTCATGGGTCAGCTTCACCGTGGCGCCCCGCTTCTCCAGCAGCGTCCGCAGCCGGTGGGCGAGGTCGAGGGTGAACGTCGCCTCGGGGTAACCGGCGTCGGTGGAGGTGCCGGTGGTGTCGCACTCCTTCTTGCCGTTGCCCACGTCGACCTGCCGGTTGATCTCGGCCGTGTGCCGGAAGTTGTCCTCGTTGTGACCGGGGTCGATGACGACGACCTTGCCGGCGAGCGAGTCCCCACCCGCCGACGGACTCGCCTTGCCGCCGGGCGCCGCGGGCGCCGCGGGCGCCGACGGCGCCGGGCTCGCGGCACCGGCAGGGCGCCGCGGCTCGTCGCCGAGCGCCGAGTACGCCAGCCAGCCGAGCAGGGCGACCGGCACCAGGGCGGCGGACGTGATGGTCAGGGCGCGCCGGGTGCGGCGCGGCCGGGCAGCTTCGGATTCCGGGCCTTCGTACGACACGCAGCCACCCTAACGGCACGTCCGGCCCGGTGCGGAAACGGGCACGCCCTCACCTGACGGAGTGTCAGATGCCGTCCCCCGTGCGCTTCAGCACCCGCAGCGAGCCCGTCGCCGACACCTCCGTGAACGCCCCCGACGCCAGCGCCCGCAGATACACCCGGTACGGCGCCTGGCCGGTGAACTCGTCCTCCGGCTCCGGGAACACGTCGTGGATGACCAGCAGTCCGCCGGGCGCGACGCGCGGGGCCCAGCCCTCGTAGTCGGCGTTCGCGTGCTCGTCGGTGTGGCCGCCGTCGACGAACACGAAGGCCACGGGGGAGTTCCACACCGCGGCGACCTGCGGGGAGCGGCCGACCAGGGCGACGACGTGGTCCTCCAGGCCGGCTCGGTGCAGGGTGCGGCGGAAGGTGGGGAGCGTGTCCATCAGGCCGACCTCGGGGTCGACCGTCTCCGGGTCGTGGTAGTCCCAGCCCGGCTGCTGCTCCTCGCTGCCCCGGTGGTGGTCGACCGTCAGCGCGGTGACCCCCGTCTGGCGGGCCGCGTCCGCCAGCAGCACGGTGGAGCGCCCGCAGTACGTGCCGACCTCCAGCAGCGGCAGCCCGAGCCGCCCGGCGTCCAGCGCCGCCGCGTACAGCGCCAGCCCCTCGTCCACGGGCATGAACCCCTTCGCGGCCTCGAACGCGGCCAGGATCTCGGGCTTGGGTGCCGCGGGCATGCGGGGTTCCTCTCGGTCGTACGGCTCTCTCGGCGCCCCATGCTGCCGCACCCCCAGCCCGGGGCCGGGCGGGGGGTGCGGTGGCGGGGGACCTGCGGGGGTCACGCCGTGACGGTCTCGCCCGGCAGGGGCAGGTCCAGCTCGACGGGACGCTCGTCCCCGGTGTGTGTCGCCGAGGAGGCCAGCGGGCCGTGCCCGGCGGCCCTGGCTGCCAGGACGTACGGGCCCTCGGTGGGGACGGCGAGCGCGTAGCTGCCGTCCGGTGCGGAGAGGGTGGTGCCCGCCTGGCGGCCCCGGCGGTCGATCAGCGTGACCTTGGCGCGGGCCACGGGGGCGCCGGAGGCGTCCAGCACCCGGCCCCGGAAGCCGCGCAGCACCTCCTGGGCGCGCTCCAGCGCGGCGTCCTCCTCGCTGCTGGCGCGGAGCTGGGTGTGCTGGGCCGGACGCGGGGTGCGCGGCAGGAACACCGCGAGCGCGAGACCGACGAGGACGGCGGCGGTGGCGATCAGGAACGACACCCGGAAGCCGTGCATCGTCGGCACCGCGATCCCGCCCATGTCCTGCGCGGTGTTGGCCAGCACCATGCCGATGACGGCGCTGGAGACCGAGGTGCCGATGGAGCGCATCAGGGTGTTGAGCCCGTTGGCGGCACCGGTCTCGGAGGCCGGGACCGCGCCCACGATCAGCGCGGGCAGCGAGGAGTAGGCGAGGCCGATGCCCGCGCCGAGGACCACCGAGGTGATGATCGTCTGCCAGGCGGCGTCCATCAGGCCGAGGCCGCCCGCGTAGCCGATCGCGATGACCAGCATGCCGATGATCAGGGTGGTCCGGGGGCCGTAGCGGGCCGACAGGCGGGCGTACACCGGGGCGGTGAACATCATCGTCAGGCCCAGCGGGGCCACGCAGAGACCGGCGACCACCATCGACTGGCCCAGGCCGTAGCCGGTGGCGGCGGGCAACTGGAGCAACTGGGGGAGGACCAGCGAGACGACGTAGAAGCTGACGCCGACCATGATCGAGGCGAGGTTGGTGAGCAGCACCTCGCGGCGGGCGGTGGTGCGCAGGTCGACCAGCGGGGCCGGTGTGCGCAGCTCGTACATGCCCCACAGCAGCAGGACGGCGAGCGCGCCGCCGAAGAGGCCGAGCGTGGTGCCGGAGGACCAGCCCCAGTCGCTGCCCTTGGTGATGGGCAGCAGGAGCAGCACCAGACCGGCGGAGAGGCCGACGGTGCCCGGGTAGTCGAAGGAGCCCTTGGCGCGGGCCGGGGACTCGGGGACGACCAGCAGGGTCAGGCCGATGGCGAGCACGCCCAGACCGGCGGCGCCGTAGAACAGGGCGTGCCAGTCGGTGTGCTGGGCGACCAGGGCGGCGGCGGGCAGCGCGAGACCGCCGCCGACACCGATGGAGGAGCTCATCAGCGCCATCGCGGAGGCGAGCCGCTCACGCGGGAGCATGTCGCGCATCAGGCCGATGCCCAGCGGGATCGCGCCCATGGCGAAGCCCTGGAGGGTGCGGCCCACGATCATCAGGAGCAGTTGGCTGGTGACCGCGCTGACCAGGGCGCCGGCCACCATCACGGACAGGCTGAGGATCAGCATCCGGCGCTTGCCGTACAGGTCGCCGAGGCGGCCCATGATCGGCGTGGCGACGGCACCGGAGAGCAGGGTGGAGGTGAGGACCCAGGTCGCGTTGCTCGGCTCGGTGCCGAGTAGCTGCGGCAGGTCCTTGATGACCGGCACGAGCAGGGTCTGCATCACCGCGACCACGATGCCCGCGAAGGCGAGCACCGGGACGACGGCCCCGCCCGCTTTCCGGGTGGGGTGGTCGGGCGTGGTGTGGGTCATGGAAATGAGGTCCTCCCGCGTGAATACGTACCGGGTGAACCTCGTATGCACGGGCAACTATTCCGTTGCTTCGGGACGCTAATGAATTCTTGACCGAGTCATGGGTTTCTGACCGGGTGTCAGTGCTTGCGTCACAGCCAGCCGCGCTGTCTGGCCTCCCGCACGGCCTCCGCGCGGTTGCGGGTGCCGGTCTTGCCGATGGCCGCGGAGAGGTAGTTGCGGACCGTGGACTCCGAGAGGTGGAGCCGGGCGGCGATGTCGGCCACGGTCGCGCCGTCCACGGAGGCGGTCAGCACCTCGCACTCCCGGCCCGTCAGCGGACTGGGCCCGGCGCTCAGCGCGGCCGCCGCCAGTACCGGGTCGACCACCGTCTCCCCGGCCAGCACCCGGCGCACCGCCTGGGCCAGCTCCTCCACCGGGCCGTCCTTCACCAGGAACCCGGCCGCCCCCGCCTCCATCGCCCGGCGCAGATAGCCGGGCCGGCCGAAGGTGGTCAGGATCAGCACCCGGCACCCGGGCACCCGCTCCCGCAGCAGCGCGGCGGCGTCCAGACCGCTCAGGCCCGGCAGCTCGATGTCCAGCAGCGCCACGTCGGGCCGGTGCTCCACGGCGGCCGGCACGATCGCGTCCCCCGCCGACACCTGCGCGACCACCTCGATGTCGTCCTCCATGCCCAGCAGCAGGGCCAGCGCGCCGCGCATCATGCCCTGGTCCTCGGCCAGCAGGAGCCGGATCTCCTTCACGGCGCCAGCGTAGCGAGGGGCGGCCCGGCGGTCAGGACCCCACCGCGACCGTGACCGCCTCCTCGGCGCCCTGGTCCTCGGGGCCCACCGGCAGCTCGGCCGTCACCGTGAAACCGCCCTGCGGCGCCGGGCCCGCCGTGAGGGAGCCGCCCGCCGCGGCCAGCCGCTCGGTCAGTCCCCTCAGCCCGGTGCCGCCGGTGCCCGCGCCCTCGGCCGGAACGCCCGAGCCGTCGTCGGTGACGGTGAGCCGGACCCGTTCCCCGGCGCTCTCCACGGTGATCTCGCAGCGGGCGGCGCGGCTGTGCCGGACCACGTTCGTCACCGCCTCGCGCACCACCCAGCCGAGCAGCGCCTCGGTCTGCGGGGCCAGCGGCGCCCCCGACTGCCGCACCACCGGCTCCACGCTCGCCGCCGCCAGCGCGGAGCGGGCCCGCGTCAGCTCGGTGGACAGGCTGCCCTCGCGGTAGCCGGTCACCGCCTCCCGGATCTCGGTCAGCGCCTGCCGCCCCACCGACTCGATGTCCCCGATCTGCGCCAGCGCCGCGTCCAGGTCCCGCCCGGCCAGCCGCCGGGCCGCCTCCGACTTCACGACGATCACCGACAGGGTGTGGCCCAGCAGATCGTGCAGATCGCGGGAGAAGCGCAGCCGCTCCTTCTCCACCGCCCGCCGCGCCAGCTCCTCCCGCGCGGCCCGCAGTTCCCGCACCGCCTCGGACAGGCCGAGGATCGCCGCCGTGACCATGCAGGACAGGAAGGTCGCGTACCCGATGTTCGGCGCCTCGGTCCAGCCCTCGCGCACCCAGGCCAGCGCCGCCGCGTACGCCGCGAGCAGCACCCCGACGCGGCCCATGTGCCGGCCGCGCAGGGTGGCGCCCGTGGCGAGGCCGAGCAGCGGGAAGAAGAGCAGCCAGTTGCCGCCGTAGCCCAGCGCCAGCCCCGTGGTCAGCACGCCCATCAGCAGCAGTGCCAGCCGGGTCGAGGGGGCCTGGCGCTTCGCGCGGTCGAAGGCGCGGAAGGTGACGTAGATGTAGAGGGAGTTGAAGGCGAACAGGCCCAGGCCGCCGATCCACGGGTTCCCGGCCTTGCCCTGGAGCAGGTTGGAGAAGGAGCCCAGGCCCATCAGCAGCCAGGGCAGCAGGGCGAAGCCGCTCGGGGGCGGTCCCGTGCGCTCCGCGGCGCACGCCCGCCTCGCCGCGGCCCGCCGCCGCGCTCGCGCCCACCACGTCATGCCCGTGTCCCTCGGCTTCTCCGGCTCCACCGCGTCCGGCCGGTCGGCGGGACGACGCTCCAGGGTAGGGAACGAGCGCCGCTGTGCGCGTCGAGAGGATCGCGTCCGTGTCATGCCTACGACGGTAGAAGCGGGCCGCCGCCAGGGGCAGAGGCGTACGTACGGACTCGGGCAGTACAAATGTCACGGCCGGGACAGGACGAAGGGGCGGGGTACGAGCCGTATGGCCCGTACCCCGCCCCTCGCCGTTCTGATCAGACAGCCGTGCCGCCGGTACCGCCGGACGGACGGCGATGGCGCCCGTGGGGGGTGCTCTCCCCGTCCCGGTCGGTGACCGGGCCCCGGTGGCGACCGTGCCCGTCCGCCTCTGCGGAGGCGGATTCCGGCTGGTGGAGCCCGGAATCCGTGGACGCGGACAGCGGGTGCGTCGTGCTGGTGTCGGTCATCGGATGCATTCACCCCGTCAACATGATCGTCTTGCAGCCGGGAGAGTCTAACCAACCCCACGGGGGCCCGGTCCAGGCGGCCGAGCCGACGTCCCACCCTGCGACGATCACGCCGCCGGGCCCACGGCGGCGAGGGCCTCCGGCGGTCGTGCCCGCCCTCGGCCGGGCGGGCTCCGCCCCTCGCGTGCGCCTGCGGCTGTCGTGACGCCGCTTACCCGGTGGCGATCTTGCCGAGCGGGGCCTCGCGCAGCGGCACCGGGCGCGGGGCCTCGGGCTCCGGAGCCTCCGGTTCCGTGGACTCGACGGACTCCGCGGGCTCCTCCGCCCCCGGAGGGCTCAGCTCCGCCACCCCGCACGGCGTCTGCGCCGTGGCGTACGGCAGTCGCAGCACGCCCTCCGCCGTCCACAGCCCGGACCCCGCCAGCCAGCCTTCGGGCGCCGACAGGTGCCGTATCCGGCGCTCGGCCGGGCGCCAGGTGCCGACCCAGGTGCCCAGTGGGCCGTCCACGCGCAGCGCCACCGCGCAGTTCTCCGGGGTCAGCACCTGGCCCGGCTGGATGGCGAACGGCGTCACCACGCAGTCCGGCAGCAGCAGCGCGCCGGGGAAGCGGACCGGCAGCGTGCTGCCCATCACGCCCCAGCCCAATCGTTCCTGCCCCGGCGAGGCCGCGTCGGAGGAGATCACCACCAGCCCGCTGTCCGGGTCGGCCAGCAGCAGCCGGTCGTCGCTGTCCGGCGCGATCTGGAGCAGCGGCGACACCTCGCCGTCCCGCCCGAGGTCCACCACGACCGTCTTGGTCCGGCCGCCCAGCTCCCGGTCGAGGGCCAGCATCCGCCCCGCCGCGTCCAGCCAGACCCCGCCCGAGCAGCGCCCCGGCACCTCGGCCACCCGCTCGGGCCCGAAGGCGCCCCCGGCCACCAGCCAGACGGTCGTGGACGCACCGCCCACCGCCAGCGCGTACGCCCGCTCGCCCCCCGGCGCGGGCGGCAGCAGCGTGAACCGGGTACCGGGCTCCGGGCACTCCACCGCGCCGACCGTCAGCTCAACGGTGCCGGGGCCGGTCGGGTACAGCAGGGAGAAGGCGTGCCGCCGCTCCACCAGGCGGTGGATCAGCACCCGCCCGTCGCCCATCGGATGCACCTCGGTGCCCGGCTCCTCCGGCTGGCCGCCGGGCAGCGGGACCGCGTACGGCTCCGGGCCGTCCAGCGTCCAGCGCTCCGGGAACCAGCTCTCGCCGTCCAGCGCGAGCCGGGCGGCGTACGCGCCGTCCGCCGTGATGGCGTACCGCGTCGTGGGCGCCTCGTGTTCCGCGCCGGTAGACGGGGATTCGATCGCACAGGCCGTCATCGTTCGGTCACCTCCGGCGACGAAGCTAGTTTTCGTACGCACGGGCGGGGGCCGGGTCCGGACCGCTTCACACATACGGGTGGCGCAGAAGCGATTCCTCTGAGGAACGGGCCGGGGTGGGCGTACCGGGCCGGGGCCGCCGTACGCGGTACGGCCCCCCTGGACGGACAGGTAGCCTTTCCTCGTGCCCCGTCTGTCTGAAGTCATCGCCGCGCTGGAGACCCTGTGGCCCGCCGAGCGGGCCGAGTCCTGGGACGCGGTCGGCACCGTCGTGGGCGATCCCGACCAGGAGGTCACCCGCGTCCTGTTCGCCGTGGACCCCGTGCGGGAGGTCGCCGACGAGGCCGTACGGCTCGGCGCCGACCTGCTCGTCACCCACCACCCGCTCTATCTGCGCGGGACGACCACGGTGGCCGCCGGCACCCCCAAGGGCCGGATCGTGCACACGCTGATCAAGAACGACGTCGCCCTGCACGTGGCGCACACCAACGCTGACAAGGCCGACCCCGGCGTCTCCGACGCCCTCGCCGGCGCCCTCGGTCTCCGGGTCACCGGACCCCTCGTACCCGACCCCGACGACCCGGCCGGGCGCCGGGGCCTGGGCCGGATCTGCGAGCTGGACCACCCGCTGACCGTGCGCGAGCTGGCCGACCTGGCCGCCGAGCGGCTGCCCGCCACCGCGCAGGGCATCCGGGTGGCCGGCGCCCCCGACGCGGTCGTCCGCACGGTCGCCGTCAGCGGCGGCTCCGGCGACAGCCTCTTCGACCGGGTACGCGCGGCCGGTGTGGACGCCTTCCTCACCGCGGACCTGCGCCACCACCCCGCCTCCGAGTTCGCCGCCGTCACGGCGGAGCGTCCGCTCGCCCTGCTCGACGCGGCCCACTGGGCCACCGAGTGGCCCTGGTGCGAGCTGGCCGCGGCCGAGCTCGACCAGATCTCCGACCGTCACGGGTGGGGCCTTCGGGTCCACGTCTCCACGACGGTCACCGACCCCTGGACCGCCCACGCGGCGTCCCCCGTCACCTCTAGCCCCATGGGAGCCCCCAACTGAACGCCGAGCCCGCCGACCAGATCCGACTCCTCGACGTCCAGGCCCTCGACGTCCGCCTCCAGCAGCTCGCGTACAAGCGGAACTCGCTCCCCGAGCACGCCGAGATCGAGACGCTGGGCAAGGACCTCGTCCAGCTCCGTGACCTGCTGGTGGCCGCGCAGACGGAGGAGAGCGACTGCGCCCGCGAGCAGACCAAGGCCGAGCAGGACGTGGACCAGGTGCGCCGCCGTGCCACCCGCGACCAGCAGCGCCTGGACTCCGGCGCGGTCACCTCGCCCAAGGACCTCTCCAGCCTCCAGCACGAGATCGCGTCCCTCGCCAAGCGCCAGGGCGACCTGGAGGACGTCGTCCTCGAGGTCATGGAGCGCCGCGAGGCCGCCCAGGCGCGGGTCGCCGAGCTGACCGAGCGCGTCACCTCCGTCCAGTCCAAGACCGACGACGCCACCGGGCGCCGCGACGCCGCCTTCCGCGAGCTGGACGACGAGGCCGCCGCGGTGACCAAGGAGCGCGAGGTCGTCTCCGCCTCCGTCCCGGCCGACCTCCTCAAGCTCTACGACCGCCTGCGCGGCCAGGGCGGCGGCGTCGGCGCGGCCAAGCTGTACGCCCGCACCTGCCAGGGCTGCCGCCAGGAGCTGGCGATCACGGAGCTGAGCGAGATCCGCGCGGCCGCGCGCGACGCCGTGGTCCGCTGCGAGAACTGCCACCGCATCCTGGTGCGCACGTCGGAGTCGGGCCTGTAGTCGGACTGTAGGGAGCGCTGGGCGTGCGGGAGTTCGTGGTCGAGGCCGACGGCGGGTCGCGGGGCAACCCCGGCCCGGCCGGGTACGGGGCCGCCGTGAGTGACGCGGCCACGGGGGAGACCCTGGCCGAGGCCGCCGAGTTCATCGGCGTCGCCACCAACAACGTCGCCGAGTACCGGGGCCTCCTCGCGGGCCTGCGTGCCGCCCACGCCCTCGACCCCGAGGCGCGGGTCGCCGTCCGCATGGACTCCAAGCTGGTCGTCGAGCAGATGTCGGGGCGCTGGAAGATCAAGCACCCCGACATGAAGCCCCTGGCCACCGAGGCCCGGCGCATCTTCCCGCCCGGCCGGGTCACCTACGAGTGGATCCCGCGCGAGCGCAACAAGCACGCCGACCGGCTGGCCAACGAGGCGATGGACGCGGGGGCGAAGGGCGAGGCGTGGACGCCCCGGCTCCCGGCACCGGTCGCTCCGGCGCCGGAGGGCCCACCCGGCGACGCCCGTGCCGGGGCGGCGGCCGCGAGGGCGGCCCTGGCCCAGAGGCGGGGAGCGCCTTCGGCGGGCGAGGGGGACTCCGGACCGCACCTCGCCGCTCCCGGCACGGGCGAGCCGGGCGACGCGGCCGGATCTGCCGCGGATGCCTCGGTGCCGCAGGCGGCCGCGGCGGACGACCGGGTCCCCACAGGGGCCGAGCCCGCTTCCGGCGCCTCCGCCGGACGGCATCGAGCCGATGCGCGGGCCGCCCGTACCGTCGCCTCCGCCACCACCTCCGCGCCCGGCTGGAGCGCGGCTCCCGATCTCGGGGCGCCGGCCACCTTCGTGCTGCTGCGGCACGGGGAGACACCGCTCACCCCGCAGAAGCGGTTCTCCGGGAGCGGGGGGAGCGATCCCGCGCTGTCCGAGGCGGGGCGGGAGCAGGCCCGGCTGGTGGCGGCTGCGCTGGCGCGGCGGGGGACCGTGCAGGCGGTCGTCGCCTCGCCGCTGGCGCGCACACGGGAGACCGCCGGCGTGGTCGCGGACCGGCTCGGGCTGGACGTGAGCGTCGACGACGGCCTCAGGGAGACCGACTTCGGCGCCTGGGAGGGGCTGACCTTCGGGGAGGTCCGCGAGCGGTACCCGGACGATCTGAACGCCTGGCTCGGCGACCCGGAGGCGTGTCCCACCGGCGGCGGCGAGAGCTTCGCCCGGACCGCCGAGCGGATCGAGGAGGCCCGCGCCCGGCTGGTCGCGGCGTACGCGGGCCGTACGGTCCTGCTGGTCACCCACGTCACGCCGATCAAGACCCTGCTGCGGCTCGCCCTGGGCGCCCCGCCCGAGTCGCTGTTCCGGATGGAGCTGTCCGCCGCCTCGCTGTCGGCGGTGGCGTACTACGCCGACGGCAACGCGAGCGTACGGCTGTTCAACGACACGTCGCACCTGCGTCCCTGAGCCCGGCCGCGCCCCGCGCCAGCTCCTCGATCCGGGCCCAGTCCCCGGCGGCCACCGCATCCGCCGGGACCATCCAACTGCCGCCCACGCAGCCGACGTTGGGCAGCGCGAGGTACTCCGGCGCACTCGCCTCCACGATCCCGCCCGTGGGGCAGAAGCGGGCGTCGGGCAACGGCCCGGCCAGCGACTTCAGATACGCCGCACCGCCCGCCGCCTGGGCCGGGAAGAACTTCATCTCCCGCACTCCGCGCTCCAGCAGCGCCACCACCTCCGAGGCGGTCGACACCCCCGGCAGGAACGGCACCCCCGACCCCCGCATCGCCGCGAGCAGTGTCTCCGTCCAGCCGGGGCTGACCAGGAACCGCGCCCCGGCCGTCACGCACCGCGTCACCTGTTCCGGCGTGATCACCGTCCCGGCGCCCACCACCGCCTCGGGCACCTCCTCGGCGATGGCCCGGATGCCGTCCAGCGCGGCGGGCGTGCGCAGCGTGACCTCGATCGCGGGCAGCCCACCGGCGACCAGCGCCCGCGCCAGCGGCACGGCGTCGGCGGCGTCGGACAGCACGACGACGGGGAGCACGGGGGCGAGATCCAGTACGGAGGTGGGGGAGGGCACCGGTGAGGTCATGGACGCCATCGTGCCCAGGGGAAACAACCTGCGCAACGGACGTTGCACATGCTGCAACCGGCTTAGTGGACCTCGTCCACCAGCACGTCCAGCGCCCACGGCTTCCCGGCCTTCTCCGGCGCCGCGGCCTCCACCTCGTACCCGAGGTCCCGCAGCGCGACGACCAGCCCGGCCGGGTCCTTCGGCGCGGCACCCTCGGTCAGCAGGGCGCGGACAATACGGCCCTTGGTCGCCTTGTTGAAGTGGCTGACCACCTTCCGGGTGGGCGCGTGCAGCACCCGTACCGTCGCCGTACGGCCCGCGACCTCGCCCTTCGGCTTCCAGGCGGCCGCGTACGCGGCGGAGCGCAGGTCCAGGACCAGGCCGTCCCCGGCCGCCTCGGGCAGCACCTCGGCCATCGGGGCCCGCCAGTGCCCGGCCAGCGCGCCGAGGCCGGGCAGCTTCACGCCCATCGAGCAGCGGTAGGAGGGGATGCGGTCGGTGACGCCGAGGGCGCCCCACAGCCCGGAGAACACCAGCAGGGAGCGGGCCGCGCGGCGCTTGGCGGCCGGGTCGAGGGTGGCCAGGCCGAGCGCGTCGTAGAGGACACCGGTGTAGACCTCGCCCGCGGGGCGGGCGCCCGCCGTGAGCAGTCCGGCGTTCTTGGCGACCTCGCCGCGCAGCCCCTCGCTCAGGCCCAGCACCTCGCGGGCCTTCTCCTCGTCCCCGGCGCACAGCTCGACCAGCTCGGCGAGCACGGCCTGCCGGGCGGCGGCGAGACCGGGCAGCGACAGCGACTCCGGCTTCAGCGGGGCACCCCGGCCCGAGGACGCCTTTCCCTCCGACGGCGGCAGCAGGACCAGCACGGACAACTCCTTCTTCTCGGCCTCCGCGTCAGCGTACGGGGCCCCGCCGCCGGTCGGTGCCGCCCGCCGGGGCCGGTACCATGGTCGGCACGGCAGACGAGCCGGGCGGGCGGCCGCGTGGAGTCCCTCACGGGACTTCCCGAGGAACGTCCGGGCTCCACAGGGCAGGGTGGTGGCTAACGGCCACCCGAGGCGACTCGCGGGACAGTGCCACAGAAAACAGACCGCCCGGCGCTTCGGCGCCGGGTAAGGGTGAAACGGTGGTGTAAGAGACCACCAGTGCCCAGGGTGACCTGGGCAGCTAGGTAAACCCCACCCGGAGCAAGGTCAAAAGGAAACACCCCGGTGTTTCTGCGCGGACGATCGAGGGCTGCCCGCCCGAGTCCGCGGGTAGACCGCACGAGGCCGGTGGCAACGCCGGCCCTAGATGGATGGCCGTCACCGGGAAGCCCGCGAGGGCTCCCGGAACAGAACCCGGCGTACAGCCCGACTCGTCTGTCGTTCCCCCCCGACTCAGGGGGCCGTCCCCTCGGACGTCTCCTCTGGCGGCTCGACGTCAGCCACGCGGCGACCCGGCCCGGCTCCTCGCCCCGCCGCCGCCTCTCGTGCTACTCCTCGAACAGCACTTCCTGTTCCGCGATCACCGGTTCCCGCAGGCGGCGGTTCCGGGCGCCGATCACCAGCGCGGTGGCGGCGGCCGTGACGCCGAGGGCCGCCGGGACCATCCAGTTGCGGTCGAAGACGTGGCCCAGGAGGTGGTCCAGGGAGAGACGGCCGGGGCCGGTGACGGCGAGGCCCGCCGCGGCCAGGCCGAGGCTCGCCGCGTACTCGTAGCCGCCCTCCTGGGCGAAGAAGCCGTTGGGGACGTGCAGCGCCGCCGCCCCGGCCATCGCGCCGGCCGCCGCCGCGCCCGCCGCTGGCGTCGCCAGACCGAGCGCCAGCAGCACGCCGCCGCCCGCCTCCGCGGCGCCCGCCGCCGTCGCGCTGGCCTTGCCCGGCGCGAAGCCCACGGACTCCATGAACTGCCCGGTGCCCTCCAGGCCGTGCCCGCCGAACCAGCCGAACAGCTTCTGCGCGCCATGCGCGGCCAGTACCCCGCCGGTGCTCAGCCGGAGCAGGAGCAGGCCCACATCGCGTCGGTCGTAACAGGTCATGGTGACTCCCTTTCCCTTGCGTCCACGGTCGCACCGGGTACCCCGTCCGGCCTCTCGGGCCGGGCGTCCGGGTGGCGCGTGCGGCGGACGTCCGGTGGCAGGGCGCGGGGAGCGGTGTGAGCCTGACGCCATGACGATTCAGCCCGCCAAGCTGCGCGACCCGGCCGTCCGTGCCTTCGTGCACGCCGTCAACTCCCATGACCGCGAAGGCTTCATGTCCCTCCTCGCGCCCGGCGCCACCATGGCCGACGACGGCGCCGACCGCGACCTCGCCGTCTGGATCGACCAGGAGATCTTCTCCACCCACGGCCACCTGGAGGTCGACAACGAGTCCAGGGGCGGCCGCGCCCTCGTCGCCCGGTACCGCAACGACACCTGGGGCGAGATGCGGACGCGGTGGACGTTCACCGTGGCGGACGACGGCCGGATCTCCCGGTTCGAGACGGGCGAGGCATGAGGGAACGGGCATGAGGGCGCGGGCGTGAGGGAACGGGCGTGAGCGGGCGGGCCTGACCGGTTCGCGCCCCGGCCGCTGCGCACGATTCCCATAGGACGGCAAAGTCCTGTCCGGGGAACGACCTCCCGCCGGTAAGGCCCAGTTGGACCCGGTGTACGGTCCCCGGGTGCGTGAATGTTCCCCGCTCAGCCGACGTGCCCTCCTCGGTCTCGCGGCGGCCGCCGTGCCCCTGACCGCAACCGCAACCGCCCCCGCCTCCGCCGCCGGAGCGAGATCCGCCGGAGCGGGATCCGCGGGGACGAGCGCCGTCGGCGGTGAGCGGCTGGCGCGCGGCGGCGTCCAGGTGCGCGCGGCCGGGCTGCCGAAGAAGCTCACCGCGCAGGCGTGGCTCGTCGCCGACCGGGACACCGGGGAGGTGCTCGCCTCCTACGGCGCGCACCGGCGGCTCGCGCCCGCGTCCACGCTGAAGATGCTGTTCGCGGACACCGTGCTCCCCAAGTTCGACCGCGGCCGGCGGTACCGGGTCACCGACGCCGACCTCGCCGACATCCCGTCCGGGTCCAGCCTCGTCGGCATCCAGCCCGGCACCACGTACACCGTCGAGCAGCTCTGGCAGGGCGTGTTCCTGCGCTCGGGCAACGACGCCGTCCACGTGCTGGCCCACATGAACGGCGGGGTCGCCCGCACGGTCGCCGAGATGCAGGCCAGGGCCGAGTATCTGCACGCCGGCGACACCCACGTGGTCAGCCCGGACGGCTTCGACCACAAGGGGCAGATCTCCTCCGCGTACGACCTCACGCTGTTCGCCCGCGCCGGGCTGGGGAACCCCGAGTTCCGGCGGCACTGCGGCACCCGTACCGCCGACTTCCCGGCGGGCGGCAAGAAGACCTTCCAGATCCAGAACACCGACCGCCTGCTCACCGGCGCGTGGGGGCTTCACTCCTACGAGGGGCTGATCGGCGTCAAGAACGGCTACACCAGCCACGCGGGCAACACCTTCACCGGTGCCGCCACCCGGGGCGGCCGCACCCTGCTGGTCACCGTGATGCACCCCGCCGAGGGCAGCAACGCCGTCTACGAGCAGACCGCCGCCCTCCTCGACTGGGGCTTCGGCGCCGGCCGCTCCGCGCAGCCGGTCGGCATGCTCGTCGAACCCGGCGGCACGAACGGCAGCCGCCCGACCGTCAGCCCGGTCCCCGAGGGCAGGCAGGCCCACGCGGCCACCACCCCGCCCGGCCCCTCCACCCTCCGCCTCGCCGAAGGCGGCGCGGGCACCGCCGCCCTGCTCGGCGCCGGGGCCTGGGCCCTCCTGCGCCGCCGCCGCACCCGTACGGCGGAGACCCCCGCCGAAGCCGCACCCCAGCAGGGCGGCCGCCACCGCCGCTGACGGCCCGGCCACACCGGTTCCGCCCTCCTCGCACACATGTCCCTCCGCATCGTGTGTGAGCTGAGACCATGGGAGCCGTCGTCCGGGGCGTTGGCTGGGAGGGGTTGTATGGGTGAGCGGCATGTCGTGACGGCTCCGGAGGTGGGGGCCGTCCCGGAGGCGGCCGCGGTGGAGCGGCGGCCGCGCGGGGTGCTCGTCACCTTCCTGCTCGGTGCGCTCACCGCCACCACCCCGCTGGCGATGGACATGTACCTGCCGTCGCTGCCGGAGGTCACCCGCACCCTGCACGCGCCCGCCGCGACCGTGCAGCTCACCCTCACCGCCTGCCTGGCCGGGATGGCGCTCGGACAACTGGTCGTCGGCCCGATGAGCGACCGGTGGGGGCGGCGCCGCCCGCTGCTGACCGGGCTCGCGGTGTACCTGGTCGCCACCGCCCTGTGCGCGTTCGCGCCCACCGTCGGGACGCTGGTCGCCTTCCGGCTGGCGCAGGGGCTCGCGGGCGCGGCCGGGATCGTCATCGCGCGGGCCGTGGTGCGCGACCTCTACGACGGGGTCGCCATGGCCCGCTTCTTCTCCACCCTGATGCTGATATCCGGGGTCGCCCCGATCGTCGCCCCGCTGATCGGCGGGCAGATCCTGAGGGTCACCGACTGGCGGGGCGTGTTCGTCGTGCTCACCGGCATCGGGGCCGTGCTGACCGCGCTGGTCTGGCTGCGGCTGCCCGAGACGCTGCCGCCCGCCGAACGGCACCGGGGCGGGGTGAAGGAGTCCCTGCGCACCATGCGCGCCCTCCTCGCCGACCTGCCCTTCACCGGTTACCTCCTCGCGGGCGGCTTCGCCTTCGCCGCGCTGTTCGCGTACGTCTCCGCGTCCCCCTTCGTCGTCCAGGAGGTCTACGGCGCCTCCCCGCAGACCTTCAGCCTGCTGTTCGGGCTCAACTCGGTCGGCCTGGTCACCGCCGGGCAGATCAACGGCAAGCTGCTGGTGGGCCGGGTCCGGCTGGACCGGGTGCTCGCCTCGGGCCTCGCGGTGATCGTGCTGGCCGCGGGCGCCCTGCTGCTGATGGCCACCGGGGTGTTCGGCGAGGTCGGGCTCGCCCCCGTCGCCGCCGCGCTGTTCGTGCTGATGTCGGCGATGGGCTTCACGTTGCCCAACACCCAGGCCCTCGCCCTGCTGCGCACCCGGCACGCCGCCGGCTCCGCCTCCGCGCTGCTCGGCACGACCTCGTTCCTCATCGGCGCGGTGGCCTCCCCGCTCGTCGGCATCGCCGGGGAGCGCACCGCCGTCCCGATGGCCGTCGTCCAACTGGCCGCCGCGCTGGTGGCGGGCGCCTGCTTCATGGGACTGTGCCGTCCCTGGAAGGCGGGCGCGGGCCCGGAGGGAGCGGACCACTGAGCGCACCGAGACTTCGCGTCGGCACCCCCGAACGGGCCGGGCTCGACCCCGCGGGGATCGCCCACCTCACCGACGACCTGCACGCCCTCACCGCCGGGACGCACCCCTGGGCGGCCGGGGCCGTCGCCGTGGCCGGGCGCGGCCCGGTGATCGCCGTGGCCGAGGCGTCGGGCTGGGCGGTGCGGTACGCCTCCTGGGACCCCGAGACCGGCACCGGCGTCGAACTGCCGCCCGCCGAGCGGGTGCCGGCCACCCTCGACACCCCCTTCGACCTCGCCTCGCTCACCAAGCTGTTCACGTCCGTCGCGGCGCTCCAGCAGATCGAACGCGGCACCCTCGGGATCGACGCCCGCGTGGGCGCGTACCTGCCGGAGTTCACCGGGTCAGCCGAACACGGTGTCACCGTGCGGCAGTTGCTCACCCACACCTCCGGTCTGGCCCCCGAACTCCCGCTCTACGACTGCCCCGACCTCACCGCCCGCCTCGCCCGGCTGCGCGCCGAGCCGCCCACCGGGAAGGCGGGGGAGTACCGGTACTCCGACCTGAACATGCTCCTCCTGCAGTTCGTGCTGGAGAGGATCACCGGCCGCACCCTGGACGTACTGATCGCCGACGGCATCACCCGCCCGCTGGGCATGACGGCGACCTCCTACGGGCCGCGTCCCGAAGCGGCGGCCACCGAGCACCAGCGGCGGCCCTGGGCCAAGGCGGACCGGGGGATGCTGCGGGGCGTCGTCCACGACGAGAACGCCTGGGCGCTCGGCGGCATCGCGGGCCACGCGGGCCTGTTCTCCACCGGCCCCGACCTCGCCGTCTTCTGCCGCGCCCTCCTCGCGGGCGGCGCGTACGGCCCCGCCCGCGTCCTCGGCCCCGACTTCGTCGAACTCCTCCTCACCCCGCCGGGCCTCGGCTTCGCCCTCGACCAGCCCTGGTTCATGGGCACCCTCTGCGGCCAGGGCGCCGCCGGCCACACGGGCTTCACCGGCACCTCGCTGGTCCTGGACCCGGCGACGGACACGTTCCTCGTCCTGCTGGCGAACACGGTCCACCCGGTGCGCAGGCAGCCCGACAGCCACCCCCGGGCGGCACTGGCGAGCCGCCTGGCCGGAGCGGTACGCGACGCCTGAGGCACCACGCGCCCTCGCACGCGTCCCCCACCTGAGAGAATCGAGCGGTGAACGCCCCTGCCTCCACCGCCGACACCCTCCGTTCCACCCTCGCCGGGGTGCTGGACGGGCTGCCGCCCCGGCAGGCGGCATCCGCTGTCGAGCGGCTCATCGCCAACTACCGGGGGGACACCCCGACGAACGCGCCGATCCTGCGGGACCGGGCCGATGTGGCGGCCTACGCCGCGTACCGGATGCCCGCGACGTTCGAGGCGGTGTGCTCGGCGCTGGAGGCGTTCGCGGACGCGGTGCCCGAGTGGGTGCCGGGCAGTCATGTGGACGTCGGGGGCGGGACGGGCGCCGCCACCTGGGCCGTGGCCGCGACCTGGGGCGGGGAGCGGCCGGTCACCGTGCTGGACTGGGCCGAGCCCGCGCTCGCGCTCGGCCGGGAGATCGCCGGGGCGCACCCGGTGCTGCGCGGTGCCGAGTGGCGGCGGGCCCGGATCGGGGCCGCGCTGGAGCTGCCGGCCACCGATCTGGTCACCGTGTCCTACGTCCTCAACGAGCTGTCCGCGCCCGACCGGGCCGCCCTCGTCGACACGGCGGCGGCCGCCGCGCGGTCCGTCGTGATCGTGGAGGCCGGGACTCCGGCGGGGTACGAGCGGATCATCGAGGCCCGCGACCGGCTGATCGCGGCCGGGTTCCGGGTCGCCGCGCCCTGCCCGCACAGCGCGCCGTGCCCGATCGTGCCCGGCACCGACTGGTGCCACTTCGCCGCGCGGGTCAGCCGTTCCTCGCTGCACCGCCAGGTCAAGGGCGGCTCACTGGCGTACGAGGACGAGAAGTTCAGCTATGTCGCCGCCACCCGCCTGCCCGCCGACCCGGCACCGGCCCGCGTGGTCCGGCGCCCGCAGATCCGCAAGGGGCAGGTGCTGCTCGACCTGTGCGAGGCGGACGACCGGCTGAGCCGGACGACCGTCACCAAGCGGCACGGCGATCTGTACAAGGCGGCCCGTGACGCCGAGTGGGGTGACGCCTGGCCGCCGGCCGGGGACGCGTAGCCCCACCGGCCCACCCCTGGCAAAGAAAGGTCAAAATCGCGCATACCTGGCCATTGTGAGGTATGTCTCGCCTGGTTCCTTCATATCCGTGCTCGGGCTCCCCGGAGCGCATGAAGGTGGGACGATGAGGCATGCTGTCCGCACCACAGCGAGGCGAGGGGACAGATGAGCGCGACGTTCGGCGGCCGGTCCGGCCGGCAGGGCAGGATCTCCCAGTGGCTGCGCGGACGCCGCCCCAAGGAGGACACCGCCGAGGACGGCGGCCGTGAGGCGCTGCTGCTCGCCACCGCCGAGGCCGGGCTGCCCCTGGCGCCCGCCGCGTACCCCGCCCCCGGCTACGGCTGTTCCTGCGACCGCGTCGGCTGTCCCACCCCTGCCCGGCACCCGGTGTCCTTCGCCTGGCAGACCCAGTCGACCACCGACCGCGCCCAGATCGAGCGGTGGGCCCGCGACCAGCCGCAGGCCAACTTCATCACCGCCACCGGCATGACCCACGACGTCCTGGACGTACCCCTGGAAGCCGGACGGGCGGCCCTCGACCGGCTCCTCGGCGAGGGCGTCGAGGTCGGCCCGGTCGCCGAGAGCGACGACGGCCGGATGCTGTTCTTCACCCTCACCCGGGGCACCCCCGAGGACGAGGACGAGTGGTGGCCCTGCGAACTGGACTGCCACCCCGAGACCATGGACGAGCACCCCGGCCTGCGCTGGCACTGCCGGGGCTCCTACGTCCTCGTACCCCCCGCCCGCCTTCCCGGCGACGCCGGCCGCGGAGTGCGCTGGGTGCGCGGCCCCGAGCACCCGCTCCCCGAGCCGCTGACCCTGCTGGAAGCCCTGACCGACGCGGGCGCCCGCCACGCCGCCACCGGCACCGACAGCCACGCGGACACGGCCTGGCCGTCCCGCCGCTGAGCCGGGGGCGGTCCGGCCTACTCGCCCCGCGCGGCGGTCAGTCCCTGCACACGTCCCAGCACCGACACCGGCCCCGTGCCCGAGGGGTCGAGCGCCACCTGGTTGGAGACGAACTCCAGCGTCAGTGACTGCTTCACCTCACCCTTGGTCAGCGCCTGCACATCCCGGTTGGGCACGGTCACCGAGGTCCCGGCGGCGGCCGTCCGCTTCTCGAAGTGGTGCGAGGTGAAGAACACCAGCGCCCCGCCGTCCGCGGTGCGCAGCGCGAGCGGCGCGAAGTCGTCGCGGGTCAGCGGCTGGTCGACGTACTGCCGCACCAGCCCCGGCTTGCGCGCCTGCTGCGCGCGGACCCTGCGCCAGCCGCTGGTGCTGGGACCGTCGGCGAACGTCTTCCCGCCGCCGCGCAGATACGCCGCGTACCGCTCGCTCAGCTCGCCCGGCGCGACCGCCTCGCCGGTGGAGGCGGCGGGCACCGCCTCGGCCCAGCCGTCCTCGTCGAGACGGAACCTCGGTATGTCGGCGGGCGCGACCAGCGTCACGTACGCCGCCCGCCACGGCTCGCCGAGACCGTCGCGCAGGAACACCATCAGCCAGCGGGCGCTGCCGCCCTTGCTGCCCTTGGCGTCCGCGACGAACCAGCGGGGCCAGCCCGCCTTCTCGGGGATGGTGAACTTCGCGTCGGTCAGCGTCAGCGGAGTGTGCCGGGCGTTGCCGCCGGGGTTGTTGGCGCGGCCCGCCTTCAGCCGGGCGGAGTCGATCGCGCCGAACGCGCCGGTGACGTGTCCGGCGTCCAGCGAACTGTCGTAGGCCCGGTCGGCCTTGTTGTAGGCGTCCGTGAACCGCGTCAGGGCGCGGGCGGCCTCGGCGCGGGTGGCGGTGGGCAGCACCTCGCGCTCGCCGTGCACGACGACACATCCGCTCGTCGTCAGCGTCCAAGCGGTCAGCGAGGCCGCTACGAGTGCCCTGCGGTTTCGGCCGCGAAGCCCGCGGCCGCTGCGATCCCTGCTCATGAGGCGCCTTCACCTTCCCCTTCCCGGAGGCGAACCCTACCGGGAGGGGAAGACGGCCGGACCCCCGGAGGCGCCTACTTCGCCGCGCTCGGCGCGGTCTCGCCCGTGCGGCGCGGGAGGCGGGAGGGAAGCAGGAACAACGTCAGCACCGGCACCAGGTACAGCAGCCAGACCGTGATCTGCACGGCCGTCGGGTCCGGCTGGAAGTTGAACACGCCCTTGAGCAGGGTCCCGTACCAACTGTCCGGCGGGATCGCGCCGGAGACGTCGAAGGGCACGTCCGTCAGGCCCGGCACCCAGCCCGCCTCCTGGAGGTCGTGGACGCCGTACGCCAGCACGCCCGCCGCGACCACGACCAGCATGCCGCCGGTCCAGGTGAAGAACTTCGCCAGGTTGATGCGGAGCGCGCCCCGGTAGAACAGCCAGCCCAGCAGCACGGCCGTGGCGATGCCGAGGGCGACGCCGATCAGCGGACGCGGGGTGCCGTCGCTCGCCGCGTGCACCGACGCCCACACGAACAGCGCGGTCTCCAGCCCCTCCCGGCCCACGGCGAGGAACGCGGTGGCGACCAGGGCGCCCGTACCCATGGCGAGGGCGGCGTCGAGACGGCCGTGCAACTCCGACTTCAGATGCCGGGCGGTGCGCCGCATCCAGAAGACCATCCACGTCACCAGGCAGACCGCGACGATGGACAGCGAGCCGCCCAGCGCCTCCTGCGCCTGGAACGTCAGCTCCTGCGAGCCGAATTCGAGCGCGCAGCCGAAGCCCAGGGCGAGCGCGACCGCGATGGCGATGCCGGTCCAGATCGGCTTCAGCGCCTCCCGGCGGCCGGTCTTGACCAGATAGGCGATCAGGATGCAGACGACGAGCGACGCTTCGAGCCCCTCGCGCAGACCGATCAGGTAGTTGGAGAACACGGACTACGCCTCCTCGGAGAACAGCGCCCGGCCCCACCAGTCGGCGGAGTCACGGACACCGGGCGGGACCGCGAAGACCGCCGAACCCACGTGCTGGATGTACTCGTTGAGCGCGTCGTGCGCCGACAGCCTGCGCTGGAGCGGGATGAACCCCTCGCGCACGTCGCGCTGGTAGGCCAGGAAGAACAGGCCCGCGTCGAGGCGGCCGAGTCCGTCCGTGCCGTCGGTGAAGGAGTAACCCCGGCGCAGGATGGTGATCCCGCCGTTGGAGTCGGGGTGGGCCAGGCGCACATGGGCGTCCGGCTTCATCGCCTTCAGGAACGGCTCGTCGTGCTCCTTCGCCTTGCCGGCCGGTGCGCCCTCGCCCTTGTCCCGGCCGAACACGTCCTCCTGCTCCACGAGCGAGGTCCGGTCCCAGGTCTCGATGTTCATCCGGATGCGCCGGGCGACCAGATAGGAACCCCCGGTCATCCAGGCCGACTTGGCGTCCCCGTCGGAGGCGCCCACCCAGACGTGCTTGTCCAGCCGGGCGGTCTCGGTGCCCGCGATGTTGCGGGTGCCGTCCTTGAAGCCCATCAGGTTGCGCGGGGTCTGCGCGTCGGGCGTGGTCGAGGAGGTCTTGCCGAACCCGAGCTGGGACCAGCGCACCGCGACCTTGCCGAAGCCGACGCGGGCCAGATTGCGGATGGCGTGCACGGCCACCTGCGGATCGTCCGCGCACGCCTGCACGCAGAGGTCGCCCCCGGTGCGGGACCTGTCCAGGTTGTCGCCGGGGAACTTCGGCAGGTCCGCGAGCGCGGCCGGGCGCCGGTCGGACAGGCCGAACCGCTCGAAGAGCGAGGGCCCGAAGCCGAGCGTCAGCGTCAGCCGCGAGGGGCTGAGCCCGAGGGCCTCCCCGGTGTCGTCCGGCGGGGCCTCGGCGAGCCCGCCGTAGGCGCCCTCGCCGACCGGCTTCCCGGCGGTCATCAGCCGGGCCGCCGCCGTCCAGTCCTTCAGCAGCCGCACGAACTCCGCGCGGTCGTCGGTCTTCACGTCGAACGCGGCGAAATGCAGCCGGTCCTGCACCGGGGTGGCGATGCCCGCCTGATGGGCGCCGTGGAAGGCGACGGCGCCGCCCGTGTCGGCGGACGCCAGGCCCAGGTGGTCGCCGGACAGTGCCACGCCGCCGCCCGCCGCGGCGGCGCCGAGCGCGAGCCCGGCACCGCCCCAGCCGATCAGCGTGCGCCGCGAGGGTCCACCGCGCTCGTTCTCGGTCATCGCCCTTGCTCCCGTACCTACTTGACGACCGCGGCCGCGAGCTTGGACAGCGGCTCGGCCAGGGCGTTCACCGCGTCGGACAGTTCCTTGCGCTGGTCCTTGCCGACCTTGTCGTAGGAGACGAAGTCGTAGGAGTCCTTCGCCGGACGGTACTTGTCCAGCAGCTTGTCGAGCGCCGCGAACTGCTTGTCCAGCTCGCCGGTGAGCGCCGGGTCGTTCTTCGCGGCGACCGGCTTCAGCAGGTCGTACGCCTTCTGCGCGCCCTCGACGTTGCCCTTGAAGTCGACCAGGTCGGTGTGCGAGTAGCGGTCCTCCTCGCCGGTGACCTTGCCGGTGGCGACCTCGTCCAGCAGCTCCTTGGCGCCGTTGGCCATCGAGGTCGGGGTGATCTCGGCCTTGCCGACCCGGCGCTGCCAGTCCTTGAGGTCGGTGACCAACTGCGCGGCGAGCTTCTTGTCCTCGGCGCCGATCTTCTTGTCCTGCCAGAGGGACTTCTCCAGCCGGTGCCAGCCGGTCCACTTCTGGCCGTCCTCCAGGCCGTCGGCGCGGGTGTCGACCAGGGGGTCGATGTCGCCGAAGGACTCGGCCACCGGCTCGGTGCGCTCCCAGCCGAGGCGGGAGGGCGCGTACGCCTTCTTCGCGGCGGCGAGATCGCCGGCCTGGACGGCCTTGGCGAAGGTCTCGGCCAGCGGGACCGTCTCGTCGGCCTGGTCCTGGGCGTACTGGCGGTAGCCGGCGACCGCTCCGTCCAGCGCCGGGTTCCGCTTCGCGGTCTTCCCGGAGCCGGTCACGTCGAGCTTCTGCCGGACGCCGTGCCCCTTCATGCCGGGGCGGCAGGCGATCTCGTACGAGCCCGCCTTCACCTCGGCGGTCAGCGTGTACCTGGTGCCCGGCCCGATGTTCTCCTTCTCGGAGACGATCCGGTCGTCCGGGAACACGATCTCGACCTCGGTGGCGCGCGAGCCCTTGTTCTCGATCTTCAGGGTGACCTGGCCGGCCGGCACGGACTTGGCGGACGTCTCGCACTTGCTGTCGGCGGCGGTGACCTGGATGGCGTCGCCGTCCTTGGCGTCGCTCTTGGCGGTGCAGGCCGACAGGGCGGTCAGCGCTGCCGCCGCGGTGGCGGCGATCGCAATCGGACGGACGGCTCGCATAACGGGCTCCAGGCGGTCAGGGCGGCGCGAACCCGCCCATTCGGTTCGGTGAGGCTTGCCTAACTTACCCGAGCCTTAGTCCGCCCGTCTCCGCCCGATACCGGATTCGAACCACACGAAAAGATCACAGACACGACTTGATGTCGACGCCCCCAAGGCGATGCCAACGAACGGCAAAGAGCACCCCAAGCGGCCGCGATGCTTCAATGCACCGGTGACTGACTACGACGTACTCCGTGTCTTCTGCGGCCCCTCGGGCGGCTACGGAAACGAGCTGGGCGTCGTCCGCAACGGCTCGACCGTGCCCGAGCGGGACGACCGGCAGGCGCTCGCCGCCAAACTGGGCTTCAGCGAGACCGTGTTCGTGGACGACCCCGAGCGCGGGGTGATCGACATCTACACCCCGGCCTCCCGGCTCCCCTTCGCCGGCCACCCCTGCGTCGGCACCGCCTGGCTGCTCGACGTGCCCGAACTGGTCACCCCGGCCGGGGAGGTGGGCACCCGGCTGGACGGCGAGTTCACCTGGATCGAGGCCCGCGCCGAGTGGGCCCCGCCGCGCACCCTGCGCCGGTACGCCACCGCCGCCGAGGTGGACGCGCTGGAGGTGCCGCCGCCCGGTGAGTGGATCTACGCCTGGGCCTGGGAGGACGAGGCGGCCGGCCGGGTGCGCGCCCGCGCCTTCCCCGGCCGGGACGACGGCATCGACGAGGACGAGGCGACCGGCGCGGCAGCGCTGCTGCTCACCGACCTGCTCGGCCGCGCCCTCAACATCACCCAGGGCAAGGGCTCCCAGATCCTCACCGCCCCCCAGCCGCACGGCTGGGTGGAGGTCGGCGGCCGGGTCGTGCTGGAGCGCTGAGCGGACCCCTACGGAAGGGTGAGGACGTCCGCCCCGGTGTCCGTCACCACGAGCGTGTGCTCGAACTGGGCCGTGCGCTTGCGGTCCTTGGTCACCACGGTCCAGCCGTCGTCCCACATGTCGTACTCGTGGGTGCCGAGGGTCAGCATCGGCTCGATGGTGAAGGTCATGCCGGGCTGGATGACCGTGGTGGCGTGCGGGGAGTCGTAGTGCGGGACGATCAGCCCGGAGTGGAACGACGAGTTGATGCCGTGCCCGGTGAAGTCCCGCACGACGCCGTAGCCGAAGCGCTTGGCGTAGGACTCGATGACCCGGCCGATGATGTTGATCTGGCGGCCGGGCCTGACCGCCTTGATCGCCCGCTCCAGCGCCTCCCGCGTCCGCTCCACCAGCAGCCGCGACTCCTCGTCCACCTCGCCCACCAGGTAGGTGGCGTTGTTGTCGCCGTGCACCCCGCCGATGTAGGCGGTCACGTCCAGGTTGACGATGTCGCCGTCCCTGAGCACCGTCGAGTCCGGGATGCCGTGGCAGATGACCTCGTTCACCGAGGTGCACAGCGACTTCGGGAAGCCCCGGTACCCCAGCGTGGAGGGGTAGGCCCCGTAGTCGCACATGTAGTCGTGCGCGACCTTGTCCAACTGGTCCGTGGTGACACCGGGGGCGATGATCTTCGCCGCCTCCGCCATCGCCCTCGCGGCGATACGGCCGGCGGTGCGCATCGCCTCGACGGTCTCGGGCGTCTGCACCTCCGGACCGGTGTACGGCGTGGGCGCGGGCTTCCCGACGTACTCCGGGCGGCGGATGTTCCCGGGCACCGGGCGGGTGGGGGAGAGCTCCCCTGGTACGAGCAGCGACTGGCCAGACATGCCAGCGAGTCTAACCAGCGGGCATGGGGGAACATGTGGGTGGCGAGAGGAGCCGTTGATGTCCGTGTTCAAGAAGCGCACCCAGGGCAAGCCGGGCGAGTGGTACTACTGCCTGGAGCACAAGAAGGTCGAGGAGGGCCCCGACTGTCCCGGCAAGGACCGTTTCGGTCCCTACGCCTCCCCGGACGAGGCGCGCCACGCGATGGAGACCGCCCGCGAGCGCAACGCCGACTGGGAGAACGACCCGCGCTGGCACGACACCCCGGCCGACGAGTCCGACAAGGACTGACCTCTCCCCGAAACGCCCCGAGCCGCCCCCGCCTAGATCGCGGGGGCGGCTCCGCTTCTCTCACCAGGGCGCGGCCGGGGGCGCCGTCAGGATCTCCGCCAGCCGGGACAGCCGGTCCCTGAAGCCCCGGCGCGCCCTCGGCGGACCCGCGTTCTCCCCGGCCGCCGCGCTCACCAGGTGCTGCACGCTGTCCAGGTCCAGTTCCGCGCCGTCCGGCACCGCCAGCGTCTCGTGGGCCATCGCCGCCAGTTCGCCACCGCCCGCCCCGAGCGCCAGCACCGTCACCCCGGCCCGCCGCGCGGTGTGCACCCGCTCCAGCAGCTCGGCCGGTTCCTCCGGCGCCACCACCAGCAGGGTCTCGCCGCGCCGCGCCTCCGCGATCCGGCCGGGGCCCACCGCCAGATGCGCCGGGTCACCGGGGCGGGCGTGGTGGCGGACCAGGGTGGGGGCCAGCTCGGGCGTGCCGGACCAGGCCGCCTCGTCCACCAGGTGCGCGGCCAGGTGCCAGGGCTCGTACGCCTCGGTGCCCGCCAGCAGCAGACCGCCGCCGTGCGCCGTCACCGAGCCGCGCAGCACCCCCGCGAACCTCCGTGTCGCTCCCAACCACTCGGTCCCGGCGAGCACTTCCCGCAGCAGTGCGACCCGTACGGCGTCCATGCGGCCGCATCCTGCCGCAACCGCTCACTCCCGCACCGCAGTTCACTGCCGGTTCACCCCTGCGGGTGTCGCGTGACGCGGCCCACCTCGCCGGGTACGGGCGCCCGCGCGGACGTAGAGTCGGCCCATGACCTCCAGCGACAGCGCACAGAACTCCGGTACCGCCCCCGCGAAGGCCCCCGCCAAGGACCCCTGGGACCTGCCCGACGTCTCCGGCCTCGTCGTCGGCGTCATCGGCGGCACCGGCCCGCAGGGCAAGGGCCTCGCCCAGCGGCTCGCCAAGGCCGGGCAGAAGGTGATCGTCGGCTCGCGGTCGGCCGAGCGGGCGCAGGCCGCCGCCGGGGAGCTGGGCCACGGCATCGAGGGCGCCGACAACGCCGAGACCGCCCGCCGCAGCGACATCGTGATCGTCGCCGTGCCGTGGGACGGCCACGCCGACACCCTGAAGTCGCTCCGCGAGGACCTGGCGGGCAAGCTCGTCGTGGACTGCGTCAACCCGCTCGGCTTCGACAAGCAGGGCGCCTACGCGCTCACCCCCGAGGAGGGCAGCGCCGCCCAGCAGGCCGCGGCACTGCTCCCGGACTCCCGCGTCACCGCCGCCTTCCACCACCTGTCCGCCGTCCTGCTGGAGGACCCGGAGATCACCGAGATCGACACGGACGTGATGGTCCTCGGTGACAAGCGGGCCGACACCGACATCGTGCAGGCCCTGGCCGGCCGCATCCCCGGCATGCGCGGTGTCTTCGCCGGGCGGCTGCGCAACGCCCACCAGGTGGAGGGGCTGGTCGCCAACCTCATCTCCACCAACCGCCGCTACAAGGCGCACGCCGGGCTCCGCGTCACCGACGTGTGACACCTGGCACCGGCTCCCGGACGGGATGGGGGACACTGGTCGGCGTAGCAGTGTCCCCCGACAGGAGCCGACCCCATGCCCCGCATCGCCCTCGTCACCCTCGCCGCCTGCGTGCTCGCCGTGGCGGCGGCCGTCGTGTCCTTCGCCCAGGGGAGCTGGCTGGGGATCGTGTGGGTGCTGCTGGCGGGCCTGACGTCCAACATGACCTTCTTCTACATCAGGCGCAGCCGGGCCGCCGCCGAGGCCCGCACCGGGTCCGTCACCGGATGAGGGAGCACTGGGCCGGCGTCTCGGACCAGAAGCGGTACAGGAAGTACCCGCAGTCGGAGAAGAAGCTGTCCACGCCCAGCGCGCTCAGCAGGGTGTAGATCACGTCGAAGAACGCCCGGTTGACCGAGGGCACCCACAGCAGCGCGAACACGATCAGCAGGCCGAACGGGGCGATCGGCTCCACCTGCCGCTTGATCCCGTTCGACAGCCAGGGCTCGATCACCCCGTAGCCGTCCAGGCCCGGCACCGGCAGGAAGTTCAGGATCGCCGCCGTGACCTGGAGCAGGGCGAGGAACGCCAGCGCGTACCGGAAGTCGCGGGGGACGCCGTCCAGCGCGTGCAGCCAGAACGGCGCCGTGCACACCGCCGCGAACAGCACGTTCGTCAGCGGCCCGGCCGCCGAGATCAGGCTGTGCCGCCAGCGGCCCCTGATCCGGCCCCGCTCGATGAAGACCGCGCCGCCCGGCAGGCCGATCCCGCCCATGATCACGAACAGCACCGGCAGCACCACGCTCAGCAGGGCGTGCGTGTACTTCAGCGGGTTCAGCGTCAGATAACCCTTGGCGCCGATCGAGATGTCCCCGCTGTGCAGGGCGGTGCGCGCGTGCGCGTACTCGTGCAGGCACAGCGAGACGATCCAGGCGGCCGTCACGAACAGGAACACCGCGAGTCCCGGCTGCGCGGCGAATCCGGTCCAGGTCGCCCACCCGGTGACCGCCGTGACGGCCACGATTCCGGCGAACACGGGACTGATCCGGCGGTCGCCGGTACGGGAGAGGGCGGTGGTCATGGGGCTCCTGACTGCTCTGTGTGCCTGGGGTGCTGAGGGTCGACCGTACCGGTGATGTGCGGGGAACGTCCCGGTACCGGCCGGAGGTTCCGGGCCGCCCGCCGTACTCGCCCGCGCGGGCCGGAAACCCGGAGGCGCCGCCGGTGCGTCCCCAGGGACAATGGACCCCGTGCGCTATCGGCTACTCGGCACCACCCAGGCTCTCCGTCCGGACGGCACCGCCGTCCCCGTCGGCGGGGCACGGCTGCGTGCGCTGCTGACCGTGCTCGCGCTGCGCGCGGGACGGACCGTACCGGCCGGCGTGCTGGTCGACGAGGTGTGGGGCGCCGACCCGCCCGCCGACGCGCCGGGCGCCCTCCAGGCCCTGGTCGGCCGGCTGCGGCGCGCCCTCGGGGCCTCCGCCGTCGCCTCCGCAGACGGCGGCTACCGGCTCACCGCCGCCCCCGACGACGTGGACCTCACCCGCTTCGACCGGCTCACCGGCGACGGCCTCACCGCCCTCGCCGACGCCGACCCGGCCAAGGCCGCCGTCCTCCTGGACGACGCCCTCGCCCTGTGGCGCGGGCCCGTCCTCGCCGACCTGCCCGACCGCACCGCCGACGCGGCCCGCTGGGAGACCCGCCGCCTGGACGCGCTGCGCGCCCGGCACACCGCCGCCCTCGCCCTCGGCCAGGCCGAGCCGTCCCTGCCGGAGCTGGCCGCCCTGTGCGACGAGCACCCCCTGGACGAACCCCTGCAGGCCCTGCGGCTGCGCGCCCTGCGCGACACCGGCCGCACCGCCCGGGCACTGGCCGCCTACGAGGAGGTGCGGCGGCTCCTCGCCGACCGGCTGGGCTCCGACCCCGGCGCGGAACTGCGCGCCCTGCACGCCGAGCTGCTGGCCGGGACCGGGCCCGACCCGGCACCGGCCGCCCCGCCCACCCCGCCCACCCCGGCCGCGCACCGGCCCGCGCCGGGCAACCTGCCCGCCCGGCTGACCTCCTTCGTCGGCCGGGAGTCCGACATCGATGCCATCGGCGCCGACCTCTCCGCCTCCCGGCTGGTCACCCTGCTGGGCCCCGGCGGCGCGGGCAAGACCCGGCTCTCGATGGAGGCCGCCGAGGCGGTCCGGGACACCGCCCCCGACGGGGCGTGGCTCGCCGAACTCGCCCCCGTGGACGACCCCGACGCCGTACCGCAGGCCGTGCTCACCGCGATCGGCGCCCGCGAGACCGTGCTGCACGGCGCGGGCGTCGAAGGGGTGCGCGCCGTCTCCGACCGCTGGGGCGACCCCGTGGAGCGGCTGGTGGAGCACTGCGGGCGGCGCCGGATGCTGATCATCCTCGACAACTGCGAGCACGTCGTGGACGCCGCCGCCCGCCTCGCCGAGCGCCTGCTGGCCGACTGTCCGCACCTCACCGTCCTCGCCACCAGCCGCGAACCCCTGGGCGTACCGGGGGAGTTGCTCAGACCCGTCGAGCCGCTCCCCGAGCCGGTCGCGCTGCGGCTGCTCGGCCACCGTGGCGCGGCCGCCCGCCCCGGCTTCTTCGTGGCGGACGACCCGGAGGCGTGCGCCGAGATCTGCCACCGCCTCGACGGCCTGCCCCTGGCCATCGAGCTGGCGGCCGCCCGGCTGCGCATGCTGACACCACGTCAGATCGCGGACCGGCTGGACGACCGCTTCCGGCTGCTCACCTCCGGCAGCCGCACCGTGCTGCCCCGCCAGCAGACCCTGCGCGCCGTGGTCGACTGGTCCTGGGACCTGCTGGACGCCGACGAACGGGACGTGCTGGGAAAGCTGTCGGTGTTCGCCGGCGGCTGCGACCTGGCCGCCGCCGAGGCCGTCTGCGGCCCCGTCGCGCTGGACGCGCTCGGTTCCCTGGTCGACAAGTCCCTGGTGGTGGCCGCCCCTTCGGCCGGCGCCGGGATGCGCTACCGGCTGCTGGAGACCGTCGCCGAGTACGCCACCGAGCGGCTGGACGAGAGCGGCGAGCGTGCCGCCGCCGAGCGCGCCCACCTCACCTACTACCGCGAACTCGCCCGCACCACCGACCCGTTGCTGCGCGGACCCCGGCAGCGCGAGGCCATCGACCGTGTCCAGATGGAGTACGAGAACCTGCGCACCGCGCTGCGGCACGCCGTCGACCTGCGCGACGAGCAGGAGGGACTGTGCATGGTGCTGTCCCTGATCTGGTACTGGCAGATGCGGGACCAGCGCCTGGAGGTACGGGCGTGGTGCGAGGAGGTCATGGCGCTCGGACCCGACCCGTTCACGGACCCGGTCCGGCGGGCCGAGCCGGTGTGGGAGCGCTGCACCGACACTCCGCCCCCGCTGACCGGCGAACTCCTCGCCGAGGCCCGGCGCGGGCTGCACCTGGCCCACCTCGCCTGCATGGACACCGACCTGGAGGCATGGCAGAGCCCCGAGGCACGGGACAAGCTGACCGTCATCACCGAGGTCTACCGGCCCGGCCTGCCGCAGACCTGCCGCTCGCCCGGCATGCTGTGGTGGTTCGCGGAGATGCTCGCCAACGGCGTCGAGCGGCTGCCCGCGATCACCGACGCCACCGTGCGCACCTGCCGGGAGACCCCCGGCTACGAATGGGAGCTGGCGGGCGCCCTCCAGACCCGTGCCAACCTGCTCGCCAACCGCGCCACCTGGGCGGGCGACGCCGCCCGCGACGCCGACGAGGCGCTGGAGATCTACCAGCGCCTCGGTGACGAGTGGGGTCTGGCCGAGGCGCTGTCCGCGCGCGGCGAGGCCCATGAGCGCAAGGGGATGAGCCGCGAGGCCGCCGCCGATTACGAAGGCGCCATGGCGCACGCCGAACACCTCGGCGCTCGCGCCCAGATGGCCGTCCTCGGCGCCCGCCTCGGCAACGTGCTGATGGAGGCGGGGGAGGAGGAGCGCGGCGAACGGCTGCTGCGCGAGGTCGTCCAGGAGCTGGACGGCCGGCACAGCGAGGCGATGCCGGTGGCCCGGCTGCATCTGGCGTCCTGGCTCCTCGTGACCGGCAGGACCGGGGAGGCCCGGGTGCAACTGGAGCTGCTGCGGGAGGAGTTCGTCCTCGCCCGGTTCGTCGTCTTCGACGCCATGATCCTCGCCCAGGAAGCCTGGCTGGACGCCGAGGAAGGGCACGCGGAACGCTCGCTGAACTCGGTCCGCCGGGCGCTCGGGCTGGCCGGTGACCCGCTGTGCGACATCGTCGTCCCGCAGATGCCGACCGTCTGTCTCACCGTCGCGGCGCTGACCCTCGTCCTCGCCGACGACGGTGCCCGTGCCGCGGACGCCGCCCGCTGCCTGGGCGCCTCCGTGGCCCTGATGCCGGAAGGGCATCTGCGCCCACGGGTGGAGCAGCACGCCTACGACCGCACCGAGGCCCGTATCCGTGAAGTGCTCGGCGAGGCGGCGTTCGACGCCGCGTACGCCGAGGGCGGTGGCCTCTCCCTCGCGGAGGCCACCGCCCTGGTGTGAGATCCGGCCGGAACTCAGGTCTTGGTGCGGAACTTGTGGATGGCGACCGGCGCCATCACCGCGGTGATCGCCACCGACCAGGCGACCGTCACCCACAGGTCGTGGGCCACGGGACCGCCCACCATCAGACCGCGCGCCGCGTCCGCGAGCGTGGACAGCGGGTTGTAGTCGGTGAACGCCTGGAGCCAGCCGGGCATCGACTTGGTCGGCGCGAAGATGGACGAGCCGAACTGGAGCGGGAACAGCACCAGGAAGCCCATCGCCTGCACGGACTGCGCGCTCTTCATCACCACGCCCAGGGTGAGGAAGACCCACATGATCGAGGACGCGAAGAGCGTGGACAGGCCCACGGTGGCGAACAGGCCCGGCCAGTTATCGATGTCGAAGCCGACCAGTACGGCGACGATCATCAGCACGGTCGTGGCGAACAGCATCCGGCCCAGCTCCACCGCGAGCTTGGCGAACAGCACCGAGCCGCGGCCGATCGGCAGCGAGCGGAACCGGTCCATGACACCGCTGTTGAAGTCCTGGCTGAAGCCGGTGCCGACGCCCTGCGACATCGTCATGCTCATCATCGCCAGCATGCCGGGGATGACGTACTGCACGTACTGGTCCTGACCGCCGCCGAGCGCCTGGCCGATGGAGCCGCCGAAGACGAACACGAACAGCAGGGTGAAGACGATCGGCATCAGCAGCGCGTCGAACATCGACTCCGGGTCCTGCTTGATCCACAGCAGGTTGCGGCGGACGAGCGCGCCGGTGTGCCGCAGGTGTCCGCGCAGGGTGATGCGGGAGTCCGCCGCGGGAGCGAGCGGGGCGGTCGTGGTGGCGGCGCTCATACGGCGACCTCTTCGCGGGATTCGGCGGGCGTGGCGTCCTGCGGGGCACTGGCGCGGTGGCCGGTGAGCGAGAGGAACACCTCGTCCAGGCTGGGGAGTTCGGTGACGATGGAGGAGATGGTGATGCCGCGCGCGGTGACCGCGCCGACGACCGCGGTCAACTGCTCGTCGCTGAGGATCGGCACCAGCAGGGTGCCGGTCTGGCGGTCCACGGTGGTGGTGGCCAGGCCGGTGATGCCCAGCTCGTCCAGCGTGGCGGCGAGCGGCTCCAGTTGGAGCGGGTCCACCGGGCGCACGCGCAGGGTGCGGCCGCCGACCTTGGCCTTCAGCTCCTCGATGCGGCCGCCCGCGATGACCTTGCCCCGGTCCACCACGGTCAGCTCGGAGGCGAGCTGCTCGGCCTCCTCCATGTACTGGGTGGTGAGCAGCACGGTCACGCCGTCGCCGACCATCGCCTTCACCTCGTCCCACACCTCGTTGCGGGTACGGGGGTCGAGGCCCGTCGTGGGCTCGTCCAGGAACAGCACCTGCGGGCGGCCGATCATGGAGGCGGCCAGGTCCAGGCGCCGCCGCATGCCGCCGGAGTAGGTGGAGGCGGGGCGCTTGGCGGCCTCGGTGAGGGAGAAGCGCTCCAGCAGTTCGTCGGCGCGGAGGCGGGCGTCCTTGCGGGACAGGTCCAGCAGTCGGCCGATCATGTACAGGTTCTCCCAGCCGGGCAGCTTCTCGTCCACCGAGGCGTACTGCCCGGTCAGCCCGATCACCCGGCGCAGTTGCCGGGGCTGGCGCACGACGTCGTACCCGGCCACGAGGGCCTCGCCGGCGTCCGGGGTGATCAGGGTCGACAGGATGCGGACGAGTGTGGTCTTCCCGGCGCCGTTCGGCCCGAGCACCCCCATCACGGTCCCCTCCCGGACCTCAAGGTCGACCCCGTCCAGTGCCTTGGTCTCGCCGTAGTGCTTGACCATCCCCCGCACGGACACGGCGGAACGGCCGCCGCCGGGGTTGTCTTCGATTCGCGTCATGCCCCAGACAATGCCAGCCGCCACCGACAAAGCACCGACAGGCCGCCTACAGGGCCCCGACAGCGGGGCAGCCCGCCGACAGGGGGAAGGTCGGCGGGCTGCCCGTGGTGGTGCCGCAGTGGCTAGTGGACGGAGTGCTCGTCGAGCGGGAACGTTCCGCCGACGACCTCCTCCGCGAAGGACTTCGCCGCGTCGCCCATGACCTCGCGCAGCGCCGCGTACTTCTTGACGAACTTCGGGACCCGGCCCGAGGTCAGGCCCAGCATGTCGGTCCAGACCAGGACCTGCGCGTCGGTGTCCGGACCGGCGCCGATGCCGACCGTCGGGATGTGCAGCACCCGCGTGACCTCGGCCGCCAGCTCCGCCGGGACCAGCTCCAGCACGACGGCGAAGGCACCCGCGTCCTGCACCGCCTTCGCGTCACGGAGGAGCTGCTGGGCCGCCTCCTCGCCGCGCCCCTGGACCCGGTAGCCCATGGCGTTGACGGACTGCGGGGTGAGGCCGATGTGGGCCATCACCGGGATGCCGGACTCCACCAGCAGCCTGATCTGCTCGTGCGAGCGTTCGCCGCCCTCCAGCTTCACGGCGCTCACCCCGGCCTCCTTGACCAGCCGGGTCGCCGAGCGCAGCGCCTGCACCGGACCCTCCTGGTAGGAGCCGAAGGGGAGGTCGCCGACGATGAGGGCGCGGCTGGTGCCGCGTACCACGGCGGCGGAGAGCATGGTCATCTCGTCGAGGGTGACGGGCACGGTCGTCTCGTAGCCGAGATGGCAGTTGCCCGCCGAGTCGCCCACGAGGAGGACGGGGATGCCCGACTCGTCGAAGACGGACGCGGTCATCGCGTCGTAGGCGGTGAGCATGGGCCACTTCTCGCCCCGCTCCTTGGCGAGTGCGATGTCGCGGACCGTGATGCGGCGGGTGCCCTTTCCTCCGTACAGCGTCTTGCCGTCGGAGGGCTTCGTCTGGGCAGCCGAGAGCTGCGTCATGGCAACGGCTCCTTCAGTTCATCTCGAGGCGCCCTTTCGGCGTCCCCGGATCGTCTCCATGGTGGCACTTCGTGCCGGGGGTGGCCAGGGGGACCCCCAGTGCCGCGCAATACCTCGGCAAAGGAATTCCGATACGAGACGGTGCCGTATCGGAATGGGAATACGATCGGGCGCATGACAACCTCCGCTGCCCCCCGGATACCGGAAGCCGTGCACCGGCGCCGCTGGGCGATCCTCGGCGTGCTCATGCTGAGCCTGCTCATCGTGGTGCTCGACAACTCGATCCTGAACGTCGCCATCAAGACCATCGCCACCCCGGCGCCCACCGGTCTCGGCGCCACGCAGAGCGAGATCGAGTGGGCGATCAACTCGTACACGCTCGTCTTCGCCGGTCTGCTCTTCACCGCCGGCCTCATCGGCGACCGGCTCGGCCGCAAGAAGGTGCTGATCGGCGGGCTGGTGGTGTTCGGCATCGGTTCGGCCCTGGCCGCCGAGTCCGGCTCCCCGGCCCAACTGATCACCTACCGCGCCGTGATGGCCCTCGGTGCCGCCTTCGTGATGCCCGCCACCCTGGCCGTGCTGATGAACGTCTTCGAGCGCTCCGAGCAGCCCAAGGCCATCGGCATCTGGGCGGGCGGCGTCGGCCTGGCCATCGCCATCGGCCCGATCACCGGCGGCGCGCTGCTCGACCACTTCTGGTGGGGCTCGGTCTTCCTGATCAACGTGCCCATCGTGGTGCTCGCCGTCGCCCTGATGGTGTGGCTGGTGCCCGACTCCCGCGACCCGAAGCCCGGCCGTCTGGACCCCGTCGGCGTGGTGCTCTCCGTGCTCGGCCTGGTCCTGCTGGTCTACGGCATCATCAAGGGCGGCGAGCTGGCCGACTTCACCGACGCCAAGGTGCTGGCCACGATCATCGCCGGTGTCGTCGTATTGATCGGCTTCGTGGTCCACGAGAAGCGCAGCGACCACCCCTCGCTGGACGTGACCTACTTCCGGAACAAGGTCTTCTCGGCCGCCATGGCCGCCATCGCGCTGGTCTTCTTCGCGCTGATGGGCGTCACGTTCTTCGGCGTCTTCTACACCCAGAGCGTGCGCGGCTACTCCCCGCTGGAGTCCGGCCTGCTGATGCTGCCGCTGGCCGCCGCCCAGATGATCTTCGCGCCGCGCGCCCGGCTGCTGGTCGACCGGTTCGGTAACAAGGCCACCACCACCGCCGGCATGCTGCTGATCGCCGCCACCCTGGCCGCGTTCGCCGGCTTCGAGGCCGACACGCCCATCTGGCTGCTGGAGGTCGTCTTCTTCCTCATGGGCACCGGCATGGCCCACATCATGACCCCGACCTCGGTCGTCATCATGCAGGCCCTGCCGCGCGAGAAGGCCGGTTCCGCCTCCGCGCTCAGCAACACCTTCCGCCAGGTCGGCGGCGCCCTCGGCATCGCCGTACTCGGCTCGGTGCTCGCCACCTCGTACCGCAACGGCATCGAGGGCAAGCTCGGTGCGCTGCCGCCCGGCCTGCGCGACACCGCGGGCGAGTCCATCGAGGCCACCCTCGGCATCGCCGAGAAGCTCGGCCCGCGCGGCCAGGCCCTGGTCACCCCCGCCTACGACGCCTTCCTGCACGCCATGCACGTCACCGCCCTGTGGGGTACGGGCGTCGCGCTGGTCGGCACCGTCGTCGTCGCCGTGTTCCTGCCGGGCCGGCCCCCGGCAGGACAGCCCGGCGAGCACGAGCCCGAACTGATCACGACCGGCGACTGAGCCTTCGGCGTCCGGGAAGGGGAGGCCGCCGCTGCGGGAGAATCTCCCGCAGCACACCGAGAGGACGACACCGACGTGAGCCTTGCCGCAGACCGGCCCGCGCAGCCCGCCCCCGCACGGGGCAGGCCCCGCAGCGAGGCCGTGGAACGAGCCATCATCGAGGGCGTGATGAAGCTCCTGGAGGACGGCGTACCCCTGGCCGACCTCTCCATCGAGCGGGTCGCGCGCACCGCCGGGGTCGGCAAGGCCACCATCTACCGCCGCTGGAGCGGCAAGGAGGAACTGTTCGTCGACGTCATGCGCGCCGCCGAACCTCCCGACCCGGAACTCCCCGGCACCTCCATGCGCGACGACCTCGTCGTCCTGCTGGAGACCCTGCGCCGCCGGGGCCTGGTCAGCCGCTCCTCGGCGATCATGCACAACGTCTACGTCCAGGCGAAGTGCAGCCCGAGGATCTGGGCCGCCTACGAGGCGGGCGTGATAGCTCCCCGCCGCGCCCTCGCCCTGGACGTGCTGCGCCGGGGCCAGCGCGACGGCGAACTGCGCACCGACCTCGACGTGGAACTGGCCAACGACATGTTCGTCGGCGCCATGCTGGTGCGCACCGTCCTGCGCCCCGAAGCCGACCTGCCCGAGGGGCTCGCCGAGGAGATCGTCGACACTCTTCTCGCCGGCCTACGCCCCGTCAGTCCTGCGGTTCCCTAGTGCGGATGTGCGTGTTTCGTCACAGAACCCCTCTGTGAGGGGGGTTCCCGGAACTGCCGACGCCGCCTCGTTCGTCATCGTCTTCCGAACGGCCGTCATGGGACGGCGGAACGAGGCCGCACATCCCCTAGGGTCGTACACACACACGGGGGGATGACGGAGTGCACGGCAGGCAGTGAGGCAGACGGTATGGCGCAGCAGGCGTACATGACGGAGACGGACAACGGCGGCTCGGGGCCCGAGCGACCAGTGTCCCGGCTTCGGCGCCTGGCGCACCGTCTGTTCGGTGGCTGGCGCGGTGACCCGCGGATCTGGCGCCGGGGTCTGTTCACCGCCGCGCTCGCGCTGCTGCTGGCGCTGGTGATGCTGATCCACTCGCGCATCCCCAACCGGCTCGGCAACCTCGGCAGCCTCATCGAGACCTTCCTGCCGTGGCTGGGCCTGGCGATCCCGGTGCTGCTCGTGCTCGGCGTGCTCCGCCGTTCCGCCACCGCGCTGATCGCGGTGCTGCTCCCGGCGATCGTGTGGCTGAACCTCTTCGGCGGGCTGCTGCTCTCCGACAAGTCGGCCGCGGGCGGCGACCTCGTGGTGGCCACCCACAACGTGAACGCCGACAACCCCGACCCGTCCGCCACCGCCCGCGACGTGGCCGCCTCCGGTGCCGACATGGTCGCCCTGGAGGAGCTGCCCGCCTCCGCCGTCCCGGTGTACGGCGGCGCGCTCAAGGCCACGTACCCCTACCACGCGGTGGTCGGCACGGTCGGGCTGTGGAGCAAGTACCCGATGAGCCAGGTCGAGCCGGTCGACATCAAGCTCGGCTGGAAGCGCGCCATGCGCGCCACCGTCTCCACCCCGCACGGACTGGTCGCGGTGTACGTCGCCCACCTGCCCTCGGTGCGGGTCAAGCTGGAGGCCGGGTTCACCGCACGGCAGCGCGACAAGAGCGCCGACGCGCTCGGCGAGGCCATCGCGGACGAGACCCTCACCCGGGTCGTGCTGCTCGGCGATCTCAACGGCACGATGAACGACCGCTCGCTCAACGCCGTCACCTCCCAGATGCGCTCCACGCAGGGCGCGGCGGGCAGCGGCTTCGGGTTCAGCTGGCCGGCCGCGTTCCCGATGGCGCGGATCGACCAGATCATGGTCAAGGGCGTCGAGCCGGAGAGCTCCTGGACGCTGCCGCGCACCAACAGCGACCACCTCCCGGTGGCGGCTCGTGTGAAGCTCGACATGCCCTCGTAACCCGCGGGAATACCGGCCTTGAAAGAGTTTGTTCCGTACGGGAACATAGAAGATTCCCCCTGAGCCCTGTACGGCACCAGCTTCTGAGAGGTCCCCTCATGCCCCTGGCCCTGCTCGCCCTTGCCGTGGGCGCCTTCGGCATCGGTACCACCGAGTTCGTGATGATGGGGCTGCTGCCCGATGTCGCGGACGACCTGCACATCTCGATCCCGACCGCCGGACACCTGGTCTCGGCGTACGCGCTGGGCGTCGTCATCGGTGCCCCGCTGCTGGCCGCCGTCACCGCGCGGATGTCCCGCCGCACGGTGCTGATCGGCCTGATGGCCCTGTTCGTCGCGGGCAACGCGCTCTCCGCGCTCGCCCCCGGCTACGAGTCCCTGCTCGCCGCCCGCTTCCTGAGCGGCCTGCCGCACGGCGCCTTCTTCGGCGTCGGCGCGGTCGTCGCCACCGGCATGGTCGCGCCGGAGCGCAAGGCCCGCTCGGTCTCCCTGATGTTCCTCGGGCTGACCGTCGCCAACGTCGCGGGCGTGCCCGTGGCCACGCTGATGGGCCAGAACCTGGGCTGGCGGGCCACCTTCCTCGGGGTCAGCGCCATCGGCCTGGCCGCGATAGCCGCGCTCGCCCTGCTCATACCGCGCGACCACACCCACGCCACCGCGGCCGGGCTGCGCCACGAGCTGGCCGCGCTGAGGTCCGTGCCGGTCTGGCTGGCGCTCGGTACGACGGTCGCGGGCTTCGGCGCGCTGTTCGCCGCGTACAGCTACGTCACCCCGATGCTGACCGAGTCCGCCGGGTTCGCCCCGGCCAGCGTGACGCTGCTGCTCGCGCTGTTCGGTGTCGGCGCCACCGCGGGCAACCTGCTCGGCGGGCGGCTCGCCGACCACGCGATGCGGGGCACGCTCTTCGGCGGCCTCGCCGCGCTCGGCGTCGTCCTCGCGCTGTTCCCGCTGCTGATGCGCGCCGAGTGGAGCGCGGCGCTCGGGGTGACCCTGCTCGGCATGGCCGCGTTCGTCACCGGCTCGCCGCTGCAGCTCATGGTGATGGAGAAGGCCGCCGCGGCCCCCTCCCTCGCCTCCTCCGCCAACCAGGCGGCCTTCAACCTGGCCAACGCGGGCGGCGCCTGGATCGGCGGCCTCGCCCTGGCGGCTGGCTTCGGCGCGACCTCCCCGGCCCTGGCCGGCGCCGCCCTCGCGGTCCTCGGCCTCGGCGTCGCGGGCGTCGCGTTCGGCGTGGACCGCCGCCGCGCGGCCCTCCCGCAGGGCGAGGCGGCGCCGGGCCGGCTCGTCGCCGCGCACGTCCCTGACCAGCAGGAACATTCGCGCCGCTGAGAGATCGGCACAAACTACAGTTGTGCAACATTCATTCAAATCCGGTCATGGTGGCTTGAAGTTCACGCCCTCTCCCATAAGGCTTCACATCACCGACACAGGACACTTCCGCGACATCAGGCGCTCGCGTAACAACAGGACATAGGGGAGAGGGACCGATGCAAGGCACGGCCGACGGATTCGACTACGGAGCGCTCACACCGTTGGCCGCCTTTCTCATGGCCTGCCTCGGCGCCGCCCTGGGGCTGCGCTGCGTGGTCCGCACCGTGCACCTGGACAAGGGGCGCAAGGCGGCGTGGCTCGCGCTCGGCGCGGCCTCGCTGGGCTGCGGCATCTGGAGCATGCACTTCATCGCCATGATGGGCTTCCGCGCCCCGGACGCGTCCATCACCGACGATGCCCCGCTGACCCTGCTCAGCCTGCTGGTGGCGATCGTCGTCGTCAGCGTCGGCATGTTCATCGTCGGCTACCGGGGTGTGGCCCCGATGACCCTGGCCACGGCCGGGATCATCACGGGCCTCGGCGTCGCCGTCATGCACTACCTGGGCATGGCGGCCATGCGCCTCAACGGCGACATCGCCTACGACGACCTCACGGTCACCCTGTCCGTGCTCATCGCCGTGGCCGCCGCCACCGCGGCGCTCTGGGCCGCCGTGTCCATCCGGGGCTTCCTCCCCGCGCTCGGCGCCAGTCTCGTCATGGGCGTCGCGGTGACCGGCATGCACTACACCGGCATGGCCGCCGTCACCGTCCACGTCCACTCCGCTGGCCACGCCTACGGAGGCGAGTCCGCCGCCTCCCTGGTCCTGCCGATGCTCCTCGGCCCGGCCGTCTTCCTGCTCCTCGCCGCGGTCGTCGTCATGTTCGACCCCCTGCTGGTCGCGGGCGACGAGCGGGAGGGATCCCGGCGGGCGCGCGCGGCGTTCTGAGCAACGAGCTGCGCCTTCCTGGCCCGTGGGGAAGCCACGGGCGCCGTCGCCGGGGCGGAGGAGCCGCGAGGCATCCGTATGCGCCGCAACCTCTCCTTCGCCGACCGCCGGCCGGCGCTCTTGGGTACGCTGCCCGGGGAGCCTGTCAGGAGGGGTCATGGCGAAGGTCACCATCAGTCTGGACAGCGATCTGGCCATCGAGGTCATGCTGCTGGCCGGGACGAGGAGCCCGCAGGACGCCGTCGAGCTGATCGTCCGCGACTACCTGGCCCGGGGGCACCGCACCGAGGCCCGTACCGGTGACGCCACCGATCCGGACCGCCTCGCCGACCGGCGGTCCGCGCCGGAAGAGGGGCGATGAGCACCTCGGTCGTCCTGAGCAAGCAGGACCTCCGTGCGGTCACCGCGTTCGCCGCGGCCTCCGCGGAGGGCGTGCTGGGCATCTTCGAGGCTGACCGGCCGGACGATCCGCGGCCCCGGGAGGCCATCGGTGCCGCGTGGGCCTTCGCTCGGGGCGGTGAGCGTGGGAAGTCCTTGCGGGACACGGCGTGGGCGGCCCTCAAGGCGGCCAAGGACGCGCCTACGGCGGCCGGGCGGGAGGCGGCGCGGGCCGCGATGGCCGCGGCCGGTGCCGCCTATCTGCATCCGCTGGCCAAGGCCACCCAGGTCAAGCACATTCTCGGGGCCGGCGCCCATGCGGCCAGGGCGGCCGAGCTCGCCGCCGGTGACGACCGGCGCGTCGGTGCCGATCAGCTCGGACGGACGGTGCGTCGGGCCACACCGGTCGTCGTCGACGTGCTCAGGCGGTTCCCGGCCGCGCCGGACGGCGGCGGACGGGTGGGCGAGTTGATCCGCGTGCTGGACGCCGGCCTGCGCCCGCCCACCCGCACCGGGTAGCTACGCCCTCTCCCGCCACCCGTTGGTGATGGGCAGGCGGCGGTCCTTGCCGAAGCCCTTGGCGGAGATCTTGGTGCCCGGCGGGTACTGGCGGCGCTTGTACTCGGCGGTGTCGACCATGCGGAGGATCCTGACGACCAGGTCAGGGTCGAAGCCCGCGGCCACGATCGCGTCGGCACCCTGGTCGTGGTCCACGTACCGGTCGAGGATCGCGTCCAGCACCGGGTAGTCCGGCAGCGAGTCGGTGTCGACCTGGCCCGGGCGCAGCTCCGCGCTCGGCGGCTTGCTGATCGAGTTCTCCGGGATCGGCGGGGTCTCGCCCCGCTCCTCGGCGGCGCGGTTGCGGTACCGGGCCAGCCGGAACACCGAGGACTTGTACACGTCCTTGATCGGGCCGTACGCGCCCACCGAGTCGCCGTACAGCGTCGAATAGCCCACCGCCAGCTCGGACTTGTTGCCCGGCGCCAGCACGATGTGGCCCTCCTGGTTGGACACCGCCATCAGCAGCGTGCCGCGCAGCCGCGACTGGAGGTTCTCCTCCGCGAGCCCGGTCAGGCCCAGCGCGCCCATGTACGCGTCGAACATCGGCTCGATCGACACCGTGCGGAAGTTCAGCCCGGTGCGCCGGGCCAGCTCGGCCGCGTCGCCCCGGGAGTGCTCGGAGGAGTACTTCGACGGCATCGAGATGCCGTACACGTTCTCCGGCCCCACCGCGTCGCACGCGATCGCGGCCACCAGCGCCGAGTCGATGCCGCCGGACAGACCGATCAGCACCGAGCGGAAGCCGTTCTTGGCCACGTAGGCCCGCAGGCCCGTCACCAGGGCTCCGTAGACCTCCGCGTCGTCGTCCAGCCACTTCGCGCGGCCGCCGGTGAACTCCGGTTCGTAAGCCGGCAGCGGGTCCTCGGAGAGGATCACCCGGTCGATGCGCAGACCGTCGTCGACCACGCCGGTGGGCGCCTCCGTGTCGGCGGCGGGCAGGTCCAGGTCCAGCAGCAGGCAGGTCTCCTCGAACTGCGGCGCCCGCGCGATCACCTCGCCGTCCGCGCCGACCACGATCGAGTCGCCGTCGAAGACCAGTTCGTCCTGGCCGCCGGTCATGGCGAGGTAGGCGGTGGTGCAGCCCGCCTCCTGGGCGCGCTTGCGGACCAGCTCCAGGCGGGTGTCGTCCTTGTCCCGCTCGTACGGCGAGGCGTTCACCGAGAGCAGCAGGCCCGCGTGGGCCGAGCGGGCGGCGGGGACGCGGCCGCCGTCCTGCCAGAGGTCCTCGCAGATGGCGAGCGCCACGTCGACCCCGTGCACCCGGATCACCGGCATGGTGTCGCCGGGTACGAAGTAGCGGAACTCGTCGAAGACGCCGTAGTTCGGCAGGTGGTGCTTGGCGAAGGTGAGGGCCACCTCGCCCCGGTGCAGCACCGCCGCCGCGTTCTGCGGGGCACCGGCCGGCTGGCCGTACCGGGGCTGCGCGGTCGCCGAGCGGTCGAGGTAGCCCACGACCACCGGCACCTCGCCGAGCCCCTCCTCGGCCAGCCGGGCGGCCAGCGTGCGCACGGCCGTGCGGGAGGCTTCGACGAAGGAGGAGCGCAGGGCGAGGTCCTCCACGGGATACCCGGTCAGCACCATCTCCGGGAACGCGACCAGATGCGCTCCCGCCTCGGCCGACCGCCGGGCCAGGCGGAGGACCGACTCGGTGTTGCCGGCGATGTCGCCGACCCGGGCATCGATCTGATTCAGGGCGAGACGAAGTTGAGGCACCCCGCCAGTGTAATCGTCACTCAGACGCGATGGGGGGCGTGGAGTGTCCGACACTCCACGCCCCCGTCACCGGCTGATGCCGATCAGTGGCCCTTGTACGACTGCACGTAGCCGTTCGCGGGCGAGCCCACGCCGGTCACGTCGTCGTAGCCCTTGACCGCGTGCAGCGAACTGTCCTTGCCGAGGCTGCGGACCGAGACGGCCAGGCCGCCGGAGGCGTCCAGACCGTTCACGAAGTCGGTACGGGCCACCGCCAGGCCGGAGCCGGTCGGGTTGTCGGTGACGTCGTGGAAGACGCCCGTCTTGCCGTACCGCTGGTAGATCGACGGGTTGGCGAAGCCGATCGCCTTGCCGCCGCGCGCCTCCTGGGCCAGCGCCTGCACGGCCGCGATCACCGGCGCGGCCAGCGAGGTGCCGCCGATGCGGTACTCGCTGTAGCGCTGGGACCCGTCCGGGAAGGTCTGGCTCTGGCCGACCAGGAAGCCGGTGTTCGGGTCGGCGATGGCCGCGATGTCCGGGACGACGCGGTTGCCGGCCTTGTTGTTGGCCGTGGCCAGCTTCTTCGGGACGATGCCCTGCTGGTAGTACGGCTGCGGCACGGTCTTACTGGTGCCGCCGCCCGCGCCCGAGGTGAAGGCGCCGGGGAAGGCGTCCCAGCTCTTGCCGTCGGCCGACAGGGTGGCCTTCTCGGTGCCCCAGCCGGTCTCCCACTGGTACTTGTCGCCCTTGCCGACCGCCAGCGAGGTACCGCCGACCGCCGTCACCCAGGCCGAGTTGGCGGGGGTGTCGACCTGCTTCACGCCCGGCTCGGTGTCCGTGGCGGTGCCGGCCACCTCGTCACCGTCGTCGCCGGAGGAGAAGTAGAAGCCGATGCCCTCCACCGCGCCGAACTGGAACACCTGGTCGTAGGCGGCGGCCAGGTCCGGCGTCTGGTTGGCCTCGATGTCGCCCCAGGAGTTGGAGACGATGTCGGCCAGGTGGTTGTCGACGACCTTGCTGAGCGAGTCCAGCAGGTCGTCGTCGAGGCAGGACGCGGCGCCCACGTAGGTGACGTCCGCGTTCGGCGCCACGGCGTGCACGGCCTCGACGTCGAGGGTCTCCTCGCCGTACCAGCCGGCCGCCCCGCACTCGTCGGCCCCGGTGTGCGTGTACTTCTTCGGCAGCACCTGGTGGAGCTGGCCGGTCTTCCACGCCGCGTCGCCGTTCTTCTTGGCGTAGGTGCCCGCGTCGAAGGCGATGGTCGGCGAGGCGTACGCGTCCGTGATGGCGACGCGCACGTGCTTGCCGGTGTACTTGCCCGCGCCGTAGGCCGCGCGGAGCTGCTTGCCGGTGTAGCCCTTGACCGCGTACGGGATCTTGTGGCCGTACGCGCCCGGCAGGCTGCTCGCTATGTTCGAGCCGAAGTAGCTCGAGAACGGACCGGCGTTCTTGAACACCGCTTCCGGCGGCGGCAGTTGGCTGTCGTGCTTGGCCTTGTGCGGCGCGTTGTCCAGGCCGGTCACGGTGAGCACGGCGCCCTCGAGGGACGCGGGCGCGGACGCGGTCTTCGCCGGGGCACGGTAAGTCCGGGCGCCCTTGGTGTAGTTGTGGAGCTGGGTGCCGAACGCCTTCTCGGCGGCGGCCACGTCACCGGAGACGGAGACGTAGTGCGCGGTGACCCCGGTGACCGTCAGACCGGCCGACTTCAGCCAGGACTTGACGGCGGCCACCTGGGCCTTGGTGGCCCCGAAGCGGGCCTGCGCCTGCTTGGCGCCGAGGTGCTTGCCGTACAGCGGCGAGGCCGGGTCGGAGACGGCCTTGGCGTAGGCCGCCAGCCCGGCCGCGTCCCGCCCGGCCAGGTAGACGCGGGCGTCGACGCGGGCGCTGTCGGCGGCGGCGCCCTTGTCCGCCTTCGCCGTGGCCCACAGCGGCCGGGTGCCGGTCAGCGTGTTGCGCGCCGGGCCGTCCGCGTGGGCCGCGGGTATGCCGAGCGCCAGCGCCCCGGCGATCATCGGCAGCGTCGCCGCCATGCTCACACCGGCGCGCGTCTTGGCGCGATTGGATCTCATAGAACCCCCTGCGATGCGTTACGCATGCATGTCGTGGTCGGTACGTCGCGGATGCGCGCCGGTGAAGCGGCGGTGTCGACCGGCGTGGAGATCGCACGATGGGGGCCACTCTGGCCGATGAACCGTTCATGTCAGGGGAAGCAAAAGGTCAAGAGAGGCTCAAGTAACCATGAAAAGAGCGGACTTAATCGGGAGCCGTCACGAACGGGCGTGTGCTCCCCGCTTCTTGAGCATGTCCGCCATCAGCCGGATCTCGGACCGCTGGGCGTCGACCATCCCCTGCGCGAGCCGCCTCTCGGGCCCCACCGCACAGCGGGCCACGCACCCCTCGGCCATGTGCACCCCGCCCTTGTGGTGCTCCGTCATGAGCTGGAGGTAGAACACCTCCGCCGCACGCCCCTCGAGCGAACCCAGCTTGCGCAGATCGGAGTTGGTCGCCATGCCCGGCATCAGCGCGCCGTCCTGCCCCGGCGGCATGTCACCCATGCCCATCCAGGTCATCGGCGGCTTCGCGGACACCTTCGGCAGCCCCCACAGATCCAGCCAGCCCAGCAGCATCCCGCGCTGGTTGGCCTGGGTCTGCGCGATGTCGTACGCGAGCCGCCGCACCTCCTCGTCGCCGGTCCGGTCCCGCACGAGGTACGACATCTCCACGGCCTGCTGATGGTGCACGGCCATGTCCCGGGCGAACCCCGCGTCGGCCGACTCCGCGCCCGGCACCCGTACGGCGACGGAGTCACCGTCCCCGCCGGCCGCGTAACCCCCGGCCCCCGCCGCGAGGACGGCCAGGACGGCGGCACCGGCCGCCGCCCCAGCGTAACCGCGCCTCACTTCATGACCCCGCCGGTGCAGGAGGCGCCCGGCTCCGGGGTCTGCTTGCCCTGCACATAGGCGGCGAAGAACTTGTCCACCTCGGGATCGGAGGCGCTCTTCACGCTCACCTGATGCCCCCAGGCCGACAGCACCAGCGGCGCGTCCTGGTCCGCGTACGGGCTCATCAGCGAGTACGGCGTCCGCTTCACCTTCGCCGCGAGCGCGTCCACGTCCGCCTTCTCCGCCTTGCCGGTGTACGTCACCCAGACCGCGCCGTGCTCCAGCGCGTGCACCGCGTTCTCGTCGCGCACCGGCTCCTTGTAGACGTCGCCGTTGCAGTTGAGCCACACCGGGTTGTGGTTCCCGCCGACCGGCGGATGCATCGGGTACGTCACCTTGGCGGTGACATGGGTCCGCGACAGCTTGCCGGACCAGGTGCGCACCCCGTCCGCGCCGGTGGTGAAGTGGCCGGAGCCGCCCTTGGCGTCGCCGCTCGCGGCGGTGTCCTTCTCCTTGCCCTCCTTGCCCGAGTCCGACTGGGAGCGCACCAGCACCACCCCGCCCACGACCAGCCCGGCGACGACCACCACGCTCGCGGCGATGGCCAGCACCCGGTTCCGGCGCCCTCGGGCACGCTCGGCGCGCCGCATCTCCTCTATGCGCGCGGCGCGCGCGGAGGCGGGGCTGTGCTGGTCGGTACCCATGGGGCGTGTCCTTCCTCAGGAGCGGTCTCGGGGTCCGCTGATCGTAATGGGGCGGGCGCGGCACGGGGGAGGGATGTGCGACAACCGGATAATTCGCGGCGGTGGCCGGCGGCCGGCCGTGCCCGTTCCGCGGCCATGACGGAAGGGCCGATGAACATGCAAGATGGGCGGCAGGGCGGTACATCCCCCGCAGCGGATCGTTCAGGCCGGGTACGTCCGGCCGATCAAGGTCCGCAACGCGCACGAAATGCCGATGTGGTGGGATGCTCAGGTGCCGACCGCCTCTCGTCGCACACACGGACAGGCGGCCTGACCAGCAAGGATGGGGAAGCGGAAGATGGACAAGCAGCAGGAGTTCGTGCTCCGGACCTTGGAGGAGCGCGACATCCGGTTCGTACGCCTGTGGTTCACGGACGTGCTGGGCTTCCTCAAGTCCGTCGCCGTGGCCCCCGCCGAGCTGGAGCAGGCGTTCGACGAGGGCATCGGCTTCGACGGCTCGGCCATCGAGGGCTTCGCCCGCGTCTACGAGTCCGACATGATCGCCAAGCCGGACCCGTCCACGTTCCAGGTCCTGCCCTGGCGCGCCGAGGCCCCCGGCACGGCCCGCATGTTCTGCGACATCCTGATGCCGGACGGCTCCCCGTCCTTCGCCGACCCGCGCTACGTCCTCAAGCGGGCGCTGGCCCGCACCTCCGACCTGGGCTTCACCTTCTACACCCACCCGGAGATCGAGTTCTTCCTGCTGAAGAACAAGCCGACGGACGGCAGCCGCCCGACCCCGGCCGACAACTCCGGCTACTTCGACCACACCCCGCAGAACGTCGGCATGGACTTCCGCCGCCAGGCGATCACCATGCTGGAGTCGATGGGCATCTCGGTGGAGTTCTCCCACCACGAGGGCGGCCCCGGCCAGCAGGAGATCGACCTGCGCTACGCCGACGCCCTCTCCACGGCGGACAACATCATGACGTTCCGCCTGGTCATGAAGCAGGTCGCGCTGGAGCAGGGGGTCCAGGCGACCTTCATGCCGAAGCCGTTCTCGGAGTTCCCCGGCTCGGGCATGCACACCCACCTGTCCCTCTTCGAGGGCGACCGGAACGCGTTCTACGAGTCCGGCTCGGAGTACCAGCTCTCCAAGGTCGGCCGCTCCTTCATCGCGGGCCTGCTGCGGCACGCGGCGGAGATCTCGGCGGTCACCAACCAGTGGGTGAACTCCTACAAGCGCATCTGGGGCGGCTCGGAGCGCACGGCCGGCGCGGGCGGCGAGGCCCCCTCCTACATCTGCTGGGGCCACAACAACCGCTCGGCCCTGGTCCGGGTCCCGATGTACAAGCCCGGCAAGACCGGCTCGGCGCGGGTGGAGGTCCGCTCCCTGGACTCGGGCGCCAACCCGTACCTCGCCTACGCCGTCCTCCTGGCCGCCGGCCTGAAGGGCATCGAGGAGGGCTACGAGCTCCCGCCGGGCGCCGAGGACGACGTCTGGGCCCTCTCCGACGCGGAACGCCGAGCCATGGGCATCGAACCCCTCCCCCAGAACCTGGGCGAGGCCCTGACCCTCATGGAGCGCAGCGACCTGGTGGCCGAGACCCTGGGCGAGCACGTCTTCGACTTCTTCCTGCGGAACAAGCGGCAGGAGTGGGAGGAGTACAGGTCGGAGGTCACGGCCTTCGAACTCCGCAAGAACCTTCCGGTGCTGTAGGCGCAGCTCAGAGCGGTCTTCGGGGCGTGTCCGCCCGTGGGGTCGATGGTCCGGCACCGCCGACCCCACGGTGTCTCATCCCTCCCGGACCGCCTGCGCCGGAGCCCGTACCGACCCTGGCCGACCGTGAGTCCGGCTGGGGCGGCGGTCAGGCCGTGGGCCGGTCCAGACGGGTCATGATCTCCCGGTGGAGGGCGGCGGTCGAGGCGGCCACGACGGACTGCCGTCGGACCACGCCTCGGGCGAGGGAACGGGCGATACCGGGAAAGTCGACCGGCTCTCCGCGGCCGTCGGTGACGGTGCCTCCTGCCTGCTCGACCATCTGATAGGCCAGTGCTTCGTAGAAGGGCTGGCCCACGACGTCGTCCACGAATCCGTCGATCTCGCCGAAGCCGAGCCTGGCCGCGGTGATGGCGCCGTCGATGGTCGTCACCATGCCGGCGTCGGCGAGCAGGCGAGGGGGCGAGGACGCACGTCGCTTCGCCTTCAGGAGTGAGACGACGATGAACGCGTCCTTGACCTCCTGCACATCGGAAACCCCTGCGGCCCGCTGGGCGTCCGGGGCAGGCGGCCAGAGAGTCTGCGTCTTCCCGCCGGCTTCCGCGTGGAGGATGCGACGCACCTGGAGGTCCGCGATCGCACCCGCGACGAATGTCCCGTCGGCCGCGTGCTCGTAGGCCGCGACGGCGGATTCCCGGAATCCGCGGAACGTCAGGGTGGTGTTGCAGTACGGATCGCAGACGAGGAGTCTTTCCTCGTCGCCGAGGACGACCAGGCCGCGTTCTTCCGAGTAGACGGTGCCCCGGTAGCCGATCTCGTCGAGAGTCTCGAAGAGAATGGCCTCGGCGCTCACATCCACCTCGTGCGCGGTGTGCTCGTCCCCCTTGTCGGCTACGACCGGGCCGAGCTTCTCCACCTCTGCCGGATCCTGCAGCAGGGGACGCAGCTTCTCGGAGATCCGGTGGACGACGGCAAGTGCGGCGCTTTGCATGAACTACTCACTTATCCTGTGATTCCAGACGATGCGGCGATCTGATGGAAGCATTCTTTGCAGACTGTCCTCCTGCTCGCCATGTGAAGCCGGCTTCTCCGTCTCCACACGATTCTCCTGACGCAGACGTCGCAGAGGTGCGTAGGAATGATCTGTTGTTGTACAGCCGTGACGATCGCGATTCCCGTCAACCCGGTAGCGACTCCGAGGTAGTACGAAAGTGCCTGAGCGAGCGAGGTCAGTGCGGGGAGATAAGTGATACCGATCAACAGCATCAGGACGCCGACGAAGTACGCGGAGATGACGAACGACTGCACCCAGAAGTCGAGTCCGCGGACGTGGATGTCGGCGGACCGGTAGAAGGATTTCCCCGGTTTGATGGTCTGTATCACGGGCGGCACCAGTGCCAGGGCGAGCGAGACGGCCGCGAGGTCGCCGTGTCCGGCCTTGAGGAGGGCTGCGGTATAGCCTGCGGAGAGCAGTCCCAGTGACGCGGCGAACGCGGGAAATGCCACTGCGCGGAAACTCGACGCCGCGTGGTCGCCGAACAGATACAGCACGCTCAGATCGGCGCTGGGGTGAAAACCCAATTTGCGGACCAGGTCCACGTCGGCCGACTGGGCCAGGGAGTGGTATTCGCTGTCGTCACGCCGGCAGCGCAGGGACAATTCTGGCGAGTGTTCGAACACGGTGATCACCCGCTCGGCCGACGGGATCCTCAATTCGACGCCGAACCGCCAGGTCTTGAAAGGCCCTTGCCCGCCGGCCAGGTTCATGACGCTGGAGGTGGTGAGGCTGAGGCGGACCGAGTCGAGACCGCGTAACCGTCGCCTGTCGACGGAAATCACCAGGCGCCCCCAGCTCTCCTCCTGATGAACTTTCATCTCGCGGCCCCGACTGACGGCCGACACGTTCTCCGCGATGACAGGGCCGCGGGACGTCTGCTCCAAGGAGGACACGGGAAGCGGCACGGAGATCTCCGCGATCACCACGCGTCGCCCGGTCGAGACTTGCAAAGGCCGGGATCGCAGGGGAATGTCGAGAGTCATGTCGACGCGCCCCGCATAGGTGAGCGGCCCCGGTGCGATACGCATGCGGACCCGGGCCGCATTATGGCGGCCATAATCGCGGAGGAGGTCATGAACCCGGACGGCGTCGAACGCCTGCACGCTCATCGTGGATGCCGGTGACGACGCCATATTTCCCCCGGAACTATCTTCCGCACGGAACGGCGGCGAACACCGCGCCCGCAAGCAGGAAGCACCATAAACCCGACACGACGCTTCCTGCAAGGGGTCGATTTTCGGCCACGCCGAACCCCTTCTGGTCGGTGCAAGATCACTGTGGGAAACTCCCACTGCTCTTGGCGGCAGTGGCACAAGGGGTTGAGTTCAGTGAAGGTGCGTGTTTTTCCGCATGCCACCGATGTCGGCCGGTCGGCGGCATCCGTCATCGCCGACGGAATACGACAGGCGAGACGGTCCGGACGGGATTATCTGCTCGGCTGTCCGGCCGGTCGCAGCGCCCGCACAACGTATCGATCACTCGCACAGCTTCTGTCGGTCGAACAGATTCCCTTGGATCATCTGCACCTCGTCCTGATGGATTCCTACGTGCATACCGTGGGGAAGTCCCTCTGCCTCCCTCCGGGGGACGCGCACTGGAGCGCCGAGCGTTTCGCGGCCGAGGAGATCGTCGGACCGCTCAATGCGGCGGCCCCGGCGGGGAAGGGCGTGGCGGCGCACCATGTGTGGCTGCCCGATCCGTCCGAACCGGAAGAGTTCGACCAGCGCATCCGGTCGGCCGGAGGCGTGGACCTCTTCCTCCTGGCGTCAGGCAGCACGGACGGGCATGTGGGGTTCAACCCGCCGGGGACCGACCGAGGCAGCGTCACTCGCGTCGTGGAGTTGGCCGAGTCCACCCGGCGAGACAACCTGGCGACCTATCCCGGCTTCGCCACGTTCGACGACGTCCCGAGACACGGCGTGACGGTCGGCATCTCCACCATCGTGGAGAACTCACGCAGCGCGATCATGATCACGCTCGGCCAGGAGAAGCAGACGGCGTTCCGTCGTATGTCCACGGCGGACGCCTTCGATCCGGTCTGGCCCGCCTCCATCGTCCGGGAGTGCCGACAGGCGTCCCTCCTGGCGGACCGGGCCGCCGCGCCGTCCTTCCAGGACCGCCGAGCGGAGACACAGAACCCTTGAGACCCACGAGGCGCTACCGAACAGGCTGCCCGATCCCGATCAGGTTCCCCTCGCTGTCGCGGAACCAGACGGCACGCTCGCCGGTGGCGCCCTTGCTCGGGTAGTTGCCCTCGACCAGGGCGATCCCGTGCTCGTCGGTACGGAATCCGGGAGCGTCCACGCTCTCGAACCGGACACCACGCGACCGCAGCTCGTCCACGACGGCTTCGAGGTCCTCGACCTCCCACCCCATCTGGGTGAAGCTGCCGGGGGAGGCGCCGGTGGACTGGAAGACGGCGAAGAACGAGTCCCCGCACCGGTAGAGCAGCCCGCCGGGCCGCTCGTCGAAGGGCTCCAGTCCCAGCTTCTCGGAGTAGAACCGCCGGGCACGCTCGAGGTCCTGAGCGGGCAGCCGGGTGGCGACGCTCCCGCGGCTCAACGATCCGCTCACGCGTCCCCCCTCCCCACCAGCTCGGCCAGCACCCGATGGAGCGGCTCGGTGGCCCGCCGCCGGTACTCCTGGACGGCCCACCCGTTCCCGTCAGGGTCGGTGAAGTACATGAAGGTCCCTCCGTCCTGCGGCGAATACCGCACCGGCTCGCTCACATCGAGCCCCCGCCCCCGCAGCTCGGCGTGAGCGGCATCGGCATCGGCGACACACAACTGAAGCCCGTGATAGGACCCGGGAACAGGCGTCCCCGTGGGCATGTCCATCCCTTCCACCAGGGCTATGGAGCACCCGGACCCGGGCGGAGTGAGCTGGACGATCCGCACGCCCTCCATCACCTCCCCGTCGAAATCCAGATGGAAGCCGACCTTGTCCCGGTAGAACGCCTTGGCCCGCTCCACGTCGGAGACGGGAAGCACGATCACTTCGAGGCTCATGTCCACGCGGCGACTCCTCCGTAGGCAGCCCGACACCCTCCAAGGAACCCGAAACCACCACGCCCCGCCACCGCACCCCCGCGTCCGCCCCCGCGCCCCCGCGTCCCCGCGTCCCCGCACCCCCGCACCCCGAGTCCCCGCACCAGCCACCGCACCCCGAGTCCCCGCACCCCGCGTCCCCGCAGCCGCCACCGCACCCCCGCCCCCCCCGCACCCCCGCGCCCCCGCACCCGCGAACGGCGAGGAGGGGACGTGTCGGGGGGTGTCCGCCCGCAGCGGCCGGCGAAACACCAAGCCGAACGCATCGAAGAAACAGAAGTCGCCGGACCGAGGACGGACACCCCCCGGCGCGGCCCCGACCCACGACGACGCGAGGGCGACGCCACGACGGCGGGAAAGGTAGGCACGAGGCCGATGCCACAGGTGACGCGAGGTCGATGCCACACACGCTGGGGAGGGCACCGGACGGCGGCACGGTTAGGCTCTGGCCAGGACCGTCTTGATCCCGAGGGGAGGCCACGGATGACGCCGGGGCGCAGGAGCAGTACGTTCACCAGACTGCTTCGGCACGGCTTCACGGACCCCTCCGGAGCGGAACGCCTGCTGGACGGCCCGGAGCTGACCCCGGTGAAGGCGGACCCCGTACTGCTGGAAGCCCTGGGCGCGACAGCGGACCCGGACCTCGCCCTGCGCGGCCTCGTACGCCTCCTGGAGTCGCAGCCCGCGGCCAAGGACCACCGCGAGCTGCTGGACACCCTCATCGCGGCGAAGCCCCTACGCGACCGCCTCCTGGGCGTACTGGGCGCATCCGCGGCGCTCGCGGACCACCTGGCCCGCCACCCTCACGACTGGCAGGAACTGGTCACCTACGAACCGAGGGACCTGCACCCGGGAGTCACGGAGTTCGAACGCGGCCTGGCGGAGGCGACGGACCCGGTGTCCCTGCGGGTCGCGTACCGCCGCTGCCTGCTCTCCATCGCCGCGAGGGACGTCTGCGGCACCACGGACGTCACCCAGACGGCGGCGGAGCTGGCGGACCTGGCGACGGCGACGCTGAGAGCGGCGCTGGCGATGGCGGAGGCGGACGCCCCGCAGGACGCGGCGGCCTGCAGCCTGACGGTGATCGCCATGGGCAAGTGCGGTGGCCACGAGCTGAACTACGTCTCCGACGTCGACGTCATCTTCGTGGCGGAACCGGCCCAGGGCACGGACGAGACGAAGGCACTGAAGGCGGCCACGAGGCTCGCGTCCCACATGATGCGCATCTGCTCGGAGACCACGATCGAGGGCTCGATCTGGCCGGTGGACGCGAACCTCCGCCCGGAGGGCCGCAACGGCCCCCTGGTCCGCACGCTCAGCAGCCACCTGGCCTACTACCAGCGCTGGGCGAAGACCTGGGAGTTCCAGGCCCTGCTGAAGGCCCGCCCGGTGGCGGGGGACGAGGAGCTGGGCCGGGCGTACATGGCCGCCCTGGCCCCCATGGTGTGGCAGGCGGCGGACCGGGAGAACTTCGTACCGGACGTGCAGAAGATGCGCCGCCGCGTGGTGGAGAACATCCCGCCGGCGGAGATCGACAGAGAGCTGAAGCTGGGACCGGGCGGCCTCAGGGACGTCGAGTTCGCGGTCCAGTTGCTGCAGCTCGTGCACGGCCGCACGGACCACACCCTGCGCAGCGGCACCACCCTCAAGGCGTTGCAGGCCCTGGCGGCGGGCGGCTACGTGGGCCGGGAGGACGCGGCCCGCCTGGACGAGGCGTACCGCTTCCTGCGCGAACTGGAGCACCGCATCCAACTGTTCCAGCTCCGCCGCACCCACCTGGTCCCGGAGGCGGAGGACGACCTTCGCCGCCTGGGCAGGTCCCTGGGCCTGCGCACGGACCCGGTGGCGGGCCTGCGCCGGGAGTGGAAACGCCACACGGGCGTGGTCCGCCGCCTGCACGAGAAGATCTTCTACCGCCCCCTCCTCGACGCGGTGGCCCAACTCGCCCCCGGCGAGACGAGGCTCAGCGCGGAGGCGGCGAGGGAACGCCTGGTGGCCCTGGGCTACGCCGACCCCGCGGCGGCCCTGCGCCACCTGGAGGCACTGGCCTCCGGCGTGACGAGGAAGGCGGCGATCCAGCGCACCCTGCTCCCGGTCCTGCTGGGCTGGTTCGCCGACTCCGCCGACCCGGACGCCGGCCTGCTGAACTTCCGCAAGGTCTCGGACGCGCTCGGCAAGACCCCCTGGTACCTGCGCCTGCTGCGCGACGAGGGAGCGGCGGCGGAGAACCTGGCGAGGGTCCTCTCGGCGGGCCGCCTCGCCCCGGACCTCCTGCTGCGCGCCCCCGAGGCGGTCGCCCTGCTCGGGGACGGCGACGCGGGCGGCCTGGAGCCGCGCGGAAGGACCCAGCTCGAGCAGGAGATCACCGCGGCGGTGAACCGGGCCGAGAACGCCGAACAGGGCGTGACGGCGGCCCGGGGCGTGCGGCGCCGCGAACTCTTCCGCACGGCCGCCGCCGACATCGTCGGCTCGTACGGCACGGAGACGACCCCGGCCGAGCCGGACGAGGGCGTCCTCCTGGACCGGGTGGGCGGCGCGATCTCGGACCTGACGGCGGCGACGCTGGCCGGAACCCTCCGCGCGGTGGTGCGCGAGGGCTGGGGCGACACCCTCCCCACCAGGTTCGCCATCATCGGCATGGGCCGGTTCGGCGGCCACGAACTGGGCTACGGCTCGGACGCGGACGTGCTGTTCGTGCACGAGCCGAGGGAGGGCGTGGACGAACAAGAGGCGTCCCGCGCCGCCAACAAGGTGGTCGCGGAGATGCGCCGCCTGCTCCAGATCCCGAGCGCCGACCCGCCCCTGCTGATCGACGCGGACCTGCGCCCGGAGGGCAAGTCGGGCCCGCTGGTGCGCACCCTGAAGTCGTACGAGGCGTACTACCGCAGGTGGTCGCTGGGCTGGGAGTCGCAGGCGCTGCTGCGGGCGGAGCCGGTGGCGGGGGACGAGGACCTGGGCCGCCGTTTCGTGGAGCTGATCGACCCGCTGCGCTACCCGGCGAGGGGCCTGGAGGAGGACGCGGTACGGGAGATCCGCCGGCTGAAGGCGCGGATGGAGTCGGAGCGGCTGCCGCGCGGCGCGGACCCCAAGCTGCACACCAAGCTGGGTCCGGGCGGCCTGTCGGACGTGGAGTGGACGGTCCAGTTGCTCCAGCTCCGGCACGCCTGGGAGGTGCCGGGCCTGCGCACCCCGAGGACGCGCGAGGCGCTGGCGGCGGCGCGGGAGGCGGGCCTGATCGGCGCGGAGGACGCGGCGGTGCTGGACGAGGCGTGGGTGCTGGCCAGCCGGGTGCGCAACGCGGTGATGCTGGTCCGGGGCAGGGCGGGGGACACCTTCCCGACGGAGCCCCGCGAACTGGCGGCGGTGGGCCGTTACCTGGGCTACGGCGAGGGCAGGGCGGGCGACATGCTGGACGCGTACCGCCGCACGGCCCGCAGGGCACGGGCAGTGGTGGACGAACTGTTCTACGCGGGCTAACCCGCCCCGGACCCCAGAGCCACCCCAGCCCCGGCACCTGCCCCGGCCGCCTGCGGCCACCGTCCGTACCAGAGCCGGGCCACCCCCACCCCGAACCCGAGGCACACCACCCCGCCCACCGCGTCCAGCCAGAAGTGGTTGGCCGTGGACACGATCACCACCAGCGTCAGCGCCGGGTAAGCGAGCCCCAGCACCCGCACCCACGGCACGGAGGCGAGCGCGAACACGGTCAGCCCGCACCACAGCGACCACCCGATGTGCATGGACGGCATGGCCGCGTACTGGTTGGACATGTGCTTGAGGTCGCCGGAGGCCATGGACCCCCAGGTCTGGTGCACCATCACGGTGTCGATGAAGTGGCCGCCGCGCATCAGCCGGGGCGGGGCGAGCGGGAAGAGGTAGTACCCGGCGAGGGCCACGCCCGTGGTGGCGAACAGCACCAGCCTGACGGGGGCGTAGCGGTCGGGATGCCATCGGTAGAGCCACACCAGCACGCCGATGGTGATCACGAAGTGCAGGGTGGCGTAGTAGTAGTTCATGCCGATGATCAGCCAACCCACCGAGTCGGCCGCGTGGTTGACGGACGCCTCGACGGCGATGCCGAGGTGGTGCTCCAGCCACCAGACCGCGTCGGCGTTGCGCAGCGCCTCGGGCTTCTGCTCCGGGACGGCGTTGCGGATGAGCGAGTACGTCCAGTAACTCGCGGCGATCAGCAGGATCTCGAACCACAGCGGGGGCCGGCGGGGGCTGCGCAGCCGGTCGCGCAGGCGCGGTGCGGTGCCGCGCTCGCCCGTGACGGTCCGCGGAACGGCCACCTCCGCGCGGCGGCCGTCCGTGCCTGTCACGGTCGAGTCACTCATAGCTACCAAGTCTGCCAGACAAGGGATGCTCGACAGATCATCCCAAGGCCGGTGCCACCACGCATGTTCTGCGCGAAAACGCCTGGCAGGGCGGGGCTCAGCCGCGCGGGCGCTCACCCGGCGCGGAGGCGGTGGACCCCCGCACGACCAGCTCCGGCATGAAGACGAACTCGCTGTGCGGGGCGGGCGTCCCGCCGATCTCCTCCAGCAGCGTGCGCACCGCGGCCTGCCCCATCGCCGGGACGGGCTTGCGGACGGTGGTCAGCGGCGGGTCGGTGAAGGCGATCAGCGGGGAGTCGTCGAACCCGACCACCGACACGTCGCGCGGCACGTCGAGACCGAGCTGCCGGGCGGCCCGTATCGCGCCGAGCGCCATCATGTCGCTGGCGCACACGATGGCCGTGCACTTCCGCTCGATCAGCGCGGCGGCCGCCGCCTGGCCGCCCTCCAGGGTGTACAGCGAGTGCTGCACCAGCTCCTCGGCGACCATGTCGGCGCCCAGCCCCAACTGGTCCTGCATAGCGCGGACGAAGCCCTCGATCTTGCGCTGCACCGGAACGAACCGTTTCGGCCCGAGCGCCAGCCCGATCCGGGTGTGGCCCAGCGACACCAGATGCGTGACGGCAAGAGTGGTCGCCGCCCGGTCGTCGGGGGAGATGAACGGCGCCTGCACCTTCGGCGAGAATCCGTCCACCAGCACGAACGGCACGCCCTGCGCGCGCAGTCGCTCGTAGCGCTGCATGTCGGCGGTGGTGTCGGCGTGCAGCCCGGAGACGTAGATGATCCCGGCCACCCCCCGGTCCACCAGCATCTCGGTCAGCTCGTCCTCGGTGGAGCCGCCCGGGGTCTGGGTGGCCAGCACCGGGGTGTAGCCCTGCCCGGTCAGCGCCTGGCCGATGACCTGGGCCAGCGCCGGGAAGATCGGGTTCTCCAGCTCGGGGATGATCAGGCCGACCAGGCCCTCGCTGCGCTGGCGGAGCCGCACCGGACGCTCGTAGCCGAGCACGTCCAGCGCGGCCAGGACGGACTGGCGGGTGGTGGCGGCGACGCCCGGCTTCCCGTTGAGGACCCGGCTGACGGTCGCTTCGCTCACCCCCGCCTGTGCGGCGATGTCCGCAAGCCGTGTGGTCACGCCTGTGGACTGTACCCGCCGCACCTGGCCCGGCGCACCGGCGGGACGCCGTGCGCGGGCGGCCGAACGGCCCGCCGTGGGTTGCCGCGTCATCGCGCTCCTCGCCCCTTGTGGGTATGTCGTCGCTCGTGCCCGCCGGGAGGTCCGCCCGGCGCACGGCCGCAAGGGGATGATCCCGGCGGCGGCCCCCCGCGGCAAGAGCTTGCAGAGTCTTGCACAAGTGTCCGTCAACCCGCCTACCGGCGGTAGACCAGTATTTCGACAAGGTCTGCCGCAGGTCACGACACGGTAACCCGGCCGTCTTCTTGCACTTTTTTTCTGCAAGGTCTTTCGCGGCGCTTACAACGCTGTTACGTTCCCAGTCGCCCGGCCGCGGCAATGGCGCAGTCGGCAAGTCGCAGGAGGCGGCAGACGGGGCCGCCCCTGCAAACTCGGGCTTTTCACCCTCAAGGAGAACTCATGCGGCGTGGCATAGCGGCCTCCGCGCTCGTGGCGTCCCTCGCCCTCACGGCGACGGCGTGCGGCGGGAGCGACGACGGCGACGGCAAGGCGGACGGCCCGGTGACCCTCACCTGGTGGGACACCTCCAACGCCACCAATGAGGCGCCGACGTACAAGGCCCTGGTCGAGCAGTTCCAGGCCGCCAACAAGAACATCAAGGTCAAGTACGTCAACGTGCCCTTCGACCAGGCGCAGAACAAGTTCGACACCGCCGCCGGCTCCAAGGGCGCCCCGGACATCCTGCGTTCCGAGGTCGGCTGGACCCCGGCCTTCGCCAAGAAGGGCTTCTTCCTGCCGCTGGACGGCACCGACGCCCTCGCCGAGCAGGACAAGTTCGAGCCCAACCTGATCAAGCAGGCCCAGTACGAGGGCAAGACCTACGGCGTGCCGCTGGTCACCGACACCCTCGCCTTCGTCTACAACAAGGCCCTGTTCAAGAAGGCCGGCATCACCGAGGCCCCCAAGACCTGGGACGAGCTGAAGGCCGACGCCGCCAAGGTCAAGGACAAGGCGAAGGTCGACGGCTACTGGGGCTCCACCCAGGCGTACTACGCCCAGTGCTTCCTGTACGGCGAGGGCACCGACACCGTCGACGCCTCGGCCAAGAAGGTCACCGTCGCCTCCGCCCCGGCGAAGAAGGCGTACGGCACCTGGCAGAGCACGTTCTCCGGCAAGGGCCTGCACAAGGCCGACACCACCGCGGACGCCTACGCCCACATCCAGGACGCGTTCGTCAACGGCAAGGTCGCCTCGATCATCCAGGGCCCCTGGGAGATCACGAACTTCTACAAGGGCTCGGCCTTCAAGGACAAGTCCAACCTCGGCATCGCCACCGTCCCGGCCGGCTCCGCGGGCAAGGCGGGCGCCCCGACCGGCGGCCACAACCTCTCGGTCTACGCCGGCTCGGACAAGGCCCACCAGGACGCGGCGCTGAAGTTCGTGAACTTCATGACCTCGGCCAAGTCCCAGGAGGCCATCGCGCTGAAGAACTCCACGCTGCCGACCCGCGGCGACGCCTACACCGCCAAGGTCAAGGGCGACCCGGGCATCGCCGGTTACCAGGGCGTCCTCTCCGCCGCCCAGCCCCGCCCGGCGCTGCCGGAGTACAGCTCCCTGTGGGGTCCGCTGGACACCGAGCTGCCCAAGGTGGCCGGGGGCAAGGAGCCGCTGGACAAGGGCCTGGGCAACGCCGAGCTGGCCATCGCCAAGCTGGTGCCCGACTTCAGCAAGTGAGCCCGTGTGGCCGCCGGGTTCCCCCGCCGTGGGGGATGGGGGAACCCGGCGGCCACCGGCCTACGACCAGTCCGCCCCCGAACTCGTAGAAGGTGTCGCACCATGACAGTCGCCATCGACCGCGCGACCGGCGAGCGCCGCGATGAGCGGCCGCCCCGCCCCGGTCTCGGGCAGCGCCTGAAGAACGGCTACCAGAGGTACTGGTACGCCTACGCGATGATCGCGCCCGTGGTCGTCGTGCTCGGCGTCCTCGTGGGCTACCCGCTGGTGCGGGGTGTCTACCTCACCCTCACCGACGCCAACAGCCTCAACTCGGCGCGCACCATCGGCGTCAACCACATCGAGGCCACCTACAAGTTCATCGGGCTGGACAACTACCAGGACATCCTCTTCGGCCCCACGGCCTACGACCGCTTCTGGTCGCACTTCCTGTGGACCGTCTTCTGGACCGCCGCCTGCGTCACCCTGCACTACGTCATCGGCCTGGGCCTCGCGATGATGCTCGACCAGAAGCTGCGCGGCCGCACGGTCTACCGGCTGCTGCTCGTCCTGCCCTGGGCCGTGCCGACCTTCGTCACCGTCTTCTCCTGGCGCATCATGCTGGCCGACTCCGGCGTGCTCAACCAGGTCCTCGGCGCCCTCCACCTGCCCCAGCCGGCCTGGCTGGAGGACACCTTCTGGCAGCGGTTCGCCGCCATCATGGTCAACACCTGGTGCGGTGTGCCGTTCATGATGCTCTCGCTGCTCGGCGGGCTCCAGTCCATCGACTCCTCGCTGTACGAGGCCGCCGAGATGGACGGCGCGAGCGCCTGGCAGCGCTTCCGGCACGTCACCCTGCCCGGTCTGCGCTCGGTCAGCTCCACCGTGGTCCTGCTCGGCGTGATCTGGACCTTCAACCAGTTCGCCATCATCTTCCTGCTGTTCGGCCCCACCGGCGCCCCGGACGCCCAGATCCTCGTCACCTGGGCCTACTTCCTCGGCTTCGGGCAGCAGCCGCGCGACTTCGCCCAGTCCGCCGCGTACGGCGTACTGCTGCTGTCGATCCTGACCGTCTTCACCTCCTTCTACTTCCGCTGGCTGAAGCGCAATGACCAGCTCGCCGTCTGACGCCGCAGGAGCCGCCGCCATGAGCACCACGACACCCCCCGAGACAGCTCCGGGACGCCCGCTCACCGCCGAGGCCCCGGCCGCCCCCCGGCCCCGCGCGTCCCGCCGGCGCGGTGAGCTCGGCCCGCTGGGCACCGCCCTGCTCCACGGCGGCCTGGTCCTGGCCAGCCTGATCGCGCTGGTCCCGGTGGCCTGGCTGTTCTTCCTGTCCCTCGGGTCGGAGAAGGACGACTACCTGCACCCGGGCCGCATCTTCGGCCGGGCCGGCTTCGGCAACTACGCCTTCGTGCTCCAGCACACCGGCTTCTTCGACTGGTTCAAGTCGACGATGATCGTGGCGCTCGGCACCACCTTCATCGGTGTCTTCGTCGCCGCCACCACCGGCTACGCCGTCTCCCGGATGCGCTTCCCCGGCTACAAGCCGCTGATGTGGGTCCTGCTGCTCACCCAGGCGTTCCCGATCGCCATCCTGATCGTGCCGATGTACGAGATCTTCGGCGAGCTGGGCCTGATCGACACCTACTGGGCGCTGATCCTGATCAACTGCTCCACCGCCGTGCCGTACAGCGCGTGGCTGCTCAAGGGGTATTTCGACACCATCCCCTTCGAGATCGACGAGGCGGGCCGGGTGGACGGGCTCACCCCGTTCGGCACCTTCTTCCGGCTGATCCTGCCGCTGGCCCGCCCGGGCCTGGCCGTCGCCGCGTTCTACAACTTCATCACGGCGGTCGGCGAGGTCGCCTTCGCCACGACCTTCATGCTGGACGACTCCAAGTACACCTTCGCGGTGGGCCTGCAGACCTTCGTCAGCGAGCACGACGCGCAGTGGAACTACATGGCCGCCACCGCGGTGCTGATCGCGATACCCGTGTCCGTGTTCTTCTATCTCGTGCAGAAGAACCTCGTCACCGGCCTCACCGCGGGCGGCACCAAGGGCTGACGCCCCGCCGCACCCACGTCTGACACGAACCGAACCTCGTCACGCACCAAGGACGCCATGAGCCAGCAGCATCTCGCAGCCCCGGCCGACGAAACCGCCGTCGCCCCCGCCGCCCAGCACCGCGACTGGTGGCGCGGCGCGGTGATCTACCAGGTCTATCCGCGCAGCTTCGCCGACTCCAACGGCGACGGCATGGGCGACCTGGAGGGCGTGCGCGCCAGACTGCCCTACCTGCGCGACCTCGGCGTGGACGCCGTCTGGCTCAGCCCGTTCTACGCCTCCCCGCAGGCCGACGCCGGCTACGACGTGGCCGACTACCGTGCCGTCGACCCCATGTTCGGCAACCTGCTGGACGCCGACGCGCTCATCCGCGACGCCCATGAGCTGTCCCTGCGGATCATCGTGGACCTCGTGCCCAACCACTCCTCCGACCAGCACGAGTGGTTCAAGCGGGCGCTCGCCGAGGGCCCCGGCTCGCCGCTGCGCGAGCGCTACCACTTCCGCCCCGGCAAGGGGAAGAAGGGCGAACTCCCGCCCAACGACTGGGAGTCCATCTTCGGCGGCCCCGCCTGGACCCGGGTCACCGAGCCCGACGGCACGCCCGGCGAGTGGTACCTGCACCTCTTCGCGCCGGAGCAGCCCGACTTCAACTGGGAACACCCGGCCGTGGGCGACGAGTTCCGCTCGATCCTGCGGTTCTGGCTGGACATGGGGGTCGACGGCTTCCGCATCGACGTGGCCCACGGTCTGGTGAAGGCCGAGGGTCTGCCCGACCTCGGCGCCCACGACCAGCTCAAGCTGCTGGGCAACGACGTGATGCCGTTCTTCGACCAGGAGGGCGTCCACGAGGTCTACCGGCAGTGGCGGACCGTGCTGGACGAGTACGCGGGGGAGAGGATCTTCGTAGCGGAGGCGTGGACGCCGACCATCGAGCGCACCGCCAACTATGTCCGCCCCGACGAGCTGCACCAGGCGTTCAACTTCCAGTACCTCGGCACCGACTGGGACGCGGAGCAGTTGCGTGAGGTCATCGACCGCACGCTCGCCGCGATGCGCCCGGTCGACGCCCCGGCCACCTGGGTGCTCTCCAACCACGACGTCACCCGGCACGCCACCCGCTTCGCCAACCCGCCCGGCCTCGGCACCCAGATCCGCACCGCCGGAGACCGCGCCCTCGGCCTGCGCCGGGCCCGCGCCGCCACCCTGCTGATGCTGGCGCTGCCCGGCTCCGCCTACCTCTACCAGGGCGAGGAACTGGGCCTGCCCGACGTGGTCGACCTGCCCGACGAGGTGCGCCAGGACCCCGCCTACTTCCGGGGCGAGGGCCAGGACGGCTTCCGCGACGGCTGCCGGGTGCCGATCCCCTGGACCAGCGAGGGTTCGTCGTACGGCTTCGGGGTCGGGGGCAGTTGGCTGCCGCAGCCGGCGGGCTGGGGCGAGCTGAGCGTGGAGGCGCAGACCGGCGTGGCGGGTTCGACGCTGGAGCTGTACCGGGCCGCGCTCGCCGCCCGGCGTGATCAGCCCTCGCTCGGCGCGGGCTCGGCCGTCGAGTGGCTGCCCGCCCCCGAGGGCGTCCTCGTCTTCCGGCGCGGGGAGGTCACCTGCGTCGCCAACACCACCGGCGAGCCGGTCACCGTCCCGGCTCACGGGCGGGTGCTGCTCGCCAGCGGGGAGATCACCGAGAGCGCCGACGGGGCCGAGATCCCGGCCGACACCACGGTCTGGTGGACCACCGCCTGAAAGTTCTTGCATCAACTTCCCACGGCCCGCTGCCTTTTCAGGTGGCGGGCCTTTAACATCTGCGTCACCGCAAGTTTGCTGAAACATTTCAGCAAGCCGCTTCATGCGTTCGACGAACCAACGAACCAACGCCTTCAACGACGAAGGAACCCCCACATGGCACGCAGAACCCTCACCGTGGCGCTCGCCCTCGCGGCAGCGGTCACGGTTGGCATGTACCCGACTACTCCGGCCCAGGCCGCCCCGCCCGGCACCAAGGACGTCACCGCCGTCCTCTTCGAGTGGAACTTCGCCTCCGTGGCCCGCGAGTGCACCACCACCCTCGGCCCGGCCGGCTACGGCTACGTGCAGGTCTCCCCGCCCGCCGAGCACATACAGGGCTCGCAGTGGTGGACCTCCTACCAGCCCGTCTCGTACAAGATCGCCGGCCGGCTCGGCGACCGCACGGCCTTCAAGAGCATGGTCGACACGTGTCACTCGGCCGGGGTCAAGGTCGTCACCGACACCGTGATCAACCACATGGCGGCGGGCAGCGGCACCGGCACCGGCGGCTCGTCGTACACGAAGTACAACTACCCCGGCCTGTACTCGTCCCCCGACTTCGACGACTGCACCGCGCAGATCAGCAACTACCAGGACCGCTGGAACGTCCAGCACTGCGAACTGGTGGGCCTGGCCGACCTGGACACCGGCGAGGAGTACGTCCGCAAGGCCATCGCCGGGTACATGAACGACCTGCTCTCGCTGGGCGTCGACGGCTTCCGCGTCGACGCGGCCAAGCACATCGACAAGGCCGACCTGGCCAACATCAAGTCCCGGCTGACCAACCCGTCGGTGTACTGGAAGCAGGAGGCCATCTACGGCGCGGGCGAGGCCGTCCAGCCCACCGAGTACACGGGCACCGGCGACGTCCAGGAGTTCCGCTACGCCTACGACCTCAAGCGGGTGTTCAACAGCGAGAACCTGGCCTACCTGAAGAACTACGGTGAGGGCTGGGGGTACATGAGCAGCTCGGTCGCCGGGGTCTTCGTCGACAACCACGACACCGAGCGCAACGGCAGCACCCTCAACTACAAGGACGGCGCCAACTACACGCTGGCCAACGTCTTCATGCTGGCCTACCCGTACGGCACCCCGGACATCAACTCCGGCTACGAGTGGTCCGACGCGGACGCCGGCCCGCCCAACGGGGGCAAGGTCAACGCCTGCTGGCAGGACGGCTGGAAGTGCCAGCACGCCTGGCCGGAGATCAGGTCCATGGTCGCCTTCCGCAACGCCACCCGCGGCCAGGCCGTCACCAACTGGTGGGACGACGGCAACGACGCCATCGCCTTCGGGCGCGGCAGCAAGGGCTTCGTGGCCATCAACCACGAGTCCTCGTCACTGTCCCGCACCTACCAGACCTCGCTCGCGGCGGGCACGTACTGCAACGTCCAGAACAACACCACGGTGTCGGTGAACTCCGGCGGCCAGTTCACCGCGACCCTCGGCGCCAACACCGCCCTCGCCCTGTACGCGGGCAAGTCGAGCTGCTGACGCTCCCCTCGAGGCACCTCCCGACGAACCGTCCGTCGTATACGGGCGGTTCGTCCCTCGTTCAACGCTGAAATTTCTTTCTTCATGTTTCACAAGTCTTGCTGCAAGGCTTTCGGCGGCGGTACGGTCACGCCGCGTCCGGCAGCGAAGCCGTGCCTCTGGCCGGACTCGAACGAGCCGTGAGCGCAAGGAGTTTGTGCCGTGAGACCGATCTGGCAGGCGCGCGGGACGCGCCGCACCCCCTACCGGCGCCGGGCGGCGGCCGTAGCCGCCGCAGCCCTCGCCGCCACCCTGGTGACGCCCCTGTCCGCCCACGCGGCGAGCCCGCCGGCACCGCCCTCCGACGCCCGCCTCGCCGCCGAGCCCGCCCGGCACGACGACACGCGCGAGCAGTTCTACTTCGTCATGCCGGATCGTTTCGCCAACGGCGACCGCTCCAACGACCGCGGCGGGCTCACCGGTTCGCGGCTGAGCACCGGCTACGACCCCACCGACAAGGGCTTCTACCAGGGCGGCGACCTCAAGGGCCTCACCCAGCGGCTCGACTACATCAAGGGCCTCGGCACGACCGCCATCTGGCTCGCCCCGATCTTCAAGAACCGCCCCGTGCAGGGCACCGGCGCCGACGCCTCGGCCGGCTACCACGGTTACTGGATCACCGACTTCACCCAGGTCGACCCGCACTTCGGCACCAACGCCGACCTGAAGGGCCTGATCGCCAAGGCACACGCCAAGGGCATGAAGGTCTTCTTCGACGTCATCACCAACCACACCGCCGACCTCGTCGACTACCGCGAGAAGTCCTACGACTACCTCTCCAAGGGCGCCTTCCCGTACCTGACCGAGGACGGCCGCCCCTTCGACGACGCCGACTACGCGGACGGCCGCAAGAAGTTCCCGGCCGTCGACGCCTCGTCCTTCCCGCGCACCCCGGCCGTGCGCAGCCGCGACAAGGTCCCGGCCTGGCTGAACGACCCGGCGATGTACCACAACCGGGGTGACTCCACCTTCGCGGGCGAGTCCGCCGAGTACGGCGACTTCTCCGGCCTGGACGACCTGTGGACCGAGCGTCCCGAGGTCGTCAGCGGCATGGAGAGGATCTACCAGCGCTGGGTGCGGGACTTCGCCGTCGACGGCTTCCGCATCGACACCGTCAAGCACGTGAACATGGGCTTCTGGACCCAGTGGGCCACCGCGCTGGACCGCTACGCGGCCGCGCACGGGCGGAAGAACTTCTTCATGTTCGGCGAGGTCTACTCCGCCGACACCTCGGTGACCTCCCCGTACGTCACCCAGGGCCGCCTGGACGCCACCCTCGACTTCCCCTTCCAGGACGCCGCCCGCGCCTACGCCTCCCAGGGCGGCAGCGCGAAGAAGCTCGCCGGGGTCTTCGGGGACGACTACAAGTACACGACCGACAGGGCCAACGCCTACGAGCAGGTGACCTTCCTCGGCAACCACGACATGGGCCGCATCGGGTACTTCCTGAAGCAGGACGACCCGAAGGCGTCCGACGCCGAGATCCTGCGCAAGGACCGCCTCGCCAACCAGCTCATGTTCCTCGGCCGGGGCAACCCGGTCGTCTACTACGGCGACGAACAGGGCTTCACCGGCTCCGGTGGCGACAAGGACGCCCGCCAGACCATGTTCGCCTCCAAGGTCGCCGACTACCTGGACGACGAGATCGGCACCGCCCGCACCCACGCCCGCGACGCCTACGACACCGCCGCCCCGCTGTACAAGGACATCGCGGCCCTGGCGAAGCTCCGCAAGGCCAACCCGGCCCTGACAGACGGCGTGCAGACCGAGCGCTACGCGGCCGACGGCGCCGGTGTCTACGCCTTCACCCGCACCGACGCGCGCACCGGCGCCGAGTACGTCGTCGCCCTCAACAACGCCGCCACCGCGCAGACCGTGTCCTTCCCGACCGGCTCCGCCCGCATGGCGTACCAGGGCATCTACGGAGCCGGCCGCACGGTGAAGTCGGACGCCGGGCGCAAGCTCGGCCTCACCGTCCCGGCCGGGACCGCCGTCGTGTACAAGGCCACCGGCCGCCTCGCCGCCCCCGCCGCCGAGCCCACGCTCACCCTGACCGCCCCGGCCGCCGGAGCCACCGGCACGGTGGAGGTCGGCGCCGATGTGCCCGGCGGCGGGCTGAACCGGGTCGTCTTCGCCGCCCAGGTCGGCAACGGGCCCTGGAAGACGCTGGGTTCGGCCGACCACGCCCCGTACAAGGTCACCCAGGCCGTCGGCAAGGGCGTCCCCGCGGGGACCGCGCTGCGCTACAAGGCCGTGGCGATCGACTCCGCGGGCCGCACCGCGAGCGCCCTGGCGACCAGCACGACCGGCACCGCGCCCGCCCCCGAGCCGCCCACGGCCGCCTCCCGCGACTACGCGGTGGTGCACTACAAGCGGGCCGACGGCGACTACGCGAACTGGGGCCTGTACGCCTGGGGCGACCTCGCGGACGGCGAGGCCACCCAGTGGCCGGCCAGCCACCCCTTCACCGGCCGCGACGCCTACGGCGCCTTCGCCTACGTCAAGCTCAAGCCGGGCGCCTCGAACGTCGGCTTCCTCGTCATCGACAAGGACGGCGACAAGGACGTCTCCACCGACCGGACCATCGACGTCACGAAGACGGGTGAGGTCTGGATCGAGCAGGGCAAGCCCGAGACGCAGACCGAGCGCCCCGAGTATCCGGCCGAGGATCAGGGCAAGGCCGTGCTCCACTACCACCGCGCGGACGGGAACTACGACGGCTGGGGCCTGCACACCTGGACGGGTGCCGCCAACCCCACCGACTGGTCGAAGCCCCTTCAGCCGGTGAAGACTGACGCCTATGGCGCGGTCTTCGAGGTACCGCTCACCGAGGGTGCCACCAGTCTCAGCTACATCCTGCACAAGGGCGACGAGAAGGACCTGCCCACCGACCGGTCCCTCGACCTCAAGGCGGACGGCCACGAGGTGTGGCTGTTGAGCGGGCAGGAGAAGTACCTGCTCCCGCAGCCCAAGGGCAGCGCGGCCGCGCTCGACCTGACCACCGCCAAGGCGGTCTGGATCGACCGGGACACCCTCGCCTGGAACGGCGCCGAGGGAGCCGCCTCCACCCAGCTCCTCTACTCCCGCGACGGCTCGATCGCCGTCAAGGACTCCGCCCTGACCAGCGACGACGAGCGCTGGCTGCGGCTTGCCAAGGGCGCGCTCACCGACGCCCAGAAGGCGAAGTTCCCGCACCTGAAGGACTACACCGCCTGGACCGTCGACCCCCGCGACCGCGACCGGGTGCGCGAGGCCCTCACCGGCCAGCTCGTCGCCTCCCAGCGCGCCGCGAGCGGAGCCGTGCTGGCCGCGACCGGGGTGCAGATCGCCGGGGTGCTGGACGACGTGTACGCGGGCGCCACGAAGAGCGGCCTCGGCCCGGTCTTCCAGGGCGGCAAGCCCACCCTCTCCGTCTGGGCGCCCACGGCCCAGGACGTCTCGCTGGAACTGGACGGCGCGCTGACGCCCATGCGCCGCGACGACACCACCGGCGTCTGGTCCGTCACCGGCCCCGCGTCCTGGAAGGGCAAGCCCTACCGGTACGTGGTCAAGGTGTGGGCGCCCAGCGTCGGCAAGCTCGTCACCAACCCGGTCACCGACCCCTACTCGGTCGCCCTGACCGCCGACTCGAAGCGCAGCCTCGTCGTCGACCTCGCCGACCGCTCGCTGGCCCCCGAGGGCTGGACCGGCCTCACCAAGCCCAAGGCGGTGCCGCTGAAGGACGCGCAGATCCAGGAGCTGCACATCCGGGACTTCTCGGTGGCCGACAAGACCGTCCCGGCGAAGGACCAGGGCACCTACCTGGCCTTCACCGACAAGGACAGCGACGGCTCGAAGCACCTGCGCGAGCTGGCGAAGGCCGGCACCTCCTACGTGCACCTGCTGCCCGCGTTCGACATCGCCACTATCCCCGAGAAGAAGGCCGACCAGGCCACCCCCGGCTGCGACCTGGCCTCCTTCCCGGCCGACTCCGACAAGCAGCAGGAGTGCGTGGCGAAGACCGCCGCCAAGGACGCCTACAACTGGGGCTACGACCCCTTCCACTACACGGTCCCCGAGGGCTCGTACGCCACCGACCCCGACGGCACCGCCCGTACGGTGCAGTTCCGGAAGATGGTGCAGGCGCTCAACCAGGACGGGCTGCGGGTCGTCATGGACGTGGTCTACAACCACACCGCGGCCAGTGGGCAGGCGGACACCTCCGTGCTCGACCGGATCGTGCCCGGCTATTACCAGCGGCTCCTCGCCGACGGCAGCGTGGCCAACTCCACCTGTTGCGCGGGCACCGCGACCGAGAACGCCATGATGGGCAAGCTCGTCGTGGACTCGATCGTCACCTGGGCCAGGGAGTACAAGGTCGACGGCTTCCGCTTCGACCTCATGGGCCACCACCCCAAGGCCAACATCCTGGCCGTCCGCAAGGCGCTGGACGCGCTGACCGTGGCCAAGGACGGTGTCGACGGAAGCAAGATCATCCTCTACGGCGAGGGCTGGAACTTCGGCGAGGTCGCCGACGACGCCCGCTTCGTCCAGGCCACGCAGAAGAACATGGCCGGCACCGGCATCGCCACCTTCTCCGACCGGGCCCGGGACGCGGTGCGCGGCGGCGGACCCTTCGACGAGGACCCCGGCGTCCAGGGCTTCGCCTCCGGCCTGTTCACCGACCCCAACTCCAGCCCGGCCAACGGCACCCCGGCCGAACAGAAGGCCAGGCTGCTGCACTACCAGGACCTGATCAAGGTCGGCCTGACCGGCAACCTCGCCGGATACCGCTTCACCGACAGCGCGGGCAAGGAGGTCACCGGCGCCGGGGTCGACTACAACGGCTCGCCCGCCGGATACGCGGCCGCCCCCGGCGACGCCCTCGCCTACGCGGACGCCCACGACAACGAGTCGCTCTTCGACGCCCTCACCTTCAAACTGCCGGCCGGGACGAGCGCGTCCGACCGGGCCAGGATGCAGGTCCTCGCGATGGCCACGGCCGCGCTCTCCCAGGGCCCGGCCCTGTCGCAGGCGGGCACCGACCTGCTGCGCTCCAAGTCGCTGGACCGCAACTCCTTCGACAGCGGTGACTGGTTCAACGCCATCCACTGGAACTGCGCCGACGGCAACGGCTTCGGACGCGGGCTGCCTCCGGCGGCCGACAACGCGTCCAAGTGGTCGTACGCCAAGCCCCTGTTGAGCACGGTCAAGGTCGGCTGCCCGCAGATCACCGGCGCCTCGGCCGCCTACCGTGAGCTGCTGCGCATCCGCACCACCGAGGACGCCTTCTCGCTCGGCAGCACCGAGCGGGTGCAGGACCGGCTGTCCTTCCCGCTCTCCGGCAAGGACGAGACCGCGGGCGTGATCACCATGCGGCTCGGTGACCTGGTCGTGGTCTTCAACGCCACCCCCGAGCGGCAGGAGCAGCGGGTGGCCGCCCTCGCCGGGACGGACTACCGGCTGCACCCCGTGCAGGCGTCCGGCGCCGACGAGGTGGTCAAGTCCGCCTCGTACAGCGCCGGTTCGGGCACCTTCACGGTCCCGGCACGGACCGTGGCGGTGTTCACCCGCTAGCGGGTCACCCGGCCAGGGAGATCAGCCGGGTGGCGAGTTCCGCGAAGGGACCGTCACCCGGCTCGCCCTGCACGAAGCCCCGCACCACGGCGGCCATCTCCGGGTCGAAGGCGGCGCTGACGGCGGCCAGGGCGGCGAAGTCGTGCACGAGCTGGCGTTCCAGCTCCTCGCGCGGGACCCGGCGGCCGTCCAGCCAGATCAGCGCCGTCGACTCCACCAGCGAGATCCACGAGCGCACCACCAGCTCCAGCCGCGCGGGCGCCTCGGTGACCCCCAGGTGGGAGAGGATCTGCTCGTAGGCGGCCTGGCGCACGGAGTCGATGAGCGCGTTGGTGGCCGAGGAACCGACCGCCGGACCACCCCGCATCAGCGCGGAGAAACCCGGTCCGTGGTCGTCCACGAAGTCGAAGAAGCGGGCCATCACCCGCAGCAGCCGGGCGCCGAGCGGGCCCTCGTGCGGCTCCTCGAAGCGGCCCGCCAGATCCTCCGCCGCACGCGTCAACGCGGCCTCATACAGACTGAGTTTGCCGGGGAAGTAGTGGTAGACCAGCGGGCGTGAGATGCCCGCGGCCGACGCTATCTCGTCGATCGAGACCTCGTCGGGCGAGCGCCGGCTGAACAGGTCGAGCGCGACCTTGATCAACTGCTGCCGACGCTCCTCGACGCCCATCCTGCGGCGAACCCCGGTACTCATGGGCTCAACCTTACCGACCGGAAACGACACTTGGACGATCCGCTTCCGCCCCGGTCGCGCTGCGCCGCCTCACATGTCCAGGACCAGGCGCTCACCCCGGGCGCGGGACACGCAGATCAGCATCGAGTCGGCGCGCTCCCCGTCCGTCAGCAACTCGTCCCGGTGATCCACCTCGCCCTCCAGCACCCGCTGCTGACAGGTCCCGCAGAATCCCTGCTCGCAGGAGTAGAGGGTGTCCGGCAGCTCCCGGCGTACCGCCGCCAGCACCGTCGAGTCCGGCGGCACGGTCAACGTCCGCCCGCTGCGCCGCAGTTCCACCTCGAACTCGGTGTCGTCCCCGGTCGCCGTACGCGGCGCGAACCGCTCCAGGTGCAGCGTGGCCCCCTCGGGCAGCACCCCCTCCACCGCCGCCATCAGCCCCTGCGGACCACAGCAGTACACGGCCGCGCCCTCGGGGAGCCCGGTCAGCAGCGCGGCCAGGTCGGGGCGCCCGTCCTCGTCCTCGGCCACCACCGTGCACCCGTCCCCGACCAGCTCCGCTGCCTCCTTCAGAAACGGCATCGAGGCCCGCGTACGCCCGCAGTACAGCAGCCGCACGTCCGCGCCCTCGGGCAGGGCCCGCAGCATCGGCAGGACGGGGGTGATGCCGATACCTCCGGCCACGAACACGTACGCGGGCGCCCCCACCAGCGGGAAGCGGTTGCGCGGCCCGCGCACCTCCAGCTCCATCCCCTCGGTGAGCCGCTCGTGCACCTCGCGCGAACCGCCCCGCCCGTCCGTCACCAGCCGCGCCGCCACCTCGTACGACGAGGAGTCCGCCGGGTCCCCGCACAGCGAGTACTGCCGCACCAGCCCCGAGGGCAGCACCAGATCCAGATGCGCGCCCGGCTCCCAGGCGGGCAGGCCGGTGCCCTCCAGCCGGAGCCGCACCACCCCGTCCGCGATCCGCTCGTGGCCGGTCAGCCGCAGCCGCAGCGCCCGCGAGCGGGGACGCCCGGAGACCGGCGGGTCCAGCGCGGGCATCGGCCACAGCGGCGACCGGCGCACCCGGCTCCGCAGCGCCCGTCGGGTCAGCAGCCCGGCGCCCACGAGCAGCGCCGCGGTGACGGCCGACCTGGTCCGCCTAGGCATCGTGCTCCGCCTTCTCCGCGGCCAGCGCCGCCGGGGACGAGGCCAGGTAGGCGACCGCCTGCGCGGTCGAGCCCTCCTGGGACGGGTGGTAGGCCCGGCCGAGATAGCGCGGGATGGACTTGAGCAGGGCGCCCGTGGCGGGCAGCGTGCCCCGGCGGCCGCTCGTGTAGAACTCCCGGAACGACGCCTTGCCGTCCACCAGCGTCGGGTCGTTCTCCATGAAGAACCGGGCCCCGCGCTGCCAGAGGAACATCAGCGCCGCGAACGCCACCGCCCAGGTCCGCACCCGGCGCCAGTAGTCGCCGTCCACGTGCATGAACAGGTCGAAGGCGACCGAGCGGTGCTCGACCTCCTCCGCGCCGTGCCAGCGCAGCAGGTCCAGCATGGTCGGATCGGCGCCCCGCCGGTCCAGCTCGTCCGCGTTGAGCACCCAGTCGCCGAGGAACGCCGTGTAGTGCTCGATCGCCGCGATCACCGCGATCCGCTCCAGCAGCCACCAGCGGCGCGCCCGGCCAGGGGGCAGCGTGCGGTCCCCGAGCAGCTTCTCGAAGAACCAGTCGACCTGCGCGGTGTACGGCGTCGGGTCGAGCCCCTGCTCGCGCAGATGCGGCAGCACCTCGTCGTGGGCCTGGGAGTGCATCGCCTCCTGCCCGATGAACCCGATGACGTCCTCGCGCAGTCGCTCGTCCCGGATCAGCGGCAGCGCCTGCTTGTACACATGGACGAACCACCGCTCGCCGGCGGGCAGCAGCAGATGCAGCACATTGATGGTGTGCGTGGTGAAGGGGTCGCCCGGCACCCAGTGCAGCGGGGTGTCCTCCCAGGCGAAGGACACCTTGCGCGCCTTCAGCGGGATGCGCTCGGCCGCCACCGGCCGGGCCTGCTTGTTAGACATGGCGTCAATGTACTGAGGGGTAAGCCGTCTGAGAACCCCTGTGCACCGCCTTGTTCGGCAAGCTGTCAGCAAGCGGCCGTCAGCGCAGTCCGCTGATCCTGCGCCCGCCCTCCAGCGTGCCCGCCAACTGGGCCTGGGCGCCCTGCTCGGCCTTGGCCACCAGCAACTGCCCCTGCCCGGAAGCGGTGACGCCGCCCGACGACCGGATCGAGGTCACGCCCCGGCTGCCCGCCGCCAGCAGGTACCAGTGGCCGCCGCTCGACTTCCACAGCACCCCGGCCAGCACCTGCGGATCGCGCGGACCGCACGCCGTGGTGTCCGTCGCCTTGGCCACGACCGCCCCGGCCGGCCCGCCCGGCGTGCGGAACTGCGCCAGCGCGGCCGTGCCGTCGCCGCGCCAGGTCTCGGCCCGCGTGCACACCCATTCCCCGTCGCCGCTCGCGTCCGGCAGCGGCTGCTCGGCGAACGCCCAGGAGTTCACCGAGCGCACCCCGGCCGACCGCTGTGCCGCCAGCGAGCAGGCGAACGGCGCCCAGGCGCGCAGCCCCTCGGCCCCGGTCGCCTCGCCGGCCGAGCCCGGCCGGCCCGCGGTGAGGTGGGCGGGCACCAGCTCGCCCAGGTCGGTGGAGAGCTGGGTCCCGGAGCCGTCCGTGAGCTGGAGCACGTGCCACGAGGTGCAGTCGCCCGCCCGCAGCGCCGGACTGGCCAGCGGGGAGGTGACTCCGTCGGTGAGGGTGAGCGCGCCCGGCGCCGAGTCCGGCTTGGTCAGGTCCCGCTCGGCCGCCTTCTTCACCCAGGGCGCGGTCAGATAGCGGACGTTGCCGTCGGAACGGCCGAGCACCAGCGCGCTCGCCTCGGCGCCGGACGCGCCGTCCACGCGGGCGAAGTCGAGGGCCGCGCCCTCGGTGCCGTTCCTCGGCTCGGCGTAGCGGGCGATGCGCAGGCCGTCGTAGAGGATCACCACGCGGGCCGCGTCCACCTCGCCCGCGTACAGCAGTTGGGGCGGTCCGGCGGGGCCGCCGGTGAAGGTGCCGGGGGTCGCCGAGACGCGGACGGTGGCGCCGGGGCGGGCCCAGACCGCCAGGGCCCGGCGCAGCAGGCCGTCGTCGCCGGTGAGCGGGCCGCGCGCGGGCCAGACGGAGAAGTCGGTGCGCGCCGAGGTCTTCCACGCGGCCGGTGCCACCCGCTGCACCTGGCCGGGGTCGAGCGCGGCCATCGCGGCCGGGTTCTCGGCGTAGGCGGGCGCGGCGGCGCCGTCCGGGCCCCAGCCGCCGCCGGGCAGCGCGACCAGCGCGCAGGCCACCGCGAGCGCGGCGGCGGCGGCCAGTGCCGCCTTGGTGTGCTGGCGGCGCCGCATCAGATCGGTGGGGCGGGCCTGGAGCGAGCAGGCGTCGAACTCGGGGGAGGCGAGCAGCGCGTACTGCGCGGGCACGCCGTTCGCCTCGGCCAGCGCGGACTCGGTACGGGTGACCCCGGCGGCCTTGAGGGTCCTGCGTACGTCGTCGTCCGCCAGCCCCTCCAGGCCGCGCAGGACGTAGGCGGCGCGGGCCGGGCCCGACAAGGCCGACAGCCGCTGGTCCAGGGCGAGTTCGTCGGCGCCGCCGGAGCGCGGGAAGAGCCTGAGGCCCCACACCTGGGGGAGCGGGGCGGGGAGCTGGGACAGCTTGGGCAGCCCCTTGCGCGGCCCGGACGCCTCCAGCGCGGTCCGCAGCACCCGCAGCCGCACGAAGGCGTAGCCCGGGTCGCCGTCGCGGCCGGTCGACTGGGCCGGGATCAGCGCGCGCTGCTTGCGGCCGCGCGGCAGGGCGCGCTGGGCCAGGGCGTGTGCGGTCAGGACCCGGCGCCCCCGGCCGAGGGTGGGCGGAAGCACCAGATAGGCGAGCCGGACCAGCCGCGGGTAGTGCTCGACGAGCGCGGCCTCGGCCTGGCCGACGTCGACGGCCGGGTCCTGGGTCCGGGAGGAGGCGGGTGCGTGACGGTGGGCTACATCCTGTGACTGCACATCCGGGAGAACGAGCGAGACGGCCGTAGGTCACCGCCGCACGGGTGACGTGCGACGGGTCCTACGGGCTCACACCGGATCGGTCAGCGCGCGGGCGTAGTTGGCCATCGACCGCTGATAGCGCGGGAGATGGGGCGCGAGCGCGCCAAGCACCAGGGCGAGCCCCTCGCGGTCCCGGCCCAGGCTGGACAGGCACAGCGCCAGACACGCGCGTACCGCGTCGTCCAACTCGTCCGAGTGTGCGTCGAGTTCGGGGGTGAGCAGCTCCACGCCCTGCGCCGCGTGCCCGGTGTTCCGCAGCGAGCTGGCCAGTTGGATCTTCGTCCGGCGGGCCTTGTACGGGTTCGCCTCGGCGAGGCCGCCGTCCAGTGCCGCGCGGTACAGCCCGACCGCGTCGGCCGAGTGGCCGGTGGAGTCGAAGGCGCAGGCCCGCTCGAACAGGGCGAGCGGGTCGCCCTCGGGCAACTCGGCGGCCAGCTTGTCGATCACGGCACGGAACCCGGCCGCGTCGTCCTCGGGCCAGGTGTCGAAGGCTGCCCAGGCGGCGGCCACGCGCTCTTCCCAGTCTCGGTCCATCGGGCCACCCTGCCAGGCATCCGGCTTGCCGATCAAGGGATTTGAGCGCGGAGCGGTCCGCAGCCGTATCCGTTGGGCAGGGCCCCCTCGCGGGGGCTTTGTGCGGGATGCTTGGCCCACCAGGACCGGAGGAACAGATGAGGGTGACTAGCGCGGTGCTCGTGGGCGCCGTGATGCTGACGCTGGCGGGCTGCGGCGCGGGCGGGGAGGACAGCGCGGAGAAGGTGCCGCCCACCGCGACCGGCAGCCTGGAGAGCCTGGCCGCCGAGGTCAAGTGCCGCCCCGACATGCAGACCGACGCCGACGAGATCCGCCAGGCGCTGTGCAAGAACGCCGACGGCAAGTTCGTCCTCGCCACCTTCGCCACCGACCGGGGTCAGCGCGAGTGGATCAACGACGCGAAGGACTACGGCGGTCACTACCTCGTCGGCCGCAAGTGGGTCGCCGTGGGCGACGACGGCGTGGTCGACGCGCTGCGCGGCACGCTCGGCGGCGATGTCGAGGTGGGCACGGACCACAGCGGCCACGGCGCGAAGCACAGTGGCTGACGCCGACGACCGGACGGCACACACGGCGAAGGCCGGTGACGGGGGATTCCCGGCACCGGCCTTCTGTCGTGATCCCCCGAGGACGGGGGTCTTCAGAGGATCACGAGCATGCGATCACGAGCCTGCGATCACGAGCCTGCGATCACGAGCAGTTCTGGCCGCGGTTCACGCAGTTGGCGATCTTGTTGGCGAGACCGTTCTTCGTGATGGCGATGAAGTCGTCGTGGTCGGTGGAGGGCTTGTGGAGCTGCTCCGGGAAACCGTCCACGGCGTAGGCGTTCTTCACCTGGCCGTTCTCGATGGTCGGCGGCGCGATGTCGTACACCAGCCGCATGGTGAGCTGCGGAATGGCCTTGAAGCCGTTCTGGCACGCGCCGTTGGCGTCGGCGAAGGCGACGTGGGTGCGGTGGTTGGCGCTGTCGGCGTTCTGGCCGTCCCAGCAGCTCTGGAAGGCGAAGGACCGCACGACCTTGCTGCCCTGCGGGCAGATCGGGTACTGCTCGGTGAGCTGGACCTTGTTCTCGAACCCGGTGCAGCTCCAGTGCGCGTTGGCGTTGGCCAGACCGTTGGTGGTGGTCTTCGCGTCACCGGTGATGATCCGCAGGAACTGCGGCATCGCCACGACCTTGCCGGTGGGGCTGCCGACGTACTTGATCTGCGCCTGGACGGGCGTCAGGATCTTGCCGACGTTGCCCTCCTTGCCGCCGCCGTCGTTGTTCTGGTCGAAGTCCTGCGAACCGTCCTGGACGCGGACGACCGGCCAGTAGTACGACGACAGGTCGCTCTTGTTCTGGCAGCTCGAACCGCCCTGCAGGAACGTGTCGTTGCTGGCGAAGGCGTCGATCTTCTGGTTGCCGACGTAGTCGTGCAGGTGGTGCGCGCCGTTCTTCACGCCGGGCGCCACGATCACGTTGTCGGTGTTGTGGTTCTTGTTGGTGTTCACCCCGCAGCGGGTGGTGAAGGTGCCCTTCGCGGCGTTGCGGGCGTTGCGCGGCTTCGCCTTCACGTTGGCCTGGGCCTTGGTGATGTCGACGAAGTCGGCCGCGACGGGGCCGTTGCCGGCCTGGCCGCCGACGGCGCCGCCCTGCTGGCCGCCACCCTGCTGCTGACCGCCGTTGTTCTGGCCGCCCTGCTGCTGGCCGCCACCCTGCTGCTGGCCACCGTTGTTCTGGCCGCCCTGCTGCTGGCCCCCGCCCTGCTGCTGACCGCCGTTGTTCTGGCCGCCCTGCTGGCCGCCGGCGTTGGTCTGGTCGGCGGCGGTGCCGGTGCAGTTGGCCAGGGTGTCCAGGTCGCCCGGGGCGGTGCCGCCCACGCGGGTGATCTCCAGCTTGATCCGGTCCAGGATGTTCTGGCGGCGCTCCTTGAGCGGCTGGAGAATGCTGTTCTGCACGAAACTCGCGTCACGGGTCTGCGCGTCCCGCGTGGTCGCCAGGCGCTGGTACGCCTCGGTGATCTGGCGGTCCAGGTTGGACAGCTCACCGGCCACGTCGGTACGGGCCTTGTCCGGCACGTTGGTCAGCTTCTGACCGACGTCGGGGCACGAGATCGTGGCGACCTGCGCGGCGGCGGCCTTGGTGCGATTGCCTCCCCACGCGTCGTTCGACTCGTGAGCCGAGGCGTAGAAGTTCGCCCAGATCAGCCCGCCCCCGCCGAGCGCTAGGGCCGCCGATGCGGCGGTGACCTTGATGGCCAGCGGCGAGCGGCGTTTACGTGTGTTGCGTCCCATGGAACTCCTCTGACTTCCTTGCGGGGCAGCATCGAGGCGCCCGACAGGAGTGAAGCGGCGCCCTTCCATACGCACGCCGCACCAGAGGTGTTCACCCGTCTCACAAATATTTCCCAGGTCTACCCCGGCTCGACAGATGAAATGCCTTCTGAACTGGGGGAGTTGAGATTTGCCCCAAGTGCCGCCGCTTCCTTGTCCGCGGGGACGCCGGGCGCCGTGCGGCCCGGCCGCTCGGGTACGCGGCCGCCGATGGAGGTCAGCCAGCGCCAGGTGTCGGCGACCGTCTCGTCCACCGGCCGGCACGTCAGTCCGGTGGCCAGCGCCCGCGACACGTCCCCCCGGTGCACACAGGACAGTTCGCCGTCCGGCGGCGCCCACACCGGCAGCTCGGTCCACGGCTCGATCCCGGCCGCGAGGATCGCCTCCGGGTCGGTCCAGCACAGCTCGGCGGTCGAGCCGGTCGCCTCCCGGCACCGTTCGAGCAGCTCGCCCATGGTGGCGTGGCCGGGCGGGCCCGCCAGGTCGTACGGCCCGCTCAGCCCCTTGTCCAGCGCGCCCAGCAGCCAGTCGGCCAGGTCGCGGGCGTCGATGTACTGCACCGGCATCTCGCGCGGCCCCGGAGCCAGCACCTCGCCGCCCCGCGCGATCCGGGTCAGCCAGTAGGGGAGGCGGCCGACGTTCTCGTAGGGGCCGAGGATCAGTCCGGCGCGGACCAGCAGGGTGCGGTCGACGCCGAAGCCCTCCAGGGCGGCCAGCTCGCCGCCCCGCTTGTTCGCCGCGTAGTCGGTGGCCTCCGCGTCGGCGGCGCCCTCCACGACGGGGCCGTCCTCGGCGAGGCCGCCCAGGGTGGGCCAGGGCCAGGTGTAGACGGAGCGGGTGGATATGTACGCGTACCGCTCCGCGCGGTCCTTCAGCAGCCGGGACGTCTCCAGCACGGTCTTCGGCGCGCCCGTCCAGGTGTCCACCACGGCGTCCCAGCGGGTGTCGTCGGCGGCGAGCGCGGCCAGGCCGTCGGGGGAGGTGCGGTCACCGTGCAGCGACCGTACGTCCGGAGGGGGTTGGCGGTTGCCCCGGTTGAAGGCGGTCACCTCCCAGCCACGCTCCAGCGCGGCCTCCACCACGGCCCTGCCCACGAACTCGGTTCCGCCCAGCACGAGAAGTTTCATGCCGGGGATCGTGCCCTGAGCGGACGCCGGTCGCACACGCGTCCGCTCACAGCGGATCGGCTCAACCGGCGGTCGGGGGAGTGTACTTGTAGCCGACCCGGCGCACCGTCTGGATGGCGTGCCGGTGCTGGGCGCCCAGCTTGCGGCGCAGCCGGGCGATGTGGACGTCGACGGTACGGCCGTCGCCGACATGGCCGTATCCCCACACCGTGGTGACCAGTTGGTCGCGGGTGTGCACCCGGTGCGGGTGGGCCACCAGGTGCGCGAGCAGTTCGAACTCCAGGTAGGTCAGGTCGAGTTCGCGGCCGTCGACATGGGCGATGCGGCGTTGGGCGTCGATCTTCACCACCGGCTCCGGGGTGCGCTCGGCCGGGGCGGGGACCGCCACCGGGGCGAACGGGGGCCGCTGGTCGGCGGGGACCAGGACCAGGTAGCCGACCATCGGGGGCCGGCCGGGCAGGTCGGGCAGGGTGTGCGGCGGGGCGGGCAGCCAGGTGGCGCCGGGCGGCAGCAGGTCCGCCACGGTCGCCGCGACGGCGGAGGAGGGCAGGTGCCACTCCTCGTCCCGGTCGACGGCGCGCAGCCGGTGCCGGGGGCCGGCGGCCGGAGTGGCGGAGCGCTCGGTGAGGGTCGTGGCGGTGGACTGAGGACGGTGGGTCGCCATGAGAGGTCAGCTCTTTCGCGCGAGGAGTGTCGTCGGGCGAGGCGGCGACCGCGACTCGTGGTCGGGCGCGCGCCGAAAGGACGTTCGTCGTTCCGCGCTGGCCGGAGGCCGGGTCTTCCGCGAGGCCGGTGGTGTACGGCGCTCAGGGAGCCACGATGCTCAGAGGGCTCGCGCGTTCGTCGCGCGGCAACACACTCGGTCGAAGTCGTCATGCTGACGGGAAGGCCAGAACGGCTCCAGGTCATCACGACCTGTAGCTACGCAGTTCCGGAAGCCGACCATGGGCCCATTGAAGCAGACATGGGTGCCGGGCAGGAGCCGTCTCTCACCCTTTGGACGCCTCCTTGACGCCTTCTTGGCCGAAAGCCGCTGTCGGGCCGGGGTACGCCGAAGGGGCGCCCGCCGACTCGGCGGGCGCCCCTTCGGCGGATGCGGGATCAGACCTGGCCGGCCTTCTCCAGCGCGGCGCAGCAGGTGTCGACCAGAAGGCGCGTCACCACGTAGGGGTCGACGTTGGCGTTGGGGCGGCGGTCCTCGATGTAGCCCTTGCCGTCGCTCTCGACCTGCCACGGGATGCGGACCGAGGCACCGCGGTCGGAGACGCCGTAGGTGTACTCGTTCCACGGGGCGGTCTCGTGCAGGCCGGTCAGGCGGTCGTCGATGCCGGCGCCGTAGTTCTTGACGTGATCCAGCGGCTTGGAGCCCTCACCGAGCGACTCGCACGCGGTGATGATCGCGTCGTAACCCTCGCGCATCGCCTTGGTGGAGAAGTTGGTGTGCGCGCCCGCGCCGTTCCAGTCGCCCTTGACCGGCTTGGGGTCGAGGGTCGCGGAGACGCCGAAGTCCTCGGCGGTGCGGTACAGCAGCCAGCGGGCCACCCAGAGCTGGTCGGAGACCTCCAGCGGGGCGAGCGGGCCGACCTGGAACTCCCACTGGCCGGGCATGACCTCGGCGTTGATGCCGGAGATGCCGAGACCGGCCTTGAGGCAGTTGTCCAGGTGGGCCTCGACGACGTCACGGCCGAAGATCTCGTCGGCGCCGACACCGCAGTAGTAGCCGCCCTGGGGGGCCGGGAAGCCGTTCTCGGGGAAGCCGAGCGGACGGGTGCCGTCGAAGAAGGTGTACTCCTGCTCGATGCCGAAGATCGGCTCCTGGGCGCCGAAGCGCTCCTCGGTCTCGGCGAGCGCGGCACGGGTGTTGGACACGTGCGGCGTCATGTCGATGTCGAGGACCTCGCACAGCACCAGGATGTCGTCGCCGCCGCGGATCGGGTCCGGGCAGGTGAAGACCGGCTTGAGCACGCGGTCGGAGGCGTGGCCCTCGGCCTGGTTGGTGGAGGAGCCGTCGAAGCCCCAGATCGGCAGCGCGTCGAGACCGGCCGGGACACCCGTGATGATCTTCGTCTTGGAACGGAGCTTGGCCGTCGGCTGGGTGCCGTCGATCCAGATGTACTCGGCCTTGAAGGTCACGGGGACACATCCTTCGGGGTGGTTCGGGCGCACACGAGGTGCCGCGACGCCGCGGCATCGGACGCCGCGTCGATACGTCCGGCAGCGTGCCAAGAGGCGATTTCCCGATCATTGCCCGAATGTGAACCCCGTGTTACCTGGAGGTTCTGTGGTGCGGCTCACGGTGCCCGCGCATGACGAAGGCGGGGTCCGGAGGCGCCGCCTGTTCCTCCTGCGCGGCGTGCGCGCAAGGCGGCGATTCCTGGACCCCGCCCGTCGGTGCGGGTCCGGGAGGCCGGGGAGCGGCCCGGAGCCGACGCAGGCGTCGGTCCGGGCCGTCGTCTCACCGGTTTCCGTTCACCTCGTGGCGCCTCACCCCACCTTCTCGATCACGGCGCGGCGGATCAGGAACTTGCCCGGCTCCCGGACCTGCTCGAAGGCCGCGTTGTTGAGAAGGGCACAACTGCCGGACACCGAGGCGACCTTGACGGTCGTGGACTTGTTGTTGTCCAGGTTGGTGACCTTCAGCGTGGTCCCGATCGGGAACTGGTTGCTGGACGCGGCCGGGGCACCGCCCTCGCCGGAGAGCGTGACGGTGGAGCCGTTGCAGACCTGCTGGCCGGAGGCCGCGGCGCCACCGCCGTTGCCCTGCGCGGGCGGGGCGCTCTGCTGACCGCCGGCCTGCTGACCGCCACCGGCCTGCTGGCCCGCGCCCTGCTGGCCGCCGGGCGCCGCCTGGGAGTCCTGAGCCGACTCCCCAACGGTGCAGCCCGCAGCCTTCTGCTGGACCTTGATCTGCTCGATGACCGCCTCACGGTTGGCGATCCGGGCCGAGGACTGCGCGTCCGGGTTCGCCTTCTGGCCCTCGATGAACTTCTGGTTGTTGCCGAGGGCCGTGGCGAACCCCTGGCACGCGGTCGAGTCCGCCGCGGACGACAGGGTCTTGGCGTCCTGCGGGCTCTGCGCGGCGTTCGACGTGGCCGCGAGCGCGAAGGCCCCACCGCCCGCCACCGCGGCGGCGCTGACGAGCAGCGCGATCTTCTTCTTGGTGCCGAGACTTCTACTGCGCGACATCGGCGCCTCCAGGGGTAGGGGAGCGTACGCCGCTATGTACGGGGGGCCCGGCCGTCGTGTCTCAACGGTTACACGCGTCGAGTAAGTGACCTACGTCATACGGCAGTTGGTCCACCCCGCCCCAGCGCGTCCCGTACCGCCTCCGCCGACCGCGCCACCAGCGCCGTCCCGTCCTCGGCGGTGATGATCGGCCGCTGGATCAGTACGGGATGCTCGACGAGCGCGGAGATCCACCTCTCCCGCGCCTCCGGGTCCCGCTCCCACTCCCTCAGTCCCAGTTCCCCGGCGACGCCCTCGCCGGTCCGGGTGATGTCCCACGGCTCCAGCCCGAGCCGCCCGAGCAGCTCCCGGATCTCGGCCGCGCTCGGCACGTCCTCCAGGTACCGGCGCACGGTGTACCCGGCTCCCTCGGCGTCCAGCGTGTCGAGCGCGCTGCGGCACTTGGAACAGGCGGGGTTGATCCAGATCTCCATGGGGGTACGGTACGCGCCGCTCGGGTTGTTCGAATTTCCGGCACCCCTCGCGTCACTCAGGTGACAGCACGCCAATTGCCGTTCCCAACTGGGAGTTTCATGCTTCTGCGCGCCCTCCCCGTTGTCAGTGCCCGGCGGTAGACTGAGGGCAGTGTTCGAGAGTGTTCGCCGGGGTTCCCGGGTGGGTGCTCCGCTCGCCACAGGAGGTTGTCCGTGCCCGCTGCCGCTCTGAGGAACAAGCCGTCGCCCACCCAGTCCACCGCCAGGCGATCCGTGCCGCTCGACTCGCCCTACACGCCCGCGGCGAAGCGCCCGCTGCCGGCCGGGCGTCCGCGTGAGTGGTACGTCTCGCACAACCGGCGCCTGAAGGCCATGCGCCTCGCCATAGCCCTGCTCGACTCGGGCGTCTACCTCCCGGCCCAGGCCCGCGACGAGGCGATCCGCGACACGGCGGACAAGCTGGGCGTCCACCCGCCGTCCGCCACCACCTGCCGCATGGTCCGCGCCCTGCTGCACTGAGTCCCACGGCCGGGCGCCTCCCGAAGGCGCCCGGCACCGGGCTCACTCCGTCAGCAGCTCGGCCACCAACCTCCGTGCGTCCTCGGGGTGGTCACGGAACCACAGCCCCAACTTGTGCTCCGCGTCCGGCAGATCGAAGCGCGAGTACCGCGCCCGCGCGCACAGCGCCTCCTCGACCGCCTCTGTCACCTGCGCCGGGATCACCGTGTCCGTGCCCGGCACCACCAGGACCGCCCGGCCGTCGAAGGCGCTCAGGGCCGGCAGGGCGGGGGAGTCGCGCCAACTGTCCGGCGTGCGGAGGATCTCCGTGAAGCGGCCCGTGCCGTCGCCGAACGGCACGTCCCATGCCGCCGCGGCGAAGACCCCCGGTGCGGCCAGGCCCACGGAGGCCACTCGGCGCCCGTAATGACGCACCAGGTCCGCCACGGTCTGGCCGCTCATGCTGAAGCCGACCAGGACGAGCGGGCCGTCCCCCGCGTGGGCGTCGATCACCGCCACCGCCTGCTCGAAGCGGCGGCGCAGGCTCAGTTCGGGCAGCGTGCCGGTGCTCCGGCCGTGCCCGGAGAAGTCGAAGGCCAGGGCGTGGCGGTCCTGCTCGGCGAAGGCCGACAGCAGAGGCAGCAGCCGGTCCTTGCTGCCCGTGCCGGCGCCGTGCAGCAGTACGGCCGTGGCCCGTGCGGCAGGCGGGCCGGCGCGGACCGCGCTCAGCCGCTCGCCGTCGCAGTCGATGGTGAACTCATCTGGCGGACAAGGTGGTTGAGTCATGCGCGCCATTCACCCACAGTCACCGGAACCCGAAAAGAAGATGCACTCACAGTAGCGGGGGCGCTACGTTGAGATGCCAGGAGGTTCCGTCATGAGCGTTCTCATCGTCGCCGCCACCCTCACCCTGGCCGTCCTCGGCATCGGCAACCACCTCTGGTGGCTCGCCGCCGTCGCGCTGCTGTGCCTGTACCTCAGGGGCGGGCGCGGCTCGCCACCACCACCCCCGCCGCCCGGCGCCCCGCCCCCGGACTCGTACCGCGCCTACCGCGACCGCCGCGACCGGCAGGCCAGGTGGGAGCGGCGCTACCGCCGCGAGCGCCCCCACGAGGCCCGTCGGCAGCAGCGCGAGAAGAGCGGCTGAGGACCTCTCTCAGCCGGTCATCCCCGGCGCGTCCCACAGCGGGAACCACCGGGACGTGTCCTTCTCGATCCGCAGGTCACCCTCCAGCGCGGAGGCCACCTGAAGCTCCAGGGCGTTGTCCCGGCGCTGGTGGCCGGGGCGCGTGCACAGGGGGTAGAAGGTGCCGCGCTTGTAGAGGTAGACCAGGGCCAGCCGACGGTCGTCGTTCTGGTCCGCCCGCTCGAACGCCGCGAGGGAACAGAGCAGTTGGGGGCCGAAGCCATCGGCCTCCAGCGAGCTGTTCACCGCGTGGAGGTCGTTCACCAGCTCCGGGAGCTGGTCGGGGGTGCGGTGGGAGCTGAGCCAGGAGTAGCCGTAGTCGTCCTGGGTCAGCTCCACCGGGGGGCCGCTGCGTTCCGCGTCGGCGTCCAGCAGGTCCCGCACCTCCCGGTGCGTCTGCTCGAACGCCGCCCCCTCCACCGTGGCGAAGCACACCGCACCGGCGCCGGTCGGGGTGAACCCGGCCGCCGCCTGGAGGGTGATCGCCGCCGAGGGCAGCGCGAAGAGCTGATCGAGATCGGGCGTCACCGGCTTCGTACGCCCCAGCAGGATGTCCAGCAGACCCAATGATCAGCCCGTCTTCTCGGGGGTCGCGGCCTCGCCCAGCTCCGCGGAGATCCGGCCCAGTTGCGTGAGCCGCTGCTCCAGGGACGGGTGCGTGGAGAAGAAGCGCTCGATGCCGGGCTCCTTGCCGGTGGCCGGGGTGAAGTAGAACGCGTTGAACGCCTGCGCCGTACGCAGGTCCTTGGTGGGAATCCGGGCGATCTCCCCGGACACCTTGGTCAGCGCCGACGCCAGTGCCGAGGGGCGGCCGGTCAGGTGCGCGGCCGCACGGTCGGCGGCCAGCTCGCGGTAGCGGGACAGCGCCCGGATCAGCAGGAAGCTGATCGCGTACACGGCCGCCGAGACACCGATCACCGCGGCGAAGATCGCGGCGGTGTTCTGGTCGCGCCGGCCGCCGCCGAACACCTGCGAGTAGAAGGCGAACCGGACGATCAGCCCCGCGATCACACCCAGGAACGACGCGATCGTGATCACGGCGACATCCTTGTGCGCCACGTGCGACAGCTCGTGCGCGAGCACGCCCTCCAGCTCGGCCGGCTCCAGCCGCCGCAGCAGGCCGGTGGTCACACAGACCACGGCGTGATCGGGGTTCCGGCCGGTGGCGAACGCGTTCGGCATGTCCATCTCGGACACGGCGATCACCGGTTTGGGCATGTCCGCGATCGCGCACAGCCGGTCCACCACGGCGTGCAGCTCCGGATACCGCTCCCGCTCCACGACATGCCCGCGCATGGCGAACATGGCGATCTTGTCGGAGAACCAGAACTGCGCCACGAACATCACGGCCACCACCACGGCGACCAGCACCCACGACTTCAGCAGCACGATCAGCGCGGCGATGAACGCCACGTACAGCAGCCCGAGCAGGAACATCGTGACCGTCATCCGCACGGTCAGCCGACGATCACTGCGAAAACGGCTCCGCATCTTGCATCACCCCGCACTCGACCTCTCCCCCCGCTTCCAGTGTGCACCCGTGCCCGCCCATGACAGTGGCCGAGGGCGGCAAAGGGTTCCCCCGCTTCACCGGCGTTCCACCCCGGCCCGGTCGAGCAGCGCCGCGACCTCCGGGCCTCGCCACGCGCGGGGCTCCCGGCGCCGCACCTGCCGGACGGCGTGCTCGGCCCTCGCCCGCAGCCGCACGTCCGCGTCGTCGAGCAGCGGTACGGCCGCCCGGAGCCGTGCGAGGTCACCGTGCGCGTCGAGCAGCCGCCACGCCGACACCCGCTCCCAGCGGGGCCGCCCCGCGTCCAGCCGGCCCAGCAGCCACTCCTCCGGCAGCTCGCGGGCCGACGGCAGCAGGGCGAGCGTGGCCTCGCCGACCACGCCGGGCGCCGGATCGTCCAGCAGGGGCCGCAGCCGTCGTACGTCCGTCACGTCGAGCGTCCGCAGCCCGGCCAGCGCCCGCGCCCGCACGCCCGGCGCCGGATGCTCCAGCAGCGCCCACAGCAGTGGCGCGTCCGCTCGTCCCCCGCACTCCGCGAGCCCGATCGGGGCGCCGGGCGGCGGGGCCGGGTCGGCACAGCGTGCCCGGTACCAGGGCAGCGGGTCGATCCCGTGCTGCCGTACGACGTACCGCGCGCAGGCCCGCACCAGGGCCGAGCGGTCGGCCAGGAAGTCCACGGCCCGCTCCGGCACGCCGATCCGCCGCAGCGCGGTCACCCCGGCCGACCTGGCCTGCGGATTCCGGGCGCCGAGCAGGATGTCCAGCGCCTCCGCCCGGGGGCCCTGGCTCAGCGCCGCCTGCGCGCACCGGCCCTGGACGACCGCGTCGTCGTCCTCGGCGGCGGCACGGGCCAGCTCGACGGGGGAGAGGGTGCCCTCCTCGACGGCCATGCGGTACGCGAACCGGCGTACCCTCCGGTCGCCGGACACCAGCAGCGGGGCCAGCCGCTCGCGGGGCGCGCGGCGCAGCACGTCGTCCAGCAGCCCGAGGGCGTGGTCACCCTGGTGCCGGTCGCCGACGCGCAGGATCATGGGGGCCAGGGACACGGCCGTCTCGGCGTCGAGTACCTCGGCGAGCACCTCTCGGGCCCGGTCCCGCACCGGCTCGGCCCAGTCGGCGCAGCGTACGACCACCAGCGGGAACGACGCCGGACGCCCGGCGGCCTCGCCCAGCGCCCGGTGCCGGACCCGGCCGTCGCGGTGGCAGAGGGCGCGTGCGAACCGCTCGTCGTCCAGGGGCTCGCCGGACGCGAAGGCGCTGAGGAGCGTACGGCGGTCGTCCGGTGGCGGGCAGGACCTCTCCCGGTGGTCCAGCTCCAGCCAGGCCGCCGGGTCCCCGCCGTTAATAGGGCGACCGCATCTGCGCGTAGCCCAGCAGCACGATCAGCGCGGCCACGCACCCGAGCACCACGGCCGTCGACACCCACGAGCCCCTGCGGGAGCCCGTCGGTGTGGGGTCGGCCCGGAAGGGGGCCGGGTCCGGGGGGTTCTCCTTCCAGCGGGCCGCGAGCATCCGGGCCCGCGCGGACGGCTCCTTGTGCTCGGCGTCCGCGGCCCACCGGAGATCGAACTCCCGCTGCCAGTCGTCGTGTTCCGCCATCCCCGTGCTACCTCTCTCGTCCGGCACCGTCGGGAGAGGCTGATCTTCTCCCATGAGGGTAAGAAGCCCGGGCGGCGCGAAAGGTTGCACCGGTCCGGTGCGGTCCGCCTCCGGATGCCGAGCGGGCGAAGGTCACCTAGCATCTTCAGGAGTGCCGCAGTGCGGGATGCGCTCCAGTCTTGCGTGATCCCGGCTACTTCGAGGCGGCAGCCCACCGACCGCGCCGGACTTCCCACTCCGAGTGCGCGGCCATCCGAAGCGTGCGATCGCGGATCGCACGCGGGGTGGAAGGAAGGTACGTCCATGAACGCACACCGCGCGAAGCGCCTCATGGCGGCATCCGCCGCCGGACTTCTCCTGGCAGCAGGCGGAGCCATCGCCACCGCCGGCACCGCCTCGGCCAACACGGCCACCCAAGTGCAGACCAATCGCGGCTGCGGCTGGTGGGGCAACTGCGGCTACGGCTACGGCCCTGGCTACGGCTTCAACCACGGCTATGGCCCCGGCTACGGCTACAACAACGGCAGCAGCGTCGTGGTGATCGTCGTTCCTGGATGATCACGACAGTGTGACGACAGTGGGCCGCCACCCCGCCCGGGTGGCGGCCCTCCTCGTCAGCCGGCGCCGCTCACCGGCAGCTCCACCGTGATGCGGAGCCCGCCCGAGGGGCGCGGGGTGAGGGTCAGGGTGCCGTCGTGGGCATGGGCGATGGTCCGGACGATCGCCAGCCCGAGTCCGGCGCCCGCGTGGTCGCTGTGGACACGCTCGGTGCCACGCCGGAACGGCTCGGTGAGGGTCGCCGCCAGCTCAGGGGTGAGGTGCTCTCCGGTGTTCTCGACGGTGAGCGCGACCGCGTCGGCGAGGACGGCCGTACCGACCCATACATGGCCCTGACCGGGCAGGTTGTGGACGATCGCGTTGTGTACGAGGTTCATCGTGAGCTGGAGCAGCAGCGCCTCGGAGCCGGTCGTGGGCGTGATCCCGCCCGAGGTCTCGATGCCGATGCCGTGCTTCTCGGCGAGCGGGAGCAGGGTCTCCGTGGCCTCCTCCGCCAGCAGGGACAGATCGACGTCCTCCCGCGCGAAGGCCCGCTGTTCGGCGCGGCTGACCAGGAGCAGTGCCTCGGTGAGATCGATCGCGCGGGCGTTGACGGCGTGGAGCCGGTCGAGGAGTTCGCCGGTGTCACGCCGCGGATCGGTGCGGGCCACGTCGAGCAGGGCCTTGGAGATCGCCAGCGGGGTGCGCAGTTCGTGCGAGGCGTTGGCCGCGAATCTCCGCTGCTCGGCGACGTGGGCGTCGAGTCGCGCCAGCATCGTGTCGAAGGCGTCGGCCAGCTCGCGGAACTCGTCCCGGCGGCCGGGCAGCCGGACGCGGTGGGAGAGGGAGCCGTTCGCGGCCCTACGCGTCGCCTCCGTCACCCGGGTCAGGGGAGCGAGCATGCGGCCCGCGAGGAACCACCCTCCCACCAGCCCGAACAGCAGCAGGAACGCCATGACCCCGGCCGCGCGCGGAGCGAAGACGCGCAGCAGGTTGGACCGGACCGGGAAGACGTCGTACGTGGTCGGCGTCCCCGAGGGCACGATGAGCGCCCGCTCGGGCACGTACCGCAGCAGGAACAGCCACACCGCGGCGAGCAGCAGGGCCCCCGCGACCATGAGGAATCCGGCGTAGCTGAGGGTGAGCCGGAGGCGGACGCTCGGCCCGGGTGCCCTATCCACGCTCGCCCCCGGTGCCGATGCGGTACCCGACCCCCGGCACGGTGGCGATGAGCCAGGGTTCGCCGAGCCGCTTGCGCAGGGCCGAGACGGTGATGCGCACCGCGTTGGTGAACGGGTCCGCGTTCGCGTCCCACGCCCGCTCCAGCAGTTCCTCCGCGCCGACGACCCCGCCCTCGGCGGCGACGAGGACCTCGAGCACCGCGAACTGCTTCCGGGTGAGCGCGACATGACGCCCGTCCCGCTGGACCTCCCTGCGGAACGGGTCCAGCCGAAGCCCCGCGATCTCCCGTACGGGCGGCCGGTGATGGGCCCGCCTGCGGTCCAGCGCCCTGAGCCTGAGCACGAGTTCCCTGAGGTCGAAGGGCTTGGTGAGATAGTCGTCGGCGCCGAGCCCGAACCCGGACGCCTTGTCGTCCAGCCGGTCGGCCGCGGTGAGCATGAGGATCGGCATACCGCTGCCGGACGCCACGATCCGCCGCGCGACCTCGTCACCGGACGGTCCGGGGATGTCCCGGTCGAGCACGGCGATGTCGTACGCGTTGATCCCCAGCATTTCCAGCGCGGTGTCCCCGTCTCCCGCGATGTCCGCCGCGATCGCTTCCAGGCGCAGCCCGTCGCGGACGGCCTCCGCCAGATAGGGCTCGTCCTCGACGATCAGCACACGCATGCCGTCGAGGCTACGAGGCCGTACGTATCGTCCGCGTATCGGAAACCGCATACGCCGCGGCAACACCGCTCCGCCTTGGCTGGGCCGCATGACGCGAAACCCACGTGCCTGGCGTACGGGCCTCCACCGGGCGCTCCTCGCCTGCTCCCGCCCGGAGCCCTGGAAGCGCGGCCCGGTGCTCACGGCGCTGGCGCTGCTGCTCGGCCTGCTCCCGCTGCTGCACGCGACGATCCCGGACTTCGCGGGCCTGGGGAGCCTGGTGGAGAGCATCCTGCCGTGGCTGGGCGTATTCATCCCCGCACTGCTGGCCGCGGCGTGCTGGCGCCGCTCCCTCTCCGCCGCGACCGCGCTCCTGCTACCGGCCATCGCGTGGACGACCCTCTTCGGCGGCCTCCTCCACGACAAGTCCCACGCGGGCGGCGACCTCACGGTGGCCGCCCACAACGTCGGCGCCGCCAACCCCGACCCGGCCGGCACCGCCCACACCCTGGCCGCCTCCGGCGCCGACCTGCTGGCCCTGGAGGAACTGACCCCGCAGGCAGCCCCGCTGTACGAGAAGGCGCTGGCCAAGACCTACCCCCACCACGCGATCCGCGGCACAGTCGGCCTCTGGAGCAAGCTCCCCCTCTCGGGAACCCGCACGATCGACATCATGAACTACGGCCCGCTGGCCGCCACGAGGCCGACCGCCGCCACCCTCCCCGAGAACCGGGCCCTCCACACCACGGTCACCACCCCCGACGGCCCCCTGGCGGTCTACGTGGCCCACCTCGGCTCCGTCCGCCTCATGCCCCGCCACGGCTTCTGGACCGCCAGCCGGAACATCGGCGCCGCCGCCCTGACCAAGGCGATCACCACCGAGCGCAACCCCCACGTCCTCCTCCTGGCCGACCTGAACGGCACCTGGGACGACCGAGCCTTCACCGACCTCCGCGCCCGCCTCCACTCCACCCAGACCACCTCCGGCAACGGCTTCGGCTTCACCTGGCCGACAGCCTTCCCGATGGCCCGCATCGACCAGATCCTGTACCGGGGCCTGACCGCCGACCGCTCCTGGACCCTCCCCGAAACGGGCAGCGACCACTTGCCGGTGGCGGCCACACTGACCTGGCCATAGGGCTTCAGGGCTTCAGGGCCTCAGGGACGTCGGCACGGCGAAGGCCGCCACCCCGGCTGGGATGGCGGCCCTCTGCGTCAAGCGGCGACGATCACACGTCGTAGTACAGCTCGAACTCGTGCGGGTGCGGGCGGAGCTGCAGCGGCGCGATCTCGTTGGTGCGCTTGTAGTCGATCCACGTCTCGATGAGGTCCGGGGTGAAGACGTCGCCCTGGAGGAGGAAGTCGTGGTCGGCCTCGAGGCGGTCGAGGACGGCCGGGAGGGAGGTCGGGACCTGGGCGACGCCCGCGTGCTCCTCGGGGGCCAGCTCGTAGAGGTCCTTGTCGATCGGCTCGGCCGGCTCGATCTTGTTCTTGATGCCGTCGATGCCCGCGAGCAGCAGGGCGGAGAAGGCGAGGTACGGGTTGCCGGAGGAGTCGGGCGCGCGGAACTCGACGCGCTTGGCCTTCGGGTTGGAGCCCGTGATCGGGATACGCATCGCCGCGGAGCGGTTGCGCTGCGAGTACACCAGGTTGATCGGCGCCTCGAAGCCCGGCACCAGGCGGTGGTAGGAGTTCACCGTCGGGTTGGTGAAGGCCAGCAGCGACGGGGCGTGCTTGAGGATGCCGCCGATGTAGTAGCGGGCCATGTCCGACAGGCCCGCGTAACCGGCCTCGTCGTAGAAGAGCGGCGCTCCGCCCGACCACAGCGACTGGTGGACGTGCATGCCCGAGCCGTTGTCGCCGAAGATCGGCTTCGGCATGAAGGTGGCCGTCTTGCCGTTGCGCCAGGCGACGTTCTTCACGATGTACTTGAAGAGCTGGAGGTCGTCCGCGGCGGCGAGGAGCGTGTTGAACTTGTAGTTGATCTCGGCCTGGCCGGCCGTGCCCACCTCGTGGTGCTGGCGCTCGACCTGGAGGCCGTTCTTCTCCAGCTCCAGGGAGATCTCGGCGCGCAGGTCGGCGAAGTGGTCGACCGGCGGGACCGGGAAGTAGCCGCCCTTGTAGCGGACCTTGTAACCCCGGTTGTCCTCGACGGCGCCGGTGTTCCAGGCGCCCGCCTCGGAGTCGATGTGGTAGAACGCCTCGTTCTCGGCGGTCTTGAAGCGCACGCTGTCGAACACGTAGAACTCGGCCTCGGGGCCGAAGAACGCGGTGTCGGCGATGCCGGTGGAGGCGAGGTACGCCTCGGCCTTCTTGGCCACGTTGCGCGGGTCACGGGAGTACTGCTCGCCCGTGATCGGGTCGTGGATGAAGAAGTTGATGTTCAGCGTCTTGTCGCGGCGGAACGGGTCCACGCGGGCCGTCGACAGGTCGGCGCGCAGCGCCATGTCGGACTCGTGGATGGCCTGGAAGCCGCGGATCGACGAGCCGTCGAAGGCCAGCTCCTCGTCCGGGTCGAACGCCTGGACCGGCACGGTGAAGTGCTGCATGACGCCCGGCAGGTCGCAGAACCTGACGTCGACGAACTTGACGTCCTCGTCCGCGATGAACTTCTTGGCCTCGTCGGCGTTCTGGAACATCCAGCTCCTCCTACTCCCGACCGTTCCCGCCGGGGTGGTAGATCGTTCGTGCGGCCAGTGCGGTGGCACACGCTGGTCTCGACCCTAGGGACGGGTGATTTCTCGGGCGTGACTCGTTTGTTTCGCAGAAGTTAACCGGCCACCCCTCAACCGTAGCCCCGACACACCCCTGCGCACACCGCCCGAATCCGGGCGCAGTACCGTGGTCGGGTGGACAACAGGGAAGTGATGGGGTCGTGGCTCTCCGGGCCGCGCGCGGCCATGGAGGAAGCGGGAGCCGACTTCGGCTACCGGGGTGAGCAGCTCGGGCTGCCGGAGACCGGGCCGGACTCGATCGCCCGTCCGGGGCGCCGGCTCGGCGCCCTCGCCGTGGACTGGGGGCTGTGCGTGCTGATCGCATACGGCCTGATCACCCACGGCAACAGCCCGGCCACCAGCAACTGGGCCCTGCTCGTCTTCTTCGCCATGAGCGCCCTCACCGTGGGCACCCTCGGCTCCACGCCGGGCAAGCGGCTGCTCGGCCTGCGCGTCGTCGCCCTGGAGACCGGCACCGTCAACCCGCTGCGCGCCCTGCTGCGCACCTTCCTGCTGTGCCTGGCGATCCCGGCCCTGGTCTGGGACCGCGACGGCCGGGGCCTGCACGACCGGCTCGCCAAGACCGTCGAGGTCCGGATCTAGCGGCACAGGGCATACGAAGCGGCACAGGGCATACGAAGCGGCACAGGACGTACGAAGGGGCGCCCGGAGTGAAGTCACTCCGGGCGCCCCTTCGCATGTCATCGGAACTAGCGGGACTTGCCGCCGCCCTTCGGCATCCGCATGCCCTTGGGCATCGGTCCCTTGGGGAGCGGCATGTTGCTCATCAGGTCACCCAGCGCGCGCAGGCGGTCGTTGGTGACGGTCACCTGGGGGCCGGTCAGCACCCGGGGGTACTTCAGCATGGTCGTGCGCAGCTTCTTCAGCGGCACCTGGCCCTCGCCGTCACCGACGATCACGTCGTGCACCGGCACGTCCGCGACGATGCGGTTCATCTTCTTCTTCTCGGCCGCCAGCAGGCTCTTCACCCGGTTCGGGTTGCCCTCGGCCACCAGCACGATGCCGGCCTTGCCGACCGCGCGGTGCACCACGTCCTGGCTGCGGTTCATCGCCACCGCCGGGGTGGTGCTCCAGCCCCGGCCGATGTTGTCCAGTACCGCGGCGGCAGCGCCCGGCTGGCCCTCCATCTGCCCGAACGCGGCCCGCTCCGCCCGGCGGCCGAACACGATCGCCGTCGCCAGCAGACCGAGCAGGACGCCCAGGATGCCGCCGTAGACGGGGTGCCCGATCAGGAAGCCGATCACGAGGAGGACGGCGAAAATGCCGAGCCCGACAGCCGCGAGTACAAGACCGATCGTCTTGTCGGCCTTGCGGGTCATCTTGTACGTGAGGGCGATCTGCTTCAGTCGCCCTGCGCTCGCGGCGTCCGCCGCGGTTTCCTTCCTCGCCATGCCCACGAGTCTACGTGGCCGCCGGAGCGCTCTCGACGGCGGTGCCCGCGCGGGGGCGGCGGGGTGGTGCGGGTCAGGGGCGGGTGGCGGCGCGGTCGAGGAACTGCTGGGCCTCGACCCGGTCCTTGGCGCGGCGGCGGTCCTCCAGGACGGAGGTCCAGGCGTTGCGGCGGGCGGTGCGCTGACCGCCCTGCAGCAGCAGCGTCTCGACCGCGCGCAGGGCGACGGCAAAGGACGGGATGGCGGTGGCGCGGACGGGTGCGGCCTGCATGATCGAGGTCCCCCCTCGGTGCGGGTGGTGTACGTGGCGTGATATCAGGGTCACTGATTGGTGTTACCAGTGCGTGACCGACCGGTCAAACGGTGGTGAAGCCCTGGCGTGGAACCCGTACACGCCGACGCGGCCCCGGAACCGCCCTCATCAGCGAGGACGGACGGGACCGCGTCGACTCGGCCATTACTGGCCAGTAGGAACTTGTGCGTGATTTCACACGACTTGCTCACACCGCCTGGGCGGCGATGTACGTACCACGCTTCTCGATCGCCATCTGGTAGAGCCGCCCGGCGCGGTAGGAGGAACGGACCAGCGGGCCCGACATCACGCCGGAGAAGCCGATCTGCTCGGCCTCGTCCTTCAGCTCCACGAACTCCTGCGGCTTGACCCAGCGCTCCACCGGGTGGTGGCGCACCGAGGGGCGCAGGTACTGGGTGATGGTGACCAGCTCGCAGCCCGCGTCGTGGAGCTGCTTGAGCGCCTCCACGACCTCCTCGCGGGTCTCGCCCATGCCGAGGATCAGGTTGGACTTGGTGACCAGGCCGAAGTCGCGGGCCTCGCTGATGACCTTCAGCGAGCGCTCGTAGCGGAAGCCGGGGCGGATGCGCTTGAAGATGCGGGGGACCGTCTCCACGTTGTGCGCGAAGACCTCGGGGCGGGACTCGAAGACCTCGGCGAGCTGCTCGGGGACCGCGTTGAAGTCCGGGGCCAGCAGCTCGACCTTGGTGCGGCCGGTCTCGCGGCCCGCCGTCTGCGCGTGGATCTGGCGCACGGTCTCGGCGTACAGCCAGGCGCCGCCGTCCTCGAGGTCGTCGCGGGCGACGCCGGTGATCGTGGCGTAGTTCAGGTCCATGGTGACCACGGACTCGCCCACCCGGCGGGGCTCGTCGCGGTCCAGCGCCTCGGGCTTGCCCGTGTCGATCTGGCAGAAGTCACAGCGCCGGGTGCACTGGTCGCCACCGATGAGGAAGGTCGCCTCGCGGTCCTCCCAGCACTCGTAGATGTTGGGGCAGCCGGCCTCCTGGCACACGGTGTGCAGGCCCTCGCTCTTCACGAGGTTCTGCATCTTTGTGTACTCGGGGCCCATTTTCGCCCGCGTCTTGATCCACTCGGGCTTGCGCTCGATGGGGGTCTGGCTGTTACGGACCTCCAGGCGCAGCATCTTGCGTCCGTCGGGTGCGACTGCGGACACGACCGGCTCCCTGTAGCTTCGATTCTTCGGCGTAACCAGAGTACGCCCGTGTTCATTGGGCCTTGCGGGTGAGGAAAACCTCGCGGACGCAGGCCGCATTCCCGGTCAGACCGCGGCGGTCTTCTCGATCACCCTCGGCTTGAGGTCCGCGCTCTCCATGACGTCCCGCAGATGGCGCTCGACCACCGGCACGACCTCCTCGATCGTGACGTCCCGGCCCAGCTCGTTCGCCAGGGAGGCGACCCCCGCGTCGCGGATGCCGCACGGGATGATGCGGTCGAACCAGCGGTTGTCCGGGTTCACGTTGAGGGCGAAGCCGTGCATCGTGACGCCCTTGGCGACGCGGATGCCGATCGCGGCGATCTTGCGGTCCTCGCGGCGCTGGCCCGCGTTGGAGGGCGCGTACTCCGGGCCGTTCAGCCGGGGGTCGAACTCCTCGTCGGCGATCCGGGGATCGAAGTCGAGGGAGAGGCCGCCCAGGCGCTGCTCGACCGGGTCGCCCAGCACCCAGACGCCGCTGCGGCCCTCGATGCGGGTGGTCTCGACCCCGTACTCCGCGCAGGCGCGGATCAGGGCCTCCTCCAGGCGGCGGACGTGCGCGATGACGTCCACCGGGCGGGGGAGCTTCTGGATGGGGTAGCCCACGAGCTGGCCCGGACCGTGCCAGGTGATCTTGCCGCCCCGGTCCACGTCGATCACGGGGGTGCCGTCCAGCGGGCGCTCGCTCGCCTCGGTGCGGCGGCCGGCGGTGTACACCGGGGGGTGCTCCAGCAGCAGGACGGTGTCGGAGACCTCGTCGGCGAACCGGGCGGCGTGCACCCGGCGCTGCTCGTCCCACGCCTCCTGGTAGTCGACGGCGTCCGCGCCGAACCCCATGTGGACGAACCGCAGCTCACTCACGGCAAGCGCCTCCCTCTGCCGGGCACCCCTCGTCGGGTCTGTCAGGCGCGTACGGCGCCCACGCCACTGTACGTCCGGCCGGGTGACGTCAGCCCCGCGGGTAATCCTCACACGATCGGATGAATGCCTGGGGATCTATGCGACGAGTTGTTCACTCTCCGCTACATTCGCGCCGTTCGTGAGGCCAAAAGGGCTGTTCACAGCCCGTCCCGGCACCTCAGTGGCCTGTCAGGCAGGAGACCGCACCGCACATGACGGACCGACCCGCGCAGCGCACCCCCAACCGCCAGCTCGCCGCGCTCATCGCAGAGGCGGGGTTCTCCAACGCGGGTCTGGCCCGTCGCGTCGATCAGCTCGGCCTGGAACACGGGCTGGACCTCAGATACGACAAGACCTCGGTCACCCGCTGGCTGCGCGGACAGCAGCCGCGCGGGACCACTCCCGCCCTGATCGCCGAGGTGTTCACCCGCCGCCTCGGCCGCAGGCTCACCGCCCAGGATCTGGGTCTCGACGCGTGTGCGCCGGTGTACGCCGGGCTGGAGTTCGCGGGCACGCCCGAGGAGGCCGTGGACATCGTCAGCGGGCTGTGGCGCAAGGACTCCGGCAGCCATGCCGAGCTGCGCAAGATCGCGTTCACGCCCGCGGGACTGGTCGTGCCCAGCCGGGACTGGCTGATCGGCAAGGCCGACGACCGGGTGGCCCGCGAGCCGGCCGTCCGGGTACCGGCCCAGGCCCGGCCGGTGGAGGCCGGGCCCCTGCGTGCCCCGGGCACCGGTGCCGAGCGGCCGCCCGGCCACCGGGTGACCGGCGGGGACCTCGCCGCGCTGCGCTCGGTGGGGGAGCTGTTCCGGGCCCTGGACGACCAGTACGGCGGTGGCCACGCCCGGCAGGCCCTCGTGCGCTACCTGGAGCACGAGTGCGAGCCGATGCTGCGCGGGAGCTACTCCGAGCAGACCGGCCGCAGGCTGTTCGGTGCCGCCGCCGACCTGACCCGCCTCGCGGGCTGGACCTCGTACGACATCGCCGCGCACGGGCTCGCCCAGCGGTACTTCGTGCAGGCCCTGCGGCTCGCCCAGGCCGCCGGGGACCGCGCGTACGGCTCCTACGTGCTGGTCACCATGAGCCGTCAGGCCGTCTACCTCGGGCACGGGCGGGAGGCCGTCCAGTTGGCGCGGGTCGCCCAGCAGGGGATCGGCACCGGCGCTCCGCCGGTGGTGCAGGCCCTGCTGCACGCCGCGGAGGCGCGGGCGCACGCCGTCCTCGGTGAGGCGCGGGCGTGCACCGGCGCGCTCGTACGCGCCGAGCGCGCCCTGGAGACGGCCCGGCCCGGTGACGACGTGCCGCACTGGGCGCGCTTCTTCGACGAGGCCCAGCTCGCCGACGAGCTCGGCCACTGCCACCGGGACCTGCACCAGTTCCGGGCGGCCGCCCAGCACGCGGAGCGTTCGCTGCGGCTGCGCTCCGCCGCGCACGCCCGCAGCCGCCTGTTCTCCCGCGTGGTCCTGGCCACCGCCCGTCTGGGCCTCGGCGACCTCGACCAGGCGTGCGCCCTGGCGGCCGAGGCCGCTGCCCAGGCCGCCGACATGCGCTCGGTCCGGGCCGTGGAGTACATCCGCGACTTCGAACGCCGCCTGGAGCCCTACCGCGACGCCCCTCCGGCCCGTGGGTACCGGGAGCGGGTGGCGGCGCTGGGCTAGGCGGTGCGGGGCCCTCCCGGCGGGCGTGAGGGCCCCGCAGCGGTGCTCGGCGTGGGCCGGGCCCCGCGCTACGCCGCTCGCGGCATCGTCGACGGTGGGTCCGCCTGGTGCATCGAGGTGGTGGCGCCCAGGTCGGTGAGGATGGCCGTGGAGGCCCGGGTGGCCGAGTGCAGGGCGCCCTGGACGGTGCCGGTGTCGCGGTGGTCGCCGCAGACGTAGAGGCCGGCCAGGAGGCGTACGGGACGGTGGGGGTCGTACGGGGGGCGCATCGCGGGGACCGCGTCCGGGGTGTGGTGGACGGCCAGGGTTTCCCAGCGGTTCGTGGGGGTGCCGTACAGGCGGGCCAGGTGGGTGCGGACGGCGGTGTCCACGTCCTCGGGCGGGGTGCCCAGCACGGTCGAGGAGATCAGCGCGCGGCCGGCCGGGGCCCGGCTCGGGTCGACCTCGCTGAGCACCGCCGTGTGCGCGACCGGGCCGCCCCGGTCGGCGTCCAGCAGCAGCGAGGTGCCCGTGGACAGCGCCGGGCCGGGGTCGTCGGTGGTGTGGTGGACCACGGTCACCGGGTGGAAGTCCGGGACGCGCAGGCCCGGCAGCAGCTCGGCCGCCGCCCGCGCGTCCGTGGCCAGCAGTACCGCGCGGCAGCGCAGTACGCCGTGCTCGGCCGTGGTCACCGACGTGGTGGAGACCGAGGTGACCCGCACCCCGGTGCGCACCGTGCCCGGCGGCAGGGCGCGCGCCAGCAGCTCGGGCAGCGCCTCCGCGCCGCCCTCGGGCACGCCCAGCCGTCCTCCGGCGAACGCCCGCAGGGCGAGGTCGGCGCTCCGGCTGGAGGTGGTCAGCTCCGGGTCGCACAGCAGCGCGGCCAGCAGCGGGCGCAGGAACCCCTCCACGGTGCGGGCGGGTATCCCGCGGGCCGCCAGGGCGTCCGCTGCGGCCTCCTCCGGGCGGGCCAGCAGCCGTTCCACCGGCGTGGCCGCGATCCGGGCCAGCGCGGCGCCCAGCCGGGCCTGGTCCCACGCCCCGCCCACCGGTGTCCCGGTGCGGCCGGGGGCGGCGACCGGGCCCCTGGGGGCGCTCGCCAGGGCGCGCACCGCATGAAGTGCGCCCCTTGCGCCTCCTGCGGGTGCCGGTGCGCCCGCGCGGTGCGTGCGGCCGTCCCGGTGCAGCAGCACGCCGGGGGCGAAACGCCGTAGCGCGAGCGGTGCCAGCCCGGGTGTGGTGCGCAACTCGGGGCCGGGTGCGGACAGGGGCCGTCCGATGCGGTCGAGGCGGAAGCCGTCGACCTTCTCGGTCGACATGCGGCCGCCGACCCCGGGGGCGGCCTCCAGTACTGCGGTCGTCACTCCTGCGCTGGTGAGCCGATGGGCCGCCGCGAGTCCGGCGACCCCGGCTCCCACGACGACGACGTCCACCTGGTACGTGGGCTCAAGCACGAGGCCCTCCTGTGGTTGCGCGGCCGGTGGAGACGTGATGCCCCCAACTGGCCCGCCGGATACGCGAGTTCGGGTCGAGATTAGGACCCTTGTCAGTCAAGGACAGTCGCGCATCGACAGGGCACGGTCGCATGGAGGTCGCATACGTTCATATCCGCTCGCTGCCCGCCGCGGCCCGGTCTACTCCACCGCGCTACTCCGCCGCCCGGATCGTGTCCTCGATGCCGGGGAACGCGAACTGGAAACCGGACTCCGACAGCCGCTCGGGCACCACCCGCTGACTGCCCAGCACATCCCCGGCCATCTCGCCCAGCACCGTGCGCAGGACCGCCGCCGGCACCGGGAACGGCGTCGGCCGGTGCAGCACCCGCCCCATCGCCTCGGTGATCTCCTGGTTGGTCAGCGGGTGGGGCGCGGTCAGGTTGAAGGGGCCGGAGAGGTCGTCGCGGTCGAGGAGATGCCGGATCGCGGCCACCTCGTCGTGCAGCGCGATGTACGACCAGTACTGCCGCCCGTCCCCGAGCCGTCCCCCGAGCCCCGCCTTGAACAGCGGGAACATCCGCGCCCACGCCCCGCCCCCGGACGCCACCACCAGCCCGGTGCGCACGAACACCGTCCGTACGCCCGCCTCCCGCACCGGGGCCGCAGCCGCCTCCCACTCCTCGCACACCGAGGGCAGGAAACCCTCGCCGGGCGGAGCGTCCTCGTCCACGATCCGGTCGCCGGTTTCGCCGTAGAAGCCGATCGCGCTGCCGTTCACGAAGACCCTCGGCGGCTCCGGCAGCGAGGCGGCCGCCTCCGCGAGCGCCGTCGTGCCCAGCACCCGGCTGTCCCGGATCACCCGCTTGTACTCGGGCGTCCAGCGCTTGTCGCCGATCCCGGCCCCCGCGAGGTTGACCACCGCGTCGCAGCCGGACAGCCCGGCCGCGTCCACGTACTGCTCCTCGGGGTCCCAGCGCACCTCGTCCGGGCCCTGCGGCTCCCGCCTGACCAGCCGCACCACCTGGTGCCCGTCGTCGGTGAGGGACCGCACCAGGGCGCTGCCGATGAGACCGGACGCACCGGCCACCGCGATTCGGGAAGATTCCATGATCCCAGCATGCCCCGCATGCCCTGGATCAGGGCGGCACGCCTTGATCCGAACGGCCGCCTAACCCGTGATCAGCTCACCCGTGTCCACCGGCACCGTCGCCGATTCCGCCCGCCGCGCGTCGGCCGATACCTCCGCCGCCGTCAGCACGTACCCCGTCTCCGAGCTGGAGGTGGACCGGGCGAAGACCACGCCGAAGACCCGGCCGTCCGTGGTCAGCAGCGGGCCGCCCGAGTTGCCGGGCCGCACGGTGGAGCGGATGGAGTAGATCTCGCGGGTGACCGTGCGGTCGCTGTAGATGTTCTGGCCGGTCGCGCGCACCCGGTTCGCCACCGTCGCCGCCTGGAGGTTCAGGCTCCCGTCCTGCGGATAGCCCGCCACCACCGCCGACTCACCGCGCCGCGCGGAGCTGTCGAACGGCAGGACCGGGGCCCGCAGACCCGGTACGTACAGCACCGCCACGTCCCGGCTCGAGTCGAACAGCACCACCCGCGCCTGGTACGCCGGACCGACACCGCCGATCCGCACCGTCGGGTTGTCGATGCCGGCCACCACGTGCGCGTTCGTCATCACCCGGCGCGGCGCGTACACGAACCCGCTGCCCTCGCGGCCCTCGGTGCCCGCCGACCCCTCGATCTTCACCGTGCTGCGCCGGGCCGCCTCCGTGGCCGCCGGGGTCACGCTGTCCCCGGAGGGTTCGGCGACCTGTGCCGTCGACTCGTTCTCGAACGGGTTGAACACCTGCGGGAAGCCCGCCTCCGTCAGCGCGGAGGTGGCCCGTGAGAACCAGGCCGGGGTGGTCTCCGGCATCGTCCGCTGCACCGCGCCCAGCAGCGCGGAGTTGCGGATCGCATGGGTCACCGTCTGCGAGGGCGCCGCGCCCAGCACGCTCGCCGCGACCCACGCCACGAGCAGCACGGCGACGGCATTGGCCGCGGCGCCCCCGATGCCGTCCGCCACCCGGACGGGGCTGCGGCCCGTCTGGTCCATCCGCATCCGCAGCCGCACCGCCAGCCGGCCCGCCAGCTCGTGCCCGATCATGCCCGGCACCAGCACCGTCAGCACCGCGACCACCGTCGCCGCCGCCGAACCGCGCGTCACCAGCCCCGTCACCCACGGCAGCGCCCACACGCCGACCGCCGCGCCGCCCACGAATCCGGCCAGCGAGACACAGCCGGCCACCAGACCGCGCCGGTAACCGGAAGCCGCGTAGAGCAGGATCACCAGCACGAGCAGCACGTCGAGCAGGTCCACGGAGCCGCCTTTCTCTCGGAAACCCCCACAGGGTGTCCCGTCGGTCACGCCGGGTTCGCGCCTGATCGACGGGACACCCCTTTAGTACGGGCGGGGCGGGCCCGCTGATCAGCCGCCCGTCCGGCCACCCTCGGCGAACGGTCCTCGTATGTATGTACCCACAGAAACGCCCCGGACCGGGACGATGGTTCCACCGGGTGGCACACCACACATCGCGGACCCGCCACCCCGGCCCGACAGTGGGATCATGAAGTGGTCACCGGCGTGGACACGCCACCGGCGTACCGCGCGCCTGTCCGGCGTCCTGCCCGCACTGACCGCCGTCGTCGCCCTGCTGCTGTTCGCCCGGGGCAGCGAGCGCGCCGTCACGGCCCAGCCCGCGCACCCGGCCCCGAGCACGGCTCCCGTGGCCCACCGCGCGCCCCGCCCGGCCATCCTGCCCCGCTCCGCCTGGCTGGACGGCGTCACCCTGCGCCGGCAGCCGCCGCCGCGCTACGACGACAGGGTCGTCGCCGTCTTCATCCACCACACCGACTCGCCCAACGACTACGACTGTGCCGACTCCCCGCGCGTCATCCGCGCGCTGTACTCCGGCCAGACCGGCGGCAGGCACTGGGACGACATCGGCTACAACTTCCTGGTCGACCGCTGCGGCACCATCTACGAGGGCCGCGCCGGGGGCATGGACCGGGCGGTCACCGGAGCCCACACCCAGGGCTTCAACCACCGCTCGGCGGGCATCGCCGCGCTCGGCACCTTCACCGCCGGAGCCTCGGTCCCGCGGGCCATGACGGACGCCATCGCCGCGCTCGCCGCCTGGAAGCTCGGCCCCTCCGACACCGACCCCCGCGCCCGCGTCCGCCTGACCTCCACCAGCGGCCTCAGCCGCTACGAGTCGGGCACCACCGCCACCTTCCCCACCGTGGCCGGCCACAACGACGCCTACCGCACCACCTGCCCCGGAGCGGCCCTCACCGCCACCCTGCCCACCATCCGGGCCAAGGCGGCCCGCCTCCAGGGCCGCACGCGCTAGGGCCTGTCTTCCGGACCTTGCCGCGGTCGCGCAGAAGGCGCCGTAGGTCCGAGTCGGCCTGATCCGGAAGAAAGGCCCTGGTCCGCCACCAGCGCCCACGCCTCGATCTCCACGCGGAACTCCGGCCGCACCAGCCCGGCGACCCGCACGAGCGAGCAGGCGGGCGGCCGTTCCGGGTCCTGGAGCTCGTCCCGGACCCTGCGGAAGGCGGCGAGGTCGTCCAGGTCTGTCAGGAAGCCGGTCAGCTTGACCACGTGCCGCAGCTCCCCCCTCGACGAAGAGCCCCATGATCACGGGGCCCGCCGGGCCGGGTCAACGTCCGCTCACGGCCTGAAGCGCTCCCACAGGGTGGGGTACCGCTCCGCCAGGGTGCCGTCGTTCTCGAAGTCGACCGGGGTGCCCGCGGGCTCGCCGGGGGCGGGGGCGATGCCCAGGTCGGGGGCGACCATGCCGGTCAGGCGCTCGTACGCCTCGTCCGCGGCGTAGCCCAGTTCCTCGCCGTCGCCGTCGATCTCCTCGTCGAACTCGTCCAGCAGCTCGGCCAGGGAGTCGGGGTCGTGCAGGGCGCCCTCGAAGACCTCGCGGCCCTGGCCGATCAGCCAGCAGCGGAAGTAGTCGAAGGCGTCGTCGCTCGCCCCGTCCAGCAGCAGCCAGGCCGCGCCCCACAGGTCCCAGCGGTAGGCCCGGTTGTAGCGGGCCTCGAAGTGACGGGCGAAGTCCAGCACCATGTCCGGGTCGAACTGGAGCAGCCGGTCCACCAGCAGGTCGGCCTGCTCCTCGGGATCGCCCTCGGCGGCCTCGCGGGTGGCGTCGATCAGCTCCCAGAACTCCGTCTCGTCCATCACGGGACCAGCATCGGGCCTCCACCTCCACCCCGCACGCGGAACGGCACGGGAAAAGGAAGAAGGGGCACGGCAGCACGCCGTACCCCTTCACCGGACCTCAGGAGGTCACAGACCGTACTTCTCGCGGGCTTCCTTGACCGCCGTCACCTGCACCTCGCCGCGCTTGGCGAGCTGGGCGAGGGCCGCGACCACGATCGACTCGGCGTCGACACCGAAGTGGCGGCGGGCCGCCGCGCGGGTGTCGGAGAGGCCGAAGCCGTCCGCGCCGAGCGAGGACCAGTCCTGCTCCACCCACTGCGCGATCTGGTCCGGGACCTGGCGCATGTAGTCGGAGACCGCCAGCACCGGACCCTCGGCGCCCTGGAGCGCCTGGCGGACGAACGGCACCCGCTCCTCGCCGCGCAGCAGCGCCGCGTCGGCGTCCATGGCGTCCCGGCGCAGCTCGGACCAGGAGGTCGCGGACCACACGTCGGCGGCCACACCCCACTCCTCGGCCAGCATCCGCTGCGCCGTGAGCGCCCAGTGGATCGCGGTGCCCGAGCCCATGAGCTGGATGCGCGGGGCGTTGGCCGGGACGGTGACGCCCGCGGACTCGGCCGTGTTGAACCGGTACAGGCCCTTGACGATGCCCTCGTCGATGCCGGTGGCGGCGGGCTTGGCCGGCTGCGGCAGCGGCTCGTTGTAGACCGTCAGGTAGTAGAAGACGTCCCTGTCCTCGCCCGGCTCGGCCTCGCCGTACATCCGGCGCAGACCCTCCTTGACGATGACGGCGACCTCGTAGGCGAACGCCGGGTCGTACGTCAGCGCGGCCGGGTTGGTCGCGGCGATCACCGGGGAGTGACCGTCGGCGTGCTGCAGACCCTCACCGGTGAGGGTGGTGCGGCCGGCCGTCGCGCCGACGAGGAAGCCGCGGCCGAGCTGGTCGCCGAGCTGCCACATCTGGTCGGCCGTGCGCTGCCAGCCGAACATCGAGTAGAAGATGTAGAACGGGATCATCGCTTCGCCGTGCGTCGAGTACGCGGTGGACGCGGCGATGAAGTCGGCCATCGAACCGGCCTCGGTGATCCCCTCGTTGAGGATCTGGCCGTTCTTGGCCTCCTTGTAGTACATCAACTGGTCGCGGTCGACCGGCTCGTACGTCTGGCCCTTGGGCGAGTAGATGCCGAGCGAGGGGAACAGCGACTCCATGCCGAAGGTGCGCGCCTCGTCGGGGACGATCGGCACCCAGCGCTTGCCGGTCTCCTTGTCGCGGACCAGGTCCTTGACCAGGCGGACGAACGCCATGGTGGTCGCCACGTTCTGCGAGCCGGAGCCCTTGTCGAACGAGGTGAACGCCTTCTCCGCCGGGGCGGGCAGCGGCGCGAGGGGGTGCACCCGGCGGGCCGGGGCCGGACCGCCGAGGGCCGCGCGGCGCTCCTGGAGGTAGCGGACCTCGGGGGAGTCGGCGCCGGGGTGGCCGTAGGGCACCTGGCCGTCGACGAACGCGCTGTCGGAGATGGGCAGCTCCAGCAGGTCCCGCATCGCCTTGAACTCGTCCACCGAGAGCTTCTTCATCTGGTGGTTGGCGTTCTTGGAGGCGAAGCCCGAGCCGAGGGTGTGGCCCTTGACCGTCTGGGCCAGGATCACGGTCGGCGCGCCCTTGTGCTCGACGGCCGCCTTGTACGCGGCGAAGACCTTGCGGGCCTCGTGGCCGCCGCGCGACAGGTGGAAGCACTCGAGGATCTTGTCGTCGCTCAGCAGCTTCGCCATCTCCACCAGCGCCGGGTCGGCGCCGAAGAAGTCCTGGCGGATGTAGGCCGCGTCACGCGTCTGGTACGTCTGGATCTGGGCGTCCGGCACCTGGCGCAGACGGCGGACCAGCGCGCCGGTGGTGTCGAGCTGGAACAGCTCGTCCCAGGCGGTGCCCCACAGCGTCTTGACCACGTTCCAGCCGGCGCCGCGGAACTGGGCCTCCAGCTCCTGCACGATCTTGAAGTTGGCGCGGACCGGGCCGTCCAGGCGCTGCAGGTTGCAGTTGATGACGAAGGTGAGGTTGTCCAGCTCCTCACGCGCGGCCAGCGCGAGGGCCGCCGTCGACTCCGGCTCGTCCATCTCGCCGTCACCGAGGAACGCCCACACGTGGGACGCGGAGATGTCCTTGATGCCGCGGTTGGTCAGGTAGCGGTTGAACCGCGCCTGGTAGATCGCGGAGAGCGGGCCGAGGCCCATCGACACCGTCGGGAACTCCCACAGCCAGGGCAGCCGGCGCGGGTGCGGGTACGACGGGAGGCCGTTGCCGCCCGCCTCCTGGCGGAAGTTGTCGAGGTGCGCCTCGTTCAGGCGGCCGTCGAGGAAGGCGCGGGCGTAGATGCCGGGGGAGGCGTGGCCCTGGATGTAGAGCTGGTCGCCCGAGCCCTCGGCGTCCGGGGACTCCTTGCCCTTGAAGAAGTGGTTGAAGCCGGTCTCGTACAGCCACGCGGCCGAGGCGAAGGTGGCGATGTGGCCGCCGACGCCGTGCTTGCTGCCGCGCGTGACCATCGCGGCCGCGTTCCAGCGGTTCCACGCGGTGATCCGGGACTCCATCGCCTCGTCACCGGGCACGCCCGGCTCGGCGGCGGTGGGGATGGAGTTGACGTAGTCCGTCTCCAGGAGCTTCGGCAGCGCGACACCGCCCGCCTCGGCACGCTCCAGCGTGCGCCGCATCAGGTACGCGGCGCGGTGCGGGCCCGCTTCCCTGGCGACGGCGTCCAGGGAGGCGCGCCACTCGGCGGTCTCCTCGGGGTCGCGGTCCGGGAGCTGGTCGAGCGCGCTCGGCTGGATGGCGTTGGGGTCGGTCATCTCGCCGCCTTCCTCAGTCGAAGGGGGATCCCTCATGGGTGAGGGTTCGGGGGTGCCCTTGGTCTTTGGCAGGACAGGGCGAGGACTCGGTAGAAGTCCGTCGGTGACTGTAACTCCCTGATCGATGATCGATCAAAGGTTTGGGGGTGAAAACCCCGTCTTCACGCGAAAGTAGGCACCCGGTGTCTTTCGTTCGGGCACGGGGTGCCGTGTTTTCCCAGGTGAGCGGGGTGCCGCTCAGGGGCGGGGCGCGCAGCCCAGGACGTGTGCCTTCACCAGCTCCGCGATGCGGGGGTCGCGCCGCTGGAACGCCTGTACGAGTTCCTCGTGCTCCTCGGCGTACGACTGCTGGACCGTGCCCAGCCAGCGGATCGACAGGGCCGTGAACACCTCGATGCCCAGGCCCTCCCAGGTGTGCAGCAGCACCGAGTTGCCCGCGGCCCGCACGAGTTCGCGGTGGAAGCCGACGGTGTGGCGGACCTGGCCGGTGCCGTCGGCGGCCCTGTCCGCCTCGTAGAGGGCCGCTACGTGGGGCTCCAGGGCCGAGCAGTCCTCCGCGAGGCTCCCGGCCGCCAGTTCGGCAGCGATGGCCTCCAGCCCGGCCCGGACGGGATAGCTCTCCTCCAGGTCGGCCGCGGTCAGGTTGCGTACGCGTACGCCCTTGTTGGGGGCCGACTCGATGAGGCGGAGGGATTCCAGTTCGCGGAGGGCCTCGCGCACGGGGGTCTGACTGACCTCCAGCTCGGTGGCGATCCTGCGTTCCACGATGCGCTCGCCCGGTTGCCAGCGGCCGCTGACGATGCCCTCCACGATGTGCTCGCGGATCTGTTCGCGCAGCGAGTGGATTACGGGCGCGGTCATGGGGGCTCCTCTTCAAGGGGCGTGGCTCTATGACCATACGGGGGCCCCGCGGGCGCCGTGCGGCGCATCGGGGGGCTTTTGCCCAGGTGAGACGAGTTGCACAGGGTGTTTTCGATCGGTCTCGCCGTGGGGGTGTCGGTTTGGGGTGTGTGCGGGTGCGTCGTGGCTGGTCGCGCAGTTCCCCGCGCCCCCGGGGAGAGGCAGTTGCCCTGCGCCGACAAGGCGAGCATCCCCCGGCAAGCGCGAAGCCCCCCTGTCCTTCGACAGGGGGGCTTCTTCACAGGCCGTGGGAGTTACAGGCCGAGCTCTACCTCGAACTCGCCCGCTTCCAGGATCTGCTTGACCGTCGTCAGGTAGCGGGCCGCGTCGGCGCCGTCGACCAGACGGTGGTCGTAGGAGAGGGTCAGGTAGGTCATGTCGCGGACGGCGATGACCGTGCCCTCCTCCGTCTCCAGGACGGCCGGGCGCTTCACCGTGGCGCCGATGCCGAGGATGGCGACCTGGTTCGGCGGCACGATGATCGTGTCGAACAGGGCGCCGCGCGAACCGGTGTTGGAGATGGTGAAGGTCGCGCCGGACAGCTCGTCCGGGGTGATCTTGTTGGCCCGGACCTTGCCGGCCAGCTCCGCCGTCGCCTTGGAGATGCCCGCGATGTTGAGGTCGCCGGCGTGCTTGATGACCGGGGTCATCAGGCCCTTCTCCGAGTCCACCGCGATACCGACGTTCTCGGTGTCGAAGTAGGTGATCGTGCCCTCGGCCTCGTTGATGCGGGCGTTGATGACCGGGTGGGCCTTCAGCGCCTGCGCGGCGGCCTTGACGAAGAACGGCATCGGGGAGAGCTTGACGCCCTCACGGGCGGCGAAGGAGTCCTTCGCCTTGCCGCGCAGCTTCATCAGACGGGTGACGTCGACCTCGACGACCGAGGAGAGCTGGGCCTGCTCGGTCAGCGCCTTGACCATGTTGTCGCCGATGACCTTGCGGATGCGGGTCATCTTGACGGTCTGGCCACGCAGCGGGGAGACCTCCAGCGCCGGAGCCTTCTTCGCGGCGGCCGGGGCGGCCGCGGCGGCCGGAGCCGGAGCGGCGGCGGCCTTCGCGGCCTCGGCGGCGGCGATGACGTCCTGCTTGCGGATACGGCCACCGACACCGGTGCCCTTGACGGCGGCCAGGTCGACACCGTTCTCGGCGGCGAGCTTGCGCACCAGCGGGGTCACGTAGGCGCCCTCGTCGGTCGCCTGGGCGGCGGTCGGCGCGCTCGGCGCGGTCGCCGGGGCGGCCGGAGCCGGAGCCGGGGCGGGGGCCGGAGCGGGAGCGGACGGGACCGGCTCGGGAGCCGGGGTGGTCTGCTGCTGCGGGGCCGGAGCCGTCGGGGCCTGCGGGGCCGGAGCGGCGGGGGCCTCCGGAGCCGGGGCCGGGGCGGCCGGGGCCGGAGCGGCCGGGGCCTCGGCGGCGGGAGCCGGGGCCGGAGCGGCCGGAGCCGGAGCGGCGGCCGGGGCGGCACCCGCGACACCGATGACGGCGAGCTTGGCGCCGACCTCGGCGGTCTCGTCCTCGCCGACCACGATCTCCAGCAGGGTGCCCGAGACGGGCGCCGGGATCTCGGTGTCGACCTTGTCCGTGGAGACCTCGAGCAGCGGCTCGTCGGCCTCGACGGAGTCGCCCACCGACTTCAGCCAGCGGGTGACGGTGCCCTCGGTGACCGACTCGCCGAGCGCGGGCAGGACCACGTCCGTGCCCTCGGCGGAACCGCCGCCGGACGTCGCCTCGGCGGTCGGAGCCGGGGCGGGGGCCGCCTGCTCGGTGGACGGGGCGGACTGCGGGGCCTCGGCGGCCGGGGCCGGAGCCTCGGCCACGGGGGCCTCGGCGGCGGGCGCTTCGGCGGCGGCCGGGGCCGGGGCCTCGGCGGGGGCGCCGGAGCCGTCGTCGATCAGTGCCAGCTCGGCGCCGACCTCGACGGTCTCGTCCTCGGCGACCTTGATGGAAGCCAGTACGCCGGCGACGGGCGAGGGGATCTCGGTGTCGACCTTGTCGGTCGACACCTCGAGCAGCGGCTCGTCGGCCTCGACGCGCTCGCCCTCGGCCTTCAGCCAGCGGGTGACAGTGCCCTCGGTGACGCTCTCACCGAGCGCCGGAAGGGTTACGGAAACCGCCATGGTTTCTGTTGCTCCTTAGGAATTGCGGAAGTCTGTGTCGTCGCGCCCGGGGGCCGAAGGCTCAGTCGTGGGCGTGCAGCGGCTTTCCGGCCAGCGCCAGGTGCGCCTCGCCGAGCGCCTCGTTCTGCGTCGGGTGGGCGTGGATGAGCTGGGCCACCTCGGCGGGCAGCGCCTCCCAGTTGTAGATGAGCTGGGCCTCGCCGACCTGCTCACCCATGCGGTCGCCGACCATGTGGACGCCGACCACGGCACCGTCCTTGACCTGGACGAGCTTGATCTCGCCCGCGGTCTTGAGGATCTTGCTCTTGCCGTTGCCCGCGAGGCTGTACTTCAGGGCGACGACCTTGTCCGCGCCGTAGATCTCCTTGGCCTTGGCCTCGGTGATGCCGACGGAGGCGACCTCCGGGTGGCAGTACGTCACGCGGGGGACACCGTCGTAGTCGATCGGGACGGCCTTGAGACCGGCCAGCCGCTCGGCGACCAGGATGCCCTCGGCGAAGCCGACGTGGGCGAGCTGGAGGGTCGGGACGAGGTCACCGACGGCCGAGATGGTCGGCACGTTGGTGCGCATGTACTCGTCGACCAGGACGTAGCCCCGGTCCATGGCGACACCCTGCTCCTCGTAGCCGAGGTTCTGGGAGACCGGGCCACGGCCGACGGCGACGAGGAGGACCTCGGCCTCGAACTCCTTGCCGTCGGCGAGGGTGACCTTGACGCCGTCCTGGGTGTACTCGGCCTTCTCGAAGAAGGTGCCCAGGTTGAACTTGATGCCGCGCTTGCGGAAGGCGCGCTCCAGCAGCTTGGAGGAGTTCTCGTCCTCGACCGGCACCAGGTGCTTCAGGCCCTCGATGACGGTGACGTCGGCCCCGAAGGACTTCCACGCCGACGCGAACTCGACGCCGATGACACCGCCGCCGAGGATGATCGCGGACTTCGGCACGCGGTCCAGGACGAGGGCGTGGTCGGAGGAGATGATCCGGTCGCCGTCGATCTCCAGGCCCGGCAGCGACTTCGGCACGGAGCCGGTCGCCAGCAGGACGTGACGGCCCTCGACACGCTGGCCGGCCACGTCGACCGACGTCGGGGAGGACAGGCGGCCCTCGCCCTCGATGTACGTCACCTTGCGGGAGGCGATCAGACCCTGGAGGCCCTTGTACAGGCCCGAGATCACGTCGTCCTTGTACTTCTGGACGGCCGGGACGTCGATGCCCTCGAAGGTCGCCTTGACGCCGAACTGCTCGCTCTCGCGGGCCTGGTCGGCGATCTCGCCCGCGTGCAGCAGGGCCTTGGTGGGGATGCACCCCTTGTGCAGGCAGGTGCCGCCGACCTTGTCCTTCTCGATCAGGGCGACGCTCAGGCCGAGCTGCGCTCCGCGCAGGGCCGCGGCGTAACCACCGCTGCCACCGCCGAGGATCACTAGGTCGAAAACGGTGCTGGCGTCGTTCGCCACGTCACGTCCTCCATGCATGTGCGCCTACGCCGGTCTCCGATGACCGGCAGGCGGCTGGTGTCCGGCCGCTCAATGCTTCGGCCCTGTGGTGGGGCCCTGTCCTGCCGGGCTCCATCTTTGCACCTGTCGGGGGTGCGGAGGACGCCGGGCCGGGGTGTGAGACGCCCCACGTCCGCGCGAAGGGGCGCGGACCGGGCAGGTCCGCGCCCCTTCTCAGCACCGCGCGAGGTCAGCCGAGGTCGCCGTCGGCGGCCTGCTCGGCCAGCCGCACCAGGGTGCGCACGGCCGTGCCCGTACCGCCCTTGGGCGTGTATCCGAAGGCGCCGCCCTCGTTGTAGGCCGGGCCCGCGATGTCCAGGTGGGCCCAGGTGATGCCCTCGCCGACGAACTCGCGCAGGAACAGGCCGGCGACCAGGCCGCCGCCCATCCGCTCGCCCATGTTGGCGATGTCCGCGACGGGGGAGTCCATGCCCTTGCGCAGGTGCTCGGGGAGCGGCATCTGCCACGCGGGCTCGCCGACCTCCTCGGCCGCCTCGTGCACGGCGGTGCGGAACGCGTCGTCGTTGGCCATGACGCCGAAGGTCCGGCTGCCCAGGGCCAGCACCATCGCGCCGGTCAGGGTGGCCACGTCCACGATCGCGTCCGGCTCCTCGGCCGAGGCGGCCCACAGCGCGTCGGCCAGGACCAGGCGGCCCTCGGCGTCGGTGTTGAGCACCTCGACGGTCTTGCCGCTGTACATGTTCAGTACGTCACCGGGGCGGGTGGCGGAGCCGGAGGGCATGTTCTCGGCGAGCGCCAGCCAGCCGGTCACGTTGACCTCGAGGCCGAGCCGGGCGGCCGCGACGACGGCGGCGAACACGGCGGCGGCACCGGCCATGTCGCACTTCATCGTCTCGTTGTGCCCGGCGGGCTTGAGCGAGATGCCGCCCGAGTCGTAGGTGATTCCCTTGCCGACGTAGGCGAGGTGCTTGTCGGCCTCCGGGTGCGTGTACGCCAGCTTCACCAGACGCGGGGTGGACGCCGAGCCGCCGCCGACGCCGAGGATGCCGCCGTAGCCGCCGTCCTTCAGGGCCTGCTCGTCCAGCACCTCGATGGTGAGGCCGTGCTCGTCGGCCGCGGCCTGCGCGATGGCGGCGAACGCCTCGGGGTCCAGGTCGTTCGGCGGGGTGTTGACGAGGTCGCGGGCGCGGTTCAGCTCCTCGCCGACGGCCACCGCGCGGTCCAGGGCGGCCTGGGCACCGGCATCGCCGTCCTCCCCGCCGAGCAGCACGGCCTCGGCGAGCGGGGCGCCGTCGTTCTTCGCCTTCTCGTCCTTCGGGCTCTCCTTGTACGCGTCGAAGGCGTACGCGCCGAGCAGCACGCCCTCGGCGATCGCGCCGAGGGCGCCGGGGCCGTCGACGGGGAGCGCGAACGTGGCCTTCCCGGTGCCGGTGAGGGCGCGGGCGGCCACACCGGCGGCCCGGCGCAGCGCCTCGGCGTCGTACCCGGCGTCGGCCTCGGGCTCGGCGCCCAGGCCCACGGCCACCACGAGCGGGGTGCCGAGACCGGCGGGGGCGGGCACCTTGGTCAGCTCGCCCTCGGCGCCCGAGGCACCGAGGGTCTTGAGGACGCCGGCCAGCCCGCCGTCGTACGCCTGGTCCACGGCCTCGGCCCCGGGCGCCACGACGGGGCCCGTGCCGGCCTTGGCGACACCGATCACGATCGCGTCGGCCCGCGGGCCCGGCGCCGCGGCCGGCTTGAGAGTCAGAGCAGTCACGGTGGTGAAATCTCGCTTCCGATGTGAAGTTTGCCAATGCCGTTGCGATGCTCGGTCGTCCGCGCGGGGCGACCGCCGCAAGGGGTTGGTCGACGCGGGTCCGGCAGCCGGTCGAAGGCCCCTTGCCGGGGGCAGATGGCGGCCGGGTCCCGCACCCTGTCGGCGAACACCCGCCACGAGACTACGCGCGTACGTGCGTTCGCTCATTGCCGAGGACCACCCCGGCCGCCCGCACTTCCGGCCGTCGTGTAAGGCGAGCGGGACAACTCGCCTCAGGTGCGGAACAGTTGCCGCTCTCAGCCGCCCAGTGGACCCGGTCCGCCGAGGCACAGTACGAGCAGGGCCGCCGTGGCCGCGGTCTCCGCGAGGGCGCCGAAGACGTCCCCGGTGACCCCGCCGAAGCGGCCGGCGCAGCGGCGCAGCAGGAGTTCGGCCGGGACCAGGCAGAGCGGGACGGCCGCCGCCGCGCGCACCGCCTCCCACGGGCCGAGCAGCGCCCCGCCCGCTCCGGCCGCGAGCGTCACCGCCGCCGCGACCGCCAGCGCGCCCGGCACCGGCACCACCCCGGCCACCGCCGCCCCGAGCCCCTCCGGGCGGGCGGCCGGAACGCCGGTGCGCGCGGCCAGCGTGAGCGCCAGCCGGGCGGCGACCGCCGAGACCACCGCCCCGAGCGCGCCCCGCGCCCAGGAGTCGCCGTACAGCCCGGCGAGCGCGGCGACCTGGCCCAGCAGCGTCAGCACGAGGGTGAGCACGCCGAACGGCCCGATGTCGGACCGCTTCATGACGGCGAGGGCCTCCTCGGCGGGCTTGCCGCTGCCCAGCCCGTCGGCGGTGTCCGCGAGCCCGTCCAGGTGCAGCCCCCGCGTGAGCGCGGCCGGTACGGCCACCGAGCCGACGGCGGCGAGCAGCGGGCCCGCGCCCAGCAGCAGGAGCGACAGCCCGAGCCCGGCCGCCGCGACACCCACGGCCAGTCCGGCCAGCGGTGCGCACAGCATGCCCCCGCGTGCGGCCACCCGGTCCCAGCGGTGCACGCGGACGGGGATCACGGTGAGGGTGCCGAAGGCGAAGCGGGGTCCGTCGAGCGGGGAGGTCTCGGGCATCGGCGCAGGCTACCGGGGCTGTCGCCGGGCTCGGGCGGGGGGCCGGGGATAAAGTGCGCACATGGGGCACTGGTGGGAGCGGAACATCCTGGAACCGGGCAAGCTTCCGCTGCTGCTCGCCCTCAGCGCCTTCGTGCTCACCTTCGTGGTCACCCGGGTCATCACCCGGCTGATCCGCGCCGGGAAGGGGCCGTTCGGCAACGTCCAGGCGGGCGGGGTGCACATCCATCACGTGGTGCCCGGTGTGGTGCTCACCGTCGTCGGCGGTTTCGGCGCCGTCGCCAGCGACCGGCACGGGGCCGGCGGCGCGATCGCCGCCGTGGTCTTCGGGATCGGCGCGGGTCTGGTGCTGGACGAGTTCGCGCTGATCCTGCATCTGGACGACGTGTACTGGAGCGCGGAGGGCCGCAAGAGCGTCGAGGTCGTGGTGATCACCGCCGCGCTGGTCGGGCTGCTGCTCGGGGGGTTCTCCCCGTTCGGCGTCAACGACCTCTCGCACGACGAACTCCAGGACCGGGGCGGGGTCATCGCGTTCGTCGCGGCCAACTTCCTCGTCTCCCTGGTCGCGTTGAGCAAGGGCAAGACCCGTACCGCCGTGTTCGGCGCGATCGTGCCGCTGGTGGCCCTCGCGGGCGCCCTCCGGCTGGCCCGGCCGGCCTCGGCGTGGGCGCGTCGCTTCTACGGTCGGCGGCCCCGCGCCCGTGCCCGGTCCCTGCTGCGGGCCTACCGTCACGACCGGCGCTGGGCGAAGCCCCGCCGCGCGGTTCAGGACTGGATCGGCGGCAAGCCCGACCCGTCCCCGGCGCGGCTGCCCAGGGGGAGCTGAGGCCGCGCCGGGGCGGCCAGGCACAGGGTGCCCACGGCCAGCAGTGCGGCCAGGTGTTCCTTGCCGGCCAGGTTGTCCTTGAGCAGCACCTCGGCCACCATCGCGGCCGGCACCGCCACCGCCGTCACATGGGCGTGGTGCCGTACCGCGAGGTACACCGCGAGCCCCACCACGGCCGCCGAGGGGCCGGTGTCCACCACCCACGCGTCCGAGGCGGGCAGTCCGAGCGGGGCGTGCGGGCCGAGCGCGATCCCGGCGCGCGCGTACAGCGTCCCGGCGAGCGTGGCGACGTAGGCGATGAGCAGGGTGCGGCGGCGGCCGAGGCACAGCTCGGCGATGCCGAACACGCACAGCACCTGGGCCAGCGCGCCCCACACCGGCAGGTCCAGCGCGGGCACGAACAGGGAGAGCGGGGTGCGCAGCAGGGCCGCCCACAGCGGGTCGGCGGCCCTGACGGAGCCCGCCGACTGCACCAGGCGGAAGCCCCAGGGCTGGTTCTGCGCGAACTGCAGGAGCGCGGTCAGGAACACCGCGCCGAGCGTCAGCGGGGCCGCGCGCAGCGGACCGCGGGTGCGCAGCGCCGCCCGTACGGCCGCGTACAGCGGCCCCCACTCGGCGCGTGCCCACGCTCTCACCGGTGGGTCTCCAACTGTCTGCGGTGCAGCCACTTCGGCAGGCCCGGCGCTTCGAGGAAGCCCTCGGCGCGGGCGGCGGCCAGGGCGATACGCGGCAGGTCGGCGCTCTTCTCGAAGAGCAGGAAGCGCGGCTCCCAGATGGGCCGGTACTTTGCGTTGGCCCGGTACAGCGACTCGATCTGCCACCAGCGGGAGAAGAAGCTGAGCAGCGAGCGCCACAGCCGCAGCACCGGCCCGGCGCCCAGGCGGGAACCGCGCTCGAACACCGAGCGGAACACCGCGAAGTTCAGCGAGACCTGGGTGACGCCGAGTTCCTGGGACCGGCGCAGGAGGTCGATCACCATGAACTCCATCAGCCCGTTGTCGCTCTCCCGGTCACGGCGCATCAGGTCCAGCGAGAGGCCGCCGGGGCCCCAGGGCACGAACGACAGCAGGGCGCGCAGCCGCCCCTCGGCGTCGGTGCACTCCAGCATCACGCACCGGCCGTCCCCGGGGTCGGCGAGCCGCCCCAGGGCCATGCTGAAGCCCCGCTCGGTGGCGCCGTCGCGCCAGTCGTCGGCCCGCTCGACGAGGTGGGCCATCTCGGCCGCCGGGATGTCCTCGTGCCGCCGCATCCGCACCCGGTACCCGGCCCGCCGCACCCGGTTGTACGCCTGGCGCACGGTGCGCATCGCGCGGCCCTCCAGGGTGAACTCGCCGACCTCCACGAGGGCTTCGTCGCCGAGTTCGAGGGCGTCCAGGCCGTGCCGGGCGTAGACGGTGCCTGCCTCCTCGCCCGCCCCCATCACGGCCGGGATCCAGCCGTGCGCCCGCGCCTCGGCCAGCCAGGGGGTGATGGCGCCGGGCCATGCCTCGGGGTCGCCCAGAGGGTCGCCGGAGGCCAGGCTGACCCCGCCCACCACCCGGTAGGCGACGGCCGCCTTGCCGGTCGGCGACCACAGCACGCTCTTCTCCCGGCGCAGTGCGAAGTAGCCGAGGGAGTCGCGTTCGCCGTGCCTGTCCAGCAGTTCGCGCAGCCGCTTCTCGTCGTCCTCGGTGAGCGGGTCGACGGCGCGACGGGAGCGGAACGCGGCGTACAGGGCGGCGAGGAGGAGGCCCGTGCTGAGCACGTTGATGCTCACGTCGGCCCAGTTGGGCGGGTCGATGCCGGGGAAGCCGGACTCCTCGATGCCCACGGACACCAACCGCAGCGTGCCGTACCGCCAGCGCTCCAGGAACGTCGAACGCGCCGCGTCCGGCGCCTGGTTGGTGGCCGTCACCAGCAGCGCGGCGAGCAGCGAGGCCACCGCCGTGCCGCCGACGGCGACGGTCGCGGCGAGCCGGGGGTTGGCGCGGTCGCCCTTGGCGTAGAACTCGCGGCGGCCGGTGAGCAGGACGGCGACGAAGGCGGCCGTGAGGGCGAGGGAGATCCAGTTCTGCGGGTACCGGCGGATCTCCGGGAAGGCCATGGCGAAGGCGAACAGGGCCAGGAAGGCGCCGCTGAGCGCCAGGTTGAGGATCCACGCGGCCCGCTTGCGCCGCCGCATGGTGATGGCCAGGAACGCGGTGAAGACACCCGAGGCGAAGCCGGCCGTCAGCAGGTACGGCGTGAACAGGTTCTCCTGGTTGTGCCGGCGCACGTCCTGGCCCAGCGAGACCCACACCGCGCTGAGGAAGTTGACGAACGCGACGGCCCGCAGATACCAGACCGCGCCGGCGGCGGCCCGGCGGGACGACATCCCGCCCGGCCGCCGGTCCGGCCCGGTCCGCCGGTCCGGTTCCGTCCGCTGGTCCACGGCAACCACGGCAACTCGGGCATCTCCCATGAGCGGGGATCATATGTCCGCATATGCCGCGAATCGCGCTCATCGGCGCCGTGGGCCGCGCCCGGCTAGGCGCTCTCGGTCACGTCCTCCGGCTTCCCCGGCTCGGGCTTCTCCGGCTCGGGCTTCTCCGGCTCCGGCCGCTCCGGCAGCTCGGCGGCCAGCGCGGCGGCCGACCGGACCAGGGGGAGCGCCAGCAGGGCGCCCGCGCCCTCGCCGACCCGCACGCCCTGGGCCAGCAGCGGCTCCAGGGCCATCCGGTCCAGCGCCTTCGCCTGTCCCGGCTCGCCGCTGTCGTGGCCCGCGAGCCACCAGTCCGGCGCCCGGAACGCCACCCGCTGGCCCACCAGCGCGCAGGCGGCGGACACCACGCCGTCCAGGATCACCGGGAGCTTGCGCACCGCGCACTGGAGCAGGAACCCGGTCATCGCGGTCAGGTCCGCGCCGCCCACCGTCGCCAGCAGTTCGAGCTGGTCGCCGAGGACCGGGCGCGCGCGCCGCAGCGCGTCCCGCACCGCCGCGCACTTGCGCATCCACGCCAGGTCGTCGATGGCCTCGCCGCCCCGGCCGGTCACCACCGAGGCGTCCGTCCCGCACAGTGCGGCCACCAGCACCGCGGCCGCCGTCGTACCGCCCACGCTCACGTCGCCGAGCACCACGAGGTCGGTGCCGGAGTCGGCCTCCTCGTCGGCGACGGCCATCCCGGCCCGGAACGCCGTCTCGGCCTCCTCGGCGGTCAGGGCGTCCTCGATGTCGATCCGGCCGCTGCCGCGCCGCACCCGGTACCGCGAGACCTCCGCCGGGAATGCGTCCGGCGCGCAGTCCAGCGCCAGGTCCACCACCCGTACCGGCACGTCCAGCCGGCGGGCCAGCACCGCGGCCGGGCTCGCGCCCTCCAGCACCGCCCGCACCAGGCCGGCCGCGCCGCCTTCCGGCCGCTTGGAGACGCCGAGCGTGGCGATGCCGTGGTCACCGGCGAAGAGGACCATCTTCGGCCGCTCGACCGGCCGCAGGGGCACCGCGCCCTGCGCGGCCGCCAGCCACTCGCCCAGCTCGTCCAGCTTGCCCAGCGCGCCGGGCGGCACGGCCAGGCGCTCCCGCCGCGCCTCGGCGTCCCCGCGCACACCGCCGTCCGGGCGCTCGATCAGATCGGTGAAGTCGTCGAGTTGAAGCCTGTCCATTCGCGGAACAGTACCGCCCGCGCGTGAGGCGCCCCGCGCCACACCGCCACCACACCCGGCCGACGTCGTTGCACCCAAGATCGGCATCCCATACGTTCCGGTTTACCGCGAAATGCCGTACAGGGAGCCGCCATGCCGCCCTCGCCCTCCGCCCCGCAGGTCAGCGACCGGTTCCCCGGCCCGCGCCGCGAGGACTGTCCCTGGTGCGGCTCCGCCCGCCTGCGCACCCGGCTCAGAGCCCCCGGCCGGCAGCGGACCGGCGCCGTCGCCCTCGACCGGTGCGGCGACTGCGCCCACGCCTTCCAGAACCCTCGGTCCGCCGATGACGCCGCCCGCCCGCTGCCGGGCCGTCGCCACCGGGCCGCCGCCCGCGCCCTCGCCGGACTCCCCGACCCGGAGAGCTGGCTCGACGTCGGCACCGGGCACGGTCACTTCCCCGAGGCCGCCAAGGAGTTCTTCCCGTACACCAGCTTCGACGGGCTCGACCCCTCCGCGCGTGTCGAGCGGGCGCTCGACGAGGGCCGCGTCGAGGAGGCCCACCGGGGGCTGCTGACCACGCCCGGCATCACCGAGCGGCTGCGCGCCCGCTACGACGTGGTCAGCATGTTCCACCACCTGGCGCACGTCCCCGACCCCCGCGCCGAACTGCACGCCGCGCTGGCCGTGCTCCGCCCCGGCGGCCACCTCGTGATCGAGGCCGCCGACCCGGACTGCGCCTACGCCGCCCTCCTCGGCCCCCGCTGGCTCCCGCACAGCCACCTCCACCTGCTCCCGCTGCCCAACCTGGAGGCCGAACTCCGCGCCCTGGACTGCGCGATCACCACCACGGCCCGCACCCACCAGCCCCAGGACCTCACCACGGCGTTCACCCTCCCCGCGCCCCTGCGGGTCCCCCTGGCGGCGGCCACGGCCCTGGACCACCTCCTCGCCCCCCTCACCCGCCACACCCGCTTCGCCAGCACCTACCGGGTGGTGGCCCGCGCACCGGGACGGTCACCCAGCTAGGGCCTGTCGCGGAGGGCCTAGCCGCGCAGCACCAGCGCCTGGCCCGCCACCACCAGGACGACCTGCTCGCACTCGGAGGCGAACGCCGTGTTCAGGCGGCCCAGTTCGTCGCGGTAGCGGCGGCCGGAGGCGGTGGCGGGGACGATGCCGGAACCGACCTCGTTGGAGACCGCCACCACCGTGCGGGGCGTCTCGCGCACCGCCCGCGTCAGTTCCCGGACCCGCTCGCGCAGCGCCTTCTGGCCGCCGTCCGCCCACTGGGCGTCGTCCCAGGCGCCGACCGCGTCCATGACGTCGGTCAGCCAGAGCGAGAGGCAGTCGATCAGCAGGGGCGGCCCGTCCTCGGCCAGCAGCGGGACCAGGTCCGTGGTCTCCGCCGTCTGCCAGGAGCCCGGCCGCCGCTCGCGGTGCGCGGCCACCCGGTCCGCCCACTCGCGGTCCCCGGCGCGGGTGCCGCCGGTCGCCGCGTACACCACGTCCGGGAAGGACTCCAGGCGCCGTTCGGCCTCCACCGACTTGCCCGAGCGCGCCCCGCCCAGCACCAGCGTCCGGCGCGGCACGTCCGGCACCTCGTCGTACGCTCCCACCGCCAGCGTCACCCCGTCCGGTACCGTCCGCGCCCCTGCCGCCGCCAGCCGCCGGGGCAACTCCGTGGCCTGCGGCACGTCGTGGTCCAGGTGGACGGCGACGACGTCCGTGGCCGGACCCACCCCGCCGGCCGCCCGCAGCCGGGCCAGCGCGTCCGGGCGCCCCACGATGTCGGCCAGGACCATGTGGTACGGCTCCGCCGACCGCTCCAGTCCCGCCGGAGACCCGCCCGGCGGCAGATACAGCAGCCGGAGCCCGCTCGGCCCGGTCACCTCGTACCCGGTGCCGCCCGCGTCCATCGCCAGTGCCCGCACCCGATGCCCCGTCAGCAGCGTCAGCTCGCGGCCGTCCGGCACCCGGACCGGCTGCGGCAGCCCGGCCGGCACCTCAAGGGCGGGCCCGTCGTGCGGGTGGGACAGCAGCACCTGGCGCACCCCGCCCAGCGAATGCCCGGCCCGCGCCGCCGCGAACGCCGCGCCGGGGGTCAGGTCCAGCAGCAGGACCCCGTCCACCAGCAGCGCGGTGGCCGCCCGCGCGTCCGGGCCGAGCGCGTTCGCGCACACGGCACAGGGGCAGGCGGGGCGGGGCAGCCCCGAGGGGGCACCGGTGCCGAGCAGAGTGACATCCACGGAACCGATTTTCACCTCTCCCGGCGGCCCCCGCGCACCGGGCCGCCTGAGCGGACGATGATCCACGATGTCCTGTGGGCGGCCCCGGTGACCGCATACGCTGCCCGCAGAAGTCGGATCGAAGGAGGCGCGCATGACAGCTTGGACGTGGCGGTTCGAGAAGGCCGACGGGACGGAGGTCCCGCCCGCGGTGGAGCCCGAGGAGTTCACCACGCAGGGCGACGCCGAGTCCTGGGTCGGCGAGAACTGGAAGGCGCTGCTGGAGGGCGGCGCCGAGCAGGTGCGGCTCTTCGAGGAGGGCACCGAGATCTACGGGCCGATGAGCCTGAACGCCCAGGAGCAGTAGCGCCGAAGGCCCCGCGGGGGCGGGGTTCTCCCGCTCCCGTCGGCAGGCCCCGTCACTGCTCCCCGAGCGTCACCTGTGCGGTGTGCGCGGTGCCCGAGCGCTGGTAGGTGACCGCAGTCCGCGCGCCCGGCTCCTCCTCCGCCAGCGCCTCGGCGAGTTCCGTGCCGGAGCCGGTCGGGGTGTCACCCAGCCGGGTGATCACATCGCCCGCCCGGAGCCCCGCCTTCGCCGCCGGACCACCCGCCTGCACCGTGACCACCGCCGCCCCGGCGGGCCGGTAGCCGTCGTCCACGACCGTACGGACCGTCACGCCCAGCGCGGCCCGGCCCGAGTCGGTGACCTTGCCGCTGCTGATGATCTGCCCGGCGACCGTGCGCACCGTCGACGCGGGGATGGCGAAGCCGATGCCGGGCGCCGCCCCGCCCTCCATGCCTGGGTCGGACGCGCCCAGCGTCGGGATGCCGATCACCCGGCCGTCGAGGTTCACCAGCGCGCCCCCGCTGTTGCCCGGATTGATCGCGGCCGAGGTCTGCACCATGTTGGTGAGCGTGGCGCCCGTACCGTCGCTGTCCCCGGGCTCGCTGACGGTCCGTCCGGTGGCCGAGACGATGCCCTGGGTCACGCTGGACGAGAGGCCGAGCGGTGAGCCCATGGCCAGCACGATCTGGCCGACCTCCACCTCGTCGGAGCCCCCGAACACCGCCGGGCGCAGCCCCGCCGGTACCCGGTCCAGCTTGATCACCGCGAGGTCCTGCTCGGGGTAGGAGTAGACGAGGCTCGCCGACAGCGGTTCCTCGCTGCTGGCCGTGGTCACCTTGAAGGTCTTCTCCGTGCCGACCACGTGCGCGTTGGTGACGATGTGGCCCCTGTCGTCGTACACCACGCCGGAGCCCAGGGCCTGTCCCGCCTGGAGCTGCACGACCGAGGGCAGCACGTCCTTGATGACCATCTGGTACCGGTCCTGGAGGTCGTCCGCCACCATCGGCAGCGCCGCCTGCGCGGTCGGACCGCCCTTGCGGGCCGGTGACACCGGGTTCGAGCAGCCGGCGAGGAGGACGGCGGCGCACAGCGGCACGGCGACCGCGGCACTCCGGAGCCCGGCCCGGATACGGGAAGCGTCCATGCCCGAGTCTCCCCACGGGCCGAGGACCCCGGCCCGCCGGATACGCCCGAACGAGGCCTCAGCCCCGCACACCGCACAGGTGCAGCAGCTCCGCGACCCCCCGGTACGGGTCCGTGCGGCCCGCACGCTCCTCGACCGCGAGCAGGGTCTCCAGGTCGGCCTCACAGGCGGGGGCAGCCGGGGTGCGCCCGGCGAAGACGCGTACGCCGTACCAGGCGTGCAGCGGGGCGGCGATGCCGTGCAGGGTGGCGGTCAGGGCGGCCAGCCGGTCGGCGCGGCCCTCCGGGCCGGGAGGCACCGGGGCGTCGCCGTCCGCCTCGGTGCGGGAGCGGGGGAGCAGGGCGGCGCTGTCCAGCGCGGCCAGCGCACCGGCCCAGTCGCCGGTGAGGCCCGGCCCCATGGCGAGGGCGTCGCCGTTGCGCACCAGCAGGGACAGCAGGCCCCCGGGCGCGAGCATCCGGGCCAGCCCGGCCACCAGCGGGTCGGGCTCCTCGACGTACATCAGCACGCCGTGGCACAGCACCACGTCGAAGCTGCCCGGCAGGAAGTGCACACCGGTGTCCCGCCCGTCGCCCTGCACCAGCCGGACGCGCTCGCGGATGCCCTCCGGCTCCTCGGCCAGCGTCCCGCGGGCGGCGGCGACCAGCTCGGGGTCGCGTTCGACCCCGGTCACCTGGTGGCCCAGCCGGGCGAGCCGCAGCGCCTGCGCGCCCCGGCCCATCCCGACGTCCAGCACGCGCAGCCGACGCCCGACGGGGAAGACGCGGGCGAGCTGCTCGTCCAGTTGCCAGGTCACCAGCCGCTGCCGGATCAGCTCGCCCGGCGCATCCGGCCGGTCCAGGGCCGCCGTGCCGGGCGCAGCGTCTGCGCTCAGGGTCGCTCTCCGCGCTTGACCTGCGGCTTAGGCAGCCGCAGCCGGCGCATCTGGAGGGAGCGCATCAGGCCGTAGGCGACGGCGCCCCGGCGGTTCACGTCCGGGAACTTCTCGGCGAGCCGCTTGCGCAGCCGGTAGCCGCTGAAGGCGGAGTCGATGACGATCAGCACGATCACGATCAGCCACAGCAGCAGCGCGATGTTCTGGATCGAGGGGACCCGCACCACGCTGAGGATCAGGATCACGATGGCCAGCGGGAGGAAGAACTCCGCCACGTTGATCCGCGAGTCCACCCAGTCACGGGCGAACTTGCGCACCGGACCCTTGTCCCTGGCGGGCAGATACCTCTCGTCACCCCCTGCCAGCGCGCGGCGCTGCCGCTCCAGGGCCTGGCGGCGGTCCTCACGCTGCCGCTTGGCGGTGTCCTTGCGGGACACGGGCGTACTGGCGACACCGCGGCGCTGGGACTGGGCCTCACTGCGCTTGGGCGTGGGCCTGCCCTTGCGGGCCTGCGGGTCGCGGGGCTGACTGGATCCGGTCACCTGCGCCTTGTCGGCGGGTGCCTTCTCTTCCTTCGCACGGCTACGGAACACAAAACCCAAGGGTACGGGCATCACCGGCATGGACCCCAGTGTCCCGGGGAACGATCCGGCAACACCGGACGTCTACAGGGGTACAGAGGGGACGTCGCGGACTCTTCCTGGGCGAGTCGTACACCCGTCGAGGGGCCACCCCCGGGGATCACCTACTCCTCACGCCGGAGTGGCCGGGCCGACGCTCGTCCTTGGGGAGGAGCGCATCGCTCCCCGAACGGTGCGGTAATGGAGGCAGGGCCCGTACTGTGGGTTCTGTCGCAGGATCGGTGAGCCGGAGTTCCGTCAGAAGGGGGCGCGCGAAGCCCATGAGCGGTGTCATGAAGCGTATGGGGATGATCTTCCGCGCGAAGGCGAACAAGGCCCTTGACCGGGCCGAGGACCCGCGCGAGACCCTCGACTACTCGTACCAGAAGCAGCTCGAGCTGCTCCAGAAGGTGCGGCGCGGCGTCGCCGACGTGGCGACCTCCCGCAAGCGTCTGGAGCTCCAGCTCAACCAGTTGCAGCAGCAGTCCGGGAAGCTGGAGGACCAGGGCCGCAAGGCGCTCGCGCTGGGCCGTGAGGATCTGGCCCGCGAGGCGCTGTCCCGCCGCGCCGCCCTCCAGCAGCAGGTCACCGATCTGGAGACCCAGCACGCCACCCTCCAGGGCGAGGAGGAGAAGCTCACCCTCGCGGCCCAGCGCCTCCAGGCCAAGGTGGACGCCTTCCGTACGAAGAAGGAGACCATCAAGGCCACCTACACGGCCGCCCAGGCGCAGACCCGGATCGGTGAGGCGTTCTCCGGCATCTCCGAGGAGATGGGCGACGTGGGCCTCGCGATCCAGCGGGCCGAGGACAAGACGGCCCAGCTCCAGGCGCGGGCCGGCGCGATCGACGAACTGCTCGCCTCCGGCGCGCTGGACGACCAGTCCGGCATGGCCAAGGACGACATCCAGGCCGAGCTGGACCGGCTCTCCGGCGGCTCCGACGTCGAGCTGGAGCTCCAGCGGATGAAGGCCGAGCTGGCCGGGGGTCCCTCGGCTCAGCAGCAGGCCATCGAGGGCGGTGCGGGCGGGCAGCAGGCCCAGCAGCAGCCGCAGGACACCCCCCGCTTCGACAAGCAGTAGTCCGCCGCCGGGACCGGAGCCGAGGAGGCCGACGTGATCGTACGGATCATGGGTGAGGGCCAGGTGAGCGTGGACGACTCCCACTTCACCCGGCTCAACGAACTGGACGACGAACTGCTGGCCGAGATGGAGAGCGGCGACGAGGCGGGCTTCCGCCGCACCCTCACCGCCCTCCTCGACGCCGTCCGGGGCCTCGGCACCCCGCTCCCGGACGACGCCCTGGAGCCCTCCGAGCTGATCCTGCCCGCCCCGGACGCCACCCTGGACGAGGTCCGCAAGATGCTCAGCGACGACGGACTGATCCCCGGCTGATCAGCCCAGCGTGAAGAAGGTGGCGCGGGACTTCTGCCACTCCGGGTGGGAGAGGTCCTTGGCCTCGGTGCCGTCGCCGTAGAGGTCGGCGCTGCCGTCGTCGGTGACGAGCTGGACCCGGCCGCCGGACACGTCCAGGTCGGGCACCGACACCACGGACTCCCAGCCGCCCGCGTCCGCCGTGGGCAGGTCCAGCACCTTCACCGGCTGGTGCCCGGCCACCCCGTCCCAGCGGTACAGGGCGTAGGGCGCGCTGTTGTCCTCGGCCGCCCAGGACCCGGCGAGGATCAGGTACTGCCCCTTGTCGTTGCGGCGCAGATCCCGCACCGACAGCCCGCCGAGGTCCAGCTCGACCGGGGTGCCGAACGCCGCCTTCGTGCCGCGCGCCACCTGGTCCATGTTGGTCACCGGCACGATCAGCGCCTTCCCGCCCTCGCGCGGCGGCACCAGCGGGGCGCGGAAGCCGACGTAGGCGGTGGTGGTGGAGCCGGGCGCGAACTCCAGGCCCTCCACGTTGAAGCCGTCCACCTGCTTGGGGGCCTGGCCGTCGGCGGTGGCGGCCGCGAAGCCGTACCGGTCGCCGTTCGCGTGGTCCCAGGCCACCAGGTCGTCCCGCAGCCTGTGCCCGGCGCCGCCGAAGGCCACCGAGGTGCCGGCGCCGGAGCCGGAGAGGGTGGTGGTGAAGACCGTGTTCCGGTCCGCCTTGTACTCGCCGTCCTTGTTGTTGCCGAGCGAGCCGGTCCAGTAGACGGTGTTCCCGACGCGGGCCGCGCCCTCGATGTCCACCTCCTTGTCCGCGCCCAGCGCGGAACCCAGGTCCCAGCTCCGCACCGGCGCGCCCGAGGCCGTGCCGTCGTACAGGCGCAGGGTGTTGTCCTCGTCGTTGGCCACCAGGACGTAGCCGCCCCCGGCGTCCACGGCGGCGGAGGCGTCCGCGGCGCCGGTGAGGTAGCGGGCGTCGGCCGCGTGCTGGACGGCGGGGGAGGCCGCGTAGTGCAGGGTCGTCGTGGCCGACTTCCCGTCGGCGCCGGTCACCTTCAGGGTGAGGTCGGCGTAGCCCTGGGCGCGGGCGGTCACCGCGACCGTACGGCTGGCCCCGCTGCCCGTGACCCGGACGTCCCCGGTGCCCGCCACCGTGCTCCGGGTGCTCTTGGACGCCGTCACCGTCAGCCCCGAGGCGTCCGCGCCGCTCTGCGCGACGGTCACGGTGACCACCGGGTCGCCGCTCGCGCCGACCGCGCCGGACAGGTACGCGGCCGACAGCTTGATCGTCGGGGTTCCGGTGGACGCCGCGTGCACCGTGGCCACCGGGCCGAGCACCGCCAGCAGGGCGACGGCGGTTGCGGGAGGGAGCAGACGCGAGGGGAGGGGGCGCACGGTCACTGCCTTTCGACGACGGGACACATCCGGCGAGCAGAAGGCTCGGCCCGCCCGGCCAACGGCGGGCGTCCACCACGGGTATCCCCGGCGAACACCGCCCGACACCTGGCGTCCCACCGCGCACCCGCACGTTCCCGGCGCCCCGTACTGTTCACCGGGTGAGCACTCTGCGACGCGCCCGGTACCAGTTCAAGGCGCACCCCCTCACACTCGACGCGGTCGTCGCGGCGGCCGTGCTGCTGTGCATGATCAGCAGTTCCTTCGCGGCACCGGACGGCGACCACGGAGTGGCCTGGGGTGCACGCGGCCCGGCCCCGCTGAGCCTGCTGCTGATGGTCCTGGCCGCCGCCGCGCTCGTCCTGCGCCGCCGCTCCGCCCTGGCCGTGCTGGCGTCGACCGGGACGCTCGCGCTGGTCGAGTGCGTCACCGGCGACCCACGCGCGCCCGTGGCGATGACCACCGTCATCGCCCTGTACACCGTCGCCTCCACCACCGACCGCGCCACCACCTGGCGGGTCGGCCTGCTCACCATGACCGTGCTGACGGCCGCGGCGATGCTCGCCGGACCGCTGCCCTGGTACGCGCAGGAGAACATCGCCCTCGTCGCCTGGACCGGCATCGGGGCCACCGCGGGCGACGCCGTCCGCAGCCACCGCGCCTTCGTGCAGGCCATCCGGGAGCGCGCCGAACGCGCCGAGCGCACCCGCGAGGAGGAGGCCCGGCGCAGGGTCGCCGAGGAGCGGCTGCGCATCGCCCGCGAGCTGCACGACGTGGTCGCCCACCACATCGCCCTGGTCAACGTGCAGGCCGGCGTCGTCGCCCATGTGATGGACCGGCGCCCCGACCAGGCCAAGGAAGCCCTCGCCCACGTCCGCGAGGCCAGCCGCTCCGCACTGGAGGATCTGCGCGCCACCGTCGGACTGCTCCGCCAGTCCGACGACCCGGCCGCCCCCACCGAACCCGCCTCCGGCCTCGGCCGCCTCGACGAACTCGCCGGGACCTTCCGCAACGCGGGGCTCCCCGTCCAGGTCGCCCGCGCCGACCAGGACACCGAACTCCCGGCCGCCGTCGACCTGGCCGCCTACCGGATCGTGCAGGAAGCCCTCACCAACGCCCAGAAGCACGCCGGAGCGGGCGCCAAGGCCGAGGTCAGCGTCGTACGGGTCGGCCCGAACATCGAGGTCAGCGTGCTGGACGACGGCGCGGGCGCCACCGGGGCGCCCACCACGGGCGGCGGGCACGGGCTGCTCGGCATGCGCGAGCGGGTCACCGCGCTCGGCGGCACCCTCACCACCGGCCCCCGCTACGGCGGCGGCTTCCGCGTCCATGCCATCCTGCCCGTCCAGACCCGCCCCGGAGCCGAGAGGAAGCCCGCATGACGATCCGCGTCCTGCTCGCCGACGACCAGGCGCTGCTGCGCAGCGCGTTCCGGGTGCTGGTCGACTCCGAACCCGGCATGAGCGTGGTGGGGGAGGCGTCCGACGGCGCCGAGGCGGTCCGGCTGGCCAAGGAGTGCGGCGCCGACGTCGTCCTCATGGACATCCGGATGCCCGGCACCGACGGGCTGGCCGCCACCCGCATGATCGGCGCCGACCCGGAGCTGGCACACGTCCGGGTGGTCATCCTGACCACGTTCGAGGTCGACGACTACGTGGTCAGGGCGCTGCGCGCGGGCGCCTCCGGGTTCCTCGGCAAGGGCAGCGAGCCCGACGAGCTGCTGACCGCCATCCGGCTGGCCGCGAGCGGAGAGGCGCTGCTGTCCCCGGCCGCCACCAAGGGCCTGATCGGCCGCTTCCTCGCCCAGTCCGACGCCCCCGTCCCCGACCCGGCCCGCCTCGCCCGGCTCGACGCCCTCACCGGACGCGAGCGCGAGGTGCTGGTCCTGGTGGCCGGCGGCCACTCCAACGACGAGATCGCCGAGCGGCTGGAGGTCAGCCCGCTGACGGTGAAGACGCACGTCAACCGGGCCATGGCCAAGCTGGGCGCCCGCGACCGGGCCCAGCTCGTCGTCATCGCCTACGAGTCCGGGCTGGTCCGCCCGAGGTCGGACTGACCTCCACCCGCTCTACTGCGCGAGGAGTACCGGCCCGCGCCGGAAATGGACCTGGGGGCTACGGGTCGGGCCCCGACGATGGACCAGGGTGTGAGGTGGGCGCGCACGTGCGTCCCGCCGCAGCTTCTGCCGCTCACAGAAGAGAGACCACCTTCCCATGTCCTGGCTGTCCCGATTCAGCCTCGCGCAACGGGCCCTCGTCGGCCTGATGTCGCTCATCGCCCTGGTCTTCGGACTCATAGCGATACCCCAGATCAAGCAGCAACTGCTGCCCACCATCGACCTGCCCATGGTCTCGGTGATCGCCCCCTACCAGGGCGCCTCGCCCGACGTGGTGGAGAAGCAGGTCGTCGAGCCCATCGAGGACGGCCTCCAGGGCGTCGACGGCATCACCTCGGTCACCTCCACCGCCAGCGAGGGCAACGCCGTGATCATGGCGTCCTTCGACTACGGCAACGACACCAAGCGGCTCGTGACCGACGTCCAGCAGGCCGTCAACCGGGCCCGCGCCCAGCTCCCGGACACCGTCGACCCGCAGGTCGTCTCCGGCTCCACCGACGACATGCCCACCGTCGTCCTCGCCGCGTCCTCCGGGGCCGACCAGCAGGCGCTGGCCGACAAGCTGGACCGTTCGGTCGTCCCGGCGCTGAAGGACATCGACGGTGTCGGCCGGGTCCAGGTCATGGGCGTGCGCGACCTCCAGGTCGCCGTCACCCCGGACGACGCCAAGCTCGCCAAGGCGGGTCTCAGCCCGGCCGCGCTCATCCCGGCGCTCCAGGCGGGCGGCGCGTCCGTCCCGGCGGGCTCCTTCGACGAGGACGGCGCCAACCGCACCGTCCAGGTCGGCGGCGGGTTCTCCTCGCTGGACCAGATCAAGGACCTCCGCGTCGTGGGCCAGGGCGGCGGCAAGCCCGTACGCCTCGCCGACGTCGCCACCGTCGCGGAGCGGCCCGCCCCGGCCGACTCGCTGACCCGCACCGACGGCAAGCCGAGCCTCGCCGTCAACGTGACCATGGACCACGACGGCAGCGCCGTCGCCATCTCCGACGCGGTCGCGGACCAGCTCCCGAAGCTCCGTGCCGACCTCGGCAAGGACGCCAAGCTCACGGTCGTCAGCGACCAGGGCCCCGAGGTGTCCAAGGCCATCGACGGCCTGACCACCGAGGGCGCGCTCGGTCTGCTCTTCGCCGTGCTGATCATCCTGGTCTTCCTGGCGTCGATCCGCTCCACGCTGGTCACCGCGGTCTCCATCCCGCTCTCCGTCGTGCTGGCGCTGCTGGTGCTGTGGACCCGCGGTCTTTCGCTGAACATGCTCACCCTGGGCGCGCTGACCATCGCCATCGGCCGGGTCGTGGACGACTCGATCGTGGTGCTGGAGAACATCAAGCGGCACCTCGGCTACGGCGAGGAGCGCAAGGAGGCCATCCTCGGCGCCGTCCGCGAGGTCGCCGGAGCGGTCACCTCCTCCACCCTGACCACGGTCGCCGTCTTCCTGCCGATCGGCCTGGTCGGCGGCATGGTGGGCGCCCTGTTCGGCTCGTTCAGCATCACCGTGACGGCCGCCCTGCTGGCCTCGCTGCTGGTGTCGCTGACCGTGGTCCCGGTGCTGTCGTTCTGGTTCCTGCGCGCCCCCAAGGGCACCCCCGAGGACGCCGAGGAGGCGCGCCGCCGGGCCGAGGAGAAGGAGGCGAACAGCCGCCTCCAGCGCCTCTACGTCCCCGTACTGCGCTTCGCCACCCGGCGCCGGCTGGTCAGCCTGCTGATCGCGGTGGTCGTGCTGTTCGGCACGTTCGGCATGGCCGGGCTGCTGAAGACCAACTTCTTCGACCAGGGCGAGCAGCAGGTCCTCACCGTCAAGCAGAAGCTGAAGCCCGGCACCAGCCTCGCCGCGACCGACGCGCAGGCCAAGCGGGTGGAGAAGCTGCTCGGCGGGATCGACGGCGTCAAGGACTACCAGGTCACCGTCGGCTCCTCCGGCTTCATGGCCGCCTTCGGCGGCGGCACCGACACCAACCAGGCGTCGTACCAGGTCATGCTGAAGGACTCCGCCTCCGCCGCCGACGTGCAGCGGAAGCTGGAGGACGGGCTGAAGAAGCTCGACGGCGCGGGCACGACCACCGTCTCGGCGGGCGCGGCCTTCGGCAACCAGGACCTCAGCGTCGTGGTCAAGGCCGCCGACCCGGCCGCGCTGCGCGCGGCGGCGGAGAAGGTGCGCTCCACCGTGGCCGGGCTCGACCACGTCACCGACGTGACCAGCGACCTCGCGCAGAGCGTGCCGCGCATCTCCGTGCGGGCGAACGCCAAGGCGGCCGCGGCCGGCTTCGACGAGCAGAAGCTCGGCGCGGCGGTGGCGCAGTCCGTGCGGGGCGTCCCGGCGGGCAAGGCCGTCCTCGACGACACCGAGCGCGACGTCGTCGTCCGGTCCGCCCACCCGGCGGCCACCCTGGCCCAGCTCAAGGGCCTGCGGCTCGGTGCGGTGAAGCTCGGTGACATCGCCACCGTGAAGCTGGTCGACGGGCCGGTGTCGATGACCCGGATCGACGGTCAGCGCGCGGCGACCGTCACGGCCAAGCCGACCGGTGACAACACCGGCGCGGTCAGCGCCCAGCTCCAGACGAAGATCAAGGCCCTGAAGCTCCCCGCGGGCGCCACGGCCGAGATCGGCGGTGTCTCCTCCGACCAGGACGACGCCTTCAAGAACCTGGGCCTGGCCATGCTGGCGGCCATCGCCATCGTGTTCATGCTGCTGGTGGCGACCTTCCGCTCGCTGGTCCAGCCGCTGATCCTGCTGGTCTCCATCCCGTTCGCGGCGACCGGTGCGATCGGCCTGCTCATCGTCACCGGCACCCCGATGGGTGTCCCGGCGATGATCGGCATGCTGATGCTGATCGGCATCGTGGTGACCAACGCGATCGTGCTGATCGACCTGGTCAACCAGTACCGGTCCCAGGGGTACGGCGTCGTCGAGGCCGTGGTGGAAGGCGGCCGTCACCGCCTCCGCCCGATCCTGATGACGGCCCTGGCGACGATCTTCGCCCTGCTCCCGATGGCGCTCGGCGTCACCGGCGAGGGCGGCTTCATCGCCCAGCCCCTCGCGGTCGTGGTGATCGGCGGCCTGATCTCCTCCACCCTGCTCACCCTCCTCCTCGTCCCGACGCTCTACGCGATGGTCGAACTCCGCAAGGAGCGCCGTGCGGCGAAGAAGGCGGCGAAGCGGGAGCCGGAGGCCGAGCAGCCCAGCTCCGACGAGCCGCAGCCCGCGGGCGTCTGACGGCGCACAGAACGACGGAGGCCCGTCGAACACCTCTCAGGTGTTCGACGGGCCTTGGTCGTACGCGGGGTCCCGCTACGGCAGCGCCAGCATCCGCTCCAGGGCCAGCTTGGCGAACGCCTCCGTCTCGTCGTCCACCTCGATGCGGTTGACCAGGGTGCCTTCGGCCAGGGACTCCAGGGTCCAGACCAGGTGGGGCAGGTCGATGCGGTTCATGGTGGAGCAGAAGCAGACCGTCTTGTCGAGGAACACGACCTCCTTGCCCTCGGGCGCGAACCGGTCCGCCAGGCGCCGTACGAGGTTCAGCTCGGTGCCGATGGCCCACTTGGACCCGGCCGGGGCCGCCTCCAGCGTCTTGATGATGTACTCCGTCGAGCCGACGTAGTCCGCCGCGGCCACGACCTCGTGGCGGCACTCGGGGTGCACCAGCACGTTCACGCCGGGGACCCGCTCGCGCACGTCCTCGACCGACTCCAGGCTGAACCGGCCGTGCACCGAGCAGTGGCCGCGCCACAGGATCATCTTCGCGTCCCGCAACTGCTCGGCGGTCAGTCCGCCGTTCGGCTTGTGCGGGTTGTACAGGACGCAGTCCTCCAGGGACATGCCCATGTCGCGGACGGCGGTGTTGCGGCCCAGGTGCTGGTCGGGCAGGAACAGCACCTTCTCGCCCTGCTGGAAGGCCCACTCGAGCGCCCGCTCG